>CACJMB010000021.1 GCA_902594405.1 uncultured Pelagibacteraceae bacterium | reverse complement strand
TTGTGATGAATGCAAAGAGGAAGACGAAAGTGTTACTCAAAATTTAATTCTTACCGGGTTTAAATTATGTAAATCTTGTAGAGTATCTAAGACTATTTTTCCACTTTAACTGATTTGACTAATTGGAAGCATATTCATTCTACTCATCACAAATGAGATAGATAAAAATGCAATAATTAAAAAGGATAAAAGTACAATACCAAAAGATTTAAAATTAGATTTTAAACTCAATATTTGTTTAGTTGAAATTATTAATCCTGCAAAAATCCAGAACTGAGTAAGAAAAATTATTGGTATCATTAAATCTGGTGTGACCGCAAAAAATCTTAATAAACCAGGAGCATGTGCAAATCCAACAGCTGTTAAAACTTTTTTGAATGAAACTTTGGTTTGCTTATCAGGAAATAATTTAACTCCAATTACAAAAATAAAAATCGCCCATATTAGCCAAGTAACTATTGCAGTTAGACCAGACATAGCAATAGCTGTTTTGATTATGGTATTAGCTGCTACTGCGCCAGCGATACCATCTAGGATCATTATGATCCCAGCAAAGTATATTGATGCTTCTCCAAAATTTTTATTATCTGAATAAAGAGTTTTGTCTAATTTTATTGACTTAAAAATTATATTTAAAAATTCAGCAAACATTAATTTTTTTTATTTTTATTTTTTTGAGCTTTATAAGAAACAATTAATGGAAATATTATTAAAGCAATAGCAATGATAATGCAAACTGCTATTAAAAAACTTTTGGTCATTAGAATTGAAAAGGGGAGCTGAAATTAGCTCCCCCATAGTAAATTTTAGCCTTTTACAACTTCTCTTGTATTTGCGTTGAAAGACTCTTTGAATGGAATATCCACAACCACAGCATCTACAGGTGTTCCTGGAGTGTCCGAGTATTTTTCTGGAAGATGAACTTTAAACTTAGTTCCAACTTTACCTTTTGGAAATCCATTAGGGTTTAAAGTTCCATCAAATGGAACATAACCCATAGCAATATTAGTTTTCTTTTCTGGATGCCACCATGGTGATGTAATAAATCCGACTGGATCTCCACCACTTTCTGGTGATACTAACCAAAAGTCTGGCGCATAATCGTCAATAGGCTTACCACCCAATTCCATCCCAACTAATTGAAGTTTGTATGGTTTTTGACCAGCTTTTATGTCTGCTTTCATTTTCTCTAATGCAGCTTTACCAACATAGTCAGCTTTTTTATTCCATTCACCCTTACCAGATAATGAAACTTGATAACCTAAATTACATTGAAACGGATTATGTTGTTGATCCATGTCTTGCCCCCAAGAAAGAATACCAGCTTGTATTCTTCTGTGGTGCGCAGGTGCAATAACCATTAAGTTATGTTTTTTTCCTGCATCCAATACAGCATTCCACATATCTTCAGCATATAAAGTTGCATTTCTTAAATATATCTCATAACCAGCTTCTCCTGAAAAACCAGATTGAGAAATTACACAACTTCTTCCACCAATTGTTGCTTCTGCTAATCCATAGAAAGGCATATTATCAAAATCAACTTTGTCTCCACAAAGATCTTTCATTAAAGCTTTTGATTTAGGACCTTGAATTTGTACTGGACATGCATCAATTTCTTCAATTGTACAGTTAAATCTTCCATCCGCATTTACACCTTGTAAATACATTCCAATATCAGAGTCTGACAATGAAAACCAAAATTCATCTTTTGAAATTCTTAAAAGAATAGGATCATTTAAAACTCCTCCATAAGCATTACATAAGATTACATATCTTGCTCTCATAGGAGAAATTTTTGTTGCATCTCTTGTTATAACGTAATCAGTAAATTTTTCTGCATCCGGACCTTTAACTCTTATTTGTCTTTCAACAGCTACATTCCACATTGTTACATGGTTTACGATTGCATCATATTCAACCATTGCTCCACCATCTTCAGGTTTTACATAACCTCTTGGATGATAAATTCGATTGTATACAGTTGCTCTCCAACAACCTGCCTGCATTGATAAATGCCAATAAGGTGACTTTCTTACCCTTGTTGAAATTAATAATTCAACTTTAGTTGGCCCACTCTGTCTTAAATTGTATGGTACTTCTCTATCTGATTGATCAACAGAAGTAACATGTTGTACTTTAGTATAGTCAAATTCTTTAGACATAACTATTCTCCTTCAACCACTTGTTAGTTTCCTTCAAGCCGCCGAATGTATAAATGTGGAAGTTATCAGTGTGCGATTTAACTTTCCCAATTAAATCATTAGGGTCTTTAGGTTTCAATAAATCTAATGCCTTACTAAAATTAGATTTAAGAAAGTTTAAGGAATTTTTTGCCCCAACAATATTAGCAAATTTAATTAAACTAGATATTTTTAATGGCCCAGTAATTCCCACATGCACTGGTACGCTTTGCTTAGAAATAAAATCTATAATAGGCTGAGGATCAAGTAACCACTGAGTTACAATATAATCAGCATAAGGCTTTTTATCTATCATAGCTTTTTCTAATTCTGAGTCGGATATATCAGGACTCCCCTCCGGGTGTCCAGCAATTCCTATTTTCATTTT
>CACJMB010000020.1 GCA_902594405.1 uncultured Pelagibacteraceae bacterium | reverse complement strand
ATCTTGACAAACGAGTCTATATTTGATCATAATTATTAATTAATTATTCAATTAAATTTTTCAATAAGTTAAGATCTGTAATCTGCATTAATTTCAATATATTTTTTGGTTAAGTCCATTGTAAAAGCTTTGAAATTTTTCTTTCCTGTAAAAATTTCAATATTTATTTCTATATTTTCAGATTTCATATAATCTGATGTTTGTTTTTCATCATAGCTTTGATTTAATTTTCCACCTTCTACAATTGTTATATTTCCAAATTTAATTAATAATTTATTTAAATTTATTTTAGGACCAGCTTTACCGATTGCCATTATAACTCGGCCCCAATTTGGATCTTCTCCAGCAATTGCAGTTTTCACTAATGGAGAATTTGCAACTGAGAATGCAATTTTTTTGGCGTCTATCTCATTTTTACATTTGCTAACATTAATTGTTATGAATTTTGATGCTCCTTCACCATCTGAAACAACCCTTTTAGCCAAATTCAAAAGAACATTATTTAAAGCTTTATCAAAATTTTTAATTTTATTTTCATTCACACTTTTTACTTGAGAGTTTTTTACTTCATTAGTTGCAAAGATAGTTGCCATATCATTAGTGCTAGTGTCCCCATCACAAGAAATAGCATTAAATGTATTGGTTATATTTTTTTTTAATAGCTTTCCTAAAATTTCATTAGATAAAGTTGCGTCAGTAAATATATATGCAAGTGTTGTAGCCATATTCGGGTGTATCATTCCAGAACCTTTAGCTATTCCATATATTTTTACTTTTTCACTTCCAATATAACATTCCTCCATAGCTAATTTTGGCTTTGTATCCGTAGTCATGATTGCAAGTGCTGCCTTCATCCAAATAAATTTATTTTGAGTATAATTAATTTTTTTTATTAAATTTGGAATATTATTAGAAATCTTTTCATATGGAAAAATTTCTCCAATAGTACCCGTGCAACCAAAAATTATATTTTTTATAGAAATCTTCTTTGGATATTCCTCGTCTTCCTCTTGTTTTTTATTTAATTGTTTTGCAGTTAAATCTGCTATTTTTTTTAAACTTTCATACCCTTGCTTCCCAGTGAAAGCATTAGCATTTCTTGTGTTTATAATTAGAGAATATATTTTTTTTGGTCTTTGATTAATATTCCATTTTATATTTTCAGATACTATTTTTGACTGAGTATAAACAGAAGCATAATTTGCACCTTCTCTAAAATAAAACATAGTTAAATCATCTCTGATATCTTTATATAAATTTGCTGAAACAACTGAAATTGAAAGACCATCTAGATGATCAAGGTCTTGAAAATCAATCATTTTAGTATTTTTTGATTGAGATGATAAAAAATTTGCTAAATTAATTCCCATATTGTTTAAATTATTTATTTAATACATATATTAAACAATATAAATAAAGAATAAATCAAATAGTAATGTTTAACCCATTAAATTTAATAACAAAATTTATTAAATCTAGTAATAAAAAAGAGCTAGATAGAATTGGTAAAATTGTAGAAAAAATAAACTCACATGAGAAGGATTTTAAAAATTTAAATGATGCCGACTTTCCAAAAAAAACAAACGAATTTAAAAATCAAATAAAAAATGGAAAACCTTTAGATGAATTACTTCCTGCAGCTTTTGCTTTAGTAAGGGAGGCCGCCAAAAGAACAAGAAATGAAAGACATTTTAATGTTCAGTTAATCGGAGGTGTAGCTTTACATCAAGGCAAAATAGCTGAGATGAGAACTGGAGAAGGAAAAACTTTAACCATAACACTCGCTGCGTACTTAAATGCATTAAGCGAAAAGGGTGTTCATATAGTAACTGTAAATGATTATCTTGCAAAAAGAGACTCAATTGAAATGGGACAAATTTATAATTTTCTAGGTCTTACATCGGGTTTTATTAACAACTATCAGGATGATGCTGAACGTAAAAAAAACTATAATTGTGATGTTACCTATGCAACTAACAGTGAATTGGGCTTTGATTACTTAAGAGACAATATGAAATTTTCTGAAGAGCAAATGGTTCAGAGAGATCATAATTTTTCAATAGTTGATGAAATAGATTCTTGTTTGATAGATGAAGCAAGAACACCTTTGATAATTTCTGGAGCAGCTGAAGATAAAACGGCCCAATATCTAGCCATTGATAAACTAATTAGAATCTTAAATAATAAAGACTTTGAAATAGATGAAAAAGAAAAGAGTATTTTATTGACAAATGATGGAATTAATAGTGTTGAAAAACTTTTTTCTAACGCAGGAATTCTAAAAAATAATAATTTTTATGACCCAGAAAACTTACATTTAGTTCACCATGTTAATCAAGCTTTAAGAGCAAATCATTTATTTGAAAAAGGTAGAGATTATATTGTTAAAGATGGAAGTCTTAAAATTATTGATGAGCTTACTGGAAGAATTTTAGAAGGCAGACGTTTTGGAGATGGTTTGCATCAAGCTTTGGAGGCCAAAGAAAAAATTCAAGTACAGGCAGAAAATCAAACGTTAGCTTCAATAACTTATCAAAATTATTTTAAACTTTATAAAAAAATATCTGGTTGTACTGGTACAGCTGCTACAGAGTCTGAAGAATTTTTTGAAATTTATAATTTACCTGTTGTTGTTATCCCAACAAACAAAGAGATGATCCGAAAGGATTTTAATGATTTAATTTTTAGAACAGAAAAGGAAAAGAATGAAGCAATTATAGAAAAAATAATTGAAAGAAATAAATTAGGTCAGCCTATTTTAGTATTTACTTCAAGCATTAATAAATCTGAAGTTTATTCAAATTTGTTAGATCAAAAGAATATTAAACATGTGGTGTTAAACGCAAAAAATCATGAAAATGAAGCTGAGATAATTGCAAATGCAGGAAAAGAAAGTTCAGTAATTATTACAACAAGTATATCTGGAAGAGGAGTTGATATTCAACTTGGTGGTAAAAAAGGTTCTATTCCAGAGGACCAACTTAAAATAAATAAAGATAAAATTAAATCCTTAGGTGGTTTATTTGTTATTGGTACAGAGAGGATGGAGTCTAGAAGAGTAGATAATCAGGCTAGAGGAAGATCTGGAAGACAA
>CACJMB010000019.1 GCA_902594405.1 uncultured Pelagibacteraceae bacterium | reverse complement strand
TATAGAGGCTATTAATTTAGTGAATATAGAACTAGGTTATGAAGCTTTTTATGCTGTCATTCTAGGTAGTGATCAAGGTAGAGATTTATATAAGAAAAAATTAATAAGACTTTCGGAGCAATACAGATTGTCTAAACAAATAAGATTCATAGATCATTGTAAGGATATGGCATTAGCTTATAAAGTTTCTGATATTATTGTTTCAGCCTCAACCGAACCAGAGGCTTTTGGTAGAGTTGCTGTTGAAGCACAATCGATGGAAAAACCAATTATAGCAAGCAACATTGGAGGTTCTAATGAAACAATAATTGATGAAAAAACTGGTTTTTTATATGAAGCAGGAAATGCTAAATCATTAAGTAATAAAATATTAAGAACTCTTAATATGGATGAAACTGTATTAAAATCAATTGGTAACGAGGGAAGAAAAAACATAGTTCAAAAATTTAATGTTGAAAAAATGTGCTTTTCTACTTATTCAGAGTATAAGAGATTATTAAATTAAATGCCGATAATAACATTACCCGACGGAAACAATATTGATTTTCCTAATAAAGTTACTGGACTAGAAGTAGCTGAAAAAATTAGCAAATCGTTAGCTAAACAAGCCATGGTCATAAGTGTTGATGGTGAACTTAAAGATCTTGATTTTCTAATTGAAAATGATTGTTCTGTAAAAATTTTTACCTCAAAAAATCCTGAGGGCTTGGAAACTATAAGGCATGATACAGCCCATATTTTAGCTATGGCTGTTCAAGAATTGTTTCCTGGCACACAAGTTACAATTGGACCAGTTATAGAAAATGGATTTTATTACGACTTTGCTAGAAAAGAACCATTTACAGAGGATGATCTAGTAAAAATTGAAAATAAAATGAAAGAGATTGTTGATAGGAATGAAATAACAAAAAGAGAAGTTTGGGAAAGAAACAAAGCAATTAGCCATTTTAAAAAAAAAGGAGAAATTTATAAAGCTGAGTTGATTGAAGCAATACCTGAAAACGAAGATGTATCAATTTATTTTCATGGAAAATGGCATGATTTATGTAGGGGTCCACACCTTTCCTCTACAGGTAAAATAGGAAAATATTTTAAACTTACAAAAGTGTCAGGAGCATATTGGAGAGGAGACTCTAATAATGAAATGTTGCAACGAATTTATGGTACGAGTTGGGCAACTCAAAAAGATCTAGATGAATATTTGAAAAGAATAGAAGAAGCGGAAAAAAGAGATCATAGAAAATTAGGTAGAGAAATGGATTTATTTCATTTTAGAGAAGAAAGCCCTGGCTCAGTATTTTGGCATGAAAGAGGATGGGGTTTATTTCAAAAGCTCATTAACTATATGAGAAGCAGACAAGATGCTGCTGGTTATAAAGAGGTAAATACTCCAGAGGTATTAGATAGACAACTATGGGAGAAATCTGGGCATTGGGAAAAATATGGAGAAAATATGTACACTTCTGAAACACCAGATGAGAAAGTTTTTGCAATTAAACCGATGAATTGTCCTGGTCATATCCAGGTATTTAATCAAGGCCTAAAAAGTTATAGAGATCTTCCTTTACGTTTTGCTGAATTTGGAAAAGTTCATCGTTATGAGCCATCAGGCGCTTTGCATGGTTTATTAAGAGTAAGAGCCTTTACTCAAGATGATGCCCATATTTTTTGTACAGAAGATCAAATTACTAGTGAATGTTTAATTGTTACAAATTTAATACTAGATATTTATAAAGACCTTGGATTCGAAAATGTAATTCTAAAATATGCAGACAGACCAGAAGTAAGAGTTGGTGATGATGCAGTATGGGATAAAGCAGAAGCCTCTTTACTTGAAGCTGTTAAAGCTTCTAAATTAGAATATACCATTAATAAAGGTGAGGGAGCATTTTATGGACCTAAAATTGAATTTGTTTTACGAGATGCTATTGGCAGAGATTGGCAATGTGGAACTTTACAGGTAGATTTAAATTTACCTGGAAGATTAGATGCTTCTTACGTTGACAAAGATGGAACTAAAAAAGTTCCTGTTATGTTACATAGAGCATTATTTGGTTCCCTAGAGAGATTTATTGGAATTTTAATTGAAAACTATGCAGGCAAGTTTCCATTTTGGATATCTCCATTGCAGACTATGGTAATACCTATTTCAGAAGAATTTAATGACTATGCGGTCGAGGTATCAAATAAAATTAAAAATTCAGGTATAAGTTCTGCAGTAGATTTAAAAAATCATAATTTAAATTATAAAATTAGAGATCATTCTTTAGCAAAAATACCGCTTTTATTAATTTGTGGTAAAAAAGAAGTTGACTCCAATTCAGTAACGATTAGAAGATTAGACTCTAATAAACAAGAAAATATGGATATAGATCAATTCTTAAAAAAATTCTCTGCTTTAAACAAAGCATCATCAAACTAAGTGGCAGACTTCAAACAAAATTATTTTCAAAGAAGAACCAAGGACAGAGGTCCAAGATCTAATAATAGAATTTCTTCTCCTGATGTACAAGTTATAGCAAGTGATGGAGAAAATCTTGGAGTGATGAATACCAATGAAGCTATTTCCATGGCAAAAAATCAAGGTTTAGATTTAATTGAAATAGCGCCTAATGCAAATCCTCCTGTATGTAAAATAATGGATATGGGTAAATATAAGTATGATGCTCAGAAAAAAGCAAATCTTGCAAAAAAAAAACAAAAAATTGTTTCTTTAAAAGAAATTAAAATGAGACCTGTTACGGAAACTCATGATTATGAGTTTAAAGTCAAAAATGCTAAAAAATTTATAGCTAAAGGAGATAAAGTTAAATTCACTATTAGATTTAAAGGCAGAGAACTTCAGCATTCTCATCTAGGAAATGAACTAATGGGCAAAATTAAAGAAGATATGAAGGATATCGGTAAGGTAGAATTGCATCCCAAGTTTGATGGAAAGCAAATGATCATGGTAATTCAGCCTTTATAAGCCTTAATAGAGGTTGTAAAATTATATCTTTCTTTGTATAAGTCCGCAGAATTATGCCAAAACTTAAAACAAAAAGCTCAGCAAAAAAAAGATTTAAAATATCCGCTAAGGGCAAAGTTATTTCTGCTCAGGCAGGTAAAAGACATGGCATGATTAAAAGAACGAATTCACAAATAAGAAAACTAAGAGGCACTACAACATTGTCTAAACAAGATGGAAAAATTGTTAAGTCATACATGCCTTACAGTTTAAGAGGTTAATAATGGCAAGAGTTAAAAGAGGTGTAACTAGCAAAGCTAAGCATAAAAAAGTTTTAAAAGCTGTAAAAGGTCAATGGGGTAGAAGAAAAAATACTATTAGAGTTGCTAAGCAAGCTATGGAAAAATCCATGCAATACGCTTACAGAGACAGAAGAAATAAAAAAAGAGATTTTAAATCATTGTGGATACAGAGAATCAATGCTGGAGTTAGAGCCGAGGGCTTAACTTATTCAAAATTTAT
>CACJMB010000018.1 GCA_902594405.1 uncultured Pelagibacteraceae bacterium | reverse complement strand
AAGATGAATACGCTAAAATCTGTGAGCTATTAAAGAGAACACCTAATATCACAGAACTGGGGATTTTTTCTGCAATGTGGAATGAGCATTGTTCTTATAAATCATCAAGATTGCATTTAAAAAAACTACCTACTAAAGGAAAAAAAGTTATTCAAGGTCCTGGAGAAAATGCTGGTGTTATTGATATTGAGGATAATGATGCAATAGTTTTTAAAATAGAAAGCCACAATCATCCCTCATTTATTGAACCGTACCAAGGAGCAGCTACTGGTGTTGGTGGTATAATGCGTGATGTATTTACAATGGGTGCAAGACCAATAGCTAACTTAAACTCTATTCATTTTGGATCACCGCAACATAAAAAAACGAAAAATTTATTAAGAGGAGTTGTTCATGGAATAGGTGGTTATGGAAATTGTATGGGTGTTCCTACAATTGCTGGCCAAACAAGTTTTGATAGCTCTTATAATGGAAATATTTTGGTTAACGCTATGACATTAGGATTGGTCAAAAAAGATAAGATTTTTTACTCTAAAGCTGCAGGTTTAAATAAACCAGTTATTTATGTTGGGTCTAAAACTGGTAGAGATGGAATACATGGTGCAAGTATGGCTTCAGCTAGCTTTGATGAAAAAATTGAAGAAAAGAAACCAACAGTTCAAGTTGGAGATCCGTTTACTGAAAAACTTTTACTAGAAGCTTGTTTAGAGTTAATGGCAGGAGACTCAATTATAGCTATTCAAGATATGGGTGCTGCTGGCCTAACTTCTTCAAGTATTGAAATGGCTTCAAAAGGAAACCTTGGTATTGAAATTAATTTAAACAAAGTGCCTTGTAGAGAAGCTAAGATGACACCTTATGAAATTATGCTTTCTGAGAGCCAAGAAAGAATGTTGATTGTTCTAGAAAACGGCAAAGAAGAACATGCAAAAAAAATATTTGATAAATGGAACTTAGATTTTGCAGTGATTGGAAAAACTACTAAATCTAAAAAAATAGAACTTTATTTTGATGAAGAAAAAGTTGCAGACATTCCAGTTAATACTTTGGTGGAAAACTCTCCTATGTATGATCGTAAATGGAAAAAAGCAAAACTGCCTAAAAAGAATAAAATTAAAAAAGAAGACATTAAACATTTAAAAATTATTGATGTATTAAAGAAAATTTTAGCTAATCCAAACGTATGCAGCAAAGAATGGATTTGGCAACAGTATGATCATACAGTTATGGGAGATACAATACAAAAGCCTGGTGGAGATGCTGGTGTTGTAAGAGTTCATGGAACGGATAAAGCTGTAGCTGCTTCTGTAGATTCTTCTGCAGTTTATTGTTGGGCGCACCCTTTAACTGGTGGAAAGCAAGTAGTTTGTGAAAGTTTTAGAAATCTTATATCTGTTGGTGCAAAACCAATTGCTATTACTAATTGTTTAAATTTTGGTAGTCCTGAAAATGAAGAAAACATGGGAGAGTTTGTTGAATGTGTTCAGGGTATTGGTGAAGCTAGCGAATATTTGAAATTCCCAGTAGTTTCTGGGAATGTATCTTTCTACAACCAAACAAAAGATGAAGGTATAAAACCTACGCCTGCAATTGGTGGAGTTGGATTAATCATGGATTATAAAAATATGATTACTATGGAATTTAAAGAAGTTGATAATTTAGTTTTAGTGATTGGAAAAACTGAAGGACATATTGATCAAAGTTTATTTGCAAGAACGATTTTAGATGAAAAAAATGGACCTCCACCTGAAGTAAATTTATTTAATGAAAAAAATAATGGAGAAACTTTACTCAAATTGATTGATAATAATTTAATAAAAAGTGCTCATGACGTTTCTTTGGGAGGTATAATTACTGCATTAGCAAAAATGTGTATTAAAGGAAAAAAAGGAATAAATATTAAAAAACCTAAATATCTAATTAATGAAATAGAATACTTGTTTGCTGAAGATCAAGGTAGATATATTCTGGAAATAAGCAGAAAAGATTTTAAAAAAGTAGCAGATATATTGAATAAAAATGCAGTCCATTTTGATGAACTTGGTACTATTACTGAAAATGAACTATATATTAATGATAAGACAAAAGTTACAATTGACGAATTATCAACTTCTAATAAAAGTTGGCTAACAAACTATATGAGTAAATAATGGCGATGGATTTAAAAGAAATTGAGAATTTTATAAAAGAGGCAATGCCAGATGCAATTGTTGAAATACAAGATTTAGCAGGTGATGGAAATCATTATTCAGCTACCGTTACCTCTTCTCAATTTTCTGGAAAAAGTAAAATTGAGCAACATAAAATGGTTTACAACTCATTAAAAGGTAGAATGGGCAATGAACTACATGCATTAGCAATTAAAACAAAGGAGAGTTAAATGGATCAACAAACAAATGATTTAATAAAAAATGAAATTGAAAACAACGAAGTATGTTTGTTTATGAAAGGCACACCTGACGCTCCACAATGTGGATTTTCAATGGCTACTTCAAATATTTTAAAAATCCTAGAAGTAAATTTTAAAGGTATAAATGTTTTAGAAAATCAAAATTTAAGAGAAGGCATTAAAGTTTTTAGTGATTGGCCAACAATTCCACAACTTTATGTAAAAAATGAATTTGTGGGTGGCTGTGATATTGTAAAAGAGATGTATGAAAGTGGCGAGCTAACTAAACTTTTTGAAGAAAAAAATATTAATTTTAAAAACAAAAATTAATTAACTTTCTTAAATAGTTAATGAAACAATTTTTATATAAAACTATAATCGCAGTAATTGCTATCGTCTTAGTTTATGAATTTACTATAGCAAAACAAATTAAAAAATTTTCTTCACAAGGAGATATGTTATTAAGTAAAGAAGGTCGTAAAGAGGGTGTTGAGAAGTTAAGAGAAGAAATTAAAAAAGCGATTAAAAAAGAAAGATACCTATCCCAAGAAGATGCTAAATTAATTAATCAATTTATAAATAAAATAATGATTGAATTAAAGGAAAGTGAAAATTAATCACAATACCAAGCTGAACCGACATTAATCTTTTGCTTACTAAATGAATAGTAATAATTTTCCATGCTTATTATTTCGCAGTTTTTAGGATCAGATCTTTTAAAATTCTTTACATTTTTCAAAACGTAAAAAGGTCTATTATTAGCAGAATCTAATTCACTGTAAGATTTAAAACAATTAAAATTTTTGTTTCCTAAAAAAGCACTAGAATATAAATCTCCAAAAACACAAGTGTTTTTATCTAAGTTATTCTGGATGGAATGATTATCGATTGTACTATATAAACTCTTGTTACTTATACCCCAATAGTCAACTTCAAATGTTTTATTTATGTTGTAAAATTTTGAAAATGAATTCATCCAAGTATACTGATATGGATTTACGGCAAAATTTTCAAAAATAAAAAAAACTATTACTAATGAACCTAAATAAGAAAATAATGTTTTATTAAATAAATATAGGTTATGTAAAGATACTAAAAATAACAAGGGAACTAAAAACATTAAGTGTCTAATTTCATCATAAACAGCTACATTAAAAAAAATAAATAAAATTAAAATTGAGGCAATAGTAATTAAAAAAGAGTAAATAAAAACTTTATTAAGTTCATTATCTAAAAATTTTTTTTCTACAATTGGGAAAATTAATAAACCAAAAATAATTAAAATTGGTAACTTAAAAAATAACCATATAAAATAATAACTGGATGGTAAGTTTAAGGATTTCATGCAATCACCAAGTGTTAAGGTACATATATCTTGCTGATATTTGCTCATCCATTTAACAGAATTAAATATTTCTAATGGGTTATGCCAAAAGATAGGATTCATTGCGAAAATGAAAAAAATACTTAATAGAGCAAAGTAAATAAAATTAAGTTTATATAATTTTATAAATTTCAAAACACTTTTTTTGCTGGTTTCAAAATAAACAATAAAAAAT
>CACJMB010000017.1 GCA_902594405.1 uncultured Pelagibacteraceae bacterium | reverse complement strand
AAAACGTCATTTACAGCAGGAAGTGAATTATCAAAAAAAATTACTGAAAATGATAATAACATAGCTATTCCAAATGTTGTTGAAAAGAAATCTTGTCAACATGATAAGTTTTGGTGTGTTCCATTACCAAAAGGTAAAAATTATAAAAGATTTTTAGATTTTCAAAATGATGTAGCGGTATCTGATGTAGAAATAGCTTTAAGAGAAGGGTATCGATCAATTGAACACGTTAAAAGATATACCACTCTGGGAATGGCAACAGATCAAGGAAAAACAAGTAATTTAAATGGATTGCAATTAGTATCCGAAATTGAAAACAAAGTAGTTCCTGCAGTAGGTCATACAACTTTTAGACCTCCATATACTCCAGTTTCTATTGGAGCAATAGTAGGAAGAGAAGTTGGAAAAAATTCAAAACCAACAAGAAAATCTCCAATGCATTCATGGCATGAAAAAAATAATGCAGTTTTTGTTGATGCGGGTGTTTGGTTAAGACCAAGATATTATAAAAGAGGAAATGAAAATTTATTTGAGGCCTCTAAAAGAGAAGCAAAAAATGTGAGAACAAATGTAGGAGTTTGTGACGTAACAACTTTAGGAAAAATTGATGTCAAAGGCCCCGATGCAGCAGAGTTATTAAACAGAGTTTATACAAATGCATGGTTGAAGCTACCAGTTGGTAAAGCTAGATATGGTGTAATGTTAAGAGAAGATGGAATTGTTATGGATGACGGTACAACTACAAGAATTTCAGAAAATCATTATCATATGACCACTACTACAGCTCAAGCGGCAAACGTTCTTTCTCATTTAGAATATTATTTGCAACTAGTTTGGCCTGAATTAAATGTGAATGTAGTTTCAACGACAGAACAATGGGCTGGAGCAGCTATCGCTGGACCTAAATCTCGAGATTTATTACAAAAATTATTTCCAAACTCTGATGTATCAAATGAAGGCTTACCTTTTATGGGCTACATGGAGGAAGATTTGTTTGGTGTTAAAGCAAGAATATTTAGAATTTCGTTTTCGGGCGAGCTTGCTTATGAAGTAAATGTAGAGTCTGATTATGGAAATTTTATGTGGGAAAAAATAATGGAAGTTGGTAAAGAATTTAACATTCAACCATATGGAACAGAAGCATTATCAACTCTTAGAATTGAAATGGGACATGTTGCTGGATCAGAACTTGATGGTAGAACGATTCCATACGATAACGCTTTAGAAGGTCTTGTAAGTAAAAAGAAAGATTTTATTGGAAAAAGATCATTACAACGATCTGCATTTACAGCTGAAGATAGACAAAGAATAGTCGGGGTAGTTCCGTTAGATAAACAAACAAGTATACCAGAAGGCTCTCATTTGGTTAAAGATGATAAAGCACCGCTACCAAATCCAAAATTAGGTCATATCTCTGCATCTTGTTGGAGTGTTGAATATGATAATCCTTTTTCTTTGGCAATTTTGAAAGATGGAAAAAATATGATCGGTCAAAAGCTTTTTGCGATGTCCCCACTTAAAAACAAAGTAATACCAGTTGAGATAGTTTCATCACATTATGTAGACCCGAAAGGTGAAAGAGTTAGATCATGACATTAATTTCAGCTCTATCAAATGTTCATGCAAAAGGTCAATTCGGAGATTATGAAGGTAAAAATGAAAATGATTTACTTAAAATATCTGAAATCAAAAATTTATTAATTGTTCAAATAGTTCAGTACAAAAATTCTTCACTTTCAATTGAGGGTATTGATATTGATGGTTTAAAATTAAAAAATGAACCTTTAACCGTAGTATTTAATGAAAATACAAGAATTATGTGGAATGGACCAAAAAATTGGCTTTTAGTTTCAACAAAAAAAGATTTAATAAAAAATATAGTAGATAAATTTAAAGATACAGATTTTGCTGTAACAGATTTATCTCATTCTAGAGCTATTATTGAAATCGAAGGAAATGATGCGATAGAAGTTTTGAAAAAAGGATGTCCTTTTAATTTTAATACATTAAATATAAATAATTCGATTAACTCAACTTATAATGGAATAGCTTTCACTGTAGATAGGTTGAGTGAAAATCCAAATAAATTAAGATTATTTGCTCTAAGAAGTTTTGGCGAGTCTTTATATCACTCAATTACTGACGCATCTCTAGAGTTTGGCTTTAAATCTATATAAGCCTAAATCTTCAATCTCTTGTTGCAATATAAACGCCGATAGAAGTTATTAGAAATCCAATTAAATCTAAGCTAGTTAAACTTTCATTTAAGAAAAGCCATGCCATAAAAGCAGAAGTTGCTGGAATTAAAAAAAATATAGAAACAGTTTTGCTTGCTGAATTATTTTTAATTAAAAACATTAATATTGTAAATGCTCCAAATGATACCAAAAATATTTGATGGCTCATTGCAATAATAAATGTTTGTGAGAAATCAATATATGGATCAACAAACAAAATAATTATTGATAAATGAAATATACATCCACCAACAGCTTGGTTCATATTACTTACAGATAGAGGCAAGTTGTTGCTTAATTTTTTTTGCCATAAAGTTGAAAATGTTATTGCTAATAAAGCTATTATAGTTGCTATCAATCCTGCTGCTGGTATTTTTGAACCAACATCAAAACCTAATACAAGTCCTGCGCCAGCAAATCCCAATAAAACACCTATCCATTGTTTTGTAGATACTTTCTCATTTAATATTGGACCACTTAATGCATTTGTGAGAATTGGTTGAAGGGTTACAATTAAAGCTGCAATTGCTGTAGGCATGCCTATTGAAATTGAGTAAAAGACACCTCCAAGATAAAACCCATGAAACAAGACACCACTAAAAAAAGATTCAAAAAAATTTCTTTTGCTTACTAGAATTTTTTGTTTTGAATAAATAGAAAATAAAAAAAAACCTAAAGCAACTAAAGCAAATCTAAAAGCTAGAGCCGCAAATGGATCACTGTTGTCTATAATAGGTTTGGTTGTTATGAAAGCAGAAGACCATAAAAGTATAAATATAAAAGGGAATATTTTAATCATCATGTTTAATAAACAAATAAATTAAATAAAATCAAACAAATCAGTACCTATAATGAACAAATTAGATGTAGAAACAAAATGCCAAATCACTTAATGTTCAGCTATGAACTTTAGGCTATTTAGAATTTTAACAATTATACTGTCTTTTTTCTTTTTGACAGGTTTTGTACCCATTCTTTCATTTGTTGGTCCAGGTGTTACAGCTCTTACTTCGGGTAATGTCTATAAAGCAGGTGCTCAATATATAATTAATCAAAGAATAGAAAAAGAAACTGGAAAGAATTCTTTAGCTTTAATTAAAGATACATTAATTGAAGAAAAAGATAATAAAATTAAAAAAAATTCTTTTGATGAAGATTTAAGACAATTAGTTGAAACAAGAATTAAAATGACTAGACAAAAATTAGATAATCAAAATTTACAAAAATTGCTTAAAAAGCGAATAGAGGTTACTAGATCAATACTCAATATAAATAATACTACTCAATAATATTAAGATATATCAAATTTTCTTGTTTAGTTTCCTTGCACCACATTTCATAGCTTTCACAAACCCTCCACAAGTGATCAAAAGCTCTTTGTGAAATTTCTAGTGGAAAATGACTTTTAGTATAGTAAAGCTTTGGTATCTTCATTAAAAATTTTACCATAGAATCTTTTTGTAATTCTAAAAGTCTTAAAGTTTCTTCATTTATTTTTTTTTTAGTTATTTGGTCAATAAATTTATTATTCTTAAGTTCTAAAAACCATTTATCATGAAATTCTCCAGAACTTAAAATTTCATATTCTTTAGTAGTCATAAAAATTTCAAATGCCTGAATATTGTTGATTTCAGGATTTTGTTTTTTAATTTCTATTATATTTGAATAAACAAATTCAGCAGCTCTCAACACATATGGCCTATCAGTCTTGTTAGACATAAACTAATTTTTATGCTTGACCATAGCTGAATGAGCCAAAATTAAGTTAGGATCTAAGAAAACTTTTGAGGATTTAACATTTTTAAATGATTTAAAAGCAAAAATTGCAATAGGTAGCTCTGTACAACCTAAAATAATTTTTTTACACTTCATTTTAATTAATGAATCAATTGCAGGTTTAATTGCTTTTGCTGCTGCCTTTACATTACCCATTTTGACCAATTTAATTGCTTTATTAACTGACAATTTTTGTATTTTTTGAGATGGCTCTATTAATTGATAATCTTTTTCAAAAAATTTTTTATAAACTCCTGTTTTAAGAGTACCTTCAGTTGCTAACAAACCAACTTTTGAGTTTTTTCTACATTTTTTTTTAGTAAATTTGAAAACCTCTTTTGGCATATTGATTATTGGAATATGGATCTTTTTTTGTAAATCATCAAACCAATAATGAGCTGTGTTACAAGGAATAACTATAAATTTACATTTATTTTTTTCTAGTAGCTTACAACCTTTCAGCAAACTCTTTAAAACCTTGTTATATTTTGCTCTACTTGTTTTATTTGTAGATTTGTTTGAAAGATTTTTAGTTTGAGAGCCAATAGACTCAGGTCTCCCAGGAATATTTGATTTGTTATAAAGTAAAAATAATGGATACTCTTGATCAATTTTTCCTCTATTCAGGACAGCAAGCTTGTTACAAAAATCAAGACCTGCTTGAGTCCCCATTCCACCTAAAATTCCGATCATAACTTTGATTAACTTATTAATTTTTTAATTTAAATCTATAGTTAATAATTGTGTTTAAAGGTTGTTATTAAATAAGGTATTGGCTGAATATTAAATTAGTTATTCTTAATTAAATTTTTCAGCCAATAGGAAGTTGTGAAATTATGCAGTTTTTAAGTTAACTGCTGAAGGACCTTTAGGACCATCTTCAACATCGAAAGTCAAAGCTTGACCCTCATCTAAACCGTTCATACCAGCATCTCTTACCGCTGAAACATGTACAAACACATCTTTTTCTTTATCTTCTCTTTCAATAAAACCAAAACCTTTGGTTGGATTGAACCACTTTACTTTACCTTGTAGACTCATATTTTTCTTCTTACTTTTTGTTATGTTTAATTATTACTTATAATTAAGTAATATTGGCTTTCTTTAGATTTTATTGGGTTTTGTCAACAAAATAGATCAACAATTAAAAAATAATTTTTAACTATCATCAATAAGCTTAGTTAAATAAACAGAATTGATGTCTTCTTTATAGTGTGCAAAAGGCTCGCATACTGTAAAACCAGTTTTTTTGAAAAGTTTTCTTGCTGGTATAAAAAAATCACCTGCTCCTGTTTCAATACTTAATCTTTTTATTTTAAGTTTTTTAGCTTCAGTAATTAAATGATTAATTACATTAATCCCTTGCCCTTGCTTTCTAAAATTGTCATGAATTCTTATCGATTTAAATTCCCCATGTTCTTTATCTAAAAATTTTAAAGCACCGCAACCAATCAGTTTTTCATTATCCCACAAACTCCAAAATTTAATTGATGGTACTTTTAAACCTGGAATATCTAGGACGTGAGCACTTCCTTCTGGAGAAGCAGCTCTAAGCTCTACAAAATGTTTGGTTAGAAGCTCATTAACTTCTGGATTATCAAAATTGCCTTCTATCGATTTTAACATTTATACTAAAG
>CACJMB010000016.1 GCA_902594405.1 uncultured Pelagibacteraceae bacterium | reverse complement strand
ATTACTTATTTATCTAAATCAGAAAAACCAGTTAGTATTGATGAGCTGCAAGAAAAAGTTTGGAGTTATCAGTCTGATATAGAAACTCATACCGTTGAAACTCATATTTATAGATTAAGAAAAAAAATTTTAAATACATTTAATGATAAAGATTTCATAATTAGTGAAAAAAATGGTTATCAAATCAAATAAGAAAAATCCAATTGCTAAAGATTTATTTACTAAAAAATATAAACCAAAAATAGTAAAGCCCAAAAAAGGCAAAGGAAGTTTTAAAAGAAAAAAAAGTTAAATTTACAGTCTCGCTCCAATTTGTTGGATTACCTTTGATGACATTTCAGTACCTTTTTCGAGACACTCTTTTGTAGATAATTTGTTAACGTGCCCGTGCAAAAAACCAGCAGCAAAAAGATCACCTGCACCTGTAAGATCAATAATATTTAAATTTTTATGTACTTCACTTTCACTAACTTCATCACCATTGACTGCAACTGCTCCTTTTTCTCCTCTAGTTATTATTACTAATTTATTTAGTCGTTTTGAAAAGTTTATAATTTCATTAAAATTTTTTGCATCAATTAACGATGTAATTTCTTGTTCGTTAGCAAAAGTTATATCAAGTTTGTTTTTTACTAAGTTTAAAAAATGGGGTTTGTGTCTATCTACGCAAAATAGATCTGAGAGCGACATAGCAACTTTGTTTGCATTATTTATAGCTTTATCGAATGCTTTCTTTGGTTCTCCTTCATCCCATAAGTAACCTTCCAAAAAAATTATCTCACTTTTTTTAATTGCATCAGAACTAACATCATTTTCATTAATTTTTCCTGCAGTTCCTAGGAAAGTACACATTGTTCTCTCTGAGTCTGGCGTTACTAAAATTAAACAAGTTCCAGTTGGTAATTCTTCTTTTTTTTTCGAATAAAAATATTTTACATTTTCTTTTTTTAAACCTTCCTCGTATTTACCACCAAATTCATCATCAGAAACTTTACCTATAAAACCAACTTTATCTCCAAGTTGAGATAATCCAACTATAGAGTTTGCTACGGATCCTCCTGATACAGTTTTTTCAATTTTAAGATTTGTTATTAAATTTTTGAACTCATTTTCATCAAAGAATAATTTCATTGTACTCTTTGTTAGATTGTTTTTGGTGATAAAATTGTCATCTACTTTACAAATGACATCTACAATTGCGTTTCCTATTCCTAAAATTTTCATATTAAGCTTTTTTGGTAATAACAGGTTTTTTTCTATTTGGATAGCAAGTAGTGCATATTTTGCAACTTAAACCATAACAATCTCTTGCCTTACAATATTCTCTACCATAAAAAATTATTTGCAAATGAAGCTTAGACCAAGTTTTTTTAGGGAATATTCTTTTTAAATCTTTTTCAGTTTGAATTACATTTTTCCCATTTGTTAAACCCCATCGTTGTGCGAGTCTATGAATATGCGTATCAACGGCAAAAGCTGGATATCCAAAACCTTGAGACATCACGACACTAGCTGTTTTGTGTCCTACACCAGGTAGTTTTTCGAGTTCTTCAAAAGTTTTAGGTACTTTACCCTTATGTTTTTTTAATACTTGCTTTGACATTAAGTAAATACTTTTAGCTTTAACTCTAAAAATACCAATTTTTCTTATTAATTTTTCAATTTTCTTTCTTCCTAATTTTACAAAGTGTTCTGGTTTATAGTATTTTGGGTATATATCTTTTGTTACATTGTTTACATTTACATCAGTACATTGCGCAGAAAGTAGTACAGAAATTAGTAGTGTGAAAGTATTTTTACTTTTTAAAGGAACAGGTGCCTTAGGGTAAATTTTATTAAGAGTTTCAATTATGATTTTTGCTTTTTGTTTCTCATTCATTACGAAAAGTTAAGCAAGTCTCTCATAGAATATAATCCTGGTTTTTTTTTCATCAACCATTTGGAAGCTGTTAAAGCCCCATCTGAGTAAAGTGCCCTATCAAAAGCTTCATGGTTTAATGTAATTATTTCTTTTCCACTTGAGAATTTTACCTCATGTTCTCCTATAATTTCACCTTTTCTAATTGAGTTAAAATTAATTTTTTTTCCATAAGGAAAAGATTTTTTATTTAAGAATTTTTTACCAATTAGGTTATATAAGTTTTTATTTTTTCCATCGGCAATTCCTTTACCAAGCATTAACGCAGTACCAGATGGATAGTCTTTCTTATGCTTGTGGTGTACTTCAAATATTTTACTTAAGTACTCATCATCGAGTGATTTTGAGGCAATCTCAGTTAAAAACATTAATAAATTTACACCTAAACTCATATTACCTGCTTTTAAAATAGGTATCTTTTTTGAATATTTTTTAATTTGATTTTCTTGGATTCTATTAAATCCAGTAGTGCCAATTACTACTTTTTTCCTAAGTTTTGATGCTATTTTTAATATTTCAAGAGTGCAGTTAGGAATAGTAAAATCAATAATTACATCAGTTTTTTTAAAGGCTTTATCAGAATTTAATTCAGGTATAATTCCATTAAATTTTTTGTTTACCAATCTATTTTCTGTAAGTGCTACTAGTCTAAAATTTTTATTTTTCTTTGAAGACTTAATTAATTGCTGGCCCATCCTGCCCATGAAACCAGAAATCGCTAAATTAATTTTTTTCATTTAGCTAATATTAACCTTTTTTATAAGATTAGTCTTTTAGTTTTTCCAGAAATCTTTTGCTTTTTGAAAAAATTTTTTAATACTCGGATTTGACTTATCGTTTTCAATTTCTCTAAATTGTTCTAATAATTCTTTTTGTTTTTTATTTAAAAATACAGGTACCTCTGTTTTTACTTGAACATATAAGTCTCCAAAATCGCCTCTTCTCATAAATGGCATTCCTTTACCCTTTAATCTGAATTGTTTTCCATTTTGAGTACCATCAGGAATTTTTATTTTTGCTTTTCCACCGTCAATAGTAGGTATTTCAATAGTTGTTCCCAAAGCAGCGTCTGCAAAAGAAAGTGGAAATTCAAAAAATAAATTTTCGTCTGATCGTTTAAATAAGTTATGTGAATTAACATTAATAAACAAATAAAGATCTCCCGTTGCTCCCCCTCTAGTTCCAGCTTCACCTTTTCCTGCAAGCCTTATTCTTGTTCCATCATCTACACCTTTTGGAATTGTTACAGATATTCTTTTGGATGCTTGTTTTTTACCCTGGCCATTACAATCATTACAAGGGTTAGTAATTTCCTCACCATTTCCATTGCATTGAGGACATGTTTGTTGCACAGTAAAAAAACCTTGATTAGACCTTATTCTTCCATTACCGCCACAGTATGAACATCTATCAGGCGAATAGCCTGGTTTAGATCCATTACCTTTACAAGTTCCACATTGTTCTGATGTTGAAAATTTAATGTCTTGTTTTTTTCCATGATAAGCTTCTTCTAGAGAAATAGACAAATCATACCTTAAGTCAGAACCTCTATTATTTGATTTTCTACTTCTTGATCGTCCACCTCCTCCAAAATCTCCAAAGAAATCTTCAAAAATATCTGAAAAATCTGTTCCACCAAAACCACCAAAACCTCCACCTGGTCTACCACCACCATTTTCGAAAGCTGCATGACCAAAATTATCGTAGTTTTGTTTCTTCTCTTTGTCTGAAAGTATCCCGTAGGCTTCACTAGCTTCTTTAAATTTTTCTTCAGCCTTAGTGTCTCCGGGATTTTTATCAGGATGATATTTAACAGCTAATTTTCTGTATGCAGATTTTAATTCGTCAGGGCTTGCGCTTTTATTAACGCCTAGGACATCGTAATAGTCTCTTTTAGCCATCAAATTACCCCAGACAATTAAATGTCAGTTTAAGCGCTTTTTTCTTTATTCTCGTCTTTTACTTCTTCGAAATCAGCATCAACAACATTCTCGTCTTTTTTTCCAGTGTCATCTCCACCATCATCTTTTCCAGATTCAGGTTTAGCTGTTTGTTGTGATTTATAGATTGCCTCTCCAAGTTTCATTGAAGCTTGAACTAAAGCCTCAGTTTTTTTCTTAATATCTTCAATATCTTCACCTTTCAAAGCTTCTTTTACAGCAGAGGATGCATCTTCAATAGCTTTTTTCTCTGCATCAGAAATTTTTGAACCATGCTCTTTTAAATTCTTTTCAGTAGAGTGAATTAGGGTATCTGCTTGGTTTCTAACGTCAACCGACTCTCTTTTCTTTTTATCAGCTTCTTTATTAGCTTCTGCATCTTTAACCATTTTTTCAATTTCTTCATCGCTTAGTCCACCTGAAGCTTGGATTTGAATTTTTTGTTCTTTACCAGTTCCCTTGTCTTTTGCTGAAACATTCACGATACCATTAGCATCAATATCAAATGTAACTTCGATTTGAGGTACTCCTCTTGGTGCTGGTGCAATACCTACTAATTCAAAATTACCTAAGACTTTATTGTCGGCTGCCATTTCTCTCTCACCCTGTAGAACCCTAATAGATACAGCTGGCTGATTATCTTCAGCAGTTGAAAATACCTGACTTTTTTTAGTAGGTATTGTTGTGTTTTTATCAATTAGTTTTGTAGAAACTCCCCCAAGTGTTTCAATACCTAGTGATAATGGAGTAACATCTAATAAAAGTACATCTTTAACGTCACCTTGTAATACACCAGCCTGAATAGCAGCACCCATTGCAACCACTTCATCAGGGTTTACACTTTTGTTAG
The DNA here is from genome assembly GCA_902594405.1 of uncultured Pelagibacteraceae bacterium. Taxonomy (GTDB): domain Bacteria; phylum Pseudomonadota; class Alphaproteobacteria; order Pelagibacterales; family Pelagibacteraceae; genus Pelagibacter. The sequence goes on along the minus strand of CACJMB010000016.1, from coordinate 1,020 downwards.
GATCTTTTCCAAAAAAGTTTTTAACTTCCTCTAATACTTTTGGCATTCTAGTCATACCACCAACCATAACTACTTCGTCAATTTCACTTGCTGTAATTCCTGCATCTTTTAAAGCAGTTTTACATGGAGGCATAGTTCTAGCAATTAAGTCCTCAACTAAAGCTTCAAGTTTTGCTCTAGTCATTTTTAAATTAATATGTTTTGGACCTGTTTTATCTGCTGTAATAAAAGGTAAATTTATATCCGTTTGTTCAGCAGAAGATAATTCTATTTTCGCTTTTTCAGCTGCTTCTTTTAATCTTTGCAAAGCAAGTTTATCTGATTTAAGATCAATTCCATTATCTTTCTTAAATTCAGAAATTAAGTAATCAACAACAGCATTATCAAAATCTTCACCGCCTAAAAAAGTATCACCATTAGTTGATTTAACTTCAAATACACCATCACCCAACTCTAAAATAGAAACATCAAATGTTCCTCCACCTAAATCATATACAGCAATTTTTTTATTTTGTTTTTTATCTAAACCATAAGCTAGAGATGCAGCTGTTGGTTCATTGATAATTCTTAAAACTTCTAACCCAGCAATTTTCCCTGCATCTTTAGTTGCTTGTCTTTGAGCATCGTTAAAGTATGCTGGTACTGTAATAACAGCTTTTGTTACTGCTTGACCTAAATATTTTTCTGCTGTCTCTTTCATTTTTTGTAAAATGAATGCAGATATTTGAGAAGGTGAATATTTTTCACCCTTAGCTTCAATCCAAGCATCACCTTTTTCTGAGTTAACTATTTTAAAAGGTGCGGCCTCTACATCTTTTTTTACCGTTGGGTCATCAAAATTTCTTCCAATCAATCTTTTAACTGCAAAGATAGTATTTTCTGGATTTGTAACAGCTTGTCTTTTTGCTGGTTGTCCAATTAATTTTTCGTTTTCATCTGTAAATGCTACAACAGATGGAGTAGTTCTTGCTCCCTCAGCATTTTCTAAAACCTTAGCTTGTGTTCCCTCCATAATGGCAA
>CACJMB010000015.1 GCA_902594405.1 uncultured Pelagibacteraceae bacterium | reverse complement strand
TTATAATACCTTGAACTGTGATGGTGTAATTGCTTTAGGAGGCGGAAGTGGTTTAGATGTTGGAAAAGCTATAGCATTTATGTGTAATCAATCTCGACCGTTATGGGATTTTGAAGATATTGGTGACTACTGGACAAGAGCTGATAGTTTAAAAATTTCAAAAATTATTGCAGTTCCAACCACTGCTGGGACTGGATCCGAAACTGGTAGAGCATCTGCAATCATAAATAAAGAAACAGGTGCAAAAAAAATTATTTTTCACCCAAAAATGTTACCTTCAATTGTTATTTTAGATCCTTTACTTACATTAGATTTATCTCCAAGATTAACAGCAGCAACAGGCATGGATGCACTTGCTCATAATTTAGAAGCGTTTTGTGCACCAGGATATCATCCAATGGCTGATGGGATGGCAATTGAAGGAATGAAATTAATTAAAAATTCATTAATTAAAGCTTTTAAAAATGGAAAAGATATTAAGGCTAGAATGGATTTACTTTCAGCGGCCTCAATGGGCTCGACTGCGTTTCAGAAGGGACTGGGAGCAATTCATTCATTGAGTCACCCAGTAAACGGTAAATTTAATGTTCACCACGGCTTATCAAACGCAATATTTATGCCTTATGTTTTAACATATAATAAATCTTCAATCGAAAATAAAATAATAACAATTTGTGATTATCTTAATTTAAATAAAAATTTTGATAGTTTTTTAAATTGGATTTTGGAATTAAGAAAAAATTTAAATATTCCACACAAATTATCAGATGTGATGGATTGTAATAATATTGATTTAGATGAACTTTCTTTAATGGCATTTGAAGATCCATCAACAGGAGGAAATCCCAGAAAATTAAGTCAAAATGATCTAAAAGAAATGTATATAAAAAGCATTTCTGGAGAATTATTTTAATGAAAAAAATATTGATAGTAGAAGGAAACTTACGAGAAGAAAACCAAAGTTTTTCTGAGGCTGGAATTCAAACTCATACAGAAAGTCTTAAAGATAGTTTGGCTTATTTCACAGATAAATTAGAAACCCACGTGGTTAATCCTTCTTCAGATGAAAATATCGATAAAAATATTGATGCACTTGAAAGCTATGATGGTCTTATTTGGGGTGGTAGTAGTTTAAATATTTATAACAATACCCCAGAAATAAAAAGACAAATTGAATTTATGAAAGAATGTCAGAAAAAAATCAAAAAAATTTTAGCAATATGTTGGGGCATGCAAGTAGCTGTAACCGCAGCAGGAGGGGAAGTTAAAAAAGCTACAAAAGGATCTCATAGAGGCATTGCCTCAAACATAGAAATTAATGAAAAAGGTTTAAATCATCCACTTTATAAAAATAAAGATCAAAAATTTAACACACCAGCGTTTAATTTTGATGAAGTCGTAACAATGCCAGAAGATTCAATTTTATTAGCCTCAAACTCAATAAATAATGTACAAGGAATAAATTTTAAAGTTGGTAATTGTAATGTATGGGGACTTCAATACCACCCTGAGATTACTTATAATAAAATGATTAATTTGATTATTTTCAGAAAAAAAAGACTTTTAGAAAGAGGTGCTTTTAAAGATGAGAATGAAATCAATAATCACATTAAACATATAGAAAGTGAAAATAATAAATTAGATAAAGTTTCTAGAATGAGAGAATTAGAGAACTGGTTAGACTATTTAAATTTAGAATAAACCTTCTATTTCACCTTTTTTATTTAACTTAATCGAGTCTGCTGCCGGAACCCTTGGAAGACCAGGCATTGTCATTATCGCTCCACAAATAACAACTATAAACTCAGCACCTGATGATAGCCTTACTTCCCTTATTGGAAGAGCATGACCAGATGGGGCACCTTTTAAATTTGGATCAGTTGAAAAACTATATTGAGTTTTTGCAACACAGATTGGTAAGTCACCATATCCAGCTGATTCAAAGTTTTTAAGCTGTTCTCTGATCTTGGTGTCAGCTATTACCTCATCAGCTCTATAGATTTCTTTTGCTATTGTCTCAATCTTTTTGAACAATGGAGTTTTACTTTCGTATAAGAATTTAAATTTTGCCTCATCTTTTTCGCATAATTCAGCAACATGAGCTGCTAAATCTTTTGTTCCTTCACCACCATTTGCCCAATGAGTACAAAGACTTGCTTTAACTCCTAAATCATTACAAAAATCTATTAGTGCTTTTACTTCACTATCTGTATCTTTAATAAAATGATTAACAGCAACAGCAACTGGTAACCCAAATTTTTTAACATTTTCAATATGTCTCTCAAGGTTAACCAATCCTTTTTTAAGTGCATCTACATTTTCGTTTTTTAAATCTTCTTTTGCAACCCCACCATGCATTTTTAATGCTCTGATTGTTGCAACGATAACTACACAACTAGGTTTTAAATTTGATTTTCTGCATTTAATATCTAAAAATTTTTCAGCACCCAGATCAGCACCAAACCCTGCCTCTGTTACAACGTAATCTGCAAGTTTTAATCCAGTTTTTGTTGCAATAACTGAGTTACATCCATGTGCTATATTTGCAAAAGGACCTCCATGTATAATTGCAGGATTGTTTTCTAATGTTTGTGTTACGTTAGGTCTAATAGCTTCTTTAAGAAGAACTGTCATAGGTCCTTGAGCATTTAAATCTTTTGCATAAACTGGTTTTTTATCTCGGTTATATCCAATTGTAATATTTCCAATTCTTTTCTCTAAATCTTCTAGATCATTTGATAAACAAAAGATTGCCATTATCTCAGATGCAACAGTAATATCAAAACCATCTTCTCTTGGAAATCCGTTGGCAACACCACCTAAATTAATGTTTATTGATCTTAAAGATCTATCATTCATATCCATGACTCTTTTCCAAACAATTCTTCTAACGTCTATGTCTAATTTATTTCCCCAATAAATATGATTATCAATTAATGCAGATAGCAAATTGTGAGCTGATGTGATCGCATGAAAATCACCTGTGAAATGTAAATTTATTTGTTCCATAGGAACAACTTGAGCATATCCTCCGCCAGCTGCACCACCTTTCATTCCAAAAGAAGGACCAAGACTAGGTTCCCTTAAACAAACAATAGATTTTTTTCCAATTTTATTTAATCCATCATTCAACCCAACAGAAGTAGTTGTTTTACCTTCACCAGCTGGAGTTGGAGTGATTGCAGTTACTAAAATTAATTTTCCATCTGGTTTATCTTTAAGAGTGTCTAAATATTCCAAATTTATTTTTGCGATGTGTCTTCCCATTGGGCTGAAAGCTGCACTCTCATCAGGGACATTTATTTTTGCTAAAATATCATTAATTGGTTGCATTTTAGCTTCTCTAGCTATCTGAATATCTGACTTTACATCGCTCATGAATAATCCTTTAAATTAAAAACATTTACCTGTGACTTCTTATCCTTTTTTAAGATATTTGGAAACTTCTAAAAAATATATATAAAAAAAATAAGCACTATTTATATTCTTTGTTATAAAATTATTTAATGCAGAAGTATTCAATATTTAACTTAGTTAAAAATGCTTTTTCTAATCATCAAAATTGGGATTTAGCCTGGAAAGATCCAACACCTAAGGAAGAATACGATGTTGTAATTATAGGTGGTGGTGGTCATGGATTAGCTACCGCATATTACCTTGCTAAAGAGCACAACATTACAAAAGTTGCAATTATCGAGAAAGGTTGGATTGGAGGAGGAAATGTAGGACGTAACACTACAATTATTAGATCCAATTATATGCACGACGAAAATGGATTGTTCAGTGAGTTTGGAATGGATTTATGGAGAAAGATGAGTCAGGATCTGAACTACAATGTAATGTTTTCTCCAAGAGGAATAATTAATCTTGCACACTCTGATGCACAAATGAATGCATATGCGAGAAGAGGAAATTCGATGAGGTTAAATGGAATTGATGCAGTTCTTTTAAATAGAGAACAAGTTAAAGAAATTATTCCAATGGCTGATTTTTCTGACAATGTAAGATTTCCAATTTTTGGTGGTTTGATGCAACCAAGTGCAGGAACAGCAAGACATGATGCCGTTGCTTGGGGTTATGCACGACAAGCAGACTCTATGGGTGTAGATATAATTCAAAATTGTGAAGTGATAGGTTTTGATGTTTCCGCTGGCAAGATTAAAGGAATAAGAACCTCAAGAGGAAATATTAAAGCAAAAAAAGTTGGTCTATGTGTTGCAGGTAGCACAAATATTCTAGCAGAAAAATTAAATATGACTTTACCAATCGAAACTCATTTGCTTCAAGCATGTGTTTCAGAACCAGTTAAACCAGTTTTAGATAAAGTAGTTACATTTGGTGCTGGTCATTTTTATGTAAGTCAATCAGATAAAGGCGAGATGGTAATGGGAGGTGACCTTGATGGGTATAATAGTTATGCTCAAAGAGGAAATTTACCAACATTACAACACGTTTTAACTGAAGGAATAGCGATGATGCCGTTTTTAAGTAAATTAAAAATGTTGAGAACTTGGGGTGGTATAATGGATATGTCAATGGACGGTTCACCCATTATTGATAAAACTCATATTGAAGGTTTGTATTTAAATTGCGGATGGTGTTACGGAGGATTTAAAGCCACACCTGCATCAGGATGGACATTTGCGCACACAATTGCACAAGATAGAGTTCACGAATTAAATGCAGGTTATAGTTTAAATAGATTTAGTACTGGCCATCTTATTGATGAAAAGGGACTTGGAACAAAAACCTGGATATCGTAAATGCTTTATATAAATTGCCCGCACTGTGGAATGAGGTCTCAAAACGAATTTTTGTATGGTGGTGATGCAAGCGTTAAAAGACCAGAACTTAATAAAGAAGTTTCTGATCAAGAATGGGATAATTTTGTTTACAATAGAAAAAGTTTAAGAGGAAAGCATTTAGAGCTATGGCAACATATTTCTGGATGTAGACAATGGATAAAGGTTGAGAGAGATACCGCAACCCATGAAATTTTCAGAACCTTTAAAGCTGATGAGGAAGTTGCTTAATGACTCAAGTTTTTAGAATTGAAAATGGCGGGTTAATAAATAGAGATAAAAAATTATCTTTTAAATTTAATGGAAAAACTTACTTTGGTTATGAAGGTGACACATTAGCTTCAGCTTTATTAGCAAATGGAGTTCATTTAGTAGGAAGAAGTTTTAAATATCACAGACCCAGAGGTTTCTTTGGAGCAGGTGTAGATGAACCATATGCAGTTGTTCAACTTTACAGAAATGGTGAAACAGAACCCAATATTAAAGCAACAGAACAGGAGTTGTTTGAGGGTTTAGATGCCAAAAGTGTTAATTGTTGGCCAAGTGTTAATTTTGATATAGGTGCAATCAATAATTTTCTAAAAATTTTTTTACCAGCAGGTTTTTATTACAAAACTTTTATGTGGCCAAAAAGTTTTTGGTATCGAATTTATGAGCCTTTTATAAGAAAAGCAGCTGGTTTAGGTGTAGCTTCAACTAAACATGACAAAGAAAGGTATGAACATAAATACGAATATTGCGATTTATTAATTGCAGGTTCAGGACCTTCGGGATTAGCAGGTGCGTATGCTGCAGCAAAAAATGGAGCTAAAGTAATTTTAGCTGAAGATAAACCAAGATTTGGTGGATCTTTACTAACTAGCGATGTCAATATTGGAAATCAATCAGGAAAAGATTGGGCTGAGGGAATAATTGCAGAACTTAAAACAATGCCAAATGTTGTTGTAAAAAATAGATCCCAAATTTTCGGATACTATGATCACAACATGCTTGTGATGTCGGAAAAAGTTAGTGATCATTTACCATCAACTAAAAAATATCACCCTAACAAAAGGTTATGGTACATTCGAGCAAAAGAAGTTTTGATCTCCTCAGGATCAATTGAAAGACCAATAGTTTTTGGAAATAATGATACGCCAGGTGTTATGCTTTCTTCAGCTGCTAAAGAATATTTAAAAGTATATGGTGT
>CACJMB010000014.1 GCA_902594405.1 uncultured Pelagibacteraceae bacterium | reverse complement strand
TATTTAAAGAAAATGGGACTGTAACACCTGGAAATTCTTCAGGTATAAATGATGGTGCTGCGGCCTTAGTTTTAATGTCTCGAGAGCAAGCAGAAAAAAAATCTTTAGAGCCAATGGTCAAAATTGTGTCTTGGGCTACTTGTGGGGTTGAGCCTTCATTAATGGGACTAGGACCCATACCTTCAATTCAAGAAGCTTTATCTAAAGCGAATTGGAAAATTGATGAAGTAGATTTATTTGAAATTAATGAGGCTTTTGCAGCACAAAGTATTGCGGTAATTAAAGAATTAAAAATACCTGAACAAAAAGTTAATGTTAATGGAGGAGCAATTGCCTTAGGTCATCCGATTGGAGCTTCTGGGGCAAGAATTTTGGTTACTCTTGTGCATGAAATGATTAAGCAAGATAAAAAAAAGGGTTGTGCGGCACTCTGTATTGGTGGTGGTATGGGAATAGCTATGTGTATTGAGAGAAGCTAAAAAGCTTAAAATTCATTTATTTTTTTATTTTTTGTACAATAAAAATACAAGATTAACGAAAAAACCTTATTAATGTGTTAAAATAAAATCCAATAATGTTTTTTTGGGTATATAAAACATTTTAAAAAATGAGCGAAAAATTACTTGTTCCTGACATTGGTGACTTTGAAAATGTTGAGGTTATAGAAATACTTGTAAAACCTGGTGATCAAATCAAAGAAAATGATCCATTAGTTACAATTGAAAGTGATAAATCAAGCGTTGAAATTCCTTCTACAGCGGCTGGGACAGTAGATAGTTTAGCAGTTAAAGTTGGTGATAAAGTTTCTAAAGGAGATTTGTTGCTTAATCTTACATTATCATCAAAAACATCACTAGAAAGTACACTTCCAAAAGATACAGAAAATATAATTAAACAAGCTGAAGAAGCAATGGCTGAAAAAAAAGAGGAAAAAAAAATCATATCTGAACCTAAAATTGAAAAAAAACAATCTACAATTCAAGTAATTAATGGGGCTGATGTAGATCCACTTGAAACTCAAGATTGGTTGGAGTCTTTATCTGCAGTTATTTCGAAAGATGGAAACCAAAGAGCTCATTTTTTAATTAAAGAACTAATTAACAAAGCTTATCGTGAAGGTGCGAATATTCCTTATACTCAAAATACCCCATACATTAATACAATACCTCCTGAGGCTGAAGTAAAGTCTAGTGGTGACCAAAATATTGAAAGAAGAATTAGATCTTTAATTAGATGGAATGCAGCAGCAATGGTAGTTCGAGCAAATAAAAAACATCCTGAGCTTGGTGGACACATAGGTACATTTGCATCTGCTGCAACATTATACGATGTTGGTATGAACCATTTTTGGAGAGCAAAAAATAATAAATTTGGTGGAGATTTAATTTATTTTCAAGGGCATAGTGCTCCAGGAATGTATGCAAGGGCATTTTTAGAAGGCAGATTAAATGAGAAACAATTAGATAGTTTTAGACAAGAGGTAAAGCCTGGAGGTCTATCATCATATCCACATCCATGGCTAATGCCAAAATTTTGGCAGTTCCCAACAGTATCTATGGGTTTAGGTCCCATGCTTGCTATATATCAAGCTAGATACATGAAATATCTAATTAACAGAGGTTTGATTAAAGATGAAGGAAGAAAAGTATGGGCTTTTTTAGGTGATGGAGAAATGGACGAGCCAGAGTCAATGGGAGCAATTGGGTTGGCTGCAAGAGAAAATTTAGATAATTTAATTTTTGTAGTTAACTGTAATCTTCAAAGATTAGATGGCCCAGTTAGAGGTAATGGAAAAATTATACAAGAACTTGAAGGAAGTTTTAGAGGAGCTGGGTGGAATGTAATAAAGGTAATTTGGGGGTCATATTGGGACTCATTGATAGCTAACGATAAAACTGGTCATTTAGTAAAAATTATGAATGAGACTGTAGATGGTGAGTATCAAGCAATGAAAGCAAGAGACGGTGCTTATGTAAGAGAAAAGTTTTTTGGAAAGTATCCTGAAGCATTAGAATTAGTTTCAAGTATGTCAGATAAAGATATTTGGAGATTAAATAGGGGTGGACACGATCCTCATAAAGTTTTTGCTGCATATGATAAAGCAACCAAAAATCAAGGAAGTCCAACAGTAATTATCGCTAAAACTATTAAAGGTTATGGAATGGGAAAATCCGGTGAAAGTGTGAATACTACTCACCAAACTAAAAAATTAGATGTTGATGATCTGATGTATTACAGAGATCGATTTGATGTTCCCTTAACAGATGAACAGGTGAGAAATATTGAATATTTTAAGCCCGATGAAAAATCACCTGAAATAAAATATATTAAAGAAAGAAGAATTAAATTAGGTGGATTTTTACCTGAACGATCTACTTTTGCGAAACCAATAAAAGCACCAACCAAAGATATTTTTGATTTTATGAAAGTATCGACTGGTGAAAAAGAAATGTCTACTACAATGGCACTTGTGAGAATGCTAACTAATTTATTAAGAGATAAAAATATATCTCCAAGATTAGTTCCAATTATTCCTGATGAAGCAAGAACTTTTGGTATGGAAGGTTTTTTCCAAAAAATTGGAATTTATGCACATGAAGGGCAAAAATATGAACCCGAGGATGCTGCTCAATTAAGTTCTTATAGAGAAGATAAAAGTGGTCAAGTTTTAGAAGAAGGTATCAATGAGGCAGGCGCTATGTCATCATGGATAGCTGCTGCAACTGCATATACTAATCATGATATCGAAATGATCCCAATTTATATTTTTTATTCAATGTTTGGTTTCCAAAGGATAGGAGATTTAGCTTGGGCGGCTGGTGATAGTCAGGCTAGAGGATTTTTGGTAGGTGCAACAGCTGGAAGAACAACCTTAGCTGGAGAAGGATTGCAACACCAGGATGGGCATAGTCATTTAATTGCATCAACCATTCCAAATTGTGTAACTTATGATCCTACATTTCATTATGAATTAGCGGTAATTTTTCGAGAAGGTCTAAGAAGAATGCATGAGAAAAATGAGAATGTTTTTTATTATATTACAACAATGAATGAAAATTACTCACACCCAGAAATGCCGAAAGATAATAATTGTGAGGAAGGCATTTTAAAGGGCATGTATAAAATAAAAGAATTTAACAAATATAAAAAAACTAAAATCCAACTTTTAGGATCAGGAACAATCTTAAGAGAAATGATGTCTGCTGCAGAGATTTTACAAAATGATTATAAAATTGACAGTGAGATATGGAGTGTAACAAGTTTTAATGAATTAAGAAAAGATGGAATGGAGGTAGAAAGATTTAATCTTTTGAATCCTGATAAAGAACCTAAAAAATCTTATGTTGAGCAATGCCTGGGCCAATCAGAGGGCCCAATTATGGCTGCATCTGATTATATGAGAATAAATTCTGATCAAATCAGACCTTATACTAATAAAAGCTTTTATTCATTGGGAGCGGATGGTTTTGGAAGAAGTGATACAAGAAAAAATTTAAGAAAATTTTTTGAGGTAGATAAAGAACATTTGGTTGCTTATGGTTTAAGTATTTTAGCAAAAGAACAGCTTATTACTTCCAAACATGCAAAAGATGCAATGAAGAAGTATAATATTGATACCAATAAACCAATGCCAACAAAATTATAATGTCAGAAACTGAGATCACAGTACCTAATATTGGAGATTTTAAAGATGTTGAGGTTATTGAGGTATTAGTTACTGAAGGTCAATCTATTAAAAAAAAAGATGCCCTAATAACAATTGAAAGTGATAAATCTAGCGTAGAAATACCATCAAATTTAGAAGGTAAAATTAAAAATTTAAAAATAAAAGTAGGAGACAGAGTTTCTGAGGGCGATTTAATTTTAACTGTAGAAAGTGATTTAGAAGTTAAAAAGGAAGAGGTTAAAGAAAAACCAGAAATTAAAAAAGAGTCAAAAAATATTGAGGTAATAAAACCTGAAATTCAAGAAAAAACATTTTCTAAAAATAATATTTCAGACATTTCATCCGCAAGTCCAAAAGCAAGAAAATTTGCTAGAGAACTTGGTGTAGATATTAATCAAGTAGCAGGAAGTCAGAAAGATGGGAGAGTTGTTGAAGATGATATTAAAAAATTTGTTTCATCTAATTCAAAAAACAACGTTGTAGTAAAAGATAGTAAACCAGATAAAATTAAAAACGAATTTGAACATTCTGATTTTGGTGAAATAGAAATTAAAGACATACCAAGAGTAAAAAAATTATCATCAAAATATCTTACAAATTCATGGACAACAATTCCTCATGTTACAAATCACGATGAAGCCGATATAACAGAGATGGAAAGTTTTAGAAGTTCATTGACAGATATGTATACTGGAGAAAAAATTAAAATTACACCTCTAGCATTTATAATAAAGGCTTTAGTTGCATCTCTTAAGAAATTTCCTAGTTTTAATTCTTCTATAGACGAAATTGAGACTGGAAAAATGACATTAAAAAAATATTACCACATTGGGATAGCAGTTGATACGCCAAATGGATTAATGGTTCCAAAAATAAGAAATGCAAATAACAAAAAAATTTCTCTGATAAGCAAAGAATTAAAAGAGGTGAGCGAACTTTGTAGAAATTTAAAAATTGATAAAAAAGAATTGTTTGGCGGCTCGATGACGATTACGAGTTTAGGGGGTATAGGAGGTTCATTTTTTACTCCTATAATTAATTATCCTGAAGTTGCTATATTAGGAGTAGGAAGATCAGAAAAAAAACAAATTTTTATGAATGGAAAGTTTCAAACTAGGACTATGCTGCCAATTTCTTTATCTTATGATCACAGAATTATTGATGGTGCAGAAGCAGCTAGGTTTAATAATGATCTAAAAGAAAACTTAGGCAAAAATTTTGCCTATAAACTAGCTGTCTAATTAAAAATGAGCAAATCCATATCATTATTTAGTGCCTTACTGTGCACTTTTATTTGGGGAACAACTTTTGTTGCCCAAGATACGGGCATGGATAATATTGGCCCTTTTACATTTAATGCTGTGAGGTTTTTTGTTGGTTTTTTAGCCATAATTCCACTTATGATTTTATTTGAATTAAAAAATTTTAAATCAGAATTTAAATTAGATAAAAAAACTTTCATAATTTATTCATTATTAATTGGAATTTCTTTATTCTTAGGCTCAGCACTACAACAAGTTGCTTTGCTTTATACAGATGTTGCAAATGCTGCTTTTTTTACAATTTTTTATGTGCCTATGGTACCGATTATCATTTTTTTGTTTGGCAAAAAATCAATGCATTGGAGTGTATGGCCTTCTGTAGTTCTATGTTTAATTGGAGGATATTTATTAACAAATTTTCATGATGCAACAGTAAGATTAGGAGACACTTTAGTTGTTCTTGGAGCTCTATTTTGGAGTACTCATATCATTTTTACTGGGATCATTATAACTAAATACAATCTGCCACTTACTTTAGGAGCTGCGCAGACTTTAATTGTGGCTATTTTTTCGTTTATAATTGGAATTATTTATGAAGAATTTATTTTAAGTAATATTTTAATGGAAATTTATTCAATTTTATATGCAGGTATATTATCTGGAGGATTTGCATTTGTATTACAAATTTATGCACAGCGTAATATTACTCCAGCACCTGCAGCTATAATTTTTTCTCTTGAAGGTGTATTTGCGACTATAGCTGCTTGGTTTATTTTAAATCAAATTCTAGATGTTAATAATTTACTTGGATGCTTTTTTATTCTATGTGGAGTTCTCTTGTCTCAATTACTGCCTTTAATTAAAAAGAAATACACTTAATAAATTAAACTAAATAAAATTAAAGCAATTATTATTCTATAAATTACAAATGCATTCATTGAAAATTTATTTATATAAATTAAAAAGAATTTAACTGTTAAAAAAGAAAAAATAAAAGAAGATATAATTGCGATAACAACTAAGTAATTAAACTGAATTGATTGTTCAAAAACATCTTTCAAACTTAAGAAACTAGCTCCAGTCAATGCTGGGATTGAAAGTAAAAAAGATATCTTGCTTGAATCTAATCTATTAAATTTTAAAATTCTCGCAGCTGTTATAGTAATTCCTGCTCTACTCACTCCAGGTACAAGAGAGAAAATTTGGAAAATACCTATAAATATTATTGACTGAAAATTTAAATTTGAAGAAATTT
>CACJMB010000013.1 GCA_902594405.1 uncultured Pelagibacteraceae bacterium | reverse complement strand
TATGGGCGCATGGATTTCGCTCAATCAATTCAAAATTTTCAAAAAACAGATTAAAGGATTTTTAGGAATAGGGGCTGCTCCTGAATTTTTAGAAAATTTAATGTGGAAAAAATTTACTACAAAAATGAAAGAGGAAACAATAAGTAAGGGTATTTATCAATTAAAACATGGCAATTATGAATATCCAATTACTCTACAATTAATAAAAGATGGAAGAAGAAACAAAGTCTTAAATAAAAAAATTAATTCAAATATTAAAGTAACAATGGTTCATGGTGAAAAAGATGAGGCAGTTCCTGTCTCATATTCAAGAAAAGTTTTAAGATTATTTCCAAAAGCTAAGAAAAAATTAAATATTGTAAAAAAAGGTGATCACAGTTTATCAAATAAAAAATGGTTAAATATAATTTTAAAAGAGCTTAAATTATTAATTTAGCTAACTTTTTTTATATCTTTTTTTAAAGTAATTGGATTTTTTAATTTATCCAACATTTCTTTAGGACACACCTGAACAAAATTATTTCCTTCATCATCAAAGTTTTCAATTATTTTTTTCGATAATTGAGACTCAGTTTCTTTAAAGTGCTCACTGACTAAATTTTTTAAATATTCTTTCCAGTAATCTGTCTCTACATTTTGCCAAACTACTGACTCTGGATTTACTTTCTTTTCAAATTGTTTAGATTTATCATATATAAAGGCCATTCCACCTGTCATACCAGCTGCAAAATTATCACCAACATCTCCTAAAATTACTACAGTTCCACCAGTCATATATTCACATCCATTAGAATCGCATCCTTCAATTACTGTAACTGCACCAGAATTTCTAACTGAAAATCTTTCACCAGCTTGGCCAGCAGCAAAAAGTTTTCCTGAAGTAGCTCCGTACAGAACAGTATTTCCTAAAATTGTATTCTCATTTGAAACTAAATTGCTCTCTTCAGGTAGTTTTATTGAAATAGTAGCTCCTGACAAACCTTTACCAACATAATCATTTGCATCTCCCTTTAGTACAAGTTTTAAACCTTTAGAAGAAAATGCACCAAATGATTGGCCCGCTGATCCTTTAAAATTTAAAACTAAAAAGTTTTCATCAAGTTTTTCATAACCATATTTTTTATACAAATGATGAGAAATTCTAGTACCTACTGCCCTATGAGTATTTTTTATTTGATATTCTTTCTCAATTTTTTCAGAATTATCTAAAGCTTGTTCAATTTCTGGCCAAATTTGTTGGTCAAGAGTATCTGGTACACTAATTATTTCTTGAACCTCACAATACCTTGGATTATTTCCAGTATCAGCTTGAACAAATAAAGGATTTAAATCTAAATCGTCTAAATTTGGAGAACCCTTACTAACCTGTTTTAACAAGTCTGTCCTACCAATCACTTCATTTAATGATTTAAAACCTAAATTTGCTAATATTTCTCTTACTTCACTGGCTATAAATGTAAACAAATTAACTACTTTTTCTGGAGTCCCAGTAAATTTTTCTCTGAGTTTTTCATCTTGAGTGCAAACGCCTACAGGACATGTATTTGAATGACACTGCCTTACCATTATACAACCCATTGCAACTAAAGCTGTAGTAGCAACACCATATTCTTCAGCACCCATCATTGCAGCTATCACCACATCTCTTCCAGTTTTAATTCCACCGTCTGTTCTTAATGTAACTTTATGTCTAAGATTATTTAAAGTTAATACTTGGTTTGCTTCCGTCAAACCCATTTCCCATGGTATTCCAACATACTTAACACTAGTCTGTGGTGTTGCTCCTGTTCCACCATTATGTCCAGAAATTAATATTATATCTGCTTTTGCTTTAGCTACACCAGCTGCAATTGTTCCTACTCCAGAGGAAGCAACAAGCTTAACTCCAATTCTTGCTTTAGGATTTATCTGTTTTAAATCATAAATTAGTTGTGCAAGATCTTCGATTGAATAAATATCATGATGTGGTGGTGGTGATATTAAAGTAACTCCAGGAGTTGAATGTCTAAGTTTAGCAATCTCCTCTGTAACTTTAAATCCTGGTAGCTGACCTCCCTCACCAGGCTTAGCACCTTGTGCAATTTTAATTTCTATCTCATTACAATTATTAAGATAATTAACTGTAACTCCGAATCTTGCAGAAGCTATTTGTTTAACTCTTGAGTTTGCGCTGTCACCATTATCTAAAACTTTAAATCTACTTGCATCTTCACCGCCCTCTCCACTACATGAAGCACCTTTAATCCTATTCATACCAGTTGCCAAAGTTTCATGCGCCTCTTTTGATAAAGCTCCATGAGACATGCTCCCACTTCCAAATCTTTTTAAAATATTTTCTATTGGCTCAACCTCAGAAATATCTATTGGCCCACTTAATTTTTTTTCTCTGAAATCAATTAAGTCTCTAAGATTAATAGGTGGTAAGCTGTATATTCCATCCGCATATCTTTTATAGGCATCATAAGAATTTGATCCTACTGCACTTTGAAGTAAATGAATTAATTTTCCTTGATATTGATGAGTTTCACCATTTTTACGATATCTATATATACCGCCTATCGGCAATATGGTTTCAGAACTTTCAAATGCCTCTTCATGTATTTCTCTAATTTTTTTCTCTATACCCGTAAGTCCAATACCTGAAATTTTAGAGACAACTCCTGGAAAATAATCTGCAACAATTGTTCTACTTAAACCTACGGTTTCAAAGTTACATCCACCTCTGTAAGAACTTAAAACTGAAATACCCATCTTAGACATGATTTTTAATAAACCTGCGTTTACTGATTTTATGTATCTCTCTACACATTCATCAAAGCTAAATTGACCGAATAATTTCTTTTCATGACGCTGAAATAAACTATCAAATGCTAAGTATGGATTTACAGTAGTTGCTCCAACTCCTATTAAGGTTGCAAAAGAGTGTGTATCTAAAGCCTCTCCAGATTGAACATTTATTGATACATATCCTCTTAGTTTTTTTTCAATAAGGAATGAATTAATTGATCCAACTGCTAAAAGCATTGGTATTGGAAGTTTTAGGCTAGAAAGCTCTTTGTCACTTAAAATCAATTGAGTAACTCCCTGTCTTACTGCAATTTCAGCTTCTTTTTGAATTTTTTTAATTGAGTCAAACAAAGTTTCTTCCTCAGAAAAAGTACAATCAATTATAGATGAATTGTTACCGAAAAAATTTATAAATTTTTCAAACTGAGAATTTGATAATATTGGACTATTTAAAACATAAATATTTTGCTTTGTTAAATTATCAAAATTTAAAATATTTCCAAGATTTCCAAATCTTGTTTTCAAACTCATAACCTTGTTTTCTCTTAAAGAGTCTATTGGTGGGTTAGTGACTTGACTAAAATTTTGTCTAAAAAAATGGTACAACGGTCTATACCTATCTGACAAAACAGCCAATGGTGTATCGTCCCCCATAGATCCAGTTGCTTCTTTAGCATCTTCTGCCATAGGATGCAGTATGAGCTCAAGATCTTCTATACTTATTCCGAAAGTATATTGCCTTCTTCTTAAATCGTCTCCCGAAAAAGAATTTTTTTCATCTGAAATAGTTAACTTATCATCTAGGTCGATAATTTGTGAATTAAAGTGTTTATACTCTTTGGCTAAATAATCTTTTATTTGCTTGTTTGTAAATACTTTACCTTTTTCTATTCTAACTCCAATTATTTCCCCAGGACCCAATCTTCCCTTTGACAAAATTCTTTTTTCGTTTAATTCAATCATTCCTGTTTCAGAACCTGCAAATAATAATTTGTCTTTTGTAATTGCGTATCTTAAAGGTCTTAATCCATTTCTATCATTTGCAGCGATAACCCACTCATTATCAGTTCCAGCAATAGCAGCTGGTCCATCCCATGGCTCCATAGTACTGTTCAAAAAATTAAATAATTGTTGGTGATCTTTTGGTAGAGTTTTGTTTTTTTTAGACCATGCGTCTGGAACTAACATAAGCTTCGCCAAAGGCGCAGGTTGACCAGATATATTTAATAATTCAAAAACATTGTCTAATGCAGCAGAGTCTGATGCTCCCTGTTGTATAACAGGTTTTAAGTTCTCAACGTCGTCAAAAAGGGGACTATTCATCTCTTGTTCATGAACTTTCATCCAATTTTTATTTCCTCTATAAGTATTAATTTCTCCATTATGCGCTATAGCTCTAAAGGGTTGAGCTAAATTCCAGCTAGGCGCTGTATTTGTTGAAAATCTTTGATGAAAAATAGCAAACCGTGAAACAAATCTCTCATCTTTTAAATCAAGATAGAAATCTGAGATAGCTTCAGCTAAAAACATCCCCTTGTAAATGATAGATTTAGAACTCAATGAACAAATATAAAAATTGTTTAAAGATTTTTTAAAAGCTTCGTTTTCTATCTTTCTTCTAGTTTCATAAATTTTTCTTTCTAAATCTTTGTTTGTTAATTCTGGATTATAAGGTTTAAATAATACTTGGATAATTTCAGGCATTGTTTGGAATGCTTTTTCTCCTAAAACTTTTGGATTAACTGGAACTTGTCTCCAACCGTAAATACTAAAATCATTTTTTGTTAATTCACTTTCTACAATAGTTTTGCAACTTTCTTGCGCTGCGTAATCATTCCGAGGCAGAAATATCATGCCCACACATATTTCAGAATTGTCATGTGTGTGTCCTGTCACTTCTATCTTTTCAATGAAGAAATCTTTTGGTATTTCAACATGAATTCCAGCTCCGTCACCAGTTTTACCATCGGCATCTACAGCGCCTCTATGCCAAACTGCTTTTAACGCTTCGATACCATACTCTACAACTTTACGAGATTTTTTACCTTCAGTTGATGCAATTATACCAACACCACAAGCATCATGCTCCATGTCTTCTGAATAAACATTATTTTCTTTTAAAATGTGAAGATTCTTTTTATAATTTTTCATTAAGCCACTCTTTTTTCCACTTTAGATTTACTCTCCAGATAAGTTTTAATTGAAGCTGCTGCATCTCTTCCATCTTTTATCGCCCAAACAACTAATGAAGCTCCTCTAACTATATCACCAGCAGCAAACACACCTTTTATATTTGTTTCCATAGTATCAAAATCTGTTTTAATAGTTCCCCACTTTGTTACTTGTAATTCACTACTATCAAATAAATTCGGTAAATCCTCAGGATCAAAACCTAGTGCTTTGATAACCATATCTGCTTTTGTTTCGTAACTTGAGCCTTCTTGTACTTGTGGCTTTCTTCTTCCTGTCTCGTCTGGATCTCCTAGTTTAATTTGATCTACAATTATTTTTTCTACTTTATTTGTACCTTTAAATTCTTTAGGACTTGATAACCAAACAAATTCAACACCTTCCTCCTCTGCATTTGCAACTTCTCTTGCAGATCCTGGCATATTTTCTTTATCTCTTCTATACAAACATTTAACAGATTTTGCATTCTGTCTTATAGAAGTTCTTACACAATCCATTGCTGTATCACCTCCACCGATTACAACAACATCTTTACCTTCTGCGTTTAAAATTCCTTTATCAAACAAATCAACATCATCTCCTAGACCTTTTTTATTAGACGCTGTTAAAAAATCCATTGCAGGAAAAATATTATCAAGATCATTTCCAGGTAAGTTTACCTCTCTTGCTTTATAAACTCCTGTAGCAATTAAAATTGCATCGTGTTTTTTTCTCAATTGGTCCAGGCTTGCATCCTTACCAACTTCAAAATTTTGAACAAATTCAATTCCTCCATCCTTTAAGAGTTTTGTTCTTCGCTCTACAACTTCTTTTTCTAATTTAAAATTTGGAATTCCATAAATTAATAATCCTCCTGCTCTATCATATCTATCGTAGACAGTTATTTTATACCCATTTTTTCTTAATTGTTCTGCAGCAGCTAAACCAGCAGGACCTGCTCCTATAATTCCTACGCTTTGATTTTTTTCATTCGTTACCTTAATTGGTTTTACCCAGCCCTGAGCCCAAGCATTATCTGTAATATATTTTTCTACTGATCCAATAGTTACTGTTCCATGACCAGACTGTTCAATTACACAATTTCCCTCGCATAATCTATCTTGGGGGCAAATTCGGCCACACACTTCAGGCATATTGTTTGTGCTTTGGGATAATTCATACGCCTCTTTTAATCTTCCCTCAGCTGTGAGTTTAAGCCAATCTGGAATGTTGTTGCTTAAAGGACAATGAACTTGGCAAAAAGGTACTCCACATTGCGAACACCTACTTGACTGTTCTTTGGCTTTTTCATTAATATACTCGTCATAAATTTCTTTAAAATCTCCTTTTCTCTTATCAACTTCCCTTTTAGGTGGAGTTTGTTGACCTATTTTAACAAATTTGAGCATTTTATCTGGCATAACATTATTTAAGTTTTGGCAAAATATACCCTGA
>CACJMB010000012.1:10000-14709 GCA_902594405.1 uncultured Pelagibacteraceae bacterium | reverse complement strand
ATACAAATTTTTTTTATAATTTCTATCTTTGATGGTTTTCCATATGCATGAACATTTATAAAACAATCTATCTTTGATTTTTTTAACGAGTCTAGATTTACCCCATAGCCATTTTTCTCAATGTCTAAAAAAATAGGAATGCACCTGGCTAATTTTACTGCAATTGGTAAATGTATACATGAATTATTTGGAACGCCTACATATTTAATTTTTCTATCAAAAGATTTAATTGCTAAATATAATGCAGTTGTTCCATTACCTACAATATTTACATATTTTTTGTTATGAAAATTACATAAATAATTTTCCAAATTTTGTTTCATGATGATTTATAGGTTACTCACCAACTTTTTGAGCCCTATTTACATAGTTCTCTATTTTAACCAACCTACCATTTATATATGCTTCTTCATCTGCTTGAGCTTTTCTTGGATAATAGCAATTCTTACACGGTTTAATTTCCATAAATTTATTGTTTTCATGCATAGCTCTTATTTTATTAAATTTTTCACCATGCCAAACATCATAAACTGAATTTTTTCTAAAATCTCCTATTTCTATATCCATAAAATCATCACTACTACACATAGATCCTTGTCCATTAGAACCAACAACAATTCTTTGATAATGCTGAGGGCATATAAATTCATCCTCATAGACAATTTCATTGTCATTATGCAGGTAATCTATCAGCGGATTAAAGGCAATTAAATCAGTGACAGGTAAAAATGTGTTATAAAATTCCTCAGGATACTCTCTAATTGCTGGCCAAACACCCTGAATTTTAATAAGTGGTTTTTCTAAATTATTTTCTTTTTTATAATTTGAAATATCTTTTAACTTTTGAAGAGTTTCGTCAAACTTTAAGGGGTATCTTATTTTGTTATAATTTTCACCCATACCATCTATAGATACAGTAATAAGATCTATACCAGATTTTACAAGTTTCAAAAAATATTCCATTTTAAGCTTATATCCATTAGTTAAAAATGAAGTTTCTTTAATGTTTTTGTCTTTTGCATATTTTATCAAATCAGGAAGATGTTTGTGAAGGGTAGGTTCACCAATCCAACTAAATCTTAACGAATATATTTTCCCTGCTACCTCATCAATAACTTTTTTTGCAAGGTCAAAATCTATCTGGCCTCTTTTAAAAGGTGTAACTCTTTTATCTACAAATTCTTTAGTTACAGTGGGACACATGGGGCAACTTAAATTACATCTAGAAACGGTCTCTAAATCTACAAGTAGAGGATATTCCCTAACAATTCTTTTTTTAGGGAGTTCAGTCCATAATTTTCTATATTCATTATACTCTTCTTCCCAGCCTCTAGAAATTTTCTCCTTGAAAGCTTGAATTCTTTCAGGTGGTTCAAGATCAAAGAAATGACCTTTATTAATTGGAATATATTTTTTCTTTGTCATATTTTATTTGATAGTAAGTAATTAAATCTCCTCCAAAACCCAGTTTAAACCATCCTCTCTTTGGGCTATTTACTCCTTCGAAATCAAAAATTTTAATATTTTTATTATTTGCAATATACTTAAGGATTGACCATAGTCCAATAGTTCCTTGCCAAGATGCTTTGTTAATAGCTGAGCCAACACCGTATAAATAGTATGCTTTTGTTTCATCCCAACCAGTAAGCATACTATAGATTAATTCACTTTTGTTATTGTAAATATAAGTTATTATTCCCTTATCTTGCGCTAAAAGTACCTCAATTATTTTGGAAATAATTTCTAAATCACCTTTCATTTCAGTAGAAATATTTTTAGAGAGAAATTTTTTATATAAATCCAAAAATTTTTTTGGATCTTTACTGAATTCTATAATGGAGTCTTCCTTTTTTGCTTGACGAATACTATATCTTCGAACTGGTTCTAAATTTTTAAATAATTCAAATTCTTCCTCATTTTTAATTTTAGTTGATTTAAATTCAGATATATTCAACCAAGAAGTATATTTTGTTGATATTTCGAATCTTGGGCCCTTCTGATGATAATTAAACCATTGAAAAGGTCTTAGGTCATTTACTGATGGATCTAATGAAAGAAAAATTTTTTTATATTTTGATGTAAGATTTTTAATAATAAAATCTGTTATCTGAAATTTATCCTCTCTTATTTTGGGCAATATTCTTTTCTCATCTAAATTAAAGTAAATACTATTGTGAATAATAAATTTATTTTCAATAGACTCCTTTTCGTCATTACTAACAAGCAAGCAAATGCCAGCTTTTATTTCATTACCTTGGATTACCTTCCATAAGTGAAATTTTGAGCCACAGTTTTTTAAAAAAATTATTTTTGAAAAAAGGTTGGATTGGTGAGAATTATTTAAAATAAAATCCCATTCTACTTCATTGCATTTTTCAAAACTTAATTTATTAGACATGAGAGATTAGTTGTTTTTTTTTTAACAAAGAAATTATTTTAATAAAATCTTTTTTGTTAATTTTTAATTTTTCATTTATTTGATTAAGTGTTCTTTTGCCATCACAAAGAAATAGTATCCATAAGATATTATCTAAATTTTTATTATTTTTATTTTTATTTGTCTTAATTGAACCACCCGTTGCTGGATAAAGATTATATTTTGACAACATAGTTTCTGAGTAATGATTTTTACAAATGTAAATTTCCTCATCTTCAATAGATTTAATTAAATTCTTATAGATTTGAAAACTTTTTAATATTTGTGAACTTTTTACAAAATTTAAATTATCTAAAGATGTATGATATTCCTTATACTCATAATATTTATCTTTATGTATAGATATAACATTAATATTATTTCCAAAATACGAATACTGCCTTTCATCGCTTCCGTGAATATCAAAATTATGTTTTATAAATTTAATTTTTTTCTTTAAAAATAAATTTTTTACTAATTTATTAAGAAAACTATCTTTATCTTTAGTTTCTTTATAGGACATGTTTCCTCTACCTCCAACACACGAAACATTAATTCCATAATCAATTTTTTTTATTATTTCTAAATTTTTTTTGATATATGCAATGGCTCCTATTGTTTCTGGCACAAATATTATTCTGTATGACCACTTTAAATTAGGTATATTTTTTATAAATTTGAGTAATAAAGATGTCAATATCACGCCACTCAAGTTATCATTTGCCATAGATGGGTGGCAAATATAAGTTGAAATTAAAATTTCTTTTTTTGATTTTCCTTTAACAATTGCTTCCCCATAATTCATCTGCCCATTTGAAAATTTACTATCAATGAAAATTTCAAATTTGTTTTTAATTTTAGATGCTTTAATAATTTTTTTAAAATCAATTTTGCTTAAACAAAAAGCCCAGTCTTTTTTATAATATAACGTTCTATATGGTATTTCGTTAGATAAACCTCCTACAAACAATTTTTTTTTTAATTCACTTAGTGTAAGTATTTTTTTAACTGGCTGGCTATAACTCGCAACATGTAGATTATTATTATTTACATCAACCAATTTATTTCCAAAATTGTCCTTAATAAAACCATCCTTAAGCTCCCACTCTTTTGGAATTTTCCAATTAAAGACTTTATCGCCGCTTGAAAAACTTCTGATCAATATCGGTGAATTTTTTTTTATATACTTAAGTGTTTTTCTATTTTCAACACCTGCAAGACTTCTATTCAAATTAAACAAATTTTTTAAATACAAATCTATTTCATAGGAAGAAAATAATTTTGAAATTTTATCTGAGTCAAAATTTAAAGATATTTTTTTTTCTTTAATAAATTTTTTTATTTTTTTGTAATCATTTAAAATATTTATATCACAAACTATATGATGATATTTTTTTGAAATAGAAGTTTTGCAAGGCATCATCTTAAACAAATTTTGATTATTCCAAATCCATGAAGTAACATGTTCTTTATGATATTTACTTTTTACACTTTCATGAAGTCTCTTAAGAGTTGAAAATTTAATTAATTCTGCTCCAAATCCATCCGCATAAGTTATCTTTTGATAATTTCTGTGATTAAAAAAATAATCTTTATCAGGATAATTTTTGTAATTTTTTATTAATAAATTAATTTCTTTACTATCTACAAAAGGATTATCTGCACAAACTCTTATTACTGCATCAAGTTTATGCTTTTTTGAAACATTATAAAATCTATCTAACACATTTTCTTCACTGCCTTGAAAAAAAATTATGTTTTCTTTAATACATATTCTTTTAAGTTCTAAGTTTTCTTTATTGCTTCCAGTTGCTAAGAAAATATTTTTTATTTTAGTTTTTTTTACTCTATTAATTATCCATTCTATTAAGGTTTTATCATCCAACAATTTTAAAGTTTTCCCTCTAAGTCTGGAAGAATTCATTCGAGCTTGAATTACCAATCCAATTTTTTTCATATTTACTTTAAATCATTCCATTTTAATATATGATCTTCTCTTAAACTTCTTTTAATTCTTTTCCCTATAACCTTGTTTAAATAAATCGGAGAAATCCCTGTACCAGGTCTTTTACAAATTATATTTACTTTTTTTATAATTGAATTTTTCTTCATATCAAACTTCATTACAATACTTCTTCTAGCAAATTTTCTTGAATTGCTTTCAATCTTTAAATGTTTTTTTTCCTTTATTCCTATTATTTCGTTGGCTTTTATGATTTTTTTTTTTAATTTTTTTAAATCTTTAAAATCCATAGAATGATAATGATCATTACCTTTATTTTTTTTATTTAAA
>CACJMB010000012.1:0-5000 GCA_902594405.1 uncultured Pelagibacteraceae bacterium | reverse complement strand
CTTTACTCAAGAATTTTGTTAAACATTACTCATACGGGACTATCACCCTCTATGGTTAGCATTTCCAAACTATTCAAATTTTTTTAACAAAACTACTGGCCTAGTCCGCGTTCGCTCGCCACTACTAACGGAATCTCAATTGATTTCTTTTCCTCTGGTTACTTAGATGTTTCAGTTCTCCAGGTTGTCTCTTTAAACCTATTTATTCAGTTTAAAGTACCACATAAAGTGGTGGGTTTCCCCATTCGGAAATTTTCGGATCAAAACTTACATACAGCTCCCCGAAACTTATCGCAGTATATCACGTCCTTCATCGGCTTTCAGTGCCAAGGCATCCACTACACGCCCTTAAACGCTTGATTTATGCACAGAAAAAAATTCTGTGTAGAATCAAATTTTTATTTGAACATTAGCTAATAACATTACTAATGTTCGGATATAGATATTGATATTAATTATTAATTTTATTTACAATTTTATATAACTAAGTGTTTTTGGTGGAGGATAGCGGGATCGAACCGCTGACCTCCTGAATGCAAATCAGGCGCTCTCCCAGCTGAGCTAATCCCCCATGATCTTTAATTGGTGGGCCGAGAAAGACTCGAACTTTCGACCCCACCCTTATCAAGGGTGTGCTCTAACCAACTGAGCTACCGGCCCCCATGCAAGAGAAACACTACTTTAAGAAGAGAAATGAGGACGGTCAACATTACCTGTAAATTATTTAGAATAAAATTTATTTTTATTCATCCTTAGAAAGGAGGTAATCCAGCCGCAGGTTCCCCTACGGCTACCTTGTTACGACTTCACCCCAGTCGCTGACTATACCGTGGTCAAGGGTTTTAAACCTTGCCTTAAGGTAGAACCAACTCCCATGGTGTGACGGGCGGTGTGTACAAGACCCGGGAACGCATTCACCGTGGCACGCTGATCCACGATTACTAGTAATTCCAGCTTCATGCACTCGAGTTGCAGAGTGCAATCCGAACTGAGGTATCTTTTAAGGATTTGCTAAACTTCGCAGTCTTGCTTCCTGTTGTAGATACCATTGTAGCACGTGTGTAGCCCAACACGTAAGGGCCATGAGGACTTGACGTCATCCCCACCTTCCTCCAGCTTATCACTGGCAGTTCTTTCAGAGTGCCCAACTTAATGATGGCAACTAAAAGTGAGGGTTGCGCTCGTTGCGGGACTTAACCCAACATCTCACGACACGAGCTGACGACAGCCATGCAGCACCTGTGTTTCGTCCGGCCGAACCGAAAACTTTAATCTCTTAAAGTCGCGACGAACATGTCAAGTGTTGGTAAGGTTCTGCGCGTATCTTCGAATTAAACCACATGCTCCACTACTTGTGCGGGTCCCCGTCAATTCATTTGAGTTTTAACCTTGCGGTCGTACTCCCCAGGCGGTGTGTTTATCGCTTTCGCTGCGACACTGAAAATAAATTTCCAACGTCTAACACACATCGTTTACGGCATGGACTACGAGGGTATCTAATCCTCTTCGCTACCCATGCTTTCGTTCCTCAGTGTCAGTAATGATCCAGAAAGCTGCCTTCGCAATTGGTATTCTTTCTAATATCTACGAATTTCACCTCTACACTAGAAATTCTGCTTTCCTCTATCATACTCTAGCTGAAAAGTTTTGATGGCAGTTCCAGAGTTAAGCTCTGGGATTTCACCACCAACTTTTTCAACCACCTACGAACTCTTTAAGCCCAGTAATTCCGAACTACGCTAGGTCCCTTCGTATTACCGCGGCTGCTGGCACGAAGTTAGCCGGACCTTCTTATTCGGGTACAGTCATTTTCTTCCCCGACGAAAGAGCTTTACAACCCAAGGGCCTTCTTCACTCACGCGGCATCGCTGCATCAGAGTTTCCTCCATTGTGCAAGATTCCCCACTGCTGCCTCCCGTAGGAGTTTGGGCCGTGTCTCAGTCCCAATGTGGCTGATCATCCTCTCAAATCAGCTATTGATCACAGTCTTGGTAGGCCATTACCCCACCAACAAACTAATCAAGTGCGGGCTCATCCAATGGTGCATAAAGCTTTCTCTGTAAAGACTTATCCGGTATTAGCACAAGTTTCCTCGTGTTATTCCAGGCCAAAGGGCAGATACCCACATGTTACTCACCCGTCTGCCACTAAGTATTGCTACTTCGTTCGACTTGCATGTGTTAGGCGTGCCGCCAGCGTACGTTCTGAGCCATGATCAAACTCTCAAGTTTAAAAACGGCGCACACTAGCTTCCATATAAATTCTAAGAATAAAATTTATATGATTTTGAAGTGTGTACGACAAATTTTGGTAACCTTAACCGTCCACACTTCTCTTCTTAAATTTTTACTTTTTAAATAGCTAATTGAACAAAAAAGCTCAATAATCCTCACAAATTAATTGCCTAAACAATAATTTTATTGAGAAAGTTCAGTGCTTATAGGCTAAAATAATAGGAAATCAAGCATTTAAGGTTAAAAAAATTAATAAAAATACCTTATTTATTAGGGTTTTTTTTGATTTTTAGTTACCTCTAAACTAATAATTGAACCTCTTAAAATATTAATGGTTAAAAATATAAAAAATAAATTTAAAAAGAATTTTGAAATTTTTGGTTTAATTACGATTATAATAATAACCGTAATATCGACCAATTATTATAATTATAAAAAAAATTTAAAAAACAATACCTATAATAGTTTTATTGATAACATTTATTTTAAGAAAACATTAAATCACATTGTTGAAAACCTAGATCCAAAATATAAAAAAATTAAGCACAAAGTCACTTCTGGTGAGACATTCGATAAAATTCTTAAAAATTATGAAATTGAAAAAGAGGAGATTATAAAAATAAAAAATTCTCTTAAAAAAAAAATTAATCTGAACAAACTAAAAACAAAACAATTAATTCTATTTACCGTAGACAAAACAAATAATAAAATAGAAGAGTTTATATATCAAATTTCAAATACACAAAAAATTATTTTAAAACGAGATAATGAGAATGATAAATTTAATAATCAAATTTTATCGATCAAACTGAATAAAGAAACTATCTATAAAGAAAACACAATTCTTCAAAGTTTATACAATGCCGCTACAAATGAAAATATACCTCCAAATATAATAGTAGAATTTGCAAGAATTTATGGATTTCAGGTAGATTTTCAAAGAGATATTAGAAAAAAAGATAAATTTCAAATTTTGTATGAGGTTTTTTTCAACGAAAAAAACGAAATTATTGAAACAGGCGAAATTCTTTTCGCAAATTTAGAACTTAGCGGTCAAGAAAATAGTTTGTACTACTTTGATAAAAAAGGAAGTGAAGGACATTATGACAAAAATGGTAAAAGTGTTAAAAAGGCTTTGATGAAAACTCCAATAAATGGAGCAAGACTTTCATCGCCCTTTGGAATGAGAAAACATCCAATAGATGGCTTTAATAAAATGCATAGAGGAACGGATTTTGCAGCACCAATGGGAACACCTATTATGGCCTCTGGAGATGGTGTTGTAAAAAAAGCAGGTTGGTGTGGTGGTGGTGGTAATTGTGTTAAGATTAGACATAACTCAACTTATGAAACTGTTTATGCACACATGTCTAAATTTGCACGTGGAATTAAATCAGGAGTTAGAGTTAAACAAGGTCAAACTATTGGCTATGTAGGATCAACTGGAAAATCTACTGGTCCTCATTTACATTATGAAGTAATAGTTAATGGAAAAAAAGTTAATTCACAAAAGTTAAAACTTCCATCAGGAAAAATTTTAAAAGATAAAGATAGAAAGTTATTTGAAACAAAAAAAATCAAATTAGATGTTTTAAAATCTGAAAAAATACTTGGAATAAATTAATTAATTTCTACTTGAGGTTTTGCACTTTTTTTAATTTTATCTTCGTCTTCAGATGCTTCCACTAAGTCTTTATCTGGATTTTCATCTGAATTCTCAACACTCTCTTCAGAAACATCAGAATTGTTTTCTGGGCTGATTGCTGAAAATTTCTCTTTTCTAAAACTCTCTTTTTCGTTTAGTATTCTTGTAAAGTGATCTGCATGTTGCAAATAATTCTCAGATAAAATTTTATCTCCATTGGATAATGCTTCCCTGGCTAAATCATTATATTTTTCAATTAGCTTAGGTGCATTGTGATTATTTCTTCCAGGAG
The DNA here is from genome assembly GCA_902594405.1 of uncultured Pelagibacteraceae bacterium. Lineage (GTDB taxonomy): Bacteria > Pseudomonadota > Alphaproteobacteria > Pelagibacterales > Pelagibacteraceae > Pelagibacter. The sequence continues at coordinate 829 of CACJMB010000012.1, read as the reverse complement.
CTTTTCTTTTAAAATTATCATTATTTGAAAAATTAGAACCAAATTTAGAATTTTCTCCATTTGATTTAAAATTTCTATTATTTCTTCTAAAATTACTTCTTCTGCTATTGTTATTATTGTTGTTTCTAAATGTTACCATAATCTTTAGTTATATCTTTGTACTGATAATACACCTGTCATTGTAGGCAAGATCTTTTTGAGTACTATTTATATAAAAACCTTCTTCTCTTAATAAATTAATTACTTTATTTTTTTGATCAAAACCAATCTCTAAAATAAATTTCCCATTTTTTTTTATCAGTTCAGATGATTTTTTTATTACTTTTCTGATTTCTGATAAACCATCTAACCCACCATTCAATGCTAGTTTTGGCTCAAACTTAGCAATTTCCCTTTCCAAATATTTTAATTTGAACTTTTTAATATAAGGAGGATTAGAAACAATTAGATCATATTTTCCTAAATTGAATTTGTCAATATCTGATTTAAATAATTTTAATCTTGAACTTACATTTAGATTAATTGCATTAATTTTACTTATATTTAGACATTTTTTACTTACGTCTATACCTGTTCCATAAAAGTTTTTCCTTTCTCTTAAGATAGAGAGTATAATACATCCTGAACCAACTCCTATATCCAAGATATTAATTTTATTTTTTTGTTTTGTTAATCTCAATATATTTTCAATCAGTAATTCTGTATCAGGCCGGGGTATTAATACATCTTTTGAAATAAAGAACTCAGAATTCCAAAAAAGTTTTTTATTTGTTAAGTAAGCAATTGGATTTCCATTAGATCTTTTGTCAATTAATTTATTAAAATAATT
>CACJMB010000011.1 GCA_902594405.1 uncultured Pelagibacteraceae bacterium | reverse complement strand
TTAAAATCATTGGATCGGCACATAACCTTAAGGAAATTAGGAATAAAGAAATTCAAAAAGTAGAAAAAATTATTTTATCTTCCTTATTCAAAAGAAATAAAAACTATTTAGGAATTAATAAGTTTAAATTACTGTCTAAATTAACAATTAAAAAAGTAGTTGTTCTAGGTGGAGTTTCAAATAAGAATATTAACAAACTTAGCTTGCTAGGCAATTTAGAATTTGCTGGAATATCTCTATTTGAACAAAAAAAAGGCCCCTAAAAAGGGGCCCTTTTATTATTTCAATCTAAACTAAATTAGAATGCAAATGACATAGAGATTTCGTATGTATCTCTGTCAGTAGCATCAGTTCCACCTACGTTATCAACTGAACCTACAGACGCTTTAATAGTCATACCACCTGAAACGTAAGACGCTGAAACTGCACTAGCTTCTTGGTCTTTATCACTTGTGTTATTTGGTGTTTCAGCTGTGTGAGAACCATATGATACTGAGATTTCATCTGATACTGCGTATGAAATACCAAAACCTTCGGTTTCAACATCTGCTGAATCTGTTGTGCTATCACCTTCTGATTTTTGGTAACCAGCAGTAATTGATCCATATACATATTTCACGTACATAGTAGAATCGTCAACTACAGTTGCAGCTCCATCATCTTCCTGTATAGCATAACCAACTGTTAAACCATCAACAGCTTCTGGAGAGAATGCAATCGCCCAAGAAGTTTGAGAGTTAATTCTAGTTGTATCTGCTTGTGTGTATGAAGCAGTTAACGTAGCACCACCTACTGTAGGTGATGTATATGTGAACTGGTTATTTCCAGCGTTACCATCTACTTTAGTTGGAGAAGTAACACCAAACCATGGCTCTTCGTAAGCAGTTGGCATAACATCATCAACAGCACCTAGAGCTGAAGATCCGCCTAGACCAGCAAACGTAATAGTTCCCATTCCATCAGTAGAAATTGCTACAGTCATATCATCATTGATACCACCATCAAGAACGTGAGTTGTAGTAATTGTTAAACCACCATCAGTTTCACCTGTAGCAGTTAAAGTTATACCATCACCCATTGACCATGAGTTATTAGTAACATCTGCACCATAGTCAGAAAAAGTGATTGAAGCACCACCTGATACTGACATTTCTAATGCGTTTGCAGAAAACGCCATAAGAGAACCAGCTAGAGCTGATACTCCGATTTTTTTAATGTTCATAATTAATCTCCTTAATTAAATGTTAATTATTAATAATAAACATTGCATATTTATCATTCCTCAGTGAAATTTTGCTTAAAATGCCTTTTTTTCTTAATAAATTTAATTATTGTGATATTTTTATCACATATAAATAATGTAGAATTTACAACAAATTTTAGCTATTTCACAAATTAGAATGTATAAATCAATAGAATTTTTTCTTAATTAAAGGCAAATTATGATTTTTTTAAAAAAAATATCGTTTTTTTTATCTGCTATTCTAATACTTAACTCTTGTAATGGAAAATTACCCGGAGCAGACGCTAAAAAATTTCCACCCGAACCTGATAAAAGAGTTAAAAAAAATCTTGAGGAAGGAAGAGGCTTTAGATTAATGGATATGGGTAAAAAAAAAGGTGGTACTTTTGATTTTGCTAGTTCTAATGAACTTTGGAGAGCCAGTTTAGATATTATCGATTTCATGCCACTTGCTTCTGCAAATTATAGCGGAGGAATTATAATTACCGATTGGTATTCAGAAAATAATTCAGACGAGGCAATAAAAATAACTATAAGATTTTTATCTAACGAAATAAGAACAGACTCTCTATTAATAAAAATTTATTATCGTAAATGTGATTTAAATTTAAATTGTTCAATTTCTGAAAAAAAAGGATCTTTAAATAAAGAATTAATGAAAAAAATTTTGAAAACTGCAGCCACTTATGAAAAACAAAATAAAGATAAAAAGTTTAAGCCATATGTCCTGACAGATACATCAAAATCAAACTAAATAAAAAAAATAACATATTCAAATAAACTGTGGATAGATATAATTTCAAAGAAGTAGAAAAGTATTGGCAAACTTTTTGGGAAACTAATCATACATTTAAAACTAAGTTAGATAAGAATAAAAAAAAATTTTATTGTTTAGAAATGTTTCCCTATCCCTCAGGTAAAATTCATATGGGGCATGTTCGTAATTATACTATCGGTGATGTACTTGCGAGATACAAAATTTTAAGTGGTTTTAATGTTTTACATCCAATGGGTTGGGACTCCTTTGGGATGCCTGCAGAAAACGCGGCAAGACAAAATAATTTAGATCCCAGAGTATGGACTGAATCTAATATTAAAGTCATGAAAAAACAGCTAAAACAGCTGGGCTTATCAATTGATTGGGATAGAGAGATATCAACATGTAAACCAGAATATTATAAACATCAGCAAGAATTTTTCTTAGAACTGTATGACAAAGGACTTGTCTATCGTAAACAACAATATGTAAATTGGGATCCTGTTGACCAAACAGTTCTAGCAAATGAGCAGGTGATTGATGGAAAAGGTTGGAGATCAGGAGCGTTAGTTGAAAGACGTAAGTTAAATCAATGGTTTTTTAATATAACTAAATTTTCAAATGAATTACTCGAAGGATTAGAAAAATTAGATGACTGGCCCAACAAAGTCAAGGTCATGCAAAAAAATTGGGTAGGCAAATCTTTGGGTTGTGAAGTTAAATTTAAAATTAAGAACTCAAAAGATATTGATGAAATTAAATGTTTTACCACGAGGCCAGATACTTTATTTGGCATGTCTTTTTTAGCTCTTTCTGTTGACCATCCAATTTCTAAATTTTACGAAAATAATGAAAAATTTAATACGTTTAAAAAAGATTGTTCTACAACTGGAACTACAGAAGAAGCGATTGCAAATGCTGAAAAAATTGGTTTTAAAACAAATTTAATTGCAATAAATCCACTAGATAAAAATAAAACAGTACCAGTTTATTTTGCAAATTTTGTTTTAATGGATTACGGATTGGGAGCTGTTTTTGGTTGCCCGGCACATGACCAAAGAGATTTGGATTTTGCACTAAAATATAATCTTGAAGTCAAATCAGTGATTTCAGATAAAATAGATGGTGATGCTATAGAAATTAATGACAAAGCATATGCAGGTTCTGGTTATTTAACAAATTCCTCTTTTTTAAACAATTTAAAATGCCCAGAAAAGTCAATATTAAAGACTATTGAACATTTAGAGAAAAATAATCTAGGAGAAAAAAAAATTAATTTTAGACTTAAGGATTGGGGAATTAGCAGGCAGAGATATTGGGGATGCCCTATACCAATTATGTATGACAAAACTGGGAAGCCTTGTAAAGTACCAAAAGAAATGTTGCCTGTAACTTTACCAATTGTAAATAAGTTAGAAGCAACAGGTAATTCGCTGGATAAAGAAGATGCATGGAAAAATATTTCCTATAATGGTCAAAAATATACTAGAGAAACTGATACTTTAGATACATTTGTTGACTCTTCTTGGTATTTTTTAAGATTTTGTTCACCACATAAAATAGATTATGGTTTTGACATAGATGAAGCTAAATACTGGATGCCAGTTGATCAGTACATCGGTGGTGTAGAACATGCAATACTTCACCTTTTATACTCAAGATTTTTTGTCAAAGCATTAGATTATAAAAATAAAGAATTTAACTTTAATGAGCCGTTTAGAGGACTATTCACTCAAGGAATGGTTTGTCATGAAACATATAAAAATGAAATGGGAGAATGGGTTAATCCAGAAGAAATAGAGAGCATCAATGGAGAAAAGGTCTTAAAAAAAAATAACTCAATAAAAATTAAGATTGGTCCATCTGAGTCGATGTCAAAATCCAAAAAAAATACGGTTGATCCTCAAAAAATAATCAATGAATATGGCTCAGATGCAGCAAGACTTTTCATATTATCTGATAGTCCTCCAGAAAAAGATGTGCAATGGTCAGATGAAGGAATAATATCAGCTCATAAATTTATTCAAAAGTTTTGGAATCTGCATCAAAAAATTAAAGTAGAAATTTCCAAAGAACACTCAAAAAACGAGGAAGATAAAATTACTAAATATACTAATCGTTTTATAAAAAAGATTGGCGATGCACTTAATAATTTTAGTTACAATGTGATGGTCGCTTATCTCTATGAATTATATACTTTTTTGTCAAAAGAAATAAATAAAATTTATACTAAAGAGACACTTAGTGAGAATTATTATAAATTACTTATAACCATTACTCCAATAATACCTCATATAACAAACGAATGTTTAAAAGAATTAAATTTCAAACAAGAAATTAAGTGGCCAGAGTTTGACGAAAAATTTTTGATAGAAGAATTTACTAATATAGTGGTACAAATAAATGGAAAAAAAAGAGGATTAATTAAAGCAAAAATAAATTCTAACGAGGAAGTAATTTTTTCTTTAATAAAAAAAGAAAAAAATATTTACAAATACATTGGTAAAAATGAAATTAGAAAAAAGATTTTTATTCAAAACAAACTAATTAATATTATAATATAAATATGCTTAAAATTATTGCTTTGATTTTATTTTTAATACCATCCTTACTTAGCTGTGGATATCAATCAGTATATTCAGAAAAAAAAAATTTAGATTTTCATATAACTTCAATGGAATTTACTGGAAATAACGAAATTAATAAATTCATTGAAAATGAATTAAATAAATATGACGACAAAAAGAAGAGGGAAATAAAAATTATTATTGATAGTCATTTTAGTAAAAATCCAATCATAAAGGACAAAAAAGGTAATGTAACAAATTACGAGTTAGTTGCTAAAATTAATCTAACTGTTAAAAAAAGTGAAAAATTGGAAAATATTTCATTTAACGAGTCTATAAAAATAGAAAAGAACAATGACAACTTTGAACAAGTTAAGTATGAGACAAAAATTAAAAGAAACTTATATCAAATGTTAACAAATAGAATTATCTTTTATCTTAAAAATACCAAGTGATAATTAAATATTTTGAAATAAAAAAAATTAATATTGATATAAACAAGATCATTCTCCTTTATGGTAAAAACGAAGGTCTAAAAAATGAAGCAACTAATTTATTAATTAAAGATAATTCTGAAGTAAATTATTACGAAGAAAGTAGCATTCTTCATAATTCGGATAATTTCATTGAACAAATAACCTCAAAATCTCTTTTTGGGGAAGAAAAAACCATTATTATTAAAAGAGCTTCTGACAAAATATTAAAAATAATCAATGAACTAAATGAAAAAAACATCGAGGATACTACAATAATTATTAATTCAGATAATCTTGATAAGAAATCGAAATTAAGAATTTTTTTTGAAAAGCACAAAAATTTTATTTGTGTAGCTTTTTATCCAGATAATGTTCAAACGCTTACAAAATTAGCAAGTAATTTTTTTCAAAAAAAGAATATTTCAATATCTCATGAAAATATAAACCAAATAATAAATAAAAGTAATGGTGATAGAAAAAATTTTTTAGATGAACTTGAAAAAATTAATTTATTTTGTGCTAACAAAAAAAAAATTGATTCGAAACAGTTAAATAAATTGATTAATTTACAAGAAAACTACAATATTTCAGAACTTATCGATCATTGTTTAGCAAAAAATGAAAAGAAAATAATAAGTATTTTAAATGAAAATAATTTTAGTAGTGATGATTGTGTTTTAATTACAAGAATGTTTCTTAATAAAGCAAAAAAAATTCTTAAACTTTCTTCTGATTTTTCTGAGAGTAAAAATATAGACCTCACAATATCTTTAGCAAAACCCCCTATATTTTGGAAGGATAAAGAAATTACTAAGCAACAGATTTTGAAGTGGGCACCAAAAGATATTAAAAAATTAATTTACAGATTAAATGATTTAGAATTGATAATTAAAAAAAATGTTAATAACTCAATCAATATTGTTCATGATTTTATTCTTGAACAGGGTCAATCTAAAACTAATAGTTAGATTTAATTATATCAATAATTTTATTTAATTGATCTAAATCTTTATATTCAAAAATAATCTTACCTTTATTTCTTTTATTATTTTTTATTTCTACATTTAAACCAATTTTATTTGAAACTGATAATTCCAGAGCAATAATATTTGTATCTTTTGAATTAATTGACTTCTTTTTATTATTTTTAAAAATTTTAACAAAATTTTCTGCTTGTCTAACAGAAAGTTTTTTTTCTACAATTTTAGATGCTACAAAACTAGCATTATCAAGACCAACAATAATTTTAGCATGACCCGCTGTTAATTTTTGATTTTCAATTAATTTTATTACATCATCAGGGAGAGTTAAAAGTCTTAAAGAATTAGTGATATGACTTCTGCTTTTACCAATAAATTTTGAAACTTTGTCTTGATCATAAGAAAATTCATCAATTAATCTTTTATATCCTTGAGCTTCCTCTAGAGGATTGAGATCATGTCTTTGAACATTTTCAACAATTGCAAACTCTAAAGATTTTAAATCATCTGCTTCGGTGATTACTACTGGAACTACATGCAGGCCAGCTCTTTGCGCCGCCAACCATCTTCTTTCACCAGCAATTATTTCAAACTTTGATCTGTCATTATTTGAATTTCTAACAATTATAGGCTGTATCATTCCTCTTTCTTTAATCGAATTGGTTAGATCTTCTAAACTCGCTTCGTCAAATATTTTTCTTGGTTGATATTTATTTGGCACTAAATCGCTAATTGATACTTTATTTTTTTGAGGCTCTACTTTTGTTTCTCCTATCAATGAAGATAATCCTCTACCTAAACCTTTTTTAATTTTGTCCATTAAGCTGCGCTACCTATTGTTGCTTCTTGACTCATAAACTCATCGGTAAAACTAAAATATGATTTACTACCCGGACAGGTCTTGTCATAAATCAAAACTGGCATACCATGAGAGGGTGCTTCTGATAGTCTGACATTCCTTGGTATGACAGTTGAGTAAACTTTTTCACTAAAATAATCCCTAGCTTCTTTCTCAACTTGTGATGAAAGCTTATTTCTTTTGTCGTACATAGTTAAAAGTATACCCCTGATTTTCAAATCTGGATTTAAACTAACTTTTATTCTTTCGATTGTTTTCATAAGCTGTGTTAACCCTTCTAAAGCAAAAAATTCAGTCTGAAGTGGTACCAATAGAGAGTTTGAACTTACAAGTGCCATTACTGTCAACAAGCTTAACGAAGGTGGGCAATCGATCAAGACATAATCATATAATCTTCTAGAATCGTTTAAATATGCGGTTAATTTAGTCTTTAGTATAAAAGCCCTATTACTGTCATCAGCTGTCTCTACTTCTAAGCCCGACAAATCTACATTAGATGTAATAATATCTAAATTTTCAAACTTTGTTTTTTTAATCACGTCACTAATTTCTCTAGTTCCATTCAAAACTCCATAAATTGTATCACTTGAGTTATCCATATTAGATAATCCTAGACCTGTGGTAGCATTACCTTGTGGATCTAGGTCAATTACTAAAATTTTTTTATCTATTTGAGATAAACCTGCTGCAAGATTTATCACCGTAGTAGTTTTTCCAACCCCACCCTTTTGATTTATTACTGAAATAATTTGCATTTAGTTTTTTTTTTTAATTTTTTTAATATTTATTAAAAATGAGTCTTCACTTGTTAAACTTTTCTTTTCTACATACTCCAGTTCCCAATTTTTTTTGGAATTTTCAAAAATTTTTTTTCCACTCTTCCCCATAAAAAAAATTAAATTTTTATATTTTGAAAAATTTTCATATACTAATTCTAAAACTACTGGCATTGGTTTAAATGCTCTGGACATTATTGTTCCTGTTTCTAAATTTTTTATTTCAAAAATATTTTTTTGAAAAACCTTTGTGTTTAAATTTAATTTTTTTGAAACTTCCTTTAAAAAATGGCTTTTATGATAACTTTTTTCATAAAGGTGCACATTCATATTATTTTTCATATTTTTTAGTATAATTGCCACGATTATACCTGGCATACCCCCTCCTGAGCCTATATCTGTGGTTGTATTGCTATTTAAGTCAATAAAATCAATTATTTGCGCAGAATCTATAATATGACGGTCAATTATAGCCTTTTTTGATGCTGTATTTTGGCTAATTATGTTTATTTTTTTATTTTTTTCAAGAACCATAGATATATAGTTTTCAAAGTCCAAAAATGTTTCACGTGAAACATTTAAGTGATTGATTCTAGAATAAGAATTTAAAATTTCCTGATCCATTAAGCTATATGCTTAATAGACTTTCTTTTGACATGTGACAACAAAATATATACAGCGGCAGGAGTTATTCCGTCAATTCTTAGAGCTTGACCCATTGTTTTAGGCTTTATTTCTTTAAATTTTGCTTTTACCTCATTAGATAAACCTGATAACCCGTCATAATTGATTTTATCTGGAATAATTAGGTTTTCGTCCCTCTTAAATGCTAAAATATCAGCTTTTTGCTTCTTTAAATACCCCCTATAATGAGCGTTAATTTCTACCTGCTCATCAATTTCTTTACTGAAAAAAGGTATATCAGGCCATATTTCCCTAATTTTACTCATATTTACCCCTTTTTGAGTTAAAACTTCGCTAGATGATCTCAATATTCCGTCTTTTGCTATTTTTATACCAAATTTCTCAGCTTTAGATGGTGAAATCTTAGAATCTCTCATTTTTAAATTTATTCGACTAATTTTTTCAAATTTACTCAAATATATTGCTTTTCTCTCATTACCTATAAGACCAATTTCTATTCCCTTTGCAGTTAATCTTTGATCGGCATTATCAGATCTCAAACTCAATCGATATTCAGCTCTTGATGTAAACATACGGTATGGCTCAGCCACTCCTTTAGTCACCAAATCATCGATCATTACTCCAATGTAAGCATCAGATCTATCAAGTATGAATGGTTCCAATTTTTTAACAGACAAGGCAGCATTTGTCCCTGCTATAAGGCCTTGTGCAGCTGCTTCCTCATATCCTGTTGTTCCGTTAATTTGACCGGCAAGATAAAGATTGCTTATCTTCTTGGTTTCAAGAGTTAGGAATAGTTCACGTGGATCTATGTAATCATATTCTATTGCATATCCTGGTCTTAGTATAGTAACATTTTCTAAACCATTGATATTATTACATATTTCTTGTTGTACGTCAGCTGGCAGTGATGTCGATATACCATTTGGGTAAATTGTGCAATCATTTATGCCTTCTGGCTCTAAAAATATCTGGTGACGAACTTTATCTGAAAATTTAACTATCTTATCTTCTATAGATGGACAATATCTTGGGCCTACCCCTTTTATACTACCCGAGTACATTGCGCTCTTTGATAAATTCTTTTCTATAATTTTATGAACCTTTTCGTTTGTATAAGTCATTCGACAAGATATTTGTTTGTTTAGATTTTTTTTAGTTAAGAATGAAAAAAAATAAGGATCGTCATCTGCGAGTTGTTCTTCTAAGTTTTCAAAATTAATTGTCCTTGAATCTAACCTTGGTGGTGTTCCAGTTTTTAATCTTCCAATTTTAAAATTATATTTTGCCAATTGTTCACTCAAACCTGTAGAAGGTTTTTCGTCGTATCTACCCGCTGGAGTTCTTTCATCACCTATATGTATCAAACCATTCAAAAAAGTCCCTGTTGTAAGTATTATCTTATTCGATAGCACTTTCTTTCCTTCTTTAGTTTCAAATCCACTTATTGAATTTCTATTAAAAATAAACTTTATAACTGGATCAGAAAAAACGCTTAAATTACAATAGTTTAACATTATTTCTTGCATATATTTGCGATAAAGCGACCTATCTGATTGAGTTCGTGGTCCTCTAACTGCTGGCCCTCTACTTCTATTTAACAATCTAAATTGTATACCTGATTTGTCTGCTACATCTCCCATAAGACCATCAAGGGCATCTATTTCTCTAACCAAATGACCTTTACCCAAACCTCCTATTGCCGGGTTACAGGACATCTCTCCGATAGTTTCTATTTTATGGGTAAATAAGGCAGTGTTCACTCCAAGACGTGCGGAAGCTGCTGCAGCTTCACATCCAGCATGGCCTCCTCCAATTACAACTACATCAAATGACAAATCATTTTTCATAATCCAAATCTATATGTGATTATATAATTTACAAGATAGGCTTAATTTTTAGTAAATAACCCTTATTTACCAACGTTTTTTGATAAAAAAGGCGCAAAAAACCAACAAAATAGGGTATTACTTGCCGATACAAAAATCGTTGAAAATACTACCTAATATCTCCTCTAAATCAACTTTTCCAACTATCATACCTAAATGTCTAGTAGCTAATCTTAAATCTTCTGCAGCTTTATCAAAATCTTCGATTTCCTTTTTTTGATTAAAGTTATTTATATGATCCAAACACTGTTGCAAATGTTGCCTGTGTCTCTCTCTTGTAATTAAAATATCATCACTTGTAAGAAATTTATTTTTTAAATTATTTTTTATTTTTAATATTAAATCTTCAATGTTTTTATTTTCTTTAATCGAAATTAAAACATGATTTGTTTTTTTAATTTCTGGATCAATATCTTTTTCTAAAAGATCAGATTTATTTATAACTAAAATTGCATTCTCATCTAATAAACCCTTCAAAACATCAGTAAAATCAATGCTTTTTGCATCAACCACAACAAGCTTTAAATCTGCTTCTTCAGCTCTATTTAGAGATAATTTAATTCCTTTTTTTTCTATCTCATCTTGAGAATCTCTTATTCCGGCTGTATCAGAGATTATAACAGGATAACCGTCTATATTTAAATGGGTCTCAATCACGTCTCTAGTTGTGCCTGCAATTTCAGAAACGATTGCTACATCACGATTAGATAAGTGATTCATCAAGCTAGATTTGCCAGCATTAGTTGGTCCTAGAATAGCAATTTTAAAACCTTCTCTAATTCTTTCTCCAACTTTTTGGTCGTTTAATATTTTTTTAATTTTATTTATTACTTCATCTGAACTTTTTTTGATTTCATCTAAAATATTATTAGGCAGATCTTCCTCTGGAAAATCAATTTTTGCCTCAACATGTGATAAAATTTTTAAAAGTTTTTTTCTAAGAAAATTAAATTGATCAGATGATTTTCCATTCATGATTTTTATTGCTTGTTGTCTTTGAATTTCTGTTTCTGAAGAAATCAAATCAGCAATACTTTCTGCTTTAAGTAAATTTATTTTTCCATTTTGAAATGCTAGTTTTGTAAATTCACCTGGCTCAGCTAATCTACAATTTTCTATATCTGAAAGAGAGGAGTGCAGGGCATCCACAACAGCCTTACTGCCATGAACTTGAATTTCAGCCATATCTTCGCCTGTGTAGCTCTCAGGGCCAGGAAACCAAAGGATTAGTCCCTCATCAATCAGCTCAGAAGTGTTGATTTTATTGATTTTTCTTAATGTTGCTACTCTCGGCTTTGGTGGCTCCTTACCAGTTAAAAGTTTAATTACTTTTGAGGTGTCTTGTCCTGAAAGTCTTATTACAGCTACACCTGATATACCAGGACCACTCGATAAAGCATAAATTGTCATTCAAAGATTATATCTTCAAATTTATGTCTCTGTAAAACTTAAAATTGTAATGAAAAATTCTTTTAAGCTGGTTTATTCATTGAGTTAAAAAACTCAGCATTATTTTTTGTATCTTTTAATTTTGAGTTAATAAACTCTATAGCATCCATGGTTCCCATTGGAGCAATTATTCTTCTAAGTACATTCATTTTTTGTAAATCATTTTTGTCAAATAATAATTCTTCTCTTCTTGTGCCTGATTTTGTTATGTCAATCGCTGGATAAATTCTTTTATCTGCAATTTTTCTATCTAGTATTGTTTCACTATTACCTGTCCCTTTGAATTCTTCAAATATTACTTCATCCATTCTACTTCCAGTATCAATTAAAGCTGTAGAAATAATTGTTAATGAACCACCTTCTTCAATATTTCTTGCTGCACCAAAAAACCTTTTGGGTCTTTGAAGTGCATTTGCATCAACACCTCCTGTTAAAACTTTACCTGAACTTGGTATTACAGCGTTATAAGCTCTTCCTAATCTTGTTATAGAATCTAACAAAATGATAACATCTTTTTTATGTTCGGTTAGTCTCTTGGCTTTTTCAATAACCATTTCAGCCACTGCTACGTGCCTCTGAGCTGGTTCGTCGAAAGTAGAGCTAATTACTTCGCCTTTTACAGTTCTTTGCATGTCAGTTACTTCTTCTGGACGCTCATCAATTAGCAGCACCATCAGGTAACATTCTGGATAATTTTTAGCTATTGAGTTTGCTATACTTTGCAAAATCATTGTTTTTCCAGCCTTAGGTGGAGAAATAATTATAGATCTTTGTCCTTTGCCGATTGGGCTAACTAGATCAATAAGTCTTGGAGTTAAATCTTGTTTTTTTTCAACTTTTGTAGTCTCAACTTCCATCACCAGCTGTTTGTCTGGGTATAAGGGAGTTAAATTATCAAATGCAATTTTATGTCTTGCTTTTTCTGGTTCTTCAAAATTTATCTTACTAACCTGTAATAAAGCAAAATATCTTTCTCCTTCTTTAGGGGCTCTTACTGGACCTTCAACTGTATCTCCGGTCCTCAAACCAAATTTTCTAATTTGGCTTGGGCTCACATAAATATCATCTGGTCCTGGAAGATAATTGGATTCCATTGCTCTTAAAAAGCCAAAACCATCTTGTAATAACTGCAAAACACCTACGCCCGTAATTTCTTCTTTTTCAGCAACTTTTTTAAGGATTGCAAAAAGTATTTCTTGTTTTCTTAATGTGCTGGCATTTTCTATACCAAGCTCTTCTGCTTGTGTAATAAGCTGTTCAGATGATTTTAGTTTTAGTTCTTGAATATTCATTATTGATTTTTTTGATAAGGACTTATCAGATGTCAATAATATATATACTGCTGTTATTATTTCAACCCTAGATTGGCTTAAAAATAGCTAAAAATACAACAATTATTAAGATAACCGTCGGTATTTCGTTAATTATTCTAAAAAATTTTGCAGATCTTGTGTTTGTAGAATTTTTTAGAGCAACAAGACATTTTCCTAAATAATCATTATATGCTGATAATAATATTACTAAGACAATCTTTATTTGAAACCATAATTGAGAGAATATGTCTATTCCGTTTAGATAGATTAATACTAATCCAAAAACCCAAGTAAAAATCATTGCGGGTCGCATAATGTAAAAAAATAATTTTTTTTCCATCACCTCAAAAATACCAGTTGCTTCTTTTTTCTCTTTATTTTCAACGTGGTAAACAAAAATTCTAGGAAGATATAAAAGACCAGCCATCCAAGAAACTACAGCAATTAAATGTAAAGATTTAAATAATAAATACGAATTCATGTATCAGATATTTCTTTCGATTAAGGAGTTTAATAAAGTTATATGATCATTATTGTCGTTTAAACAGGGGACCATATCAAAATTTTCTCCACCTGAATTTAAAAAACTTTCTTTAGCTTGAATTTGTATTTCCTCTAAAGTCTCTACACAATCAGAAGCAAACCCTGGACAGATGGTAAGGACATTTTTAACACCTTCTTTGGGCAAATTTTCTAAAGTCTTGTCAGTGTATGGTTGGAGCCATTCTTGTGGACCAAATCTAGACTGAAATGTAGTTTTAATTTTAATTGAACTAAATTTTTCTGAAATTAATCTAGTCGTTTTATGACAATAACAATGATAAGGATCACCTTTATCAAAATATTTTTTTGGTATCCCATGATAAGAAGCTATGATCAGATCTGGTTTCCAACTAATTTCATTTATTTTTTTATTAATCGAATTAACAAGCGCATCAATGTAAAGTGGGTCAGATTCGTAATGAGGAATTATTTTTAAGGACGGTTGCCACCTCATTTTCATTAAAGTCCTGTACACTTCGTCACAAACTGTTGCTGTTGTAGCTGCCGCATACTGAGGATAAAGAGGAAGTATAACTAAATTTTCACAGCCCATTTTATGCAATTTATGAATTTTGCTCTTAATACTCGGATTTCCATATCTCATAGCAAAATCTATGGTGATATTTTCTTTTGATAGTGAATTTGAAACTTTCTCACTTTGCTTTTTTGTGTAATAAAGAAGTGGCGAGATATTTTTGTCCTTCATCCAAATTTCTTTATATGCTTTAGCAGTTTTAGAAGGTCTAAAATTTAAAATGAACAAATTCAAAATTATTTGCCAAATTAAAGGATTTACTTCAATTACTCTTCTGTCAGAGAGAAATTCTTTTAAATATTTTCTTATGTCGAACCAATTAGTAGAATCGGGTGTACCTAAATTAACTATAAGTACTCCTGTGTTACCGTATTTTATGGATGGGTGATTTTTTTCAATCATTTAAAATCTTTTACAATTTTAATTAAATTTTCAACCATTTCTGGATTTGTTTCAGGCAAAATACCATGTCCAAGATTAAATATATATGGATGATCTTTAAAGATTTCCAAATAATTAGAGGCTTCTTTTTTTAATGTTTCTTTATCTGTTAACAAAATTTTTGGGTCTAAACCTCCTTGTATAGGTATGCTTATATCTCTAAGTATTTTTTTTGGGTCAATATTATAGTCGATACTCACAGCATCAGGTTTAACAATATCACAAAACTCTTTATAATTTTTAATTTCTCTGGGAAAACATATAACTGGCACATTTAAAGATCTTACATAATTGACTAAATTCAAAGTCGGAGAATAAACATAATTAGGTAAATCTTTTTCCTCTAATAAACCTGCCCAACTATCAAAAATTTGAATTACATTCGCACCGTTATCAATTTGATTTTTTATATGAACTTTTAAAAATTTTTCAATAATTAATAATATTCTGTTTATTAAAAATTCATCTTTAAAAAAATCTTTTTTCAAATTTTTTTTGGGCGATTGTTGATTAATCATATAAACTAATAATGTCCATGGAGCACCAATAAATCCAATAGTATTTTTATTTTTTAAACTAGAATCTGAGCTAACTTTTTTTAATGCTTTATACACACGGTGTATTTTCTCTACAAAGTCAATTTCATCAGTCCTAGCAATTTCATTTAGATTTAGTTCTCCTAATTTTGGCCCGAAGTTTTTTTCAAATTCTACTTTTTGACCCAATCCATAAGGAAGCATTAAGATATCTGAAAATATTATTGCAGCATCCAGATTAAATCTTTTTAATGGTTGTAGAGTTATTTCTGAAGATAAATCATCATTTAAACACAAATTAATAAAATTAGGATTTTTTTTTCTTATTTCTCTAAATTCTGGCAAATATCTACCAGCCTGTCTCATAATCCATATAGGATTAAACGAAGTATCTTTGTTAATTATTACTTTGTTTAAAGGTTTCATAAATAAGTATTATTAATTATTGTAGTTGTAATATATCTTGTGAATAAAGGTGATTAATTTTTATAAACATTATATTCACAGTTTACCAACATCTAATCTGGTTAAAATTGTTTAAAATGAAGCTTTTTTAACTATATTAATTTTTGTGGATTGTTTTACCCTGTTTATTATTAATGTTAATAAATAGCTGTTTTTACAAGGTTAATTTAAAAAATTTTAAATTATGCAATTTAATTAAAATATTACAAATTTATTAACAATTTATTCATGAGTAATACATATCAAATATATTTAATTTCTGACTCAACTGGTGAAACTTTAGATAGAATATTTTTAGCCCTGAAGGCTCAATTTTTAAATATAGAATATAAGGTTCATTCTTACTCTTTTACAAGGACAGAAAATCAAATTTTAAAAATTCTGGAGGATGCAAAAAAAAATGAAAATTCAATAATCTTATATACAATCGTTGATAACAATTTGGCCAAATATCTTGCAAACGTGAGCGAGGATAAAAATATTCCATGTTTTGGCGTTTTAGGAAATTTAATCTTGAATTTTTCAAAAATATTAAACCAAAAAGCAACACACGAGCCAAGTGGTCAACATATATTGAATGAAGAGTATTATGATAGAATTGAAGCAATTCAATTTACAATGAATCATGATGATGGAAATTTAATAAATGAAGTAGACAAATCAGATATAATTCTTGTAGGTGTAAGTAGAACAAGTAAAACACCAACATCTATTTACTTAGCCAATAAAGGTTTTAAAACGTCAAACATTCCGTTAGTAAATGAAAATTCTTTGCCAGATTCCCTTAAAAAAAATCCACAAATGACATGTGTTGTAGGACTAAGTACAGAGCCGGAAAGACTAGCTGATTTAAGAAAAAATAGAATGAATTCTTTGAAAGAAACAGAAAATATTGAATATACAAATTTAGAAAATATTAAAAAGGAAGTTTTGGAGGCAAAAAAAACATTTCAAAAATATAAATGGCCCCTTATAGATGTAACCAGAAAGTCCGTTGAAGAAACAGCGGCTTCTATAATAAAAATTCATGAAATATATTTAAACAATGTTAAATAAGATTATTCTTGCCTCAAAAAGCAATGTCAGAAAAAAAATTTTAAATAAAAACAATGTTGATTGCATTGTCGAACCGTCAAACGTAGACGAAGATCCTGTTAAAGAAAGTTTATTAAAAGAACGAGCAAGCTCAGAAATAATTTCAAAAAATTTAGCTGAATTAAAAGCTAACAAAGTTAGCATGAAAAAAACCGATGAAATAGTTTTAGGGGCAGATAGCGTTATAGATTTGGAGGGTGAACTGATATCTAAACCAGAAAGCAGAGAACAGGCAATGGAAATATTAAGAAAACTTAATGGTAAATCACATCTTTTAATTAGTTCTGTTTGTATATCAAAAAATGGATCTATGATTTGGAATTATACTGATAAAGCAAAACTAACAATGAAAAATTTTTCTGACGATGAATTGAAAAATTATTTATCTAAAATATCCGATGAAACTCTTTACGCATATAATGTTTACCAAATAGAAGGACAGGGCAGAAGTTTGTTTGCAAGCATAGAAGGTGACAAGGATACAATTATGGGGCTACCTATTAAAAAAATAAAGGAATACTTGAGCTCATTGTGATTAATAAATTACTAATAATATTTAAGGATTAAATGAAAAGATATTTTGTGATTGGAAATCCCATTGATCATTCTTTGTCACCCAAACTTCATAACCATTGGTTTAAAGAAAACAAAATTGATGCTGTATATGATAAAAAAAAAATTTATGAGAATGATCTAAAAACTATAGCTTCTGAGTTTAAAGAAAAAAAAATTAATGGCATTAATGTTACTGTTCCATTCAAAAAATCAGTAATTCCTTATCTGGATAAATTAAGTATAGAAGCAGAACAAACTCAGTCGGTGAATACAATAATTTTAAACAACGATAACTTGGTGGGCCATAATACAGATATTGCTGGTTTTGATAGAGCTATTAGAAGTTTGAATTTTAATATGGAAGGAAAAAAAATTTTTGTTTTAGGTGCAGGTGGAGTAGTTCCTTCAATAATTTATGCATTAAAAAAAATGAATGTTTTAGAGATTACTGTTAGTAACAGAACCAGGCAAAAGGCTGAAAAATTAATAGAAAATTTTAAGAATTTAAAGATTATTAATTGGGGGGATGTAATAGATTTTGATGTTGTTATAAATGCTACAAGTCTGGGCTTAAATAACGAATTTATAAATTTAAACTTTTCTAAATCTGGAACAAATAAATTATTTTATGATGTAATATATAATCCTAAAGAGACTAATTTTTTAAAAGAAGGAAAAAGGCTGGGGAATAAAACGGAAAATGGAAGGTTAATGTTTATTTACCAAGCGCTTGAGGCATTTAAATTATGGCACGGAATAGAGCCCAAAATTAATAATAAGACGTTTAAAATTTTAGAAAATGATTAGAATTGGAATTTTGGGTGACATAGGATCAGGAAAAAGTTATGTTGCTAGTAAATTTGGTTACCCTGTGTTCAACGCAGATTATGAAGTATCCAAACTTTACAAAAAAGATAAAAAAACTTTTAAAAAATTAAAAAAAAAATTACC
>CACJMB010000010.1 GCA_902594405.1 uncultured Pelagibacteraceae bacterium | reverse complement strand
TTTCAGATAAACCTTTCAGAGTTTTTGTTATTAATTCACCTACCGTTTTAAACTCATTTAAACCAAATCCACGAGTTGTAGCCGCTTGAGTTCCTAATCTTATTCCGGATGTTATCATTGGTTTTTCTGTATCAAATGGAATACCATTTTTATTACATGTAATGTTTGCTCTAGACAAACTCTCTGCCGCAAGATTTCCTTTTACATTGTAGGGTCTCAAATCAACCAACATCAAATGTGTATCTGTTCCATCTGAATAAATTTTAAATCCATTATTTTTTAAGGTTTCTGCTAACATTTTTGCGTTTGCTAAAACAGATTTAATGTAATCTTGAAATTCTGGTTGTAGCGCCTCAAGAAAGCCAGCTGCTTTTGCCGCAATAATATGCATTAAAGGTCCTCCCTGATAACCAGGAAAAACGGCTGTGTTAAATTTTTTAGCAAGATCTTCATGATTAGTTAAAATTATTCCTCCTCTTGCGCTTCTAAATACTTTGTGAGTTGTTGAAGTAACTACATGAGCATAGTCACATGGATTAGGGTACCCTTTACCAGCAACTAATCCTGAAAAGTGAGCCATATCAACCATTAGATATGCTCCAACTTTATCTGCTATTTCTCTAAATCTTTTAAAGTCAATTACTCTAGAATAAGCACTTCCGCCTGCAATGATTAGTTTAGGTTTATGTTCTAATGCAAGTTTTTCAACATTATCATAATCTATCAACTCAGATTCTTTGTCTACATCATAACCTATAGCGTTAAACCATTTACCAGACATTGAAATTTTTAATCCATGAGTAATGTGACCACCTGAATTTAAACTCATACCCATGAACGTATCACCTGGGCTTAACAGGGCTAAAAACACTGCTCCATTAGCTTGTGCACCTGAGTGTGGTTGAGCATTTGCAAATTTACAATTAAATAATTTTTTTAATCTTTCAATAGCAAGGTTTTCTGCTACATCAACATGCTCGCAACCATTATAATATCTTTTACCAGGATAACCTTCGGCATATTTGTTAGTTAAAACTGATCCTTGTGCTTCTAATACTGCTTGAGATACTATATTTTCAGACGCAATTAGCTCTATATGTTGTTGCTGTCTAATTAATTCATCTTTAATAGCTTTATAAAGTTCTGGATCTTTTACAGATAAACTATCCTCAAAAAAACTTTTATAACTATCGTTTAAATAACTTTTTTCGCTCGACATAATTATATTTTCTTAACCCTTCTCAAGTGTCTTCCACCGTCAAATTTTGTATCTAAAAAAACACTTACAAATTTCAAAGCATTTTTTTTGGTTATCAACCTTGATCCTAATGTAATGATGTTTGCATCGTTATGCAATCTGGATAATTTCGTTGATTTTAGATTAAAACATTGTGCGGCGCGAATATTTTTATGCTTATTTGCCGCAATATTCATTCCAGTCCCAGAACCACACACTAAAATACCAACATTACTCTTTCTTATTTTGACTTTTCTAGCAACTTTATGAGCATAGTCAGGATAATCAACGCTGCTATCATCTTTGGGACCAAGATCCTCAAATTTTATTTTTTTATTCCTTAAATAAACTTTGATTGTTTCTTTTAATTTAAATCCAGCGTGATCTGATGAAATAAATACTTTTTTCAAATTAATTAAATTTATAATCTAAAACACAAGCAACTAAATGTATTCTATTCTCTTCTCCACCATTAAATGCATTGTGATATTTAGTATTGTTTGTAACCCAAACTGAACCATCAGCAGGCATATGTTTAGCAACATTATCAATTACCATTAAACAACCAGGGTTTGTTATAATAGGTATATGTAATCTTGGTTCAGGATCTCTATGCCAGCTTAAAGTTGATCTTGGCTCTTTTAAAAGAATCCTAACTCTTCCAAGTTTATATTTTTTTGAAAGGACATCATAAACCTCTTTAAAATATGTGTTCTCATAGTCTTTAATAAATTCTGAGTAAGATGATTCATCAATAATTTCGTCTCTAGAAACTTCTTTTCCTGATTTGTCAGGTTTAGTCCAGTATACTCCACGAGCTTTATTACCTTTTATTGAATCTGGATCACCAGGTATTTGAGTTAGAGATATAGCGCCAAAATGAGTAACACCTGCATCTTCAAATTTTTTAATCTTAACTATTTGGTGATATGCTTCTTGTAGTTTCTCTATATCAAACTTAATTTCTTGTTTCTGGAAATCACTAAAGTCTAAAATTCTATCTTCTTTTTTGATATTTAAGTCTACAACTTTTGAGTTTTCTGTCGCCATCGTGATTGCTTTCTACTCTTTTTTTTGTATATGTGTATATTACATTTGTCGCAATTTAAAAGTAAATTAAAACATGATTATTGGTAAATATCCTAGTCTTAGACTCAGAAGAAGCAGAAAAGATCCTTGGTCAAGAAGATTGATTCAAGAAAATACCTTAAGTCCAAATGACTTTATACTCCCTATTTTTTTAATTGAAGGTTCAAATAAACGACAAGAAATTTCATCAATGCCTGGCGTTTACAGGTATACAATTAATCGATTGAGCCAAATTGTGGATAAAGCAATAAAATTAGGAATACCAATGATAGCTCTTTTCCCAAAGACACAAAACTCAAAAAAAGATGAATTGGGAACAGAATCACTGAATGAAAATAATTTAGTCTGTAAAGCAATACAAGAAGTCAAAAAAAGATACAAAAACAAAATTGGTATAATGTGTGATGTTGCTTTAGATCCTTATACATCACATGGTCATGATGGTTTGATAAAATCTAACACCATATTAAATGATGAAACAATTGAGGTTTTGATCAATCAGTCATTACTACAAGCTGAGATGGGTTGTGATGTACTGGCTCCTTCAGACATGATGGATGGCAGAATAGGAAAAATAAGAAAAGCTTTAGATAAAAATAAATTCCAAAACGTTCAAATATTATCGTACGCTGCAAAATATGCTTCAAGCTTTTATGGACCTTTTAGAGATGCAGTCGGATCTAAAGGTTCTTTAAAAGGAGACAAAAAAACTTATCAGATGGATTATAGAAATTCTGATGAAGCTTTAAGAGAGGTCGCATTAGATATTAAAGAAGGTGCTGATATGGTAATGGTTAAACCAGGTATGCCCTACTTAGACATAATAAAATCAATTAAAGAAAAATTTAAATTACCTGTATTTGCCTATCAAGTATCAGGAGAATACAGCTTAATTGAAACAGCTATAACAAAAAAATTAATTAATAAAGATGCTATATATGAAAGCTTAGTTGCTTTTAAGAGAGCTGGTGCCAATGCTATAGTAAGTTATTACGCTGATAGAATTGATAAAATAATAAAATAATTATTTTAACGTATTTAAGAATAATAACCTGCTATTTGGATAATTTAAATTATTTGGTCTTAATATAGTTTTATCCAAATAATCGCCTACTAATTTCAAACCATTCAATAAAGTCCCAAGATCATTAACTTCTATATCTTTTTCAATCAAAAAATTAGGTACATATTTTTTTTCATTTAAAGAACTTGCATAATATACAGTTTTGTTACCTTCTAAATCTTTTTCAACTAAATTTTCAAGAGCTAAGTCATATCCTAATATTTTAAGTAACTCCAATTCCCAAAATATATATTTTTTTATCCAATCTTTTTCTTTTAAAATTAAAAATAAATTTTGAATTATAAAATAAACTTTATCGTTAGATTGAGACTCTGCTGTTAATATTTTGATTAAATTCATAGCAGATGTAATACAGGATAACTTTTGCTTATGATCAAAATATAATGGGGTATAGGCATTTAAAATTTCAATTTTAAAATAACCTATTCTGTTTTCATTTTTAGAATTGTAATTAACATGGAGTTTATTACCAAGCTGAAGATAATTTTTAATTTTTTTTGAAGTACCGCCAAATATAATTCCGGATATCTTTCCTTTATCTTTTGTAAATAATTCAGCAATTAATGAATTTTCATTATATCTATTTTTACTTATTAAAAATCCTTCGTCTGACCAATTCATTGTTTATTTGTATTTTTTAAACATTCTATAGCAGCATTTTGTTCAGCTTCTTTCTTTGATTTTCCAGTCGCTATAAAATATTTTGTATTGGGCAATTTTACTCCAACTTTAAATATGGGTTTGTGTCTTGGACCTGTATTTGAAATTAATTTATAATTAGGTAATTTTTTAAAGTTTTTTAAAGTTAATTCCTGTAACTTTGTTTTTGCATCTATTTCTGTAACTACACTTTTTTCAATATGATCTTGCCACAAGTTTAAAATTGTTTTTTCAACTATTGTAAAACCTTTATCAAGATAAATAGCACCAATTAATGCTTCACAGCTATCAGATAGAATTTTGTCCTCAATTTTTATTTTTTTATTGTTGAGGTTAAATGTTTTAACATAACTAGCTAAATTGATTTTTTTTGCTATATCCAGACAAGTTTTTTTATTAACTAGCGATGCAAATTTTTTATCAAGAATACCCTCTTTTTCTCCTGGATAAATTTCTAAAAGTTTTTTTGCTATGACTAAACCAAGAACTCTATCACCCAGAAACTCTATCTTTTCATTATTTTCATTTGGATTAAAGCTTTTATGTGTGAGGGCTTGAACAAGTAGATCTTTATTTTTAAATTTTAAATCAATTTTTTTTTCTAAACTTTGATAGTTAATTTTCATTAATTAATTTTATTAAAGGTTCTATTAAATCTTATTGACTTATGCCATTTCCAAAATTCAATAAAACTTCCTATTCTTTTATCTGAAGAGAAAAATATAAATTGAGCTTTTCCTACTAAATTATCTTTATGTACATATCCAACACTTGTTAAGTACCTGCTATCTTTAGAACAGTCTCTGTTATCTCCTAAAAAGAAATAATGATCTTTTGGTACAGTAAACACATCAGAATTTTGATAGGTGTAATCTTTTAAATAAACAGTATGAAATTTTTTACCATTTGAAAGTTTTTCTTCAAATCTATAAACATCAATACTTTTGTTGCCACAGAAAATTGTAGTTTTGTTATTAATTTTAGATTTAAGAATTTCAGAATTATTTAAATATAAATTAGAGTCTATAAATTGAATTTTATCACCAGGTAAACCAATTAATCTTTTAATGTAATCTGTTCGATTATCTGCTGGGGTTTTAAATACAATTACATCACCTCTTTCCGGACTACTAAACATAATTCTTTTGTTTAATATTGGAGGACTAAAAGGAAATGAATGTTTGCTATATCCATAGGTATATTTTGTTACAAACAACCTATCACCTACTAATAAAGTAGGTTCCATGGATGACGATGGAATATAAAATGGTTGTACTAAAAGAGATCTAATTATAACTGCAATTATTAATGCATAAATTAAAGTTTTTATATTTTCTGAAAAAAAATTTTTATCTAATTTCATGATGTTTGAATAATAGCAAATGCAGTTGAATAATTTTTTTCATCCGAAATTGATAAAAAACATTTAAAATTTTTGATTTTAAAGTTCTTTTGTACAATTTTTGTAATTTTTTTATTTTTAACGTAATAAGGCTTTCCCTTTTTGTCATTAACAACTTCTATATCTTTAAAATTTAAATTCATACGAAAACCTGTGCCAAGAGCTTTAGAAAATGCTTCTTTTGCAGCAAATCTCTTCGAAAAATAAGCTGCTTTATTGTTTGCTGCATTAGATTGTTTCAATTCTTTAGATGAGTAAATTCTTTTTTTAAATAAAGGATTTTTAATCGATTTTTGAATTCTTTTATTTTCAACAATATCAACTCCAATACCTAGAATTTTCATTTATTTTTTTATAATTTTTTTAAAGTTTTTAATTACTTTTGAAAGTCCATCAAATATTGACTCTCCGATTATAAAATGTCCAATATTATACTCCTCAATATCTATTATTTTTGTTAACATATTGGTGGTTTTATAGTCTAAACCATGACCAGCATGAACTTCTAAATTTAAACTTGATGCCAATTTTGCACTTTTTTTAATTCTGTTTAATTCACTAGAATAATTTTTTTTTGATTTAACTAGGTTTGCTAGTTTTCCAGTATGTATTTCAATACAATCAGCATTTAATTTTTTAGCAAGTCTAATGTCATTTGGGGAAGGATTAATGAATAAACTTGTTCTTATCTTTACTTTTTTAAATTTTTTAATTATTTTCTCTAACTTATTAAGATTGTTTTTTACATTTAAACCTCCCTCGGTAGTAATTTCTTTTCTATTTTCTGGAACTAAACAGATAAAATTTGGTTTTATCTTAAGTGCTTTATTAACAATTTCTTTGTTCATAGAAATTTCAAGGTTTACAGGCACATTTCTTAAACCACAGATTTTTTTTGCATCAATATCATTTATATGTCTTCTATCTTCTCTTAAATGAATTGTTACAGAATCCGCTCCATAACTAATAACTTTTTTAGCTGCATATAATGGGTCTGGATGTTTCTCTCCACGAGCGTTTCGTAAAGTTGCGATATGATCTATATTTACACCTAACCTTTTCACTTAATAAATCTGCTTCCTGGGGTTGTTATTGGTATAGATTTAAGTTCTGGTGGTAATTTATTTGCTTTAAAAGTTGGAACATCAATTTTTAAATGAGATGTTATTCCAGTTTTTATTTTTAAAGATTGTTTGGTTGATCGATCAATAATAGATGCAAATCCTATTAATTTTGCTTTTGATTTTTTAATCAATTTAACACACTCTAAACTTGATTTTCCTGTAGTGATTACATCTTCTATAATTAATACTCTTGCTCCTTTTTTAATATTGAATCCTCTTCTGAGAGTAAATTTACCATTTACTCTTTCACAAAAAATTGTTTCTTTTTTGAGCAATTTTCCAATTTCATATCCAATAATTACTCCTCCCATTGCAGGAGCTAGTATTAAATCAATTTTTTTAAATTTTTTTTTAATTTTATTTGCTAAAGATTTACAAATTTTATCAGCTAAATTAGGGAAACTTAAGAGTTTTGCACACTGAATATATTTTGAAGAATGTAGACCTGAGGATAGAACGAAGTGACCTTCTAATAATGCATTAGTTTTTTTTAAAATATTTAAGGATTTTTTGTGTGAAAGCATTTCTTTTTTCTTCGTGTCTAATTATCTTAAATTTTATACTCTTTTGTTTTAGCTCTGCAATAAAATTAGTAAAATTCTTAAGGTTTCTAATAATTAATTTAAATTTAAAATTAATATAATTGGGATTTTTACCAACCATTTCTAAGCTCGATATATTTAATTTGTGACTTCCAATGAGTGAGCTTATATCTCCTAATTGACCTGGCTTATCAGGTAATGACATCCATAGAGTGGTATTATATTTTTTTGTTTTTTCCTCTTTTTGCTCTCCTTTATCATGCCAATATCTTCTTATTGCTGCTCTAGCTTTGCCTGTTTTAGTAGTTGGTATCCAGTGAAGTGATGGTGAATTATTTTTAGATGTTATTATATTTACTCGATCACCATTTCTTAAAATAGTTTGTAATTCGCTTTTGTTTCCATTAATTTCACAACCAACTGCTGAATTACCAATTTTAGTATGAACAGCATATGCAAAATCTATAGCAGTTGCATCTTTAGGTAATTTTATAACTGAACCTTTTGGTGTAAAGCAAAATACGTTTTCTTGAAACATTTGTAGTTTTGTATACTCATATGAATCTTCAGGGTTTTCATTTTTTTCTATAATCTCAACAAGATCTTTTAACCAATCATACTCCTTCCAACTTAAAGAATTAAATTTTTCAGAAGATTTATACTGCCAATGAGATGCGACACCTCTTTCTGCAAATTCGTGCATTTCATTTGTTCTAATTTGAATTTCTATTGGTTTTTTATTTGAACCAATTACAGAAGTATGAATAGATTTATAACCATTGATTTTTGGAGATGAAATATAATCTTTAAATTTCCCTGGTATGCAATTCCATTTTTTATGAAAAATCCCGAGAGTTTTGTAACAATCATCTACATTTTTTAAAATTATCCTAAATCCAATAATGTCTGTTATTTGTTCAAGTGAAACTCTTTTTTTTTGGACCTTTCTCCAAATTGAAAAAGGTGTCTTTTCTCTACCATGTATTTCAGCATTAATTTCATTATCATTTAAGATTTCACTTAACTCAAAAGATTGTTCTTCGAACAAATCTTTTCTGTCCAATTTTATTTCATCAAGCCTTTTTTTTATTAATTTTCTTGCTTCATTATTTAAAATTTCAAAAGATAAATCCTCAAGCTCGTCTCTTATTCTGTGCATTCCCATTCTATCAGCTAATGGCGCATAAATTTCCATAGTTTCTTGAGCTATTCTTTTTCTTTTATCCTCTTTAGTAATCGCTTTAATGGTTCTCATGTTATGTAGTCGATCAGCAATTTTAACTAGCAGAACTCTAATGTCTTTTGATGTTGCTAAAATTAATTTTCTGAAATTCTCAACTTTAGAATTAGCTCCAGCTGAATTTTCAAACGCTGAAATTTTAGTTACACCGTCTACTAAATCAGCAACCTCATCACCAAATTCTTGTTTGATAGTTTCATAAGTTGCAAAAGTATCTTCTATAGTGTCATGCAATAGACCAGTTGTAATTGTAGCGCTATCTAATTTTAATTCAGTTAAAATATTTGCAACCTCAATTGGGTGAACAGAATAAGGATCACCCGAAGCTCTTTTTTGACTCTTATGTGCTTTAACAGCAAAATTATATGCTTTATCCAATTTTTCAGGATTAAGAAATTTATTATAATCCTTAACTTTATTTATAAGTTCATTTGAATTAAGCATAATTGATATTATACCATTAAATCAAATTTGTTTAATAGATCTAATGTCTCTATCAGGAAGCAGAGAAATCAAGGTTTTAACATCAATTTGTTTATCAGGATGAGTCCAATTCTTTTGAATCTCAAATAATGGAAATAATACAAAGTTTCTTTTGTGCATCATTTTATGAGGTAAATTAATCTTAGAACTTTTTTTTGATACCAAATTATTAAAATCGATTATATCTAAATCACATGTACGAGGAGCATTTTTTTTCGTTTTTTTTCTACCTAATTGATTTTCTATAGATTTACATATTTTTAATAGTTCTTGAGGACTGTAATAACATTTTAATTTTAAAATTATATTTAAGAACTCAGGTTTTCGTGGATCAGGCCAGGAAGGGGTTTCATAATAACTAGATACTGAGAGAACATCTAAGTTATGTTCTGCTAATAAAAATTTTGCTTTTTCTATATTTCTTTTTCTTATACCTAAATTTGAACCTATTCCTAAAAAAACAATTTTAGCTTGATTTTCTAATATATCTTGCCTTTTCACGGTTCCAATCTCTACTTTTTTTTGTTGCTCTTTTATCATATTGCTTTTTCCCTTTTGCAACAGCTAGTTCTATTTTAGCCTTTCCTTTTTTAAAATACATTTTTGTTGGAACTAATGTGAAACCATCTCTTTGCATTTTACCTATCAATTTATTTATTTCTTTTTTATTAAGAAGCAATTTTCTATCATCTGTTGGGTTGTGATTAGAGTAACTGGCTTGCTTGTATGGAGATATATGTGAATTAATTAAAACAATTTCACCTCCCTTTTCAACAGCATAAGACTCAGCGATATTAACTTTTCCCTCTCTTACTGATTTAATCTCTGATCCCTTTAAAACAATTCCAGCTTCAAAAAGATCTTCAAAAAAATAGTTAAAACTAGCTTTTCTATTTAAACAAATGATTTTTAAACCAGGATTGGTTTTTTTGTTCATTAAATTAACTTAGCAGACTGAAGAGCTTTTTTTACAATTTCTTTTGTTGTGTCTGTTACTTTTACAAGTGGTAGTCTTACATTGTCATCACAAAGTCCTAAAAGTTTTGCAGCATATTTTACAGGACTAGGATTGCTCTCAACAAACATTGAGTGATGAACTGGTTGTAATATTTTATCTAATCTTTCTGCTTCTTTCATTTCATTATCAGTATCTGATTTTGAAAATCTCTGAAAATCTGAACAAAGTTTAGGTGCAATATTAGCTGTTACACTAATAGTACCTACCCCACCACGTTTATTAAATTCAAAAGCATTATCATCATTACCTGTTAATTGAATAAAATCTTTACCTATTTTTTCAAGTGTCTGATCAACTCTATCTAAATCACCTGTTGCATCTTTAACACCAACTATATTTTTTAATTCATATAGTCTAGCCATTGTGTCCACTGACATATCAATCACAGATCTACCAGGAATATTATAAATTATAATTGGAATGCCACACTTGTCATTAATTGCTTTATAATGTTGATACAAGCCTTCTTGAGTTGGTTTATTGTAATAAGGTGTAACTATCAAAGCTCCATTAGCTCCTGCTTTTTCTGCATGTGTGGTTAAAGAAATAGCCTCTTCAGTTGAGTTAGAACCCGTACCAGCAATAACTGGAATTTTTCCATTACTTTCTTTTATACATAAATCTATTACTCTTTGATGCTCATCATGACTTAACGTAGGGGATTCACCTGTTGTACCAGCCGGGACAAGTCCATTGGTACCATTATCGATGTGAAAATGGATTAATTTTATATATGCTTCCTCATCTAGACCATTATTTTTAAATGGTGTAATTAAAGCAACATTTGATCCTTTGAACATAAATACTTATAACATAGTTTAAAGATTCATATACTAAAAGATTATGCTCAAAAAAATATTATTTTTAGGTTTCACCGTATCAATATTAATATTTTCAAATAATCTTTTTGCTGAAATTAATTCAGTTGTACCTTTAAAAAAACCTGTTTTAAGTAAAGAAGAAATTCAAAAGAAAATATCTATAAATATCCTTAAGCCATTAAAGAAGCCTACGAAAACCAAAGAAATTAAAATCGAAGAAGTAATTGTTAAAAAAGAGTTGGTTTTAAAAGAAAAAAAATTAAGTTTTAAAATACCGAAGAAAAAACCAACTATAGCTGGCACTAGCACAGCTAAGAATATTAAGATTTCAAGATATTATAGTAAAAAAGACTTTGGGTTAGCTAAAAAAGCCATTTCAGAAATGCAGAAAAGTAAATGGTCATCTGCACTTAAAATAGCAAAAAAAGCAAAAGATAAATCTATTTATAATTTTATACAATGGAGACATCTTTTAACGTCAGGTAACCAGGCGTCCTTTTACGATTATCAAGTTTTTTTAAATAAAAATTCAGATTATCCTAGAATAAGTAGAGTTAAATATCTTGCTGAGCATAAACTATCCACAGAAAGTGTTTCGCCTAAAAAAATAATAAAATGGTTTGGAGAAAATGATCCATTAAGTGGTTATGGAAAAATGATACTTGGAGAAAGTCATATTTTAATTGGAGACAAAAATAAAGGTACAAGACTGATTAAAGAAGGTTGGGTCACAGCAGATTTATCGAAAAATGAATTAAAATATTTTAGAAAAAAATATAAAAAATTTTTAAATGCAGATGACTATATTAAACGAGCTGATTATTTAGCTTGGAACGGGGATCGTTGGGATTTACGAAGATTAATAAGGTATTTGCCAAAAGATTACGAACTTTTATATAATGCAAGACATCTTTTAATGAGTAAAGGTTATGGTGTTGACCAAGCCATAGCAAATGTTCCTCAAAAATTTAAGAATGACGCTGGGTTAAATTATGATCGATTGAAATGGAGAAGAAAAAAAGGACGTGTGGATTCTTCAACAGAAATCTTATTGAAAATAAGAAATGATAAAGAGTATTTAGTTAGGCCTGACAAATGGTGGAAAGAAAGAGAAATTATCTCAAGGGCATTGCTTTATAAAAAGAAATATGAAATTTCATATAAAATTTCAAGCAATCATGGAATGACTGAAGGATCTGAATATGCAGCTGCTGAATGGATGAGTGGATGGATAGCATTAAGTTTTTTAAATGATCCATTAACTGCTAAAGATCATTTTAAAAATTTTTATGAAAATGTTAGTTATCCAATAAGTTTATCAAGAGGCGCGTATTGGCTTGGAAGAACATATGAAAAAATAGGCGAAGGAGAGCAATCAAATAATTGGTACAGAGAAGCCACAAAATATCTTACTACTTACTATGGTCAGCTAGCTTTTTTGAAATTAAATCCAAATGGAAAATTTGAATTAGAAAAAGATATGGAAATTGATCCAAAATATAGAATTCAATTTTTTAATAAAGAGCTTGTAAAAATTTCTTATCTTCTAGATGAATTAAAGAAAGACAAATATACAAAACATATTTTAAGGCATTTAGCTAACGACAATATAGCCAAGGGTAGTGAGGTTTTGGCTGCAGAATTAGCTACAAGTATAAACAGATATGATTTTGCTATTCAGGTTTCAAAAATTGCTTCTTATCAAAAAAGATTTCATAATAAATACAATTATCCAATAATTAGTACTCCTAAATATATTAATAAAAGAAAAATTCCAGAAAGTGCTTTGATCTTATCAATAATTAGACAAGAAAGTGAATTTGATTTGGAAGCTAATAGTCATGCTGGTGCAAAAGGATTAATGCAATTAATGCCATACACTGCAAAATTAGTTTCAAAACAAGCTAAACTTCCTTATTCAAAATCAAGATTAACCACTGATCCAGAATATAATATTAATTTAGGTTCACATTATATTGCAGGTTTAATTCTACAATATGATGGTGCTTACCCTTTTGCAGTGGCTGCTTATAATGCTGGACCTAACAGAGTTAAATATTGGAAAAAAATAAATAAAGATCCACAAAAAAAACAAGTTGATTATGTTGATTGGGTTGAATTAATAAAATTTAGAGAAACAAGAAATTACGTTCAGCGTGTAATGGAAAATTATAATGTCTATAGATATATTTTAGAACAACGACCTGTACCTATGAAGAATTTTTTTAAAGATCAGCCTCTATTTTAGTGGCGGAAGAGGAGGGATTCGAACCCTCGGTACAAGTTTCCTCGCACGGTCATTTAGCAAACGACTGGTTTCAGCCTCTCACCCACTCTTCCGTATGACATTGTGTATTAAGCGATTGTATTGAAAATTCAATATATATAAAGTAATTATTCAATTATTATGAGAAATAAGTACTCGGTATTTTCGTTAATTAAAAATGCTCTTTCATATCATGAAAATTGGCAAAGAGCGTGGAAAGATCCTACTCCTAAAAAAGAATATGATGCAGTTATTGTTGGTGGTGGTGGTCATGGATTAGCAACAGCCTACTATTTAGCAAAAAAACACAATATGAATAACATTGCTGTAGTTGAGAAAGGTTGGATTGGTGGTGGAAATACTGGACGTAATACTACAATTATTAGATCAAATTATTTATGGGATGCAAGTGCAGGATTATATGATCATGCATTAAAAATTTGGGAAGGTTTATCTCAAGAACTAAACTACAATGTAATGTTTAGTCAAAGAGGTGTAATGAACCTAGCGCATAATTTACAAGATGTTAGAGATTTAAAAAGACGAACACATGCAAATAGACTAAATGGAATTGATGCAGTTTACTTAAGTACCGAAGAGGTAAAAAAGTTTTGTCCAATTATAAATACATCACCAGATATTAGATACCCTGTTTTAGGAGGAACTTTACAACGAAGAGCTGGTACAGCAAGACATGATGCTGTTGCTTGGGGATATGCTAGAGGAGCCGATGCAATGGGGGTTGATATTATTCAAAATTGTGAAGTTAAAGGAATAAAAAGAAATGGAGATAGTGTTGAAGGAATAGAAACAACAAAAGGATTTATAAAAACTAAGAAAGTTGGTGTAGTTGCAGCTGGTCACTCTAGCGTGATAGCTAATATGGCGGGCCTAAGACTTCCACTTGAAAGTAAACCTTTACAAGCTTTAGTTTCTGAGCCTGTAAAACCAATTATTGATACTGTTGTGATGTCTAATGCAGTGCATGCTTATGTCAGTCAATCTGACAAAGGAGAATTGGTCATTGGTGCTGGAACAGACGACTATGTTTCTTATACTCAAAAAGGAAGTCACCAAATAGTTGAGGGAACATTAAATGCTATTTTAGAATTATATCCAATTTTTAGTAGAATGAGAATGTTAAGACAATGGGGAGGAATAGTAGATATTTGTCCTGATGCTAGTCCAATTTTAAGTAAAACTTCAATTAAAGGTTTATACTTTAATTGTGGTTGGGGTACTGGAGGATTTAAAGCAACTCCTGGATCTGGAGATTTGTTTGCACATACTATTGCAAATGATGAGCCACACAAACTTAATGCTGCATTTAATTTAAATAGATTTGTAAGCGGAGACCTTGTTGATGAACATGGCGCTGCAGCGGTTGCTCATTAATGTTTTTAATAAACTGTCCATACTGTGGAGAACGAGATCAGCAAGAATTTAAGGCTGGTGGTGAAGCTCATATTGAAAGGCCTAAACAACCAACTGAATTAAGTGATGATGAGTGGGCGGAATATTTATTTATGAGAAAAAATATTAAAGGTGTTCAATTTGAAAGATGGAACCACGCACACGGTTGTCGTAAATGGTTTAATATGGTTAGAGATACTTCTAACGACGAAATAAAAGCAATTTACAAAATGGGTGAAAAACCACCTGCTCAATAAATGACTAAAACCTTAAGAGTTAAATCCAGTGAGTACATTGATGAAACTAACAGAATTTCCTTTAAATTTAATGGTAAAACTTACCATGGATTTAAAGGCGATACTTTAGCATCAGCATTACTTGCAAACGATGTTCATTTAGTTGGAAGAAGTTTCAAATATCATAGACCAAGAGGAATTATGACGTCCGGTTCTGAAGAACCAAATGCTATAGTTCAAGTAAATCCTGGTACAAACAGAACAGAACCTAATGTTAGAGCTACAGAAGTCGAGATTTATGAGGGTTTAGAGGCATCCAGTCAAAATTGTTGGCCAAGTGTAGAATTTGATATTGGTGGAATAAACAATTTTCTCTCCCCTTTTTTTCCAGCGGGTTTTTATTACAAAACATTTATGTGGCCTGCTAGCTTCTGGGAGAAATATGAATTTTTCATACGACACTCAGCCGGTTTAGGAAAATCACCAACATCAAGTGATCCTGACATTTATGACCACCGAAATATTCACTGTGATGTATTGGTTGTAGGTGCAGGTATATCTGGAATATTAGCAGCAAAAATTGCAGCTAAAAAAAATTTTAAAACGTTGTTAGTTGATGAAAAAAATGAACTTGGTGGCTCAACTATTTTTGAAAATAACGAATTTAACAAAATTGATAATAAAACTCCTTCTGAATGGTTAAAAAAAGAAATAGAGGAACTTAAAAATATTAAAAATCTTGAAATAAAAACAAGAACAAGTGTAGCTGCTTATCATCAATATAATTATCTTTTGGCAAGAGAAAATCTAACTGATCATTTAGAGGCAAAAGATAAAACAAATAAAATCAGACAAAGACTTCTGAAAATTAGAGCTAAGAAAGTTATTTTGGCTACAGGTGCTTTAGAAAGACCTTTGATATTTAATAATAATGATAGACCAGGAATAATGCTTTCATCTGCTGTTAAAAAATACAGTGAATTTTATGGAGTTGCTTGTGGTAGTAAAAATGTATTTTTTACTAATAATGATAGTGCTTACGAAAGTGCTTTGTCACTATATAACAAAGGTATAAATGTTGAGGCAATTATTGATATAAGAGAACAATCTGAAAGTAAAATTGTTAAAAAAGTAAAAGAAGCAGGTATTAAAATTTACTGGTCACACTCGATTGTTGATACAGCTGGTTATAAAAGACTAAATAGTGTTTCAATCATGCAACTATCTAATGATGGTAGTTCAGTTACAGGAAGTAAAATTTCTATTTCATGTGATTGCTTAGGAATTGCTGGTGGTTGGACACCTGCTGTACATTTATATACACAATCAGGAAGCAAACTTAAATTTGATGAAGAAAAAAAAGTTTTCGTACCAAATCAAAATACATCTGAACAAATAAGTGTAGGATCTTGTGGTGGAGATTTTAAAATTGATGAAATCATTAAAAATTTAAATCATAAGCTTAAAGATACTCTAAATATTAAAGGAACGGATTTAGATAATATTAAAGTTGAGATTGATCAGGAAAATTCAAAAAGAAATATTTGGTTACTTCCTTCTGATAAACCTTTAGGCAAAACTAAACCATTTGTAGATTATCAAAACGATGCGACGGCAAAAGATATCAAATTAGCATTAAGAGAAGGCTTTAGATCTATTGAGCATGTAAAAAGGTACACGACTACAGGTATGGGAACTGACCAAGGTAAACTGGGAAATATGCATGCATTAGGAATAATTGCAGATACTGCCGGCGTTAAAATGGGTGAATTAGGGACAACTACTTTTAGACCTCCTTACACTCCATTAACATTTGGAACTATTGTAGGTCGAAATGTCGGTAAGTTTTTTGATATTTTTAGAAGAACGTCAATGAATGATTGGCATGTTGAAAATAAAGCTGAATTTGAAAATGTCGGTCAATGGAAGAGAGCATGGTACTATCCTATTAACGGAGAAACTATGCATCAAGCAGTTCAAAGAGAAAGCAAAGCTGCTAGAGAAAGTGCTGGTATACTGGATGCCTCTACTCTTGGTAAAATTGATATTCAAGGAAGTGATGCTTCTGAATTCTTAAATAGAGTTTATACAAATGCTTGGTCAAAATTAGCTATAGGAAAATGTAGATATGGCCTAATGCTAAATGAGGATGGTATGGTTTATGATGATGGAGTTACAACAAGATTAGGTGAAAATCATTACATCATGACCACAACAACTGGTGGAGCAGCAAATGTTTTAGGTAAACTTGAAGACTATCTTCAAACAGAATGGCCTGAACTTGATGTTTATTTAACCTCTGTAACAGATCATTATGCTACAGTGAGTTTATGCGGACCTAATAGTAAAAAAATTCTTAAAAAAATAATTCTTGATTTAGATTTATCAGATGAAAACTTTCCACACATGTCATTCAAAGAATCGAAAATTGGCAATATTCAATGCAGAATAATGAGAATTAGTTTTACTGGAGAACACAGCTACGAAATAAATGTTCAAGCAAGTTATGGAAAAGATTTATGGGAAAAATGCATGGAAGCAGGTCAAGAGTTTAACATTACTCCTTATGGAACTGAGACAATGCATTTATTAAGAGCAGAAAAAGGTTTTATTATTGTTGGTCAAGATACAGATGGAACAATGACTCCTATCGATCTTCAAATGGATTGGATAGTAAGCAAGAAGAAATACGATTTCATAGGAAAAAGATCTCTTTATAGATCTGATACAATGAGAGAAGATAGAAAGCAATTAGTAGGTTTATTAACTGATGACCCAAATATTGTTTTAGAAGAAGGAGCACAAATAGTTTCTGAGTTAAATCAAAGTCCGGTTGAAATGCTTGGACATGTAACATCGAGTTATTTCAGTCCAAACCTAAAGAAATCAATAGCACTTGCAGTAGTTAGAGGTGGAAAAGATATGATGGGAAAAAAACTTTTTGTGCCCATGGAAAATAAAAATATTAATGTCACTGTTGCGAGTCCAGTATTTTACGATGAGAAAAATGAGAGGTTAAATGCTTAACTATAATTCAGTTATTAAAAATGAAATTAAGCAAGAAAGTATTTCTGTAAAGGAAATCTTTCCAGTAATAAAAATTAATTTGAGAGGTAAAAAAAGAGAATTTTTAACAAATGTTGGTAAAAATCTTAATATGATCTTACCTACAGAAGCAAACACTTCAACAACGAGTGATAAATTAACAGCGATATGGCTTAGTCCAGACGAATGGATGATAATCTCAAATGAGCTGGCAAGTAAAAACACTAACAAATCCGATCTATATGAAATGTTATATAATAGTATTTCAAAAACAAATTTAGGTGCTGTTATAGATGTAACAGATCAATTTGTTCAATTAGAACTTAAAGGTGAAAATGTCTATGAAATCTTTTCAGCAGGATCACCCTTTAATTTTAATGAATTTAAAGAAAAAAAAGGATCAACAACCCAGACAGTTTTAAATCATGTAGATGTAATACTGCACCATAAAGGTGAAAATATTTTAAATCTGTTTGTTAGAAGATCTTTTGCTGAACACCTTTTTTCATGGATTGAAGACTGTGCTTCAAGATTATAAACTTATTTTTTTCTTCTAAAGTCCCATGGCATTTCAAATTTACCTTGCCAAAGGCCTTTTTTTTCATTTTTAGCATTAATTTCGTTTGATATATATTTTTTTGAGTATTTTCTATAAGCTACTGCATAACCGTTTGAAACAAGCCAAGAATTTAGATTTAAATTTCTTTTATAGCACTCTCCAATTAATCTTTTATATCTGTCCATATCCAAAATTTTACAAGTTATTACTTTGTTATTTATTTTTTTTTGTAATTTTTGAGTTGAAATTTTTCCACATGGATAATCTTTAGTAAAAGTAAAAAAAATTATTGTTAAATATGGTTTTTTACACATTTGCTTGAATTCAGGTGCATCAATTCCGTATAATCTTATCTTTTTTGAATTTATTTTTATTGTATCACCATCTATAATTTGAGCATTTCCAGAAATTTCTTTAATCTCTTCAGACCTAACATCGTTATATGTGAGAATAAAAAAAATCGAACAGATTATAATTAAAATTATCACTTTCCTTTTTGTAAAAAACATATTTAAAAAATATTAAATATTAGCTAATTTATGTTTAATATAATATTTAACATAAAATAGTAACATCAATGATATCAACCATTGAAAGATAGCCCAAATATAAAAAAAAGTTTTAAAATCTGCATTTATATACTTTGCAATGTAAAAGGATAAAACTGGTACTATAACATTTCTGGCAATATTATTAACCATGGCTTTTTCAGATTTTTTTAAAGCCATAAAAAATCCATTTGATAAGAAAAATATTGGATAAGCAGGTAAAATAAATGCAGAAATCTTAAGGTACATCGAGCCATGCATAATTACATCTGGGTTTGAAGAAAAGAATTTAGGAACAATGTCAGCACTTATAAAAATAACTACACCAGCTATTAACATTATAAATAGACCGTATTTTATTGAGGTAAAATAGGATTGCTCCACTCTATCGTAATATTTTGCTCCAATATTTTGCGCTATTATAGAAATTATTGCTGTATTAATTCCTAATATTGGTAACAAAACTACTTGCTCAATTCTTGTGGCAGATCCATACCCTGCTACAGCATATTCACCAAATAATCCAACATATGTAAAAACAATTGTTGCAGCAATAGAATACCCTAATATGGCAATTGTAATTGGCATTGATTGAAAAAAAATATTTTTTAAGAAAAAAAATTTAACTTTGAAATTGTCTAAAGTTATTTGTTTAATTCTTTGATTATTTAATATTTTTATAAGAATAACCAACAAAGATACAAATTGAGCAATTAAAGTTGCTATCCCAATACCAGTTATTCCTAATGGTGGTATAAATAAAAAACCAAAAATAAAAATTGGATTTAAAATAATGTTTAAGAAAAAAGAAAATATTAGAACATTTCTGTAAGTTTTGGTATCTCCCTCTGCGTGTAAGAATGAATTTAATGCTACTACTAAAATAAATAATATCGTACCTAAAAAAATTATATTTATATATTCTAGTCCTAGAATTGTTACTTCTTGAGAAGAATTCATTAATAAGAATATCTTTTCACCAAAAACAAATCCTAAAATAGATACAACTACTGAGATTAAAATCGAATAAATGATTACATTTCCAAAATAACTTAAAACATTTTTTTCGTTTTTTTCTCCAATACTGCTGCCAATCAATGATGTTCCCGCTACGGTAACTCCAATGGATGTCGCAATAATCAAAAAATATATCGGAAAAGACTTGCTCAAAGCAGATAAGGCTTCTGGCGATATTTTTCCTGCATAAAAAGTATCTACGATTGTATAAAGTGTTTGGAATAAAGTTCCTACACTTGCTGGTACAGCAAGTTTTCTTACTAACAACGAAACTTCATCTTTTAATAAATTCATTAATTTAAGATTTGTTAATACTCTTTTTGGAAGATATGTCTTTTTCCTGCTTCTTTAGCAAGATTAATTTGTTTTTGTCTCATTCTAAATCTTGATTTTTGATGATCTGTTAGATTATCGTGACAATTTGGACATGAAACGCCCTCTTCATATTTTTTTGATTTTTTATCCTTAAGAGATAGAGGCTTCCTACAACCACTACACATTGAGTAAGAACCAACTTTTAGACCATGTTTTAAACTAATTCTGTTATCAAAAACAAAACATTCACCTTTCCATAAACTTTTTTTCTTATTAGTTTTTTTTAGATAATTTAAAATTCCACCATTTAACTGATAAATATTATTAAAACCTTTTTGCTCTAAATATACAGATGCCTTTTCACATCGAATTCCACCAGTACAAAACATAGCTATAGGTTGATTTTTTTTTAATTTTTTTAGATATTTTGGAAAATCTCTAAAGTTATCAACATCAGGATTGATTGCTCCCTTAAATGTTCCAACATCATACTCAAATGGTTTTCTCGCATCTATAAGAACAGTATCCTTTTCTTTAATCAGCTTATTCCATTTGATTGGATCTACATGGCTATCCTTTTTCTTTATTCTTTTGTTTAAAATTAAATTCATAGGAACAACCTCGTTTTTGATTTTCACTTTAGGTTTATGAAATGGTTGGAATAAACTTTTAGACTTGTTGCTGCTGTTAAATTCTTTAAATTTTAAAGTTCTTTTTAAATTGTTAATTGTGAATTTAATGTCTGCAGCTTTACCAGAAATAGTTCCATTTACACCTTCTTTAGAGATAATTATCGTACCTCTAATGTTTTTCATTTTTAAAATTTCTAATAAAACTTTTTGATTTTTCTTTAGATAAGAAATTTTGACAAATTTATAAAAACCAACTACTTCAAACATTATAATTTTCTACAAACAGTCATACCATCACCAAGAGGAATTATTAACTTTTCAACTCTTGTATCCTTTGAGATATGACTATTAAACTCTTTAATATTTTTAGTAAATTTATCATTATTGTTTTCATTCACAACTTCTCCATACCATAAAACATTATCAATGATTATTAGACCATTTTTGTTCAATAATTGTAAAGAACGTTCATAGTATTCAATGTAATTCATTTTATCAGCATCAATAAAAACTAAATCAAACTTTTCATTTTTAATTTCATCTAAACTTTCTAAAGCAGGTTTAATTAATGTTTTTATTTTATGATCTTGATTAGCTTTTTTAAAAAAATCTATTGCAACTTTATTAGTTTCTTCATTTTTATCTAAAGCAATTATTTTGCCCTCATCTGATAATGCCAGAGCCATAGATAACGTACTTAATCCTGTAAATGTACCTATCTCTAAAATTTTTTTGATATTTGAAATTTTTATAATTAAATGCAGAAATTGACTTTGTGAAATTGAGATTTGCATTCTTTTAATATCGCCAAGAGAAGTGTTGTAATCAATTATTTCTTTTTGAACTGGATGTAAATTAAATCCATGACTTAAAATATACTCTTGGAGTTCTTTAGTTATATTTAGGTCTGAACCCATAAATTCTAAAGTTTTTTCTTTAAAATCTCATTAACTAATTGAGGATTTGCTTTTCCACCAGAAACTTTCATTACTTGACCTACAAAGAAACCAAATAATTTAACTTTACCTGATTTATATTCGGTAGCTTTGTCTCTGTTATCATCAATAACTTTATCTATTAGTGCCTCAAGTGCTTTTGGATCACTCTCTTGTTTTAAACCTTTTTCTTCAACAATTTTCTGAGGATCTTTGTCGCCTTCCATCATTTGTTCAAAAACTGTTTTTGCAATTTTTCCAGAAATTGTTCCATCTTTAATTAAATTAATTAATTTTGATAAGTTGCCTGCGCTTATAGGGCTTTCAGTTATTTCTAAATTTTTTTCATTTAAGGCTGCAAACAATTCTCCAATTATCCAATTTGTTGCAAGTTTTACATCCGATTTCTTAATTACATTTTCAAAGTAATTTGACGTTTCAATATCAGAAACTAAAATATTTGCTTCGTAAGGTGATAGTTTGAATTTTTCTATAAACCTTTTTTTCTTTTCATCTGGTAGCTCTGGAATTTCTGATTTTAAGTTTTCAATAAAATCATCTGAAACTTCTAATGGCAATAAGTCTGGATCTGGAAAATATCTATAATCATGAGCATCCTCTTTTGATCTCATTGATCTAGTTTCATTCTTTTTAGTATCAAAAAGTCTTGTTTCTTGATCAATCGTTTGACCATCCTCGATTAAATCAACTTGCCTGTTAGCCTCGTATTCAATTGCCATCTGCATGAACTTTATTGAGTTAACATTTTTAATCTCACATCTAGTTCCAAACTCTTTTGAACCTTTTTTTCTAACAGATACATTTACATCTGCTCTCAAAGATCCTTCCTGCATGTTTCCATCACAAGTTCCTAAATATCTCATTATAGATCTTAATTTTTTAATATATGCATTTACTTCATCTGGGGATCTTAGGTCGGGTTTACTTACAATTTCCATTAAAGCCACACCTGATCTATTTAAATCTACAAAAGTATTTTTAGGATCTAGATCATGAATGCTTTTGCCCGCATCTTGCTCCAAGTGTAATCTTTCTATACCTACTTCTTTTTGACCATCTGGCATATCAAGAATTACTTTACCTTCACCTACAATTGGATCTTTGAATTGTGAGATTTGATACCCCTGAGGTAAATCAGCATAAAAATAATTTTTTCTATCAAAGACAGATCTCTTGTTGATTTTAGCTTTTAAACCAATCCCTGTTTTAATAGCTTGTTTTACGCAATACTCGTTTATTACTGGCAACATTCCTGGAAATGCTGCATCAACTAAACTTACTTGGGTATTTGGCTCAGCTCCAAATTTAGTCGCTGATGTTGAGAATAATTTTGACTCCGATGTGACTTGTGCATGAACTTCTAAACCAATGACAACTTCATATTGATTATCATGTCTATTAATTAGATATTCAGATTTGTTTTTACTCACTTAATCCACCAATCAGTAATATTGTTTTTAAAATTAATTTTTTCTTCCATAGCATATGCAATGTTTAAAATATTTTGTTCATC
Source organism: uncultured Pelagibacteraceae bacterium (assembly GCA_902594405.1). Classification (GTDB taxonomy): domain Bacteria; phylum Pseudomonadota; class Alphaproteobacteria; order Pelagibacterales; family Pelagibacteraceae; genus Pelagibacter. The sequence continues at coordinate 9,800 of CACJMB010000010.1, read as the reverse complement.
AAAAGCTTTACCAATTATCTGTAATCCTAATGGATATCCTTTAGCATCATGGCCTGCTGGTATAGAAATTCCAGGTAAACCTGCTAAATTTACAGGAACAGTAAAAATATCATTTAAATACATTGAAACCGGATCATTTGTTTTTTCACCAATTTTAAACGCAGAACTTGGAGTAGATGGGGTTAGAATTGCATCAACTTTTTTATAAGCATCATCAAAATCATTTTTAATAAGTTTTCTTACCTTTTGTGCTTTAAGATAATAAGCATCATAATATCCTGAAGATAAAACATAAGTTCCAATCATTATTCTTCTTTGAACCTCAGCACCAAATCCTTCGGATCTAGTTTTTTCATACATATCAATAAGATTTTTTCCTTCAGCTCTAAAACCGTATTTAACACCGTCGTATCTAGCCAAATTAGATGAGGCCTCTGCTGGTGCTACTATGTAATAAGTTGGTAGTGCATAATTAGTATGAGGTAGAGATATATCGATAATCTCAGCACCACAATCTTTTGCATATTCAATACCTTTTTTCCATAGGTCTTCTATTTCTTTAGGCATGCCGTCTACTCTATATTCTTTAGGTATTCCTATTTTTTTACCTTTAATATCTTTTGTTAATTCTTTGCTATACTCGTTTCTTTTAAAGTCTATTGATGTAGAATCTTTTTCATCATAAGTGCTAATAACTTCCTGCAACAATGCACAATCTTTAACATTTTGCGCCATTGGACCAGCTTGATCTAGGGATGATGCAAATGCTACAATTCCGTATCTAGAGCAACTACCATAAGTAGGTTTTAATCCGACAGTTCCAGTAAATGAAGCAGGCTGTCTTATAGATCCACCTGTATCTGTTCCAATAGTTATTGGTGTTAATTGAGCAGCTACAGCAGAAGACGATCCACCTGAAGAACCTCCTGGAACTAAATTCTTATCAATTGGGTTTTGTACATTACCAAAAAAACTAGTTTCATTAGATGAACCCATTGCAAATTCATCACAATTTAATTTCCCCATTAGGATAGCTCCTTCATTCCAAATGTTTTGTGTGACTGTTGACTCATAAGTTGGAACAAAGTTATTTAAAATCTTACTACCTGCCGTAGTTCTTAAATCTCTTGTACAAAATAAATCTTTTACAGCCATTGGGATGCCAGGCAATTTAAGATCGAGATTAGGTTTTTCATCAAACTTTTTTGCTTTATTTAAAGCATTTGCATAATCTTCGGTTATATATGCATTTAATTCTTTTGATTTTTCTGATCTTTCAACAAATGCTTTAGTAACTTCACTTGAGGAAAGTTTTTTACTTTTTATATTTTTTACTAACTCAGATAATGATTGTTTAGTTACATCTGACATTATTCAATTACCTTTGGTACTACAAAATAATCTTCATTTTCCTTCGGAGAATTTTTTATTACTTGATCTCTTAAGTTTTTACTTTTTACTTCATCTGATCTTAGTTTTAGAGTTGTTTCAGCAACAGAAGTTAATGGTTCAACATTGTCAGTTTTTAATTCGTTAAGTTTTTCAATAAAATCGAAAATTGAATTTAAATCTCCTGCAAGTTTCTCTGCTTTTTTCTCATCTACAGAAATTCTTGATAGTTTAGATATGTGCTTTATTGTTTTAAGATCGATGCTCATATGGTATTTAAATATGTCGCAAACTATCACTTAAGTTTAAAATATACAATATGATCACTATTGAAGAATTCAAAAAAAAACAGTCTGAAACCTCTAGATTGATTGGTTTAGATCTTGGTTCAAAAAGAATCGGTGTATCAATTTGCGATGAAAAACAGTCAATAGCCACACCTTTTAAAACGATCAATAAAACCAATAATGATGATCTAATCAACGAATTAAAAAAAATAATAGAGGAAAACAATATTAAAGGAATTATCATTGGATATCCAATTAACATGGATGGTTCATTAGGTCCTTCTGCTCAATCAGTAAGTGATGTATCTAAAAATATAGACAAAAATGTTGATGTAGATGTTTGCTTATGGGATGAAAGACTTTCAACTGTTGGGGCATTTAATCTATCCAGTCAGCTTGATGTTAATGTTTCTAAGCGTGAAAAAAACATAGATCAAAATGCAGCTGCATTTATTCTTCAAGGGGCTATAGATTATTTAAACAATTAATCCTTGCCATTTAGGGGCTTTATAGCTATAGAGTTAATTTTAATGGCAATTAAAACCAATAAAGCTATTAAAATCTCACAAAAACATCTGTTAGGTATCCAAGATTTATCAGTTAATGATATTAATTATATCCTGGATGAGTCAGAAGCTTTCATAAAATTAAACCAGAGTAAAAATAAAAAAATTGATGTGTTAAGAGGCAAAACACAAATAAACTTATTCTTTGAGCCATCAACTAGAACTCAAAGCTCATTTGAACTAGCTGGAAAAAGACTTGGTGCTGACGTCATGTCAATGAATATGGGTAACTCAGCCATTAAAAAAGGTGAAACTTTGATTGATACAGCAATGACCCTAAATGCAATGCATCCTGATATAATTGTGATCAGACATCAAGACTCTGGTGCATGTAATCTATTATCTCAAAAAGTTAATTGTGTCGTATTAAACGCTGGTGATGGTAGACGTGAGCACCCTACTCAAGCATTATTAGATGCGTTAACAATTAGAAATCGAAAAAAAAAAATTCAGGGATTAAAAATAGCTATATGTGGAGACATACTTCATTCGAGAGTGGCTAGATCAAATATTTATCTTCTTACAATGTTAGGAGCAGAAGTTAATATAGTTGCGCCATCCAATCTTATGCCAAAAGAAATTGAAAAGTTTGGTGTTAACACTTTTACTGATATGAAAAAGGGTCTCAAAGATTGTGATATTGTAATGATGCTTAGATTGCAAAATGAAAGAATGACCAGTTCATATCTTTCATCGAATAGAGAATACTATGAATATTATGGGTTAACGCCAGATAAACTTGATCATGCAAAGTCAGATGCTTTAATTATGCATCCTGGTCCAATGAATAGAGGAATTGAAATTGATACAAGATTAGCTGATGACATAAACAAAAGTGTAATTAAAGAACAAGTTGAATTAGGTGTTGCTGTAAGAATGGCATGTTTAAAAATATTTTGTGAATAAATGAAAAAACAATACTTTATAAATGCAAATATTATAGATCCTCATAACTCTATAAACGAAAATGGTGGATTAATAATAGGAGAAGACGGAAAGATAGAAGCTATAGGAAAAAAGGTAAATACAAATAATTTACCAACTAGGGAAAAGCCTACCGACTTAAAGGGTAAATATATATTTCCTGGTATAGTAGACATGAGAGTTTTTGTAGGTGAGCCAGGATATGAATATAAAGAAAATTTTAGGACTTTAAGTAATGCGGCATTGTCTGGTGGAGTTACCTCAGTGGTAACTATGCCTAATACAGACCCAATTATAGACAATGTATCAATTGTAGATTTTTTAAAAAGAAGAGGACGTGATAAGTCTAAAATAAATATCTTTCCTTGCGCTTCATTAACACAAAACACTGATGGCAATAATATGACTGAATTTGGATTGCTAGCTAAAAAAGGAATTATAGCATTTACTGATGGAGTTAAAACAATTCAAAATACTAGACTTATGTCTAGAATTATGAATTCAGCCAAAGATTTGGGATGTCTTATAATGCAACATGCTGAAGATTACGATTTGGCTAAAAATGGAATGATTAATTCTGGTATTATTGCAACAAAACTAGGCTTATCAAGCATACCAGATATTGCTGAAAGGATTATAATAGAAAGAGATCTTACTCTCTTAGAAAAAACTAAATGTCGATATCATATATCTCAACTATCAGCAGGAAAATCTGTGGATATAATTAAGGAACGTAAACAAAATGTTAAATTTACTTGCGGTGTATCAATAAATAATCTCTCATTAAATGAAAATGATATTGGTGATTTTAGAACATTTTTAAAATTATCCCCTCCACTGAGAAGAGAAGAAGATCGAGAAGCTTTAGTTCAAGGATTAAAAGATAAAACTATTGATGTAATTGTTTCTGACCATAAACCTGAAGATGAAGAATCTAAAAGATTAACTTTTGCTCAAGCTGCAACAGGTGCATCTGGTATTGAAACATTATTGTCTTTAAGTTTAGAATTATTTCATAACGGATCTGTAAAACTTGAAACTATCATTCAGGCATTAACATCTAACCCAGCAAAAATATTAAATATAAATAAAGGAAACCTGTCTATTGGAAATCATGCAGATTTTTGCATAGTGGATATCAATAAACCATGGATTGTAAAAAAAGAAAATTTAATCTCTAAATCCAAAAATACTTCAATTGAAGATAAGAAACTTCAAGGTAAAGTAACCAATACATTTGTAAAAGGTATAGAATTATTTAAAATATAAAAATGGAACTTTTTATAATAGGTATAATCTCATACCTGATGGGATCAATTCCTTTTGGATTAATTTTAACCAAAGTTTTTTTAAAAAAAGATATTAGAGAAATTGGTTCTGGTAATATTGGCGCAACAAACGCTTTAAGAACTGGTAACAAGTTAATTGGTTATTCAACACTAATACTTGATGTGTTAAAGGCAGTAATACCTGTTTTATACATTAAAATTAATTTTCCTGATGCAGTATATATATCAGCTTTATGCGCTTTTATAGGTCATGTGTTTCCAGTGTGGTTAAAATTTAAAGGTGGCAAAGGTGTAGCAACATATGTTGGGATACTTTTTTCTTTAAATATTATTTTTGGTTTGGTGTTTGGTATTTGTTGGTTAATAATTTTTTTTATTTCTAAATATTCATCTTTATCTTCGTTGATAGGATCACTTTCTATACCGGTTTATATTTTAATTTTTGAAGGTTCAGAATATGTATTTTTTTACGTAATAATGTTTATTTTAATATTTTTTACCCACAGAGAAAATATTAAACGCTTGAAAAATAAAGAAGAAACTAAGACAAAAATTTATTAATTTGACTATCAAACTCTTTTGAGTAGTTTGTTATTTTATGAATCTAGTCATAGTTGAAAGCCCAGCTAAAGCGAAAACAATTAATAAATATTTAGGTGATAACTACACCGTTTTAGCCAGTTATGGTCATATTAGAGATCTTCCTTCAAAAAATGGATCTGTTGATCCTGATCAAAATTTTAAAATGGAATGGGAAGTTGATAGCTTTTCAAAAAAATATTTAAAAGAAATTACTGATGCAGCCAAAGATTCTTCAAAAATAATTCTTGCTACCGACCCAGATCGTGAGGGTGAAGCAATAGCATGGCATGTAAAAGAATATTTAGATGAAAAAAAACTTTTAAAGGATAAAGAAATTGAACGTGTGGTTTTTAACGAAATAACAAAAAAAGCTGTGACACATGGTATTGAAAATCCAAGACAGATAGAGCCCTTATTGGTTGATGCATACATGGCTAGAAGAGCATTAGATTATTTGGTGGGATTTAATATATCACCAATACTTTGGACTAAATTACCTGGTTCAAAATCAGCAGGTAGAGTTCAATCTGTTGCACTAAAATTGATTACTGAAAGAGAACATGAAATTGAATTATTCAAACCTGAAGAGTTTTGGACTTTAAGTATTAATTTTCAAGATAAAAACAAAAGCAAAATTACAGCAAGTATTTCTCAACTTGATGGAGAAAAGATTGAAAAATTCTCATTTAAAAATAAAGAGGAAATTGAAAAGGCAATTTCAAATATTAAGACCAAAAAATTTAACATAACTGATATATCTTCAAAAGTTATTAGCAGAAATCCTTCAGGACCCTTTACTACTTCAACACTTCAGCAAGTTGCTTCTAGTAGATTGGGTTTTGGTGCATCAAGAACAATGCAAATAGCGCAAAAACTTTATCAAGGAATTGAAATTGAAGGAGATACAGTTGGATTAATTACTTATATGAGAACTGATGGAACTAATTTATCAGCTGATGCAGTTTCTGATTTTAGAAATTTTATTAAAAAAGAATATGGCAACGAATATTTGCCAGAAAATCCAAATAATTATTCAGGAAAAAAAGCAAAGAATGCTCAAGAAGCTCATGAAGCAATAAGACCGACTGATATTAATAGAAATCCAGATTCTATAAAAAAGTATTTAAGTTCTGACCAACAAAAATTATATTCTTTAATTTGGTCTAGAGCTCTTTCTTCACAAATGGAGACAGCTAAATTTGATAGAAATACAATAACGATTGAGTCTGAAGACGGTAAAACTATATGTAAATCAAGCGGATCAGTTTTGAAATTTGATGGATTTTTAAAAGTTTATTCAAATCAAAGCAAAGATGATGATGAGCAAATTTTGCCTGAAATGTCAAAAGGTCTAATTAATATAGAGGCTCTTATAGATGAACAACATTTTACACAACCTCCCCCACGCTACTCAGAGGCAAGTTTAGTTAAAAAATTAGAAGAGTTAGGAATTGGAAGACCTTCAACTTATGCAAGTATAATTTCAACAATAGCAAATAGAGGCTATGCAGAAATAGTTAATAAAAGGTTTTTTCCAACTGACAGAGGGAAATTAATTTCTGCATTTTTAGAAAAACTATTTTCAAAGTATGTGGATTACAATTTTACAGCAGGTCTAGAGGATCAATTAGACGAAATTACCTCAGGTAAAGAAAGTTGGTTAAAAGTTCTAGAGATGTTTTGGAAAGACTTTAATAGCAATGTTTTAGAGGTAAAAGAAAAAAGAACCAGAGAAGTTTTGGATCTTTTAAATGAAAGTTTAGGAGCATTGATATTTGATACCGATAAAGAAGGAAAGATAGTTAGAAAATGTCAGTTATGTGAAACTGGTTCACTGAGTTTAAAAAATAGTTTTAGAGGAGGTGCTTTTATTGGATGTTCAAACTATCCGGAATGTAAATTTACAAGACCGCTATCAAAAGCAAAAGCAGCAGCTCAGTCACAACTAGCGGAACCAAAATTTCTTGGAAAACACGAAAATGGAAATGATATTTTTCTAAAAAATGGAAGATTTGGTCCTTATCTTCAGTATGAGAAAGTTCTTGAAGAGAATATTGAGGAAGAAAAACCAAAAAAAAGAAAAAAAACCAAGAAAAAGAATCCTGAAGTAAATGAACTATTGAAAAATGTATCTATACCAAAAGGAATTGAATTAGATAATATCGACATAGATAAAGCAAAATTTCTTTGTTCGTTACCTAAATCATTGGGTGTTAATCCAGAAAATCAAAAAGAAATCACATTAAATACAGGTAGATTTGGACCATATTTAAAATGTGAAAATAAGTCAGCTAGATTAGAAAATGTAGAAGAAATTTTTTCTATAGGCTTAAATAGAGCTATTACATTAATAGCTGAAGCAAAACCTGGAAGAATGTCTTCTTCGATTATAAAAGACTTGGGAGAACATCCTGAGGATAAAAAACCAGTAAGAATTATGAAGGGTCAATATGGACCTTACATCAAATATAAATCTCTAAATGCAACAATACCTGAGGAAAAAGACCCAGTAGAGCTAACAATGGAAGAAGCTCTAATCCTTATTGAGAAAAGACGTGAATACGATAAAAATAAAAAAACAAAAGGTAAGAAAAAAAAGTGAAAAAAATAGCAACTTTTTTAACAATTTATTTTATAACTACTAATATTTTATTAGCTGAGGAAAAAAAATGTTCTGGTATAAAAAAATTATCAAAGGAGTTTTTAAGTTGTACTGCAGAAAATATTAAAGATATATCAGCAAAAAAAACTAAAGAAATAAAAAAAGGTGTAGAAATCAAATCAAATCAAATAAAAGATGGAACTAAAAAAATAGGAAATAAAATTAAAGATAAACTTAAAAAGAAAGAATAATTTATGAGTTATGAAAAAAAAATTGAAGAGTTAAAAATCAAACTTCCAGAAGCTAAACCACCTGTTGGATCATATGTTGCAACAAAAATTGTTGGTAATTTACTTTATATTTCAGGACAAATTTCTATTTCAGAAAATGGTGAATTAATAAAAGGAAAAGTTGGAAAAGATCTATCTGTAGATGATGGTTACAAAGCAGCTGAAAGATGTGGTTTAAGCATTATATCTCAAGCAAAAGCAGCTTGTAATGGGGATCTTTCTAAAATTAAATCGTGCGTAAAATTAACCGGCTTTGTTAATTCAACTGATAACTTTACAGACCAACCAAAAATAATTAATGGCGCTTCTGATTTAATTGCTTCAGTTTTTGGTGAAGCAGGCATGCACACAAGAGCAGCAGTAAGCACAAATAGCTTACCTCTTGGTGTGTCTGTTGAAGTTGATGCAATTTTTGAGTTAAATTAAATTATCTTCCAATACCAAAATATTTAAAACCTAGTTTTTTAATTTTATTTGGCGAATATATATTTCTCATATCGTAAATAATAAGTTTTTTATTTTTTGAGAATTTTTTAAAATTAATTGATTTAAAATCGTTCCACTCTGTATGTATAATTACAATATCTGATCCTTTAACAGATTCTTGTATTGAGTTAGAAAATTCAACATTTTTAAATTTTATAAATTCTTTTTTTGATCCAGTAGGATCATAATATTTAATTTTTGCACCTTTTTTGGATAAAAATGGGATTAATTTTAGGCTAGACGAGTCTCTCATATCATCAGTATTTGGTTTAAAAGTTACACCTAAAAAGGATACAACTTTATTTTTAATTTTGTTATTCAAAATGAAACTAACTCTTTTGGATAATAAATCAGATCTTAAATCATTAGATCTGATAACACTTTTTACGACTGATAAATTAGTTTTGAATTTATCAGCTGTTGAAACTAAAGCTTTAGTATCTTTTGGAAAACATGACCCGCCGTATGCAGGTCCAGCTCTTAAAAATCTGCTACCAATTCTTTTATCCAGTCCAATTCCTATTGAGATATCCTCAATATCTATACCAGTTTTTTCACATAAATTTGATATTTCATTTATAAAGGTAATCTTTGTTGCTAAAAAAGCATTTGAAGCATATTTAATTAATTCTGCCGCTCTTCTTTTTGTAGAAACAAATTTTGCACCTTTTGATATTAATGGTGAATATAAATTTTTTAATATTCTCTGGGATTTACTATCATTTGATCCAACTACCACTCTATCTGGATAGATAAAATCTCTAATAGCCTCACCTTCTCTTAAAAATTCAGGATTAGATACTACTGAAAAAAATGTTTTATTTACTCTTTTAGATATAATTTTTTCAATCTCATCACCTGTTGTCACGGGCACAGTCGATTTATTAATTATAATTTTAAATTTTTTTATAGATTTAGATATTTCTTTTGCGGCAGCATATACTTGGCTTAAATCTGCACTATTACCATTTTTTTTTGTTGGTGTCCCCACACAGATAAATATGATATCTGATTTTCTTACAGAGTCGTTTATGTTTGTTGAGAAATTTAATCTTTTATTCTTATAATTTTTTAGAACTAACTCTTCTAGACCTGGTTCATAAATTGGTATTATACCATTTTTTAAATTATTAATTTTATTAATATCTTTATCAACGCATATTACATCATTACCTAAATCTGAAAAACATACTCCACTCACTAAACCAACATAACCTGTACCAATCATGCACAATTTCATATCTTGCCTATTTCTTTTGAGGAATTTATGTAGCCACGCATTGTTCCACAATCAAGATATTTACCTTCAAAATTATGAGCTACAAATTTTTCTTTATCATTTATTAATAATTGTATTGCGTCAGTAATATGCATCTCCTTACCTT
>CACJMB010000009.1 GCA_902594405.1 uncultured Pelagibacteraceae bacterium | reverse complement strand
TTGGTCCAGAGCAACATTTTACTCATAGTATTTTTAGAGCTATAGAGAGTGGAAAATATGTTTTAAGGTCTGCAAATAATGGGACAACAGCAATTATTAACCCAATGGGAGTTATTGAGCAAAAAGTCGATATTAATAAATCTGGTTATATAGATTTAAGTGAATCAAGAAAAATTCAGATGAGCCTGTTTGCAAAATTTGGAAATAAAATTTTTGGATTTATAATTTTGTTGTATATTTTTTTAATATTTTCATTTAAGAAACGTAAAAATGAGTAATTTAAAAAATTATCTTTTCACAAGTGAGTCTGTCTCAGAGGGACACCCAGATAAAGTGTCTGATAGGATCTCAGATATGGTTGTTGATAGTTTTATTTCTGGAGATCCATATTCTAGAGTTGCTTGCGAAACACTTACTACGACAAATAAAGTTGTTCTAGCTGGTGAGGTGAGAGGACCAGAAATTAAAAAAGATGAATTAATTGAAAAAGTAAGAAATTGTATAAAAGATATTGGTTATGACCAAGAAGGATTTACTTGGAAAGAAGCTACAAAAATTGAAAGTCACTTACATTCCCAATCAGCTGATATTGCTATGGGTGTAGATTCCTCTGGCAACAAAGATGAAGGAGCCGGAGATCAAGGTATCATGTTTGGATACGCTTGTAATGAAACGGATGTTTTAATGCCAGCACCAATTCATTATTCTCATAAAATCTTAAGATTAATGGCTGAAGATAGAAAATCTGGAAAATTAAAAAATATTGAACCAGATTCAAAAAGTCAGGTAACATTCGAGTATGTTGATGGAAAACCATCAAAAGTAAAATCTGTAGTTATATCTTCACAGCATTCACCAGATGTTAATCAATCGCAAGTCAGAGATTTACTTAGACCTTATATGTTAAAATCCATTCCTGAGAATTTTCTTGATGGTTTTAATGAGGACGAGTTCTATGTAAATCCGACGGGAAATTTTGTAATTGGTGGTCCCGATGGAGATTGTGGTTTGACAGGTAGAAAAATTATTGTCGACACATATGGTGGTGCTGCACCTCATGGCGGTGGCGCTTTTTCAGGAAAAGATCCAACTAAAGTTGATAGATCAGCAGCTTATGCGGCAAGGTATATTGCTAAAAATGTTGTGGGTTCAAAAATTGCTGAAAAATGTTTAATTCAATTAGCTTACGCAATTGGTGTATCAAAACCACTTTCTATTTACGTTGATTTATTTGATAACGACATAGATAAAAATAAATTTGTTGTCGAAAAGATTAAAGAAAATTTTGATTTAAGCCCTAGAGGCATCAGAGAAATGTTAAATTTAAATAAACCAATATATGAAAAAACAGCTGCCTATGGTCATTTTGGTAGAGCACCTGAAGAAAATGGATCATTTTCATGGGAAAAAACTGATAAAACTATCGTTTTTTCTAAATAGTTTCTGTTGAATTAAAAAAAAACTTTACTATATTGCAACTACATTATTGAACTTTACAAGATGGGCTTAAGCCCATTTTTTTTTGGAGTAAACAAAATTATGTTAAATAAAAGAGCAGATAAACTTGAATTATTAAGAATTGCTGAAGCTGTAGCTTTAGAAAAATCAATTGATAAAGAACTAATTATAAGTTCTATGGAAACAGGTATTGCTAAAGCCGCAAAATCAAAATTTGGACAGGAAAACGAAATTAAAGTTTCTATTAATAGAGACAATGGAGATATTGAGCTTTTTAGAAAATTAATAATCGCTGAAAATCCTGAAAATGCAAATACTGAGATAAAATTAGAAGATGCAATTAATTTGAATGAATTAAACAAAGATAAGTCTATTGGTGACGAAGTATTACAACCTCTTCCTTCATTTGATTTTGGAAGAATAGCTGCACAAACTGCAAAACAGGTAATCAGTTTTAATGTAAGAGAGGCAGAAAGAGAAAGACAGTTCAATGATTTTATTGATAAGAAAGATTCAATTTTAAGTGGTATTGTGAAAAGATTAGAATTTGGAAATGTAATTGTTGATTTAGGGAGAACTGAAGCAATAATTCAAAAAAATGAATTGATACCTCGTGAAAATATTAAAGCAGGTGACCGTATAAAAGCTTATTGTTACGATGTTAGAAGAGAACCTAGGGGACAACAAATATTTTTATCTAGAGCTCATCCTAAATTTATGGAAAAACTTTTTGTTCAAGAAGTTCCTGAAATTTATGATGGACTAATAGAAATTAAATCTTCTTCAAGAGATCCTGGAAGTAGAGCTAAAATATGTGTGAAAGCAGTAGATACATCTTTAGATCCAGTTGGTGCCTGTGTAGGTATGAGAGGTTCAAGAGTTCAAGCTGTTGTAAATGAACTTCAAGGAGAGAAAATTGATATAGTAAATTGGTCAGAAGACCCTGCTATTTTGGTTTCAAATGCGTTATCCCCAGCTGAAGTACAAAGAGTTAACGTTGATAATGAAAGAAAAAAACTTGATGTAATTCTAACTGAAGAAAATTTAAGCAAAGCAATTGGAAGAAGAGGTCAAAATGTAAGACTTGCTACAAAACTCTTAAATTATGAAATTAATATAATGACAGATGCAGAAGACTCTGAAAGAAGACAATTGGAGTTTAAAGAAAAAACAGAGAACTTTGTAAAAAATTTAGAGCTAGATGAAACTTTGGGTCAGCTACTTGTTGCTGAAGGTTTTTCAACTATTGATGATATCAAAGATAGTTCAACCGAAAATTTAATGAAAATAGAAGGCATAGAAGAAGATACTGCTAAAGCATTGATAGAAAGAGCTAAAGAGTTTCATGAAAAGGATCAAGAGGATATTTCTCAGAGAATTAAAGAATTAGGTCTTGAGGATGCCTTGATTAATTTAAAGGGATTAACACCAGGAATGTTAGTTACACTTGGTGAACAAAAAATTTTAAGTTTAGAAGATTTTGCAGATTTAGCATCCGATGAATTAACTGGTAGTTATGACGTGGTTAAAGGTGAGAGAGTGAAAATCCAAGGTTATCTTGAAGATTTTGCTTTATCTAAAGAAGAAGCGGATGAACTAATTATGTCTGCCAGAAACATTGTTTATAAAGATTGAGTGATGAAGTATGGAGAAAAAAACAAAATTAACAATTTCAGGCTCAGCCAAAAAATCAATCAAGAATATTGAGATTGCTAAATCTCAAGGAAAAAATTCTGTAGTAATAGAAAAACAAACTGGAAAATTCTCGAGTAGAGGTGGATCATTTAGATCTAGTACGAATAAGCCAAGAACAACTACAACTTTTAACAGAGGAGCACCATTTAAACCTTCATCAAACCCTAAATCACCCCTTATCGCAAACGATTTTGAAAAGAGAAAGCTAGCAGAGCAAAGAGCTACTAAACGGCTTAAAGGAGATAGTGAAAACAAAGATAGAAAAACTTTAAAAGCAGGAACAAAGAAGAGAGAATTAAAGTTAACTGTATCAAGAGCACTAAGTGATGAGATTGATGCAAAACAAAGAAGTTTAGCATCAGTAAAGAGAGCAAGACAAAAAGAAATTAAAAATGCTACAAAAGATGATTCTTTAGAAAATTTAAAACCGATTAAAAGAGATGTTAATATTCCTGAAGCAATCACAGTAAGAGAACTTGCAAATCGAATGGCTGAACAATCAAGCAATGTTATCAAGCATTTATTTGGAATGGGTGTTACTGTGACTATCAATCAAACATTGGCTGCAGATACTGCGGAATATTTAGTTAAAGAATTTGGTCACAATCCAATTAGGGAAGAGAAAGCTGAAGAAATAATTCAAAAAATAAAAGCTTCAAGAACAGAAAATTTAAAAAACCGACCACCAATAGTTACCGTCATGGGTCATGTGGATCATGGCAAAACATCAGTACTAGATGTGCTCAGAAGTGCGAACGTAGTTTCAGGAGAATTTGGTGGAATAACCCAACACATAGGAGCTTATCAAATTGAAAGTCAGGGAAATAAATTAACATTTATTGATACTCCAGGTCACGCTGCATTTACAGAAATGAGAGCAAGAGGATCAAAATTAACAGACGTGGTTGTTTTAGTAGTTGCTGCTGATGATGGAGTTAAACCTCAAACAGTTGAGTCCATTAAACATGCTAAAGCTGCAAATGTTCCAATAGTTGTAGCAATAAATAAATGTGATTTACCAGAGGCAGATCCTCAGAAGATAAAAAATCAATTATTAGAGCATGAATTAATTGCTGAAGATTTATCTGGTGATACTTTAATGGTTGAAATTTCAACTAAAACAAAACAAAACTTAGATAAATTAGTAGAGTCAATAATACTACAAGCAGAGATTTTAGATCTTAAAACAGATTATGAATCTAAAGCTACAGGTATAGTTTTAGAGTCAAAAATTGATGTTGGCAGAGGTCCCGTTGCAAATATAATTGTAACAACTGGAACACTTAAGAGAGGTAATTTTTTTGTAAGTGGTTTAAAATGGGGAAAAGTAAGAGCTATTATTAATGATAAAGGTAAAAATATTAATGAAGCATTACCTTCTACTCCTGTTGAAATTTTAGGAATAAATGGTGCAGCCAAAGCTGGAGATGATTTTATTGTTCTTGATACAGAAAAAGAAGCTAAGACACTGAGTGAAAATAGAGCTCAAGAGAGTAAGGATGGAAAAAATCCACTATCTTTTGCAACTCAAGACTCTGCTTTTTCAGATAAATCTACTGAAGAATTAAATTTAATAATTAAATCTGATGTACATGGATCATCTGAAGCAATCAAAAATGCAATTAGTCAAATCAAACATGATGAAGTTAAACCTAAAATAATTTTAGCAGATATCGGAATGGTAACAGAAACAGACGTTACATTAGCTAAAGCTTCAAATGCAGTATTAATAGCTTTCAATGTTAAACCAAGTAAAGAAGCAAAAAAACTTGCTGAAAATGAGAAGATAAAAATATCTTCTTACAATATTATTTATGAAGTTTTAGACTATATTAAACAAAGAATGTCAGGATTATTGGCGCCCGATGTACAAGAAAAAATTATTGGTACTGCACAAATTTTAGAAATATTTAAAGTTTCTGGTGCAGGTAAAGTTGCTGGCTCAAAAGTAACTGAAGGAGAAATTAATAGTACCTCAGATGTAAGAATTATTAGGGATGGTGCTATTATATATACTGGAAAAGTTTCAACAATATTTAGAGAAAAAAACCAAGTTAAACAGGTAAGTGATGGTCAAGAATGTGGAATAACCGTTAAAGATTATATGGATTTCCAAAAAAATGACACAATAGAGGCTTTTAGTGTTACATCTACTGAAAGGTCAATTTAATGGCAGATAGAATAGGAAAACCAGTGTCACAAAGACAATTAAGAGTAGGTGAAATGATTAAGCAGTCTTTAAGCATGATTTTTATAAGAAATGAGGCTAAGGTGCCAAATTTACAAACAAACACTATAACCGTTACAGAGGTTAGAATGAGTCCTGATTTAAAAATTGCTAAAGCATATGTTCTTCCATTGGGTGGAAAAGATGCGGAGGAAACAATTAGTGTTCTAAAGGAATACTCATTTTTAATTAGAAAAATTTTATCACAAAAAGTGGTTATGAAATTTTTACCAAAATTACTTTTTAGAAAAGACGAATCTTTTGAGTATGCGGAAAAAATAGAAAACTTAATAAAACAAACAAATAAATAGGAAGAAAGAGGCATGAACAAAAAGGCACAAGAATTAGCAATGCACGATAAAGATACTGGGTCATCAGAGATACAGATCGCTTTGCTAACAGAGAAAATTGAAACTCTCTCAAAGCATATTAAACAATTTAAGAAGGATAAACATTCATCTGTAGGATTGTTGAGAGCGGTAAATAGAAGAAAGAAATTGTTAGAATACCTAAAGAAAAATAAAATGGATTCTTACAAAAATGTACTGTCGAAATTGAATTTAAGAAAATAGAAGTCAAGATAGATAGAACGGAATGGAACGAAACGAACGAAACGAAATGGAAAAGAAATGTTTAAAGTATACAAGAAGGAAATCGAAGTAGCAGGAAAGAAGATAAGTTTAGAAACAGGTAAAGTAGCAAGACAGGCAGACGGTGCAATAATCGCAACATGTGGAGAGACAGTCGTACTAGCAACAGTAGTTGGAGCAAAAAAAGTAAATCCTGATATGGATTACTTTCCTTTATCTGTAAATTATCAAGAAAAATATTATGCAGCAGGAAAAATCCCAGGTGGATATTTTAAAAGAGAAGCAAGACCAACTGAAAGTGAAACATTAATCTCTAGATTAATTGATAGACCAATCAGACCTTTGTTTCCTGATGAATTTAAAAATGAAGTACAGTTATTACCAACTGTAATTTCATACGATAAAGAAAACGAACCAGATATTTTATCAATCACTGCTTCATCAGCAGCATTAGCTATATCAGGAATGCCATTTATGGGTCCTGTCGGAGCTTCAAGAGTTGGTTTTGTAGATGGAAAATATGTTTTAAACCCATCTAAAGCAGAATTAGAAAAATCAAAATTAGATCTAGTTGTAGCAGGTACAAAAGATGCTGTGCTTATGGTTGAGTCTGAAGCAAGTGGTTTAACAGAGGAAGAAATGTTAAACGCAGTTAAATTTGGACATGAAGGATTTGTTCCAGTGATTGAAATGATCGAGCAACTTGCAAAAGAATGCAAAAAACCTGAGTGGACAGTTGAAAAGAAAGATCTATCAGAAGTTAAGAAAAAACTTGAGGAAACTTTTACTGAAGATCTTAAGAAAGCTTTTGCAACAAGAGATAAACAAGATAGATCAAATCAAATTTCTGAAATCACTGATAAAGCTAAAAAACTTTATGAGGAAGATGAAAAGTACACAGATCTTGATGTTAACAGTCAGCTAAAAAATCTAGAAAAATCAATTGTTAGAACGGATATTCTAAAAAATAAAAATAGAATTGATGGCCGAGGTTTATCTGATGTAAGACCTATCGAGTGTGAAGTGGGTGTATTACCAAGAGCACATGGTTCTGCATTGTTTACCAGAGGGGAGACTCAAGCAATTGTTGTAGCAACTTTAGGAACATCTGATGACGAGCAAAGAATTGAAAGTTTAGATGGATTACAAAGAGAGCGATTTATGCTTCACTATAATTTTCCTCCTTTTTCAGTTGGAGAAACTGGAAGAATTGGAACAGGTAGAAGAGAAATTGGTCATGGTAAATTAGCTTGGAGAGCAATTAACTCTTCATTACCTACAAAAGAGGCGTTTCCATATACTTTTAGAGTAGTTTCAGAGATTACAGAATCTAATGGTTCTTCTTCAATGGCTACTGTTTGCGGAACATCTTTAGCATTAATGGATGCGGGAGTACCAATAAAAGAGCCAGTTGCTGGTATTGCGATGGGATTAATTAAAGAAGGTGATGATTTCAGCGTACTTTCAGACATCCTAGGTGATGAAGATCATCTTGGTGACATGGACTTTAAAGTTGCTGGAACTAAAGATGGAATTACTTCACTTCAAATGGATATTAAAATTACAGGTATTACATTTGAAATTATGGAACAGGCATTAAGCCAAGCTAAAGATGGAAGAGTTCATATCCTAGGTGAAATGAATAAAGCATTGTCAGCTTCAAGATCTGATGTTGGAAAACATACTCCAAAGATGGAACAAGTTAATGTTGATAAAAAAGACATTGCAGCTGTGATTGGAAAAGGTGGTGCAACGATCAGAGAGATTGTTGAAAAATCAGGTGCGAAAGTAGATGTAAATGACGAAGGTGTAGTAACAGTTGCTGCTCCAGATGAAGAATCTAGAAATATAGCGATGCAAATGATTAAAGACATCACTGCAAAAGCTGAATTAAACAAAATTTATTCAGGTAAAGTGATGAAGATTATGGAGTTTGGTGCATTTGTCAATTTCTTAGGAAAACAAGATGGGCTGGTTCATATCTCAGAACTTGCAGATAAGAGAGTTGCTAAAGTTACTGACGTTGTCAAAGAAGGTGACGAAGTAAAAGTCAAAGTAATTGGTTTCGATAGAGGTAAAGTTAAACTTTCTATGAAACAAGCTGCTGAGTAATATAGCTCGAATTAAAATTATAAACCCCTGGAATGAAAATTCTGGGGGTTTTTTTAACTAAATTTAACTATATTTAATATTTAGGTAATATTTTTAGGATCTGGCATGCCAACCTTGTTATATCCAGCATCTACATAGTGAATTTCACCTGTAACACCATTTGCCAGGTCACTTAAAAGGTACAATGCTGAATTTCCAACATCATGGATATCCACATTTCTCTTTAGAAATGAATGGTCTTCATTCCATTTATATAGGAATTTTGCATCTCCGATAGCTGAAGCAGCTAATGTTTTGATAGGTCCTGCACTTATTGCATTTACTCTCATACCTTTGGCTCCTAAATCTCTTGCAAGATATTTAACACTTGCCTCAAGAGCTGATTTACAAACACCCATTACATTATAATTTGGAATAGCTTTAGTAGACTCGTAAGTTAAAGTTAATAAACTTCCACCTTGTTTCATTATCTTTGAAGCTTCTTTTGCTACTTCAGTAAATGAAAAACAAGAAATTAACATACTTCTTAAAAAATTTTCTCTTGTCGTATTTAAATATTCACCCGATAACTCTGATTTATCTGAAAATGCAACTGCATGAACTACAAAATCGATTTCACCCCATTGGGATTTGATATCATCAAATAATTTAACCACTTCCTCTTTTTTTTCAACATCACAACTAAATGTAACATTTGAATTTAATTTTTCTGCTAAAGGAATTACTCTTTTTTTTAAAGCGTCACCCAAATAAGTAAATGCTAGTTCCGCTCCAGCCTCTGCAAGTTTTTGAGATATACCCCAGGCAATAGATCTCTCATTAGCAACACCCATGATCAATCCTTTTTTACCTTTCATCAAACTCATAAACTAAACCTTTTCAAAAATTAAAGCTGCATTAGTTCCACCAAACCCAAAACTATTTGACATTACTGTATTTAAGGTTGTTCCAGTTTCAGTTTTTGAAACTATAGGAAATTTTTTAGCATCATCATCCATATCTGTAATATTTGCAGAACCTGTTATGAAATTATTTTTCATCATTATCAAACAATAGATGGCTTCATGCACTGAAGCGGCTCCTAGAGGATGACCTGACAAAGATTTTGTTGAACTTATTTTTGGAATGTTGTCTCCAAAAGTTTCTTTAATAGCATTAAGTTCAGTTATATCTCCAACTGGAGTAGATGTTCCGTGAGTATTAATGTAATCAATTTTATTTTTCGTAGTTGCCATTGCCATTTTCATACATCTGACAGCACCTTCTCCTGATGGAGCTACCATATCATATCCATCAGAGGTTGCTCCATAACCAGTTAATTCTGCGTATATTTTAGCTCCTCTTGCTTTAGCATGTTCGTATTCTTCAAGTACTAATACGCCTGCACCACCTGCAATTACAAACCCATCTCTAGTTTTATCATAAGCTCTAGAAGCAGATTGTGGAGTGTCATTATATTTTGATGATAAAGCTGTCATAGCATCAAACATTGCTGTCATCGCCCAATGAATTTCTTCACTGCCACCTGCAAAAACAACATCTTGTTTACCCATTTGAATTAATTCCATAGAATTTCCTATGCAGTGACCACTGGTTGCGCATGCAGAACTCATTGTGTAGTTAGTTCCTTTAATTTTAAATGGTACGGCAAGTGTTGCTGAGGCAGTACTGGCCATTGTTCTTGGAACAATAAAGGGCCCCATTAGTTTTGGAGTTTTAGCTCTAGTTTTATCTGCTGCAAGTATTACGTTTTCAATTGATGGGCCTCCGGAACCCATTACAATCCCAGTTTTAAAATTACTCACTTCACTTTCTTCTAATCCAGAGTCCTCAATTGCCTCTTTCATTGCAATATAATTATAAGCAGAGCCTGAACCCATAAATCTAATTGTTTTTCTATCGATATGATCTTCAAGTTTAATATTTGGTTTACCATGAACATGGCTTTTTAAATTGTGCTCCTTGTATTCCTCAGCATAAGAAATTCCTGATTTTGAATTTAATAAAGATTGATGAACTTCTTCTTGATTATTTCCTAAGCAAGAAACTACTCCTAAACCAGTAATAACTACCCTTCTCATTATTTAAATAACCCTACTTTTAAACTTTCTGCTGAATATATTTTTTTATTATCTGCAAGAACAATTCCATTTGCAAGCCCAACAGTTGTTCCTCCAGGAGACATAATTTTCTTCATATCTATTTCATATCTTACATTTTTTACGCTCTGTAAAACTTCACCTGTAAATTTTACAGTACCCACACCCAAAGCTCTTCCTTTTCCTGGATTTCCAAGCCAACCTAGAAAAAAACCTACCAGTTGCCACATAGCATCTAAACCTAAGCACCCTGGCATAACTGGATCTTTTTTAAAATGACAATCAAAAAACCAAAGATCATCTTTAATATCTAATTCAGCTTTTAAAGAGCCTTTATTAAATGTACCATTATTTTCATTGATTTCAGTTATTCTGTCAAACATAAGCATTGGTGGAAGAGGTAATTTTGCATTACCTGGACCAAAAAGATCCCCATTTCCACAAGTTATTAGGTCATCATAGGAGTATGAGTTTTTTTTCATATTTTTGAGTTCCCTTAATACTTGATTTAATGCTAATATAATATAATAAAACATTATATTTTTATTCATACTTTAGAATAATTATAAACAATTATGGCAAAAAACTGCAATTTTATTGAAAAATTAAGAGAACTAGGACTTAGACCTACGAAACAAAGAGTTAAAATGTGTGAGCTCTTATTCAATAGAGAAAAAACTTTTCATTTCACAATAAATGATCTTGTTAAAATGATATCAGAAGAAATGAATGAGAAGATATCCTTAGCCACAGTTTATAACACAGTTCACGCATTTGAAAAAAAAGGATACCTAAAAGAAATTTCAATTAACAGTGATAAAAGTTATTTTGATACCAATACATCTGTACATCATCATTTTTATGATGAAGACACTAATGAGTTAATAGATTGCGATGAAAATGATATTGATCCTGTTAATATAAAAAAAAGTATTACTGGAAAAAAAATAAATTCAGTTGAAGTTTTGGTTAAAGTTGCGAGTGATAATCAAAATCAAAAAAAATTTAATTAAATCAATAATTTAAAATCTACATTATAATAATTCTAAACTGTTGACATATTTCATATAACTATTATATGGTGAGTAACATTTAAAAGGAGAAAATAATGTCTTTAAAAGGAAGTAAAACAGAAGAAAACTTAAAAGCAGCATTCGCTGGAGAAAGTCAAGCAAATAGAAGATATCTTTATTTTGCACAAAAAGCAGACATCGAAGGTTACAATGATGTAGCTACAGTTTTTAGATCAACAGCAGAAGGTGAAACTGGTCACGCTCATGGTCATTTAGAATACTTAGAGCAAGTTGGTGACCCTGCAACAGGAAAACCAATTGGTGAAACTAAAGCTAACTTAGCTTCAGCTATCGAAGGTGAAACTCATGAGTACACAGATATGTACCCTGGTATGGCTAAGACTGCTAGGGAAGAAGGTTTTGAAGAAATCGCAGACTGGTTTGAAACTTTAGCTAAAGCTGAAAAATCACACGCTGGTAAATTCCAAAAAACTTTAGAGTCTATTAGCTAATCAAATTTCTTAGTGGGCGTTTAACGCCCACTAAAAACAATTCAAATTTAAAATTTTATAAAATGGTAGAGCAAGTTGTACAAATACTTAAGGATTGGTTTAATGAACCCGTTGTTTTGGTTTCTTTATCATTAATTATTATTTCAAACTTAGTCATATGAGTAAAGAAGGAAGTTTAGGTGCACCTATCAGACATCCTATAGATTTTGAGCATCCGGATTTTTTAAATCCCGAAAAGTTAGATGCTGAAATGAGAAGAGTGTTTGATATTTGTCATGGATGCCGAAGATGCTTTAATCTTTGCGATTCATTTCCAAAGCTATTTGACATGATTGATGAATCTAAAAATGAAGATGTAGAAAGTTTATCTAGTGATCAATTTGCTCCTGTCGTTGATGCATGTACTTTGTGTGATATGTGTTTTATGACTAAATGCCCATATGTGCCACCTCATGATTTTGATTTGGATTTTCCACATTTAATGCTGCGATATAGAACGGCTCAAAAAAAATTAGGTAAATTACCAAGCGTACCAACACAATTAGCCCAAATAGATCGAAACGCTAAAATTGGTGTTACGTTCTCTAAAATAGTTAACTGGGCATCAAATATCAAAAATAAATTAATCAGAAAAATCTTAGAATTAATTACTGGAATAGATAAAAGAGTTCAGTTACCAAAATATAACTCAGAAACTTTTTCAAATTTTTTTAAAAAAAATAAAGATAAGATAAATTATCAAACACCTTCTAAAGATAGAAAAGTTGTTATCTACTCAACCTGTTTTGTAAATTTTAATAAAAAAAATACAGGTGTTGCTGCTTTAAAAGTTTTGAAAAAAAATGGTGTAGAGGTTCAGGAGGCTTACCCTGGTTGTTGTGGTATGCCATTTTTAGAGCAAGCAGATTTACCAAAAGTTGTTGAACAAGCGAAAAAAGTTTCTAAGGATTTAATCGAGTGGATTGATAAAGGATATAAAGTAGTAACCTTAACAGCTAGTTGTGGATTGATGTTAAAATTCGAATGGCCTTTGTTATTACCAAACGATGAAAAAATAAAAAAATTATCTGCAAATGTTATGGATATTGATGAGTATGTTGTGGACATCGCAAACAATGAGGGATTAGCAGAAGGATTAAATGAGATTGATGGAGGTGTAACTGTGCATCATGCTTGTCATGCTAGAGCACAGAACATGGGCATCAAAGCAAGAGATATGTTAAAATTGATACCAAACGTTAAAATTGATGTAGTTGAAAGATGTGCAGGTCATGGAGGAACTTTTGGAGTAATGAAAGAAACTCATGATTTAGCAAATAAAGTAGGAAGACCTACAGCTAGACAAATAAAAACTAAAAATAATAAGTATATGGCTTCTGATTGTCCTTTAGCTGGTAAACATTTAAAACAGTTAGAAGTTGATACAAACATATCTAATGATGAGGCACTACACCCTATCGAATTAATGGCAAAAAGTTATAACTTATGATCATGCCTAGAGAAAAAAGAGAAATTCAAAAAGAAGACATCATGCCTTTAGATGTTTATATAGAAAAGAGACGAGAATTAAGAAAAAGTATTGTTGATTATAAAAAAAATAGAAGAGTTGCTTTAGGGCCTTATGCTACTTTTTATTTTGAAAGTTATGAAACAATGTTAGCTCAAGTACAAGAAATGCTATACATTGAAAAAGGTGGTGATGAGCAACTTCAGGATGAGTTAACTGCTTATAATCCTTTAATACCTAACGGCAATGAACTAACAGCAACTTTAATGTTTGAAATAGATAATCCTATCTCAAGGGCTGCGTTTCTTGGAAAAGTTGGTGGAATAGAAGAAACAGTATTTATGAAAATAAATGGCGAGAAAATTAAAGCAGTTCCGGAAGAAGATGTTGATAGAACCTCTGCTGAGGGAAAAGCTTCTTCAGTACAGTTTATTCATTTCAATTTTACTGATGATCAAATAGAAAAATTTCAATCTAATAGCTCAAAAATTGAGCTTGGTATTGATCATAAAGAATATTCTCATAGCACAAAATTATCTAAAGAAAATATAGCCTCTTTATCTGCTGATTTTAATTAATTTAGTCCCCAAATATCATCTGTTTTAATCCAACCTTCAAATTCTTCTGATGTAATTTTGCACCAATTTTGTTCACATTTTTCTATAATTAATAATCTTCCCTCTTTTATTTGAGCAATTGGTTTAGCAAAAGATGTAGGTTTTTTAAATAAAACTTTATCTTTCGTAGCTATTACAGAATTACTTTTTTTTAATTGAGAGATATGAATCCACCCACTGTTATTTTTTAAATCTATAATTCGCCTGAAATTTTCTTTTTTATCAATTTGTTTTAATGGAAGATTTATTTTTTTATAAACGTATTTAATATCAGATTCAAAACTTGGCCCGTAGCGAACATTTACTTTATTTTTTTTAAGAGAGACAAAAATTACATCAGCAAACGAAATGTGAGTAAAAAATAATAAAAAAAATACTATATAAATTTTTTTTACTATTAATTGCATAGACATTTTTTTCTTTTATTAATTTTTGCTTTTCTGAAATTTAAATTTAATAGATCTAGAATTAAAATGTATCCATTTAAATTTTGTCCAATATTTAATATTTTTTTCAAAACTTCATTTGCCTGCAATGTACCTATTGTGCCTGCAACAGTTCCTAAAATTCCCTCATATTCACAATTTAAAATTTCATCAGATATCGTGTCTTCTTGATAAAAACATCTCAAGCAAGGATCTTTTTTGTTGGTAAAATTAAAAGTAAAAATGTGTCCATCAAACTTACTTATAGCACCAGTGACTAGAAATTTTTTATATTTTAGACTTAAATCATTTATTAAAAATTTACTTTCAAAGTTATCAGTCCCATCAATAATATAGTCATAATTTTTAATAATTTTTTCAAATGTATTTTTATTTAATTTTAAATTAAAAATGTTTATTTTTGTCTTTGGATTAATTTTATTTAATTTTTTTTTTGCAATCTTTACTTTTGATTGATTTATATCTTTTTCATTATACAGACCTTGTCTGTGGATATTAGAGAGACTTACAGTATCATGATCTACAATCCCAAGTGTACCAATACCTGATCTAGTTAAAAATTCTGCTACTGGGCAACCTAGACCACCCATACCAACTATCAAGACTTTTGAAGATAAAATTTTTTTTTGACCTACCGCACCAATATTTTTAAGAATTATTTGCCTTGAGAATTTCTCTATTTCTTTTTTGTTTAAATTTTTGCTCATTTTCCTGTTGAGCCAAACCCACCCTCTCCTCTAATTGTTTCTGGTAGATCATCAGTTTCCTCGAGATCCATTTTAATTACAGGAGTTAAAATCATTTGTGCTATTCTATCCTTATTATTTATCAAGAAATCATTTTTCCCGTGATTAAATAGAATTACTTTTATTTCTCCCCTGTAATCACTGTCTATAGTTCCAGGTGTATTTAAAACACTTATACTGTTTTTTGCAGCTAAACCAGATCTTGGCCTTATTTGGATTTCAAAATCACTTGAAAATGCAACAGCAAGCCCAGTTGGAACTAAACATGATGAGTTTGGTTTAAGATTGATAGGTTCTTTTACTAATGCCATCAAATCCATGCCAGATGCACCTTCTGTTTTGTAAGCAGGTAATTCAACCGCAGGGTCTAACTTTTTGATAAGAACTTTCGCCATTAATTTAATTGATCAAGTATTCTATCAACTATTTCATCAGAAATTCCAGATTTTTTTTTGTATGAAAGTTTTTCTTTTTTAACGTCTCTGTTTTTATAATGAATTGTTACCTCATTATAATCAGAATTAAATCCTATATCTTTATTTGATACATCATTAGAAATTATCCAGTCGCAATTTTTCTTGTTTAATTTTTCCTCTGCATTTTTATCAATCTCATTAGTTTCTGCTGCAAATCCAATGACAAGTTCTGGTCTCATGGAGTTATGGTTAGACACATAATGAAGTATGTCTACATTCTTTTCTAAATTTAAGTTTAAGTTCTCTTGTTTTTTAATTTTATTTTCATATTTTTTATTAATTTTAAAATCAGCTACCGCAGCAGAAAAAATTGCTACATCAACAGGTAAATTTTCTTGAGTGGCAACTAACATTTCATCTGCTGTTTCAACTTTTATAAGATTAATATCTTTAGTTATTTCAAGATTAGTTGGACCTGATATTAATGTTGTATCAAAACCTTTTTTGGATAATGATTTTGCTAATTCGTATCCTTGTTTGCCACTTGATTTATTCGTAATAAAACGAACTGGATCTATGTACTCATTAGTTGGACCTGCTGTAACTAATGCTTTAAATTTTTTGTTATTTTTTTGAGTTAAGAAATATTTACCAATTTCTTCAGCAATTATTGATGGGTCTGACATTTTACCCTCTCCATATTCACCACATGCCATATCACCAACCTCTGGACCAATTAGTTTATATCCAAACTCTTTTAATTTTTTTATATTTGTCTTAGTAGTTGGATGCTCCCACATTCTTACATTCATTGCTGGTGCTAAAATAATGTCTTTATCTGAAGCCAAAACAACAGTGGATGCTAAATCATCAGTTGTTCCTTGAGCCAGTTTTGAAATTGTATTTGCTGTTGCAGGTGCAATTACGATTATATCTGCCCATCTTGAAAGTGAAATATGATCCATTTCAGCCTCATTTTCTACACTAAATAAATCGCTGTAAACTTTACCTTGAGAAAGTGATGTTACTGAGAGTGGAGTTACAAACTCTTTTGCACTTGCTGTAAGAATTGTCTTTATTTCTGCACCATTCTTTTTAAAAAACCTAATTGTTTCAAGACTTTTATAAGCAGATATTCCTCCACAGATAATAAATAGTATTTTTTTATTTAACAAATTTTTCATTTGCAGAATTAAAATACTATAAGGCCAAAAATTACAAGAAGTAATAAACCAATAATAGATTGATTTCTAAATGCTATCATTTCTGATTTCTTATCATTCAGAGCGGTATAAGAATTTGAGTTTTGTGGAATTTGACCACTAGCTAAAAATGTTAATGCTTGATTTGCTTTATCCATAATCTCAGGAAATTCTGGTAAACGTTTAATAACTTCAGATGTATTTTTTAAAGTTTCATTTAAATTATTAATTGGGTCTTTTGTTTCTTTAAGCCAATTTTCTAGTACAGGCTTTGAAGTTGTCCAAATATTTGTGTTTGGATTTAATTTTCTTGCTACACCTTCAACAACAACCATAGTTTTTTGCAACATTAATAATTGAGGTTGAGTTTGCATATTAAATTTTTCTGTTACATCAAACAATTGTTTGAGTAATTTACCTCCTGAAATATCTTTCACTTCTTGACCAAATATAGGCTCACCAATTGATCTCAAAGCTTGAGCCAGATCATCAATTGGTACTTCTTTGGGAACTAATCCAGCCACTAGATGAACCTCAGCTACTTTTCGATAATCTCTTTGAATAAATCCAAATAAAATTTCTGCTAAAAACCTCTTACTAAGTTTATCTAATCTACCCATAATCCCAAAATCTATAGGGACAATCTGGCCACTATTATCAACAAAAATATTTCCTTGGTGCATGTCTGCATGAAAAAAACCATCTCTTACAGCATGTCTCAAAAAATGCTGGATAATATCTTCTGCTATTTTATTGGTATCTAAATTTCTTTTCTTTAACTCCTCAGCTTCCCTTATTGAAATTCCATCTATCCAATCTAAAGTCATTACATTTTCACTAGTAAAATTCCAATAAATCTCAGGAACTTTAAACCCAGCATCATTTTTAGTATTTTCTGCATATTCATTTGCTGCAGCTGCTTCAAATCTTAAATCCATTTCAAGATTAGTTATTTCTTTAAGTAGAAAAACAACTTCAACAAGTTTTAATCTTTTTGTTTTCTTTACAAATGACTCAATAATAAATGCAAATAACATCATCGCATCTATTTCTTCATTGAATATTTTTTTTATATTTGGTCTTAAAATTTTTATTGCTACATCTTTAATAGTTCCATTGTCATTTATTTTTGCTTTATGAACTTGTGCAATTGATGCAGCA
The DNA here is from genome assembly GCA_902594405.1 of uncultured Pelagibacteraceae bacterium. GTDB lineage: Bacteria > Pseudomonadota > Alphaproteobacteria > Pelagibacterales > Pelagibacteraceae > Pelagibacter. The sequence goes on along the minus strand of CACJMB010000009.1, from coordinate 26,551 downwards.
GCAACTGGTTCACTTAAATCAATTATTGAATTAAATGCATCAAGTCCAAGATCTTCTTTGATAATTTCTTTTGCTTCATGAATTGAAAAAGGGGGTAATCGATCTTGAAGTTTTTCTAGCTTTAAAGATAATTCTTCTCCAATTATGTCAGGTCTTGTAGCAAGAAATTGCCCAAGTTTGATGAAAGTTGTACCCATAGATTCTAATGACCTAGATAATCTTTCTCCATCATCTTCAATTAAATTATTTTGTTCTCTTTTTTCAAATGAAATAGATAAAATTTGGAATAATATTGTTACAGTTAAAGGAGGTTTTTTAAATTTTGATGCAATTTTTAAAATATCTGATTTTGCAATTTTTCTTCCTAATTTAAATAGAGTAATAAGTTTTTTAATCATTAAATTTTCCAACCACTATGAATTGAAACAATACCACCAGAAAGATTTCTATAAGAACATTTATGAAAATTATTTTTTTCCATTAACTCTATTAATTCGTCTTGATTAATAAATTGTTCAATACTTTTGATTAAATATTCGTAAGGTTCTTTTTCTCCAACTACAAACTGGCCAATTATAGGAATGAGTTTTGAATAATTTTTATATATAAAATCAAGATTTGAGTTTTGAATCTTAGAAAATTCTAGACATAGATAGCGTCCACCAGGCTTTAAAACTCTATAGGCTTCTGAAAGTGCTTTATTTAAATTTTTAGTATTTCTTAACCCAAAGCTAATAGTGTAATAATCAAATGAATTGTCTGTTATTGGTAATTTTTCTGCTGGAGAAATAACCCATTTTACATTTTTGTAATTAGATAATTTTTGATTTCCTTTACTAACCATTCCTTTATTAGGATCTACACAAGTAATTTCAGCCTCTTTATTTGTACTATCTAAAAATAACTTTCCAACATCCCCCGTCCCACAAGCAACATCTATTAATTTTCTACTAACTCTTGGATTCATCATATTGATTAAACTTTTTTTCCAATATCTATGTACACCCATAGACATAAAGTCATTCATCAAGTCATATTTGTTGTAGACCTGATTAAATACATTTTCTACAAGTCCTTTTTTATTTTGAAGATTTTGTTGCATAAAAAAATATATATTGAATATAGTATTAAATGCCAGAATTACCAGAAGTAGAAATTGTTAGACAATCCCTTCATAAAAAGATCAAAAAAAAAAGCATAAAAAAAAGTAATAATTAGAAACAGGAATTTAAGGTTTAAAATACCAAGTGATTTTGAAAGTTTTCTTAAAAATAAAAAAATAATTGAAGTTAGTAGATTTTCTAAATATTTGATTATCCATTTTCAAAATGAAGATTATTGTTTAATCCATTTAGGAATGTCAGGAACAATTCACATTCTTGATAAGAAAAAACCTCTAAAATTTACGAATACTAGTTTTTATCATTCACCCTTTTTACCTAAAAAACACAATCATGCAGAGTTTATATTTGATAGCTTGAAAGTAATTTATAATGATCCAAGACGTTTTGGATTTTTTGAAATAATTAATAATTATCAAGATCTACAGAAAAGATTTAAATCAATGGGACCTGAACCATTTAGTGATAAATTTAACTTAAATTATGTAGTTAATTATTTTAAGAAAAAAAATAAGGATATAAAAAGTTTCTTACTTGATCAAAGATTTGTTTCTGGAATAGGTAATATTTATGCAAGTGAAATTCTTTTCGCCAGTAAAATAAATCCATTTAAAAAGGCAAAAAGACTTAATAAAAATGAATGTTTAAATATTATATTTAACTCTAAGAAAATACTTCAACAGGCAATTAATAAAGGAGGCTCAAGTATAAGAGATTTTAAAGATGTCTCAGGTAACAAAGGTACCTTTCAAAAGGAGTTTAAAGTCTATCAACAAGACGGAGCTGATTGTAGTCGTACGAATTGCAAAGGTATCATAAAAAAAAAGATAACATCAAATAGGTCGACTTTTTTTTGTGTTTCCTGTCAAAAATAGTTAAATATTTAGTTGACCACTATAAATTCTCAAGCTATACCCCTGCGCAGATGGCAAACACAAAATCAGCAATTAAGAGAATTAGAAGAATTTCTAAACAAACAGCGGTAAATAAAGCTAGAAAGAGCAGATTTAGAAACGCTCTTAAGAAAATGAACCTTCTAATTGATGGTAAAAAGAAAGATGAAGCACTAAAATTTTTACCAAAGTTAAACTCTGAGTTGATGAAAATTGCAAAAACAGGAATAATAAAAAAACAAAATGCTTCTAGAAATGTTTCCAGAATTACAAAAAAAATTGCTGCAATCTAAAAACCAGCATTAAGTTTTCTAACAACTCTTAGTATCTACATCATATATTTAAACTTTATTTACATTTACTATATTTAGATTTAGTAAATATTTGAATGCGAATCATTCAATCTATATTTGATTCAATCTATGTTTGATTCAATTTAAAATTTTAATTTCAGATCTAAATTTAAATTTATCTGTAACATTATAAATCACAATCATAGATTTTATTTTTTTTTAATTTTTTTTATTAACTTGTTGCAAATTTTTTTAAATCGTTCTAACTGATATTTCCCCTTAAGTTATGAATAAATTAACAAATACAAAAGATATTAATAATTTTTCTTCTGAAAGCATCGAATGGAAGCAAGTACAGAATGAAATGAAAAATAAACTTGGCTTAGAAGTTTATGAGAGCTGGTTAAAAAAGATTTCTTTTGTAGAGGAATTCAATAATTACTTATTATTATCAGTTCCAACAAGATTTATTAGAGACTGGATTACATCAAGGTATTTAGACCAAATATTAAAAATAATTAAAGTTTATAAAAAAGACATTATTAGAATTGAGTTCAAAATAGTTGAAAAAGCTCAAGATATCACTTTAAAAGAAAATAGTATTAAAGAAAATAATACTAATGAAAATGTTTCATTTATAAAAGACTCTTATCTTCAGTATAATCGAATTGATCCAAATAAAAGATTTGATAATTTTATTACAGGTTCAAGTAATAAATTAGCTTACGAAGCTTCTTTAAAAGTTTCAGAAAATATATCTCACTATAATCCACTTTATATTTATGGTGGTGTTGGAATGGGAAAAACTCACCTATTAAATTCAATAGGTTTAGAGCTTAAAAAAAATAATAAAGTAATGTTTATTTCTGCAGAACGTTTCATGTATCAGTTTGTAAAATCAATTAAATCAAACGACATGGTTAAGTTTAAGGAGTATTTTAGAAATACAGATATTTTATTAATCGATGATATCCAGTTTATAAGTGGAAAAGAGGCTATGCAGGAGGAGTTCTTTCATACATTTAATGCATTACTTGATAAGGGATCTCAAATAATTGTATCGGCTGATCGATCACCAAACAAACTATCAAGGATTCAAGAAAGAATTAAATCAAGATTTTCTGGCGGATTAGTTGTTGATATTCAAAAGCCAGACCTTGACCTAAGAAAAAAAATAGTTGAAAAAAAAACTGAAGAATTGAATGCCTTGTATTCTGAACAATTGCAAGTTTCTAGAGAAATTCAAGATTTTATAAGTAATGAAATAACTGGAAGTGTAAGGGAATTAGTTGGTGCAATAAACAGAGTTGTTTCATTTTCAAGAATTTACAACAAAGTTCCAAATCTTACTGAGACTAAAGTAGTTTTAAAGGATTTATTAAATTTAGCAGAAAATAAGGTTACAATAGATCTAATTCAAACAATTGTTTGTAAGTTTTTCAAAATCAGCAAAAATGAAATGTTATCATCTAGAAGATCAAGATATTTAGTAAGACCTAGACAAACAGCAATTTATTTAACTAAAATTTTGACTTCTAAATCATTACCTGAAATTGGAAGAGAATTTTCTAACCGAGACCATACAACAATAATTCATTCAGTAAAAACTATTGAAAAGATAAAAGAAAAAGATCCTGAGATGGTTGATAATATAAATAAATTAAAAAACCAGATTTTATATAATAATAAAGAAAATGAAATTTAACGTTAATCAACAAGACCTCCAGCAAGCATTAAATTATTGCCAAGGGGTTATTGAGAAAAGAAGTACATTACCAATACTTTCTAATATTTTGTTAGATGCAAGTAATTCAAAACTTACTATCACAGCGACTGATCTAGATTTAATATTTATACATCAATTAAATAATGTAGAAATTTTAGAAGAGGGCAAAACGACCACAACTTCATCAATTATGTATGATATTATAAGAAAGTTTAACTCAGGAAAAAAAATAAATCTTTCTCTAACAGATATAAGTAAATTACAAGTAGAGTCTGAAAAATCTATTTTTAATTTGAATTGCATAAGTGCAACAGAGTTTCCACTGACAGATGAAAATTTTAATCAAAATGAATTTATAATTAAATCAAAACAATTACTGAAATTATTAAATAAGTGTAAATTTTCAGTTTCTAATGACGAAACAAGGCATTACCTAAGTGGAATTTATTTTCATCAAACAGAAGTTGAGGATAAAAATTATTTAACAGCAGTTGCAACTGATAGTCATAGAATGTCTATTTCAAAAGTTAGATTAGAAGAAAAAATTGATTTTGATCCAATAATTTTACCTAAAAAAACAATTTTTCAACTTTGTTCTTTATTAGATAGCTACGATGGAGATGTAAAAGTTTCAAATGTAAAATCAAAAATAAAATTTGAATTAAATAATAGTATTTTAATCTCAAAACTTATTGATGGAAAATTTCCTAATTACATTCAAGTTATACCTAAAAATAATCAAAAAAAATTAGAAATAGACTTAAAATTATTTTTAAATTCTGTTGATAGAGTAGCCTCAGTTTCATTAGATAAAAAAGATGGTGTGAAATTTAATTTATCTAAAGATACTTTAGATCTTTCAGTAAATAATACTAACAGTGGTGATGGTAAAGAAACTCTAAGCGTTAAGTTTGATCATGACTTAGAGATAAGTTTTAACTCTAGATATTTAATTGATGTTGCTTCACAACTAGATGGAGACAGAGTTGAAATTTTCTTTAATGATACTGGTTCACCGGCGCTAATAAAAGATCCAGGTGATTTTGATAGTATTTTTGTTGTTATGCCTATGAAGGGCTAATTAATTAAATCTAATTCTGAATAAATATTTTTTTCAAGAATTTGAATAAAATTTTCTTTTGTTAAACCAGAAGGAATTGGTTTTAAAATGGAGATTGTAATAGTTCTATTAGATTTTTTTTCACCTTTTTTAGGCCACACATATCCAGAGTTAATTGCAACTGGCTGACAAGTAACATTTAGCTGTTCATAAATTCTCGAGGCACCTTTTTTAAAAGGTGGTCTTTCATCTGGAAGAACTCTAGTTCCTTGAGGAAAAATAATTAAAGGTCTATTAGAAGTAGCCATCATTTTTGAAATATCATCAAAAAAACCTAAGTTATCTTTTGTAACTTTGTTTCTTTTTATTGAAATTGACCCGATTTTTTTTAAGTACCAACCAAATATTGGAATTAACAATAATTCTTTTTTTAGAATAAATACAGGTGAGTTAAAGATTGTTTGTAAATAAAAAGTTTCAAACATTGATTGATGAGATGCTGCTATAAAAAATTTTTCATTATTAATAATATTTTCTCTTCCTTTGATTGAAATTTTTACTGAAAGAACAAACCTTAAACAAAAACCGGCCCAATGGCCCATCAATTTACCCCCCATCAAAACAACCTGTTTAGGTAAAAAAAATGATGGTAAAAAAATTATCGAAATGAAGATGATTCCAATGAAAAATAATATTGAAAATAAAAAGTTTCTTATCATTTTTGTCAAAAGCTAAATTATATCTTTATGCTTTTGTCTTTTTCTTATTACTTTAATTTTTGATCCCTTTATTAATAATTCTATTGGTTTAGGTCTTAAATTATAATTTGAGCTTAGTGACATTCCATAAGCTCCCACATCACATATCGCTATTAAATCTTTTTCATTCAGCACTTGAAATTTTTTTAATGTAACAAATTTATCTGTACTTTCACAAATAGGACCTACAAATTCATATGGTTTTTTAGACGTTTTGTTAGATTTTGTAACAGGTAAGGTTTTATGAAACGCACCATACAAAGCAGGTCTCATTAAATCGTTCATTGCTGCATCTAAAATTATAAATTTTTTAGTTCCGCTATCTTTTATATAGATTATTTTTGACACTAATGTCCCGGTATCGCCAATAATTGATCTACCTGGCTCAAATATAATTTTAACTTTATGTTTTCTTAAAAATTTAAGAATAGCTGTGTTGTATTTTTTATAATTAAGTTTTTTATTTTTATCAGTGTAAGTAATACCCATACCTCCACCTAAATCTATAAATTCAAATTTATGATTTGTTTTATTGAGAATTTGACTTACCGCTTTAAGCATTTTTTCATAAGGTCTATGGTCTAAAATTTGACTGCCTATATGAACACTTAGACATTTTAAATCAATATTTTTTGAATTCTTGCAATAATTTATAATTTCATAGAATGTATTTTTATTTACACCAAATTTATTTTCTTTTTTCCCAGTGGATATTTGGCTTAATGTTTTTGCATCTGTATTAGGGTTTAGTCTTACACCAATTTTTATTCTTTTATTTTTTGATTTTGCTATTCGATTTATTTCTTTTATTTCACTTAAAGACTCAGCGTTAATAAGCAAAATTTTTTTATCAATAGCAAAGCTGATTTCACTTGTTGTTTTACCAACACCAGAAAATACTATTTTGCTTGGATTAATTCCTGCTTTTAGTGCCATCATCAGCTCTCCTACCGAAACAACATCAGCACCTAATCCAAATTTTTTGATTTCTCTAATTATATTAACATTTGTGTTGGATTTAACTGCAAAGCAGATAAGTGGTGAAAAAGATCTAAAGCTTTTTTTAAAATTATTAATATTTTCTTTTAATTTAGAATAAGAATAAGAATAAAATGGAGTTCCAAATTTATTTGCAATTTTTTGGAGACTAATTTTTTCTATTGTTAATCTTCTATTTATGTATTTCATTAAGTTAAGTTAATTGAAACTTCATTTATTTCTGCTTTTTTATCTGGATCTATGTATTTAGGATCACCTTTCTTTCCACAAGAAATAACTACACAAAATAACAATATAATTATGGTAAATTTTTTTATCATTTTTCTTTTTTATATTTCATTATCATTTTTTTAATATTATCAAAAGAAGTTCCACCATAAGATTTTTTGGAATTAATTGAATTTTTTAAATTAAATACTTTCAATACATCTTCTCCAAGTTTAGGTTCAATTTTTTTTAACTCATCTAAAGTTAATTCATTTAACTTCTTTTTTCTTTTTTCAGCAAAATTAACTACAGCAGCAGTTTTTTGATATGCTTTTCTAAAAGACATTGAGTGATTTTTTACAAGATAGTCAGCCAAATCAGTTGCTGTAATGTATCCAGAATTAGCAAGTTCTAACATTTTATTCTTATTTGGATTGCAATTTTTTAGTACTTCATCAAAAATTTTTAAACAATTATTAAGATTATCGTTTGATTTAAAAACTATTTCCTTGTCGTCTTGTAAATCTTTAAAATAAGATAATGGTAAACCTTTTAAAATTGTAAGCATCGAAAATAAATTTCCATAAGCGCTTCCTGATTTTCCACGCAAATATTCTAAAAGATCAGGATTCTTCTTTTGTGGCATTATCGATGATCCAGTAACAACTTTATCAGATAAATTGATTAAGTTAAAACCATCAGAATTCCAAATAATTAACTCTTCAGCAATTCTAGAAATATGCATAGCACATACTGATGAAGCATATAAAAAATCTAAAACAAAATCCCTATCTGAAACTGTATCAATAGAATTACTTGTAGGTATTTTAAAACCAAGTTTTTTGGTTGTATAATTTCTATCTATATTAAATGATGTTCCTGCTAAAGCCGCAACACCTAAGGGATTTTCATTTAAACTGTTTAAATTATTAGAAAATCTCTTTTTGTCTCGATTAAACATTTCTACATAAGACATTAAATAATGTGCAAAAGAGATAGCTTGGGCATTTTTAAGATGTGTAAATCCAGGCATGATAGTCTCAACATTTTTTTCAGCTAACTTGATTGTGCTCTTAATAACTTTATTAATATTACTATTTATTTCTTTAGTCGAATTTTTCATCCAAATTTTAAAATCAGTAATTACTTGATCATTTCTTGATCTTGCAGTGTGAACATAGCCAGCTTCTTCACCTATAATTTGAAAAAGTCTTTTTTCGATATTCATATGAATATCTTCATATTTTTTATTAAACTCAAATTTATTTTTTACGATTTCTTTATCAATTTTTGTTAGTCCATAAATAATTTTATTTTTTATTTTAAATGAAATTATTTTTTGTTTAAAAAGCATTTCAACATGAGCAATTGATCCCTGGATGTCTTCTTTGTAGAGTCTTTTATCAATATCTATTGAATTACCGACTTTTTGAAACAAACTTGATGCATTTTTTTTTATCCGTGAGTTCCAGATTGCTTGGTTGTTTTTATTTTTTGCCATGATATTTAATTATACCTATTTAACATGAGATTTTTAATAATATTTATTTTTTTGACAACAAATGTTGTGGCTGAAGAACTACCTGGTATTAAAAATATCGTAATCCACAAAATACCAAAAACATATGATAATGTTATTTTTTTAGATAAAAATGATCAAAAAATTAATATCAATGAATATACTGGCAACTTATTGATATTGAATTTTTGGGCGACCTGGTGTGAACCTTGTAAAGATGAAATGCCATCTTTAGATAAACTCCAAGCTAACCCAGAATTGGATAAAATAAAAATTTTTCCAATTAATATTGGTAAAGAAACCTTAGAAAAAGTTAATAAATTTTTTATGGATCTTAACATTAAAAATTTTGAACCTTATTTTGATCCACCTACTACATTAGCAAAAATGTTTACTTTAAGAGGTGTCCCTACAACAATTTTAATTAATAAAGAGGGTCAAGAATTTGCTAGAATAATAGGTTCAATTGATTTTGAAGATACAAATTTCGTTAATTGGATGAAAAAATATAACTAATTTTTAAAAAAGTAAGCAAAGCCAACCAAAGCAAGAATAGCAATAAATTGGAGAAGAACTCTTAATTGCATTAATTTGTTTGAATATTTTTTACTAGTTTCTCCACCTTTAAAAAGAGTGCCTATGCCTAAAATTAAAACTATTCCCACAGCAATCAAAAGAGCTATTGATAAAACTTTTACAAATATTCCTGATATCATATTTTTATTTTAGATTGTTTTTTGAAATAAAAAACATAATTTATCAACTATGACATTTTGCCTAGATTCAATAATTATTAAACCAGAAGACGGTGTTGAAATTAAAAATGCTATTATTTTACTTCATGGTTATGGAGGCGATGGAAAGGATATAAGCATGCTATCTTTAAACTGGAAAAGGCATATGCCTAATACAGTCTTTGTTTGTCCAAATGGTCATGAGCCATGCGCTATAAATCCCTCTGGTTATCAGTGGTTTGATTTAACAAAAGAGGATACTGATTACATATTAGAACAATCAATTAAGGCTGAAGATGTTTTAAAAAAATTTATTAATGAAATTAAACAAGAGTTCAAGTTATCAAATAATCAAATTTGTTTATCCGGATTCAGTCAGGGATGTATGATGTCTTTAAATGTTGGTCTAACAGTTGAAGAAAAGTTTTCATGTATAGTTGGTTTTTCTGGAAAGATAATAAATCAAAAAGATTTAAAAAACAGAATCAAAAATAATACTGAAACATTACTTATACATGGAGAAGCTGATCAAATTGTCCCATCAACACATTTACTAGAAGCAAAAGATTTTTTAATTAGAAACAACGTTGAAGTTGATACATTATTAATAAAAAATTGTGATCATCATATTCCTATTGAAGCATCAAGTACAGCTTTAAATTTTATTTTAAAAAAAATTTAACATCTCTAATTATTGATAAATTTGTTTAACTAAGTTAAAATTAGTTAATGAACAATTTTATTGAACAAAATGTTTCATTAGAAAAATGTCCTGCGTTAGTACTCAATGCAGACTATAGACCTTTGAGTTACTATCCTTTGTCCTTATGGTCATGGCAGGATACTGTTAAATCAGTTTTTCTTGATCGAGTTATTATTGTAAGTAATTACGATAGAACAATAAGAAGTCCATCATTTAACATGAAATTACCAAGTGTCATCGCATTAAAGGATTATATTGTACCTCAAAGCAAGCCAAGTTTTACTAGATTTAATGTGTTTTTAAGAGATAAATTTTCTTGTCAATATTGTGGAAGCAATGAGGAGTTAACTTTTGATCACCTATTACCTAGATCAAAAGGAGGCGAAACTAATTGGGATAATGTTGTAACAGCTTGTTCTGCATGCAATGTGAAAAAGGGTGGAAAATTATTAAAACATTCAGGGATGAAGTTGCATCAGTACCCTTATCGACCATCAACAGAGGATCTACACAAAAATGGTAAAAATTTTCCGCCAAATTTTTTACATAAAAGTTGGATGGATTACTTATATTGGGATGTAGAGTTAGAGTCCTAAATTTTCTCAGAAATATTTATTGCAATTTTTGATCCAGTTTTAATAATTTTATCTAATATAGAGTATGGACCTTCTTTTGTAGCACCCTTTTCATAGGCAATATCTTTATGACTTAATTCATCTTCTCTAAATTTAATTATTTTTTTTTTAAGTTTTGATTCACTATTATCAAGTTGTTTTATTTGGTTTAAATAATGCTCATCTATAACTTCTTCAACTGAAGCAGTGCAAAGCATAGCTGCTTTCTTACCAAGTAAAGTTGAACCAAAACCTAATCCTACACCTAATAAATCCCATAAGGGTAAAAATTTTGTCGGTTTTATATTTCTTTTTTTAATTTCTTCTTCAAAAAAATTAGAATGTTCTTTTTCATGGACTTTCATTTCTTCAATTGTTTTTTTTAAAGCTTCATCTTTAACTAATGTGTTTAGAGCAAGCAACTGTCCTTCATAAATTTTAACAGCACCACGCTCTCCAGCATGATCAACTCTAATAAATTCCTCTATTTTCTTTTTATTTATTGTTGTCATAACTTAAATAAGCTCTTGTTGTAAAATATACTATTAATATTGATATGATAATATTGTAACTTGTAAGCGATAATCCTAAAATTTTAAATGTAACATCTTTGCAGCTTACATTTTTTTCTTGCAATTGTTTCAATATGTCCTCTTTTGAGAGTAAATTGGAGCCATTTTTTAAATCACAAACTAATGATTCTTCAATAAAACCTTGCTCAATACCTAAATGATATAAAGATAAAATAGTAGCTGCTAAAAAAATTAAAATAAGAGAAAGAATGAAATATTTTTCAAGATTAATAAATTTATAATTTAATACAATAATTATTACTGCTAAGAGGTATGGAATTCTTTCCAATATACACAAGTTACAGGGCTGATAACCTAAAACATATTCAATAAAAAATGCTGAAGATAAAGCAATAATGCTAATAAAAAAAATTAATTTTAATGTAATTGTTTTGTTAATCTCAACCATTAAATTTAAAAAATAAATAAATAATAATAAATATTATAACTATAATAATTCCAATTATGGTGAACCATTTTGATCCATGTTTTTCCATGAACTCTGTAAATAATTCACCAAATCTATAAGATAAATAGGCAACTATAAAAAATCTCAGGCTTCTTGAAATTAAACTAACAATTATAAAAATAGGAAGATTAAAAGCAATTAAACCACTTGAAATCGTAAAGGCTTTATAGGGTAATGGAGTAAAGCCAGCTAAAAAAAGAATACTTAGCCATGCAAGAAATCCACTTCCTTGTGACATACTCAATTTCAAATTTTCAACTTTATTTTGATAACCATAAAATTCAATTACATACATTGCTAAATCAAAAAATAAATAACCTATCAAATATCCCAAAATTCCTCCAAGAACTGAAAATATTGATGCTATTAAAAATATTTTCAAATATTCCTTTTTTTTAGCAATAACCATTGGGATTATCATTGCATCTGGAGGTATAGGAAAAAAAGAACTTTCTATAAAAGATACAAGCCCTAAATAAAAATTTGAACTTTTATGTGCGGCTAATTCTAAACATTTTTTGTAAAGTGTTTGAAACATTTTTTGGTTTTAATATAAATTTAGTTCTTATACTATTTAAATATAATTAATTGAATACCCAGGGCGAATGGCGGAACTGGTAGACGCGCACGACTCAAAATCGTGTTTCGCAAGAAGTGAGAGTTCGATTCTCTCTTCGCCCACCAAGTAACTATGAATTTAAATAATTTAAATAATTTGATTGAATTATTTGTTAATCAAGCAAATAAACAAAATAAAAAAGATATTTTTTTAGAATGGCTAAACCCAAGCAATAAAAAAATATACACATGGGAACAAACTGAAAAGAATATTTTAAAATTATCAAAAGTTATTAAAGAAAATATAAAAGAAGGCGATAGATGTCTTTTGGTTTCAGAGAATAGACCAGAATGGTTTGTTTCTGATTTAGCAATTATGGTAGCTGGTGGAATTACAGTTCCAGCATACACAACTTATACCGAAGATGATTATAAGTATTTGATAGAAGATTGTGAACCCAGCTTAGTTATTGTTTCAAACAATGAAATGTTAAAAAAATTAAATAATTCAATTAACGAAAAAGACTTTATCAAAAAAGTTATTACTTTGGATGAAAAAGCTAAGGTAACAAATAGTTTAAATATAATTAACAAAGAAAAATATTTAGATTTTAATTTAATTTTAGAGAATAATTTATTACCAGAAGATAAAATTGAAAATAATAAATTAAAAAGAAATTCTCCTGCATGTATTATTTATACTTCTGGGACTGGAGGAAATCCGAAAGGAGTAATTTTAAGTCATGGTGGAATTTTAAATAATCTCGTAGGGGCATACGAAATTATGAAACCATTATTTAACTCAAGACCAGTATTTTTAACTTGGCTTCCCCTTTCACACTCTTATGAGCATTGTGTTCAATTTGCACAGATAGCGGTTGGAGCAAAAGTATTCTATGCAGAAAAAATAGAAAAACTTTTAGAAAATATATCTGAAGCAAAACCCACAATTATGACAGCAGTTCCAAGGTTCTACCAAAACCTTTATAATAAAATAAACATGAATTTAAAAAAGCAGACAGGTTTAAAAGCAAAATTAATTGAAGCAACTCTAAATTTGGGAAGAAAAAAACTATTAAATCAAAAAATGACATTTTCTGAAAAATTACTTAATTTTACTGTTGATAAATTGGTTAGAAAAAAAATAAAAAAACAGTTCGGCGGAAATTTGAAAGCTTTCGTTTCAGGGGGTGGGGCTTTAGATAAAGAAATAGGAGAATTTTTGAATTCTGTTGGGCTTTCAACTCTTCAAGGTTATGGTTTAACAGAAACATCGCCAGTAGTAAGTTGCAATCCAATACATAAAATAAAAGTGGAAACTGTAGGACCTCCATTTAAAGGGAATGAAGTCAAAATTGCTGAAGATGGAGAAATTTTAGTTAAAGGAGAAAATGTAATGCTAGGATATTGGAATAAAAAAGAAGAAACTGAAAAAGTAATTATAAATGGATGGCTTCATACAGGCGATATTGGAGAGATAGATCCAAATGATGGTTATTTAAAAATAACTGATAGAAAAAAAGATATAATAGTAAGTGCTGGCGGAGATAACATTTCACCAGCCAAAATCGAAAATATGATTACGAATGAACCAGAGATAGATCAATGCATGGTTTATGGTGATAAAAAAAATTACTTGGTTGCTTTAATTGTTCCTAATAAAGATTTTTTAAATGAAAAAGAAAAAATAAATAAAGTAATTGAAAAAATAAATAAAAAATTAACTTTATTAGAAAAAATAAAAAGAGTTCAATTAATAGAGGAAAATTTTTCTATTGAAAATGGTTTAATGACACCAACAATGAAAGTAAAAAGAAAAAAAGTTACAGAAAAATATAAAAATCAGCTAGAAAATCTTTATTAAATTATTTAAATTAAATTGTTTATAAACCGCATAAACATTAACTAAATTAATAAAAAAATTTTATAAAATTAAAAAGTTAAAAATTATTTTTATAAAATTAAACTTTTAATTAAAGAATTGACATAACTTATAGAAAAAAATAAAAATATAGTAACAACGAATCAATTTGATTCGTTTAACTAAAAAAGGGAGCTAAAGATGCCTAAGAAAAGAAAAAAAGCGGCAAAGAAAACTAAGAAAAAAGCTAAGAAAAAAGCTAAGAAAAAAGCAAAAAAAAGAAGAAGAAAATAGTAACTTAGTATTCTTTACAAAAAACGCTTCTCATTACAGTTTGTTTGAGAGGCGTTTTTTTTTACTCTTCAATAGGTTCGTCGTTATCAGAAATTGTTTCGTCTACAGGTAGTTCACTAGTTGTAGTTTTTGCAGTTGCCACTGATTGGGGTTGTCCACCTAAATTTCTTTTCAGTGCTTTATCCAATTTTTTTTGAGTATCTTCTAATGATACATTCAAAACAATCTGAAACTCAGACAAAATTCTCTCATAAGCTTTTTCAAATAACTGTCTTTCACTATAAGATTGATCAACCATAAGATCATCACCTTTGTTTAAATCCCTGACGACTTCGGCTAATTCGTATATTTTTCCAGAAGAAATTTTAGCCTCATATTCTTGTGCTCTTCGACTCCACATTGATCTTTTAATTTTTGGTTTACTTTTTAATATTGAAATACATTTATTAACTTGATTGATAGTTGCTAAAGGCCTTAAGTGAGACTGCTTATTTACAGGGACCATTCCATTAGCTTTATCTTTTTCAAATTTAATAACATATGTTTCAACGTCAATTCCACCAATGTTAATTTTTTTAAATTCAGTAATTTGGCCTACTCCATGTTTTGGATATACAACATGATCTTTAATTTTATACTCTCTTTTTTCAGTTTCTTGTTTTTTAACTTTTTTTATTTCAGGTTTAACTTCATTCGTTTTTGAAATTCTTAAATTGTCTACTTTTGATTCAGTTGCTGTTTCTGTAACTTTAGCAGCCTTTTTTATTTTAGTTATTTTAGGTGAAACTTTTTTAACAACTTTTTTAATTTTTTTTGAAATTATTTTTTTAACTTTTTTAGCTTTTACTATTTTTTTTACTTTTACTACTTTCTTTTTAGAAACTTTTTTTTTCACTTTTTTATCTGTTTTGCCTTTAAAGATTTTCTTTAAAATACTTTTCGTACTTATTTTGCTCATTTTTAAATTTTTCGTGATCCTCTGGGGGATCTTTTCTTTCACTAATGTTAGGCCAGATCTCAGAATATTTTTTATTGATATCTAACCATTTTTCACTTCCAGGCTCAGTATCTGCTTTTATGGCATCGACAGGACATTCTGGCTCGCAAACGCCACAATCTATACACTCCTCGGGTTTAATTACAAGCATATTTTTACCTTCATAAAAGCAATCAACAGGGCAAACTTCAACACAGTCTGTTAATTTGCACTTAATACAATTGTCGTTAACGATATATGTCATTATGAATTTTTTTTAATTTTTTCTTTAATATCGCCTATAGTTTTATTGTCAATATAAAGTAATCCTGCAAGTCGTCTCATTAAATTAGTTTCATATATATCAGCATCTTTATTTGAATAAATTATAGACCACAATGCTTCTATAATTTTAATTTTATCTTCCTCAGGCAAACCTTTAACTTCACGAGTAAAATCTAAAATTTGATTTGAGCTTTCCTCAATTATTTTCGCTTCTTCAATTGTTTTAGGAATTTTTTTTTCATCTAAACCAAGCTCATTAAGTGTTTTTTTTATAATTTCTTCCTCTTTATATGTATAATCCTCATCTATTTTAGCAGCATGAATTAATAAAGCACAAACTTTTGTAAGAAAATTATTATTTTTTATTTCTTTTTTTTTAAAAAACATTTTAACTTAAATTTAGATTCTTTAATATTTTAAACGGGTTCTCATTTGAGATTTTTTTTGTAGTAATTTTTTTAAATTTTTTAGTAGGACTATATTTAAAAAATATTTCATTTTCTTTTTCAAATATTTTATAGTTCATTTTTTGAAGTAGTTTTTTGAAATTATCTTTACTACATCCTAAAAGATTTAACATTTCTGGAATTAATTTTATTTCAGAATTTTCTTTTGAACTAGAACTTATTATTAATACAAATAATCTTTCTAAAATATCAATTCTTACAAAAAAATTATCAAATTTCTCAAATCCACACAAAAGCATAAAGTTTTTATTTTTTATTTCTTTATCGTCTAAAAAATTCAAACCAAAGGTAGGTGGTTTTAAATTATGAAATTTTTGATAAAAATTTTTCCACAATAATGTTCGCAAAGATACTGCTTCTGGTTTAATTAATTGATAAAGGAAAACATGATATCTCCCAAACTTTACTCCTAAGTCTCTAAGAATTTTTCTTTCATTTTGTTCTAAGTTTTTTAGGTATTCAGAAACTTGATCTCGCTTTAATACTCCATTATTTTCATAGAGCTGGTATGCTAGTGCTTTAATTGATGAATTATTTTCTTTTATATTTTTTAAATCAATTAAACTTTTAAGAACGTTATTTATTTTTGAATGTATCCATTTATTAACATAGTCATTTAATTTCTGTTTGGTGTTTTGTTCAATGATATCATCAACGATTAAATCAAAATTAGGATTTAAATAATCATAACCCGTTGTTAATTTGGCAATTGGGAAATCATTCCAGTAAATTTTAAAATCTTCATTTAAATTAATTAATCCGGTATCAATTATTGATTGAACACGTTTTTCTAATTCCGGACCAATAGTTTGTCTTGCAGCTTTTTTTAAAGATTTAATATCAGTTTCCAAAGCACCTTTTTTTAAATCTAGTTCTAATTTTAGCCCTTTTATCTTTCCGATGAATTGATCGTCAATTTTAACATCATTGTTTTGTAAAATTTCAGTTTTAAATTCCATATCTTGTTTTAAACCTCTAGCGAGCACGCTTGCTCTTTTGTCAATAAAAGTTTTAGTAAGTTCTTCATGTAATCTGTCTGAAAGTCTATCTTCTAAGTGTTTAGTTTTTTCAATCCAATAACTTTGATTTTCTACCCAATTATTTTTATTCGAAACATATGACCAAGTTCTGACATTTGCAATTCTATTTGATAAAGAATCTACATTTCCATCCAATTTATCTAGTTTCATGAGCTGTAATCTCATATAATCTTCAGAAATTAGTCCTTTTTTGCTAGTTAAAAATTTAAATACATTTCCTATAACTTCAAAATGATTTCCATAAGTTTTTTTTACAAAATCAGGTATTTGGCAACATTCCCACAAGAGCATTAAAGTTTTCTTATCAAATTCTTTATTTAAAATTTTTTGATCTTTTAAAAAATATTTAAGTGCTTTTTCATCCTCACATTCATGAATTTTTCTTAGCCATTCCACCTGAGGTTTTTCCTCTAAACTTTTAATTAAACTAATTGGGTTATTGAAATTAAGATTTGAATTTCTCCAAAACAAAGTTCTTATTTCTTCAAATTTATGATTTTCTAATAATTCTACCTCTTCTGGAGATATTTCTTTACAATCACCAGTAATACCGAAACTTCCATCGTTAAGGTATCGACCAGCTCTACCGGCTATTTGACCTATTTCAGATAAATTTAATCTTCTTAATTTTTTTCCATCAAATTTCTTAACATTTGAAAAATATACAAAATCTAGATCCATGTTTATTCCCATCCCAATTGCATCTGTTGCAACTAGGAAATCAACATCCCCAGATTGATATAATTCAACTTGAGCATTTCTTGTTTTTGGACTTAGTGATCCCATCACAATAGCGGCACCACCCTTTTGTCTTCTTATTAACTCAGCAATGGCGTAAACCTCCTCTGCTGAAAACGCAATGATTGCTGTTTTTCTTTCAATTCTTGATACTTTTTTATGACCAGCGTAGGTAAGCTTAGATAGTCTTTCTCTATTTATAAATTCAATATCTCCATCTAATTTTGAAATAATATTTTTAATGGTACTTGAGCCCATTAGCATTGTAAGTTTTTCCCCTCTCATATTTAAAAGTCTATCAGTAAAAATATGACCTCTTTCATGATCAGAGCACATTTGAATCTCGTCTACGCCAACAAACTCAAGATGTTTGTCAATTGGCATAGACTCCACTGTGCATAAAAAATATTTTGCATTAGATGGGATTATTTTTTCTTCTCCAGTTATAAGTGCAACTTTATCTAAATTTATTTTCTTGATTACTTTGTCATATACTTCTCTTGCAAGTAATCTAAGTGGAAATCCAATCATGCCACTCTCAAAAGATAGCATGGTTTCGATAGCAAGATAGGTTTTGCCTGTATTTGTAGGACCGAGAACAGCTGTAATTTTATTTTTAGTCATTTCTATCTTTTGTGTTTCTTTTTTTTTACCTACCAGATATTGTTACTGCTAAAGAACAAAAATAGACTAAAACATGACCGAATCGGAGGGTAAAAAGTTCTCATTTTCTTTTAAATGTTAGTGAGATTATCATAAATAAGATTAATTCTATAACAGTAATTTAATTTAATAAAATGAGTAAAAAACTTTGGCAACCTTCTCTAATTGTAAAAAAAAATTCAAATTTATTTGCTTTTGAAAATCACATTTCAAAAAAATTAAAAATAAAATTTAATAGAAATTATAACAAATTATTAAATTGGAGTATTAAAAATTCACCTGAGTTTTGGAGTAGATTTTGGGATTTTAGCAAAATAAAGGGATTCAAAAGTAATAAAAATTTCAGAAAATCAAAGACTTTTTATAAAAATTTATTTTTACCAGGTAGCAGACTAAATTTTGGTGAAAATTTATTATCTAAAAACAACAATGAAAAAGCAGTAACCTTTATTAGTGAAAATGGATTTAGAGAAGAAAGATCATGGAGACAATTAAATTTAAATACTAATAAAATTACAAAGTTTCTAAAAAAAATAAATATCAAAAAAGGGGATAGAGTAGCTGCATATATGCCAAATACTATTGAAACTGTTGAAGCATTCATTGCTACAACTTCTTTGGGAGGTATTTGGTCTTCTTGTAGTCCCGATTTTGGATCTAAAGGTGTTATAGAAAGATTTTCTCAAATTAATCCAAAAGTTTTATTCATTACTGATCAGTATTTTTATAATGGAAAAAAAATAGATATTTTAAATAGACTTCCAGAGATTTTAAAATTAATCCCATCAATTAAAAGTGTTGTAATTAGTAGCTATCCTGGAAAAAAGTTTATTAAAAATAAATATAAATTTAAAAAAATTAATTTATTTAAATGGAATGAATTAATACAAACTAATACTGAAAAAATTGATTTCAAAAGATTTGATTTTGAAACAGAGTTAGCAATATTATATTCAAGTGGAACTACTGGAAAACCTAAATGCATTTGTCATCGATCTGGTGGTGTTTTAATCCAGCATATGAAGGAACATCAATTACATTGCAATATTAAAGAAAATGATAACGTTTTTTATTTTACCACATGTGGATGGATGATGTGGAATTGGTTGGTTAGTTCATTAGCTTCGAAGGCATCTATTGTTCTTTTTGATGGATCTCCAATGTTTAAATCATCTGATTTGCTTTTGAAAATAGCACAAAGAGAAAAAATAACTTTATTTGGAATAAGTGCAAAGTACGTAGATGCTTTAAGAAAATTTAAACCAAAATTAAAATATAAATTTAAACTAAATAAACTAAGAACAATTTGTTCAACTGGCTCACCTCTTTCAGAAGAAAGTTTTAAATATGTTTATAAGCATATTAAAAAAAATGTGCACTTGTCATCTATTTCTGGTGGTACCGATATTCTTTCGTGCTTTGTGTTAGGAAATTTATATCAGCCAGTAAATATAGGAGAAATACAAAACAGTGGTTTGGCTTTAGATGTAGATGTTTTAAGTGATAAAGGGAAGTCTTTAAAAAATAGTAAAGGAGAACTTGTTTGTAAAAATCCTTTTCCATCAATGCCTTTAAAGTTTTGGAATGATAAAAATAATATTAAATTTAAGAGTGCTTATTTTAATAGATTTAAAAATATATGGCACCATGGAGATTACGCAGAGATAAAAAATAGTGGTGGATATATAATTCATGGAAGATCAGATACCACCTTAAATCCAGGAGGTGTAAGACTTGGAACAGCAGAGATATATTCAGAAGTTGAAAAGTTTAAAGAAATAAAAGAGTCTATTGTTGTAGGACAATCATGGGATAATGATGTTAGAATAGTTTTATTTATTGTAATGAGCAAAAATTATTCATTAACAGCAGAATTAATTAACAAAATTAAATTACAAATAAAAAAAAATGCATCTCCTAGACATGTTCCAAGTAAAATTATTGTTGTAAAAGATATACCTCGAACAAAAAGTGGTAAAATAGTTGAACTTGCAGTTAAAAGTAAGATAGAAGGAAGTCAAATTAAAAACATTGAAGCTTTAGCAAATCCCAAAGCTCTTGAACAATTTAATAATTTAAAAGAATTGAGCAATTAAATGTTAAAAAATCTTGTCAAAGACCTAAAGCCTTCATCTACTCTTGCAATTAACGAAACTTCAAAACAATTAGAACAACAAGGAAAAAAAATCTTTAAATTTGGTTTTGGACAATCACCATTTAAAGTACCTGAGGATGTCGTAGAAGAATTAAAAAGTAATGCCTATCAAAACAAATATCTACCTATGCAGGGCCTTGAGGAATTAAGGGAAGCTGTAGCGAAATATTCATCTAAAAAGAAAAATTATAACTACAAAGCAAACAATGTAATTATTGGACCAGGCTCTAAAGAATTAATGTTTTTATTGCATGTAATTTTTGATGGTGAAATTATATTGCCAGCACCCAGTTGGGTTTCATATGCACCTCATGCTATTTTAGGGAGAAATAAAATTCAAATTCTACAAACAGAAAGAGAAAACAACTGGTTTCCTACTGGAGCACAAATTGAGAAAATCATATCAAAAGATAAAGATAAAAATTATTTATTATTTTTAAATTCACCGAACAATCCTTCTGGACAGGTTTGTAACAAATTAGAAGAAATTTCAGAAATTGCCAAAAAGTATAATCTTATAATTTTATCAGATGAAATATATTCAGAATTAACATTTTCAAAAAATTTTAAATCTATCTCAAGTTATTGTCCTGAAAAAACTATTATTAGTACTGGACTTAGTAAATGGTGTGGTGCAGGGGGATGGAGACTTGGTTATTTTATAATTCCAGATGAATTGAACGATTTAAAAAATATGATCAATGTATTAGCTAGTGAAACCTTTTCTGCTGTGAGTGCACCTATTCAGTATGCAGCGATTAAAGCTTATGAAAACGATCATTCAAATTATATTGCAAAATCAATAAATATTTTAAGTGCAATTGGTAAATATGTTTTTTTAAATTTAAAATCAAATAAGGTATTGATTAATGAGCCTCAAGGAGGGTTTTATTTAATGCCAGAATTTTTAAATAACAAATTTAAAACTTCATCAGAAATGTGTAAGGATATATTAAATAATACTGGAGTTGCTTTATTACCAGGTTCTGATTTTGGGTTTAATCCAGATAAAATGTTAGCAAGGTTAAGCTTTACAGATTTTGATGGACAAGAGTTTATGAAAAATATTGACGAAACAAAAAAAATTGATGAAAATTTAATTAATAAGTTTGCGCCAAAAGTAGTAGAAGGTGTTAATAAACTAAAGAATTGGTCAGAATCCTTATAAAATCACCCTATACACCTACGATTATTTTTTGTTAAAATAAAATTATAAAAATAACGACATATAAATATAGGGGGGTAAATAATGAAAAAAATAATCACATCTCTATCAAGTGCTTTACTGATTTTATTTGCATCATTGTCTTTGACAACTGTTGCTAAATCAGCTGAGTTCTTTACGATAGGAACAGGCGGACCTACAGGAGTATATTTCCAAACAGGGAACGCTATATGTAAAATGCTTCACAAATCAGCAATTAGCGCTGAACATGGAAGAAAAAAAGGTACAGCTAAAGCTTATAGATGTACTGCTCCATCAACTGGTGGATCTAACTACAACATTGGTCAGATAGCAGCTGGAGAATTCCAATTTGGTGTAGCACAATCAGACTGGCAGTATCATGCTGTTAATGGATCTAGTAAATGGGAAGGAAAACAATTTAGTAATTTAAGAGCAGTTTTCTCAGTTCACAATGAGCCTTTTCAAATTTGGGCTAGAAAAAAAGCAAAAATTAAAGATTTTGCTGGATTAAAAGGAAAAGTAGTTAACATCGGTAATCCTGGTTCAGGTCAAAGAGGAACTATGGAAGAACTGATGAAAGCAATGGGTGTTGATAATAGTTTCTTTAAATCAACAACTGAGCTTACTTCTTCTGAACAAGTTAAAGCGCTATGTGATGGAAAAATAGATGCATTTGGTTATTCTGTTGGATTTCCAAATGGTGCCATGGAACAAGCAGCAACTTGTGCAGCTAAAGCTTCTCCAATTAATTTAACAGGTTCTGAAGTTCAAGGTTTAATTGATGGTGCAGATTATTATGCACAGGCAGTAATACCTAAAGGAACTTATACAGGTCAGAAAAAAGATGCTACAACTTTTGGTGTAAAAGCTACTGTTGTTACTTCTGCAGATGTTTCTGAAGAGCTTGTTTATTTAGTTACAAAAGCTGTAATGGAAAATTTTGATGATTTCAAAAAACAACATCCAGCATTTGGTTTCTTGGAAAAGAAAAACATGATTAAAGATGGTTTATCTGCTCCACTACATCCAGGTGCAATAAAATACTATAAAGAAGCTGGGTTAATGTAATCCAATTTTTATTAATTAAAAAGGCCTGGTGATTTTTACCGGGCCTTTTTTTTATGGTATGAATAATTTTGATGAGCGACTCAATCAGCAGTAAAATTAAAAATAAAATAAGCGAAGACTTATCACCAACTAGAAATATTACTGGTTTTCATTTGAAAATTGTTTCAGCAATAGCAATTATTTGGTCATTATTTCAACTTTGGTACGCTTCACCATTTCCATTTATGTTAAATTTTGGAATGTTTAAGGGATTGCCGGCAAGGGCAATTCATTTAGGTTTTGCTTTAACTTTAGCCTTTTTAATTTACCCAATATCAAAGGGTAAGAAAATTTCGTTTTTTGATGTTTTGATCAGTTTTATGGGAGCGATATCATGTCTTTATATTTATTTTTTTTATGATCAGTTGGTTGAAAGAGGGGGTGTACTTTTAAATCTTAGAATAACGGAAACATTTAATTTTCCATTAGAATTAATCTTAGGAGGATGTGGAATATTGATTCTGTTAGAAGCTACTAGAAGAGCAATTGGTCTACCTTTGGTAATTATTGCCAGTTGTTTTTTATTGTTTTCGTATTTCGGAAGATATGCACCTGAAATAATTTCACACGGCGGTTTATCATTAAATAGACTTGTAGGTTTTCAGTGGCTTGATCAAGAAGCAATTTTTGGAATTCCGATTGGGGTATCAGTAGATTTTATTTTCTTATTCGTTTTATTTGGCGCTTTGCTAGAAACTGCTGGTGGTGGAAAATATTTTTTAGATCTTGCTTTTGCAATGGTTGGAAAAATGAGAGGAGGACCTGCAAAGGCAGCAATATTAGGTTCAGGTATGACTGGATTAATTTCGGGATCTTCAATTGCAAACACAGTTACTACTGGAACTTTTACAATTCCAATAATGAAAAAAACTGGTTTTTCAAAAGAAAAAGCTGGTGCTATCGAGGTTTCTTCATCAGTAAATGGTCAGATCATGCCACCTGTCATGGGCGCGGCAGCGTTTGTAATGGCAAGTTTTATAGGCGTTACTTACTTTGAAATAGTTAAACATGCTTTCTTACCAGCAATTATTTCTTACATAGCATTATTTTATATTTCACATTTAGAAGCTTTAAAATTAAATCTTAAAGGAATGGATGATGCAGATGTTCCTCATTTAAAAAAAACTTTTTTATCTGGGATACATTTTTTAATACCAATTTTTGTTTTAATTTATACTTTGGTTTATTTAAGATTTACTGCCTCATATTCAATTTTTTACGCAACCATTACTTTGGTTTTAGTCAATTTAATAAATTTGTTAATTAAAAATGAAATTAAAAAAGATGCTCTTAAAGAATGGTTTAATCAAACAATAGTTGGTTTTGAAAAAGGTGCTTTAAATATGGTTGCTGTTGGTATAGCGATTGCAACTGCAGGAATTATTGTTGGTGCAGTTGGATCTACAGGCTTAAGTACTAATTTAATAATAGTTATAGAATCTATAGCTAAAGATAACGTTACTATATTATTATTTTTAACAATTATTTTGTGCTTACTTTTAGGAATGGGTTTGCCAACAACGGCAAATTATGTTGTTGTTGCTTCTTTAATGGCGACCGTGTTGGTGGATGTTGGGAATGCCTCAGGTTTTATTTTTCCATTAATTGCAGTTCATTTATTTGTCTTCTATTTTGGCTTAATGGCTGATGTAACTCCACCAGTGGGACTTGCCTCTTATGCAGCTGCAGGAATATCTGGTGGAGATCCTTTAAGAACAGGAGTGCAAGCTTTTTGGTATAGTTTAAGAACAGGAATTTTGCCGATTGTATTCTTATTTAATCATGAACTTTTACTTATTGGTATTGAAAATATTTGGCATGGATTAATTGTAATTATAACTTCTTTAATTGGAATCTTAGTTTTTACTTCAGCCACTCAAGGCTGGTTTGTTAACAAACTTAAATGGTATGAAATAATTATTTTTTTAGTTATTTCTATTTCTTTGTTGTCACCTGATTTTGTTTTAAATAAATTTTATCCAAAATATAATTATGAAGATATTACTAAAATTAATTTAATAAAATTAGACTCAACAAAAGAAATTCAAATTAAAATAACAAGGCCTAGTTTATATGGAGAAAGATATAAGTTATTTGTGATATCTAAAAATACTTTTGAGGATAAATTTACTTTAGAGGACTATGGAATTACATTATTAAAAGAAGATGATAAAA
Organism: uncultured Pelagibacteraceae bacterium; assembly: GCA_902594405.1. GTDB lineage: Bacteria > Pseudomonadota > Alphaproteobacteria > Pelagibacterales > Pelagibacteraceae > Pelagibacter. Next base: position 1,378 of record CACJMB010000009.1, on the reverse strand, counting down.
TTATTATTGATAATTTGAAATGGAACGGAGAAGCAAAAAAAAGTGGTTTTGAAATGGGAGACTATATAAGTGAATTTAAAATTGAAAATTCAGACAGACCATCAAAAAATATTGTTTATCCCATAGCAATACTGTTCTTAGTAGTATTCGGCTATTTTAACTTAAAAAGAAAAGAGTAAAATTACCCACCAGGTCCTAAATTAGAGGGCTTTATTTTTAAAATTTTCCATACCCCAGATGCTGAAGTAATTATTTTATCATCGCACTTTAGCTCACAAAATAAAAAGATAAGAGTATTTGTTTTTTTTAAAATTTTTGTATGTCCAATAATTTCATCTCCAATTTTTGAAGCACCTATAAATTTTATATCTAAAGAAATAGTTACACAGGGTGCATTATCTGCGGCTCGATGTGCTGCTGTTCCCGCTCCAGCATCTATTAAAGCAGACAAATAACCTCCATGAGTTATTCCTGCAGCATTTAAATGATTTTCATTAATTATAGATTTAAATTCGTATTCATTCTCTGAAATAGATCTAAATAAAACACCTCCATTGTGTTTCATGAATCCAGGTTTAATACTTATTTGCTCAAATTCATTGCTCATGATTTTTTATAATACAAAAGTTAAAATTAATAAAATAATTAAAATAATTATAAAAAAATAAATTACTGATTTCTGTAAAGATGCTTTTAAAATCCAATTAAACATTTTTATTTCCTTTTGGTGGACCGCCCAGAACTCGAATCTGGAATCTCCCGGTTCGTAGCCGAGCGCCTTATCCAATTTGGCCAGCGGTCCTTTTTAATAATATATCCCATATATCAAAGTTTTTGATGTAATTTAACTTATAAAATATTATGTTAATTACTTTATGAGCAAAAATTCTAACGATGTTGTTATTACTTCAGCACTAAGAACTCCAATTGGAAGATATAAAGGTTCGTTAAAAAATCTAAGTGCATCAAAATTAGGATCAATAGCAATTAAAGAGGTAATTTATAAATCAAAACTAGATTTAGAGGAGATTGATGAAGTAATTATGGGGCACGTTTTAACTTCTGGACTTGGTCAAAACCCTGCTAGACAGGCTTTGATCAGCGCAGGAGTACCGGTTTCTAAACCTGCTTATATTGTTAATCAGGTTTGTGGATCTGGATTAAGATCTGTTGTTTCAGGATATCAATCAATAAGTTTAGGAGAAAATAAAATAGTCATTGCAGGTGGTCAAGAAAATATGTCTCGAGCGACCCATGCAATTTATTATAGAGAAGATAAAAAATTTTCTGAAAATAAATTAGTAGATACAATGATAAAAGATGGCCTACTTGATTCATTTAATGATTATCATATGGGTGTTACAGCTGAGAATGTTGC
>CACJMB010000008.1 GCA_902594405.1 uncultured Pelagibacteraceae bacterium | reverse complement strand
TATCCAAGCATTTTTTGATAAAATAGCAGACACAATTTCACAGTATAAAATTCTAAAAAAAGATGAAGCAAGAAGGTTAAAATTAGAAAAACAAGAAAAAGAAAGATTAGAAAAAATTGAAGCTGCAAAAGAAAAGCAAAAAGAGGCTGAATTAAAAGTTAAATTAAAAGAAAAAGCTTTAAAAGATGAAATTAGATTAGAAAAACAAAGAACAAAAGAAATAAAACTATTCTTAAGAAAAGAACAAGCTCTTTTAAGAATTGAACAAGCAGAAAAACAAAAGCAATTTTTACAACAATTAAAATTAGAAAAGCAAATTGAAAAATTTAGAGTAAGAGAGGTTAAAGAATTAGAGAAATTGGAAAAAATTTCCCTAAGGGAAAAGAGAGAGGATTATGCTGGCTTACAGCAAAGAATAGAAAAATTAAAAGAAAAATATCGAATTATTAGGGATCAAAAAATTAGAGAAAGAGTAGAGGCTTTAGGAGTTAAAATTCAAGGAGATGAAGATAGAGAAACACTGTTACAAAAAGAAAAAGAATATACTTTAGCTAGACAGAAAATTGAGTTTGCTCTCGAAAGTTTTTACAGAAGTGCTAGCAGTTTAGTATTTCAATTAAACAAAAGACATATAACAAGACATATGTCTATCTTTAGATGTATAGACAGAAGATTTGAAACAGGAGAAATATTTGTTAAATGGGATGAAGCCTTAGATGATGAATGGCTTTTATTAATTTATATAAAAAATAATTCACCAGATGAAGGAATAGTTATTGAAGACAAAACTAATCCGGAAAAAAATATTTCTCATGAGTTTAAAAATAATGAAATATTTAAGGCCTCAGATACCATGGTTGATGCTCTTACGCAGTTAATCGCAAGAAAAAGAGCCAAAAATATCAATTAAATTATCTTACATAATTAAGTATCATTAAGAATGTTACTTTCTTCAACATTAATGATTATTTTGTATTTAATATTAAAATATGTCCTTGCCTGGATAAGGTATTTTAACAGTCTCGACTCTAGATTAGGTCAATCTACATGGCGTTGGAGTTATGATTACCCAGTTGTTGGTGAAAGAGATATTTCAGATTTGGATGATAAAATTTTTGTTAGACTCAGGAGGAAAAGAAATAGAGTTATAACTCTCATGTATTCAATATTATTAATTATGTTTTTGCTATCCATGTCTTTACTAAGTGAATTTTTAATATTTTTTTTAACCTAGTTATTTGAGTTGTTTTTTATTCTTTAAATATAAAAAAAAAGCAACAATTTCGTATCCATATTTAAAGATTAAGAAAATTATTGGTAGTTTAAAAAATTTATATAAAAATTTATATTTTGGAATTTTTTTCCAAACGTAAAGAAATGCCTCCGCACCTTCAATAATTTTACCATTCTCCTTAACATGTAATCTTCTTAATAATTCTTTATCATTCCTAGATGTTTCTTTTTCAGCATCTGAATTATTTGTAATATCTATCCAGTCAATATCTTTAATATTTTCTTTTTTATATAAGTTAATTTCTGATCTACAGATTTTACAAGAATTATTAAAAAATACTTTCATTTAACAATAATTAACTTTTAGTAATAAATTGTACATGCGTAAAATGATCAGTTGAAAATTATCAACAAACCACTATTTAAGATGAATGAGTATTTTCTTTAACAAATCTGATTTAACAAGACAAGATGCAGATAAAATAGTATCTGATACACTACATAATTGTGATGATGGTGAGCTTTATTTAGAGGAGTCTAAATCAGAGTCAATTTTGCTAGATGACAATAAAATAAAAAGCTCAAACTATAGTTCTGATTTAGGATTTGGCTTCAGAGCTATCTCAAACGAGGTTGTTGCTTATTCATATTCTAACGAAATATCAAAAGATTCATTAAAAAATTCCTCAGAAAATCTTAAATCAACTCTTAAGTCAATTAAAGGCACATATAATCATGAAATTCCAAAATCTAATAAAAAATTTTATGAGGATATTAATCCAATTGAACAAAAATCTTTAGACTCGAAATTAGAAGTTTTAAATAAAGTAAATGATTTTTTAAGAAAAAAAGATGGATCGGTAAAACAAGTGACTGCTAGTTTTGCTGGTGAGCAAAAATCAATTGAAATTATTCGATCAGGTGGAGAAGCACTCACCGATGTACGTCCATTAATTAGATTTAATGTCTCTGTAATGCTGGAAAAAAATGGAAGAAAAGAAACGGGAGTATATGGAATTGGTGGCAGACAATCTTACGATGATTATTTAAAAAATGACAATTGGAAAAATGTTTGTGAGGAAGCTTTTAGAATTGCATCAGTAAATTTAGAGAGTAAACCAGCACCTGCCGGTGAGATGAAAGTAGTTTTAGGACCTGGTTGGCCTGCTATATTAATTCATGAAGCAATTGGTCATGGTCTAGAAGGAGATTTTAATAGAAAAAAAACATCAGCATTTCATGATCTTATGGGAGAAAAAGTTGCGAGTGAAGGAGTAACAATTGTTGATGATGGTACTATAGATAATAGAAGAGGTAGTCTAACTATTGACGATGAGGGAACGCCAACTGAGCGAACAGTTTTAATTGAAAATGGTATTCTCAAAAATTTTATGCAAGACAGGCACAATGCAAGATTAATGAATACAAGATCTACTGGATCTGGAAGAAGAGAAAATTATAGACATATTGTTTTGCCAAGGATGAGAAATACAATGATGTTAAGTGGCAATCAAACTCAAGATGAAATGATCAAATCTGTTGATAAAGGAATTTTTGCAGTAAGTTTTGGAGGCGGCCAGGTAGATATTACATCTGGTAAATTTGTATTTAATTGTACTGAGGCTTACGAAATAAATAATGGTAAAATTGGATCTCCAATTAAAGGTGCAACACTTATTGGTGATGGACCATCAATACTTAAAGAAGTATCGATGGTAGGAAATGATATGATGTTAGACCCAGGCATAGGAACTTGTGGAAAAGCAGGACAAGGAGTTCCTGTGGGAGTCGCTCAACCATCAATTTTGATCGATAAAATGACAGTTGGTGGAACAAAGCTTTAAAGTATTATGGTTAAGGATCAAGAATTTCTAAAATCTAAAGCTTTATATTGTTTAGATTTGGCAAAAAAAATGGGAGCAACTGATGCAAGTGTTACAGTTGGTCACTCAATTTCAGAAACAGTTAATTTTAGAAATAAATCCCTAGAAGCCTCAGATAGATCAGATGGATTGGCACTAAGTATAGAAACTTATTTAGGTAAAAGAAGATCATCAATTTCATCATCAAATTTACTAGATGAAAATATAAAAACTTTAATTGAAAAGTGCTTTGAAACTACAAAAATTACACCAGAGGATGAATTTAATTCTTTGCCTGATAAAAATTTATTAGCCAAACAAATTAGTAGTCTTAATTTGTATGATGAAACAAGATTCGAAAACGATAAAAAAATAAAATATTTAAAAGATTTAGAGGAATCGGCTTCATCTGATAAACAAATCATAAATACAGAATCTAGTTTCACTGAAAATAAATCAAATTTTATATTAGCTAATAGTGACGGTTTTTGTGATGGTTATAAAACTTCTTCTTTTGCTGCTTCTTGTGTAACAGTTGCAAAAGATGAAAATAGCATGGAAAGAGATTACGAATTTTCTAGCAAACGTCATTTGTCTGATATTAAGCAAGCAACAGATCTTGGAAATAAAGCTGCCAAGCAAACTATTAGAAAATTGAGCCCTAAAAAAATTGGAAGTGAGAAGATTAGCATAATTTTTGATAAAAGAATTTCAAAGGGAATGCTAAGTACTTTTGCAAGTGCAATATCTGCCTCTGCAATTGCAAGAGGTACTTCATTTTTAAAGGATAAAATTGATCAACAGGTTTTTGCTAATTCGATAAATGTAATTGATAAACCAGATATAATTAAAGGAATGGGTTCTCAAAATTTTGATTCAGAAGGTGTAAATTCAAATACATTGCGACTTATAGAGAATGGAATACTTAAAAATTATCTTGTGGATACTTACAATGGAAAAAAATTAAATTTAAAATCAAATGGTAGAAGTGGTGGAACTACCAATTTATATTTTGAAAAAGGAAATATAAGCTATGAAGATCTTATTAAAAAAAATTCAAGAAGTCTTTATATTACTGAAACTATTGGTCATGGATCTAACCTTGTAACAGGAGATTATTCAGTAGGTGCCACTGGTTTTTTAGTTGAAGATGGAGAATTTAAATATCCGGTTAATGAAATAACAATTGCTGGTAATTTTAAGGACATGTTCAAAAATATAATTTTAGCTAATGATTTAGAATTCGAATATTCAGTCAATTCACCAACTATGATGATAGAAGGTATGACTGTTGCAGGAAAATGAGCAGTTATTGTGTAATTGGCTCTGGAATTTCTGGAGCAACAATAGCTAATTTATTAAGTAAAAAAAATTCTGTACACATTTATGATAAAGCTCGAGGTCCAGGAGGTAGATCTTCTTTTAAAAGATTAAATAAGTCAAAAGGATTTGATCACGGGGCACAATATATTTCTCCAAAATCAATTAAATTTAAAAAATTTATTACAAATTTACGTAAAAAAAAAATTCTAAAAAAATGGAGTGGCAAACATATTTTTTTAAATAAATTAAAAAAAGAAAATAAAAATCATGTTAAAATAATTGGTTGCAAAGGCAACAATGATATTAGCAAACATTTAGTAAAGAATATTAATTGTAATTTTCAAAGCGAGTTAGTGAAGATTAAATATATTAAAAATAAATGGAAATTAGATTTTAAGGACAACCAAACAAAATATTATGATAAATTAGTATTAACTTGCCCATTCCCTCAATTAAAAAAATTATCAAAAAAATTCATAGAAGATCCATTCATCAAACAAAATATCAAAATGGATGCAAATATTACAGTCATGATTGAAATTAAAAAAACAAATAAAAACATATCAAGTTGTTTATTTGATGACAAAGTTTTAGGGTGGGCTGCTAAAGAAAATAGTAAAAAAAGATTTAAAAGTAAAAATGATTTATGGACTTTACAAAGTACAAACCTATGGGCAAATAAAAAAATAAATAAAAATAGAGAAAATAAGGAAAAAAACTCAAAGATTTTAATTGATAGATTTTTTAAACTTACTGGAATTAAAAAAACAAAAATATTAACTTCATTAAATCATGGTTGGAAATATTCTTCAAATTCCCAATCTTTAAAAATTAAAAGTTATTGGAATAATAAATTAAACTTAGGTGTGTGTGCAGATTGGTTTGTGGGTCCTAGAGTAGAGGCTGGATGGATAAGTGCAAACGATCTTTATAAAAAAATAAATAAATAATTTTATTCAATAATTTTTAAGCGATACTCCCAATTTCCCATTCTTTTATATGTGACTTTGACAATAACTGAAGTTTTTTTGTCAAGCCAAATATCAAAATTTAATTTTTTATCTTCTGGAAGAGACATATCTTTAGATGTGAGTTTGAAATGATCTGTTTCGTATTGTTTGCCATTAATTGAAATATTTTCCTTACCAATAAAAGTAACTATTTGTTCTTTTATACTTCCAGAAATAGGACTTATTTGGCTTTCTGCTTGTAAAATTTTATGACTCCACCAATTTCCAATAATATTTTTAACAGAAGCTTCACCAGAATATGAAGATCCCTTAATATCAAACTTTTTATTATTTTTATTTAATTTTAAGTTTACAAATTTTTCTTTTTTATTTTGAAGTGTCTTTGATTGAAAAGATATTAATTTATCTTTTAAATAAATTTCCTCTCCATATCCCTCTACTTTAAATATTGTTGCAGATAGTAATTTTACCTCAAATTTATATTGATTTTTTACTATCGTTTTTTCGTCATCTCTTTTAAAATAATAATTGTTATATCCAATTACTTCATCATTTCTCAAGATCTCCATTTCTATTTTGTCAAATTTGTTATAATGACCTATATGAGCTAGAGAAATTGATGAGAAAAATACAACAAGTAAAATAACTGCAAACTTTTTCATTTGCTGGTTACAATATTAAAATTTTTCATTAATAGATATAGCTTATTCTAATTATGTTTTTAAAAATTAAAAAAATTCCAAAAGTAAGATGGAGTTCAGAAAAACCATTTAATTTTAAACCAAAGTTTTCTACATTTTTTTTCTTATGTTTCGGTTTGTCTCTATTTGGATTAGGTGAAGGATTATTAATTGTTTCATTCACAGGAGCCTCTCCTTGGAGTGTTTTAGCCCAAGGTATTTCTTTAAATGTTAATTTAAGTATTGGAACTATTACATTGTTAATAAGTATTGCTGTTTTAATTTTATGGATACCTTTAAGTCAAAAACCAGGGATGGGTACAATATTTAATGCTTTGATAATTGCAATCATGATTGATCTTTGTATCAAATATGTTCCAACACCATCAAATTATATTCATCAATTATTTTTAGCTGTAATTTCTGTAATCATGGTTGGAATAGGTGGGGGTATTTACTTAGTATCAAATTTAGGAGCCGGTCCGAGAGATGGGCTTATGATAGGATTACAAAAAGTAACAAATTTTCCTATAGCTGTAGTAAGAGCAACATTAGAAATTTCAGTTGTAAGTATTGGATGGTATTTAGGAGGAACAGTAGGGGTTGGAACGTTATTATTTGCATTTGGCATAGGTCCTTGCGTTGCTTTAGGGCTTTATTTAGTAGATAAAACTTTTGATTAAGCAGCAGCTATATCTTTTTGACATTTTTTTTCAAAATAATACCTTAAATTGATGTTAAGAAAATATATAACATATCCAGTATTATTAATCATTTTTATTTCTTTTGTTGGATTTATATTATTTGGTTCATTATTAAGACATCACTATCTTGGAGGGGATAGATTAAAATCTTTACAAAAAATTGCTGTTTTCTTTGCAGAAATACCTTCGAATGCTAAAAATATGTTTAAACGTAAAACAGTCAATATAAGTGCTCCAAAAAAATTTAAAAGACATAAGGATAAAGAAAGATTTATCCAGCATATCAATAATAAAAGAAACGCACTTTTAGTATTACCAAGGTATGATCATTCTATTAAAAGGTCTATTATTGATATCATTGATTTGAATAATTTTGAGGTAATACATAGTTATAAACATGATATTGCTGAAATGCTCAATCAGGTTACCAACGAAGAAGAATTTTCAACTGTTAAAATTGATAATTCACCAATCAGATTTCTTTACGCACATCCTTTGTTACTTAATGATGGATCTGTTATAAGTGGTGATCATTACTCAATAAAATTCAAAATTGATTTTTGTTCTAATTTAATTTGGATTAATGATGAGGAAAGATATCATCACAGCCAAGAAATAGATCATGAAGGAAATATTTGGATAGGTGGTCAAATGAAACCAAAATCAAAATTAGTGAAAACTTATTCCGCAAAAAAAAATTATTATGATGACTCAATCGTTAAAATTAATATTAATGGCAATATATTATTTAACAAAAGTATTACTGAAATCTTACTTGAAAATAAAATAATGGACCGAAATGTTTTTGATACTTTTGTTACAGATCCAATACATGTAAATGATATTGAGCCAGCATTTAATGACACACCATACTGGAAAAAAGGTGATATTTTTATTAGTATTAGGCATCAATCCTCAATAATTCATTACAGACCAAGTACAAATAAAGTTATTAATTATCTTATTGGACCTTTTTCGCAACAACATGATGTTGATATTATTTCAGAAAAAGAAATTTCTATTTTCAATAATAATAATTTTTTAGTAGATAATTCTTACTCAGAAATCTTAGTTTATAATTTCGAGACCAATACTTACAAAAAATTGTTTGAAAAAGAGTTACAAAAAGAAGAATTTAAAACATCTACCGAGGGTTTATCACATATATTCGATGATGGAGCTTTAATGGTTGAGGAACAAAATCATGGAAGAATTATTTTATTTAATAATTTAGGTGAAAAAGAGTGGGAATTTGTTAATAAAGATAGTAATGGTGATGTTGGACCAATAACTTGGAGTAGAATTATTGAAAATGAGTTATTTATTAAAAAATTTAGAACATTAGTTGAGAATGAAAAATGTATAAATTAATATTAATTTTATTATTTTTTATTTTTCTACCAACACAGTCATACGCATATTTAGGACCTGGTGTTGGGGGCGGAGTTATTGCTGCAACTCTAGGTATTATTGTAGCCATATTTGTTGGATTATTTGGATTAATTTGGTTTCCAATTAAAAAACTTTTTAAAAAAAAGAGAGAAAACAAAAAAAATAATCATCAAAAAATTGATTGATCAGATTTTATTAGCTTTAACTGTTATAATTATTTACGAGTTTATTAGCTTAATTAAATTTAAAAGCATCTTAAAATTTAATTTAAAAATATACCAAAAAATATTTCTATTATTTCGTTTAAAAAGAGTTAGTGATTTTAGGAAAGAAAAACTAATACTGAGATATTCCAATTTATTATTTTTAATTTCAGTTAAAATACTAGCAATAATTCTAGTTATAATTATTTTTATGTTTGTTATGACATTAATATCAAGGACTTATTTTAATTTAATTATTTCCATTATTGGCATTTTAGAAATAAGTTTATTTTTTATTATTTATTATTTTATTAGAAAAAAAATTTCATGAAACATTACAATGTAACTCAAAAATTATTTCATGATATTGTATTTAGCAGCAAGTTGATCAATAAGTCATTATTTGAAGTTGAAAAACTTTTTTATTTAAAAAATAAAAAAATTGATATTAATGCAAATATTTTTATTACCGGACTTCCTAGATCTGGTACAACAAGTTTACTAAATTTTATTTACTCATCAAATGAATATGCATCCCTTAAATATAAAAATATGCCATTTATACTTTCGCCTAATTTTTCAAAATTATTTCATAAAAATAATATTTCAAAAAAAGAAAGATTACATGGTGACGGTATTACCTATGATATTAATAGTCCTGAAATGTTTGATGAATTTTTTTTTAATGATAATGATATATTTGTTAAAAATGAGATTAAAAATTATATAAAATTAATTTTATTATCTGAAAACAAAAAAAAATACTTAAGTAAAAATAATCTTGTTTATCAAAGAATAGATTTACTTTCAGAATTATTACCTAATACTAATTTTTTAATTACAATTAGAGAACCACTTCAGCATGCATACTCTTTATTAAATCAACATATGAAATTTATTAAATTACAACAGAAAGATGACTTTGTAAGAAGATATATGAATTATCTAGGTCATTATGAATTTGGTCTTAATCACAAACCTTGGAATTACCCTAACAACTTTAAAAATTTGCTCAGTATAGATTATTGGATAGAGCAATGGATATTATTTTATGATAATATTCTGAATAAATATCGTTATTCTAAATATTGTAATTTTGTTATTTATGAAAATTTAACAGAAATAAATTATCTTAAAAATCTAATAAAAAAAGTTAACTTGAAAAATTTTAATAAATTGAACTTGGATTATTTTAAGAATTCGAATAAAAAAAAAATAGATATTGAATTCGATAAATATAATTACAATTATGCAAAATCAATTTATCAAAAGTTTATTAATATTGATAAGTTAAAATGATGTAATATGCTTTATCTAAATCTCTATATAAAAAAAATATAATACTTTAAAAAAAATTATAACAGTGAATTTAAATATTCAATTTTTGAGAGCTCTGTCAGTTCTTTCTGTAATTTTATATCATTTAAAATTATTACCAGGAGGATATTTAGGAGGCACAGTATGGATTGGAACTTTGTTGTTAACATTTGGCATTGGTCCTTGCGTTGCTTTAGGACTTTATTTAGTTGATAAAACTTTTGATTAGGCTGCAGCTATAGCTTTTTCGCTTTTTTTTCTTTCGTGGGGATCAAGAATTGCTTTTCTCAATCTACATGAATCTGGAGTTATCTCTAAAGCTTCATCTGTATTAAGCATACTTAATTGTTCTGCAATTGACATTTTTCTTACAGGTGTAAGAACAACATTCTCATCAGTACCCTGTGTTCTCATATTTGTTAGTTTCTTACCCTTCATTACATTAATGATCATATCGCCTGGTTTAGGTGAAAGACCAACAATCATTCCAGGGTAAACAGAGTCATTATGCGTAACAAACATTTCTCCTCTTGCTTGTAAGTTAAAGATTGCGAATGCAACAGCTTTTCCTTGTTCCATTGAGATTAAGGCTCCATTTCTTCTACCTTCCATTTCTCCTTCAAAAGGACCATAGCTATGAAATATTCTGTTGATCACCCCATTTCCTTTTGTAAGTGTAAGAAACCTACTTGTGTAACCCATTAAACCTCTAGTAGGTGCATGAAAAATTAATCTTTTTTTACTAGTTCCAGTATCTTTTAATTCTATTAATTTACCTTTTCTTCTGTTCATTGAATCAATTACTTTTGATGAATATTCTTCATCTAGGTCCATAGTAATTTCTTCAATTGGCTCAAGTTTATTTCCACTCTCATTAGTTTTATATAAAACTTTTGGAGGGCTTACTGTCATTTCAAAACCCTCTCTTCTCATTTGAGTTAAAAGAATTTCTAACATTAGCTCACCTCTGCCACTAACTACGAAAGAGTCTTTTCCTTCGTTTTCTGAAAATGTAATTCCAACATTATTTTGTGCCTCTTGAACTAATCTATTTCTTATCTGTGTGCTAGTTAATTTTTTACCTTCTGTCCCAGCTAAAGGTGAAGTATTTACAGTAATTGTAATTGACATTGTAGGAGGATCTATCGGAGTAGCAGGGATCGGTTCATTTACCTCTAGGTCACATATTGTATCAGCAACGTTTGCTTTTTCTAGTCCAGCAACAACCACAATATCTCCAGCCTCGCCAACATCGATTGGAACTTTTTTTGTTCCTTCATATCTAAAAATTTTAGTTAATTTTCCTTCATCAACTTTATCGCCATTTAAATTAATTGCTTTTATAGATTGGTTAGCTTTTGCAGTCCCTTGTGTAATTCTTCCAACCAAACTTCTTCCTAAAAAACTATCTGCATAAAGCAGCGTTGATAACATTGCAAAAGGTTTAGTTTTATCAAGTTCAGCAGGTTTTACATGATCAATAATTAAATCTAACAAAGGATTTAAATTTTCTCTTGGACCATTAACTTCATGATCTGCCCAACCTGATCTTCCACTCGCATAAAGAACTGGAAAATCTAATTGTTCTTCATTTGCATCTAAGCTAACAAATAAATCAAATGTTTCATCTAAAACTTCATTAGCTCTTTGATCAGCTTTATCTAATTTATTAATAATAACAATTGGCTTTAATCCTTGTTTAAGTGCTTTTGATAATACAAATTTTGTTTGAGGCATTACACCTTCTGCAGAGTCAATTAATAACAAGGCTCCATCTGCCATACTTAAAACTCTTTCTACTTCTGCAGCAAAATCTCTGTGGCCTGGAGTATCGATTATATTTATTCTTGAATTGTTCCAATTTATTGAAGCAGGTTTAGCTAAAATTGTAATTCCTCTCTCTTTTTCAAGCTCACCTGAATCCATCAATCTTTCATCAACAACTTCATTATCTCTAAATGAACCACTTTGTTTCATTAAATTATCAATTAGAGTAGTTTTGCCATGATCAACATGGGCTATGATTGTGATGTTCCTTATATTATTGCTCATAAATTCTGGCTCTTATACATATTTAAAAGGATATTAAAACTCAAAAAAACTCATAACTGGCTTGAATAATACTCAAAATTCGCGATTAATTTGTCTTTTTTTGCTTATCTTTTTTAAGTTTTCTTTTTTCTTTAAAGCTCAATTTAGGTTTTTTTTTAACACTAGAGTCTTTAAATGATTTTCCGCTATATCTTTTTGACATGATTAAATTTTACATAAAAAAAAGGCCATCTTGAGATGGCCTTTTAAATTTTGTCTTAGAAAATGAGGGATTACATTCCCATTCCACCCATTCCTCCCATACCGCCCATACCACCAGGCATACCACCAGGCATTCCACCAGCAGTATCTTTTTCCTCTGGTTTGTCAGCGATCATTGCTTCTGTAGTTACTAATAAGCCTGCTATAGAAGCAGCATCTTGTAGAGCAGTTCTCACAACTTTAACAGGATCTATGATACCTTTTGCAAACATATCACAATATTCTTCACTTTGAGCATCATAACCGTGAGTTTTTTTCTTCTGCTCTAAAAGTTTTCCAACTACCACTGAACCATCTACACCAGCATTCATTGTAATTTGTCTAATTGGAGCTTCTAAGGCTTTTCTCACAAGGTCCACACCTGCTTTATGATCATCACCTTTTGATTTAACTTTATCAAGTTCTTGAGCAGCATATAAAAGGGCACAACCACCACCAGTTACAATGCCTTCTTCAACAGCAGCTCTAGTTGCATTTAAAGCATCTTCAACTCTATCTTTTCTTTCTTTAACTTCAACTTCTGTTGCACCACCAACTTTGATAACTGCAACTCCGCCAGCCAACTTAGCTAATCTCTCTTGAAGTTTTTCTTTATCGTAATCAGAAGTAGTTTCTTCAACTTGTTGTTTGATAGATGCACATCTTGCCTCAATATCAGATTTTTTACCACTACCGTTTACGATAGTACTATTATCTTTATCTACTTTCACTTTTTTACAAGATCCAAGATCATCAAGCTTAACATTTTCAAGTTTAATACCTAAGTCTTCAGATATAACCTGACCACCTGTTAAAATTGCAATATCTTCAAGCATAGCTTTTCTTCTATCACCAAATCCTGGAGCTTTAACAGCTACAACCTTTAATCCACCTCTTAATTTGTTTACAACTAAAGTTGCTAAAGCTTCACCCTCAACATCTTCAGAAATAATCATCAGTGGTCTACCAGCTTGTACAACAGCCTCTAAAAGAGGGACCATAGGCTGTAAATTAGTTAATTTTTTCTCATGTAAAAGAATAAAAGGATTATCTAACTCTGTAGTCATTTTATCACTGTTAGTGATAAAGTATGGTGATAGATATCCTCTATCAAACTGCATACCTTCAACTACATCTAATTCTGTTTCAATACCTTTGTTTTCTTCAACAGTAATAACCCCTTCATTTCCAACTTTTTGCATTGCTTTTGCAATCATAGTTCCAATTTCTTTGTCACCATTTGCAGAAATTGTTCCTACTTGAGCAATTTCATCACTGTCTTTTACTTTTTTTGCAGATGCAACAAGACTTTCTTTTACTGTTTCGACAGCAGCATCGATTCCTCTTTTCACATCCATTGGGTTCATGCCAGCTGTTACATACTTAACACCTTCTTTGACAATTGCTTGTGCAAGTATAGTTGCAGTTGTAGTTCCATCACCAGCTTCATCGTTAGTTTTGCTGGCAACCTCTTTAACCATCTGCGCGCCCATATTTTCAAATTTATCTTCAAGATCTATTTCTTTTGCTACAGACACACCATCTTTAGTAATTCTTGGTGCACCATAGGATTTATCCATTACGACATTTCTACCTTTTGGTCCCAAAGTTACTTTAACAGTGTCAGCTAAGATATTTACACCTCTAATCATTGCTGCTCTTGCTTCAGCATCAAATTTAACAACTTTTGCCATTATTTTTCTCCTTTAAATTAAATTACTTACCTGAAATACCCATAATGTCAGACTCTTTCATTATGCTGTATTCTTTACCATTAATTTTGACTTCAGTTCCTGACCATTTTCCAAATAAAACTTTGTCACCAACTTTAACATCCATTGGAATTATTTTTCCATCTTCTGTTTTTGCTCCACCACCTATGGCAACCACTTTACCTTCTTGTGGTTTTTCTTGAGCTGTGTCAGGTATAATTATTCCACCTGCAGTTTTTTCACTACTGTCTAATACCTCGATTAAAACTCTATCATGTAACGGTTTAAATTTCATAAATTCTCCTTTATAAATCTTTACAAATATGAGCTTCATATAAATATTGCAGCTATTATTTCAAGATAGAATATTAGGTTAAGCTTTAATTATGCTAGTAAATTCAAGATTTTATGCTTTATAGGTAAATTTATGACAAAAAATTTAGATAATACGGGTCTAAACTCAATTGTTGATAATTATGATCTGTTTTATATTGATCTATGGGGAGTGATACATAACGGTATTAAACTTCATGAGAAAGCAGTTCAAGTTTTAAATGAGCTGCTAATTAAGAAAAAAAAATTTGTATTATTAACTAACGCTCCTAGACCAAATTTACCAGTAATGTTATTTCTTGAAAAGATGGGCTTGAATAAAGAATTTCGAAAAAAAATTTTTACCTCAGGTCAAGCAGCACTTAAGTACTTAAACCTAAATCACAAACAAGATAATTTTTTTCACGTTGGTCCACCAAAAGACAATGATTTATTTAAAGATTTCTTAAATTATAAAACCAACCAAATATCTAATTCAGATTATTTGTTATGTACTGGTTTGTTTGAAAATCATAGTGATAATCTTTTGTATTATAAAGATCTCTTTGAAAACAACTTAGAAAAAAAAATGATTTGTACAAACCCTGACTTGGTTGTTGATAAGGGAGATAAGCGAGAACTTTGTGCAGGATCAGTCGCAATGGTTTTTGAAAAGATGGGAGGAGAAGTTATATATTTTGGAAAACCATACCCAGAGGTTTATAATCAATCAATTGATAATAAAGATAAAAGAGTATTAGCTATTGGCGATAATTTAAATACAGATATCAGAGGTGCAAATCTTTTAAATTATGACTCTTTATTAATTAGTAATGGAATACATAAAAATGAAATTAAAAACGACGGTATTCAAAATGTTGCAAAAGAATATGAAGTAGTAGTTAATTATATTCAATCAGATTTAAAATGGTGAAACACTATACAAATTTTAATATTAAAAAATTACACAGAGGATCAATTATTTTAATAGGTAATTTTGATGGTTTACATTTAGGACATCAAAAATTATTTCAATTAGCTCAATCGTATAAGAAAAAATACAATCTAAAGATCGGTGTTGTAAATTTTGATCCAATGCCAAAAATGTTTTTTAATAAAAAATTAAAAAATTTTCGGCTTTCTAATATTGATCAAAAAAAAAATTTACTTAGTAATTTAAAAGTAGATTTTGTTATTACAAAAAAATTTGATAAAAAATTTTCAAAAACTAAAGCGCTTAACTTTATTTCTAAAATTTTAAATAAAAAATTAAGTTCCAAATTTATTTTTGTCAGCAATAATTTTAGATTTGGAAATAAAAGAGAAGGAAATGTTATATTACTAAAAAAATACGAACAATCGTTTAATTATAAAGTTGTTAAACCCGAACCATTGATCATAAGTAAAAAGATCGTATCATCATCTTTAATAAGAAATCTTTTAGAAAAAGGTCTATTAAAAAAAGCTAATACTCTCTTAAAAAGAAACTGGGCGATACAAGGAGTAGTTAAAAAGGGAAGACAAGTAGGAAAAAAAATTGGTTTTCCAACCTGCAACATAGACATAGATGATTATGTTCTAGCAAAACCAGGAGTTTATGCTGTCAAGGTTTTGAGAAAAAATAGTGATAAATATCTTAAAGGAATTGCTAATCTTGGATATAGACCAACATTTAATCAAAAAAAAATATTATTAGAAGTTCATTTATTTAATTTTTCTGGAAATCTTTATAATAAACTTTTAACAGTAGAGTTTTTAAAGTTTATAAGAAAAGAAAAAAAATTTAATAATGTTAATCAATTAAGAGCACAAATTAAAAAAGATTTAAATATTGCAAAAAAGTCTAAATGAGTAAATCACAAATAAATCTACCAAAAACAGCTTTTTCTATGAAAGCTAACCTGCCTACTAGAGAACCAGAAATTCTTGAATATTGGAAAAAAATAAATCTTTACGATCAATTAAGAAATGAAAGCAAAGGAAGAGAAAAGTTCGTTCTACATGATGGTCCTCCTTATGCAAATGGAAATATTCACATGGGAACAGCTCTGAATAAAATTCTTAAAGATATAATTGTAAAATTTCATCAAATGGATGGAAAAGACTCTATTTATGTTCCGGGCTGGGATTGTCATGGCTTACCAATTGAATGGAAAATTGAAGAGCAGTATAAAAAAAATAAAAAAAACAAAAATGAAGTTCCGATAGTTGAGTTTAGAAAAGAATGCAGAACATTTGCCGAGAAGTGGATTGAAGTTCATAAAAGTCAATTTAAAAGATTAGGTGTTGTAGGGGACTGGGAAAATTATTACTCAACAATGAGCTTTAGTGCAGAAGCTCAAATAGTAAGGGAGTTAGGTAAATTTTTAAAAGAAGGAAGTTTATACAAAGGTTTTAAACCTGTGTTATGGTCAACAGTTGAAAAAACTGCGCTTGCAGATGCTGAGGTAGAATATCAAGATCATAAATCAGATACAATTTATACTTCGTTTAAAGTTAAATCATCTAATTTAAAAGATTTAGTTGGAAGTGAAATAGTTATTTGGACAACAACCCCATGGACGATACCGGCTAATAAAGCTTTAGCATACAACGAGTCTCTTGATTATATAATATTAGAAATAAATGATGAAGGTGACTTTAAAAATAGAAAAATTGTTATTGCAGACGCTCTTCTAGAATCAGTTGTTAAAGAGTGTGGACTAAAAAATTTTAAAAAAATTCATACCTTTAAAGGAAAAGAATTTAATAATACTATTTGTAGTCACCCTTTTTTAAATCTTGGTTATGATCATGATATCCCAATGCTAGAGGCTAGATTTGTAACTACTGAGCAAGGAACCGGAATAGTTCATTGTGCTCCAAGTCATGGACCTGATGACTTTAACCTTTGTTTGAATAACGGTATTAAAGCGATAGAAACAGTTGATGGGGATGGGAAATATACAAACAATGTGAAATTATTTGAAGGAATTCATATCTTTAAAGCAAATCCTGTTGTAATTGAAAAACTTAAAGAACAAAAAAATTTATTATTTAATGGTGAATTAATTCATTCTTATCCACACTCATGGAGGTCTAAGGCCCCACTTGTTCATAGAGCTACTCCACAATGGTTTATTTCAATGGAAAGTCATAAATTAAGAGATAAAGCATTAAAGGCTATTAACGAAACAACTTTTTACCCAAGTAAAGGTAAAGAAAGATTAAAATCAATGATAGAAACTAGGCCTGATTGGTGTGTTTCAAGACAAAGAGTTTGGGGAGTGCCTCTCCCAATTTTTGTAAATAAAAAAACAAAAGAAATTTTAGTTGATGATGAGGTTACTGAAAATATTGCTTCTATTTATGAAAAAGAGGGTTCGGATTGTTGGTTTTCGGATGATCCTCAAAGATTTTTAGGAAATAAGTACAAAGCTGAGGATTTCGAAAAATTAAGTGACATTGTCGAGGTTTGGTTTGATAGTGGTTCAACTCATTCATTTGTTTTAGAAAAAAGAGATGATTTAAAATGGCCAGCATCAATGTATTTAGAGGGGTCAGATCAACACAGGGGTTGGTTTCATTCATCATTATTAGAGTCTTGCGGAACTAGAGGAAGAGCACCATTTGAGTCAATTTTATCGCATGGGTTTGTCGTAGACGGCAAAGGTTTAAAAATGTCAAAATCTTTAGGAAATGTAATTGCTCCTGAGGATATTCTAAAAAAATATGGTGCTGATATTTTAAGGATTTGGGTAGCCTCATCTAATTATGCAGAAGATTTAAGAATAGATTATTCGATATTAGATCAACATGCTGACTCTTATAGAAAAATTAGAAATACATTTAGATACTTGCTTGGAAATATAAATGATAATTTTGAGGAAATTGATTTCGAAAAGCTTGAAGTAACCAAATTACCTGAATTAGAACAACTAATGTTACATAAAATATTTATATTAAATAGTAAGTTTGAAAATTATTTTAGTAAATATGATTTTCATAATTTGTATAAAGAATTACTTAATTTTTGTACAGTTGATTTGTCTGCTTTTTACTTTGATATAAGAAAGGACAATCTTTATTGTGACGATAAAGACTCTAAAGAAAGAAAATCTACAATTGTTTTGCTAAATATTATTTTAAACTCTTTACTTAGATGGTTTGCACCTATTTTATCTTTTACAACAGAAGAAATATACAAATTATTGTTTGAAAATAAAAAAAGTATTCATTTGGAAAATTTTTTAGTATTTCCAAAAAAATTCCAGAACGAAAAATTAAATGAAAAATGGAAAGAATTAATTAAAGTAAGAGATATATGCAATGTAAGTATTGAAGAAAAAAGAGTTAGTAAAGAAATAGGATCAAGTTTAGAGGCAGATTTAAAAATAAGCTTAAATAAAAAATTAGAGGAGTTAACAAAAAATATAGATTTTTCTGAACTTTGTATAACATCTAAAGCTGAAGTAATTTATCAAAATGATGTTGAGACAACTGCAATTACTAGTAAAGCAAAAGGATCTAAGTGTTCCACATGTTGGAAAATTAGGGAACAGGCATGCAACAGGAACAATTGTCCTAAGAATAAAGAATGATTTTCAAAAATTTAGGAAATAATTATTTGAGAAATTTAATAATTATTTTTTTAATTTTTTTAGCTGACAGACTCTCAAAAATATATGTAATTTATTTAAATAAATTAAATGATAATTCAGAAATATTTTTATCAAAATTTTTAAACATACGATTATATTGGAACGAAGGTATAGCATTTGGACTTTTATCCTTTAACAAAGAATATCTTTATAACTCATTAACTATAATAATTTTTTTAGTGATTTTAGTCATTTACCTAATGGCAATTAAAAACAAAGGAATGAAAAAATATTTTTTTTTAATGATTTTGGGTGGAGCAATTGGAAATTTTTATGATCGAGTTATATACAAAGCAGTACCTGATTTTATTGATTTTCATGTTGGAAATTATCATTGGTTTATTTTTAATATAGCCGATATATTTATTACTTTAGGAGTAATTTTTATGATTTTTTCAGAATTTTTTAGTACTACTAAGAACAATGAATAAATTTGTAATTTTAATTTTGTTCTCAATTTTATTTCTTCATTCTTGTGGGACTATGAGGGAAGGATTTACAAACCCAAAAAAAGATAATTCAGATGAATTTTTGGTTGAAAAAAAATCTCCGCTTGTGATGCCTCCAAATTACGATGAATTACCAATGCCAGGCACTAACGAAATTACAGAGGAAAAAGAGGAAGATAATTTAGATAATTTATTTTCAGATAAAGATAATACAGTCCTTGAAAATAAAAATGAAAATAAAAAGCTTGAAGAGTCTATATTAGATAAAATTAAATAAATTAATGCTTACATCAGGAATTCATTTTAAAAATTTTAAAATAAAATCCAGACAAAAAGAAACAAAAAAAAATCTTAATAAAATATTAAAAGAAAAAAATCAGATTATTTTGTCACTGTCTAAAAACTATAAAAATAGTTTTAATAAAAATTTAGTAAATAAATTTAAATATAAAAAAAATTATAGATTGATTGGTATGGGTGGATCTTCACTCGGTACACATGCTATTTATCAATTCTTGAGAAAAAAAATAAAAAAAAATTTTTTATTTTTTGATAATTTGCAGACAAATTATAACAAAGATAAAAAAAACAAATTTACAAATTTAATAATTTCTAAATCTGGTAATACAATAGAAACAATTGCAAATTTAAATATTTTATTAAATAAAAAAGATAAAAATATTTTTATAACAGAAAACAAGAAAAACTATTTGTCTTTACTTGCAGAGAAGTTGAAAGCTGAAGTTGTAGAGCATAACAATTTTATTGGTGGAAGATACTCAGTTTTATCTGAAGTTGGAATGTTGCCTGCTGAGTTAATGGGACTTAATTCTAGTAAGTTTAAACAACTTAATCTTCTTGTTAAAAATAAAAATTTTATGAGTAGCTTAATTGCAAATGTAAGTTCAATATTTTTATTGAATAAAAAAAAAAACTTTAACTCAATTATAATAAACTATGACATAAAATCAGAAAATTTATTTAAATGGTACCAACAACTTGTTGCAGAAAGCTTAGGAAAGAAAAAAAAAGGTTTGCTACCTATTGTTTCTAATATGCCAAGAGATAATCATAGTGTTATGCAACTTTATTTAGATGGATTTCAAAATAACTTTTATACATTTTTTTTTGTTCATGACAAAAAATCAGATAAAATAAAAAACAAGAGCATTCTTTCATCCCATAATTTTCTAAAAAATAAAAATTTGTATAATATTTTATATGCACAAAAAAATGCTACAGAAAATGTATTTAGACAAAAAAAAATACCATTTAGAAGTTTCGAGATAAAACAAAGAGACGAAAAAACATTAGGTGAGTTATTCACTTTTTTTATTCTTGAAACAATATTACTTGGTAAACTGCTAAAAATAAATCCTTATGATCAGCCTGCAGTGGAATTAATTAAAAAAGATACAAAAAAAATTTTAATCTAGAGGGAAAGAAATATAATTTTTGATATTCCATATTTTTTTTCTTCTAATATTTTAAAATTTACCGATAAATTATCTTTTTCATTTTTATGTCTGTGAAGAATTGCGACTCCATTTGGAGATAATAAATTTTTTGCTTTAATTTTTAACAATATACTAACAAAATCTTTGTCTTTATATGGTGGGTCTAAAAAAATGATATCAAACTTATTTTTTAAACTTGAATATATTTTTTCATCGTAAACATTATTTTCTATTACTTCATAGTTAGAGACAGACTTAAGGTTTATAAGATTTTTTTTTAAAACGGTTAAAACATTTCTGTAATTTTCAATAAAAACTACATTTTTTACGCCTCTAGATATACACTCAATTCCAAAAGAGCCTACTCCTGAAAATATGTCTAAAACAACAGAAGAGTTTAAATTAATATTAAACTTCTTTGAATGATAAATTATATTAAAAATAGATTCTTTTGTTAGATCTTTTAAAGGTCTTGTTTTAGAGTCGTTTGGTTGTAACAATTTTTTACCCTTAAAAGAGCCACCAATTATTCGCATTATTTAATAACCTTATATCCAATATCTTTTCTATAAAAACCACCACTCCAATTTAACTCTTCTAGTTTAGAAATTATTTTTTCTTTTGCTGAACTAAAGTCATCAGAAATTGAAACAAAATTTAATACCCTTCCCCCAACGGCATAAAATTTATTATTTTTTTTCTTTGTTCCTGCATGATATAAATACTCATTATTAGAAGTTTTTATATTATCTAAATTAGGAATTTCTTCATTTTTTTTGTAATCATCTGGATAGCCTTTTGAGCAGAGTACAACACATAAGCTTTTTTTATCTAACCATTCAATATTTATATCTTTAAGTTTTTTTTCACAACATGCTAAAATTATATCTATAAGATTGGTTTTTAATTTTGGTAAAATAGTTTGGCATTCAGGATCTCCCATTCTTACATTATACTCAATTAAATAAGGTTCGTTATTTACAATCATTAAACCTGTGTATAAAAAACCTCTGTATTCCGTCCCAATATTATCTAAACCCTTGAGAGTTGGTTTGATTATTTTATTTATAATTTTATTCTTAAGTTCTTCATTAATTAATCTAGAAGGTGAATAAGCCCCCATACCACCTGTATTTTTACCCTTGTCACCCTCTAAAACTCTT
Source organism: uncultured Pelagibacteraceae bacterium (assembly GCA_902594405.1). Lineage (GTDB taxonomy): Bacteria > Pseudomonadota > Alphaproteobacteria > Pelagibacterales > Pelagibacteraceae > Pelagibacter. The sequence continues at coordinate 30,811 of CACJMB010000008.1, read as the reverse complement.
TTGTGATCTTGTGCTGTCTCAAAATATTTAAATGTTTTTCCATCATGAATTGTAAAGAAGCTCATTTCTTCTCCTTCTAAAAATTCTTCTATCAGTAAATTTTTTGCATCACCAAATTTTCCATTAAAAATTTCTTCGATAGCAATATTTCCTTCAGTTTCATTATTGCAGATATAAACACCTTTTCCAGCAGCAAGATTATCAGCTTTAATTACTATTGGAAAATTTGAACTCAATAGGAATTCATTTGCTTCTTCTTTGTTTTCAAAAATTCCAAAATTTGCTGTCGGAATGTGAAATTTTTTACAAAGTTTTTTTGTGAAAATTTTAGAACCTTCTAATTGTGATGCATTTTTATTTGGCCCAAAAACTTTTATTTCAAATTTCTCTAAATAGTCTACCAAACCACCAACCAAAGGCTGTTCTGGACCAACTACAACTAAATCAATATTATTATTAATTATAAAATTTTTTATGCTTTCAAAATCATTCGTATCTATATTTATATTTTCTGCTATTTCTTCTGTTCCTGCATTTCCTGGAAAACAAAATAATTTATTAATTTTATTAGAATTTTTTAAACTTATGCAAATTGCATGCTCTCTTCCTCCACTTCCTATTATTCCAATTTTCATATAGAAATATATAAACTAAAAATAATGAAAAAATTAGCAAAAATAAAATATTTACCAAATAATTTTCAAATAGTTGAGCAAGGAGACTATGTTGAGTGCGCGGTCTCTGGAAAAAAAATTAATTTAGAAGATTTAACTTATTGGAATGTAGAATTACAAGAGCCATATTTTTCTTATAAAGAAGCTTCTGAAAAAAGAGAAATGCAAAAAGAATAATAATATCTATTTCCAACGATTATGTGACCAAATCCATTGATCTGGTTTTTTAATTACCATTTTCTCTAGAATCTTATTCAGCTCATCTGTGATGGTTTTGATCGAAGTCTCTTTTGAAAAGGAAACTGCTTCATTAATATAAATTTTAAATTTTAAACCATCTACTCTTTCAATATATATCGGAACAATTGGAATATTAAATTTTTTAACCAATTGTGCAGGTATTGTAGTTGTCAATGCTTTTTCATTAAAAAAATTAGATAAAATACCTTCCGAGACTCTTTGATCAATCATTAAAGCTGTAGATAAATTTTTATTTTTAAAAGATATTAATTTTTTTAATCCTCCAATTCCTTTCTTAATTTGATTTTTACAAATATATTTTTTTCTAATTCTTTCCATAAAGTTATTCAAAAAAATGTTATTTAATGGTCTATATATTGCACATAAGTTTATTCCTGATTTCTCTAAATGCATCGCCATTAACTCAAAGTTACTGAAGTGCCCAGAAATAAAGATGACTTGCTTGTTATTGCATTTAATATTTTCAAGTATATTCTGACCAACTATTTCTATATTTTGAGAAAGTTTTCCAGATCTAAATTCATTCATAAACATAAATTCTGCAAAAACTCTCCCATAATTATTCCACATTAAATTAGCAATATTTGTAATTTCTTTAATTTCTATGTTTGGATAAACTCTTTTAATATTTGAATGTATTGTTTTTTTTGATCTAAAAAAAGGTCCAATTTTTTCAAAAATTTTTCCACTTAATCTTGATGATAAACTGGGGCCAAGAATTTTAAACAATATAAAACATAAAATTGTTAAAATAAATTGTATAAAATAATTTAAATATTTCATTTTTTATAAAATTGTTTCAATTAATTTATTTTCATCAATAATTTTTAACTCTACTTCAATAAATTTAATTTCTTCTAAATATTTTTTATTTAATCTAAGGTAGTCTTTTTTAGTTGTTAATATTCTAGCATTTAGTTCTTTAGCTTTAGATATAATTTTTTCTATATGATTATTTTTATAATTAAAATGGTCTGGAAATTCTATATTTTCTATAATATCTAATCCATAATTGCTAAGCATTTTAATAAATGTTTTATGATTTCCTATTCCTGAGAAAACAAAATATTTCTCATTTTTGTTAAGTTCTCCCAAATTTATTGGTTCATATTTTCCAACATGAATTTTAATTTCAGAATTAATTTTTTGAATTTCATCTTTTAAATAATCAATATTTTCTAAATTACCATTTAAAAATACATGCTTATAATTTTTTAAATTATTTATACTCTCTCTTAATGGACCGGCAGGAATTGTTAGTCCATTACCTTTCCAATTCAAAGTATTAAAACAAACTAACTTAAAATCATATTTTATTGATGGATCTTGAAGACCATCATCAAGAATTACAAATTCATAATTTTCTTTTTCTGCTTTCTGGATAGCTTCAAATCTTGTTTTGGCTAAAAAAAGCTTGCCTTCTTTTTCTAAAAGTCTTTGTTCATCAGCCTGATCTACATAGAATTTTTTTACAAAACATGTTTTGATATTTTTTTTATTCAAAATTTTATTAATTTGAATACTTAATGAGGTTTTTCCCGTTCCACCTATATAAATATTTCCAACACAAATTGTTTTGATTTTAAATTTGAATGGATCATTTCTTTTAAAGAAATTATTCAGATATTGTAATAGAATTGCAAATGGTAACAATATGTATGCAATTAAATTTGGTTCTTTAAAATCCCAAAATTTAGGTTTTTTTAAATTCATTATTAAATAAATTATCCAATTCTTTTATAGTTTTTTTAAGGATTTTATCTCCTATATTTTTTATCCTTGATCCTGAATGTTTATTTTTTTTGAATATTATTGAGTAAGCCAACTGAGTTGGTGTATCTATTTGTTTTGAAATTTTGAAATTTTTAAGCAATTTATATACATCTTTAAAGTTGTCCGTATTAGGACCGTGAAATATTTTTGCACCAAATCTTGCAGCTTCTAGTGGATTTTGACCACCTCTATTTACAATAGAACCACCCAAAAAAACTGAAGAAGCAAGTTTATGAAATTTCTTTGTTTCTCCAAAAGTATCTACAATATAAATATCAATATCTCCTAAATTTTTAATTGATGAACTGTGGCAACACACTTTTAAATTAAGTTTTTCAATTTCATCAACTATTTCATTAACACGATGTATATGTCTTGGAATAATTATTGTAATTAAATTCTTAATTTTTTTCTTTAGTTCAATGTGTGTTTTTGCACAGAATATTTCTTCATTATTGTGAGTACTAGATGCAACCCATACTTTTTTTTTTGAGAATTCATATTTTAGTTTAGAGTTAATTGCACCTAAGTTTTCGTTTGGATCTTCAGCAAATTTTAGATTTCCAATTAATTTAATATTTTTTAATTTTATCTTTTTAAGGAAAGATTCAGTCTCTCTATTTTGTGGGTAAATAATTGTTACTTTATCAAAAATAGATCTCGCAAAATTTTTAATTTTCATCCATTTATTTTGTGTTTTTAAAGTTAATCTAGCATTTAGTAAAACTAGAGGAATTCCTTTATTTTTGAGTTCACTAAACATACTTGGCCAAATTTCTGACTCAACAAAGAGTACTAAATTTGGTTTCCAAAAGTTTATAAATTTTTTAGTGAAAAATATATGATCTATTGGATAAAACTGATGAATAGTTTTTTTAAAATTAAATTTTCTTAAGACCTTAGATGAACTTAAGGTGCTTGACGTTATTAAAATTTGACTAATTAATTTATTTTTTTCATAATTTTTAATTAGCGGAATAATACTCAATATTTCCCCAACACTTGCGCCATGAAACCAAATAAGTTTACCTTTTTTTTTAGTTCTAGTTGGAAAAACAAATTTTTCTTTAAATCTTGTTTTATCTTCTTTTTTTTTAAAAATTCTAAAAATAATTATTAATGGTGAGATTAACAATAATAATGAAACAATTAATTGATAAATAAAAAACATATTTATTTTTGAATTTGTTGCTCATAGAAATGCTTGTATAATTCTGATTTTCTTAAAAGATCTTCATGTTTACCAGATCCCATTACTTTTCCAGAGTCAATCACATAAATGTTACTCGAATTTAAAATTGTTGATAGTCGATGCGCTATTACAATTGTTGTTTTATCTTTTGTTAAAACTTTAAGAGCCTCTTGAATTTTTGACTCAGTTTCAGAGTCCAAAGAGGAAGTTGCTTCATCTAATAATATAATTGAACTTTTTTTTAACATAGCTCGAGCTATGGATAATCTCTGTTTTTCTCCTCCAGACAATCTAACTCCATTTTCACCAATCATAGTCTCATATTTATCTGGCAATTTATTAATAAATTCATCACAAAATGATAGCTTTGACACATTTAACACCTCTTCCTCTGTTGCGTCTTCATTGGCGTACTTAATATTATTTTTGATTGTATCATCAAATAAAGTTGTCTCTTGACTAACCATCGAGATCTCTTTTCTAAGTGAGTTTATTGTTGTTTTATAAATTGATTGTTTATCAATAGTAATATCCCCAGACTGTGAGTCGTAAAATCTTGGTATTAAGTTCATTATCGTTGATTTGCCAGAACCACTATGCCCAACTAAAGAGGTCATTTTTCCTCCTTTAAATTCAAGATTAATTGAATTTAATGTTTGCTCTCCCTCAGACTCGTACGAAAAATTTAAATCTTTAAATTCGATTTCTGAATTTTTAACTTTTATATCTTTTGCATCTGAAGAATCATTAATCATATTTTTTTGGTCAATGATTGGCATTATCCTTGATGCAGCAGATAAACCCTGATTTAAAACCATATTAAGTGTCGATAAAGATCTTACAGGTTGATAAGCCAACATCATAGCTGCTAAAAAAGAAAAAAAATTATTTATATCAAGTTCACCCCTAGAAATTAATATTCCAGAATAAAATATTAAAATTGCAATCATTATACCTGTCAGAGTTTCCATAATTGGAGACATTCTTACAAAAACAGTTTGTATTTTCTGATTCTTTTCTTTTAATTGTGTCAAATATTCATTAGCTCTATTTTTTTCAAAACTTTCTTTTTGAAATATTTTTATTAGTTTATGATTTTTAAATAACTCGACCAAGTAAGTGGTTAAAAAACCTGACTTTTGTTGAGCTTCAGTTGTGACTTTGCTTATTCTTTTACCTAATGTTTTTGCCGCAATACTCGCAAGAGGTATCATGATAATCGAGATAAGGGCAAGTTTCCAATTCTGAAAGAACATCACAAATAATAGACCAATTAAAGTTAAAGAGTCCTTGAATAAAGTAAGTATGGCATTACTTAACAAGTTTGTAATATGTGTCACATCATAAGTTAAATTTGATATAAATTTTCCAGAGTGTTTTTTATCAATTATTTGAGTGTCAGTTCCAATTAAGGTATCAACCATATCGTATTGTAATTTTTTCTTAATAGACTCTCCAACTCCAATCATTATTGCTTTTGCGTAATACAAAGAAAGGCCCTTAGTTGTAAATGCTAAGATAATCATTAGAGGTATTAAAAATAGTAATGATTGATCTTTTTGAATAAATATTTTTTCTATAGCTGGATCTAAAAGCCATGCAATAGCTGAGGTACTACCTGCTACTAAAATAGAAAAAAAAGCAGAAATAATAATTTTATTTAAATATTTTTTAGAATAATCTTTATATAATCTTTTATAAATTATTGTTTTATCCATTATAAAATTTTAACTATTAAAATATTTAAAAATATTATTAATCCAAATAAATTATTACTTTTAAAAGCATTCAGACAACTGGAAGGATTGTTCAAATTAAATTTTTTTATTTGATAAAGGAATAAATGCACAAGAGGTATTAAAATTAAAATATAATAACTAAAGTGAAAATTCATTTTAAATCCCCCGACAATAAAAAAAATAATTAAAAACGCATAGCATACAAATAAAAATTCTTTCGCTTTACCTTTAAATTTAATTGATGTCGATTTTAATCCTATTATTTCGTCATCTTTAATATCTTGATACCCATAAATAGTGTCATAACCCAGTGTCCAAAATATGGCTCCGATATAGAACAGAATAGGTATTATTTCTAACTTACCATTAACAGCAGTCCAACCTAGAATTAGGCCGTAGTTAAAAGTAATTCCTAAAAATAGTTGTGGCCAGTAAGTGAATCTTTTCATAAGTGGATACGTGAATGCAAGCGGCATCGAACCTAAAGCTAATATAATTGTAAATAAGTTAAAATTTAATAAAACTAAAAGGGCAAGAAAACAGAGAATTATAGAATATAAAATACCAAGTTTTATTGAAACCTTACCTGATGCAATCGGTCTATTTTTTGTCCTAAATACTTTTGCATCAAATTCTTTATCCAGTATATCATTTACTACGCATCCAGCAGATCTCATCAATATTGAACCTAAAAAAAATAAAATTAAATAAAAAAAATAATTATTTAGATTTGAAGTAAAATCGTAAGCCAATGTTAAACCCCATGCACATGGCCAAAATAACAACATAAAGCCAATTGGTTTTTTTAATCTAGTTAATTCAATGAAAAGATTTAGTTGGTTCATATTTTACTTGTAAATAACAAAGGCTAGTTTCATAATCAAATTGATTCGTATGAATATAGATTACACAGTCACAGCACTAATGTTTCCAGCAATTCCTTTATTAATGAGCGTGTATAGTAATAGATTTCATTCTTTGAGTATTTTAATTCGTCAGCTTCATGATGAACATGTATACGAAAAACACATACCTCCAGAATGGAAAAAACAATTTATTAATCTGAGCGGCAGAATAACTTTACTAAGGTGGACAATCTTATTTGCGTCTTTTGGCTTTCTATTTAATATGCTTACGGTATTTGCTCTTTATTTGGATGAAGTTTTTCTTGCGAGAGTAATTTTTGGATCTTGTTGTCTATCAATGATTGTATCTATAATTTTTTTTATAAGAGAAATTCAAATATCAACGAATGCACTTAAACTTCATATGTCAGATATGGATGTTGATGTTAATTAGGAACTAACACTGCTGGGCCTAAAATTTTTCTTCCTTCAAGATCTTGATGAGCTTGAACGACCTCTTCTAACTTATACTTTTTAAAAATTTTAATTTTTACTTTTCCAGAGCTAATTTTTTCAAACATTGTTTTTGAGGCTTCATCTAATTCTTCTCTTGTTGAAAGATATTGTTGCATAGAGGGTCTTACAAGATACAAGCCTTTTGGTTGAATAACTTTTGGCACATTAATATCTGATAAGGGTCCAGATGCATTTCCAAAAGAAACCATCATTCCTCTAATAGCTAAACATTCAATAGATCCATCTAGTGTATCTTTGCCGACACCATCATAAACAACTGGGACGCCCTTACCGTCAGTAATCTCTAAAACTTTTTTTGCAAAATCTTCTTTATTGTAGTTTATTACATGATCATACCCATTTTCTTTTGCTATATTTACTTTTTCATCCGATCCAACTGTGCCTATAACAGTGCAACCTAAACTTTTTGCCCATTGTCCAAAAATCTGACCAACTCCACCAGCTGCTGCATGAAACAAAATTGTTTCTCCTGATTTAACTGGATAAGTTTTATGCAAAAGATAAAAAGTTGTTAATCCTTTTGTCATTAAAGTGGCAGCTATTTCTAGATCAATACCATCTGGTACCTTTACTAAATTCTTAGTTGGGTAATTTCTGTGGGAAGAATAAGATCCTAAAGGAATACCTGCATAAGAAATTTTGTCTCCAACTTTAAAATCTTTTACATTCTCACCAACATCAGTAATAACCCCAGCACCTTCTAAACCTAAACCAATCGGTAGTTTTAATGGATACAAGCCTGATCGATGATAAGTATCAATGTAGTTAAGACCAATTGCTTTTTGTTCAATGGTTACTTGATCAGGACCTGGCTTATTTAAAGATATATCCCTAACTTCTAAAACTTCAGGTCCACCAGTTTTATTAATTTCTACAGCTTTCATAATTTATTTTACAAATGTACCATTATGATAATCTTGAACTGCTTGCAAGATTTCTGCTTTAGTATTCATTACAAATGGCCCACCTCTTGCTATTTCCTCATTAATTGGTTTGCCTGAAATTACTAAAAACTTAGCGTTTGATTTAGCTTTAACTATTAAGTTTTCACCCTTAGTTAAAAGTATTAAAGTACTGTCTTTAACATTTTCATGTTTATTTTTACCAATTTCAATTTCACCATTAATTAAATAAATAAAAGTATTGTGAGTAGATGGTAATTTAAAATTGAACTCTTTATCTTTATTTATTTCTACATCAAAATAAACTGGCTCAACGTTATGACCTTTTACTGGTCCTTCAGCTTTTTCAAATTTTCCAGCTATTACTTTTACTTGTTTATCATCATCTTTGTGAACACTCATCTTATCAGCATCAATATAAATATATTCAGGCTTACTCATTTTTAATTTAGCAGGCATGTTAATCCATAATTGAAATCCATGAAGTTTACCTTCTTTCATTGCAGGCATTTCAGAATGAATAATTCCACTTCCTGTTTTCATCCATTGAACGTCTCCTGCAGTCATTCTACCTTCACCACCTGTACTATCTTTATGCTCAAAATCTCCAGCTAACATATAAGTTACTGTCTCAATTCCTCTATGAGGGTGGGGTGGAAAACCCGCAATATAATCCTCACTATTTTCTGAACCAAATTCATCAAGCATTAAGAAAGGATCAAAATAATTTGGCTCAACACCAATACTTCTTTTTAATTTAACTCCAGCACCATCAGAAGCAGGGATAGGATCAATAATTTTACTGACTTCAATATTTTTCATATTTCGTAGATAATAATTTTTTATAATATATCAAGTAACTTACTAAGATCTTTGATTTGATGTTTTGGGACATAATCTAGATTATCGAAAGTATTGTTGCTTCTATTAACCCAAATAGAATTATAACCATAGTTTCCACCACCTGAAACATCCCAAGTATTTGCACTTAAAAAAGCAACTTCATTTTTTTGAATTTGATATTGATTTATTGGAAGGTCGTAAACTTTAGAGTCTGGTTTATAAACTCCAACTTCTTCAATTGAAAAAATATCATCAAATATATTTTCTAAATTATTACTCTTAACTAATTCATTAAGAAGACTAGGAGTACCATTAGAAAGAATAGCAACTTTAAAATCTTTTTCTTTTAATGATTTTAAAACTTCAGGCACTTCTTTGAAGGGGGAAAGAATTTTATAAAGATCTAATAACTCATTTCTCATTGATGAATCTATCTCATAAGCTTTCATAGATTTATCTAAACTATCTTCTGTCACTTGCCAAAAATCCTTATGACGTTTCATTAAACTTCTTAGCCAAGTATATTCTAATTGTGTAGTTCTCCAATGATTAGCGAATCCTTCCCACTTATCACCAATTTTATCTTTACATTTTTCAGCAGCAGAATTGACATCAAATAAAGTTCCGTAAGCGTCAAAAATTATTGCTTTAATATTTTTCATAAACTAACTTATCAATATGAGTAACATTAGATTATTTTATTCAAAAAGTTTATCTCTTAATTTGACTGACAAACTTGATAAATCTCAATCTCATTATGTTTCTAAAGTAATGAGAATTAAAGAAAATGAAGTTTTTTCTTTATTTAATAATAGTGGAGAATGGGAAGCTAAAATTTTGAACATAACCAAAAGCATAGTGGAGTTTAATGTTACGAGGCAATTAAGACAGAAAGAAAATACCAAAGAACTTTGGTTAGCCTTTTCTCCTATCAAATCAAATTACTTTAATTTCATGATCCAAAAAGCTACAGAGCTTGGTGTAACTAAGTTTTTACCAATTATCTTTGAAAGAACGATTGTTAGAAAAATAAATAAAGAGAGATTGGAAAAAGTAATCATAGAAGCTGCCGAACAATCAAACAGAATAACTGTTCCATCAATTGAAGAGCCTCAAAAATTAAAAAGCTTTCTAAATAATGATATGGATTTAATTTTTACTGATCTCAACACTACTAATACAAAAATTGACATTAAAAAGTTAACCACAAAGCCTACTTGTGTAATCATAGGACCAGAGGGAGATTTTTCTGAGGAGGAGAGGGAAGAGATTCTTAAATTTAGTGGTGTTCAGCCTATTAAAATCAATGAAAACATATTGAGATCTGAAACGGCTGTAATTTCTGCTCTATCGATCATAAATTACGCCATTAATTGATATTTTGTCGCTAAAAGTAAAAGTGTATTTTTTTAAAAGACGCTCTATATAGGGTAAAAAAATGAAAAAAATTTTATATATATTTCTAACATTCTTTATCACTTCAAGCGCGTTCGCTAATCAACCTGTCGATTGGCAACTAGGATTTCAAAAGGCTGCTTCCGAGACTATGAGAGATATCGTTAATTTTCATGATAAATTGTTGTTACCAATTATAATAGCAATCAGTGTTTTTGTTCTATTTTTGATGGTTTATGCTTGTATTAGATTTAGAGCTTCAGCAAATCCAGTTCCATCAAAAAGAACTCATAATGTTGCTGTTGAAGTTTTATGGACTTTAATTCCATGTTTAATTCTAATCGTGATGGCAGTTCCATCATTTAAAATTTTATACAAACAAGATGCAATTCCAAAAGCAGATATAACTGTTAAAGCTATTGGATATCAATGGTACTGGGGATATGAGTATCCAGACGAAAATATTTTCTTCGACTCTTACATGATCGAAACTAAGGACTTAAAAGAAAACGAGCCAAGACTGTTAGCTGTAGATAATGAACTGGTTGTTCCAGTAAATAAAGTTGTTAAGGTAATGATCACTGCTAATGATGTTCTACATGCTTGGGCACTCCCTTCATTTGGAGTAAAACGAGACGCTGTGCCTGGAAGAATAAATGAAACTTGGTTTAAAGCAGAAAAAGTTGGAACTTATTATGGTCAATGTTCTGAACTGTGTGGAATTAAACACGCGTTTATGCCAATCGAAGTTAAAGTTGTTACTGAAGAAGAATATCAAGAATGGTTGTTAGACGCTAAAGTCAAATTTGCAAAAGAAATTAACGAAGAAGATCAATTTAAAAAACTAGCGAGTAAATAATATGTATACACAAACAGCATCACACGACGATCATCATACACCAACTGGTTGGAAACGTTGGGCTTATTCAACCAACCACAAAGATATTGGAACTATGTATCTAATATTTGCAATTATTGCAGGTGTGATTGGTACTGCATTCTCAGTTTTAATGAGAATGGAATTGATGCATCCAGGTGATGGAATTTTAGGTGGAAACTATCATTTATATAATGTCTTAGTTACTGGTCATGGTTTAATAATGATTTTCTTTATGGTTATGCCAGCAATGATAGGTGGCTTTGGTAACTGGTTTGTCCCAATAATGATTGGTGCACCTGATATGGCTTTTCCTAGAATGAATAATATTTCATTCTGGTTGCTACCTACATCTTTCATATTATTAATAATGTCAATTTTCATGGATGGCCCTCCAGGTCAAACAGGAGTAGGAGGAGGATGGACAATATATCCTCCGTTATCATCTACAGCAGGTCAACCAGGTCCAGCAATGGATTTTGCAATTTTAAGTTTACACTTAGCTGGAGCTTCTTCAATTTTAGGTGCAGTGAATTTTATTACAACAATCTTGAACATGAGAACACCTGGCATGACATTGCACAAAATGCCATTATTTGCTTGGTCAATATTAGTAACTGCTTTCTTATTATTGTTATCATTACCAGTATTAGCAGGAGCAATTACCATGCTTCTCACAGATAGGAACTTTGGAACAGCATTCTTCGATGCACAAACTGGTGGAGACCCAGTTCTATTCCAACATTTATTTTGGTTCTTTGGTCACCCGGAAGTTTATATTTTAATTTTACCAGGTTTTGGAATGATCAGTCATATTGTTTCAACATTTTCTAGAAAACCAGTTTTTGGATACTTAGGAATGGCTTATGCAATGGTTGCAATTGGAATAGTTGGTTTCGTTGTTTGGGCTCACCATATGTATACAGTTGGTTTAAGCACAGATACTAAAGCATACTTTTTAGCTGCAACTATGATCATTGCAGTTCCAACTGGTATAAAAATATTTTCATGGATAGCAACCATGTGGGGTGGTTCGATTTCATTTAAAACTCCAATGGTTTGGGCTTTAGGATTTATATTTTTATTTACTGTTGGTGGAGTAACCGGTGTAGTTCTTGCAAATGCTGGAGTAGATACTGCAATGCATGATACTTACTATGTTGTTGCTCACTTTCATTACGTGCTATCTTTAGGAGCTGTATTTGCAATCTTTGCAGGGTTTTACTACTGGTTTGGAAAAATGTCTGGTTACGAGTACTCAGAGTGGATGGGTCAATTACACTTCTGGTTAACGTTTATTGGAGTAAACTTGGTTTTCTTCCCACAACACTTTTTAGGCCTTGCGGGAATGCCAAGAAGATATGCTGACTATCCAGATGCTTTTGCAGGATGGAATTATATTTCTTCAATTGGTTCTTATATTTCTGTAATTGGATTGGTAGTATTTTTTATAAACCTTGCTTATGCGTTTTATAAGAAAAAAGCTGCAGCACAAAACCCATGGGGAGAAGGCGCTACAACTTTAGAATGGACTGTACCATCTCCACCTAATTTTCATACTTTTGAAGAATTACCAAAGTTTGAAGATGAAGAGGGTGTTGAAAAATCTACTAGCTAAATTTAGCAAATAAGATTTTTTAACTTTAAATTAATGATTAAGTCTAAATTAAAAAATAGAAACTTATCTCAAGAAGACGCCTTTAATTTATCTGAATTATTTAAATTAATGAAACCAAGAGTAATGTCTTTGGTTATCTTTACTTGTGCAGTTGGATTGTTAATGGCTCCAAATATAATTCCAACAAAAGATGCAATCATTGGAATAATTTTAGTTTCAATTGGAGCAGGAGCTGCTGGGGCTTTAAATATGTGGTACGAGTCTGATTTAGATGCTCTTATGACAAGAACTTGTTTGAGACCAATTCCGACAGGTAAAGTAAATAGAAATCAAGCACTGGTATTTGGAATTTCTCTTTCGATTTTTTCTGTAATTGCACTTGATTATTATTCAAACAGAATATCAGCTATTTTATTACTTTTTACTATTTTGTTTTATGTGTTTGTTTATACAATTTGGTTAAAAAGAAAAACTCCACAAAATATAGTGATAGGAGGAGCCGCAGGAGCATTGCCCCCAGTGATTGGTTGGACTATAGCTACCAATTCTTTGACTTTTGAGCCAATTACATTCTTTTTGATTATATTCTTTTGGACGCCTTCGCATTTTTGGGCTTTAAGTTTGTATAAATCAGATGATTACAAAAAAGCAAAGATTCCAATGCTTCCTCTAACAAATGGTGTTGAGAGTACAAAATTAAATATATTTATCTATTCTTTAACAATGTTACCAGTAATTGTTTTACCATATGCTATTGGTTTTGTGGGTATAACTTTTTTAATCCCATCATTAATTTTGACAATTTATTATAATTATTTATGTTTCGAACTTTATAAATTTAAAAAGAACAAATTTGATGCAAAAAAAGCAAAATCTATTTTTGGATATTCAATTTTATATCTATTTTTGATTTTTGTTCTTTTTTTAATTGATAAAATTTTATGATAACGCCTGACAAGAAAACAAAGAAAAAAAATATTATAACTGCAATAGCAATTTTAGCGTTTATGGTATTTTTATTTGTTTTTACTTTATACAACGTTGGAGTATTTGATAGACAAATATGATTAAAAGCAAAACATTAACTCCTTTACTTTTGGCTGGGATTTTTGTCCTTATGTTAGGATTGTCTTTTGCGGCAGTGCCTTTGTATGATCTGTTTTGTAGAGTTACAGGCTTCGGTGGAACAACCCAGATATCTAAAGAGGCCCCAAAAATAGTTTTAGATAAGGTTGTAAGCGTGAGGTTTGATACAAATGTGAATAATCTTGAATGGAATTTTAAGGCAAAATCGAACGTGATTGATGTAAAGGTTGGCCAGGTCAACAGAATAGAATTTGAAGTTGAGAATATTGGAGATAAAACTACTTATGGTGTTGCTAGTTTTAATGTGTCGCCAGCAAGTTTTGGTAAATATTATAGTAAATTAGGATGTTTTTGCTTTGAAAAACAAGAGTTGAAGGCTGGTGAGAAGGCTACTTATGTGATGACATTTTATTTAGACCCTGAACTTGTAAATGATCCAACAACAAAAAATCTACAAGATGTAACCATGTCGTACACTTTTTTCTCGACAGATTACTATAAACAATCATAATCACGAAAAATGTCAGCAGAAAAAAAACACGATTACCACTTAGTTGATCCAAGCCCTTGGCCAATCTATACATCGTTTGCATGCTTAGTATTAGCAATAGGTGCAATTTTTTATATGCATAATGGTATTTCCTGGGGAATGTATCTTGGTTTAGCGTTATTAATTTATGGCGCGTACATGTGGTTTAGAGATGTAGTTATCGAAGCTGAACATCAAGGTCATCATACTCCTGTTGTTCAAATTCATCACAGATATGGAATGACTTTATTTATTGCTTCAGAGGTAATGTTCTTTGTTGCATGGTTCTGGGCTTACTTTGATATAAGTTTATTTCCAAATGAATTTGTTGGAAATGTATGGCCACCAAAAGATATTGAAACATTTGATCCTTGGGACATTCCTTTAATAAATACTCTAGTATTACTATTATCAGGAACAACTGTTACTTGGGCTCATCACGCTTTATTAGAAGATGATAGAAAAGGATTTATACAAGGATTAACACTAACTGTAATTCTTGGTTTCTTTTTTACTTTATTGCAAGCATACGAATATCATCATGCTACTTTTACTTATTCAGGTCATATTTATGGAGCTGTATTTTATATGGCGACAGGTTTTCATGGTTTTCACGTAATAATTGGAACAATATTTTTAGCAGTGTGTTTATGGAGAGGAAGACTTGGTCATTTTACTAAAGATCATCATTTTGGATTTGAAGCAGCTGCTTGGTACTGGCATTTTGTTGATGTAGTGTGGTTATTCTTATTTGCTGCAATTTATATTTGGGGAAGTTAATATTTATCCTTGAAGAATAAATTACTATTTTCAGTTTTTGTTTATTTTATTATTTTAACTCTACTCTCTCTTGGGTTTTGGCAAATTTATAGATTAAATTGGAAATTAGAGCTAATTGAGCAAATAGAAAATTCTTTAAAAAACGACCCAGTGGAATTATCCAATGTTGAAAAAAAAAATTATCTTAGAATAAAAACAAGTGGAGATATTGATTTTGATAAACAAATTTACTTGTACAATTTAAATGATGCAGGGAAACCTGGATTTGAGGTAATTAATCCAATAAAAATTGGTGACGAAAATTACTTAATCAATAGGGGATGGATACCTTTTGAAAAAAAAGACCTACCTGAACTAAATTTAGTTGATCAAAATCAAATAGTTGGCACTCTTATGCTACAAAAAAAACCAAGTACATTTAAACCAGAAAACGATATTGAGAAAAATTATTGGTTTACTTTGAATAGAGAAGATATTTCAAAATTTACTGGAAGAAATTTTTCAGAGTATGTCATTTATTTAAACGGTGATTATAAAATTCCAAAACCAAGAGTGATTACTGCTAAAATTTCAAATAATCATAAGAAGTATGCAATTACTTGGTTTTCTATGGCGATTTCAATTCTTTTAATATATTTATATTTTAGGAAAAAAAATTATTAAATGAAATACGTAAGTACAAGAGACACATCAAAAACCTTTGAATTTAAAGACGTTTTTATCAAAGGCCTTGCTGATGATGGAGGCTTATTTATTCCAGAAAAATTAACGAAATATACTGAAAATGAAGTTAAAGATTTTAAAAAACTAAGCTACCCAGAGTTAGCCAAAAAGATCGTTTATCCATTTATAGGTAATTTCATGTCACAAGCTGAATTGAGTAAAATTATTGATAAGTCTTACTCGGTATTTAGACGAGATAATGTTGTAGATTCCATAAAGCTCGGAGACAGAACAGTATTAGAACTGTTTCATGGTCCGACTTTAGCTTTTAAAGATATTGCTATGCAACTTTTGGGTAACTTTTATGAGTATTACCTAAATAATGAAAATCAAAAGATTAATATTGTTGTTGCTACATCTGGAGACACTGGTGCTGCAGCAATTGATGCAATTAAAGGTAAAAAAAATGTCAATATTTTTGTGCTTCATCCGGATAATCGTGTTTCACCAGTTCAAAGAAAATTAATGACAACAGGTAAAGACGAAAACGTATTTAACATAGCTATAAAGGGAAATTTTGATGATTGTCAAAACTTGGTTAAATCCATGTTTGCAGATAAGAAATTTTCAAGTGACATTAAAATGTCAGGTGTAAACTCTATTAATTGGGCGAGGATTATTGCTCAAAGTGTTTATTATTTTTATAGTTATTTATCAGTTGAAGATGCAAGTGAACCAACAAATTTTTCAGTACCGACAGGAAATTTTGGAGATGTATATGCAGGATATTTAGCCAAAAAAATGGGCTTGCCTATAGATAAATTGATTGTTGCAACCAATCAAAATGATATTTTACATAGAGCAATCTCAAAAGGTAGTTACGAGGCGGAAAAAGTTTCAGAAACTATCTCTCCAAGTATGGACATACAAATAGCCAGTAATTTTGAAAGACTTATATTTGATCTTAATAATGGAGACGATCAACAGACTTCTCTAGATATGAAAAATATTAAAGAGAAGGGACAGTATTTAATAACCGAAGATAAATTAAATAAAATAAGCGAAAACTTTTTATCAGCTAGAATGAGTGAGGATGAGACCTTAGAGGTAATTAAAAATGTACATGAAAAATTTGCAGTAGTTTTAGATCCACACACAGCTATAGGGTATGGAGCATTTGATAAACATAACTTAAAAGGAAACAATATCGTACTTGCAACAGCGCATCCCTGCAAGTTTCCAGGCGCCATTCAAAGTGCAATTAATGTGAAAGCAGAATTGCCCAATGAATTAACTTTTGTTTTAGATCAAAAAGAAAATTATGATATTGTTGAAAATGATATTGAAAAAGTAAAACAACATATTAAAGATAGAACATAATGAAAATAAACGAAAATGATTTACTGCCTAATTCAGAAGTATTTGTTTTAGAAAATGGTGAGCCAACTAAAAAAAAAATTGAAGATTTTTTCAAAAATAAAAAAGTAATTTTATTTGGATTACCAGGCGCTTATACATCAGTGTGTTCTGCTAAACATTTACCTGGTTATGTTAAGTTGCATGATAAGTATAAAAAGAAAGGCATTGATCATATTATTTGCATATCTGTGAACGATCCTTTTGTTATGAATGCCTGGGGAAAAGAAAATAACGTAGGCGATAAAATTATTATGATGGGAGACCCTTTTTTAAACTTTACTAAAGATATAGGTGCGGATGTTGATAAAAGTGGTAGAGGTTTAGGTATTAGATCAAATAGATACACGATGTATGTTGAAGATATGAAGGTTATTAAGTTACAAGAAGAAAAAGATACTGGATCTTGTGAAATTTCAGCAGCAGAAAACTTTTTAAATTTAGTCTAAATTCGCAGCTTTTTTAGCTAATAAGTCTACTTCTTCATTCATAGGATTTCCATCATGAGCCTTTACCCAATTCCATTGAACATTAAGTGATTTATTCAAATTATATAATTCAATCCACAAATCTTTATTTTTAACATCTTCTTTTTTTGATGTTTTCCAATTATTAGCTAACCAAGTATTAATCCATTCGGTTATTCCATTTTTTACATATTGAGAGTCAGTATATATTTTTATTTCAACACCAGGTTTCATATCCTTCAGTGCATTTATTGGAGCAAGTAGCTCCATTCTATTATTTGTAGTGTTTTTTTCACTTCCACTAATTTTTCTTATTTCTTTTTCATCATTTATAATAGCAGCCCATCCACCATTACCTGGATTTGTTAAACAAGAACCGTCTGTGTAAATTGTAATCATTAATTTAAATAGTCTTTAAATGAACTTAAATTGTTGTGAGAAAGCAATTTTTGATAATATTCATTAGGATCTTTAATTTTAATCAATGCTGTTTTTGGTGTATTTGAATAGTCATACAATCTTGTTAACAAATATCTTAATGCTGCACCTCTACATAAAATATTTATAGATTTCTTTTCCTTTGTTGAAATTTTTTTAACACTTTCATACCCTTTGATTAAATTTTTAATTTTTTTATGATTCATTTGGAATTTTCTCTTTTTATAGTCAAAACAAAGAGCATTGATACATATAGCAATTTCATACATAAAATAATCATTAGCAGCAAAGTAGAAATCAATAATTCCTGAAAGTTTATTTTTTTTGAAAAATATATTATCTATAAATAAGTCACCATGGATAATACCTTTGGGTAATTGTTTAGGCCAATTTTTATTAATATCTTTTAGGTTATTTTTTAAGAATATTTTTAAATTTGAAAACTTTTTTGACTTAAATTTAATACTCTCCAACAAAGGTTTTAAATTCCTAATACCCATTGAATTTTTTCTCTTAAGCTTCATTTTATTTGTGACCATATGCATTCGAGCAATTGTTTTACCAATTGCATAACAATCATTTATATTTAATATTTTTTTATCCTTACCTTCCAAGAATGATACAATACATGCAGTTTTATTTTTTAATTTAATAAGATATTTGTCTTCTTTTGTTTTAAGTGGCTTGGGACAGTTTATTTTTGAATTATTCAAATTATCCATTAATTTCATAAAAAAAGGTATTTCTTTTTGCAAAACTCTTTTTTCAAAAATAGTTAAAATGTATTTTTTCTTTTTTGACTTAAGATGATAGTTTGTGTTTTCTATTCCTTGTTTGATACCTTTAAAACTTATAACTTTCTCAATATTAAAATTTTTATTAATAATATTAATTTCTTTTTGATTTATTTTTGTGTAAACAGCCATTTTTAATTTAATTTTTTGGGAACTTTAAATACTACATCTTCTTTAATTATCTCAACTTCATCAATACTTATAGAAAATTTATTTTTTAAATCATTAATAAAATTTTCAACTAATATTTCTGGTGCAGATGCTCCTGAAGATATACCTATAGTATTGCAATTTTCTATTTGATCATACGGTATTGAGCTTTCTGAGTGAATAAGTTGTGAATTTTCACAGCCTGATTTTTTTGCTACTTCCACTAGTCTAACAGAATTTGAAGAGTTTCTACTTCCAATAACAAAAAACATATCACAATTTTTTGCAATATTTTTTACTGCCATTTGTCGGTTAGTAGTTGCATAACAAATATCTTCTTTCATTGGTTCTTTTATATTAGGAAAATTGGTTTTTAAAATTTTGATTATTTCTTTTGTATCATCAACTGACAAAGTAGTCTGTGTAATATATGCCAATTTTTTATCTTGTTTATTTTGATAGTTTGTAGCCTCTTCCTCACTTTGGATTAGATCTATAGAACCTTCATTTAATTGCCCCATAGTCCCAATTACTTCTGGATGATTTTCATGACCAATTAAAATTATATGGTAACCAGCTTTATTAAGATTCTCTGCTTCTCTATGAACTTTAGAAACAAGTGGACATGTAGCATCCACATAAGTCATTTTATAACTTTTTGCATCTTCAGGTATTTTTTTTGGAACACCATGCGCTGAAAAAATTACTGGTCTTGATTTATCCTTTATCTCCTCCAGCTCTTCAACAAATATTGCCCCTTTATTTTTTAAATCATCTACAACATACTTATTATGCACTATTTCATGACGCACATAAACTGGAGCTCCAAATTTTTGGATAGATTTTTCTACTATTTCAATTGCTCTTTCTACCCCAGCACAGAACCCACGAGGCGCAGATAATAATATTTTTAATTCTTTATTTTTCATTTTTTTCTAAAAAATATTCCAGCAATATATGTGGAAAGGTTAAAGACGCCAAACCTATAAATATTATTTTTAAAATTGCACTATCTAAATTAAATGAATTATTCAGTAGATATAGTGCAATAAAAGAAAAAATAGCAGTTAAAATTGTTAAAGGTAAAGCTTTATTAACAAATAATTTAAATCCATTAAATATACTATTTGGATCAAGTTCAATAGCGAGGGAAATTGAATGTCTTATTGAATGTAAAAAACAGAAATAAACAGTAAAAGCTATTAGTGGAGATAAATAATAATTTAATATCAAAATTGAAAAATAATCTAAAAAAACAACAAATTTCTTGATTTCAAAATTCTTTAAGAAAAGAAAAATACTAGATAGTGTGCTGCAGAATATTCCTATTTGAATTATATTATTTGTCTCAATAAAATCTAAACTTGAATAAAATGTCTCATTATTGATTAATAATAATTTGAAAATTGCTATTGTTTCCTGAAAATGAAAATACAAAGGAGCAAGTATAATTAAAAATCCTTTGAAAAAATAAAGTATTTGAGTGAAATAAGATTTTTCATTAATCAAAAATTGTGTATCCTCTTTTCCAAAGTGGTAGGAAGCGATTATTAAAAAAACAATTAAAGTTATTGATGGAAACAATATCCAAATTACTATAACTAACGCTGAAATTAAAATATATGTAATATAGAATATATAATTTGATTTTATATTAAATAATTTAAGCAGTTTTTTTCCTTTAATATGATCTAATGAACCATGGGAAACCCCTATAATTAAAATTAAAAGTAAACATAAAATTGATGAAATATTAAAATTATTAAACTTGAATAGTAAAATACAAAAAATGTTTACAACAAAGAAAAAAATAAATGAATGATTTAGATTTATTTTTTTTATTTTATTGTTCATTTTAAATTAATTCTTTTAAAAATTTCCACTTTGGCATTTTTAGAATTACCTCTAAATCTTCAAAAAAACTGCTTTTATTTGATAAAAAATTGATAGCTGTTTTAGGTTTTGAATTAAAAACTTTGAAAAATATATTGCCCATTTCATTGGAATTATTTTTAAGAACTCTTAATAAGATTTTATCTAAAAAATCATATTTTGAATTAATTTTAAATAAATTTACATTTTTGATAT
The DNA here is from genome assembly GCA_902594405.1 of uncultured Pelagibacteraceae bacterium. Classification (GTDB taxonomy): domain Bacteria; phylum Pseudomonadota; class Alphaproteobacteria; order Pelagibacterales; family Pelagibacteraceae; genus Pelagibacter. The sequence continues at coordinate 9,744 of CACJMB010000008.1, read as the reverse complement.
TTTCTATGTTTTCTCTTATATATCTGCTCTGTTCTTGAATATTTAGGAAAGTATAACCCGTACTTAGTCTAGTCATGCCTCCTGCTGAGCCTATGTAAATTTCATTTGATTTTTTTAAATTTTTTTGTCTAAAAAGTGGGATTGCTCCAGTTTCTTTGAAGTTAATTTTACAGTTTCTGATATTTAGATGTTTACTCAAATAATCATCAATTTGCGCATCATAATCTTTCAGTTTTTCATTATTTAGTTCAGATATCCAAGTAGTTTCAACTAATGCATTTCTCTTAGTGAATGGTAGCGTATAAAAAAAATGAACTTTGTTTCTTTGATCACAAGCAAAGTCCATCAAATTGAATATTTCGTCATCAAAAAAGTCTTTTTCTGTTTCTATTTCAACTCCACAAAAGTGTTGCCACAACTCACTCTGTTTATTCTCAAAATTAGGTACACTGTTAAATACAATTGAATTTGATTTATCTATTTCATCAATACTTTTAAAGAACTGAATATTTTTATTTATTTTAAGTTTTGAAAGTATTTTTTCGTAGAACATACCACTATCAATTGTTTGATATGGCGTATGTTCGCAATTTATATATTTCGTATTATTGGGTGTATTTATTGTAAAATTATTCCAACTTTTTTTGACACAGTCATCAAAATTATGGGAAAAAACTTTCCAAAATGACCAGGTTTTATCTCTTTTATAATCTTCTCTTGGTTCAATTATTGCTAGGGTTTTATCTTTTAATTTTTCATAAACTTCCAGCTCATATGCTAATGAAAGACCTGCGCAACCTCCACCTATAATTGTGTAATCAAATTCTTTCATTTAAATTTATTTCTTCATTAATTAAATTATGGTCATGATTAATATTATCATCGTTTTTACTTATAAGTGATAACTTTATTAAGTCAAAAATAGATAAAAAAGTTTCAATAATTTTTTCAATATTTGAAACATAAATTTTTCCAGACTTTTTATAATTTTCTATGTTTTGTTTATTTAAAATTTTATATCCTATTTTTCTATAAACTCTTCTTGCTACTAAAATAGAAAATCTGAAACTTAACGGTATTTCTTTAATTGAGTAAAATGAATTTTCATAAAACTTTTCTGAAAGCTTGATTGTATTCTTTATGTCCTCAAAACTTTCATTGATATAAGATCTATTATTTTTTTTATCTTCCATAACATCTCTAGAAATATTTGTTAATTGCATAGCAATCCCAAGATCAATAGCTGATTTTAGAGATTGTTCTTTGTGAACATTCAATATCTTAGCCATCATCAATCCAACTGTTCCAGCTACCCTATAGGAATAAATTAATAATTCTTTTTTTGAATTAAATTTAATATTTTCTTTTAAATCAGAATTAATACCCTCAAATAAATCGTCTACAATTTTAGTTGAAATACTAAATTCATTAATAAGATCCCACATGTTTTTAATAATGGGATCATCATAATTTTTATTAATAAAATTATTTCTAAATTTAATAAAATTATCTTTTTTTATTTCAATATTGTTTTCATCATCAGCAATATTATCTGCTTCTCTACAAAAATCATAAAGCGCAGAGCATTTTTCATAGGTTTTTTTTGGTAAAAAAAAACCTGCCCAATTAAAAGATTTTGCGTAAATAGCTAAATAATTCTTTGTTAACATTAAAATAATTTATCTAAAACTTTTGCTGAAGAGAGAACACCTGGTACCCCAGCCCCTGGATGTGTTCCTGCACCAACAAAGTATAAACCATCATATATTTCAGATTTATTATGAAATCTAAAGTATGCGGATTGTGTAAATTTAGGTTGAATTGAAAACCCTGATCCAAATTTTGTATTTAATTCTTTTTCAAAGTAATCAGGTGTTAGATAAAAGTCCTCAACTATATTATTCTTAAGATCCGGCATTAAGTCTTTTTCCATTTTTTCAATTACAAGATTTTTCATTTTCTCACCTTCAGTTTCCCAATTTATTTTTGATTGATTGTTAGGAACAGGCACTAATACATAAAAACAATCATTCCCTTCTGGGGCCATAGTTTTATCAGTCGCTGTAGGTCTGTGAAGATAATAGCTAATATCGTTATTTAATTTTTTCTTATCAAATATGTCATCAAGATGTTCTTTATACTTGTTACCAAACTTTATTGTATGATGTTCAACATTCTCATAAATTTTTTTTGTTCCAAAATAGTAAACGAATAAACCCATAGAATATTCCATTCGATTTTTTTTCCAATTAAACAACATGGAATTCTCGTTGCTTTTGCTTAACATTTTCTCATAAAATGCAGGTGGATCTGCATTGCAAACAACATTATCTGCACCAATTTCATTTTCATTATTTAATTTTACACCACTAATTTTATTATTTTTTGATATAATTTCTGTTACTTCACTGTTTTTTATTATTTCAATACCAACCTCATTCATTAATTTTTCAAAACCTTTAATTATATTTCCTGTTCCTCCAACTGAATAATGTATTCCCCATTTTTTTTCTAAATAAAGAATTAATCCATAAATAGAAGTGGTTGTAAAAGGATTTCCCCCAACTAGCAAAGGATGCATGCTAAGCATTCTTCTTAATTTTTCATTTTTTATATAAGATGAAACAAGTGAGTAAACTGATTTATAACTTTTAAGTTTTAATAAGGCAGGCAATTGTTGCATCATTACGAAAGGTTTATCAAATGGTACATCTGCAAGTTCTAAAAAACCTTTATCAAATATTTTTTTTGTAAAATTAACTAATTTTTCATATCCATTTACATCTTCTTTGCTAAGCTTCTCAATTTGGTCTTTCATCTCTATTTCGTCGCCTGAATAGTTAAATTTAGTTTTGTCCTCAAAAATAAACTGGTACCAAATTTTAAGTGGAGTTAATTCTATATAATTTTTTGGATCTTTATTGAATAACTCAAACAATTCATTTATTAAGTAGGGTGCAGTAATTACTGTTGGTCCAGCATCATATATAAATCCGTTTTTCTTAAAAACTCTTGCTCTTCCACCTAGATCTGGATGTTTTTCTATTAATTTTACGTTATGTCCTTTCGCCTTAAGTCTTAGCGCTGCCGCGATCCCACCAAATCCTGATCCAATGACTATAGAGTTCATTTTAATAATTTATAGCTTTTTTGAAAAATTGTAAGTGTATTATGAGTTAATTTTTTTTAACTCTGCTTTAGTTTCATCTAAATTTTTTTGAAACACAGCATCTAATTTTGACTTGTCTACAGATGTAGTTATTATTTTTTTAACTGAGTCCACGGCAATTTTTATTGATGCGTCCTTAATTTCTTTTAAAGCAGCTTCTTTCATCTGACTTATTTTATTTTCAGCTAAATTTTTTTTAATTTCTGATGATTTATGAAACTTATCATTCATCTCAATTATTAATCTATCGGCATCTTTTTTGGCGTTCTCAAGAATTTCGTTGCTAACAGACTGAGCTGTATCTAATTTTTTTTGTGAGTTATCTAATAGTATTTTTGCCTCAGTTCTTAATTTTTCACTTTCATCAATTTCATTTTTAATGTCAGATATCATTTTATCTAACATTTCAGAAATTTTTTGAGGAATTTTAAGGTAAATTAACGCTCCAAAAAAAATAATAAATGATACGGCTACCCAAAATGTTGCATCAATTGCCATAGTATTTATCTCCATTTCTTTTAGATAGATCGTCAACAATTGCAGATATACTACTATTATTTACTTCAGCTCCAATTAGTTTTTGCAATAACTCAGATGAAGTCTCAATAGCAATTTTATTTATTTTATCTGGTGCATTTTTTCTTAATGCATCTATTTCTTTTTCAGCCTCAGCAATTTCATTATCAATTTGCTTATCAAGCACTTCTCTTTTTGCATCAATGTCTTTTAACGCTTTTTCTCTTGCTTGATTGAAAATACTATTAGCCTCAAGTTTGCTTTTAGATATAATTTCATCATATTCTTTTAGTTTTGCATCACTATCTTCTCTTTGTTTCTCAGCAGCCTCAATATTTTCTAATATTTGAGATTTTCTCGATTCTAAGTTGTTACTAATTTTTGGTAGTATTAGTTTAGATAAAACTAAATACATAACACCAAAAGTAAGTATTAGCCAAAAAATTTGAGAAACCCAAAACTCTGGATTTAATTGAGGCATACCTCCGCTTTCAGCTGCAAAAGCTTCTTTAATAAAAAAGAAGCTAAAAAATATTGACTGAAAATATATTTTTTTAACCATCAATTTAAAACGCAAAGAGAATGATTAACGCTACTACTAATCCGAATAATCCTGTAGCTTCTGCAAGTGCAAAACCTAAAAGCAAGTTAGGAAATTGTTTTTGTGCTGCAGATGGATTTCTCATTGCACCAGACAAATAATTTCCAAAAATTATTCCAATACCAACGCCGGCTCCAGCTAAAGCAATTGCTGCTAAACCTGCTCCGATCATTTTTGCTGCTTCTAATTCCATTATATCCTCCTCTGTTATTAATGGTGTAAATTTAATGCATCATTTAAATAGATGCAGGTTAAGATTGCAAAAACATAAGCTTGAAGAAAAGCAACTAAGATCTCCAAACCAGTTAACGCAACCGAAAAACTTAGTGGAAGCCACCCACCAACTATTCCAAGGCTAATTACAAAGCCTCCGAAAACTTTCATCATTGTATGACCAGCCATCATATTGGCAAATAATCTAACTGATAAACTTATAGGTCTACTTAAATAAGAAATAATTTCTATAACAACAATTAAAGGGAGTAAGACTGCAGGCACTCCACTTGGAACAAATAATTTTAAATACCCAAATCCATGTTTAATAAACCCAATTACAGTCACTCCAATAAATATAAATGCTGCGAGCACAAATGTTACAATGATATGACTGGTTACAGTGAAAGTATAGGGTATCATTCCAAACATGTTACAAAATAAAACAAACATGAATAGAGAAAATATAAATGCAAAGTATGGTTTAGCTTTTGATCCAGCTGTATCGCTAATCATTTTGGATACAAAGGTATAGCTAAGTTCTGCTAATAATTGAATTTTGTTTGGTAGTATTGAATTTTTTTTTGATCCTAAATTAAAGATTAACAAAATAGATACAGTACTTAAAATCATAAACAAACTTGCGTTCGTAAAAGATATGTCGAATGCTCCAACTTTAATTTCAGGTCCAATTCTATAAACGTCGAATTGGGACATAGGATTTGCTGCCATAATACTTATTTATTTTTGCATTTTTTTTGCGGATCTAATCACATTGGTTATTCCAGCAACTACACCAACAAAAAAAAATATTAATATAAACCAGGGTTTAGTACCAAAGGTCTTGTCAAAAATAAACCCAATAATTGTCCCCACAGCTACTGCAGAAACAAGTTCTGTGCTCAATTTGAATGCAGTTCCTATAGGTGAGGGGTCATTCTTCTTATTGTAGAGATTTTTCTTTGAAATCTTGCTTTTTGCAATCTCTAAGCGAGTTTTGAAAGGGTCTTTTGGCATTTATATAGTTTAAGCAACCATACTCTCTGCTTTTTGTAAATCAACAGCCACAAGCTGACTAATTCCTTTTTGAGGCATAGTTACCCCATATAGTCTGTTCATTTTTGACATGGTTAAAGCATGATGAGTTACAATTATGAATTTAGTATTGGTTATTTTTATTAATTCCTCAAGTAGACTACAAAATCTTGTTACGTTAGCATCGTCAAGTGGTGCATCAACCTCATCTAATACACATATAGGTGAAGGGTTTGTTAAAAATACTGCAAAGATTAATGAGAGGGCAGTCAACGCTTGCTCACCTCCAGATAACAAAGTTATAGATTGAAGTCTTTTTCCCGGAGGACTAACTAACATTTCTAAACCTGCTTCAAGTGGATCATCAGAGTCCACCAGTTCTAGTTTGGCATTTCCACCATTGAAAAGTTTTGTATAAACTTCATTAAATTTTCTATTAACTTTTTCAAAAGCTTCAATCAATCTTTCCCTTCCTTTTTGATTAAGTTCATTGATGCTATCTTTCAGTTTCACAATAGCAGTAACAAGGTCGGCACGATCCTGTTCCATTTTTTTTATCTCTTCTTCATATTTACTTGTTTCTTCATCTGCTTTTAAATTTACAGATCCTAATTTTTCTCTTTCTTGTTTTTTCTTGTCTAAAGCATCTTCTTGATCAACTGGATTTGGAAGCTCTTCTACTCCGTTTAAATTTGAATTTTCTAAAATATTATCTTCATTCAAATTTAACTCAGAACTAATTCTATCAAGGAGATCATTTTTTCTTTTTTGAAGACCTTCAATTGTAGCTCCTGAGCTTGCTTTTCTTTCTCTGATTTGAATTGATTGTTCTTGAATTTCATTTAATTGCGTTCTTAACATTTCAATTTTTTGATCTGTTTCATCTATAATCGCTTCATTATCAATTTTTTCTTTATCTGAAATTCTTAAATTTTCTGAAATTTGACCTTTTCTCTCTGCCTGTGCTCTAGGTTGATTTTCTAAATCACTTAATTGTTTCGATAATTTTTCTTTTCTTTGTGTTAGTTCATTAACCATTTTTTCTGAGTTAGTTAATAAATTTTTCCAACTTTCAATTTCCGTTTCAATGGTTTTAATTCTTTCATTTCTTTTTATAGACTCATTTTTAATTGATTGATTTTTACTATATGCATCGGCATATTTTTCTTGGAGTAATTTTATATTTTCTGATTTTTCGCTAACTCCTAATAACTCACTTCTAGATCTCTCATTTTTTAAATCATTTAAAAAACTATCTAGCTCCATATTACATCTATCTAGAAGCGTTACTGCTTGATTTATTTCATTACTTTCTATTAATTCTTTTACCCTTGATATAGTGTTTTTTACATTTCTTATTGGACCAACACTTATATTTACAGTTTCTTCTGCTAAAGTGTTTACAACTTCATCAACAGCTTTTTGTTCTTCTTTAAGTTTATTTTTTGCACTTTCTAACTCTTCATTAGATAATTTTTCTGTTTCAAAATACTTTGAATCTGTCTCAATTAATTCAGTTTTTTCTTCCTTCAATCTTTTTTCATTTGAGTTAGCGTCTATGATTATCCCTTTTTCTCTCGTGATATCATCATCAAGTGTTTGAATTGATTTTTTGATGCTTTCTATCTCATCTTGAATTCTTGTATTTTCCTCATCTAAACTTTGAAGTTCTAAATTAAGTCTTTGTATCCTTGATAAATTTTCAATATTTTTCTCTCTCAATGGATTTACTTTATCTGTAAAAGTTTTAATTGAGTTTTCTAATTCAGATATTTTGTTATTAAATCCTTCTACTTCTCCTTCTGCCTCAGTATTAATTTCATTTTCTATTCTAATTTCTTTATCTATTTCTAATAATTTTAAATAATACAAACCTGCCTCAATTTTTTTAATTTGATCTGAAATTAGTTTGTATTTTGTTGCCTCTTCAGCTTGTTTTTGAAGGTTTGCTAATTGTTTTTCTTGCTGTCTTCTTAATTCATCTGCTCTTTTTAAATTATTCTCAGCCGCACCTAATCTTAATTCAGCCTCATGTCTTCTAACGTGTAAACCCGATATTCCTGCAGCTTCTTCTAAAATAGCCCTTCTATCTGTTGGTTTCGCAGTTACTAATGCACCTATTCTTCCTTGGCTAATCATAGATGGAGAGTGTGCACCAGTCGAAAGATCTGCAAAAAACATTTGCGCATCTCTTGCTCTTACTTCTTTATCGTTAATGTAAAATTTAGATCCTTTATCTTTTTCTATTTTTCTTCTAACTTGTATTTGCTCCAACTCACGGTATTGGATTGGGCCTTCTTTATCTTTGTTTTCAACTTCGATTGATACTTCTGCAATATTTTTTGATGCTTTATTAGATGTTCCTGAAAATATAACATCCTCCATACCAGATCCACGCATACTTTTTGCAGAGGTCTCTCCCATTACCCATCTTAAAGATTCTACAATGTTAGATTTTCCGCAGCCGTTAGGACCCACTATACCCGTAAGACCATCCTCAATTAAGAAGTTGGTTTTTTCAGCAAAAGATTTAAATCCGTTTAATTGGATTTTTTTAAACTCCATGCACTAACTTATATCAGTTTTTCAAGCGCTTTTTTTAAATTTTTATAATTTAGAGTTTTTTCAAATTTTTCGTTGTTAATAATAATCGTAGGAGTTGCGTTCACTTTGAAGTTCTTTGCTCCATCGATTCGATCGTTTAATACAAAATCTTCAATTTCCTTATTATTTATACAAGTATCAAAATCAATACTAAATCCCTCACTTTTTAAAAATTTTTGTAGATTTTTATTTGCCTCCTGGATTGAACTTCCCTTTACCCATTTTTGTTGATTAGCATATAAACTTTCAAGGATATCTGAATTTCCATCATTCTTACACTGAGAAACTTTAGATGCATTAAAGGCTGCTATGTCTAATGGAAAATGTCTAAATTCTATTTTAGCAAGTCCAGTATCAAGATACTCCGCCTTTAATTGAGGATAAACATTTTTATGAAAATTAGCACAATGACTGCAAGTTAATGATTCAAAAGCTATAATAGTTATTTTTGCATCTTTGTTCCCAACAGTTATTCTTTTAATTTCCTCAGCTTGTACATTTAAGACGGTAGTAAAAAACATTAATATTAAAAATATAATTTTTTTCATTTCTCTCTAAAAACCCTGGTTAATTCTGTTAATGATTTTTTAATCTTTTCGTTTTTAACAGCTTTAATCTTATCTTGATATTTACTAATTGCCACATTTTTAACTTTTGTTTCACTCGAGCCCGTCATTTCATGTTCATCATCAAAACTTATAAATTTAAGCTTTTCAACAACAGAATATCCAAAAAAATTATTCATTTTATCCAAAATATCTTTTTTCGAATATTCTACGTCAACCTCATGTCCTCGCTTGACCATAACCACTAAGGTGCTAACACCAAATTTATTTGAATTTTTAAATGTTTTTGGATAGCAAATTTTAAATAATTCGCTTCCAACTAAATATTTCCAATTGCTCAGCGTTTCTGAATATACATGACCTTTTTTATTTATTATTTTTTTGACATTTTTTGGCAAAGTGTCTTTGAAAGATCTTAATCCTTGAATGCTAGCGTTTCTCTGCTTAGTATTATTTTTAGATTGCATATGAAAGATCCAATAATAACAAATAATATTCTTAATTGGTACGATTTAAATAAAAGATCTTTACCTTGGAGAAAGAATGTTTCTCAAACAAAAAAGCAATATTATACTTTAGTAAGTGAATTCATGTTGCAGCAAACCCAGGTTGCAACTGTAATACCTTACTTTAACAGATTTATAAAAAATATTCCTACAATTGAAAAATTATCAAAATATGATGATAGAAAATTAATTAAACTTTGGGAGGGTCTTGGATACTATTCAAGAGTAAGAAATTTAAAAAAAACAGCTCAAATAGTTGTTAAAAATTTTAATAAAAAAATACCTAGAAATTTTGTAGATTTGAAGTCTCTTCCAGGAATTGGAGATTATACAGCAAGTGCAATTTCTGCAATTGCATTCAATGAACCAATAATTCCTCTAGATGGTAATATTGAAAGAGTTCTTAAGAGATACTTATTTTTAAAAAAACAAGATCAAATCAAAAAGGAAAATTTACACGAGAAGAAAAAAATTTTTGGAACATCTACCAAAAGGTCTAGTGATTATGCTCAAGCTTTAATGGAATTAGGAGCA
>CACJMB010000007.1 GCA_902594405.1 uncultured Pelagibacteraceae bacterium | reverse complement strand
CATCAAATTTGATAATGTTCTTAATGATCAAAGGCACGTTGTGTTTTCACAAAGAAAAAATGCAATGAATAGTGAAAATATCTTTGATTATTCAGATGAATTTTTAAAAGAAATATCTGATAATTTAATTAAGTTAAAAATTTCAAATTTATCTAATCCTAAAAGTAATGAATTTAATAACAAAACTAAGCAAATAGTTGGAAAAAGCTTTGAAGAAAACGAATTTAAGGATTTAATTGAAACTAAAGATAAAGATTTCAGAGAAAAGATTTCTAATAAATTTCAAGAAACTAGAAAGGAACGGATTAAACTTCTAGGGGGAGATCATGCAAAAGAAATTGAAAAAAGAATTTTTCTTCAATCAATTGATTTAAACTGGAAATCGCATATTCAATATTTGGAGCAATTAAGACAAGTCATAGGTCTAAGATCTTATGGTCAAAGAGATCCATTAGTTGAATATAAAAAAGAAGCATTTGAATTGTTTTCAAATCTTTTAGAAAAATTAAAATTAGATTATGTAACTATTTTAATGAACTTAAAAGTTGTTCTTGAGTCAAACCGGGAAAATGAAAACAAACAAAACGATATTTCTAAACAAATTTCAAACAATAAAAAGATGGGAAGAAATGAACCATGTTTTTGTGGATCTGGAAAAAAATTCAAGCATTGTCATGGTGCTTTATAAATTTAAATAAATAACAGAATTAAAGAAATTAAAATTAATCCGCCAGCAATAGCTGATAATACTTTTTTTGATTTTAAAATTTTATCAAAATTATTTTTCTTAACAGTTAATGTGCTTAGATCCTCAGTACTAGTCATAAAACCATCGTTTCTTCCAATTTTAAGAAATTTATTTTTTCTCTCATTCATTATTTCTTCGGAAGATAATTCATCAAAATAATTTAAATTTTTTGTTAAAGTTTCTCTCACGTTATTTAATATAATATCTCTATCTCTATGCGCACCACCTAAAGGTTCTTCAATTATTTCATCAATAACTTTTAATTTTAATAAATCTTTAGCTGAAAGTTTCATAGCTTTCGCAGCATCAAGCATTTTTTTTGGATCTCTCCACAGAATAGTTGCACATCCTTCTGGAGATATTACTGAGTAAATTGCATTTTCTAGCATAAGGACTTTATTTGATGAAGCTAATGCTATTGCTCCACCAGAACCACCTTCACCTATAATTATTGCAATTGTTGGAACTTTAAGTTCCATGCAACATTCAATAGATTTTGCTATCGCCTCTGCCTGTCCTCGCTCTTCAGCTCCTACACCTGGATATGCTCCTGGAGTATCAATAAAAGAGATAATAGGAATATTAAATTTGTTTGCTAAGTTCATCAGTCTTATAGTTTTTCTATAACCCTCTGGTCTCATCATTCCAAAATTTCTCTCAATTCTGCTATCAAGATCTTCTCCTTTTTCTTGACCTATAACTAAAACAGATTTGCCATTAAACTTTGCAAATCCAGTTAATACTGATTTATCTTCTCCGTAATACCTGTCCCCCGATAATAAAATGAAGTCTTCAAACAAATTATCAATAAAAAATTTTGCTTTAGGTCTATCTTCATGACGAGCAACCATAGTAGTCTGCCAAGGATCTAAATTAGAATAAATATTTTTTAATTTTTCATCTATTTCTGTTTGAGTGCTTGAAATTTTTTGAGTATCGACTTCTGATAATCCCTCTTGGTTGTAAGGATCTTTCAATTTTTCTAGTTCGTTTTCTAGATCTTTAATTTCTGTTTCAAAATTTAGATAATTTTTCATGTTTTATTTATAGCGGATGGTTAAAATACAAAAAAGGCAATAAAATGATATTAAATAAGGTGTAATTCTTATTAATTGACTTAAATCATTTAACAGATACAAGTTCGTTATCGGGAGAGACTATTTATAGCGCCGAAGGAGCAACCACCCCGGAAACTCTCAGGCAAAAGGACCGATTAAAGCATAACACTCTGGAAAGAGATTAATTTCCGCCGAAGGAGTAAAGCTCTCAGGCAAAAATACAGATGGGGTACGAACTTAAGTGCTATGCAAGAAAAATACATTAAAATTAATAATCTTCAAGTATCAGAAAAACTATCAAACTTTGTAAATGATGAATTATTAAAGAATACAAATGTATCTTCAAAAAATTTTTGGTTAGGTCTAGAAAAAACACTAGATGAGCTAGCACCAAAAAATAAAGAATTAATTAAATTTAGAGAAGAATTGCAGAAAAAAATAGACAATTGGCATATCAAAAATAAAGGTAAGGAATTTAATTTAGATGAATATAAAAAATTTTTATTAGAAATTGGTTATTTAAAAAATGAAGGACCTGATTTTAAAATAGAAACTGAAAATGTTGACGAGGAAATTGCTAGTATAGCTGGACCTCAGTTAGTTGTGCCTGTTATGAATGCTAGGTACGCTTTAAATGCTGCAAATGCAAGATGGATGAGTTTATATGATAGTCTTTATGGTACAGATGTAATTGAGCAATCTGAAGATAGCGTATCTGAAAGATATGACCCTTTGAGAGGTGAAATGGTTATAAAATATGGAAGGGATTTTTTAGATAAGTATTTTCCATTGGCTGGGCTTAGTTGGAATAAAATTACAAGTTTTGCTGTAAAATATGGAAAATTAAAAGTTTTGAAAGGTGCTGATATTTTTGATTTGGAAGATGAAAATAAATTTATTGGACACAGAGGTGAAAGTGATAATCCATCTGCAATTATTCTAAAGAACAATAACTTACATATTGAAATTCTCAAAGACTCAAGAGCTTTTGCTGCACAACAAGATCATGCGGGTATTAGCGACATTATACTAGAATCTGCAGTGTCAACCATTTGTGATAATGAAGATAGTGTTGCAGCAGTTGACTCTGAAGATAAAATTATTTGTTATCGAAATTGGCTAGGTCTAATGAAAGGAGACCTTAAGTCTAAATTTGAAAAAGAAGGAAAATTATTTGAGAGGAAATTAAATCCACACAGAAGCTATATCTCAAAAGATGGCAAAGGTTTAAAGTTACATGGTAGAAGCCTTTTACTGGTAAGAAACGTTGGTCATCTAATGACTAACCCATCAATTTTATTAAGTGATGGAAGTGAAATACCTGAAGGTATAATGGATGCATTTATAACTACAGCAGCTGCTCTACACGATATTAAAAATAAAAATAATTCAAGAACTGGATCAGTTTACATTGTAAAACCTAAAATGCATGGTCCAGACGAGACAGCATTTACAGATTTAATTTTTTCTAAAGTTGAAGAAGTTTTAAATTTACCTAAGTACACTTGTAAGATTGGTATTATGGATGAAGAGAGAAGAACATCAGCAAATTTGAAAGAATGTATTAGAAGTCTTAAAAATAGAGTTTTTTTTATTAATACTGGCTTCTTGGATAGAACTGGTGATGAAATGCATACATCAATGGAAGCCGGTCCTATGATTAAAAAAGGTGATATGAAATCATCTAAGTGGATTACAGCTTACGAAAACAACAATGTTGATATTGGTTTAAATTGTGGGTTTTCTGGTAAAGCTCAAATTGGAAAAGGAATGTGGGCAATGCCAGACAAAATGAAAGATATGATAGAGCAAAAAACGGGACACTTAAAAGCGGGAGCAAACTGCGCATGGGTACCTTCTCCAACAGCAGCAGCTTTACATGCTCTACATTATCATGAAATAAATATTTTCGATGAACAAAAAAAATTAACTGAAAGAGAACCAGCTAGGCTTGATGATCTTTTAACAATACCAATAGCAGATAGACCTAATTGGTCAGTAGAGGATATAAATAAAGAAATTTCAAACTCTGCACAAACTTTACTGGGATATGTTGTAAGGTGGGTCGACCAAGGTGTGGGTTGTTCAAAAGTTCCTGATATTAACAACATTGGCTTGATGGAAGATAGAGCAACTCTAAGAATTTCTTCACAACATATAGCCAACTGGATTCATCATGGAATTACAACAAAAATACAAGTAACAGAAATAATGAAAGAGATGGCCAAAATAGTAGATAATCAGAACAAAGATGATCCGCTATATGTTAAAATGAGTAATAATTATGAGAATTCTATAGCGTTTCAAACTGCGTGTGATTTAGTATTTAAAGGTAAGGAGCAACCTTCAGGTTATACTGAACCATTACTTCATTTAAATAGAATGAAAAAAAAATCTAATCTGAGTTCGAAACCAAATTAGATCGATTTTTAAAAGCAGAAAATAGAGTCCCATCATCTAGACTTTCAATCTCTCCTCCTACTGGTAAACCTTGTGCTAATTTAGTAATTTTAACATCTAAATTTTTTAGACTATCTTGAATGTAGTATGCAGTTGTTTGACCTTCAACAGTTGCACTAGTTGCAAGAATTACCTCTTCGATTTTATCTCTATTAACTCTTTCAACTAATGAATTGATTAATAAATCTTCTTTTCTTTGGCCAACTGAAGAAATTGTTCCTCCTAAAATATGAAAATAGCCCTGAAAGATATTTGAATTTTCAATTGACCACTGGTCTGCAATATCTTCTACTACACAAATTTTATTAAATTTTTCTTTTGTGTTCTCACAATTTAGACAGCCATTTGAATTTGATTTTAATGCACCACATGAGTTACATCTAACTACATTTTTATAAACTTGCGCCAATGTATTTGCCATAGGTTTTACAAGTTCATCACGATTATTAATTAATTTTAAAACAATTCTTTTTGCTGATTTGGGACCTAAACCTGGAAGTTTAGAAATTAATTTAATTAATTCTTCTATCTCGCTGATGTTTTGCATCTATTATAAAGGCCATTTAAAACCAGGAATTCCAAAACCTCCAGTTGCTTTTGAAATTTCCTCAGTTGTTTTTGATTTAAGTTGAGATTTAGCACTATTATGTGCTGCAACAATTAAATCCTCAATTATGGTTTTTTCCTCTTTCATAATTTCATCAGATAACTTTATTGTTTGCATCTCTCCCTCTCCATCCAAAGTTATCTTTACAGAATTTGAACCCGAAACTCCTTCAACTCTAATTTCCTTAATCTTTTGTTGGCTTTCTTTCATTTTTGCCTCAAGTTCTTTTGCCTTATCTAATATTTTACTAAAATCAGTCATTATTAACTCCATCTTTCTTTGAATTTACATCTACTAACTCGGCATCAGGAAATTTATCCATCACACTTTTAAATATTTCTGAATTTTTCATTTCATCGATTAATTGTTTTTGAACATTTTTTTGTTTATCTTTTACTGACATTTGCCCTTTTAATTTACTAAACGTAATAATCCATCTTTCACCAGTCCATTCAAAAAGCTTTGATGATAAATCTTTAACAAAGTCTTTATCTAAACTTTCATTAAAAGATATTTCAATTCTATTTTTTTCAAATTTTACGAGGTTAACATTTTTTTCTAACTCGTATTTAAGTTTGATTTCTTTTTTTTTAGAACAAATTTCAATTAAATTTTCAAATGCATTTATATTAATTTTATGTTCTGCTTTAATTTCTGTTTGAACTTCTGGTTTAGTTTTTTCTTCCTGTGCAACATTTTTAATTTGATTTATTGTTTTAGGGGTTAATTCAGTTTCTGTATTCTTTACAAAATTTTTACTCTTCAATTGAGCTTCAACATTTTCAATTTTATTTTCAGATTTTACAGAACTTAAATGCATTAATCTTATTAAGAACATCTCAATTGAAATGTGTTGATTAGATACTATTTCTATCTCTTCAAGAGAAGAGATGGCAAATTGCCAAAATAATATTAATACCTCTGAATCTATTTGATCTGATAAATTTTTAATTTTAGAAAATTCATCATCATTTAATGAAAAATTTGTACTTTCTAAAGTTAAAGAATTAATATTTTTAAAGTAGTAAAGTAACTCTAAGAAATCATTAATAAAAACCTTGGGATCAACACCTTGGTCATAAATTTTTCTATAAATACTTATTACTTTTGTTTCTTCACCTTTTAAAATTAACTCAAACAAATCGATTAATTGAGATTTATCAAAATACCCAAAAATTTTCTGAGCTGAATTCAAATCTAATTCTTTTCCTTGCTCTAAACTTAATAACGCTCTATCGAGCAACGATAAAGAGTCTCTAACAGAACCCTCAGAAATTTTTACTATAAGCTTTAAAGCATCGTCGCTTATTTTTCCATTTTCCTTGTCCTTAATTTTTTTAATAAACTCTAATAATTCTGAAGATTTAATTCTAGATAGATCAAATCTTTGACATCTAGATACAACCGTAATTGGAATTTTTTTAATTTCTGTAGTTGCAAAAATAAATTTTAGATATTCTGGCGGTTCTTCTAAAGTTTTTAATAAAGCATTAAATGCTTGTTTGCTTAACATATGAACTTCATCAATAATAAAGATTTTATATTTAGCCGAGGTCGGCCCATATCTTGAAAATTCGATTAAATCTCTTACGTCATCGACACCTGTTTTGCTTGCCGCATCCATTTCAAGCACATCTATATGACTAGACTCACTTATTGATTTACAGCTTTCACAAAAGTTTTCTTTACATAAATTGTCGATACCATTTGAACAATTAAGTGCTTTTGCAACAATTCGTGCTGTTGTGGTTTTTCCTATTCCCCTTATTCCAGTGAACAAATATGCATTCGGTATTTTGTCAGCTTTAATCGAATTGGTGATAGTTTCTGCAACAACTTCTTGACCAATAAGATCATCAAAAGTTTGTGGCCTATATTTTAATGCTAATACTTTTGAATTATTATTCATATATCTTTTAGGAGACTAGAACCTGAATAACTGTCTCTACGACTGCTTCCGTTAAGATCTGGTCGGGTTCAAGCAGCATCCACCTCTAGCCTCCAAAACCATTATAGCAGTTAAAATTTCTAATCTACAAGAAAAGATTCTTATTTTTTTTGTCTCAAGCTATCTGCTTCAAAAACACCTAGAACGTGAAAATCCTCACAATGTAGACCTAGCTCTTCAAGAGATTTCTGAACTTTTGGATCTTCAATGTGTCCATCCAAATCACACAAGAAAAAATAAGAGTCGAAACTATTTTTTTCTGGATAACTTTGTAGTTTAGTTAAATTTACACCATTAATAGCAAAACCTCCTAGTGATTGATAGAGGGCGGCTGGCTTACTTTTCAATTTAAATAAAAAAGAGGTTATATAAGTTTTATCTTTAAATTCTGGTTGAGAGATATTTTTTCCCATAACCAAAAATCTTGTCAAATTTCCGCTTTCGTTTTCTATATTTTTTTTGATTACTTCTAAGCCATAAATTTTAGCACTTAATGAAGATGCTATAGCTGATTGCTTAACATCTTTTGTTTTAGAAATCATTTCAGCAGATCCAGCAGTATCCGCTCTAATATGTTCAGCTAAATTATTTTCTTTTATAAATTTTGAACACTGAGACAATCCTTGCGCGTGTGAGTATACGTCTCTGATATCTTTTAATTTAGCACCAGGTTGTCCTAATAAGTTGTGTTCAATTTTTTGAAAATGCTCTTTATAAATATTTAGCCTATGTTTAAATATTAAATATTCAATACCTATATTACCTGTAATTCTATTAGACTCTGGAATTATAATTCTGCTATCTGGTTCTTCAGATGCTTTGTTAAAACAATCATCAAAAGTTTTACAAGGCAAGATTTCTGCTTTAGCATCAATTGAAAGCGCCGCTAAATGAGAATATGCGCCAAAGCTTCCTTGAAAATAAATTTTACTCATCAATTCTTATATTCCATTATTTTTTTCAAGGCTAGATAATCTTCCTCTGTATCTACTCCTATTGGAGATGATTTGGCAAGTGAAACATTGATATCAATATTATTATCTAATGCTCTTAATTGCTCTAACCGATTTTCTATTTCTTTTTTAGATTGGCTTAATTGAACAAATTTTTCGAGTGAGTCTTTTGAATAACAATAAACTCCAATATGATGATAAATATTATCTACCCTCTCAGACTTTCGTAAAAAAGATATGCCCTTTGGGAAATTGTTCTCTTCTAGAGCATTTTCGGTAATTACCTTTACAATATTTTCGTTTTTCAAATTTTTATTTTCTTTTATTATTGCAGCAAGAGTTCCTATTTTAGAGGGATTTTTTAACATTTTATCATTCAATCTTACGATATCTTGAATGTCGATTGCTGGTTCGTCACCTTGTAAATTCATAATAAAATCAACATCTCTAATATTTGATTTTTTAAGTGCCTCATGAATTCTATCTGTACCTGTTTTGTGTTTATTGCTAGTTAAAATAGCATTGAAACCATTTCCTTTAACATCATCAATAATTTCCTGGTCCTCTGTAGCTACAATCACGTCTCCAATATTAGCCTGTTCTGCTTTTTTAGATACATGTGAAATAATTGATAAACCATTTATTTTTAGCAAAGGTTTACCTGGAAGCCTAGTTGCAGACATCCTAGATGGTATAATTACTAAAGTTTTCATTATATTTACAAATTATTATACTCATTAAACAACTATAGAGGCAAATTTATACATTAAATTTTAGCTTTTTTTTAATTTATCATGTTATACGTTCACTACAAAATTTAGAAAAAATGGATTCTTTCGAAATAAATAAAATAGTTGCTGCAGTTTTGATGGTTGCTTTGCTCATTATCGGTATTGGAAAATTATCTGATGTTATATTCCACGTAGAAAAACCTGAAACACCTGGTTATTCAGTTGAAGTAGAAGCTGCCACTACTGTATCCATAACTAGCTCAAGCACTACTTCAGATAAAATTGATATATCAGTATTAATGGCATTGGGAGATATTGCTCATGGTGAAAAAGTTTTTAAAAAATGTGCAGCTTGTCATTCAATTGTTAAAGGAGGAAAGAATGCTATAGGTCCAGCTCTGTATAATGTTGTAGGAAGAAAAGTTGGAGCGGTTGAAGATTATAAATATTCTAAAGCTTTAGCAGCATATGATAAAGAATGGACTTTTGAAGAACTTAACGGATTTTTAATTAAACCTGCTAAATGGATAAAGGGAACAAAGATGGCATATGCAGGTCTTAGAAAAGAAAAAGATAGAGCCTCTGTAATAAAATATCTAAATGAAAATTCAGACAGCCCTTTGCCGCTACCTTAATTTTCCAAAACAATATAATAAAATACTTTTTTGTACGTGAACTCTATTGAGTGCTTGTTGCCATACGTGAGACTTTTTTCCCAAGAAAACATCATCATTCACTTCGTCTCCTCTAGGTAAACAATGTAAAAAAATGCAATTTTTTTTTGCATAACTCATTAATTTTTTATCAATTTTAAAATTTTTAAACGCTTTTATTTTTTTCTTCTTATTAACCTTGTCATTTAAAGAAATAACTTTATCAGAAAAAATTACATCTGCATTTAAAGCTGCTTTTTTTGCATCATTATAAATATAAATTTTTTTATTATTTTTTTTGACCCAAGTTCTAACTTCTTTTCCTGGTTCAAATTTTTTTGGGCAACCAATACTTAACTTGAAAGAAAATTTTACTGATGCAGCTATTAAACTATCCAAAACATTATTTGAGTCACCAATCCAAGAAATATTTAATTTTGAAATAGGTTTTTTCATTATTTCCTCAACAGTAAAAACATCTGATAAAACCTGTGTTGGATGAGATGAAGGACTTAAGCCATTGATGACGGGTATAGATAAATATTTTTTAAAATTTTCAACTTTTTGATCACTATCAGTTCTAAGCATAAATCCATCACCATAAGTCGAAAGAATTTTAGCTGTGTCAGCAATGCTCTCTCCACCTTGACCCAAATGAAGCTCATTAGACCTCAAAGTCAAAGTACCGCCACCTAATTGTTTGATAGCTAAATAAAAGCTTAATCTTGTTCGCAAACTAGATTTTTCAAACATTTGAATTAATAATTTTCCTCTTAAGGGTGCACCCTTATCAAGCTCTAATGTACTTAGTTTTTTTCTTAAACTTTTTCTTTTCTTAGCATCAATAATAATCTTTCTAAGATCTTTTGCAGGTATATCTTTTAAATTAATGAAATGTTTCATGCTATTTTAGCTGTGAGCAGACCTTATCAATAATTTTTAATGCTAAGTCTATTTCATTTTTTTTAACATTTAATGGGGGTAAAATCCGAACAACATTTTCTGCAGCTCTAATAGTTAGAAGCTGATTGTTCATTAATTTTTTTATAAATTCAGTTTGATCTTTATATAACTGTATCCCAATCAAAAAGCCTTTTCCTCTTATTTGCTTAATGACATTTGGATATTTATCTTTAATTTTATTGAGCTTTAATAAAAAATATTTTGATAGTTTTTTTACATTATTTAAAAATTTCTTATTTGATATAATATCGATTACAGTATTTCCAATAGACATAGCTAAAGGATTTCCTCCAAATGTTGATCCGTGTGTGCCTGGTGTCATGCTCGAGGCGACTTTTTTATTCATTAATACCGCTCCTATTGGAAATCCTCCCCCTATTCCTTTTGCGATTGGTACAATGTCAGGTTTTACTTTTGATTTTTCAAAAGCAAAGAAATCACCTGATCTTCCTATTCCACACTGAACTTCGTCAAGGATTAATAATATTTTTTTCTTATTACATAATGCTCTTAATTCTTTTAAGCACCAATCTGGAATCACTTTTATGCCACCTTCACCCATAATAGTTTCGACCATAATAGCAGCTGTGTTTTTGTTGATTTTATTTTTTAGAGAATTATGATCACCAAAACTAAAGTGATCAAACCCTGTTACTTTTGGACCAAATCCCTCAGTCATTTTCTTTGATCCACTAGCAAAAATTGCTGCTAAAGTTCTTCCATGGAAAGAGTTTTTAATGCATAAAATTCTATTTTTGTTTGGTTTACCTATTGAGTAATAATATCTTCTAGCAACTTTAATTGCTGCTTCAGTAGCTTCAGCCCCACTATTTTGAAACATTACATAATCAGCAAAAGTTTTTTTACATAACTTTTTAGCTAATGTTTCTCCTTCTGGAATTTGAAATGCATTAGATACATGCCATAATTTTTTTGACTGATCTTTTATAGTTTTTACTAATTTTGGATGTACATGGCCCAAAGAATTAACAGCTATTCCTTGAACAAAATCCAAATATTTTTTGTTATCAGTAGAATGCAAAAAACTTCCTTTTCCATACTTAAAGGCAATTTTTTTTCTGTTATAATTTTTAGCTAAATAGCTCATATGTTTAATTTGTTTTATAAATATTAATTATTAATACAAGTTAGGATTGAAAAAAAATATATACTTAACCAAGTTTATTTATGTTGATAACTCTAATATTTTGATTGTTTAATTTAATTTTATATCAGTATATTGTTGGTTTATACAAATAATATACAATATATAGATTATGAGTTGGACAGAGGAAAAAGTTCAAAAATTAAAAGAGCTTTGGGGTAAAGGAAATACTGCAAGTCAAATTGCTGCAATAATTGGTGGAATAAGTAGAAATGCTGTTATTGGTAAAGCTCATAGACTGAATTTATCAGCAAAAATAAAAACTAGATCAGCTGCTTCAAATCAAAACTTTAATGACTCAACAAGTAAAACTAATATTCAAACACCAAAAAGAGGGCGAAAAAGTAAATTTAAGTCCTTAATAATTGAGAAAGATTTTGAGGCAGAAAATCCAAAACAATTAGAAGAGCTTGATGAAAATTCATGTAAATGGCCTATCGGTCATCCTGATCAGAAATCCTTTTATTTTTGTGGAAGATCGTCTTTAAAAGATTTTTCTTATTGTAAATTACATCTTTTATACGCTTATCAACCTAAAGGTAAAAAAGAAGACGTTACAGAAAAAGAAGAAGTTCCAGAATTTATAGAAAAAAAAATACAATCAGCTTGATTTAATTAGTTTCGCTTTCTAATTTATTTTTTGAAATATATTTCTCAGTAGAGAATTGTCCACCTTCTCTCCACATGTATGAATATTTTTTAACTTCTTCATCAAAATATCTTAAACTTGGTGTACCGATATCAAAATTAGTTTTATATTTTCCTGATTTGACATTGTCATATTTTAAAAGCCTTAATTGATCTCTCGTAAGTAAAGGCTTTGGCATTAATTCAAAAAATCCTGCAGATAGTTTAGCTATTTTTAAGGGAAAAGGTATTAATAACCTTCTCTTTCCAATTGATCTCAATAATTTTTCTATTATTTGTCTGAAAGTAATTGTTTCTGGTCCTACACATTCAATTATTTTTGAATAAATATTTTTTGAAATTACATCATAAATAACATCTGTTAAATCAGAACAGTGTATTGGAGAAAATTTAGTTTGTCCATTATAGTAAAGTGGAAAAAAGGGAAGTCTATTTAATAATGTCATAAAGTTAGTTGTAAAATTATCATCTGATGAATAAACTACAGACGGTCTTAAAACTGTAGCAAGAGGAAAATTTTTAAAAATATTACTCTCACCCTCAAGCTTACTTTTAGCATAGTCAGAGTCTTGTGCTTCATTTATTCCTAAAGCTGACAAATGTATAAAGTGATTAAGATTATATTCTTTCGAAAGTTTTGATAGTATTGAAGGAAAGATAGAATGAATATTTTTAAAAGAATTACCCCTTTTCTTCTCAAATAAAATTCCAATTAAATTTATACAAATCTCTGATTTTTTAAATAGTGCCCTAATTTTGTTTTCTTCAAAAATATTAGCTTCCACTATATCTATATAACCAGCATTGGCCTGGGTTTTAATTACGTAGCTTTTTTGATGTAAATTTCTGGTAACTACAGTAACTTTATAATTATTCTTAGTAAGTTTTCTTATTAAGTTTCTGCCAATTTGACCACTACCACCAAAAATTAGACAATTCTTTGCTTTCATATATATATATTTTAAAATGACTAATAATATTCAATTACACAAAAACGATCTACCAGATGATTTGAAATTAGGCAATATAATAGCTGTTGATGGAGAATTTATGGGTCTAAACGTCAGACGAGATCCATTATGCTTAATCCAATTATCTTCAGGTAGTTCTGATGCACACATAATTCAGTTTGATAGAGATAATTATGATGCCCCAAATTTAGTTAATTTACTAAAAGATGAAAAAATAACAAAAATTTTTCATTTTGGCAGAGCTGACATGGCTCATATTAAACATTACTTGAAAACAGAGACAAATAATATACTAGATACTAAAATTGCATCAAAGTTAGCAAGATCATATTCCGATAATCACTCATTAAAAACCTTAATTAAAGAATTTATTAATATAGATATTAGTAAACAATTTCAAAATTCAGATTTTGGAGGAGAGCTTACACCTGCTCAACTCAAATATTGTGCAAATGATGTAATATACTTACATAAAATTCATGAGGAACTTGAAAAAATACTTAAAAGAGAAAATAGAATGAAGCTTTATCAAGATTGTTTAAAATTTTTAAAAACAAGAGTTAACCTTGACTTGGCATTCTTTAGGGATGATATTTGGTCCCATTAATGAAAAAGAATAAATATATATCTGAAGCAAAAAATGTAATTAACTTAGAAATTCTAGCTTTACAAAAACTTAAAAAAAATATCAATAGCTCTTTTAATAAAGCTGTGACTCAAATAGGAAGATGTAACTCAAAAGTTATTTTATGTGGTGTAGGAAAAAGTGGACTTATAGCATCAAAAATTGCAGCAACATTATCATCAGTCGGCACTCCATCTTTTAGTCTGGCCGCAAGTGAAGCATCACATGGAGACCTTGGGATGATTTCAAAAAAAGATATTTTAATTTTAATTAGTAACTCAGGTAAAACTGCTGAATTGAAAAATATAATTCAATATGCAATCAGAAATAAAATTTTACTAATAGGAATAGTTTCAAAAAAAGATTCTATTTTATACAAGGCATCAGATATAAAACTTTTAATACCTGAAGTTTCAGAAGCTGGCGGAATAGTCCCTACCTCAAGTACAACTGCACAACTTGCACTTGGAGATGCATTGGCAATATCCGCTATGAAATATAAAAAATTTGACAAATTAGATTTTAAAAAATTACATCCAGCTGGGAGTCTGGGTGCTCAATTAAAAACAGTAGAAGATTTAATGTTAGTAGGTAAAAAGATTCCAATAGTTAGTGAAAATTTAAATATGAAAAAAGCATTAAATATTTTAAGCAAAAAAAATTTAGGAATATTAATTGTTAAAAATAAAAAAAATAAAACGACTGGTATAATTACTGACGGACAGATAAGGAGATTTAACCACAAAAAAATAGACATTAAGTCTTTAGAAGTAAAAAAAATAATGACAAAAAATCCAATTAGTATTGATAAAAATGCTTTAGCTGCAAAAGCCTTAACTTTGATGAATAATAAGAAAATTACTTCTTTATGCGTTTATGATAATAAGAATAAATTTAAAACTATAGGAGTTATTCACATACATCATATTTTGAAATCAAATATTTCTTAAATGAAAATTAAAAAAATATATATATTTATAATATTTTTTTTGTTATTAATTTTAGGGACCTACTACTTTAACAGTTCAAAAATTAATAATATCTCCAAAACAGAATTAATTATTGAAGACAACAATAAAGAAAAGGTTGCTGAAAATGAGGAAACTATTGGCAGCTTAAATACGTTAGAGGATGTGAGTTATTCCTCAAAGGACATAAAGGGAAACGAATATCTTATTTTTGCTGATAAAGGTGAAATTGATTTTTCTGATAAAAATATAATTTTTTTAAATAAGGTAAGAGCAATAATTAAGTTAAAAAATTCAAATAATATTGAAATAACATCAGATTTTGGAAAATATAATGCAAATAATTTTGATACTATTTTTTCTAAAAATGTAATAGTTACCTATTTAGATAATAAAATTGAAAGTGAATATCTTGATTTTTCAATAAATAGAAATTCAATGGTAATATCAAAAGAAGTTATTTTTACAAACCTAGAAAATACTTTAAAAGCTGATGTCATAGAAATGAATTTAGACACAAAAGACTCAAAAATTTATATGTACCAGAATAAAGATAAAGTAATTATTAAAAATAATAAAAATGGCGATAATTAAAAAATTTAGAATTAAATCTTTTAAAAAATTAAATTCGATAATTGAATTTGAAAATGTATCATTGGCTTATGGCAATAGACTAATTTTAGATAATTTGAATTTTAAAATTAATGAAGGTCAAATCTTTGGCATGCTTGGGCCAAATGGTGTTGGTAAATCAACTATATTTAATTTGATTACTGGCTTGATTAAACCCAAAAGTGGCAAAATAAAAATTGCTGGCGAAGATGTTATAGATTATCCCATATATTTAAGAACCAAAAAATATAAAGTAGGTTATGTGCCTCAATATGGAGGCTACTTTAACGATCTTTCACTTTATGAAAACCTTAAAGCTATAAGTGAAATTGTAATAGATGATAAAAATCAAAGATTAAACAGAGTGAATTTTCTAATATCAAGGTTTGAATTAGATAATTTAAAAGATATAAAAGCTAAATTTCTATCAGGAGGCCAAAAAAAAAAATTAGTTATTGCCTTATCTCTATTAAGTGAACCAAAAGTCCTATTATTAGATGAATGTTTTGCTGCCTTAGATGTACTTACAATTAAAATGCTACAAGAAATAATTGTAGAACTACAAAAAGAAAATCAAATTACAATTTGTATTTGCGATCATCAGGCAAGAGATTTACTTGCATGCGTAGATGTGGCTATGATTTTAAGCAATGGAAGAAATATTGCGTTAGACTCACCTTCAAATTTAGTTAAAAATATTAAAGCTAAAGATGCTTATTTTGGTGATAGCTTCAGCTTTAAGTAATTGTAAATGAATAATCCTTTAATAATTAATAATAAAATTAAAAAGTTTAATAAAAAAATAACTGTTAGTGGAGATAAAAGCTTAAGTATAAGATGGGTATTACTCTCCTCTCTAGCTTCGGGTGTATCTAAAGCAGATAATCTTTTGATTTCAGAGGATGTTACTGCTGCTTTAGATGCAGTTAAAAAATTAGGTATTAAAGTTCAATTTAAAAATAATTTTTGCAAAATTTATGGACAAGGAATTGATGGATATAAATACAAAAAAAATATAGTTATTGATGCTAAAAATTCTGGAACTTTAGGTAGACTAATATTAGGTTTATTAATCAATTCTCCATTTCCTATAAAATTAATAGGAGATAATAGCTTATCAAAAAGAGATTTTAAAAGAATTAGCGATCCATTATCTGAATTTGGTGCAAAATTTAAATTAAAAAATAAAAAAAATTTGCCCCTTATAATACAAGGTTCTTCTAACTTGAAGCCAATAACATATTTTGAAAAAAAAGGGTCTGCTCAATGTAAAAGTTCGGTAATTTTTGGAGCCTTGAGATCTAAAGGTAGCACCTTAATTAAAGCAAAAAAGTCTAGAAATCATACGGAACTATTATGTAAATATTTGAATTTACCAATATCTATAAAAAAAAATAAATTTTATGATATTATTAAAGTGAGTAATTTTAAAAAATTTAAATCACTAAATTATAAAATACCGGCAGACATCAGCTCAAGTGCATTTTTCATCATACTAACGGTACTTTGTTCAAATTCAAAATTAATAATTAATAGTGTGAATATAAATCCATCAAGAACTGGAGTAATAAAAATTTTGAAAATGATGGGTATAAAAATTTTTTTTAAAAATAAAAAAAAATATAAAGGGGAGATAATTGCTGATATAGAAGTAATAAGTCCAACAAAAATAAAACCTATAAACTGTCCCCCAGAATTAAATAGTGGTGCTATTGATGAATTTTTAGTAATTTTTCTAGTTGCAGCAAAAGCAAATGGAATCTCATATTTTAAAAAATTGGAAGAATTAAATCAAAAAGAAAGTCCTAGACTTAAATGGGGAGCTAAAATTTTAAATGAATTAGGTATCAAAACCATTACAACCAATTCTTCAATTAAAATTTTTGGAAATCCAAATTTAAAAATTAATAAAAAAATTGTTATTAAAAATTATTTAAATGACCACAGGGTATTTATGACCAGCGTAATTGCTGCTTTATCTTTTGGTGGCTATTGGAAAATTTATAACAAAGAATCTATAAATACTTCCTTTCCAGATTTTTTAAAAATTATTAATTTGTTAAAAAAAAAATGATAAAAAGGAAAAATATTATAAAAATAGCAATAGACTCACCTGCTGCGGCTGGTGCTGGTACATTAGCAAAACAAATTTCTAAACATTATAATCTTTTATATTTAGATACTGGTAAAGCTTACCGAGTACTCGCTTTAAACAAATTAAGATATCCTAAAAAATTCAATTTAAACTTTGCAAAAAAAAAAATAAATAATTTAAAAATTGAAGATTTAAATAAAAAAGAATTACTTTCCAACAAAGTTGGTGCAGAGGCCTCTTTAATTGCAAAAAGTAAATCTATTAGAAATATTGTTAATAAATTTCAACTCAGATTTGCTTATAATCCTCCAAAGAAGTTTCATGGTTCTTGTCTTGATGGACGGGATATTACATACAATATTTTGCCAGACGCAAATTTTAAATTTTTTATCACTGCAAATATAAAAACAAGAGCAATCCGAAGATATAAAGAATTAAAAAAGCTTAAAATGAATATTTCCTTTGGTGAAGTGCTTAAAAGCATTAAATTACGTGATAAAAGAGACTTTACAAGAAAAGTTGCACCACTTAAGAAAACTAAAGATTCAGTATTGATAAATACAACAAATTTATCTAAAAGAGCCTGTTTTTTAAAAATAAAAAAAATTATAGACAAAAAAATATTGCTTAATGGAAATATATAAAGACCTTTCAAATCCTGCATCAAAAGAATTTGAAAAATTGCTTAACAGTCAGCTTTCAAAACTTCAAATTGAAGAAGGTAAAATAATAGATGGTAAAATTAACAAAATAACTGAAAAATTTGTTTTTTTATTTATTGAAGGTTTAAAAAGTGAACCAGTTCTAGATATAAATGAACTAAAAAGTATGGGTTTGTCAGAAAAAATAAAAGTTGGTGAAAATATACCAGTTTTACTTGAAAAGATTGAGGATAGAAATGGAGAAGTTTTAG
This sequence comes from uncultured Pelagibacteraceae bacterium, assembly GCA_902594405.1. GTDB lineage: Bacteria > Pseudomonadota > Alphaproteobacteria > Pelagibacterales > Pelagibacteraceae > Pelagibacter. Next base: position 41,624 of record CACJMB010000007.1, on the reverse strand, counting down.
TTTCAGCATCAAAAGCTCAAAAAATTAAAGGTTGGGATAAATTGGTTGAAGCATATGAAAAAAATGAGCCGATAATGGGTAAAATAACTTCAAAGTGTAAAGGTGGTTGTATAGTAGAACATATTGATACAGGTTCTTTAATGTTTTTACCTGGATCACAAATTAGTGATAAGCCTTTGAAAGATATTAGTCATTTAATGAATGAACCACAAAAATTTGCTCTAATAAAATTAGATAAAGTTAGAGGTAATGCATGTGTATCAAGAAGAGAAATTATTTCCTCTTTCAAAAAAGAGGATAAAGCTAAAATTGTAGAAAAATATAAAGTTGGAGATATTATTAAAGGAGCAGAAGTAAAAGGTTATAGTACTTTTGGATGTTTTTTTAATGTTAACGGTGAACTAGATGTTTTGGTTCATTTGCAGGAAATTTCTTATTCAAGAGTGAACCATCCCGATGAAGTTTTTAATATTGGTGAGAAACATGACCTTAAAGTTATAAGTGTGGATAAAGAAAAACTACAAGTTGGTTGTTCTGTAAAACAATTATCACCAGATCCATTTGAACATATTGAAAATTATGAGTTAAATAAAGCTTATAAAGTAAAAGTTGTGAAATTAATGGACTTTGGTGCTTTTTGTGAACTAGAACCTGGTTTAACAACTCTGCTTCATTCAAGTGAACTTAGCTGGACTAAAAAAAATATTTCAGCGAAAAAAATGTTTAGAATAGGTGACGAAATAGATTGTGTTATTACAGAAATAGATAAAGATAAAAGAAGAGTGGCTATTTCCCACAGATTAACTCAAGAAAACCCATATGAAATATTCCAAAATAAATATCCCGTTGACACAATTGTTGAAGGTGAAGTTGTGAATAAAAATGATTATTCTCTTTTTGTGAAAATAGAAAATATAGATATTGATGCATTTTTACACTGCAATGATCTGACATATTTGAATAATGGTGAGGAAGAATTATCAAAATATAAAAAAGGTGATAAAATTAAAGTAAAAATTTTAGAAATTAGAGTATCAGAGCAAAAAATTAGAGTTGGATTAAGACAAACACAGGCTGATCCTTTTGATTGGTTCAAAGATAAATCAAAAAATCAAACGATAACTGTTAAAGTTGTTGCAACTGATAATAAAGGATTGATTGTAAGACCAGAGGGATGTGAGATGGACTTCCAAATTAAGAAATCTGCCATAGCCATTAATGCTGCTGATGCTAGACCAAGTAGATGGACTGGTGGAGAAAAACTTGATTGTGCAATAGCTGAACTTGATTTAGACAAAAGGAAAGTGTCATTGAGTATTAAGCTTCTTGAAGAAATAGAAAAAAAAGAAGCTTTAGAGAAATATGGATCTGAAGGCTCAGGAAAAAATCTTCCATTTTCGTCACTATCTGATGATCTAAAGAAAAAAGAAGAAGAAAAAGAATAATTTAAAAATAGTAAAGTTGACAATTGTAAAATCAGCCCTTTTAAAACAACTATCAAACAATTATCCAAATTTTCTTAAGAAAGATCTTGAAAAATTTACCAACATAATACTAGGTGAAATAAAAAGAGCCCTTAGAAGAGGGGATAGAGTAGAGCTAAGAGGTTTTGGTGTTTTTTCAACAAATATTCAAAAAGCAAGGATTTCAAGAAATCCTAAAACTGGAGAAAAAGTAAACACTCCAGAAAAGAAAACTATCCACTTTAAAATGTCTAAAGATTTGTTTAAAAAATTAAATGATGAAGAATAAAAGTATTTTTGTAGCTTGTGATACATCAAATCTTAGTCAAATAAAAAAAATAATTAATCAAACTAATTCAAATAAATTAAAAATAATTCCTAAATTTGGCCTTCAATTCTTTTATTCGAAGAATGGGCGAAAATTTTTAGAAAAGTTTAAAAAAGATTTTTGGTTAGATTTGAAAATAAATGATATTCCTCAAACAGCATTATCTGCCATTGATAGCTTAAAAGATTTAAAAAAATGTAAATATATTACAGTGCATGTAAACGGTGGTTTGGAAATGCTAAAATCAATAAAAAAAAAAGCAAAAAAAATAAATAAAAATTTAAAAGTTTTAGGAGTTACAATTTTAACAAGTCTTGATAATAAATCACTTAAAGAGATAGGTCATACAAAAAATGTAAAACAGTTGGTTTTAAAACAAGCATCATTAATTAAAAAGTCAGGATGTGATGGTATAGTTTGTTCTGCTCAAGAAGCTATAATGGTTCGTAAAAGATACAAAAATTTATTAATCATAACCCCAGGAATAAGATTGCCTGGTGATAGTTCAAATGATCAAAAGAGAATTATGACACCTAAACAAGCTTTTAAAAATAATGTTTCTGGTATTGTAATAGGAAGATCTCTTACAAAAGGTAATATAAAAAATAATACTAAAAAACTTGTCGATCATTTAAATAGATGATCAAAGGTTGTAAGATTTGTGGTATAAAAGACTCTGACACTTTAAATTTCTTAATAAATCATCCCTATCCTCCAAAATTTATTGGCTTCATTTGTAATTATCCAAAAAGCTCAAGGTATGTTGAAATTGACTCTTTAAAAAAATTATTAAATGTTAAAAAGAACAAAAGTGAATTTGTTGCTGTTTTAGTAAAACCTGATGATGAGATTTTAGAAGAAATAAAAAATTTACCTTTTGATTATTATCAATTGTATGACTGTACTCCTCATAAAATTAAAAATATAAAACAAAAATATCAAAAAAAGATTATTACGGCTTTAACAATTAAAGACGAGTCTGATGTTCTTGGATATAAGTCATTTGTTGATGTAACAGATGTATATTTATTTGATAGCAAAGGTTATGAAAAAAGTCATAGCTTTGATCACAACTTGATTAAAAATATCAAATTAAATAAGGAATTAATGCTAGCTGGTAATATAAAATTCGACGATAATCTAAAAAATTATAAAAAAATTGCCAATTACTTAGATTTATCTGGAGGCTTGGAAACTTCTGGATTAAAAGATACATCCAAAATAGATATTTTTTTAAACAATTTAAATGAATTAAAAAATGAAACTTAAAAAAAAAATTCCTCTAATCGACCAGCATGATCGTTACGGTTTTTGGGGTAGTAAATTTGGAGGAAGTTTTATTCCTGAAACTTTAAAAAAACCTGTAGAGGATCTAACACGTGAGTTTTCAAAATTAAGAAATAATAAGAAATTTTTAAAAAAGAGAGATTATTACTTTAAGAATTATATTGGATCACCTACATCATTTGTGAAATTAGAAAATTTATCTAACCATTTGGGTGGCGCTCAAATATGGGCCAAAGTTGTATCGGAGGCTAATGGTGGTGCTCACAAAATATACAATGCAACTGTTCATGCCTTAATTTGTAAGGCTATGGGCAAAAAATATATAGTTGGTGACACTGGCGCTGGTTATGCTGGTAAAATGTTAAGTATGGCTGCAAAGAAATTTGGTCTCAAATGTAAAATTTTCATGGGTGCAAAAGATATCAAGAGACAAAAACCAAATTGTGATGCAATGAGAAAAAATGGCGCTGAAATAATTCCTGTATATTCAGGCAGTCAAACCTTAGTTGATGCAGTCAGCGAGTGTATGAGATATTGGGTTTCAAATTGTGATACTACACATATGTGTGTTGGAAGTACAGTTGGTCCAAATATATTTGTGAAAATTTGTGGATGGAGTACAGCTCAAATTTCAAGAGAATTAAAAATACAAATTAAACAAGAATTCAAAAAAATTCCAAAAAAAATTAAATTAATTAACTGTGTGGGTGGTGGGAGTTCGGCATATGGTTTTTGGAGTGAATTTATAGATTTTAATAAATCACAAATAGAATTAATTGGTGTAGAAGCTGGAGGTCCAAAAAAATCTAAACTCCATGCCGCTCCTTTAAGTAGAAATGCTAAAATTGGAATTTTACATGGTGCAGCTTCTTACGTTTGTCAGAACAATGAAGGTCAAATAAATGACACAGAATCAATAAGTGCTGGATTAGATTACCCAGGGGTAAGTCCAATACATTGTTTTTTAAAAGATACAAAACGTGCGAGATACACTTATGCAACCGATGAAGAAGCATTAAAAGCACATGTAATGGTAACTAAATTTGAAAAACTTAATCCAAGTTTAGAACCCAGCCATGCATTTGCAGAAGCGATAAAAATTGCTCCAAAATTAAGCAAAGACACAATTATAATCGTTAACTCTTGTGGTGACGCTAAAAAAGATAGAGATATTTTAAGAGAAAGGTTGGGTAAAAATTAATGAATTCATTAATCAGCAAAACTTTCTCGGCTGTAAAAAAAGAGAATAGACCAGCTTTACTGACATATACTGTTGCTGGTGATAATACTAAAAAAAAATCCTTAGAAATATTAAAATCAATTTCTAATTATGCAGATATTTGTGAATTAGGTTTTCCACATAACACTCCTATAGCTGATGGAGGACAAATACAAACAAGTGCTTACCGGGCAATTAAAAACGGTATTAAAATTAATGATGTATTTTCAATTGCAAAAAATTTTAAACAAATAAAAAAAAATAAACCTATTATCCTGATGGGTTATTACAACATGATCTATCAATATAATGAAAATAAATTTTTAGAAAAATGTAAAAAATCAAAAGTTGATGGTTTAATAGTTGTTGATTTACCTTATCCTGAAAATAAAAATTTTGCATCAAAATGTAAAAAAAAAGGAATTAATTTTATTCAATTAGTTTCACCAACTACTTCGCAGATAAGACTAAAAAAAATCATAAAAGACTCACACGACATGATTTATTATATTAGCATGTTATCTACAACGGGTGGAAAGCTTAAGGTGTCCCCGAGGAAAATATTAGAAAAATACAATAAAATAAAAAAACATAATAAATCAAAAAATGTTGTTATTGGCTTTGGTATTACAGAAAAAACAATCAAATCTCTAAAAAAAGCTGATGGTTTGGTGGTTGGTAGTGCAATTTGTAAGGAAATCTCTAAATCAATTGAAAAGAGACAAAATGCTGTCACAAATGTTACTAATATCGTTAAGAGATTAAAAAATAAAATTCAATGAACTGGATAACTAAAATTATTAAAGCAGGTGAAAAAATTAAAACTGCTATACGTGATAGAGCTACTAAAGAGGATATCGCAAAAAGTGATTGGACCTCATGCTGTAGAGGCCCTATTCTTAAAACTGATTTAGAAAAAAATCTTTGGGTTTGTCCTGATTGTAATAAACATCATAGAATAAAGCCAAAACAAAGATTTGATATCTTATTTGGAAAAAACAATTACGAGATTTTCAAAACTCCAATACCAAAAGATGATCCACTAAATTGGACAGATTCTAAGCCTTACAAAGAAAGACTAAAAAGTGCTCGAAAGAAAACAGGATTAGAATGTGGAATGATAGTTGCTTCTGGAACAATAAATAATATTAAAATTACAGCTGTGGCATCTGATTTTGATTTTTTAGGTGCTTCTATGGCTGCCGCAGAAGGGGAAGCTTTTTTATATGGGATACAACATGCCATAGAAAATCAAACACCATTTTTGTGTATTAGTGCTGGAGGAGGAATGAGAATGATGGAAAGTTTAATTTCTTTATCTCAAATGACAAGAACAACGCTTGCAATTAATGAATTAAAAAAAAATGGACTACCATATTTAGTTTGCATAACTGATCCAACAGCAGGCGGTATTACTGCATCATACGCTATGTTAGGTGATATTCACATTGCAGAACCAGGAGCTTTAATTGCATTTGCGGGTGCAAGAGTAATTCAAGGAACTGTTAAAGAAGAACTGCCTGAAGGTTTCCAAAAAAGTGAATATGTTGAAAAAACTGGTTTTGTCGATTTAATTGTTGAGCGTAAAGATCTTGCATCTAAAATTGGAACTTTATTATCAATATTGTTAAAGAAAAATTCTGATATAAGTGCTGAACAAAATGAAACTTCAGAAGATAGTCAGTCGCTTACAAGAGCTGCATCCTAAAGAAATAGATTTAAGTCTAGATCGTATTCAAAATCTCTGCAAAAAATTAGGAAATCCTCAAGATAAAATAAAAGCAATTTCTATTGTTGGTACTAATGGAAAGTACTCAACTATCCAAGCAATGTTTTCTATTTTAAAGGAAGCAAATTTTAATTGTAATATCTACACTAGTCCTCATATCAAAAGTATTAATGAGAGGTTTGTTTTTAATAATGAAGAATTAAATGATGAAGATTTAGCAAATTTACTTGAAGAAATTGAAGAAGCTAACACTAGTGAACCAATTACTTTTTTTGAAATACTGACTGCAGCATATTTTTTAAAAGCATCTCAATATCCAGATAATATAAATTTAATTGAAAGTGGTTTGTTCTATAGATTTGATGCTACTAATATCTTAAAAAATAACCTTGCTAGCATCGTAACTTCTATTGGTCTTGATCATTTAGATTGGTTGCCAGAAAATGAACAAACTGTTGAAAAAATTATTTTTGAAAAAACATCAAGCCTTTTAAACTCAAATATTATAATTGCAAAACAGAGTACTAATAAAATCAAAGAAAATATTAAAAAAACAATATTAAATAATAGATCAAATAAGTATTTCCATAATGAAAATTATAGTTTTACAATGCAAGAAAATGACTTCTTTTATTATGAAGATCATTTTGGGAGAATAAAATTACCTATTCCAAATGTTAAAGGTCAATTTCAATTAGAAAATGTCTCAACAGCAATTGCAACCCTTCGAATTTTGAAAGACTTAAACATTAAAGATGACCACATTAAAAAAGGTATTTTAAAAATAAATTGCATTGCAAGATTACAAGAAATTAAATCTGGAAAACTTAAGGAGCTTGTAAAAGATCACAAACTTTTTGTTGATGGATCTCACAACCCTTTGGGTGCAAAAGTTTTGAATGAATACTTGGAAAGTTTAGATTGCAATAAACATATCATTCTTGGAATGATGGCTAATAAAGATCATAATGAATATATGAGTTTCTTTAAGGATATTGCTACATTGACTACAATAGATATACCTAATCAACCTAATTCAATTAAAGGAAAAGAGCTTAAAGATAAGCTAAATGGCTTTTCAAATATTAATTATAAGGAAAGTATAGAGGACGCTATCAAGTCAATTCCAGTCAAGGGAAACGATATAATACTAATCACTGGATCGTTATATCTTGCGGGTGAAGTTTTAAATTTAAATTAGATATTTTTATCTAAAAATTCCTTCATATGACTTTCGGGAACTCCACCAACTTTTCTATCTACTTCAACACCTTTTTTATAGATAATAACTGTTGGAACACCTCTAATACCAGCAGCTGAACCTGTGTTAATTCCACCATCTTCAACATCAGCATAATAAAAACCAGCTTTATCTTTGTATTCATCAGATAATTTATCCATTACTGGTTTTAGTGCCTTACATGGACCACACCACTCAGCTGAAAACTGAATGACTGAAACATCTTCATTTTTAATTTTAGTATCAAAATCTTCGTCTTTAAAATTTGTAAGCATATATCCTTTCTATAAATTGCAGTCTTAAAGTCAACTAGGCAATTTCATATTTTTTTTCTATAGACATAATAAATTCATTTATTTCGTCTAATTTTTTTAATTCCTCTTCATCATCTCGATTAGAAGCCTGGTCTCTTAAGGTGTCAATTTCTTGGTAGGCCATTCCTATAGTTTGCCACTTTTCTCTATTTTTACTTAAAATTCGTCTAGCAATTTCACTTTTTATATTTTTATATAAATCTGGTGGCAAAATATGTGGTGCTTCTTGATAAATAATTTTTTGCCCAAACCAACTACATCTTTTATCTTGAAACTTATCCAACATTCTTAATTTATCTTCCCAAGAAGAACTATGCCACGTTTTAAACAATTGGGTATCTTTGTTAGGAATAAATTTTTCATATAAAGTTTCCTCTGGTAATAAATCTTCCTGGGTTTGAGTTTGAGCTTTTTCTTCAGCTGCCTCTCTATTAATGATTTGAATATTTTTACAAAAATTTTCACTATTTCTAACCATTTTTGCTCTTTTTTGAATGGTTTCTAAATCTAAATCAGCATATGCCTTCTCTTTTAATGCAAACTTTTTGTCTAAAACAACAGGAGCTTTATTTGTTTTAATTACTCTAAGTGCTTTTGGACTAAACTTTTTTAAGTAAACTTTAAGATCATTTACTGACAAGTTTAATAACGGTTCAGGATCTCTTCTTAAATCAAATAAATATCCCCAAGATGCATATGATGGATGAAAACAGTGGTCTGGGTGCAGTGTTGAAACAAGATACATCATGTTTTTTCCTTTTACGTTTTCAAAAATTGAATAAATACCTTCACTTTTTAAAATAGTTTCAACGCTATTTTTTGTCGATGTGCTTAAGAAATTTTCCCAATTATCTTTGTGTTTATCTTTTATAATTCTGAGTATTTTTAAACTTGTGAACGCATCATGATAAGCCGTATGTTGTTGAGATGTATCAAATCCTTGTTGTCTAGCTAAACCTTCTAAAGCAAGACTTTCGTTGCCCGCCTCAGTTAATTCGGTCTTTAAAGTTTCAGGATTTAAAGTTTGAGCTACTCTTGCAACATGCAAACCATCATGTTCTTTATTAGGTGATGAATGTGTAATGTATGGATATCTGTTTCCTTTAAAAAAATTAAAATGAAACATCCTCCTGTCAAAATTTAAGTTACTCCAACCCATAAACAATGCTGGTGCAGCTTTTGAGAAGAAGTTTTCTACAGCTCCTAAAAAATCATAATGCGAGTAATTGCCTTTGGTAAGTAAATCAATACTTGTTGAGTTAACTAATAAGGCCTTTGCGCTTGGAACCTCGCCCTCAGGCATTCTGCCACGAATATTTAGCTTACCAATTTCTTTTAAGTTTTTATCGACAACTACAGCACCTACTTCAATTATTGAGCCCCAAATTGTGCTATTGGTTGTTTCTGTATCGTAAATTACTATTTTATCCATAAAATCCTAAGTTAAATTCGATAGCTCATTAAATTTTTTTAATCTTCCCAAAAATAAATTTTGATAAACGATTAAATCATGCCCTTGAATTTTAAACTCTTGGAACAATTTATCTACTGTGCAAACCAAAATTACACAAGAAGTGATATTGGAGTTATACACAATATTATGTGCTAATGAATATGCACTTGTTTGAAGAAGCCATGAATCTATATACTCAGCTTTTTTTGGTTTATTACTTTGTTTAAAATCAATGATTGTTTCTTTTCCTTCATACACTCCAACACAATCAGCAGTACCTGCATACTTATCTGGGTAATAAAGAGTACACTCAACACCCCAAATTTCATCCAATCTATTTTTTAAACCTTTTTCTATAATTTCTTTAGCCATTAATTTGTATTGTTCGTTATCTTCAAAAAAACTTAAATTTTCTCTTCCAAGTAAATAAGACTCTAGATAGTTATGCATTTGAGACCCTCTACTACTTGCTGCTTTTGTAATTGCCTCAGCCTCTTTTTGCCCAGTTCTTTCTCTCCAATTTGCTAATGCTGCTTTATCTTCTTCAGATCGAGTTGCATCTAAAATTGAAGTGACACTTGGTAATTTTGCTTCCCCCAATAAGTATCTTCTAATCCCATCAACTGTTGCTCTTGAAGATTTTGGATAATCGTATTTTTGATTCCACTGCATGAGAATTCTTATAGACGTTATTACGGAAAAAAAGAAATTAATTTTTAAGCTGCCTATTTCGTTCAACAAATTTTTCCACGTTTTCAGTTTGCACAGCTTTCTCAACCTGCTCGGGATCTTTTATGTTTTCTAAAGTTCTTGAAATTGATCTTGCATCAGTTCCAAATTTATCAACAACTCCCATTGCATCTTCTAATTTTTTTCTAAGAACTATAATATTGTCAAAATGTTTAGAAAATCTTGTACTGATTGTTTTTAAATGATTATAAATTTCTGTTGCACCTTTTTGTACTTTCAATGATTGAAATCCCATATGTAAAGATTGTAAGTAGGCAGAAAGAGTATTAGGCCCACATATTACAACTTTATATTTTTTCATTAACTCTTGAGTTAATAATTCTTTTGTACTTGGATCTTGGTATTCAGTTAGTTCTTTGTATAAGCTTTCTGTAGGAGCATACACAATTGCAAAATCAGTAGTTTTTGGTGGAACGATATATTTTTCATTAACACTCTTTGCTTTTGCTTTAAACGCTGAGGCTAACTTTACTCTAGCATCTGCTACAGCCCTTTTGTCATCCGCTTCATGACCATCAGTAATTGCTTTGAATTTTTCTACTGGAAAATGACTATCAACAGGAACTAAAACATCTCCTTGAAGCTTTATTGCAAATTCAACATTTTCACTGGTGTCCTCTTTCATTTTAACATTAGTCATGAATTGAGAGGCTGGTAGTAAATCTTTAATTAGAGCATCTAAGCTAAATTCTGCAAGAGTTCCATATTTCTTAACTCCAGCCAAAATTTTAGTTATCCCCTCTTGGCTTTGATTTAATAGTTGAACTTGTTGATTAAAATTACCAACCTTTTCCTCTACCTTAGTTAAAGTTTCAGTCATATCTTTAGTAACCCCAGTTGATAGATTATTAAATGAAGTCGACATTGCACCAAGTGAGCTATTGATTGTAGTGTTTAAGGTATCTTTTAAACTTGATATTTCTGATTTTAAATTAGCTATTTCCTCAGCTTCTTTGTTTTCATTTTCATCTTTTGGCTTAGTTTTTAAATTTAGATAAAGAATAGCTAAAACGCCACCTAATAACAAAACAAGTAAAATTAACAATATATTATCCATGATTCTAATCTTTTATTTTATCGTAAATATTTGATTAATGTATTTAAATATTTAAAAATACTTTATGGAATTAATTTTGGTATTAAAAATATTCTTCATTATTTGTGTTATTATTGCACTTTATGCAGTTATTAGAAATCTTGATATTATCAAAATAATACTAATTTATTGGAAAGACTTAATTTTTAGAAAGTAATTTTAATATTTTTCTAAAGCCCATTTTATTACTTGACGACTTAGAAATCATCATACAAGCCTCTGATTGTAGTATCTCTCCATCTTTTAAAATACGTAAATTGTTTGCTTTTAAAGTTTCTCCTGTAGACGTGATATCTGTAATTATCTCCGAAGATCCTGTAAAAGGATAAGCTTCAGTTGCACCCAAACTATCAATTAATTTAAATTGGGTAACACCCTTTGAAAACAAAAATTCCCTTGTTAAGTTTGGATATTTTGTTGCTACTCTTAATCTTTTCTTTTTCTTATCTTTAAATTCAAATGCAATTTCCTCTAAATCTGCAACTGTTTGTACATCTATCCAGGGATCAGGAATTGCAACTACTAATGTGGCCTTACCAAAATCATATCTTTTTAAAACATTAATTTTTTTTTGAGTGTTTATTTCACTCTCTTTCAATAAATCAAAACCAGAAAAACCTATATCTAAAGATCCATCTCCAAGTCTTTCAATGATTTCTCTTGCATGAAGATATAAAATCTTGATATTTTTATATTGATTTATTGATCCTAAAAGATCTCTTTCTCCTCTTTCTGAAATAAGATTTAATTTATTTTTTTTAAAAATATTTAAAACATCTTTTCTAAGTCTTCCCTTACTTGGAATACCAATTTTAATTTCATTTTTCATAATTAAGCTCAATTAATTTATCTTTGTAAAGAATGTTTATTTTTTCTAAAATTTTTGAATTTAGTAATTTTCTATAATCATTATCTTTTCCTAGATTAAAAAAACTTATTGTTCCTGATTTATCTTTTTTAATCATTGCTTCATTAAAACCTTCTTTTTTTTCTAAATTCTTTAATTTGTCAAAATCACAAGAAATAATACTTTTTTTTGCCTTTTCTTTATCGAAAGAAACATTAGATTTTGAAATATCATTAATAAAATTAATTACTTTTTGTAAAGTTTGAAAAGTTGCCGAATGCAAATCCTCATACCTAATTACCATTACAGGGAAAAGCTTACATTTTTTCCAACTTTCAATATGTTGTGACCATGAAAATAAAGGTGAAAACGCAAGATATCTTGTGCCAACCTTTTGATATAAATACCTTCTTTCATTATTCATAAATTCTAATGCTTTATTGATATCGATTTGATAGTGATTTGTTATAGACGTAATTATATTTCTTGGATCTCTAACTATATATATCCCTCCAAGAGAATTTTTTGCATCCGTAAACGCATTTCCATTTATATTACAAATTGCGTTATGAGTTTTGAAAAATTTAATCTTTCTATCTTTATTTATTTCTATCTGCTTACTAATCCAATTTTTAGATGTACTTTCAAGAGTAGAGTAATCATCAACATCATTTATAAAATCCTCTACTTTTGGAAATTGTTTAATTCTATCAAGTAATTTAAAATCAAATTCTCCACTTTTTGAGTAATAATAACTTGCTAATAATGATCTCAACCAGGTGTTTCCACTTTTAGGATATGATGCAAGCCAGATGATCATCTATAAATTTAAAGCAGCACCTACTGCTGGAGTTTGTTTTTTTGATCCTAAGTCTGAAATTAGACTATCATAACGACCACCATTAATAATATTTTTTAATGAGTTTTTAGATTTAATATCAATTTTAAAAACCATTCCGGTGTAATATTCTAGTTGCCTTCCAAAGGATGCTGAAAATACTACATTTAATTTTGAAACCTTTTTATTAGAGATTGGAAAATATTTTTGATCTACAGCTAAATTTATCCTGTTTTTTTTAAAAAATTTATTTAACTCGATTGCTGCTTTATTTATTGGACATTTAATTTTTAAGAAATCTTTAATTATTTTTGATACATTTTTTCCTTTACTAGCTCTTCTAGGATCTTTTATTTTTTGATCAAATCTTTTTAATATTTCGTTAATTGTTCTTCCTGCAACAATATTTGATAAATCTTCTTTAAGCATTTTCTCATAACGCTTTTTATCTATTTCTACAATTGTTGGATCAACATCTGAATTAGTTTCTAATCTTTTTAATAAATCATTAAAATATTCTTCTCTCCAGAAGTGTCTAGCTAATCTTAGCTTCCATCTCTTTGGAATGTCTAGTTTTGAAATTAGTAAATTAAATATTTCAACATTTCCAATAGTGAGTATTCCCGAGGAATATTTAATATTTTGAAGTGATTTAATAGATGTATTTATAATTTCTTTATCGTCATTTTTCTCATCCTTAGATCCTAAAATTTCAAATCCAATTTGATTTCTAATGATTGAGTCTTTTTTATTTTGTGATTTTCGATAAGCTTGGCCGCTATAAAAAATTTTTTCCTTACCCTTTAAGTTATTTTCTAAATATCTCAAACAAGATGCAATCGTTAAATCTGGTCTTAAGCATAACTCACTTCCATTCTGATCCATAAAAGAAAAGATAAATTTTCTAAAGTTTTCTCCTGATCTTTGAACAATATGATTAGCCTCAATTACTGAGGGTAAATCAATATATTTAAAACCCTTAGATTTTACTGATCTAAGGATACTTTCAGATAAGTTTTTTGACTTCATCGATTAAATTTTCTTTTGGAAATGTTTTATTGTTTTCACCCTTAACACCTTTAAGGTTTTTTATAGTGACTGTATTTTCATTAAATTCATTTTCACCACATATTATTGCAACATCTAACTCACGTTTATTTGCTAAGGTTAGTTGCTTGCCTAAATTTTTCTTTGTATCTAAAAAAATTTCAGCATTGATATTATTATTTCTTAATAAATTTAAAATTTCATAGTAATTTTTAAGATATTTTTCATCCATTACACAAACTAAAACTGGTTTTTGACTATCTACTTTTGTCTGATCTAATTGCATTAAAGCAAATAACAACCGATCAACTCCAAAACTAATTCCAGTGCCTGGAATATCCACACCTTTAAATCTCGAGATTAATTTTGCATAGGCTCCTCCAGAACAAATACTGCCTATATCGACCTCTTTGCCTTTGTTATTTGTAACTTTAAAATTTAGATTTGTTTCAACAATGAAATCTGAATAATAAGCCAATCCCCTAACAATTGTAAAATTTGTTTTGATCTGATTTAAATTTGAACTGTAACCCAATACTTCAAAAACTTGTTCTAATTCATTTATACCTTCTTGAGACAATGGATTTTTTAATGTTTCTTTTAATTCTTTTAGATCTTTAATTTTTAGAAAATTAAGTATTTCAGACGCTTGTTCATCTTTTAAATCTGCACCCTTAGTGATTGCACCACTTATATCTTTTCTCTCTTTTTTAAGCAGATCTTCAACACCTTTTAAACCAAAACCTGGTTTATCTAATTTATCAATTGCCCTAATTACTTTTACTTGCTTTTCTTCTGATATTTTTAAATCATCAATTAATCCTTGAACTATTTTTCTGTTACTAACGTTGATTGTAAATTGATCTTTTTTTAAACCACAATCTAACAAAGTACTTGATATTAAATTGCAAAGCTCCGCATTTGCTTGCGCAGGATTAACATTTCCCACGATATCAAAATCCGCTTGCATAAATTCTCTGTATCTTCCATTACCAGCCTTTTCATTTCTAAAGACATTTTGAATAGCATACCTTTTAAAGATTGATGGAAGCTCTTGATTATTTTGTGCAACAAATCTAGCTAGTGGGCTTGAAAGATCATACTTAAGAGTAATGCTTTTTTCTCCATCTTGAAACAAGAATACATCAGACATAGGATTAGCATCATCTTCTGCCAAAAAAGATCCTATATTTTCACTTATCTCAAACGAAGGGGTTTCTAAAGCCTCAGCTCCAAATTTAATAAAATTATTCTCAATAGCTTTTAAAAGCTTTTTTTTGAGAAGAAGTTTTTTGCCCCAACGATCTTCAAATCCTGAAGGTAATCCAGGAATTAATTTTTTTTCTTTATTCATTTTTTGGTACCCGGGCTGAGAGTCGAACTCAAACTTAAAGTTCCACAAACTTCCGTGCTAACCATTACACCACCCGGGCTTATCCTTTTTGTTTTTATCTTATTTTATGTGGATTTAAAATTATAATATAAATAAATAGCCTACTGGCTATGGAAACAGTTTTTGTGAGTACTTCTAAAAGTCTTTCTGTATGTAATATTTATATTCATTAGCAGTCTTTTAGACAAAAAAAATTAATATTCAAGGTCTAAATAGAAAAAGGACGTTTATCTATTTGATAAATAAAACGCCCTTTTAAATAATTTCTAAATTAGTCTATTTTTTTTAAATTAACTGCAGAAGGACCTTTGGGACCATCTTCTAATGTGAATTCAAGTTTATCACCTTCATTGAGATATCTCATACCAGCAGCTTTTACCGCTGAAGCGTGAACAAAAGCATCTTTTTCTTTATCATCTCTTTCAATAAAGCCATATCCCTTTTTACCATTATACCATTTAATTTTTCCTTGTAGTGTACTCATCTTATTTCTTAGTCCTTTTGTTATTTATTATCTCTTAAAGGTAATTTCTTTTACGATTATTTCAAGATGAAACTTTGTGGTGGTGGCTGAGGAAGGATTCGCACCTCCGACACAAGCCTTTTCAGGGCTCTGCTCTACTCCTGAGCTACTCAGCCTTATTTATCCTCTAAAGATAATTCTTCCTTTAGTAAGATCGTAAGGTGTCATTTCAACTGTCACATTATCACCTTGGAGAACTCTAATTCTGTTTTTTCTTAACTTACCAGCTGTATGGGCAGTAACAGTATGTCCATTTTCTAATTTTACTCTAAACATAGCGTTCGGAAGTAAGTCTATCACTGTACCTTTAAATTCCAGTAAGTCTTGTTTTGACAAATTTATTTTCTCCTCATTCGTTTTACTACAGATTGAGCGTGTCCAACCAACCCTTCGTAGTTTGCAAGTGTTATAACTGATGGTCCAAGACTTTCAATACCCTTTTTTGATAAGTTTATGTATGAAATCCTTTTGTAAAATTCATTTACACTTATACCACTTGAGTATTTTGCAGAACCATTAGTTGGCAACACATGGTTTGATCCAACATTATAATCAGTCATTGCCATCACTGCATATTTTCCTAAACATATTGATCCTGAATTTTTTATTTTTGGAACTAACGATTTATAATTTTTAATATTTAATTCTAAATGTTCTGGTGCAATTTTATTTATAACGCTAATTATTTTAGCGTCTGAAGTAACATACATAAGAATTCCATTATTAATTAAACTTCTTCTTGCAACAGAAGCTCTTGGAATTTCTTTTAATTGTTTAGTAATTTCAATTTTTACTTTATTTAACAAATCTTTATCTTTTGAAATCAAAATACATTGTGCAAGAATATCATGTTCAGCTTGACCAATTAAATCACTTGCAACCCACTCAGGATTTGAGAATTTGTCACAAACGACAGTAACTTCTGAAGGACCTGCAGTCATACCTTCAATTCCAACAACACCAAAAACTTCTTTTTTTGCAGCCGCAACATAGGCGTTTCCTGGACCAACTATTTTATGAACTTTTTTAATTTTTTTAGTCCCATAGGATACTGCTGCAATAGCAGAAGGGCCTCCGATAGAATAAATTTCATTTATTTTGCATTTTTTTGCAGCGTATAATACAGCTGGATTTTGTTTTCCTTTATAGCCTGGATTAATCATAACTATTCTCTTAACGCCTGCAACAATTGCTGGGATAGCATTCATCAATACACTTGATGGGTATGAAGCAGTAGAACCAGGAACATAAATTGCAACAGACTCTAAAGGGACATATTTATATTCAATTTTGTTTTTTAATTTATCTATATAAGAAATATTTTTAAATTTTTGAAGTGAATGAAATTTATAAATTCTATTATAAGCCATATCAATTGCTTTCTTCACTTTTTTATCAAGTGAATTTATAGATTTTTTTATTTGTTTTGAGCTTGGAATGATTATGTTATTTTGATTGAATTTTTTCTCGTATTTAAATAACGCTTTATCTCCATTTTTTTTAACATCTTTAATTATGTTTGTTACAGAAACAGAATCTGATTGAATTTTTTTTTTTCTTTGTAAAAGCAAATTCTCTAATAATTTATCAAAATTTTTACTTTTACTATTTAATATCTTCATAACTATTTAATCTCACTTTGATCCTCTAATCTTGCTTCAATAGTTTCTGTAGTTAAAGCAATATGCGCATTATTATTAAAAATAAGATTTATTTCACAAACATCATTATTTTTCAAATAATCTATACCTATTAGTTCTAAAACTGTTTCTTGATTTGATTGATCAATGTTCTTTGATCTTACTTTATCAACAAAATCAAACCTACAAATGCTATTGATTTTTTTATCTTCCAGATCACTTTCAACCTTGGTTCTTTCAATTGATAATAAAAAAACTTTATTGGAAGCGAGATATTTTATATCTGAAATTTTAACTTTAGCCCCTGAACTACAAGCTGAAATCATTTGTAAACCTTCTTGGTCGCTTGCTATTATTTTTGCTAAATATTTATTCACTATTTTAATCTTTTAATTTTAACACCTATTTTTTTTAATTTATTTTCTATTTTTTCATAACCTCTATCTAAGTGATAAATTCTGTTAATATATGATTTACCAGTAGAAACTACAGCTGCTAGAACCAAAGCAACAGAAGCTCTTAAATCACTAGACATTAATTCGGCACCAATGAATTTAGTGTTTCCTTCTATTGTAGCGGTATTATTTTTAATATTTATTTTTGCTCCTAATCTTTGCAATTCCGCAACATGCATAAATCTATTTTCAAAAATACTTTCGGTTATTGAACTTTTGCCAACTGCTTTACACATCAAAACCATCAATTGTGCTTGAAGATCTGTAGGTATGCCTGGAAACTCTTTAGTTTTAATACTTTTTATTGATTTTATTTTTTCAGGTCCTTTAATTAAGATTTTATTTTCACTAGTTTTAATTTTAGCACCAACTTTTTTTAGTAATTTTATTTCTGTACCAATAATTTTAGGATTTAAATTATTTATTTGTAAATTACCTTTTGCAAGTGTTGCGGCTACACAAAATGTACCCGCTTCTATTCTATCAGCCATTACAGAATATTCAGTTTCATGTAAAGAATTTACACCTATGATTTTACAAACTCTTCCTTTCCATTTTATTTTCGCTCCAGCTTTATTTAAAAAATTTGTAAGATCTTTAATCTCAGGTTCTATTGCACAATTTTTTAAAACTGTTTTTCCTTTTGCTAAACATGCTGCTATTATAGAATTTTCAGTTGCCCCAACACTTATCTTTGGAAAATTTATAGTTGTTCCACTAAGTTTCCCTTTTGATTTTGCAAGAATATATCCATCTTTTAATTCATATTTCATACCAAGTTTTTTTAATGCAGCTAGATGATAATTAACTGGTCTAGCACCAATTAAACATCCGCCGGGTAAAGAGATTTTAGATTTATTGTATTTTGAAATAAGTGGACCTAAAACTAAAATAGAACCACGCATTGTTTTGACTAAAGAATAACTAGCAAAAGTTTTCATATTTTTTTTATTTATAATTTTTGCTGTTTTTTTATCTTTTGATAAAATTATTTTAGAACCAAGAGACTTTAATAAATTTAACATTGTATTAATGTCTCTAACTCTTGGTAAATTTTTGATAACCACAGGTTTATCAAATAATAATGTTGCAGCTAATATCGGTAGGGATGCATTCTTCGAACCTGAAATTGAAACATTACCCTTGATTTTACAAGGGCCATTAATCAGAAATTTATCCATAAATTACTTTTTAATCTTAGCAACTTGAATTGTGGTTTGACCCTGATATTTACCGTTCTTTGATTTATAAGTTGTTTCTGGCTGAGTATCTGATTTGAAAAATAAAAATTGTGCTATTCCCTCGTTTGAATAAATTTTTGCAGGGTTAGGTGTTGTATTACTTAGCTCAATTACAATATTGCCCTCAAATTCATTTTCAATTGGAGTAACATTGCAAATAATTCCTGTCCGTGCATAAGTGCTTTTTCCAACACAAATACATAAAACGTCTTTTGGTATTCTAAAATATTCTACTGTTTTAGCTAATACGAATGAATTTGGTGGTATAATACAGTGTGGTCCTTTTCGTTCTATAAAGTTATCATCAGAAAAATTCTTTGGATCAACCAAAGAACTATTTACATTAGTAAATATTCTATATTCATCGGAGATTCTTACATCGTATCCCATACTACTTAATCCATAAGAAATTTTACCTTCAGAAACTTGATGATCCAAAAATGGCTCTATCATATTGTGCTCTTTGCACATTTTTTTTATCCAAGAATCAGGTTGAATTGACATTATTTATTTTTCTTTTTATTTTTTTTTTGGAAAATTTTTCTTTTCTTCAAATTTTTTCTAAGCGCCAAGCTTAAACGCTCATTTTTTTCTTTTGAACTCATTCTTTGTTTGGGTTAGTCAGGAAATCTAAAGAAATTGGTTTATTGGGATCTAGTGCAGATGCTTTTTCCTCTTCTTTTTTTGGGCCTTCTTTAGCTAAACGTTTAGCTTTTTTTTCAGCAAGCTTTCTCTCTCTTTTAGCTTGCTTTTCCATAAGCTTATTACCTTTAGTTGATTTGTAATCGTAATGAATTCCCATAACATTTTCCTAAAATAGATATAAATCATATTCATCAAAAAATTAAGGCAATAATTTGAAAAAAATGCATTATTATCAATAAAATACAATTTGTCTCTAAGCTCCTGTAGTTAAATGGTATAACAAGTCATTGGTAATGACTAGTTCCCTGGTCAGTACAGGGTGGGAGCACCATTAATTTTTATAAAAAAACTTTCTTAAAAATATCGTAATCAGAATTAAAATAAAGAACGCTGTAATAGGGATATATATATCAGGTGAAAATATTATATCAGTTATTCCTGGTAATTCAGCATTTTGGTCTATAATTT
This sequence comes from uncultured Pelagibacteraceae bacterium, assembly GCA_902594405.1. Lineage (GTDB taxonomy): Bacteria > Pseudomonadota > Alphaproteobacteria > Pelagibacterales > Pelagibacteraceae > Pelagibacter. Next base: position 21,648 of record CACJMB010000007.1, on the reverse strand, counting down.
TTTCTAATCCACTCCCAATAGAAACTGCTAAAAAAATTTGAGGAATTATTCCAATCAATGTTGCAAAGAAAAAGTTTATAACTTTAACATTAAATAAGACTGGTAGGAGGCAGCTCAGCTGCCAAGGTATACCACCTATAAAACGGTAAATTAATAAATAAATAAATTCAGATTGTTTAAATCTTATTTCCAAGTTTTGAAACTTATTTAAAAACTTTTCTCTAATAAGCTGTTTTAAAAAATAATTTCCAAAAATATATAAAAAAGTAGCACCAATACTCAAGCCTAAAACAACAACAAATGTACCTATCCATTTTCCAAATATAAAACCTCCCATTAAAGCAACTGGAGATCCAAATCCTAAAAAAGGGAAAACCCAAAGAATAGTTAATGCTAAAAAAATAATAGAAATTAAAAATAAGTTAGATTTTTTAAGTTCAAAAAAATAAGATTGGTTATCTCTTAGAAAATCATAGGATGTGATTTCTGAAAGACTAAATTTTGAAAAAAAGAAATACAAAAATACACAAATAATTAATAGATAAGATAACCCAATAAATATTTTAATTTTTTTTGTATTTTCCATGATTCTTCTTATTTTAATGCTTAATCTTCTATTTGCTATTTTAATTATTACTAATATAAAGGTGCAAAAATTATAAAAAACTATATCAAATCTAATTATGAAAAGAACTTATCAACCCTCAAATAAAAAAAGAGCTCGAAAACACGGATTTCGTTCAAAAATGAAAACTAAAGGTGGTAAAAAGCTTTTGGCTAGAAGAAGAGCAAGAGGAAGAAAATCACTAACTGTTTCTGTATAGAATAATGAAAAGCAAAATACTTGCTCTTTCAAAAAACGAAGAATTTAAAAATTTACTTAAACAAAAAAAGATTGCCAATAAGTACGTAAGTATTTTTTTTGGAAAATTACTAAATAAAGATAAAAAAAGACTAAATATCAGTTTTGTAACTAAAAAAAAAATTGGTAATGCAGTAAAGAGAAATAAAATTAAAAGAAGATTAAGAAACATCATGAATGAAGCTATTAAAAAAATAGAGATAAACTTTGATTATTCATTTCTTGTTATAGCTAAGTCTTCTATGCTAAATAATGAATACAAAATTATAAAAGAAACTCTTTTTCAGGATTTTGCAAAAATAAAATAATGAATATATTTACTTTAATTTTAATCAAATTTATCAAAGCCTATAAATATTTAATCAGTCCATTATTGGGTCATTCGTGTAGATATTTACCAACATGTTCTGAATACAGCATAGATGCCTTAAAAGAATACGGTTTTTTTAGAGGTTTATTAATTAGTATAAAAAGAATTTTATCCTGCCATCCAATAAAATTTTTAGGGGGTGGAGAAGGGTTTGATCCAGTTAAAAAAGAAATGAAGGATAATAAGTAATGGAAACTAGAAATATAATTGCTGCCATAAGTTTATCAGCTGCTGTAATTATATTATACTCGCTATTTTTTGCACCACCTCCTGTAACGAAAGAAAATTTAACTGAAAAAACTAAGACTGAACAGAATTCAGATGCACCTAGTCTTGATCAAAAAGAAAATGTTACCGAAATTTCACGAGAAGAAGCGTTACAACAAAGTGAAAGAATTCAATTTGAAAACGAAAGTATTGTTGGATCTATTTCATTAAAAGGGGCCGCAATAGATGATCTAACTTTCAAAGAATATAATGTTAGTTTAGAAAGCGATGAAAAAGTAAAATTTCTCTCACCACGAAGCTCTAAAGAAGGCTATATAATAGAAAGTGGTTTTATAACTACTGATAAAAATATCGATATTCCAAATGCAGATTCAATTTGGTCAGTTTCTGGAAATAAAAAATTAACTGATCAATCTCCTATAAAACTAAGTTGGACAAACGATCAAGGTATTACTTTTGAAAAAGAAATTGCATTAGATGATAAGTTTTTATTCACAATAAAACAAAGAGTTATAAATTCTACTGATAAAAACTATGACTTCTATTCTTATGGACAAATTATAAGAAATCAAATCCCGGAAGGTTTAACTGATTTTTACATTCTTCATGAAGGCCCTATCGCTACATTAGACGAAGAATTAATTGAGGAAGATTATGACGATATTGAAGAGAAAAAATTCTCAAGAACTGCCCAAAAAGGATGGTTAGGTCTGGGAGATAAATATTACATATCAACTCTAATTCCACCAAGAGAAAAAGAATTTAAAACTACGATGGATTACAAAAACAAGTACAGAATAAACTTTGTTACAACAGAACCATTAGAGTTAACTGGAAACTCCTCTATAGAAGAAAACTTGCAAGTAATAGTAGCTGCAAAAAGAGTTGATGTAATTGATGGGTACGCAGAATCATTAAAAATTGATAAATTTGATCTTACGATTGATTGGGGATTCTTATACTTTTTAACACGTCCTTTGTTTACTGCTTTAGAATATTTCTTTAAAATATTTGGTAATTATGGTTTAGCAATTATTGCTGTTACCGTTTGTATTCGTGTAGCATTTTTTCCACTTGCTAATTTTTCATTCAGAAGCATGGCTAAAATGAAAGCTCTTCAGCCTGAAATGGCAAGACTTAAGGAAGTACACAAAGATGACAAGATGAAATTACAACAAGCAATGATGGCTCTTTATAAGAAGGAAAAAGTAAATCCCATGTCTGGATGTTTACCAATTCTGATTCAAATACCTGTATTTTTTGCTTTGTATAAAGTTTTATTTGTAACGATAGAAATGCGTCATATGCCTTTTTATGGTTGGATCCAAGATTTAAGTGCAAAGGATCCTACTTCTATATTTAATTTATTTGGATTGTTTCCTTATGACGTGCCTTCTTTCCTTGTAATTGGAGCATGGCCAGTTGCTATGGGGGTATCAATGTGGGTGCAACAAAAGTTAAATCCCGCTCCAACAGATCCAATGCAAGCAAAAATATTTATGTTCTTTCCTTTATTTTTAACAGTAATTCTTGCACCATTCCCAAGTGGGCTAGTAATTTATTGGACAGTTAATAACATTTTAACAATGGCTCAGCAGGTTGTAATAATGAAACGTACAACAGTTAAAACTGTAACCTAATTAAAAAATAATAAATGGACCTTGAAAAGATATTACCTAAAGATGGGCCACCAATTAATGAAGTAACTAAATATATTGAAAAGTATAAAAATGATTTAATAGTAATTAAATACGGTGGAAATGTTTTAATTGATAGAAACGTATTTAATAATTTTATAACTGATCTTAGTGTTTTAAACAAATTAGGCCTTTCAACTATAGTAATTCATGGTGGTGGACCTAGAATTAAAAGAGAGTTAGAAAAATCAAATATTCAATCAAAATTTATAAGAGGACTAAGAGTAACTGACAAAAATATAATTGATATTGTTGAGTCTGTTTTAATTGATTTTAATAATGATATTGTTAATTCTTTAAAAGACAAAGGCACAGAGGCAATCTCTATTCACACAAAAAATAATAATGCTATAAAAACTATACCAGAAGCAGAAGAGCTAGGATTTGTAGGAATACCAAATGAGATTAATAATGAACAAATATTAAATATAATTAATCAAAATAAAATTCCTATAATTTCTCCATTAGGATTAGGTAAAGAAAACCAAACATATAATATTAATGGAGATACAGCTGCGATGGCTATAGCAAAATCTTTAAAATCTAGAAGACTATTGTTAATGACGAATGTTGATGGTGTTTTAGATAAAAATAAGAAATTAATAGAGGAAATTTCTTCATCTGAGGTTCTTGAAATGATTAAAGATGAAACCATTACAGAGGGCATGATACCTAAAATAAACGCTTGCTTAGACGCCGTAAATAATGGTGTAACAGCAGTTGGTATAATCAATGGCACAAAACCACATTCATGTTTGTGGGAAATTTTCTCTGACAAGGGTTCTGGGACCCTAATAAGACAATGAAAGAATTAAAGAATATCAAAAACATATTATTTGATTGTGATGGAGTACTCTACAGTGATCTTGAAGGAGTATTTGGTCAAGTAAGTAAAAAAATGACTCAATACATTTCAAATAAATTAAATGTAGATTTAAAAGAGGCAAAAGAATTACAAACAAATTATTTTCATAAATATAACACTAGCCTTAATGGTTTAATGATACATCACGATATACCTCCAAGAGAATTTTTAGACTACGTGCATGATATCAATTTAGATTTTTTAGAAAAGGATACTGCTTTAAGGAATGAGCTTGAAAATATTAATCTAAACAAATTTGTGTTTACAAATGGTAGCAAAGAACACGTTAAAAATATAACTACGCACTTAGGAATTGATGATCAATTTGACGGTGTATTTGACATTGTTGATGCTGAGTACAGTCCAAAACCTGAGGCAAAAGCATTTGATCTGATGGTCAAAAAATTTCAAATTGATCCAAGTGAGACACTTTACATTGAAGATATCGCAAAAAACTTATCTATTGGAAAAGAAAGAGGAGCAAAAACAGTTTGGTTAATCAATGATGAATACTGGGGGAAAAAAGAGTCTGATCAAGAATACATTGATTACAAAATAGAAAATCTTTCTTTATTTTTAAAAGAAATAAGGTTATTAAAAAACTCATAAAATTATGAGTATAGAAAAAATTATAAATGAAGCTTGGGAAAATAAAGACCAAGTAAATCAAAATTCAGATAAATCGTTAAAGGATGCCGTTAATCAAATTATTAATGATTTAGATAGTGGAAAAGCAAGAGTAGCTGAAAAAATAAATGGTGAGTGGGTAACACATCAACATATAAAAAAAGCTATCATGTTAAGTTTTCGAATGTATCCAATGGAAAATTTAAATGGTCCTTATAGTAGCTGGTATGACAAAGCTCATTTACTTAAAGGAAAAACAGCTGGATGGACAAAAGAAGATCATGAAAAAGCTGGTTTTAGAATGGTACCAAACTCTCCTGTTAGAAGAGGATCATTCATAGGTAAAAATGCAGTCTTAATGCCATGCTATGTTAATATTGGAGCATGGATCGACTCTGGGACCATGATGGACACGTTTAGTCGTGCTGGAAGCTGTTGTCAGATTGGAAAAAATTGTCATATCTCTGCAGGTTCTGGAATTGGGGGCGTATTGGAGCCCGCTCAAGCATTACCAACAATTATTGAGGATAATGTTTTTGTTGGGGCAATGTCTGAGGTTGTTGAAGGTGTGATAGTTGGAGAAGGTTCTGTATTAAGTATGGGTATGCTAATTACACAAAGTACTAAAATAGTCAATAGGGCGACAGGCGAAATTACTTACGGAAAAATTCCTCCATACTCAGTTGTTGTTCCAGGTTCTTTACCAGATAAAAATAATCCATCTGCACCATCTTTAAGCTGTGCAGTGATTATTAAACAAGTTGATGAAAAAACGAGATCTAAAACATCAGTTAACGATCTTTTAAGAGATTAAACATGCCAATAATAAATGAATTACAATTAGCTAAAGAGCTAATTAGATTTCCATCTGTTACAAAAACTGATGCTGGTGTAATTAAATTTTTAGAAAAAAAATTAAAAAAAATCGGCTTTAAGACTAAAATTCTCGAGTTCAAAGATAAAAATAGTTATCCTGTAAAAAATCTTTATGCAAGACTTGGTACTGCAAGTCCAAATTTTTGTTATGCAGGTCATTTAGATGTAGTACCACCTGGTGATTTAAATGACTGGACCGTTAATCCTTTTAAACCAGCTGTTAAGAAAGGATACTTAATTGGTAGAGGTGCAAATGATATGAAAAGCTCAATAGCTGCATTTGTTTCTGCAGTAAGTAATTTTTCTAGGGAAAATAAAAAATTTGGTGGTTCTATTAGTCTTCTAATTACTGGAGACGAAGAAGGAATTGCAATTAATGGAACAAAAAAAGTTGTTGAATATTTGAGAAAAAGAAAAGAAAAAATAGATTTTTGTTTAGTAGGAGAACCTACGAATCCAAATAAATTAGGAGAAATGATAAAAATTGGTCGTAGAGGTAGTATGACTGGAAAATTATCTGTTATTGGTATTCAAGGTCATGTCGCTTACCCAAATAGAGCCAACAATCCATCAACAGCATTAGTCCAAATACTAAAAGAATTAAAAGAAATTAAATTTGATAAAGGAACAAAAGATTTTCAACCTACAAATTTAGAAATAACAAAAATTAATATTGATAATGCTGCTGATAATGTAATTCCAGGATTAGCTAGCGCATCCTTTAATATTAGATTTAATAACAAACACACATCTTACAAATTAAAGAACAAAATTAATAAAGTAATAAAACAAATTTGTAATAAAAATAAATCAAAATATAAAATTGAATACAGTGTTTCTGGTGAGGCCTTTTTGACTAAGCCTAACAAAACCACATTTATGATACAAAATACAATAAAGAAAATTACTAAAATTAAACCTAAACTATCTACAACTGGTGGTACGTCAGATGCTAGATTTATAAGAAAAATAGCTCCATGTTTAGAATTTGGGTTAGTAGGAAAAACTATGCATAAGGTAGGAGAATGTGTGTCATTATCTGATTTAAAAAGATTAACTTTAATTTATACTAAAATCTTAGATAATTACTTTAAGTGAAAACTGGCTTAATTACATCAGATACATCTCAAAATCATGATACAGGTCCTGGGCATCCAGAACAAATAGCAAGGGTATCCGTCATAGTAGAAAATTTTAAAAAGCTTAATAATAAAAATCTTATATGGAAGAAACCATCTAAAGTTTCAGATGATATTCTATTAACCACACATGAAAATAATTATTTAAATTTAGTAAAAAGTTCATTTCCAAAAAAAGGTTTTTCTTCACTTGATGGTGATACAATCATTTCACCTGGAAGCAAAGATGCCACTTTCGATGCAGTTGGATCAATAATTACTGCAATTGATGGGGTGGAAAAAAAAGAATTTAGAAATGCATTTTGTGGTGTCCGACCCCCTGGACATCATAGCTCACAAAATAAGGCTGCTGGTTTTTGTATTTTAAATTCAGTGAGTATTGGTGCAAAATATTTGTTGAAAAAATATAAATATAAGAAAGTTGCAATAATAGATTTTGATGTACATCATGGTAATGGAACACAGGATATTTTTTATGAAAATGAAAACGTTCTTTTTATATCAACTCACCAATATCCCTACTACCCAGGAACTGGTTCAGAACAAGAAAGAGGTAAATTTAACAACATCTTTAATATACCTTTGCCAGCTGGCATAAGTTCAGAGGAATATTTAAACGTATTTGACCGTGTATTAAGAAAATTAGAAGAGTTTAGACCAGAGTTTATATTGATTAGCGCTGGTTTTGACGCCCATGAAGATGACCCTCTCGCTCAATTTAATTTAAAAACAGAGGATTATTTTACTATTACTAAAAGAGTATTAGAGACTTCTAAAAAGTTTTGTAATGGAAAAGTTGTTTCAATTTTAGAGGGCGGTTATGACCTAAATGCACTTCGAGACAGCACTAAAAGACACGTTGATGCTCTTTTAGAATTTAATTGATAATTCTTAAGAAAACTCTAAATAAAAAATCTTCATGAAATTATATAAAATAAAAAAATCTGGAATTGATAATAAAGGTAGAGGGCTTTATGCAACTCGCGACATTAAAGAGGGAACCAAAATAATTGATTATGTTGGAAAACTTATAACAAAAAAACAAACACAAGATTCTGATAAGTACGATAATAGTAAACCAATATATTTATTCACAATAAATAAAAGATACGATCTAGATGGGGATTTTCCATGGAATACCGCAGGTTTAATTAATCATTCTTGTGATAATAATTGTGATTACGATGGAAAGGGATTGAAAATTTGGGTCAAAGCAATCAAAGATATTAAAAAAGGTGAGGAGTTTACCTGTGATTATGGATTTGGTTATGATGAAAACTACAAACAATTTCCTTGTAAATGTAAATCAAAAAACTGTTGTGGATATATTGTAAGAGCTGAGTCTAGATGGCGAATAAATAAAAAGTTTGCTATGAGCAATAAAAATAAATTAATAAAGAACTCTAAATAAAAATAAACCACTAGGTGGTGCTGGAGGAGCACACAGTGTTCTTTTTTTTGACTTAAATCTCTTTTCAAAAGTTTTTAAATCCCATTTCTTTTCCCCCAAATATTTTAAACAACCAACCATAGATCTGACCTGATGTTGTAAAAAAGATTGAGAACTAAATTGAAATTCAATTTTGTTTTTTGATGATTTAATATTTATTGATTTTATAGTTTTAATTGGACTTTTAGCGTGACAACTTGATGATCTAAAAGTTGAATAATCATGAGTTCCTAATAACTTTTTTGCACCCTTTTTCATTAATTCTAAATTTAAAGACTTACGAACATGCCATGCTCTATTTTTTTCAATTATGGGTTGGCTTATTTGATTAAAAATAAAGTATTTATAAATTCTTTGTTTTGCTGAAAATCTAGCATGAAATTTATTGTTTCTTTTTTTAATATTTTTAATTGCAATGTCTTTTAAATTTAAAAAATGATTTATAGATTTTAAAAATTTAATTGTATCACTTATTTTATTTTTGCAATCAAAGTGTGCAGATTGCTCAAATGCATGAACCCCAGCATCAGTTCTTCCTTGACCATATAAAACAATTTTTTCTTTTAATAACTTTGATAATTTTTCTTGAATTAATCCTTGAATGGTTGGCCCTTTTTTTTGAATCTGCCATCCTCTAAAATTTGTCCCTACATACTCAATAAGTATTTGGTATCTGTTCATTATAAAAGTGAGCCTTTTTTAATTTGTGTTCCTAAAACAAATTCTCCAATACTTTGAGACTTTTTTCCTTGTCTTTGAATTTCTTTAATTTTTATTGATTTTTTATCTCCACACGAAATTTCTAAATGGTCAGATAAAACCTCGCCTGGTTTTCCCTGTGCTTGTCCAATTTCTGCTTTTAATATTTTATATCTCTCACCGTTAAACATGAAATAAGCACCTGGAACTGGATAAAGTCCATTTATTTTACCAATTATAATTTTAGCATCTTCTTTCCAATTAATCTGACCCTCTAATTTTTGAATTTTTGATGCGTATGTGGCTGATGAATGATCTTGTTCTATAAAATTTGCTTTATCCTCACATATATCATCTATATTATCTAGAATTTTCTCTGCAGCCAAACTTGATAGCTTTTCATTAATATCTTCAGCATTTAAATTATTTTCTATATTAATTTTATAAACATTACATACCGGTCCTGTATCTAGTTCCTCCCCTATTTTCATAATACTAATGCCTGTCTCTTTATCTAAATTCATAATTGATCTTTGAATAGGAGCAGCACCTCTCCATTTTGGAAGAATAGATGCATGTATATTAATAAATCCTTTTTTAGTTAAATTTAAATATGACTTTGGTATAATTTGACCATAAGCAACAACTATTGCTAAATCTGCCTCTAAAGATTTAAAATATTCTAATTCATCTAAATTTTCTTTTAATGAATTTGGTGTTCTAAATTCTATATTTAAAGTCTCTGAAATTAATTGAATTGGTGACTTGTTAATTTTTTGACCTCTTTTAGATTTTTGAGGTGGTTGTGTATAAACACAAGTAATCGGATATCCATTTTGATAAAGTGATTTTAAAATTGGAACAGCAAACATGGGAGTGCCCATAAAAACTATTTTTTTTAGCATTGATTAAGCTTCTGCAGAAGTAGATTTTAATTTTGATAATTTTTTAATTATCATTGACCTTTTTAATTTTGAAAGATAGTCAATAAATAGGACTCCCTCTAAATGGTCCATCTCGTGCTGAATACATGTTGCCAGGAGACCATTGGCCTTTAGCAATTTCTTTTCTCCATCGTAATCAAGATATTCTACTTCACACTTACTAGGTCTATCAATTTCTGCAAACTGATTTGGCACAGAAAGACATCCTTCCTCATAAGTTGCTTTTTCTGGATCTTTATTTTTGATAACCGGATTTACGAAATATCTTGGTTCTTTTTTATTCTCATCTTTACTTATGTCCATAACAATAATTCTCTTTGGTATACCAACTTGTATCGCCGCTAAACCAATTCCGTTTGCGTCATACATTGTCTCCAGCATATCATCCATCAATTTTTGCTCTTCTTTACCAACACTATTGACTGGTTTAGATATTTGCCTAAGTAATTTATTAGGTTCTGTTATTATAGTTCTGATAGCCATAAATTGATTTTATTATAATTTTTAAACTTTTAAAGGAAGAACTTTTAGCAATAGTTTGTTTCTAATTAAATCAACATTTAATTGATTTAAAGTATTGATAATAAAATAAACTGTATCTTCATCAATATTTTCAATTTTGTCAGGTCCAATTACCTCAATTATTCTCAACAATGCGGCACCAATCTCATTATTATCTATCATTGTTTGAATATCGGCAGGCATTTCTGATTGCTTCACCTCATAAAGACCATCATATTTTTTTGAAATTTCAACTCCGTCAGATTTAAGCGCCTCCAGAAAAATTATATCTTTTTTTGATAAAAAATATTTTTTATCTTTTTTAATTTTCTTTAAAAATTTATCTAGGTCCTCTTCAATTTTAGATTTTGCATAGTCCCCATTGAAATAATTTATAAGTTTTGATTGATGTAAAATTTTACTATTATATTTAATCTTTTTATCTGCTGTCTCTTTCTTGTTTAGATTACTATTATAAAATGTTGTAAAATTTGAGGGCACATCCTCAACATTAATTTCACTTAAAAATTTTTTTAATTCCAAATCAAAGGCATCACCTATTTCATCAGATATAAATAGATCCTTTAATATCTTTATAAATTCTAATTTGATTTTTGGTTCTTCAGTTAAAAGAGTTCTTTGATATAAAAGAGCGCGTCCCTCGATTGAAGATAGTGATTTATATGCCTCTTTTGCATTTAAAAATTGATTAATATTAAATTGGAATTTTTTATAAAATTCGAATAACTCCTCTTCTGAATAATTTTTATCATTAACAGCTTTTTCTATTGTAGAAATTTTTTCTACATCTGTAATCTCTATATCTTGAATTTTAAAAAGTAAATTAGCAGCTGAAAGATATTTCCAAATTATTTTAGGTGTATCTTCACTTGGTTCATAAGAAAACTCAGGGTTAGTTCTATGAGCCAAATGAAAATCTAAAATTGAATTTATTGATATTTCTTTATCTGCCTCATCTAAATATCCAAATAAATAATTTATTTTGTTTTCGTAATAACTATCTTCAAAACCTAACTCTTTTTTTAAATCTAAGATTAGTTGTGCTTCTTCATTTTTTCCATAATTGATTAAACAATATAAATTAAATTTTGATAGATATTCATCTTGAATGGGTTCAGAATTTTTAGAAAAAATCTCACATGATTTTTTTACGTTTGATTCTGATAAATAAGTGTCTACCAGATATCTTGTTAAATTTGGATGCAAATTTATTATTTGATTTTTAATTAAATATTCTTCTATTAATTCTAAGTTTGCATCTTTTATTAACCAATCAGATTTAAAGCTCATAAATTCTTTCTCAGTAATGTTTTGAGTTGGAGAATAAGCGTTGGTTAATAAAGATATGTGCATTATATCAGATGCATCCTCTGAAAGATTAAACTTATTAATATTCTGAAATAAATTTTTTAATTTAGTTCCATCAGAATTTGACCACATATCCATACTCAAACCGTATTCACTAGGATCATATAGTCCAACAATTTTAATTTCTTTTGATGAAAATTCTTTATCAAGTTTAATAGTATCTGTTTGTTTATTTGTTTGTAGTTCGTAAACACTATTCTGAGTAGTACTGCTTGAATTTTCACTTGAAATATTTGTTTCTGAAATAACTTGATTATCTTTTTTTTCTATATTCCAAATATCAATCGGTTTTTCTTCTGCAAATACAGGTGTAAAAAAAATAAGACAAAATAATTTAATTAAAAGAATTTTCTTATTTAACAATTTTAAAATTTTCATTTGGAATAATTTTTTCAATTTCTTTTTTAGGTGCAGGAAAATCAATTGTACTTAGAAAAAAAATAATACCTAAAATAACCCCTAATCCGATTATAGATTTAATCACAAGTCCTATGATACTTGCTTTGCCTGAACTTGTGTTTTTAATGAATTGCATATACTTTTAGATAATTTCAAATTAAGACATATTTATGTTTTTTCAATAAAGAAACTTATGAAATCAAAAGAAAATCTAGTTTTTTTGGGGATGATGGGTTCTGGTAAGAGCTCTATTGGATCCTTAGTGGCTAAGAAATTAAAATTAAATTTTGTTGATATCGATAAAGAAATTGAAAAAAATTTAAACATTACAATAAAAAAAATCTTTGAAGTTAAGGGTGAGAATTATTTTAGAAAAATTGAGGAACAAACAACTTTAAAAAAACTTAAATTAAACTCTAGCGTGATTTCACTTGGTGGGGGGGCTTTTACAAATAACAATATTAGAAAAGAAATTTTAAAAAATCATTTATCTTTTTGGCTAAATTGGGATGATAAAACATTGTTAAATAGAATTAAAAACAGTAAAAAAAGACCATTAGCGATTAATGCAACCGATACTGAGTTAATTGATTTAATTAAGAAACGATCTAACATTTATTCTAAAGCTTTATATGAGATAAAGTGTGATAATCTTACTAAAAGTGAAATAGTAAATAAAATTGTAAAAATTTATGAAACAAACTAGATTAAATATAGTAACTAAAACCGAAAAATATCCAATAATTATTGGATCAAATCTGACCTCAAGTGTATCAAAAATTTTTAAATCAAATTCAATTGATTTTGATAAATGTTTAATTGTTGTTGATAAAAATGTTCCAAAAAAATTTGTCTCAAATATTAAAAGGTCTTTTAAAAATAAAAGTATTTTTGTGTTATTTTTTAATGCTAGTGAAAAAAATAAAAATATTAATAGCGTTAATAAAATTCTAGAAGTTTTATTAAATAAAAACTTTTCAAGAAATGATGTTTTAATTTCTTTAGGAGGAGGAATTACAGGTGATGTAAGTGGTTTTGCGGCTAGTCTTTTCAAAAGGGGCCTAAAGTTTGCAAATATTCCAACAACTCTTTTAGCTCAAGTTGATTCATCAATAGGTGGAAAAACTGGGGTTAATTCTAAGTATGGTAAAAATTTAATAGGAAGTTTTTATCAACCATCATTGGTTCTCTCAGATATTCAATTTCTTAAATCTTTATCAAAAAGAGAGATAGTTTGTGGATATGGAGAAATATTAAAGCATTCATTAATTGATAATAAAAAATTTTTTAGTTTCTTAAATAAAAATCTTAAAAAGATTTTAAGTCTTTCTTCTCCATTTATTGAAAAAGCAATTTATGAAAGTTGTAAAATTAAAAAAAAAGTAGTTGAAAAAGATGAAAAAGAAATAGCATTAAGAAAAGTATTAAATTTTGGCCATACATTTGCCCATGCTTATGAGGCAGGCTTAGGGTACAGTTATAAACTAAATCATGGTGAAGCCGTGATACTTGGAATGAAAACGGCACTGAGTTTTAGTTTTAAGGAACACATGCTTAGCAAAAGTGAATATAATTTAATTATAAATCATATTGATAATTCTGGTCTACCTTCTTCTATAAAAAAATATTTTTCTATCAGAGATTTAAATAAGATTTTATCTTTTATGATCAAAGATAAAAAAAATAATTCTGAAAAAATTAACTTAGTTTTGTTGAAAAAAATTGGTAAGCCAATTTTCAACAAAAAATACTCCAAAAAAAAGTTAAATTTATTTCTGAAAAAATTTTTAACTAATTAAAATTTGGATTGAGTGAATAAATTCTTTTAATTCTTGATCTAAAATCTTGTAAATTTTTTTATTACTTTCAATTTTATTCATTTTTTTTAGCTCTTGAGAAACGATAATTAATTTTAAATGATATTTTCCTTCTTGATTTCCTTTATGATTTTTATGAAGAAAAGATTTATCTTCAATATTTATACTTTCAATATTTATTTGATTTAATAATTTATTTTTTACAATTGTAATTAACTCATTTATATCCATATATGTTATTATATATCATGAAAAATATTTGTGACTGGAATAATTGTAATGAAATAGGTGAATATAAGGCACCAGTTGAAAAAGATAATAGCAGAAAATTTAGAATGCTTTGCCTTGAGCATGTAAAAGAATTTAATAAAAATTGGAACTATTTTTCAGGAATGAATGATGACCAAGTAATGGATTTTTTAAAATCTGACATGACTTGGCACAAACCCACGCAAAGCTTTAGCTCTTCAGATAATTTTTTCAAAGTATTATGGAATACAACATTGAGAGATGAGTTAGATAAAGAAAAAATAAATGGAGATTATAATCATATGCGTCAATTTAAATTTGATCATAAAGATATAAAAGCTTTTGGAATATTGGGGGTTTCTGTGGGTTTAAAGTGGAAGAAAATACAAGATAAATTCAAATTACTTGTGAAAAAATTTCACCCTGATATGAATTCTGGAAATAAAAAATACGAGGAAAAACTTAAACTTATAACATTGGCTTACACTCAATTAAAAAATACCTATAGAGAAAAAATTGACACCAAATCTTAACACGGAACCGGATATTAAAGTTTCATTAAAACAGACTTTTGGAATTGATTCAGAAATGGAAGTAGACGCATTTTCAAAAAAGAATGAATATGTTCCTGAAATTGATAAAAACTATAAGTTCGATAGAGATACTACTTTAGCCATTATTTCAGGATTTGCGTTTAACAAGAGAGTTTTGGTTCAAGGGTATCATGGCACTGGAAAATCTACTCATATTGAGCAAATAGCTGCAAGATTAAATTGGCCTTGCATCCGTGTAAATTTAGATAGTCATGTAAGTAGAATTGATTTGATTGGAAAAGATGCGATCGTTCTTAAAGACGGTAAACAAGTAACTCAATTTAACGAGGGAATTTTACCATGGTCTATACAAAATCCAGTTGCTCTTGTTTTTGATGAATATGATGCTGGTAGACCTGATGTAATGTTTGTAATTCAAAGAGTTTTAGAAGCTGAGGGAAATTTTACATTACTAGATAAAAACAAAGTAATTAAACAAAATAAATTTTTTAGGTTATTTGCTACTTCAAATACTGTTGGACTTGGTGATACGACGGGTCTTTATCATGGCACTCAGCAAATTAATCAAGGTCAGATGGATAGATGGAATATTGTTACAACATTAAACTATCTTAGCCTAGATAGAGAAATGGACATTGTTTTGTCTAAAAATAAAAACTTAAATAACGCAAAGGGAAAAGAGAAGGTTGCTAATATGATAAAGGTGGCATCTTTAACGCGTAAAGGATTTATTGCAGGAGATATTTCAACAGTGATGAGCCCAAGAACGGTGTTACATTGGGCAGAGAATGCAGAGATATTTAAAGACACTGGTTACGCTTTTAGAGTAACTTTTCTTAATAAATGTGATGATATTGAAAAAAATACTATCGCAGAATATTATCAAAGATGTTTTGGTGAAGAGTTGCCAGAATCTTTGATTAATATTCAAATCTAATGAGCACTAAAGAAAATAATTTAAAAGAAAAATTCAAAATTGCTTTAACTTCTACAGCAAAAGTAATTGCTGATGATTTTGATATAAAAAAAACAAATTCTGAAGAAAAAAAAATAAAAGAATTTAATTTTTTAGAGATTGATAATTTAACTAGTCCAGCTGATTTTATAAGATTACGTGCAGAAACAGACTCCTCTGCTTTGAAAAAAAAATTTTGTAATGAAACAATTTACAAAAAAAATCTTCCCTCAAATACATCTTCTAGATCTCTTTATAACATAGCTGAAAAAATACGTTATGAGACTCTGGGAGGAAAAATGTTAAAAGGAATTGGAAAAAATTTTCAAGAAAATTATCATCAAATAATAAATCGTAAACGCAAAGATCAATTAAAAACTAAAGAAGATGTATCTGTATCAGAAGCATTCGAACTATATATGCTTAAGAATTTTCATAAAATTAAGCTAAATCCTCTAACAACAAAAATGCTTAATTTTTGGGAAAAAGACTTTGAGGAAGCTATAGAAAAACATAAAGAATTTTTACTTAAAAATCTTGAAGATCAAAACATTTATAGTTCAAAGTTTTCAGAAATATTGGAAGAAATGGACATTTTTCAAAGTGAAGATGAGGATGAACGAAAAGAAGAAAATCAAGATCAAGGACAAGATAATCCATCAAATGAAGATGAAAATAATGACAAAGAAGATAATAAAGATGAAAAAGATGAAAATGTATCAGAAGCTTCACTAGATGCTGATTATAGTATTGATGAATTTAACTTTGACGAACAGCTGTCGGACACAGAGTCAGATGAACAAAGTTCTGAGCAAGTAGCTCAAAAAAAAATAGATAATATAAATTTAGATTATAAAATATTTACAACTCAGTTTGATGAGGTTGTAAAAGCTGAAAATCTAGAAAATGCAGATGAAGCAACAAAACTAAGAAAAAATTTAGATCAACAATTGATCGGCTTTCAAGATATTATAACAAAACTTGCTAATAAACTTCAAAGACAATTGCTTGCAAAACAAAATAGAGCATGGGAATTTGATTTAGAGGAGGGATTATTAGATAGTTCAAAACTTCCAAGAATTATAATGGACCCTTATAATTCTTTATCGTTTAAAAAAGAAAAAGATTTAGATTTTAAAGATACAGTAGTGACTTTACTTATTGATAATTCAGGATCTATGAGGGGAAGACCAATTACTATTGCAGCTATTTGTGCAGATATCTTGTCTAGAACATTAGAAAGGTGCTCTGTTAAAGTCGAAATTTTAGGCTTCACAACCAAAAATTGGAAGGGTGGACAGAGTAGAGAATTATGGACTAAAAATTCTAAACCTAAAACACCCGGAAGATTGAATGATTTAAGACATATAATTTACAAAGGAGCAGATACACATTGGAGGCAGGCGAAAAATAATTTGGGATTAATGCTAAAAGAAGGATTGCTTAAAGAGAACATTGATGGAGAAGCTATATCGTGGTCCTATAATAGAATTAAAAAAAGAAAAGAAGAAAGAAAAATATTAATGGTTATCTCTGATGGAGCCCCTGTAGATGACTCAACTCTTTCTGTAAATTCAGGTGACTTTTTAGAAAAACATTTAAAAAAGATTGTGAAGTTTATTGAAAATAAATCAGATATTGAAGTTTTGGCTATAGGAATTGGTCACGATGTTTCAAGATATTACAATAAAGCTATTAAAATTACTGACGTAAATGAATTAGGAGATGTTATGATATCTCAATTAAGCTCATTATTTGAAACAAAGAACAAATACCATTAAATATTAAATAATTCTTTATTCTTCCATCTAATAATAACTTCAGCACCACTACGTGTTTTCGAATTTCTACAATTGACTGATGCAAAATTTTTTTCTAATAAAGTTTTTCCAATAAACAAACCTAGTCCTAAACCCTCTTTAGACTTATCTTTTGAATAATTTGATTTTAAATATGGTTCTCCAATTTTCGATATAATATCTCTTGGATAACCATTACCATCATCTTCTACTGTGAGCTCTGTAAATTCACTGTCACTTTTTAAATTAATAAAAATAGAATTTTTGGCAAATTTGTTTGCATTTCCTATAAAGTTTCTTAATCCATAAACTATTTCAATAGATTTACTTATTTTTTTTGGGTTTGAATCTTGATCAAAATTGAAAACAAATTCCTTTTTACTTATTTCCTTAAATGAAGAGATAATTTCATGCAAATAATCTCGAATGTTAATATCTTTATCAATAAATTCATCTTCCTCCACAGGATTTAAAGTTAATCTCTTTAAAATTTCATTACATCGCTCGACTTGGCTATTTAACAACTCTATATCTTTCTCCAAATCTTTTTGACCTTTAAATTGTTTCATTAAATCATGCGCAATTATTGTTATTGTGGAAAGTGGTGTACCTAAAGAATGTGCTGCTGCAGCAGCTTGTCCACCCAAAGATAAAAGCTCATGTTCTTTAGCCATTACCTCCTCCATTTTACCTAATGCCTCTTTTCTTAATCTAGATTGTGTACCAAATGTCATTGCAAAATAATTTAAAAATACTAAAGCGATAATCAAAGAAACTGGGATAGAATAATAAAAATAATGATTGTTATGAAAATCACTATTTAAATTAATTGGCAAATCTTGATAATTAAAAGTTAAAAATACAATTATAATTATTGTTAACATTACTAACAAAGCATTAGTTCTTAAGCTTAAATTTGATGAGGAAAAAACACTTGGTATTAATATAAAAATCACAAATGGATTAGTTATTCCCCCTGACAAATAAAGAAGGACACCTAATTGCAAAATATCTATAAGCAGGAAGATAAAAGCAGATCTATCTGATAATTGTGTTTTTTTATAAATAAAAATTAAATATAAATTACTTAATATTCCTAAAAATATAACTAAATTTGAGGTAATAAAATCAAAACTAGAATTTAGAAAAAAATATACAAAATTTACAGCAATTAGTTGTCCAATAATTCCGATCCATCTAAGAGTTATATATGTTGATTTTTTAAAAGAATGATATTTTGAAGTTTCAAAGAACTTCATTTTTAAATATCAAGATTTCTAACATTTATAGCATTAGAAACTATAAAATCTTTTCTTAATGCCACATCATTACCCATTAAAGTATGGATTAAACTTTGATCTTTTTTCAAATCTTTTGAGTATTGTACTTGAAGTAAATTTCTTGTTTCTGGATCTAATGTGGTGCTCCATAATTCTTCTGGATTCATTTCTCCAAGACCTTTGAATCTTTGGATATTCATTTTTGATTTTTCCTCATCAATTTTTTTTGAATAATCTTTAGATCCTTTTTTAATTTTTTTTAACTCCTTGCTATTATTTATTATGTAATCTTCTAACTCCTTCTCATCTTTTATATAAATACCTTTAGAACCTTTATTAATTTTAAATAAAGGAGGTTGCGCTAAATAAACATGACCATTTTCAATTAATTTATTAAATGGTTTATTATTGAAAAAAGTTAAAAGAAGAGCTCTTATATGAGAGCCATCTACATCAGCATCCGTCATAATTATTATTTTTCCATATCTTAAATCCTTTAAATCAATTTCTTGCGCTTTTGGGTCCAAACCTAGAGCATTAATCAAGGTAACGATCTCATTTGAAGAAATCATTTTAGATAAAGCCTTTGTTCTTTGATCAGAACCATTTCCATTTCCGTTACCATTTTTTTTCACATTAAAATCTTCTACATAAGTATTAAGTATTTTCCCTCTGAGTGGTAGAACTGCTTGATTTGCTCTATTTCTTCCTTGTTTAGCAGATCCACCTGCTGAATCCCCCTCTACAATAAATAGTTCTGTTCCTTCTTGTTTACCAATTTGACAATCAGCTAATTTTCCAGGAAGGCCACTTAATTCAAGGGCTCCTTTTCTTCTTACATTTTCTCTTGCTTTTCTAGCAACATCTCTGGCCATTGCTGCTTGGATAACTTTAGCTAATATAATTTTAGCGATAGAAGGATTTTGATCAAACCAAATAGATAATTTTTCATTTACTAATGTTTCTACAATCATCCTTACTTCTGATGAAACTAATTTATCTTTTGTCTGAGATGAAAATTTTGGATCAGGAATTTTAGTTGAAAGCACACAAGTTAGGCCTTCCTTGATATCATCACCTGAAATTGCTAATTTATTTTTCTTTAGCAAATTATTTTCATTGGCATATTTATTAACTACCCTTGTTAATGCACTCCTAAATCCCAACAAGTGGGTTCCGCCATCTTTTTGATAAATATTATTCGTATATGGAAATATATCTTCTGTATATCCTGCATTCCATTTTAATGAACACTCTAATTCAATATTATTTTTTTTTCCTTCAATATATATTGGTTTTCTAAATAAATCATTTCCATTTTTATTTTGTAACTTTTCTCTTTTTTCATCTAAAAAATCTACAAATTCTAGAACACCACCATCAAATTTAAACTCAGATGTTTTCTCTTTCTTTTGGCTTGCGTCAGTAAATATTATTTTAATTCCTTTATTTAAAAATGCTAATTCTCGCATTCTTTTAATAAGAATATTTGCACTAAATTTCGTTGAAGAAAAAATTTCTTTTGAAGGTAAAAAAGTAATTTGTGTACCAGTTTGCTTTGCTTTCCCTACTACCTTTAAAGGAGCTTTAGCTTCACCATTGTGAAATTCTATGTAGTGTTTTTTTCCATCTCTAAATATCTCTAACTGTAATTTTGCTGAAAGTGCATTGACAACTGAAACACCAACACCATGTAATCCTCCTGAAACTTTATAAGAGTCATGATCAAATTTACCACCAGCATGAAGTTGAGTCATAATTACTTCTGCCGCTGATTTTTTTTCTCCTTTATGGATATCAACAGGAATACCTCTTCCATCATCATTTACTGTAATTGTTCCATTAGAGTTTATTTTTACATTAATATTTTTACAATATCCTGCTAATGCCTCGTCAATAGAGTTATCTACAACTTCATAGACCATATGATGCAAACCAGTCCCATCATCTGTATCTCCAATGTACATACCTGGTCTTTTTCTAACTGCTTCAAGACCCTTTAAAACTTTGATGGAGTCTGCCTGATATGTGTTTTTATTTGTCATTTTTTAAATTTTGGAAAAAGAAAATTATAGCATTTTTTATAGAAATTGCTGATTTATCTTAACAAAAAAACTGTAAAATACCTTAATTACTGTTGAAAAATAAAGCTTATTTAATGGCGGAGAGAATGGGATTCGAACCCATGAAAGAATTGCTCCTTTACACGCTTTCCAAGCGTGCGCCTTCAACCACTCGGCCATCTCTCCAGCTATAATTATGGTTAATATAAATAACATTTTTAGTTTTTATATTAGTAATGAATTAATATAAAATAATAATTTTATGAATACTACAGTAGTAATTGTTTCTTTTAAAAGTGAGCATTTAATTAAAAAAAATATTGAACATTTTGATTATAACACTCCAATAATAATTATAGATAATTCTAATAATGTAAATTTAAAAAAAACAATAGAAGGTAAATATATTAATGTAAAAGTTTTGCTTAATAACAATTGTGGTTTTGGTCAAGCTGCCAATTTAGGTGCAAGTTTAGCAAAGACAAAATATATTTTTTTTTGCAGTCCTGATAATTATGTTGAACAGGATGCGATATATAATTTAGAGCGCACATGTAAAGATTTTAATGATAAGTTTGGAATGTTAGTTTTAACTGACAAAAATAATATAATAAAAAAAATAAAAAAAATAAATATACCATGTGGAATTTCTTGTTTTTTTTTAGAAAAAAAAACATTTATTGATTTAGGAGGATTTGATGAAAATTTTTTTCTTTATTATGAAGATACTGATCTAATCAAAAGATTTTTAGACAAAAAACAAAATATTTATCAAGTACCTGTAAATTACTCAAATTTTTTTGGATCTCACAATAAATTATTCACAACTACAATTGAAATAAACAGAAATTGGCATTACATGTGGTCAAAATTTTATTACAGAAG
>CACJMB010000006.1 GCA_902594405.1 uncultured Pelagibacteraceae bacterium | reverse complement strand
TGCCCAAAAAGAAGCTGTTCTTCATCTAGACGGCCCACTTTTGATCGTTGCTGGAGCCGGCTCTGGAAAAACAAAAGTTTTGACTTCAAGAATTGCCAATATTATTAAAGAAAAAAAGGCATTTCCAAATCAAATCTTAGCAGTCACTTTTACAAATAAAGCTGCTAAAGAGATGCAAAATAGAGTAAGCAAAATACTTGGCTCTAATGCAGTCGGACTTTCATGGCTAGGCACATTTCATTCTATTTGTGCAAAATTATTACGAAAACATGCATCTGCTGCAAATCTTAATTCCAATTTTACTATTATTGATACAGATGATCAGATCAGACTTATTAAAAATATTTGTAAGGGTGAAAATATAGACATCAAACAATTATCACCAAGGTTTATATTGGCAATAATTGATCGTTGGAAAAATAAAGGATTTTATCCAAATGAAGTTATAATAAATAAAAAAGATCTTTATGAAAAAACAATTCTTCCACTCTATAAGATTTATCAACAAAAATTAACAGACCTTAACTCTTGTGACTTTGGTGATCTTATATTGCATGCTGTAAAAATTTTAGAATTCAATTCAGACATTAAAGAAATATATTCAAAAAATTTTAAATATATTCTTGTTGATGAATATCAAGATACAAATTTTATTCAAAGTAAGTGGCTTAATCTCCTTTCAGAAAAAAATAAAAATATTTGCTGTGTAGGGGATGATGATCAATCGATTTATAGTTGGAGGGGTGCGGAAATAAAAAATTTTTTAGAATTTGATCAAGTTTATAAAAATACAAAAGTAATAAGGTTAGAGCAAAATTATAGATCTTCTCAGAATATTTTATCTGTGGCTTCAGACCTTATTTCTAATAATCAAAATAGAGTTGGAAAAACATTGATTACTACAATGGAAGAAGGTGATCCAGTGCAATTAAACTGTTATAAAAATGGTAAAGATGAAGCAATAGGGATTTCTGATGAAATTGAAAAAAAAATAAAAAAAAGGTTTTCGTATAATAATATTGCTATTTTAGTTAGAGCTATTTTTCAAACACGTGAATTTGAGGAAAGATTTCTTAAAATTGGTATGCCCTATAGAATATTGGGTGGTACAAAATTTTATGAAAGAGCTGAAATTAAAGATTGTGTTGCGTATTTAAGATTAATTCATCAGGAAAAAGATGACTTGGCTTTTGAAAGAATAGTGAATAACCCTAAGAGATCGATAGGTGATAGTACTTTAAAAAATATTCATGAATTTGCTAAAGAAAATAATTTAAATTTAGAAAGAGCATCAATAAAAATGCTTGAAAAAAATTTAATTAAACCGAAAGCTAAAATTGGTCTTAGTTTATTTATCAATTCTTTGATGAAGTGGAGAAACGATTTAATTGTAAAAAAATCAAGTCATATAAAATTATTACAAATTGTCTTGGATGAATCAGGGTATTCAGCAATGCTTAAAAATAAAAAAGACTTAGATAATGAAAATAGATTAGAAAACATTAAAGAGTTATTAAGTGCAATGAAAGAATTTGATAATCTAGAAAGTTTTTTAGAACACGTTTCTTTAGCAACGTCTGTAGATCAAGAATGGGATGGCGAAAAAATTAATATGATGACCATGCACGCCGCAAAAGGTTTAGAGTTTGATGTTGTATTTTTACCTGGATGGGAGGAAGGGTTGTTTCCACACCAAAAATCTATCGAAGAAAAAGGTCAAAATGGCCTAGAAGAAGAAAGACGGTTAGCATACGTAGGAATTACAAGAGCAAAGAAAAAAGCTATAATTTCCTTTTCAATGAATAGATTTTATCAAGGAGATTGGATTGATAGCATGGCTTCAAGATTTGTTGATGAACTTCCGGAAAAACATTTAGAAAAAAACTCCTTCTTTGATGAGGAAGTTAGTAATGATGATGATTTTGACTTTAATCAAGATTTTGAAATTGAGGAAGGTACAAGAAGTCCTGGTTGGATAAGATATCAAAAGAGAATTAAATGAAAAATTATATAAAGGAATTAAGAAGTAAATTTAATAAATATGAAATTGATGGATATGTAATTCCAAAAAATGACGATTATTTTACAGAATATTCAAAATTAAATCGATTAGAAGTAATCTCAAACTTTAGCGGATCTGCTGGTTTAGCTATAATTCTTAAAAATAAAAATTATTTGTTTACTGATGGAAGATATACAATTCAAAGTAAAATTGAGAGTGGAAAAAATTTTAAAATTTATGGATTTGAAAAATTAATAAATTGTAGTTTATTTAAAAATCTTACACTTGGCATTGATCCAAAGTTATTTACCAATACTCAAATTAAAAAATATTTTTTAAAACACAATAAAATCAAATATGTTGAAAAAAATCTAATTGATGAAATTAAAAAGCAAAGAGAACATACTTCAATCCCATTTTTTTCTTTAGAAAAAAATATTGTTGGTGAAAGTATTAATTCTAAATTAAATAAAATAACTAAATACTTAAAAAAAAATAAATGTGATTATATTTTTATTAGTGCACCAGAAAATGTTGCGTGGACTTTAAATATAAGAGGTGGAGATGGTCCCAACAGTCCAATTCCCAATTCAAGATTGATAGTAAGTAAATCAAAAAAAATACTACTTATAAGTAATCTTAAAAAGTGTAAGCAATTATTAAAAAAAAAAATTATTAAGAAAGACGAATTTTTAGATGTGCATACTTTACAAAGTAAAATATTACATCTTAGGGGAAAAAACTTTATTATAGATGATAAATCTTGTTCAATATTTTATGAAAATTTAATTAAGTCTAAATTTAAAATCATAAAAAGAGAAGATCCAATTTATCTCTTAAAAGCAATCAAAAACAAAATAGAGATTAAGAATATGATTAATGCTCATATCTTAGATGGAGTAGCATTAACTAAATTTTTATTTTGGATAAAAAAAATTAATAAAAAAAAAATTACAGAAGTAGAGGCAGCTAAGAAATTAGAAAATTTTAGAAAATTAAATAAAAACTTTCTCTATCCTAGTTTTGATACAATTGCAGGCTCTGGTAAAAATGGTGCTATTGTACATTACCATGCAAAAAAAGAAAAATGCAGAACTATTAATAGAAATGATATTTTACTATGTGACTCAGGTGGACAATATAAATATGGCACAACTGATGTCACAAGAACAATATGTTTTTCTAATCAAGATCAGAAAATAAGAAATATTTTTACCAAAGTATTAAAAGGTCATATTGCTGTTGCTACGACTGATATTAATAAAGACGACACAGGTAAAAAAATAGACAAGAGAGCAAGAAAATTTTTAAATAAAAGTAACCTAGATTATGCGCATGGTACAGGACATGGTGTTGGTTTTTTTCTTAATGTTCATGAAGGTCCTCAATCTATTACAAAAATAAATACAGTAAAAATAAGAGAAGGTATGATTTTAAGTAATGAACCTGGATATTATAAAACCAATGAATATGGAATTAGGATTGAAAATTTAGTTTATGTTAAAAAAATAAAAAAAAATTTGTCATTTCAAAATTTAACAATGGCACCCATAGAGAAAGATTTAATAAATTTTGATTTATTAACAATTGATGAAAAAAACTATCTGTTTAAATATCATTTAGAAGTTTATTCAAGGATATCAAAATATTTAAATCCTAATGAGAGAAGCTGGTTAGCTACTTTTATTTAGCATTTTCAAAAATTCAGCTTGGTCAATTACTTTTATTTTTAACTGTTTTGCATAATCTACCTTTTTTTTAGTTGGTTTTTCGCCAATAATTAAGAAATTTAGTTTTTTTGATACACTGCTAATTGTTTTTCCAGAATTTTCTTCAATCAGAGATTTTACTTCTGCTCTACTAATTCCATTTAATTTTCCGGTAACTAAAAAAGTTTTATTTTTTAATAAACCATTATCAGAATTTTGGACAGCATTTTTAATTATTAAAATTTTTTCTAATTCATTCAAAACTCTTATATTCATTTTATTTGAAAAAAAACTTTTGATAGAATTTACTTGTGTTTCACCAATACCATCGATGTTTAACAAATCTTCATAATCACTTTGAATAGATAAACTTTTAAATTTTGAAAATGATATGAAATGTTTTGATAACAGTTTTGCATTCTCTAATCCTATATGTCTTATTCCTAACGAGTAAATTAATCTTTCTAATGAAATATTTTTTTTTTGATTTATGGAGTACTGTAAATTTTCTACGGATAATCGCCCCCAACCTTCAAGTTTTTCAATTTTATTATAATCTAATTTGAATATATCTTGAGGGAATTGAATCAATTTTAATTTCCAAAACCCTTCAACTATTTTTTTTCCAAGACCATCTATATTAAATGCTTCTTTTGAAACAAAGTGTTTTAATTTTTCAATTGAAATCTTTTCGCATTTATAATCCTCGCTAGAACATCTTCTAACTGCATCATTTTTTTTTGTAACTTTATTAAATTCTCTTATAGTTTTTGAACCACAAGATGGACACTTTTCTGGAAATGCAAATTTTATACTTTCTTTTGGCCTTTTATTTTTATCAACTGAAAGTATATGAGGAATAACATCTCCTGCTCTTTCAACAGTCACCGTGTCACCAACTCTGATATCTTTTCTATTTATTTCGTCTTCATTATGTAATGTTGCATTTGATACAATGACACCACCTATATTTATAGGTTTAATTTTTGCTACTGGAGTTAAAGCTCCAGTTCTACCTATTTGAATTTCAATTGCCTCAATTTTAGAAATAGCTTTACTAGAGGAAAACTTATGAGCAACTGCCCATCTTGGGGCGTTTGCAACATTTCCTAATCTTTTTTGTAAAGCAAAATCATCAATTTTGTAAACTATACCATCTATATCAAAATCCAAATTTGCTCTTCGTTGTTCAACTGCATTATAATTTTCAATCAAATTTTTAACCCCATAAATAATCCTGTTTAATGGATTTATTTTAAATCCCCATTCACTAAGTTTTTTTAAATAATCTGACTGTTTTTTAAGTTTTAGCCCTTTTTCGAAACCAAAAGTATAAGCAATAAATTTTAAGGGAATTTTTTTTGTATCTTCAGGATTTTTTTGTCTTAACGAACCTGACGCAGCATTTCTTGGATTTGCAAACTTTTCTTTTAATTTTTCAAAATCGCTATTTTGAATAAAAACTTCACCTCTAATATCAATATCCTCAGGGAAATCTTTGAATGAAATTTTCTTAGGTATATCTTTTATAGTCGCAAGATTATTAGTAATATCCTCACCTTCTTTACCGTCACCTCGAGATAGTCCTGATTTAAATTCTCCATTTTTATAATTCAAAGATGCTGAGATTCCATCAATTTTTGGTTCTACACTATAAAATAATTTAAAGTCTTTTTCTTTAGAAATGAAATTTAAAATTTTTTTTTCAAAATTAATCAGATCATCTTCTGAAAAAGCATTTGCAAGTGAGAGCATTGGTGCTCTATGTAATATTTTTTTAAAATTTTTTGAGGGCTTATAGCCTACATTTTGAGATGGTGAAGTACGTGATTTTAAAAATTTATATTTAGACTCTAGTTTTAAAATTTCAGATTTTAAGTCATCATATTCTCGATCAGATACGAGTGGTTTATTTTTATCATAATAAAATTTATTTAATTTATTTATATAACTAATTTTTTCTTTGTAATTATTTTGAATCTTTATTTTATTCATCTTACTCAAACAAAGATTTAAATTTGTCTAGTAATTTACTATCTTTTTTTACCTTGTTTTTTAAATTCTTATTTTCATCATAACTTTCATCAAAATGACTATAAGATTTTTCATACCATTTTGATGACTGATAATTATATCCAAGCAATTTTGCATATTTCTTTGCTTCATCTTTTAATCCGATTGTATAATATGCTTCTACTAATCTATGCAATGCTTCTTCTGTGTAAATTGTTTCATCATATTCATCAACAACTGTTCTAAATCTATTGATAGACGCTATCCATTTTTTTTTATCAAAATAATACCTTCCAATATACATTTCTTTAGAGGCTAATATATCGTTTATTAAATCTAACTTAAATTCACTATCTAGAGCATATTCTGTCTCTGGAAATTCTCTTAGTATAAACTCAAAAGTATTTTTAGCTTTTACAATTGAATTTAAATCTTTTTTTTCGTCAACAATTTGTTCATAGTAACAAACTGCTAATAAATAATATGCATAATCTAAATTTTTATTTTTTGGATAAACTTTAAAAAATCTAAGTAATTCATCAATCGCATCACCATAATAATCTTGTTTGTAATAAGAATATGCTGACATCAATGCTGATTGTGGAGCGATTTGAGATTGTGGAAATAATAATTCAACCTCTTGAAATTTTTTTGCTGCAAACAAAACATCACCTTGTTCTAATGACTTCTTTCCTTCTTGATAAGCCTCTATTACTTGCTGATTTAAATTATTTTCTTTAATAGATGACTCTTTAACAGTGTCTTTAGCGCAGCCAATACAAATTAAAAAAATAAAAGAAAAAAAATAATTTTTAAATTTTTGCATATGAAATTTATACTGATTTACAAATTACTTTTAAAGTTATCTTTAGCAACTAAGCTATTGATCTAAGTAAATTTCTGTTGATTAGTGTATGTGGTAGGTTTTTTTCTTTAATTTCAAGTATAGAAAAATTGTCTTTATTTTGAAATATTTTTCTCAAAAGTTGATTTGTCAAATAATGTCCTCCACGTGAACATTTTATTGAGGCTACAATTCTATAACCTGAGGTATAAAGGTCTCCAATACAATCTAAGATTTTATGGTTAACAAACTCCTTCTCATTTCTTAATCCTCCTGGGTTTAGGATTTTCTCTTGATCGACCACAACAGCGTTGTCTAGACTACCTCCTTTTGCGAGTCCTTTTTTTTTAATTAATTCTATATCTTCATATAGACAAAAAGTTCTAGAGTTAAAAATATCAGTTAAATCATCCTCATAAACTTTAACAACATTTCTTTGGTTTCCAATTCTTTGGTTAGAATATTTTAATTCAAAATCGATGTCCAAAGTAAGTGTAGAAGGTTTTATGGATATAAACCTCTCTCCTTCAGAATACTTTATCTCGTTATTAATCTTTATAATTTTTATAGATTTATCACTTATTTTTAATCCAGCTGAAATAATTTTTTCAATAAATATTTTGGCAGATCCATCTAAAATTGGGACTTCCTCGTTATCAATTTCAATTAATGCATTATCAATTCCTAAACCAAACAAAGCTCCCATTAAATGCTCTATGGTAGAAACTTTAACTCCATATTCATTTTCAATTGTTGTATTTAAAGATGTATTCGTCACGTTCATAAAATTTGGATAAACTAAATTATTAGTTTTTAAATCAATTCTCTTAAATACAATTCCAAAATCAGGCTCAGCTGGTTTTATTTGTAAATTTACATTATGGCCACTATGAAGAGCTATACCCTTGAATGAGACATTGGTTTTTATAGTTTTTTGAGTTAAATAAGACACTGAAAAATTTTAGTTGAAGTAATATGAAATAAAACACAACAAATGTTACCGGAAAAGACAAGATTAACCAAATAGTTGAAAAAATCGCTCAAAAAAACCTGATTTTGTTTTATTTTTTGGCACTAATTTAATTTCATTTTGATTGCAACCATTTTTTATCTTACTTATCATTTGAGAAAGTTCAATTTCCTCACTCTGAAAATAATTTTTAATATAATTTCCATCAAGATATTTAATTACTCTTATTTGAAATTTCTCTAAAGTTTTTTCAAATAATGATGCAAAATTTTTAGAAATAAAAATAAATTGTATTTCTAAAGATAATTGATCTCCATGCAAATTTTCAGAAAAATTAGAATAACTATTATCATTTACCAAATAATTATTTACTAATATATGCAAAATTCTTGCTTCTTGATAATTTTCTTTAAAAAGGTCTTTAGCTTCAGCTAAAGTATTCTCTAAATATTTCTTACTGATAATTTTATCATAATTTTTTTTTTTCACACTGAATTTTACATTATCAATTTTATTATTTTCAATTACCAAATATATATTTGTGATAAATTTTCCAACCAACTTCTCAATTTTAAAAATATTATCATCTAAAAATTTTGATAAAATTTGAAAATCTAGATTTTCGTTTGTACTTTCTAAATACAATTCTTTTTGAAATACCTTTAGTGATTTTTTTTTATCAAAAAGATAAATTAAAAATTTATCTGAAGTAATATATAAATAGGTTTCTAAATCTAAATTTTCAGTCATTCAAAATTATCTGATTTCTGACTCTTGCATCGTATACTTTTGCTTTTTCTAAATTTTTATTTTCCATTAATTGAGCAATAACATCTAATGCTTCATTTATATTTTCTTTTGGAAGTTTAATTATCACTTCATTTTCAAGTTCCAAATCCCATCTTTTAGATTGAAAATAATACAAATTTTTTATTTCGCTGTAAGAAAATTTAGATTGATCTATAATTTTTTTTAATTCTAAAATTTGCTTAACTTCAGGATTTCCAAATATAAATGGGAGTTCTAGATTAAATAGGTTGCTATTCAATAATTTTCCATTAGTCCCAACAATGAAAATTTTTTCTTTATTTTTTAATTTTGCTAAAAAATTCGTTTTTTTTAATTTTATATCTATTGTTGAAGGATAGATTTTAGTTATTTTATATTTTTCAATTAATTTATTAGACTCAATTTTTTTTATTATGTCATTAGGATTAATTACAAATATATTTTGTAAATATAAATTTACTAAATTAAGAGAAATATTATCATTATTTTTTTTATCTAATCCAGATACACTTATAGTCTTAATCTTAAAAAATTCAGAACTACCAAATTTAAAGTTATTAATAGATCCAACTAAAATTAATAAAAAAAAATAAAATATAATTTTTTTACCTTTTTTTTGATGCATCCCTCAAAATCCACTGAATTAATTTAAAAAAACTTATTCCTTTATATGCCGCGATTTCAGGAACAAGAGACAATTTAGTCATTCCTGGCTGAGTATTAATTTCTAACAAATAAAATTTTCCATTATAAAATTTAAAATCTGATCTTGTAACACCTCTACAACCTATAACTTTATGAGCTTTAAAAGCGATGTTAATAACTTGATTTAATTTTTTTTTTGTTAAATTTACTGGAATTATATGCTGGGTTTTCGCATTAACATTATATTTAGCTTGATAATCATAAAATTTTCTTCTTGGCTTAAGTTCAATTGCTCCAAGCTTTTTGCTTCCCATAATTGCCACCTGTATTTCTCTTCCACCTATAAATTGCTCTATTAATACTTTTTTATAATTTTTAATTAAGTCTAAAATTTTAAATATGTTTTTTTTATTACAGATATAAACATTAACACTTGAACCTTCATTCAAAGGCTTCACCACTACTGGAAATTTTAAGTATGTATTTATTTTTTTAATTAATTTTGAATTTTTCAATTCGTAAGAATAAGTAAAAAATTTTGGTGTTCTTATATTATTTTTAATAAATATTTTTTTAGAAATTTCCTTATCCATAGCTATAGATGATGCAATTACTCCAGAATGAGTGTATGGAATTTTAAATCTCTCTAAGATACTTTGTATATATCCATCTTCACCAAGTTGACCATGTAATGCATTAAAAATTACACCTGGTTTAAAGTTTTTTATAGTTTTTTCTAGATTTTTATCCGGTTCAGATATTTTTATTTTATAACCATTTTTTTTTAATTCTTTAGCAACCTGTTGTCCTGTATCAAGACTAATTAATCTCTCTTTAGAAATTCCCCCAGACAATATAAGTACTTTTTTTTTCAATTTATTCTAAAATTTTAATTTCAGTTTCTAGTTTAACCCCTGTCTTCTTTAATACACTTTCATAAACAAAATTTATCAACTTTTTCATATCTTCAAACTTAGCATTACCTTTATTTACAAAAAAATTACAGTGTTTTTCAGAAATTGATGCATCTCCAAAAGATTTTTCCAATGGTACAGATTCTTTTATTAATTGCCAAACTTTTTTCTCAGATTGACCTATAGGATTTTTGAAAGTGCTACCACTAGTCTTAATTTTTGTTGGTTGTGCTTGCTCTTTTTTTTCTTTAAGTAATCTTATCTCATTCTTTATTTTATTCTTATCTTTCTTAAAACCTTTAAATGATGCACTTAAAAAAATGAGATCTTCAGATAATCCACTGTCTCTATATTTAAAATTAATATCTTTTGCAGGTAAAGTTATTACATGACCTGATTTATTTACTGCCTGAATAGAAATGAGAATATCTTTGAACTCTCTTTGAAAACAACCTGCATTCATTTTAATACCACCACCTACTGTACCAGGTATGCAAGAAAGAAATTCAAAACCACCTAGACTATTTTCCATTGCAAATTCAGATAATGATTTATCTGTAACTGCGCTACCCGCCACTATAATTTGTTCAGAATGTAAAGAAATATTATTAAAATTTTGACTAAGTTTGATTACAACTCCATCAAATTTGTTATCAGATATAAGGGTATTAGAACCAGCTCCTAATATAAATATTTTTTCTTTATCTTTAATTTTTTTAAGAAATTTGATTAATTCTTTTAAATTATCTGCTTTATAGAAAACTTTAGTTTTGCCTCCTATATTAAACCAATTTTTTTTTTTTAGATCATAATCTAACTTTAAATTATTACTAAATTCTGAGATCAGCTCTTTTAAATCAATTTTCATGATAACAATTTAGGTAATTCTCTCATCCAAACTGAAATAGTCCCAGCGCCCATTCCTATAACAATTTTTTTTCCATATATATTTGCTTTAATAAATTTTGCTAATTGGAATCTATCATCTACTAGAAAAAGCTGAACTTTTGAGTTTTTAATTATTTCTTTCGCAAAATTTATATAACTAAATCCAAGCTTTAATTTTTCTCCAGCAGTATAAATTGGAAACAAAATAACTTTATCCGCATTTTTAAAAGCGTAAGTAAATTCTTTTTTTAAATCTTTTAATCTTGATATTCTATGGGGTTGGAAAATACATATTTTTTCATAATTTTTATAAACATTTTTTACACCATACAGCACTTCTTTAATTTCTGTAGGATGATGTGCATAATCATCATAAAAATCTACTTTATTAAAATTAAAAATTTTATTAAATCTTCTTTGAACCCCTTTAAAATTTTTAAGCCCTTTTTTTATATTATTTATTGGCAGACCTACGGTTAATGCTAATGCTGCTGCAGCTACAGAATTTTTAATATTATGATTTCCTAATAATGGAATTTTGAATTTTTTTATTATTTGATTTTTTTTATTAGGCAATTTAATATTTAAGTCAAACTCAGAGAATTCTTTTAATTGTTTTATATTTTTTATACAAAAATTAGATTTTTTATCTAAACCATATGTATAGAAGTTTTTATTTTTGATATTTTTAATTAAATTTTTATTATTTTTGTCATCTAAACAAATAAATGATTTTCCAAATGAGGGCACTTTATTTACAAAATTTTCAAAATATTTATTTAATTTATCCATAGTGCCATAATAATCCATATGCTCTCGATCTATGTTAGTGATGATTGAGTATGTTGGGGGTATGAAAACAAAACTTCCATCAGATTCGTCTGCTTCTAATATAGACCAATCACTTTTTCCAAGCTTTGCAGAATTATTTATCGAATTTATTACTCCCCCATTGATAATTGTGGGATCGATTTTTGTCTCTTGAAATATAGAAGCTATCAATGACGTTGTTGTGGTTTTACCGTGCGATCCAACAACTACAATATTTTTTGTTAAAGAAACAATGTTGGCTAACATTTCTCCTCTTTTATAAATGGGTAATTGTTTTTTTTTGGCCGCAATAAGCTCAGGATTATTTTTTTTAATAGCTGAAGATACAACTAGGATAGTCCCCTTTTCTATATTTTGTTTTTTATGTCCAATGAAAACTTTTATTTTTTCTTTTCTTAATCTTTCAATATTTTTATTATTTGCAATATCGCTTCCTTGAACTTTAAAACCTTTACCTTTCATTATAAGCGCTAGGCCACTCATACCTATTCCACCTATTCCAACGAAATGTATCAGTTCTGTTTTAGCTAATTTAATTTTCATTAATAATTTTTAATATTTTTTGATTAACATTATTCCATGTATTTTGATAATTTAATTTCTTTAAATTGTTTTTTTTTGTCATGTAATCCTGACTTTTATTTGTCAATTCCAATAAAAATTTCTCAAATTTTTGATCATCGAAATTTTTTTGATCAATTATCCAGCAACAATCCTGTTCCTCATAATATTTTGCATTTTCATACTGATGATTATCTTTTGATGATGGAAGTGGTATTGCTATAAATGGAATATTTAACAAGGATAGTTCAGCTAAACTAGATGCCCCAGCTCTTGTTATACATAAGTCTCCTTGTTTAAAAACCTCACTAAGATTATGATCAAAACTGAAAACTCTACTCTCAATATTATTTTGAGAATAAAAATTTTTTAAAAAATTAATATTTTTCTCACTTGTTTGATGGATAATTTTTATAGATGATTGTCTTGCTAAATTAACAAAAGATTTATTTAAAAGCTCATCAAAGATTTTTGCACCCTGACTACCTCCTATAATTATAATTGTGAATAAATTATCAGGTTTTTGATACGTGCTGGTTTCGTAATATTCTTTTCGTATCAAAGGTTTAATAATAGTTAATTTGTGATTAATTCCAGATGGTAAATTAATTAAATTCTTCGAATAACATATCAATTTTCTTGAAAAATTTAAAAAAAATTTGTTT
Organism: uncultured Pelagibacteraceae bacterium; assembly: GCA_902594405.1. Classification (GTDB taxonomy): domain Bacteria; phylum Pseudomonadota; class Alphaproteobacteria; order Pelagibacterales; family Pelagibacteraceae; genus Pelagibacter. The sequence goes on along the minus strand of CACJMB010000006.1, from coordinate 55,395 downwards.
GCTCTTCCAAGAACCATATTAGGTTCAATTAAAAAAATATCAATGCCAAGTATTTTTGCTGCTAAACATATTGGTAAAGACATATATCCACCTGTAGAAATTAAAATTGAAATATTATTTTTTTTTAAAAGAAAAAAAGATTTAACAATTAAAAAAAGTATTTTTAAAAATGAAAAAGGAAGTAAAAAATAATTATTTAATTTTGGAGTATTAATTATAAATGTTTTGTAATTTTTCTCTAAATATTTAAGACCTCTGATATCTGTAGAAATTAATGTTTCATGTGTATGCTTTAAATGATTATAAATTGTGATTGCTGGTATAACATGACCTCCAGATCCACCTGTTGAAATTAAAATTTTTTTTGTCATTTATGATATAATTTTCTTTTTGTTAAATTTAAAATTATACCAGCTAATATTGATGTACTTATTATCGATGAGCCACCATAACTTAAAAAAGGTAATGTCATTCCAGTAGTTGGGAATAATCTTATATTAACCCCTACATGAATTGTGGCCTGCATTAATATTAAACTAACAGATCCGATTAAAATAAGTTTAGCTTTATCATTTGTCTCAAAACTTATTTTTTTAAAAACCATATAAATTAAGATCAAAAACAATAATAATATTAAGATTATGGCAACAACACCAAACTCTTCAGAAATTACCGAAATAATGTAATCAGTGTGAGCTTCGGGAACTCTATTTTTAAGAACTCCTTCACCTATACCTTTTCCAAAAAAGCCTCCACTTGTAATTGACTCTATTGCTTTATCAGATTGAAAATTGTGAGTACCTGTTTCTCTATTAAAAAATGAAAAAATACGTCCTTGGATATAATCAAACCTGGGAACATAGATAATAAGATAAGCAAGAAAAGACGATCCAGCAATAAATGTTGCTAAAAGAACATAAATATTAATTCCTGATGTAAAGATTAAAGCTGCCCAACAAAATACCACTAATAAAGTTTGGCCGATATCTGGTTGAGCTATTAAAAGTAAAGAAATGACAGATATCAAAATAATAGATATCAAATACTTAAATAAAATATTTGATCTAATATCACATAAAATAGTTGCTAAAATTATTATCAAAAATGGTTTTAGAACTTCTATGGGCTGAAATCTTGGTAAGAAAAATAAGTCTATCCATCTTTTAGAACCTTTAACTTCAACACCAATTAATGGCACTAAAAATAAAGAAATAAGCGAAATAAAAAAAAGAAAAATTGAGTATTTATATAATTGATCTGAATTTAAAGAAGAAAATATAAAAATAAGAAATATTCCAATTATCACATAAATCAAATGTTTAAAAAAGAAGAAATAACTGTTGGTATTTAACTTATCAGAAGCTATTAGCGAAGTTGAAACTAAAGAAAAAAATAATCCAATTATAAATAATAAACTTATTAGTAGAAAAATAGACTTATCTATATTTTTCCACCATTTATAATAAAATTTGTAAACAATACTATCGCTTTGCATTTATATATTTTTTAATTATTTGATTAAAATAATACCCTCTATCTTCAAAATTTTTAAAACTATCAAATGAAGCTCCAGCTGGACTGAAAAATATGACATTTTTTTTAGATTGTTGAATATTAATTTCTGAAAAAATAACTTTAAGACTTTCCTGTAAATTTTTAAATTTTTTAATTTTTAATCTATTTTTTAAAATTTTTATAAATTCTCTATGATGTGATCCAAAGATATAAGCTTTGATATTTTTACACTTTATTTTTGATAGTTTAAATTTATCTCCTTTTTTGGGAATTCCACCCAAGATCCAATATACATCATTTAAATTTTTTAATATATTTTCCGAGGAAGCAAAGCTTGTAGATTTTGAGTCGTTAATTATTGTGAGATTTTTATTATCAAATATAATTTGTTGTCTGAAATCTAGGCCTTTAAATTTATTAATGGTTTTAATTAATTTTTTGTAATTAAGTTTTAATCTTGAAGCAATTTTTAATATAAATGATAAATTTTCTTTATTGCCATCAGATATAAAATATTTATTAGTAATTCTATTAAACTTTTTATCTATACCTGAGGTCTGTACTCTGTAGATTTTTGAACTATATTTATTTTTATTTAGTTTTTTAGTTATTATTTCATCTTCTTTTTTTACGTATGCAAAAGATCCTTTTATTTGAGATTTTAATAATTTAAATTTCGCATTTACATAATTTTGTAGACTTTTATGTCTTTCAATATGATCCGGAGCAATATTTAAAATGACAGCGTATTTTGATCTAAATAGGTTACTGTAATCTAGCTGATAAGATGAAGCCTCTATTATAAAGATTGTTTTTTTTGTAATATTTTTTTCTGATAATGCTGGATTACCTATATTTCCAATAAGTCTTGAGTCTATTTTTTGATCGATTAGAACATCATGTAAAATTTTAGCAGTTGTAGATTTGCCGTTAGTTCCAGTAATTGTAATACTTTCATTGTTATAAAACGAAAACAAAACATCAAGGTCGGTATGAATTTTTTTGAAATTCTTCTTTAAAAATTTTGATAATTTACAATTTGAGATATCAATTCCAGGACTAATAATAATTCTATCAAAATTTATTTTTTTAATTTGATCTAACTTAATTATTTTTTTTTTAGTTTTTAATTTAATTTTTTGATTATCATCAAACAAATATACGTCAGACTTGTTTTTTAAAAACTTATAAGATGAAATGCCACTCTTTCCTAAACCATAAATTAATATTTTTTTTTTTAAAAAAATATTATTAAATATTTTCATTATCTTAATTTTAAGGTAGCTAAACCAATCATTGCTAGGATGATAGAGATAATCCAAAACCTAATTACAACTGTAGACTCTGGCCATCCCTTTTTCTCAAAATGATGATGAATAGGTGCCATTCTAAAAATTCTTTTTCCAGTAAGTTTAAACGAAATCACCTGAACCATTACTGAAACTGCCTCTAGTACAAAAAGTCCACCAGTAATAGCTAAAACAATTTCATGCTTTGTGATAATTCCTACTGCACCTAAAGATCCTCCAAGAGATAAAGAGCCTGTATCACCCATAAAAATTTTGGCAGGTGGAGCATTAAACCATAAAAATCCCAAACAAGAGCCAATAATTGCCCCACAAAAAATTGATACTTCACCAGTTCCTTCTATATAGGGAATTTGTAAATAATTTGAAAATACGATGTTTCCAGTAACATAACTTATAAAAGCAAAACATGCTGCAACCAATATTACAGGCACTGTTGCTAGACCATCTAATCCATCCGTAAGGTTAACAGCATTTGACGACCCAATAATTACGAATATTGCAAATGGTATAAAAAACCATCCAAGGTTTATGATTAAATTTTTAAAGAATGGAAAATATAAATTATTTAAATCTTGATAATCGTTTAAATAAACAAAAAAACTTACACCAATAATTGCTAATATTATTTGTGAAGTTATTTTAAACTTTGAAGAAATCCCTGAAGAGTTTCTAAATTTAATCTTCTTAAAGTCATCATATGCTCCTAATAAACCAAAAGTAATTGCTATGTAGATACAAAATAAAATATTAATATTTGATAAATCTGCCCAAAATATTACTGACACCAATAAGCCAAATAAAATTATTAAACCTCCCATTGTTGGTGTACCAATTTTTTTAACTATATGATCTTCAGGTCCATCGTCCCGGATTGGATTTAAAATTTTTAGTTTTGAAAAAAATTGAATAAAGGGACCTCCAATAATCAGCACAATAACCAATGAGGTGAAAAAAGATAAACCTGTTCTAAAAGTTAAATATTTAAATACATTTAAAAAACTAAAAGTATCTACAAAATTTAATAAAAATTGATAAAGCATTTAATGTAATCCTTTCAGATCTTTCACTATGTCGTTAAATCCTGTCGCAAGTGAGGCTTTAATCATTAAATAATCATTATTATTTAAATCTTTTCTAATCAATTCAATAATTTGAGATTTGTTTAATAAAATCCTGCCTTTTTTAGCTTTTGAGATATTTTCAAATATTATTGAAGCCAATTTTCCTTTTACAAATACCTTATCTATCTTGGTTTGATTTATTATTGGGGCAATAGATTGATGAAGTTTTTTAGAATAGCTACCGAGCTCTAACATGTCACCGATTAATAAATATTTATTTGATTTTTTTGAGTTTATTTTATCAAAATTTTTTATTGCTGATTTTAATGATAGAGGATTTGAATTATAACTTTGATCAATTAAATTAATTTTTTTATTATCAATTTTTAGTACAGAGTGGTCTCCTCTTCCCGCAGGAGTTTTAAAATTTAAAAAAATATTTTCATTAAGTTTAAATATGTTTTTATAAATACTAATAACTGCTAAAGTAGAAAGTATATTGTATATATTGTTTTGAAAATCGTTAGATACTGAGAAATACTTTTTTTTATTATTTAATCTAATATTAATTCTAAATTTTTTTCCATAGGACTTTATATTAATCAATTTAATATCCGATTTCTGACTTTTAATACCAAAAGAAATTACTTTAATTTTATTTTCTTTTGCAATTTTTTTATGTAATTGAAAAAAACTATCATCTGCGTTTAATACAACATAACCATAAGGTTTTATATTGTTAATAATTTCAGATTTTGCGAAAGCAATTTGTTTAATATTTTTAAAATTTTTAGCATGTGCATAATTTATATTTGTTATCACACCAACATCTGGTTTTATAATTTTTGACAAATAATCAATTTCACCTTTTTTATCCATTCCAACTTCTAAAATTCCAAATTCATCATTTTGTTTTAAATTAAAAAGACTTAAAGGAACCCCAAATTTATTGTTATAAGATTTTGGAGAAATACTTACTTTTGAAATTTTACTTAATACATCACCCAACAATTCTTTGAGTGTAGTTTTGCCACAACTGCCAGTGATAGCTATAATATTTGTATCAATGCTTTTTCTAAAAGTTTTTGAAATATCTGTTAAGAATTTTAAAGTATTTTTTACTTTAATCTGACGACTTTTATCTAATTTATTTTGAATTTTATTTACTACAGCTAACGATGCTTTTCTATTGAATGATTGCGCAATATATTTATTACCATCATTTTTTTTTCCTCTAATAGCAAAAAAAATATCATTTTTAGTTACCTCCTGAGAATTAATTCTTGCTATTTTTAAAGATGTATACTGAGATAATTTTTTAATTTTGGCTGCCTCTTTAACCACATTTAATTTTAAATTATCTGATAGATAGATATTTTTATTCTTAATAGCATTTAGAATTACTTTTCTATCTGAAAAGAAAATTTTCTTATTTCTAATATCTTGCGTTTTCTCATGGCCTTTACCAGCAACTAGCAAGATATCACCTGAATTCAAATTATGAATAGCTTGTGTTATTGCTATTGCTCTATTAGATATTTCAATAATTCTTTTTTTTTTAATTCCCTTTTTTATGTCTCTTCTTATTTTTTGAGGATTTTCAAATCTAGGATTATCATTTGTAAGAATTATACTATCTGAAAAATCGCTAGCTATTTTCCCCATTTTTGATCTTTTATTTTGATCCCTATTTCCTCCACAACCGAATAGAACTGTGATTGTTTTATTAGGAAATTGTTCTCTAAGATTTAAAAGACACGTTTTTAGAGCATCAGGCGTATGAGCATAATCAAGAATTACTTTTGATTGATTTTTAATTTTACCAATTTTTTCAAACCTTCCCTCAACTGGTTTTAATTTTGGAATTGTATTTAAAATTTTTTCTAAACTAATACCGCTAAATTTTGCTGCAATTATTGCCATCAAAACATTTTTTAATTGTATTTTTCCAATTAAATTTAAATTTATATCCCTAATTGAGTTATTTAACTTAATTCTAAGAAATTGAACCTCTCCTTTAAAATTATGAGATAAAAGCTTTAGATTATTTTTCTCATCATTAAGTGTATGCAACTTTAATTTCTTATTAATTACAATTTTTTTGATATTTCTAAACTCAGGTATTAATTGATCTGTAATTACATTTCCTCTTTTTTGGATTAGATTTTCAAATAAATAAAGTTTTGCTTTTAAATAGTTTTTTAAATTTTTATGGTAATCAAGATGATCCTGGGATAGATTAGTAAATATACCTGAATTAAACTTCAAACCATCTAATCTATTTTGCCTTAAACCATGACTTGAGGCTTCCATAATTACATTTTCTATTTTTTGATTTTTTAACTTGCTTAATATTTGAGCCAATTTTATTGGATCTATTGTGGTATTAGATAAATTCAAATTAATACTTTTTGATTTAACACCTAATGTGCCAATTGAAGCAACTTTTTTATTATTTAATTTTAATATTTGATAATAAAAATCTGCAACTGATGATTTTCCGTTTGTACCAGTAACTGCAATTAAATTTTTTGGTTTTTTATTATAAATTTTAAAAGCAGTTTCAGCTAATAATTTTCTTACATTATTTGTATGAATATATAAAATTCCATTTTGAAATTGATTTACTTTCTTTTCAGTTACAATAATTTTAGATCCTTTTTTAATTGCTTTAGGTATAAATTTATTACCATCAATACTATTTCCTTTAATTGCAAAAAAAATATTATTTTTTTTGATACTCTTTGTGTCAAATGAAATTCCTGAAAAAGAAAAATTTTTATAATTTTTATTTATGTTATGAAAGTAATTTCCTAGAAGCATAATTAATTAACCTCTATATATTTTGTGGCTAAAATAGGCCCGATTTTATCTATGACTTTTCCAGCTATCTCTACTGAGGTCCAGCCTGCACTATTTTTTAAAGTTCCCTTCCAACCACCATCCCTATGTCTATATTTATAATAATAATCTTTAGATTTTTTAGGTCCATCTAACATAATAATAAAAACATATTGAGGGTTCGAGGTTGGTAATATTGATGCAAATGTATTCACTTTTCCCTCGGAGTATTCTCCATTTAAAACTTTGTCAGCAGTACCTGTCTTACCTCCAATTTCAAAATTAGGAACGTTTGCAAATTTAGCTGTTCCCTCGTTTGTATTAACTACTTTTCTTAGAGCACTTACAACCTGATCAGAAACTTCTTTTTTAACTAATGATTTTCCCTTTTTATAATTACTTTTATCTTGACTAATCAACGTTGGATTAATTTCAAATCCTCCATTAGATAAAATTGCATACCCTTTTGCCAATTGAAGAATAGTAGTAGCAATTCCATGTCCATAAGATGCAGTAGCTAATTTACATTTTCCAAATTCATAATTTTTTTGTGGAGCAACTTCTTCTATATCAAAATCAATATTGCTTAATATTCCAACTTTTTCTAAAAAAGATTTAAATTTCTCTGGTCCAATTTTTTGAGCAATTCTGACAGATCCAATATTTCCAGATCTAACTAAGATTTGCTCTGCAGTAAGATTAGATGGAATATCATCATCATATTCACCTATTCTGTATCTATCACATTTGATTGATTTAGGTAAATCTATAAATTCTGTTTCTGGCGCTATTAAATTTTCATTAAGAGCATTGGCATAAGTGAATGTCTTAAAAACTGAGCCGAGCTCATACGTTCCTTTGGTTACCCTATTAATATAATTTACATCTGTAATATTTTGTCTTTCATTTGGATTAAAATCTGGCAAAGAAACTAATGATAAAATATTGCCATTATTAACATCCATTAAAATGGCTGCACTACCTTTGCTTTTAAAAATTTCCTGATATTTAATTAATTCTTTTCTAATTAAAAATTGAATATCTTTATCTAAGGTAAGTTTAATTGAATCTTTTGATTTTCTAAGTTCATCATTTAACGATTTTTCTAATCCAGAGATACCATTATTGTCATCATCTATCTGACCTAAAACATGACTAAAAAGATTTTTTTGTGGATACATTCTTAAAACTCTTTCTTCTGGAACTAAAGATTTGTCCCCTAATTTCATTATTTTTTCGTAATTTTCCTCTGAAATTTTCTTTTCTAAATAAAAAAATTTCTTAGTTTTTATTTTTTTTTTAATTTGATCAAAATTTTTATCAGGAAAAATAATATTTAAACTTAGAAGTAATTTTTTTTCATTGATTATATCTGAAGTTTTTAAACCTATATCAATCGATTTGACCGTCTTAGCCAAATAATTTCCATTAATATCTATGATGTCTGCTCGATAAAGCTTATTTTTATATCCAGGAACATTATTGATGTTTTCTAATTTGCTCTTTCGTGAACCCAAATGAATTAGGTGTATTGTGTAAATTAAATATATAATAAAAAAAATAAAGAAAATAAAAGCTACACGATTAAATTGAATATTTAATCCATTCTCTTTTTTCTTAAATATAAAATCACTTTTGTAGTCTTCTATGGTTAATTTTGATTTATCGGCCATTACTCTTTAATAATTTTAAAATTTTGGATTTTATTTTTATCATCTAAAATATGGTAAATTTTTATATCGTTTATATTTTTTTGAATTAATTCATCCTCAAAATACTGTGATTGATATTCAAGTAATCTTTCTGCAGAACTTAAATAATCATGCTCCAAGGATACATTTTCCAATTCAGAATTTAAAACTCTAATATTCTCTTTTGCTGTAAATATTTCATCCTCAATCTGTTTAGTCGTATTCTTTATTATTGCAGTTGAGAGGACTAAAAAAAAAATTACTACTGCTAAAGCAAACTTTTTCATAGTTTGTCTCCATAATTTTCAATTTCAATGTAATTTCTGAATTGTTTCTCTATATCGGTATCAAAATTATAAAAATCTTTTTTTTTAATCACATATCTAAATTTAGCAGATCTAGATGGTGGGTTTTCGCTTACCTCTTCCTCTGAGGGAGTTATTGGTTTTTTGTGAATTAAATTAAATAATGTATCTGCTTGTTTTACAACAGGACTATATCGTGAAATACTTTTGTTTTCAGAGAGACTTTTAAAAAAATATTTTACTATTTTATCCTCTAAAGAATGAAATGTAACTACGCCTAAAACACCTCCTTTTTTTAAAACTTTAGTGGCATTAATAAGCCCATAAATTAATTCACTTATTTCTTTATTTACAAATATTCTAAGTGCTTGAAAAACTTTGGTCGCATTATGAACTTTAAAAGTTTTTCTTTTTTTTGATTTATCAATAATTTCAACTAAAGATTTAGTATCAATTTGATTTTTAGATCTTTCTTTTATGATATTTCGTGCAATAAATTTTGCCTCTGTTTCATCTCCAAAAAATTTAAAAATTTTTTCTAATTCCTTTTCATCAAGTTTATTGATCACATCTTCTGCAGAATAACTATTTAATCCTAGCTGCATATTTAATTTACCAGTATTATCGAATGACAATCCTTTTTGCGGGTCTTTTATTTGAGTGTAGGAATAACCAAGATCAAAAATTACTCCTCTTATGTTTTCGTTTTTAAGTTTTAAATTACTTAATTGACTAAATTTAATATTTTTAAATATAAATCTATCCTTAAAATTTTCTTTTAATTGATTGGCAATTTTTTCACTCTCTTTATCTCTATCAAGAGCAATTACATTTGTATTTTTAAAATCTAGAATCTTTTTGGAATACCCGCCTTGACCGAAAGTACAATCTATAAATGTGCCACCATGTTGAGGGGAAATAACGCTAATAATTTCTTTTAGCAGTACCGGATAATGCTTTTGCATTTTCGGTACAATGGTGGCGTCCATTTATCTCTTGGAAGACCATTAATTTTTTTGTCTTCTTAAGAATGCTGGTATCTCAAGATCATCTTCTTCCCCTTCCTCTGAGGTCAATAAATCTTCAGGGCTTGAATTATCAGATTCTGAGCTAAATAAATCTGGTGCGTCTGAGTCAACTCCGAATTCTTTTAAATCATTAGAAGTTTCTTCTTCGCTGTTAATATCTTGATGATCTTCATGAGTAGTTTCCATAGCTTCTTGAGCAAAAGATTTCTCCATTTCATTAACTGAACTATCCTGAACTATACTCTCGCTTTCAATGTTAGTGTTTTGGACAACTTCTTCACTCATCATCTGATTATAAGAGCTCTCAGTTTGTTGTTCTTGTATAATCTCATTTTCAAGCTTTAAAGCATTCGCACCATGTGTAATTGGATTTGATGCTGTTGTATTTGAAAAATTAAATGATTGAGATGATCCCATGTTTGAAAAATCAGAGTAACCTGGATTACGGTTTTGAATTCTATGAACCATATTTACAACAGATTTTGATTCTGGCTGTTGCCCATCTAAAGATGTAGCAACAATTGAAACTCTCATCTTACCGTCTAATTCTGTGTCAGTAATCGCTCCAATAATTAGCTCTGCCTCTGGATCTACCTCTGCTCTAACTTTATTTACAGCCTCATCAACTTCAAAAAGTTTAAGATCTTTTCCACCAGTAATATTTACTAATAATCCTTTTGCACCTTTTAAAGTATAGTCATCTATTAGTGGATTACTTATTGCCATCTCTGCAGCTTTAAGAGCTCTACCTTCTCCTTCGGCTTCTCCAGTTCCCATCATAGCTTTACCCATTGCCGCCATAACAGTTTCAACATCAGCAAAATCTAAATTGATTAAACCAGGTCTTACCATCAAATCTGTAATACTTTGAACACCATGCATCAAAACATTATTTGAAAGATTAAAAGATTCTTCGAATGTTGTTTGCTCATTAGCTATTTTGAAAAGGTTTTGGTTAGGAATAACAATTATTGTATCAACATGTTTTCTTAACTCTTCCAAACCTTGTTGTGCTCTTCTCATTCTAGAGGGGCCTTCATATAAAAATGGAAGAGTCACAACACCTACAGTTAATATGTTTAATTCTTTAGCAGCTCTTGCGATGACATGAGCAGCACCAGTGCCCGTTCCACCACCCATACCAGCTGCAATAAAAACCATGTTTGCACCTTGAAGTGTATTTACAATTTCATTTAAAGACTCATCAGCAGCTGCTTGACCAATATCAAGTTTCGCACCAGCTCCTAAACCTTTTGTTAAATTTAAACCAATTTGAATTCTTGTTTTGGCTTTACTAAGCTTCAAATCTTGAGCATCAGTATTTACTGCAATAAATTCTACACCTTGTAGATTATTTTCTATCATTTCGTTAATTGCATTTCCGCCAGCTCCACCAACTCCTAAAACTAGTAGTCGTGGCTGTAGCTCTTTTATCTCTGGTGCTTTAAAGTTAATTGTCATCTTTTATCCCCTATTGTTTGTTGTGTTGAAGCTCCCATTTAAGATTACCACGATTAATATTTGCTTTTTTCCTCGCTGTTATCTTAAATTTTTCAAATGCTGTTGGCTCCCATATTTGAAATGTTTGGCCTTGACCAACAAACAACATGCTATTTTTTATTTTTGCATGTTTTAATAATTTTGATGAAAGTGAAATTCTGCCTTCACTGTCGAATTGTAAATTTATACTTTCTGCTAATATTGATGTTGCAAAGTAATCTCTTTTTTCCTCAAAAGGATTTAAAGAGTCAATTGCTGAAGAAATTTTTTCAATTCTATCTTGAGAACACGCTTCTATCGAGGAATTATTAAATGATGGATAACAAATAACACCATTGTAACCTAGATTAGATAAATGTGACCTAAAACTAGCAGGCACAGATACTCTCCCTTTTTTGTCTAATTTGTTTTCGTATGTTGATAAAAACATAAAACATAAATCCCTTTATTCCCATATAATGGGAATTTATGGGATATTATGGGTTTTAGAACTGAAGGTCAATACCTATTATTTAGGTACTATTATTGTTTTAGAGATAATGAAAATAGACACTAGTACTTAAAAAATGAGAACAAACAAAGAAACCTATAGTGATATTTTGATTAGAAGTGCCAGATAAACTATAAGCCGGGTTCTGTCATTTAAACCTATCATTTGTCTAGGCTTAAGATCACTCTTAAGCTCAAGCAACTAACCCTGATGACTAGCCAAGGACGGCTTTTAGTTTTTCAACAATGTCATCTCTACTTAGTCTTGCTCCCAGTGGGGTTTTCCAGCGTTCATTGTTACCAATAGAACCGGTGTGCTCTTACCACACCTTTTCACCCTTGCCATGTTATGGCGGTTTATTTTCTGTGGCACTGTCCCTAGGGTTTCCCCCGCCAGGTATTACCTGGCACTGTGTCCTTGTAGAGCCCGGACTTTCCTCTTTAAATAGATTAAAGCGATAAGTCGTTTATCTGGCAATCTCAATTTATTATTAAAATTAAAAAATTCAAGTGAATTTAATTGAATTTTTTAACTAAATTTTCACTTATTAATAAACATTCTTTATCAATTTTTCCATTTATTAATTGCTGTCTATATCTTCTTTGAAAAGCCTTAACTAATTTAATTAAAAAATATTTTTTTTTTAAATTTGAATTTTTTATAAACCTATAACCAATTTTTGATAAATTATTTAAAAATTTTTTTTTTAAATTATTTTCTATGGATTTTAATCTATTATTTTCTAAATACTTTTTAGATAACGAGTGCCATATACCAATTTTTTTTTTTGCAAAAAATTGCCATGGAAATTTTTCACCAGGATCTTTTTTTCTAGACGGTGCAATATCAGAATGGCCCAGAATATTCTCTGGTTTAATTTTGTATTTTTCTATTAAATATTTAGTCAATTTAGTAATAGAATTAATTTGCTTTCTAGAAAAATTTTTATAATTAAATTCGTGTCCAGGATTGGAAATTTCAATACCAATAGAGCTGCCATTCAAATTCTTATAATTTTTCCAATAAGATTTGCCTGCGTGCCATGCAACGTATAAATCTGGAACTAAAACTGATATATTGCCATTTTTTCTAACGAAATAATGACAGCTAACTTTAGAATTGGGATTGGTTAATCTTTTTATTGCCTCATTTTCACTTTTCATTCCAGTATAATGAAAAACTAAATATTTAATTTTTTTTTGAATTCTTTTTTTTAAATCAAAATTTGGAGAATAATTAAACGTTTTTTTTAAATTCATATAATTTATATATAATTATTAACTATAGCCATAATTTTGTCGTTTTTTACACCAAATCTCGATTTACTTTAGACCCATATACATTATATATTAATATTTATGATTAAACTTTTAAAACTTTTTTGTATTTTGATAATGATTACATCGAGTGCTCTTGCTGACACTGATGGCAATTTAGAATTATCAAAAAAAAATAAACAAGTTAAAGATTGTTTTGAACCTTTAAATAGAGCAAGCTTTGCTTTAAACCAAGGTTTAGATAAAGCTCTGTTTAAACCAATAGCTAAAGGTTATAGAAACCTACCACCATCAGTTAGAGTAGGAACTGGTAATGTAATTAATAATATATCTAATTTAATAACAATACCAAACAACGTTCTTCAAGGTGACATTAAAATGGCATTCATAAATACCGGCAGACTTGTGGTTAATACTACAATTGGATTATTGGGTATTATTGATGTGGCTGATAATATGGGATTCCCAACATACGAAAAAGAAGACTATGGACAAACACTTGGTAAGTGGGGTGTTGGTCCAGGCTGTTATATAGTTCTTCCTGTATTAGGTCCATCAACTTTAAGAGATACAGCGGGTTCATTTGTAAATGTATTGGGTGGAGATCCATGGTATCATGCGTCAATTAATGGAAATAACGAATACTTAAGCGAGAATGTTTTTTTAGCATCAAAAGTTTTAGGTGGTGTTGATTTCAGAGCTAATAATTTAGAGTCATTTGATAATCTTGAAAAAAATTCTATGGATTTTTATGCATCATTAAAAAGCCTTTACATACAAGATAGAAAAATAAAAATTGAGAATATTAAAAGAGGTAATATTCAAGTTATTTATAACGATGAAGGCGACTGGGAAGAAATAGATACAAAATAAAATTTTATTATCAATGAAAAAAAAATTTTTTTTTATTTTGTTTTCAGTTTTTTTGATAATAGGTCCTAACAATGCTTTTACAATTGAACCAGATGTATTTGTTCAGTCAACTGTAAACAGAGCATCTCAAATTTTATCTAAAAATATATCAAAAGAAGAAAAAATAAAGGAGTTAAGATCTATTGCTATGGAAACAGTTGATATAAATGGTGTAGCTTATTATTCACTGGGATCAGCTAGAAAAAATTTAGATAAAAATCAAAAGAAAAAGTACTTAGAATTATTTGAGTCTTATTTTTTAAAGAGTTTTTCTAGTCGATTGGCTGAATACACTAATCCGCAAATTGAAGTTAAAGAAAAAGTTTTTTTAAATGCTAATTACACAATAGTTAGCAGTATATTAATTGGAACTTCTGAAAGACCTGAGGTAAAAATTGATTGGAGAATTTATACAAAAAATCCTGATAATCCATTAATAAGAGATTTAATCATAGAGGGATTAAGTTTAGCAAGAACTCAGAAAGAAGAGTTTGCATCAATTCTGAATTCTAATAACAATGATATAGATGTACTCTTTAAAAGTTTAGAAGAATTTTCTAAAAACTAATTTAAATTAACTTAGTAATAGTTAAATAATTTTAGCTTTAAATTTTTACCACACCCTCTCGACACTGTGAGGAATAATTTTTGATTATAATTGAGTGTACGAATTAAAAAAATTATTTTTAAAATTCATAAATTAAACAAGTTTAAAGCAAACTTTGAACATACGCCAATGATTTACTTTTATAATGCATTGGATTTCAATCCTTTTCTATCGAATTCCGCTTTTTTTATTATCTCCCTTGTTACGTAATTCGAACCAAGCGAAAAGGATTGAGACCATTACCAATTACAAACTTTTAACCCTCAAAAAACCAATCAACAATAGGAGTTCCAATATATGGAAATAGGCCGTGTCTGTAAGTACTGTCACGTGAGTGCTTACGTTGCATACGATAACTGCGATCCCGTTTATAAACAAACTTTCAAATTTGAAATATTACCAGGTGAACACAACAGTTTGGTCTGGGATAAAATCATAAAAATATTTAAGAAAAATGGATACAAAGTGGAGCTCAAATCATGAAAAGAGTTTTGCTTATTGTTTTATTACACCTATCTCTTTTTTTTCTTATATTCGCATACCAAGCCCAAGCAGAAGAAGACAATGAATGGTATGTAAATGACTTTGGGAGCTTTGTTGTTGCTGCAGTATCAGGTGAAGTTGTTCACGGTGATAAACTAAGGTTTTTTATAAAAAAAGGAGATTGCTCTAAAGTTTCAATGATGTTTTCATTCTCGACTAGTTTAAAAAAAGATGAGATTAAAGAACTTCAAGATAAAAAATTACCAATAACTATTAATGATTGGGACACAATAAGAGGTGCCAGGGTAGTTTATGTTTATCCTTTTGGATCTATGAATATAGTGTTGATGCAAACACCAGGATATCACGAAATAAAAGAATTTATTGGTGCGCTGAGTGCAATGTATACATTTGAGAAAATGTTTAGCATTCAATTAGTTAAACTACCTCATTATGATCCAGAAGATCACTTCGACATTTTACGTAATCATTGGAACTTAAATCACCTTGAAGAAAACATAGAAAGAGCGCAAAGTATGTGTCTAGGTCCTGATGAATTAAGGATAACTTAAATAAAAAACTTAAATTTATTTATGTTAATTTTATTGAGATTTGGTGGGCCCGCCAGGACTCGAACCTGGGACCAATACATTATGAGTGTACTGCTCTAACCAACTGAGCTACAGGCCCTAAATTATAATTAGTTATACTATTTTTTTTAAGTTATCAATTGAAGATAATTAAATTTTGGTGGGCCGTGTTGGTTACGCTCCAACTACCCCTGCAATGTCAATGCAGTACTCTACTATTGAGCTAACGGCCCAGAACTAACTTTCTAGAAAACTTTTAAGTTGTTTTGATCTACTTGGGTGCTTTAACTTCCTAAGTGCTTTAGCTTCAATTTGCCTTATTCTTTCTCTTGTTACAGAAAACTGCAATCCCACTTCCTCTAATGTATGATCTGTGTTCATTCCCACACCAAAACGCATTCTTAAAACCCTTTCTTCTCTTGGAGTAAGTGTTGATAAAATTTTTGTTGTTGCCTCACCTAAATTTGACTTAATAGCCTGTTCTAAGGGAGCTAAAGCTTTTGTATCCTCAATAAAATCCCCTAAACTACTATCTTCCTCATCGCCTACTGGTTTTTCTAAAGAAACAGGCTCTTTAGAAATTTTCAGAACTTTTCTTACCTTATCTAAGGGCATCCTTAATTTTTGAGATAATTCTTCAGGAGTTGCTTCTCTACCAAATTCACTCAATATAAGTCTTTGAGTTCTTACAATTTTATTAATTGTTTCAATCATATGTACTGGGATACGAATTGTTCTAGCTTGATCAGCAATTGATCTAGTAATAGCTTGTCTAATCCACCACGTTGCGTATGTTGAAAATTTATATCCTCTTCTATACTCAAATTTGTCTACAGCTTTCATTAATCCAATATTGCCCTCTTGAATTAAATCTAAAAATTGCAAACCCCTATTAGTATATTTTTTTGCAATTGAAATTACCAATCGTAAATTAGCCTCTACCATCTCTTTTTTTGCAAGCCTTGACTCTTTTTCACCTTTTTGTATTCGATTAACTAATTTTTTATAATCAGTAACAGAAATTCCTAGTCTATTACTTATCTCTATCAATCTATCTTTTATATTTTTAAATTGATCCTTATTTTTATTAAAAAATTGTTTCCATATTGAGTTTGTATCTAAAAATTTTTTAAGATTTGGATTTATCTCATTTCCAACATAAAATTTAATAAATTCATTTCTTGATATGTTATGATCCATCGCAAGTCTTAATAAATTACCCTCTAAAGATATTATTTTTTTATTTTCTACATAATGTTTTTGAACTAACTCCTCTAAAACCGAAGGTGATAATTGCAATGACTTAATATTCTCTAAAATATCAGTTACAATCTTTTCATATCCTTTTTCTTTTGCATTAGAAAAAGTATTGGAATTTAAAACACAATCTAATTTTTCTTTTTGATATTTTATTAATTTTGTATATTCTTTTGTAAGTGTATTAACTGTTTTTAAGACTTTAGGCTTAATTTCTGTCTCCATAGCTGCAAGAGTGGGATTAAAATCTTCATCATCATCATTAGTGCCTTCATCCTTATCAGTATCACCAGCATTTTTTTGTTTTGCACTCGGGCCAGTGGACTCATCTTCCATATAATTTGTATCAATATCAATTATTTCTCTTACCAATATTTCATCATTTTGTAATTTTTCATTCCATTCGAAAAATTGCTGAGCTGTTATTGGGCTTTGTGATAATGCGATAAGCATTACATCTTTTCCTGCTTCAATTCTTTTTGCAATTGCAATTTCACCTTCTCTTGAAAGTAGCTCAACACCACCCATTTCACGTAAATACATTCGAATAGGGTCATCACTTTTTTCAATAGTTTTACCCTCTTCTTTATTAGAGCTTTCTTTTTTTCTTAAAATTTTAAAATCTGATTTTTTTTCGACTAAGGAAATATTTTCATCTAATATATGAATGAAAGCCTGAGAAAGATTTTCATCAGAAAGATTTCTTTTTCCAAGTGACTTACTAAGTTCTTCATAGGTTATGAAGCCTCTATGGGTTCCACGACCCATAAGTCTAGCAAATGATTTTGTAATAATTCTTTCCACGATAATTTGAATTTAGAAGTCTTATATAATGTCAATTGTGTAAAAATCTATTACTAATTTAGTCAGTTTAATTGAGATTCTGCTTTTTTTTTAGCTCTTTTAGCTCATTAAATGTGGTCTCGCTCATATCAACTGAAAACTTCGATTCTAATTCCTGAATTCTAAACTCGAGATCATAATTCATTAAATCTCTAGATATGTCCTCTAATAATTCAATTATTTTTTGATCGTCATCAGATTGATTTTTTAAAATATGTTTGATTGGAGCAAATTTGTTTATTTTTTCTGTTAATTGAATATCTAAGCCAAGATCTTGAATTGTGATATGCAAACCAGATTTCAATTTTTCAATAATCATTTCAAATATTTTTTTATTAATCTCAGTAAATAGTTTAATATTTTCAATCAAATGAATATTTGCTTGCAACAAATCTAATTTATTGATTACCAGGTATAATAAAGAAAATTCTTTCAATTCAACTCCAGTCAATGACTGACTTTCTTGAAAATATTTTTTTGTACTCTCTAAAGATTTTGTTGTTTTTGTATAAAATCTTTTATTATTTTGATTGGAATGTGGCGTTAGTTGAGCAATTTTTTCTAAAAAATATTCTAAAACATACTTTTTTATAAAATCATCTTTAATTGTATTTGCAATTTCTCTTAGTTTTTTCTCAAAAATAGCCATCGATGATGGATTATTTTTAGTTTGTTTTTTATAATGACTAAAAATAAATTGATGAATTGATAATTTACTCTGTTTTGTAAAGTCTACAAAATTATCCTTACCATTTTTATTAACATAGCTATCTGGATCTTCTTTGTCTGGCAGAAATAAAAATGAAATTTGTTTTTCAGGTTTTAGTTCCTTTATTGAGTTCTCTGCTGCTCTAACAGCAGCTTTATATCCACTTTCGTCACCATCAAAACATATTATTATATCATCAAAAAATTGATTTAAGGTTAAAATTTGTTTGTCAGTTAAAGATGTGCCAAGATTTGCAACCACGTTATCAATTCCATTTTTGCTCAGACCTACAACATCCATGTATCCTTCAACTAAATAAATATGATCAATTTTATTTGAAAGTTTTCTTGCTAAATCTAAATTATATAAATTTGATCCCTTTTTAAAAAAATTTGTTTCAGGTGAATTTATATATTTAGCTAAGTAATCTAAATTTTCTATTATTCTCCCTCCTAAAGCAATGGGTTGACCTGAAATATTATTGATTGGAAATATTAATCGACCTCTAAATCTTTCGACATATGTTTTTTTTTTCTCGTCTAAATAAAATAAACCAGTTTCTACTAAAATTTTTTCGCTATGATCTTTTTTTAATTTTTCAAAAAAATTTGGATTTTTTTCTATGTACCCTATTTTAAATTTTTTTACCTCATCTTTACTTAGTGATCTATTTTTTAAATAGTCTCTAGCAATCGAACAATCTTCATTTTTTAAAAGTTTATTGTGATAAAAATCTACGTAATTACTAAAAATAGATTTATACTCATTCCATTTTTTCTCTCTTTCTTCATCTTGTTTTGAAAACATATATGGCTGCATACCTGCTAATTGAGCCAAGTATTTAACTGCCTCTCCAAATTTTAAATTTTGAGTTTTCATTACAAAATCAAAGATATTGCCATGTTCAGAAGTTGCAAAACAATGAAAAAATTCTTTTTCGTCATTAACAGTAAATGAAGGTGTTTTTTCATTTTTAAATGGTGATAAACCCACAAATTCTTTTCCTCTTTTTTTTAAGGAAACAGTTTTTGATACTACTGTTGAAACTTTCAACCTATTTTTAATTTCATCAAGATACTCTTTTGGGTATTTCATTATTTACTCAACAATTCTTTGATCAATGATCCCGCTTTAGAAAAATCAATTTCGTCTGCATGAGTTTTTTTAAGTTCACCCATAACTTTTCCCATATCTTTTAATGAATTTGCTCCAATTTTCGAAATAACATCTGCACAAATTTTCTTAGTTTCTTCTTCGCTAAGCTGTTTGGGTAAAAAACTTGTTAAAATATCATATTCATTTTGCTCAACCTCTAAAAGATCTGTTCTATTATTTTTTTTATAAATATCGATCGATTCGGCTCGTTGTTTAACCATTTTTTTTAAAAGTTTCTTAATGTCCTCATCATCAGTTTCTTTTTTGTTAGGCCCCGATCTGTTAACAATATCCATATCCTTAATCGAAGATAATATTAACCTATAGGTTGATATTTTATTTTTATCTTTCGATTTTAAAGCATTTTTATATTCGTTTTCGATGGTCTGTTTTAATGGCATAATTTTTTAATCTACTTTAAAGAAAAAATTCTTCAAAAGAAAAATTGTTTTTTTACAATTTTATATTACATCTCTGTTGCGATAATAAAGCAATTATTGTATTAACCTTTAACTCATGAGTTGTAATTGAACAAAAAATCAAAAAAAATTCACTCAAAAATAAAATCTCAAATCAATACAGGCGTTTTAGTTCTCGAAAATAAAAAGGTATTCAAAGGAATTGGAATTGGATACCAAGGAGAAGCCACAGGCGAAGTCTGCTTTAATACATCTTTAACTGGTTATCAAGAAATCATCTCTGATCCGTCATATGCAGGTCAAATTATTAACTTTACTTTTCCCCATATTGGAAATGTTGGAACCAATAAAGAAGATCATGAATCTGATAAAATATGGGCTAGAGGTGTAATATTTAACTCAGAAATAACCTCACCCTCAAACTATAGATCATTTCAGCATTTAGATACTTGGCTTAAAAAAAATAAAATTGTTGGTATCACTGGCCTAGATACTAGAAGCCTAACAAACTTTATAAGAGACAAAGGTGCCCCGAAAGGTACGATTAGTTACTCAAAAAAAGGAAAATTTAATATTAATAAATTGACTAATACCACTATCAAATGGAGTGGATTAAAAAATCTTGATCTTGCAGAGGCAGTTTCAACTCAGAAAAATTATATTTGGAAAGGTCTTAAAACCTGGAAAAAAGAATTTGGATATAAAAAAAATAATAAGAAATCATTTCACGTTGTTGCAATTGATTATGGAATAAAAAAAAATATCTTAAGATATTTCTCTGACTTTAATTGTAAAGTTACTGTCGTTTCTTGTAAAACAAATGCGCAAAAAATTTTAGCTTTAAAACCAAATGGAATATTTTTATCAAATGGTCCTGGTGATCCAGCTGCAACAGGAAAATATGCAATCAAAATTATTAAAGATCTAATTAAAAAAAATTTACCAATTTTTGGTATTTGTTTGGGACATCAAATTTTAGCATTAGCATTAGGTGGCAAAACAAAGAAAATGAAACTTGGTCACAGAGGAGCGAATCATCCCGTTAAAAATTTAATTCATGATAATGTTGAGATAACGAGTCAGAACCATGGATTTGAAGTAGTTAAAGAAACATTACCTAAAAATATTGAGATCACACATAAATCTTTATTTGATAATAGCATTGAAGGTATCAAGCTAAAAAATAAACCAGTCTTTTCGGTTCAATATCATCCAGAGTCTAATCCAGGACCTCAAGATAGTGTTTATTTGTTTCAAGAATTTATTAACAACATGAAAAAAAATGCCAAAAAGAAAAGATATTAAAAAAATACTAGTTGTGGGAGCTGGACCAATAATTATAGGACAAGCGTGTGAATTTGATTATTCAGGGACGCAAGCATGTAAAGCTCTAAAAGATGAAGGTTATAAAGTAGTTTTAATAAACTCAAATCCAGCAACAATTATGACAGATCCAGATGTTGCGGATAAAACCTATATTGAACCAATTACACTAGATGTATTAGAAAAAATTCTAAAGAAAGAAAAACCCGATGCTATTCTTCCAACAATGGGAGGGCAAACTGCGCTTAACCTTGCAATGGAAGCAGAGAAAAAAGGAATTCTAAAAAAATACAAAATTGAGTTGATAGGAGCAAATTCTAAAGCAATTTCTAATGCCGAGGATAGAAAAAAATTTAGAAAAAATATGATAGATATTGGTTTAGATTTACCAAAATCTGAAATTGTAAATAATAATAATCAAGCATCGAAAGTATTAAAAAAAATTGGTTTACCTGCAATTATAAGACCTGCTTTTACACTTGGTGGGCTTGGTGGGGGAATAGCCAAAACTAGAAAAGATTATTTTAAAATTGTTAAAAATGGACTACATGAATCTCCAGTAAGCCAAGTTCTTGTAGAGGAATGTTTAGAGGGCTGGAAAGAATTTGAGATGGAGGTTGTAAGAGATAAGAAAGATAACTGTATCATCATTTGCTCAATTGAAAATATAGATCCAATGGGAATTCATACTGGTGACTCAGTAACAATTGCACCAGCTCTTACACTTACAGATAAAGAATACCAAGTAATGAGAAATGCATCTATTGCATGTTTGAGAAAAATTGGAGTTGAAACTGGAGGATCAAATGTTCAGTTTGCTATCAATCCTAAAAATGGTCGAATGGTTGTCATTGAAATGAATCCACGTGTATCAAGATCATCAGCACTTGCATCAAAAGCAACTGGATTTCCAATTGCGAAGGTAGCTGCAAAATTAGCGATTGGTTACACTCTGGATGAATTAAAAAATGAAATAACTAAAGTTACTCCTGCATCATTTGAACCAAGTATAGATTATGTGGTGACTAAAATTCCAAGATTTACATTTGAAAAATTTTCAACTTCTCCTGCAACTTTAGGGACATCAATGAAATCGGTAGGTGAAGCAATGGCTATTGGAAGAAACTTTAAAGAGTCTTTGCAAAAAGCACTGGTATCTCTTGAAACTGGTTTTTCAGGTTTAGACAGAATTTTTGATTTAAATAAAAAGCAAATTGAAAAGAAGCTTAAAGAGACTATTCCAAATAAGATATTACTTGTTGCTGAAGCAATTAGAAAAAAAATTAACTTAAAGAAAATATATAGTTTATCTAAAATTGACCCTTGGTTTTTAGAACAAATTAAAGAGATTGTTGATTGTGAAGCACAGATCAAAAACAAAGGACTTCCTAAAGATTTTGTAGAATTTAATAAAATAAAATCAATAGGATTTTCAGATAAAAAACTTTCGCAATTAACTAAAACTTCTGAAGACATTGTTAGAAGAAAAAGATCAGCGCTTAAAATACTTCCAGTTTATAAAAAAGTAGATACTTGTGCAGCTGAATTCAAATCGTTTACGCCTTATATGTATTCAACTTATCAAAGAAATTTTTCAATCAACTCAGAATGTGAAGCTGACCCATCTAATAAGAAAAAAATAATTATTCTTGGAGGAGGACCAAATAGAATTGGTCAAGGAATTGAGTTTGATTATTGCTGTTGTCAGGCAAGTTTTTCATTAAAAGAAGCAGGTTTTGAGACTATCATGGTTAATTGTAACCCTGAAACAGTATCAACAGACTATGATACAAGTGATCGATTATACTTTGAACCTTTAAAAGAAGAATACGTTTTTAATATAATTAAAAAAGAACAAGAAAAAGGAAATCTGATAGGAGTAATAGCTCAGTTTGGAGGCCAAACTCCAATTAAACTTGCAAAATTTTTGCACGACAACAAGCTTCCAATTTTAGGAACTCAATATACTTCTATAGATTTAGCAGAGGATAGAGATAGATTTAGAAATTTATTAAATAAATTAAAACTAAAACAAGCAGAGAGTGGTATTGCAAAGACATTTAATCAGGCAATAAAAATTGCAGACAAAATAGGATTACCATTAATGGTAAGACCTTCATATGTTCTAGGTGGAAGAGCAATGGAAATTGTTCATGAAAAAAATCAGCTTAAAAAATTTGTTGAAGAGGCATTTAAAGCAGCAGAAGAAAATCCAATTTTGATTGACAAATTTATTGATCATGCAATGGAAGTAGATGTGGATGCCATATCAGACGGCAAACAGGTTCACGTTGCTGGAATTATGCAACATATCGAAGAAGCTGGAATCCATTCAGGAGACTCAGCTTGTAGTTTACCACCTGTATCGATTAAACCTTATCTTCTTAAAGAAATAGAAAATCAAACTAAAAAACTTGCTATAGCTTTAAATGTAAAAGGTTTCATGAATATACAGTTTGCAATTAAAAAAGATGAAATTTATGTGATTGAAGTAAATCCTAGAGCAAGTCGAACTGTACCTTTTGTGTCAAAAGCAAAAGGATTGCCCCTAGCTAAAATTGCATCAAGAATAATGGCTGGTGAAAAGTTATCTAAGTTTAATTTAAAAGATAAATCTAAAGGTATGTATGCAGTTAAAGAGGCTGTATTCCCATTTAATAAATTTCCCAACAGTGACTTATTGTTAGGACCTGAAATGAAGTCTACTGGAGAAGTTATGGGATTTGATAAAAACTTTGGAATGGCTTTTGCAAAAAGTCAGATCGCAGCAGCTAACTCATTACCAAAACAAGGGTTAGCTTTTATATCTCTCAAAGATAGTCACAAAGATGAAGGAATAGATTTAGCAAAAGAACTTCTTAAACTTAAGTTTAAATTATGTGCAACTAGAGGAACTGCAGAATATATTCGAAAGCATGGGATGAAATGTAAAATTATAAATAAAGTAAGCACAGGTTCACCACATATAGTAGATGTTTTAGACTCTAAAAAAATTGCATTGGTGATAAACACTGGAGGCGGAAACAGTGAATATCGATTAAGTGACGCAATAGCTTTAAGAAGAGCAACACTAAAGAATAAAGTTCCTTATTGTACTAACATGTCTACTGCTCAAGCTTGTTTAGAGGCAATTAGATCACTAAAAACAAAAAAATTAGAAGTGATTTCCCTTCAGGACGTTTAAGAATTTACTTTCCAATCAGTTTCAAAGGTAACATAATTTACTTGGATACATCGTCTTTCTTTAACGATTTTTTTCTTCTCCATACCATGCCAAGTGTTTGGTCCACTTGTAAAAAGATAGCCATAATTATGTTTGTAAGGAAGTGTCTTAACTTTTTCTAATTTTTCATTGTAAAAATCAGTTCCTAAATCTTCAGATTCATTTGTTTTATTAACAAATATTAAGCCTGACATAAGTTTTTCTTTTATATCGCAATGAGGTTTTAACCAAAAACCCTCTCGGTCACATATAACCTCAACCCTTACATAGGAATTTGATAAATCTTTATTTATCATTTTAGAAATTGTTTCATATGTTTCTTTAGACTGAAGTTCATTTATAAATTTTACTAAATTTGGAAATTGAGATGAGTTTTCTTTATTAATAAAACATCTAAACTTTATCGCTTGTCCGCCTGAAGCTATACCTTTTCTAAATTCTGCAGTTCCACCATCTATTGCTCTTGTTCCATCATAATTAAGATTATGTTTACTGACATCAGGAATGTCGGCTTTAACTATTTCATCAATTGCCTCTTCGGACAAAGCATCGCTATACTCCCAATGATTAAATGGAAAATTATGTTCTTTTGAATTATTTTTAATTGAATTTAAAAATGACATTATGATTGAATTTTTTCTTTAATAATTTTTGCTACTCTATTCGTTTCGTCTAATTTTTGATAGTTCCAATTTTCAATTTCTTCACCTAAGTTTCTAGTAATATTTAATTCTCTGAATAAATTTCTAAAATTCTGAAATCTAATGTCTTTTCTTTTTGGTAAAATATTTGCGACATAAATTGGTTTTCCAGTTAAAGCAGCTTCAGATATCATTGAGCTGGAGTCACATGTAACAATTATATTTTCTGAAATTGCTAGAGCTGAAAGATAGGCTTTTTTATCAACATTCATAATCACAGTATGATTTTCACCAAAAAACTCTTTTGCATAATGTATAGTATTTAACGGTGTTCTCATTGAAGGTATGACCACCAGTTGAAAATCATGTTTTTTCAATAATTTGTAGAAAATTGAAAAAATGTGCTTCATATTTTTGGTTGAGTAGTCATAATATTTTGTAGGACCACCCATTATCAAACACCAAACTTTTCTATTATCCTGTTTGATATATGAATTTAAATAACTTCTATTTTCTTCAATTTCATTTTCCGTTAAATAGTGAATTGCACCTTTTGTTTTAATTACATTTGCACCACTTATCCCATCATGTTCGGGAGCAACAATAAAATCAAAATGATTAAAATCCACCTTTGGATCTTGAATATGAATATTTAAAACTTTTTTTTTTGAAATACTTTTTAAATGGATTGAGGGAATCACGCTTTTTCTTCCACATGAAATAATTATATCAAAATCAGACTCGTTTATTTTTTTATAAACGTTTTGTGATACTGGTGTTAATTTTGGTGGAACAATTTTCCAAAAATTATTTAGTTCAACCTTATGGTGTGTAAAATCAATATCTAAGGCTTTTGCTAAACCTTCTACCTGGCTTATCATGCCATGCATTCCTTGAGTTAATAATAAACCTTTTAATTTAGACATTAATCACTATATAGCTTTCATATGAGTCAAAATCCAACTAAACACACAAAAGTGTTAATAATTGGATCTGGTCCTGCCGGATACACAGCAGCAGTTTATGCGGCTCGAGCGATGTTAAATCCAATTTTAGTTTATGGTTCTGAACCTGGTGGTCAATTAACAACAACTACTGATGTTGAAAATTTTCCAGGATTTGCTGAAGTTATACAAGGTCCGTGGTTGATGGATCAAATGAAAGAACAAGCAAAAGCAGTTGGAACTGAAATGATTGAAGATCATATTGGTTCGGTAAATTTAAAATCTACTCCGTTTGAAGCTATAGGCGATAGTGGGCAAAAATATACTGCTGACAGCATAATTATTTCTACAGGGGCTCAAGCCAGATGGTTAAATCTAAAATCTGAACAAGAATTTAGAGGATTTGGTGTTTCTGCATGCGCTACGTGTGATGGTTTTTTCTTTAAAGATAAAGAGGTAGCAGTTGTTGGAGGAGGTAATGCAGCTGTTGAAGAAGCGATGTTCCTTACAAAGTTTGCATCCAAAGTTAAATTAATTCATCGAAGAGATAGTTTGAGAGCTGAAAAAATGCTTCAAAAAAAATTAATGGAAAATAAAAAAATAGAAATTATTTGGGACTCTGTTGTTGAAGATGTGTTAGGTGATAAAGATCCTAAAAATGTTAAAGGTATTAAAATTAAAAATTTAAAAACAGATAAAACTGAAGAATTAAAACTAGACGGATTATTTATCGCTATTGGTCATGATCCAGCTACTCAACTTTTTAAAGATCAATTAAAAATGGATAATGAGGGATATTTAATTACCAAACCTGACTCAACAGAAACAAATGTTCCTGGTGTTTATGCAGCTGGAGATGTAAAAGACAAAACATTTAGACAAGCTGTAACCGCTGCAGGTATGGGATGTATGGCAGCATTAGAAGCTGAAAAATTCCTATCTCACTAATTCAGCAATCTCATTTGATTCAAATATACTTTGATTAATATTTTCATTTGCCAACTTTACCATTGCTTTGGCGACTATTTCTGCCCTAATTGGTCTCATTTTTCTTAAAGGTCCAACCAATATTGGAGTTAACAATTTAAATAATATTATACCAAATTTTTCACCTAATCTTTTTTCTTTTCTATTTCCCAATAAGAAAGATGGTCTCATGATCCCAATTTTATCAAAATTTTGATTTTTAATTTCTTGTTCAACTAATCCTTTGAATTTTAAATAATCACCTGAACTTTTTGGATCTGCATAACCAGATGAAACGAAAAAAAATGATTTAATTGAATTTGATTTAGCAATTTGGGCAATTTGTATAGGAATATTCAGTTCAATTCTTTCATATTCATTTTTATTAGGTGAATTTTTTCTTGTTGTACCAATACAAAAAAAACAGTCTTCACCTTTAATATCATTTCTAAACTTTTCTAAATCATTAAAATCAGTTTCAATAATTTCAATTTTTGGATTAATAAGTTCTATTTTTGAACGAACAAAAATCTTTATTTTTGAATAATTTGAATTCAGGGTAAGTTCATTAACAAGATGCCCGCCAACTAAACCTGACGAACCAAACACTAGGGCTGTTTTCATTAACTTAAGGATTTACAAAAACTAGATATTTTATCCATTGCTTTCTTAAGATTATCCATTGATGTTGCATAAGAAATTCTGAAAAAACCTTCTAAACCAAATGCAGAACCCTGGACTACAGCAATTCCACTATTCTCTAATAATGATTGAACAAAATCAGTATCAGATTTAATTTCATTTCCATTTGGATCTTTTTTACCCATTAAACCTTTGCAACTTGGAAAAACATAGAACGCTCCATCTGGATTCAGACATTCAATTCCATCTATCGCATTTAAAGCATTAACAACAAAATCTCTTCTTTCCTGAAAAGAATTAGCTCTTTCCTTAATAAAGTCTTGTGTTCCGCTAAGTGCCTCAACTGCAGCGGCTTGGCTTATAGAAGAAGGATTAGTTGTTGATTGTGATTGAATTTTCGCAATAGCTTTAACGATATCTTTTGGACCAGCTGCATACCCTATTCTCCAGCCTGTCATTGAATAAGCTTTGCTTACACCATTCATTGTAAGCACTCTATCTTTTAAACTTTCAATTTGAGCAATTGTAAAAAATTTAAAACCCTCATAAGTCACATGCTCATAAATATCATCGCTTAAAATATACACATGACTATGTTTTTCCAAAATATCTGCAATTGCTTTTATATCTTGCTCTGAATAACATGCTCCAGTTGGATTTGAAGGAGAATTAAGAATAATCCATTTTGTTTTTGGAGTAATAAATTTTTCAAGATCAATTGGATTTATTTTAAAACCTTGTTTTTCATCACATTCCATTATCACTGGTTTTCCTCCAGCTAACAAAACCATATCGGGATAAGAAACCCAATAAGGAGCAGGAACTATAACTTCATCACCTTGGTTTAATGTGGCCATCATTGCATTATAAATTACATGCTTTCCGCCAGCACCAACTGTAATTTGATCAGTTGTATAATCTAAATTATTTTCTTTTTTAAATTTTTCTACAATCGCCTTTTTCAATGCTGGGGTCCCATCTACTGCGGTGTATTTTGTATCACCATCGTTAATAGCTTTTATAGCTGCTTGCTTAATGTTATCTGGAGTATCAAAATCTGGTTCCCCTGCACCTAATCCAATAACATCTTTTCCAGCAGCTTTTAATTCTCTTGCTTTTTGAGTAACAGCAATAGTAGGTGATGGTTTAATCTTCTTTAAACTGTCTGATATTATGCTCATTGAAATATAAATAAATTCTACTACCTTGTTTAATATATGGAAAATACTTATCAAGATTTAATTACAGATATTCAGAGTAAAAATCCTAAAATAGGTGGAAAACTAGAGGGTGGAAAAAAATTCAAAATTAAATCTGATTTTAAACCTGCTGGTGATCAGCCTGAAGCGATAAAAAAATTAGTAAATGGTGCTAACAAAGATCAATTTAATCAAGTTTTGCTTGGTGTAACGGGATCTGGAAAAACTTTTACAATGGCTAAAGTAATTGAAGCTACTAACAGACCTGCCCTAATTTTAGCTCCAAACAAAACTCTTGCTGCTCAACTTTATGGGGAAATGAAAACCTTTTTTCCAGACAATGCTGTTGAATATTTTGTTTCATACTATGACTATTATACTCCAGAGGCTTATGTGCCGAGATCAGACACATATATAGAGAAAGAAGCCTCTATAAATGAACAAATTGATAGAATGAGGCACTCAGCAACTAGATCTCTTTTAGAAAGAGATGATGTTTTAATTGTAGCAAGTGTTTCGTGTATCTACGGATTAGGTTCAGTTGAAGCGTATAGTAAAATGACACTAACTCTTCAAAAAAATTATGACTACAATAGAGAAGAAATAATCAAATCTTTAGTTGCTCTACAATATAAAAGAAATGATCAAAATTTTTATAGAGGAACATTTAGAGCAAGAGGAGAATATTTAGAAATATTTCCTTCTCATTTAGAAGATAGAGCTTGGAGACTTTGTCTATTTGGGGATAAATTAGAACAGATAGAAGAGTTTGATCCGTTAACTGGTGATAAAGTAAGAGAATTAAGTTTAGTAAAAGTTTATGCAAATAGTCACTACATCACTCCTAAGCCTACAATCGAACAAGCAGTAATTAATATAAAAAAAGAATTAGAAGTAACTTTAAAGAAACACCGTGCTGAAAATAAATTATTAGAAGCACAGAGATTAGAAGAAAGAACTAAATTTGATCTTGAAATGATTGAAGCCACAGGTTCTTGTGCTGGTATTGAAAACTATTCAAGATTTTTGTCAGGAAGAAAACCAGGGGAGCCACCTCCTACTCTTTTTGAATACTTTCCTGATAATACTTTGATATTTGTCGATGAGTGCCACGTTACTGTTCCTCAACTTAATGGAATGTATAAAGGTGATAGATCAAGAAAAAGTACTTTAGCAGAATACGGATTCAGACTTCCTTCGTGTATGGATAATAGACCATTAAAATTTGAGGAATGGGATTTAATGAGAACTCAAACTGTATTTGTTTCCGCAACTCCTGGGCCATGGGAACTAGAACAAACAAAAGGTCAGTTTATAGATCAGGTAATTAGACCAACAGGATTAATTGATCCTCCTGTAGAAATAAGACCTGCAAAAAATCAAGTGGATGATTTAATGCATGAATGTAAAAGAGTTATAGAAAATAATCATAGAGTATTAGTAACAACACTCACTAAAAAAATGGCTGAGGATTTAACCGAATATCTTCATGAGAACGGTATAAAGGTAAGGTACCTCCACTCAGATATTGATACATTAGAAAGAAT
The DNA here is from genome assembly GCA_902594405.1 of uncultured Pelagibacteraceae bacterium. GTDB lineage: Bacteria > Pseudomonadota > Alphaproteobacteria > Pelagibacterales > Pelagibacteraceae > Pelagibacter. The sequence continues at coordinate 24,917 of CACJMB010000006.1, read as the reverse complement.
TGAAATCATGAGAGATCTAAGAATGGGTGTATTTGATGTTTTAGTTGGAATTAACTTATTAAGGGAGGGATTAGATATTCCTGAATGTGCTTTAGTTGGAATTTTAGATGCTGATAAAGAAGGTTTTTTAAGATCTGAAACATCTTTAATTCAAACTATAGGAAGAGCGGCTAGAAATGTTGATGGTAAAGTAGTTTTATATGCAGATAAGGAGACGAAAAGTATAAAAAAAGCAATTGCTGAAACTGATCGAAGAAGAAAAATTCAGTTAGCTTACAATAAGAAACATAAGATAGATGCAAAATCGGTAAAAAAAGAAATCAGTGATATTCTAGAAAGTGTTTATGAAAAAGACTACGTTAAAGTAAGCGAAGGGTCTAATGTCGGAGGAAATCTTAAAAAACACCTTAAAGCCCTAGATAAAAAAATGAAAGAGTCAGCATCTAATTTAGAGTTTGAAGAAGCTGCTAAAATACGAGATGAGATAAGAAAATTAGAAAGCACTGAATTAGAAATTACATTAAATCCAAAAATAAGGCAGTATGACGTAAAAAATAAGCTTTATCCAAAAGGTAGATCAACTATGGGTATGCCAGGAACTAAAGTTACAAAAAAAAGAGATAAGAAATGGAAGCACGGAAAATAATTATTACTGGTGGAGCTACTCGAATGGGTGCTGCAATTGCAAGAAAGTTATCTGGTCCAAATATTGAAATCTTAATCCATTATAATAAATCAAAATTAAAAGCAGAAAAATTAAAAAAAGAGTTATCTAGCAAAGGCACAAAAGTATACTTAGTTAAAGGTGATTTAAGCAAAGAAACTGATATAAAAAAAATAATTAAATTTGCAAAATCAAAACTAAAAAATTTTGATTGTCTTATTAATAATGCCTCCTTATTTGAAAATGATAAATTAGAAAATTTTTCATTAGATAGTTGGAGTAAGCATTTAAGAACCAATTTAAGAGCGCCTGCACTATTGACGAAAGAATTTGCTAAAAATGTTAAAGGCAAAAATAATAATATTATAAATATTATTGATCAAAGAGTGTTCAAATTAACTCCTTACTTTTTTTCATACACTCTTAGCAAAACTGGTTTGTATACTTTAACAAAAACTAGCGCTATGAGTTTAGCTCCAAATATAAGGGTAAACGCAATTGCACCTGGACCGACTATAAAAAATCAAAGACAATCTGAAAAACATTTCAAAAAACAATATTTAGCAACACCTCTTAAAAGACAAGTTGATGTGGAACAAATATGTAATGCTGTTGACTTTTTTATTAAAAATATATCTATTACTGGTCAAGTTTTGGCTATTGATAGTGGTCAAAATCTTAACTGGCAAACACCAGATGTAATGGGTAGAGAATGAAAAAGAACAATTTAAAAATTGTCAAAATAGATAAAAATAAAAGCTTATTTAATTATGAGAAAAAAATCCTAATTAACGAATTAATCTTGGATTTAAAACTTGGTTATTACGATTTTGAAAAAGAAAAACCACAAAAAGTTAAATTTAGTCTTGAAATAGACTATGAAGACAAAAAACCTTCAAGCGATAAAGATATCAAATCCATTGTTAATTATGGAACGATAGTAAAATTAATTACGAAACTTGTAAAAAAGAAACATTATAATTTCCTAGAAACTTTAGCAGAAGCTGTTTTTGACGAATTATTTAAAGACAAAAGGATTGCTAAAATAATGTTGAAAATTGAAAAATTAGAAATTTTAAAACAGTGTTCATCTGTTGGTATTCAAATTACCAAAAAGAGAAGCCATGATAAGCTCTGAAATAGGAAAAGAAGTAATTAAAAAAGAGCTACCTCTAGTCCCAAAACTTCCAGGCGTATACAGGATGCTTAATGAAAAAAATGAAATCCTTTATGTAGGTAAAGCCAAAAATTTACCAAATAGATTAAAGAGTTATGTTGCAGAAAAAAATCATATAATTAGAACTGAACGAATGTTATCTCAAACAAGAAAATTAGAGATAACAACAACATCTAATGAAAGTGAAGCTTTACTACTAGAAGCAAATTTAATTAAAAAACATAAACCAAAATTTAATATTCTTTTACGTGATGATAAGTCATTTCCATTTATATTTATTGGTAATAAAGATAAATGGCCTCAAATAAAAAGACATAGAGGAAAAAAAACAAAAGAAGGTTTTTACTTTGGACCTTTTGCCTCTGCTGGTTCGGCTAATTGGACAATCAAAATGATCCAAAAAATTTTTCATTTAAGAGTTTGTGATGACACCGTTTTTAAAAACAGAGAAAGACCTTGTATTTTATATCAAATAAAAAGATGTTCTGGACCTTGTGTAGGATATGTAAAAAAAGAGGAATATAATCAAACAGTAGAAGATGCTATTGAATTTGTTTCAGGAAAATCTAGGAAAATTCAAAAAAATCTTTCTAACCAAATGGAAAAGGCAAGTGAGGATCTTGATTTTGAAAAAGCTGTAATTTTAAGAGATAGAATTAAAGCATTAAACATAATTCAATCTTCACAGAGAATTAATGAAGCAAACTTAGTTGAGGCAGATGTTATTGCTGGATATAAAGAATCTGGAAAAACTTGTATTCAAGTATTTTTTTATAGATCAAAACAAAATTGGGGCAATCAAGCTTTTTTTCCAAAACACGATCCAGATGAAAAGTTTAGTGAAATCCTTAATTCATTTGTTTCTCAATTTTATGAAAATAAAAGTGTTCCTTCATCAGTTATCCTTTCAGAAGAAATAAAGGAAAAAGCACTAATTGAAAAAACACTGACACAAAAAGAAGGTAAACAAATAAATATTTCAGTTGCGAAAAAAGGATCAAAACTAAAAGTAATTAATCAAGCAATTAAAAACGCAAAGGATAGTCTAAATAGAAAACTTTATGAAAGTCAGAATAATAAAGAATTGTTCGATGCAGTAGCTAAAAAATTTAATTTAGAAACCAATATAAATTTAATAGAGGTTTATGATAACAGTCATATTCAAGGCACAAATAGTGTTGGCGCTTTAATAGCCTACGGAGATGAAGGATTTATCAAAAAAAGATATAGAAAATTTAATATTAAGCATAAAAAAAATGAGCAAGACGACTATGGAATGATGAGAGAGGTATTAAATAGGAGGTTCAAAAGAGCAGTTCAAGAAAAAGATAATTACCTTGCTTTTCCTGATTTGGTTCTAGTAGATGGGGGGAAAGGCCAATATTCAGTCGCTAGAGAAAGCCTTAATGAATTGGGACTTCATGACATTCCAATTATTGCAATAGCAAAAGGTAAATTTAGAAATAGTGGAAATGAAACTTTTTTTCACAATGGCAAAGAATATAAATTCACTAGAAACGACCCTACCCTATTTTTTCTTCAAAGAATAAGAGATGAATCACATAGATTTGCCATAAGCGCCCACAGAGCAAAGAGAAAAAAAGGTATAAGCAAATCTCTGTTAGATCAAATAGAAGGCATTGGGGCTATAAGAAAAAGAGCTTTATTGAACCATTTTGGATCTGCAAGATCGGTTGAGTCTGCTAGTTTAGATGAAATAAAATCTGTAGAAGGTGTTGAAGAAAAAGTAGCAAAAAAGATATATAACTTTTTTCACGAATAATTATGCTAAAAAAAATACCAAACATATTAACGATAGGGCGAATAATAATTGTTCCTTTTTTTGTTTTAGCTTTTTATCTTCCAGGATTTTATGGTGATCTTACTGCTTTAATATTATTTATTATTGCATCATTTACAGACTTCTTGGATGGTATGTTGGCTAGAATGTTTGGAGTAGAGTCAAAACTGGGTGAATTATTAGATCCTATAGCTGATAAAATTATTGTTGCAACAGCATTAATACTTCTGGTTATGGATGGAACAATCAGAAATTATGAGGTGATTGCAGCAATAATAATTCTTACAAGAGAAATTTTAATTTCAGGTTTAAGAGAATTTTTAGCAAAGGGAAAAATAAAACTTCCTGTTTCAAACCTTGCTAAACTTAAAACAGTATTACAAATGGTATCAATTGCTCTTTTATTGTCTGGAGATACTGGAAATAAAATAATTAATTTCCAAGATTATAATGCTCAAACTATAGGTATAATTCTTTTGTGGTTATCCGCTGCTTTAACACTTTTTACTGCATATGATTATATGCGAAAAGGTATTGATCACGCTATGTCTGAGGATAGTAAAGATTAGGCTGCTTTTTTCTTCCTAACTAATGCCTGATAACTTTCATTCAAATCAATAATAGTATCACAAACTTTAAATTGATTTTCAGCAATACAAGATACTGGTGTTACCTCTGCTGCTGTTCCTGTTAAAAAACATCCAACAAAATTAGATAATTCAGTAGGACTAATTTTTCTTTCATGCACTTTTATATTTTTTGATTTTGCAATTCCAATTACGGTTCTTCTTGTAATACCATCTAAAAAAGAATCTGGTATTGGAGTATGAATTTCTCCATTTTTATCTTTGAAAAAGATATTTGCACCAGTTGCTTCAGCAATATTTCCTTCGTGATCAAGCATTAAAGAATCTGTATATCCTTGCTTTTCTGCCTCATGTTTTGAGAGTGTGCAAATCATGTAAAGACCTGATGCCTTTGTATCCCATGGTATTGTATTAGGCGCTGGTCTTCTCCAATTTGAAATATTTAATCTTATTCCTTCTACTTTAAGTTTAGGATCAAAATATGATCCCCATTCCCATGTTGCAATCGCAACATGTATTTTTGTTTGTTGCGCTGAAATAGCCATCATCTCACTACCTCTCCAAGCAACAGGTCTAACGTAACCATTTTCTACTTTTTGGGTTGCTATAATTTTATTGGATGCATTATTTATTTCTTCTTCTGTGTATGGAATTTCAAAACCCATTCTTCTTGCAGAATGAAAAAATCTAGCTGTATGCTCTTCTAATTTGAAAATTGAACCATCATAAACTCTCTCACCCTCAAATACACAACTGGCGTAGTGCATACCATGGCTTAAAACATGTAGTTTGACGTCAGCCCAATCAACTAATTCGTTGTTGTACCATATTTTTCCAGATCGCTTGTCGTAAGGTATCATGTGTGAAAATTTTTTTAATTTATAAATGAAAAATATCTTTGTATCTTTAATATGTCAATATAACTTACCTATTATGAAAGAACTTTTATATTTAAAAGATGACCAGCTTAAAGACCTAATTGAAAAACTATTCGTAAGCTATAGAGAAACTTTTTCTGACTCTAAAAAAATATTAGATAGATATTCAATTGGTTTAGCGCACCATAAAGTAATTCATTTACTGTCAATGTATGAAGGGATCTCAATTTCTGAGCTGCTTAAGAGATTAAAAGTCACAAAACAAAGCTTAAATCGTGTTCTCAAAGATTTGATTGCACTTGAAATCGTCATTTTTAAAAAAGATGACCAAGATACTAGGGTAAAGCATGTTTTTCTTAATGATAAAGGTAAAAAAATTTTTAATGAAATTTTCAATTTACAAAAAAAGAGAATTTATAATGCTTTGCTAAATTCAAGTTCTGAAGAAGTTATAAATTTTGATAATGTACTAAGTAAAATAATTAATGGATAAGTTTATTGCGCATATACTAGTAGTTGATGATGATGATGGAATTAGATCTCTCGTAAAAAAGTATTTAAATGAAAATAAATTCCTAGTCACTACTGCAGAAAGTGCAGAAAATGCTTTGGAGAAAATAAAAATAATAAAGTTTGATTTAATAGTTTTAGATATCATGATGCCAGGTAAAAGTGGGCTTGAATTTTTAAAAGAAAATAAAAAAAAATTAGATACGCCAGTTATACTTCTGACAGCTAAAGGGGAAGCAAGTGAAAGGGTTGAGGGGTTAGAAATTGGTGCTGATGATTATTTGCCGAAACCATTTGAACCAAAAGAATTAATTTTAAGAATACAAAACATATTAAATAAAACAATTAAAACAGATCAGAAAAGAGTTATAGAATTTGCAAATGTGAAAATTGATTTGAATAAACTTTTAATATTTAAAAGTGATAAAGAATTTAAGATTAATGCAACCGAAAAAACGATTTTAGAAAAAATGATTAATAACCCAGGCAAAACATTTTCTAGAGAAGATATTGGCCAATTAATTAATCTAGATAAAGAAAGATCAATAGATGTTATTATTACTCGGCTTAGAAAAAAAATTGAAATTGATCCAAAAAATCCAAAATTTTTACAGACAATAAGAGGTGCAGGATATGTTCTCTGGATTGAGTAATTACTTAAAAAAAATATTACCAAAAAGATTATTTTATAGAGCGCTTCTCATAGTTGCTATTCCTGTTTTGGTTTTGCAACTAGTAATTACAATTGTTTTTTTTGATAGCCTTTGGATCAAAACAAACAAAGGCATGACAAGAACCTTGGTAAATGAAATTAGTACATTTATTGAAGCCTATGGAAGCGAGCAAGAAAATAAACAAGAGTTGGTAGATCTTTTTTCCATATTTTTAGATTTAAATATTGAGTTCACCAATAACGAAAAATTGCAAAATACAGATACAGAAAGATGGTTTAGCCCTATAGATAGAACTTTAAGAAGAGAACTAAAATCTAAATTTGGATTAGATGAATACTGGTTTGATACAACAAGTTATAAAGAATTAATTGATTTAAGAATTAAATACGAAGATGGTTATTTTAAATTTTTAGTGCCTAAAGATAGAGTTGCAAGTTCTTCAGCAAGAATATTTGCACTTTGGATCACAGTACCTGCAATTATAATGGTGATTATTTCTCTAATATTTTTAAAAAATCAAACTAGACCAATCACTAACCTAGCTCGTGCGGCTGAAAGGTTTGGTAAAGGAGAAAATATTGAAGAGTTCAAACCTTCTGGAGCTCTTGAAATAAGACAAGCAGGACATGAATTTGATAAAATGAGAAAGAGGATTGAAAGACACATAAATCAAAGAACAGAAATGTTATCTGGAATAAGTCATGATTTAAGAACACCCTTAACAAGGATGAAACTACAATTAGCTTTTATAAAAGATAAAGAAACTGTTAATAAATTGACTGAAGACATCAATGAAATGGAGAAAATGTTAAATGAATATTTACAATTCACCAGCTCATCATATGTTGAAAAAGATGAAATGTTTAATCTATCTGAATTAATTTCAGAAGTTATTGAAAAATATAATAATGAAAATATTTCACAAAACTTGACACCAAGAATTTACTTTAATGGCAGGAAAAATTTAATTAACAGGTGTCTTAATAATCTAATTGATAATTCACTGAAATATGCAAATAAAGTTGAAATTAGCTTAAGTAAAAAAAATACAAACTTATTCATTATTATTGATGATGATGGTCCTGGAATACCAAAAAATGAGTATGAAAATGTATTTAAACCTTTCTATAAAATAGATAAGGGTCGGGCAGAATCTAAATCAAGTGTTGGTCTTGGCTTATCAATTTCATCAGACATTATCAAATCTCATGGAGGAAATATAATGTTAGAAAAGTCAAAAATGGATGGTTTAAGAGTTAAGGTTTTCTTGCCTGTTTAACTTTTTTATTTTTTTTTTTCTCAAGTTTATTTATTTTATTTTCAAGATTCTCAACACGTTTTGAGAGTACTTCAAACTCATCTTTACTTGTAAGTTTCATTTTAAAAACAAAATCATCTCTTTTGGATTTTAAGATATTAAATAATTCAGTAGTTAAGTCTTTTGAAGATACTAGTCCCTGCTCTATTAATTTAGCAAACTTATCAATTATAAATTTAGAATTTTTCATATTTAAGATATACATTATAAGTATTATTAAAAATGTTCATTAATAATTTTGACCCAGTAGCCTTAGAAATATTTTCTTTAGAAATCAGATGGTATTCTTTAGCTTATATATTTGGAATTATATTGGGCTGGATTCTCGCAAAAAAATTATTTATCCAAGACATAGAAGTTAAAAATAAATTTGATGATTATTTAACTTATTTAATTATAGGTATAATTTTAGGAGGAAGACTTGGTTATATTTTTATTTACAATTTAAGTTTTTATATAAATAATCCATTAGATATATTTAAAATTTGGCAAGGAGGAATGTCCTTCCATGGTGGATTAATTGGAGTTATTTTCGCATCTATATTTTTTGCTAAAAAAAATAATCAAAACCCATTCTTATATTTGGATATTGTCGCTTTAGTAGCTCCAGTGGGGTTATTTTTTGGACGAATAGCAAACTTTATAAATTCAGAGTTATATGGAACTATAACTAATGTACCCTGGGCAGTAACATTTGTTCAGATAGATAATCTTCCTAGGCATCCCTCGCAATTATATGAAGCACTATTAGAGGGTTTATTTTTATTTTTATTATTAATTTATTTTAAAAACAAATTTTCAAATAAACCTGGTGTAATTTCAGGATTATTTTTAATAATTTACTCAATCTTCAGATTTATTGTTGAATTTTATAGAGTTCCAGACGAACAGCTAGGTTATATATTTTTAAACTTAACGATGGGGCAAGTAGTAAGTTTAATATTTATATTATCAGGGGTAATCTTATTTTATTTAAAATATGAAACTCGCTAAAACAAATAATTTACCATTAGATCAATTTATAAATTTTGCTCTTTACGATAAGGATAAAGGTTTTTATATGAAAAAGAATCCTTTTGGTGAAGATGGAGATTTTATTACTGCTCCCAATATCACGAGATTATTTTCAGAGATTATTGCAATTTGGACAATTACTTTTTGGAAAAGTTTAGGCTCTCCAAAAAAATTTAATTTGCTAGAACTGGGAGCTGGAAATGGCGAAATGATGAAAGTCATTGATGAGACACTTATTAATTTTCCCGAATGTTACAATGCCTGCAGTTTTATAATTCATGAAAAAAGTGATTTTTTAATAAATGAACAAAAAAAAAATTTAAATTCTAAAAAATTTTCATGGTTAAAAGATATTGAAAAAATAAAATCTAACCCAACAATTTTTTTAGCTAATGAATTCTTTGATGCCGTACCAATCAAACAATTTTTTAAAAAAAAAGATGGTTGGTTTGAAAGATACGTGTCTATGAATGATGCAAAAAAAGCTGAATTTAACGAAGAAAAAATAGATATAGAAAAAATCGAAAAATATCTAAATTTTGAAATATCAAAAAATCAGGACATAATAGAATATTCACCAGACACTTTTAAATATTTAAGAACAATTTGCGACCTAGTGCAAAAAAATGATGGAGGAATGTTAATAATTGATTATGGTTATGCAGACAGCAAAATGCATGAAACCCTTCAGGCGGTAAATAACCATAAATATTCTAACATTTTAGAAAATATTGGAGACTCTGATATTACTTACAATATAAACTTTCATTCTTTTGAGAAATTTATAAGTCAGTTTAAAGAAATTAATTCAATTTTTACAAATCAAAAAAAATTTTTAACAAGTATGGGTATTCTTCAAAGAGCAGAAATAATCAGCAAAAATATAGCATTTTCTAAAAAAGCAGATTTATTTTATAGGGTAAGACGTTTGATAGATGACAAGCAGATGGGTGAATTATTCAAAGTCATGCTTATAAAAAATAAGAAAAATAATTTTAGAACAGGTTTTCAAAATTGATAAAATCAAAAAAACTCTCAAAAATTAAAAATATTAAACATGGTTTTTTTAATAAAACTGGCGGTAAATCAAAAAGAATTTATAAAAGTTTAAACTGTGGTCCTGGTTCTAAAGACAATCCGTCAGATGTTAAAAAAAATTTAAAAATAGTTATAAAAAAAATAAAAAGCACCGCTAAAAGTATTTTTTTACTTCATCAAATACATAGTGATAAATTTGTTTATATTGATGAAAAAAACACATTTAAATCAAAACCAAAAGCAGACGCAGTAATTACAAATCAAAAAAACATGCCAATTGGCGTTTTAACTGCTGATTGTGTGCCAATTTTAATCTGTGATGAAAGAACAAAATTAGTTGCAGCAATTCATGCGGGGTGGAAAGGTGCATACAAAGATATAATTAGCAAAGTAATCCAATTTATGATCAAAAAAGGATCTAATCCTAAAAATATTACTGCAGCTATCGGACCTGCTATCTCAGCTAAAAATTATGAAGTAAAAGCAGATTTTAAAAGAAAATTTATAAAAAAGGATAAAAAAAATAATAAATTTTTTAAAATTAAGTACAAAAAGCTTTATTTTGATTTACCTAAATATGTGAAATCATGTCTTTTAAAGAATAAAATAAAAAATATTGAGTCTTTAAATATTGATACATTTGATATTAATAATAATTTTTTTAGTGCAAGAAGAGCGTTAAGGCTAAATCATGATGATTATGGTAGAAATATTTCTATAATTATGCTTTATTAGGCTTTTTTAATGAAATTATTATCCGGAAATAGCAACAAACCATTAAGCAAGAGTATTGCTAAATATCTAAAATCTAAATTAGTAAACTCTAGTATTAGAAATTTTTCTGATGGAGAAATCTATGTGGAAATAAATGAAAATATTAGAGGTAATAGTATTTTTTTAATTCAATCTGTTTCATCTCCTGCAAATGATAACCTAATGGAATTACTACTATGTATTGATGCACTTAAGAGATCGTCAGCAAAAAATATTACAGCTGTTATTCCATACTTTGGTTATGCTAGACAAGATAGAAAAGTTGCGCCAAGAACCTCAATTTCAGCAAAACTTGTCTCAAATCTAATTACTAAAGCAGGAGCAGATAGAGTTGTTACTGTTGATTTGCATGCAGGACAAATTCAAGGATTTTTTGATATTCCAGTAGATAACTTGTTCGCAACACCTATTTTTGCAAGACATGTAAAAAAAAAGATAAAAAGTAAAAATCTAATTTGTGTTGCACCAGATGTTGGTGGTACTGAGAGAGCTAGAGCACTAGGAAAGATTTTAAATGTTGGACTAGCAATTGTAGATAAAAGAAGACCAAAGCCAGGTCAATCTCAAGTAATGAATATTATTGGAGATGTTAAAGGAAAAACTTGTATTCTTGTTGACGATATAATCGATTCAGGTGGTACAATTGTAAACGCAGCTAAGGCTCTTAAAGATCGAGGTGCCAAAGAAGTTTATGTTTACATTACTCACGGTGTACTTAGTGGAGAAGCTGTAAATAAAATTAAAAAATCAGTAATTAAAAATTTAGTAATAACTGATACAATTGATAACATGAACAGAGTTAAAGGTGCTAAAAACATTGAAGTTCTGTCAATTTCAGGGCTTATGGGAGAAGCAATTAAAAGAATATCTAATTCAACCTCAGTATCAGATTTATTCAAATAAATACCTTGAGTTATTAAGTAACTTGAGCTAAAAACCCTTGTTTTTATGAATTCATTAGACGCCAACATCAGAAATACTAAAACTAAAGGTGAATTAAATTCATTAAGAGATAATGGTAATGTGCCTGCTATAATTTATGGTGGTGAGGCTCAAAACGAGAAAATTTCAATATCTAAAAAGATACTCAAGTCACTAATTGAAAAAGAAAACTTTTTATCAAGCATAATAACTTTAAATGTTGATGGTAAACCTCAAAAAGTTCTACCAAGAGAAATAAAATATGACATTATTTCAGATGAACCAATTCATGTAGACTTTCTAAGAATAGTTTCAGGCATAAAAGTTAGAATTGAAGTTCCAGTAAAATTTTTAAATCATGAAAAATCTCCTGGTTTGAAAAGAGGTGGGGTTTTAAACATTGTACGAAGAAAAGTTGAGCTAAAATGTCCAAGCGAAAAAATTCCTGAAAATCTTGTGATAGATCTTGATGGAGTTGATATTGGAGAGAGTTTTAAGATCTCTTCTATAAATCTTGACAGTGACGTTACTCCTACAATTCAAGGAAGAGATTTCGTAATTGCAACTCTAGCAGCTCCGACTGTTATGAAGGAACCTGAAAAACCTGCAGAAGCTGAGGCAGCTGAGGGAGAAGGTGCTGAAGGAGCAGAAGCGGCATCAGCTGAAGGTGGAGATAAGCCAGCAGCTGAAGGTGATAAAAAAGAAGGTGAAGATAAAAAACCTGCTGAAGAAAAAAAATAAGTTAATTAAAATTGAATTTTAGCCTCCAATATTAATATTTTATGCTTTTACTTGTAGGATTAGGCAATCCAACCCCAGACAGTGAAAACAATAGGCACAATATTGGTTTCAAAATTATAGATGCAATAAACAAAAAATTTGGACTTTCAAAACAAAAACCAAAATTCAAAGGACTTCTTACAACTGGTAATGTGGGAGAACAAAAAGTTTATGCAATTAAACCTTTAACATTTATGAATAATTCTGGAATTTGTATTAGAGAATTAATTGAATATTTCAAAATAGATGCTGAGGATGTTATCGTTTTTCATGACGATCTAGATGTAGAATTTGGAAAAATAAAAGCAAAATTTGGTGGCTCTGATGCAGGACATAACGGAATTGCATCAATAGATAAATTTATTGGTAAAGATTATTCAAGAGTGCGAATAGGAATTGGTAAACCAAAAGATAAAATGGAAGTTAGTGATTTTGTTCTTCAAAATTTTGATGAGGATGAAATGCTTGGATTGGAAAAAATTACAAATAACATCACAGATTCTATTTCAATACTCATAGACAAAAAATTAGATTTATTCTCTAGCACAGTAAATAATAAATAATGAGTTTTAAATGCGGAATTGTTGGTTTACCTAATGTGGGTAAATCTACACTCTTCAACGCTCTTACAAACTCAAGCAAAGCCCAAGCTGCAAATTTTCCATTTTGTACGATAGATCCTAATGTGGGAGTAGTCCCTGTTCCAGATGAAAGATTGAACAAATTATCTGAAGTTTCAAAATCAAAAAAAACAATAAACACAACTATTTCATTTGTAGATATAGCTGGTCTTGTTAAAGGTGCATCTAAAGGTGAAGGATTAGGCAATAAATTTCTGTCCCACATAAGGGAAGTTGATGCAGTTATTCATATGATTAGATGCTTTGACTCGGACGATATTCAAAATGTTAATCCGAACGTTGACCCAATAAGAGATCTTGAGATCATTGAAACTGAAATGATGTTGGCTGACCTAGAGTCTATACAAAAAAGACTTGAAAAAAATAATAAGAAAAACGTTGACGAAGATCAGCTTAAGATTTTAGAGATTGCATTAGACTGCATTAATAATGATAAAGATATATCAATATTAAATTCTCAATTTGATACAAAACAACTTAATCAAAGTGGTCTTTTATCAATAAAACCAAAGATCTTTGTTTGTAATGTAGATGAACAAAGCGTACAGAATGGAAATAAATATACTAAAGACTTTATCGAAAAATTTGGAAAAGATAACACTCTGATTGTTTCTGCAGACATAGAAAATCAAATAAATGAACTAGCAGAAGATGAAAAAAAAAATTATATGGATATGATTGGTTTAAAAGACACAGGTCTGAGTATGTTAATTCAAAAGGGCTATAAAATATTAGAACTTGATACGTATTTTACTTCTGGACCTGAAGAAACAAGAGCTTGGACTATACAAAAAAACTGTACTGCACCTAAGGCTGCAGGTGAAATTCATACAGATTTTGAAAAAGGTTTCATTAGAGCTGAAACTATATCTTATGAGGATTTTGTAGCCAATAATGGATGGGTAAATTCTAAAGCTAACGGAAAAATGAGATTAGAGGGTAAAGACTATATTGTTAAAGATGGAGATGTATTAAACTTCAGATTCAACACGTGACCAGATTCTTTTCATGCTAAAATAAACTAAAACAGTTAAAATAATTAAATAAACAATCGCTTTAAAGCCCATCTGATGTCGAGATTCTAAATGAGGTTCAGCTGACCACATTAAGAAGGTCGTTACATCTTTTGACATCTGTTCTACTGTTGCATTTGTTCCGTCACCATACTCTACTAATCCATCTGATAATGGAGCAGCCATTCTAATTTTATTACCATACATATATTTGTTGTAATAAACTCCGTCATCTAAAGATACGTTGCTAGGAGCTTCTTCATATCCTTGTAATAAAGAATATATATAATCAACTCCACCACCTCGAGCTTTAACCAAAACAGACATGTCTGGAGGGTATGCACCACCATTTGCCGCTTGGGCAGCTTTTACATTGTCATATGGCATTACAAATTTATCAGATAATTTACCTGGTCTTGTAAACATTTCACCATCTGAATTTGGACCATCAGTTACTTCAAATGAAGCTGCTATAGCTTTAGCTTGAGCTTCAGAGAATTCTGGCCCTCCTGGCTCTGCTAAATTTCTATAACTTAAATACTTCATAGAATGACATGAGGCACATACTTCAGTATAAACTTGATAACCTCTTTGAAGAGAAGCTCTATCAAATTTTCCAAATAGACCCTTAAAACTCCAGTCAGTTTTTAGATATTCTACTTTTTCAGCAGCAAAAGAATTTGAATTTGAAGTAATAATTAAGATTATTATAGAAAATAATTTAAATAAATTTTTCACCTTATTCTATTTTACTTTCTTTATTTCTGGCGGCAGCTAGATTTGGTGAACCACCTAGAACAGGTTCGGTAATACTTAGAGGCACTGGTAAAGTTTTTTCTTTAAAGCCTAGAACAGGAAGAATAACTAAAAAATGCAAAAAGTAATAGGCTGTTGCAACTCGTGCTATCAATAAGTAAAGTCCCTCAGCTGGCATCGCACCCACATATCCAAGTATCAAAACATCAGCAACTAGTATCCAGTAAAATTGTTTATATAAAGGTCTGAATACCGCAGATCTTATTTTTGACGTATCTAACCAAGGTAAAACCGCTAAGATTAATATTGCAGATAACATAGCTACAACTCCTAGCAATTTATCAGGAACTGATCTTAATATTGCATAAAAAGGTAAGAGATACCATTCAGGAACAATGTGTGCGGGTGTTACCATTGGGTTTGCCTCGATATAATTATCTGCGTGACCTAAAATATTTGGTGCGTAGAATACAAAGAAAGCAAACACAATCATGAACATTAATAAAGCAAAACCATCTTTAATTACTATGTAAGGGTGGAAAGGTACAGTATCTTTAGAAGGTTTTTTTATATCTATTCCAACTGGATTATTGTTACCAGGAACATGTAAAGCCCATATATGTAAAACAACTAATCCTAAAATTAAAAATGGAATTAAATAATGCAAAGTAAAAAATCTAGTTAACGTAGGGTTGTCGACTGAATAACCTCCCCACAACCAAGTGACGATACCTTCTCCAACTAATGGAATAGCACTAAATAAATTTGTGATTACAGTTGCTCCCCAGAAGCTCATTTGTCCCCAAGGCAATACATAGCCCATAAATGCAGCCGCCATCATTAGCAAATAAATAATTATTCCAATTATCCAAATTATTTCTCTTGGTGCTTTGTAAGAACCATAAAATAATGACCTGAATATATGAATGTAGACTGCTAAGAAAAACATAGATGCGCCATTTGCATGAATGTATCTAATTAACCAACCATAGTTAACATCACGCATGATGTGCTCAACACTTTCAAAAGCCATATCTGCGTGAGCAATGTAATGCATTGCAAGAGTTAATCCGGTAACAATTTGAGTGATTAAGCAAAAAGTTAAAATTCCACCAAATGTCCACCAATAATTTAAATTTTTAGGAGTTGGATAATCAGTTAAATGATTTGCAAGAGTTAATAGTGGCAATCGATCATTAAACCATTGTCCTACCTTCGATTTTGGTCTGTAATCATGGTCACTCATTTTTCTTTATCCAATTTTAATTGTCTTTGCATCAACGAATTCGTATTTAGGCACTTCCATATTCCAAGGTGCTGGTCCTTTTCTAATTCTTCCAGAAGTATCATAATGAGATCCATGACATGGACAGAACCACCCATTATAATCACCTTTATCATTTAGAGGTACACATCCAAGGTGTGTACATACACCTAACATAACAAGCCACTCGGGGTTTTTTGCTCTATCTTCATCTTTTTCTGGATGAATTAAATCCTCCATCTTAACTTTTCTTGCCTCATCAATTTCTTCCTGAGTTCTTCTTCTTATAAAGACTGGTTTACCTCTCCATAAAACAGTCAATGTATTTCCAGGTGTTAATGAACTTACATCAACCTCTGTACTAGCTAATGCTTTAACAGAAGCGTCTGGATTCATTTGATCTATCATTGGCCACACCACTGCAGCTGCACCAACAGCTCCTACAGCTGTGGTAGCTGTAAATAAAAAATCTCTTCTTTTTGTTTTTTTTTCAGACACTTTTAGTAGCTTTTATTATTATCTCTTTTTGATTTAAAATAGTTAATATACGAATTCATATAATATAAAATAATTATTTTACTACTGAAAGAATGACACATAATTCAACAATTTTAGGACCCAAAATAGCTTTGTATGAGCCTGATATACCTCAGAATACTGCTGCAATCATAAGAACTTGTGCTTGTTTGGGTGCTAAACTAGAAATAATTGAACCATGTGGCTTTCTATTATCAGATAAACGATTTAAAAGGGTGGTTATGGACTATATGGACTATAGTCAAATAGAATTTTATCAAAGTTCTGAAAAATTTTTTGAGGCAAAGAAGAAACAAAGAATCGTATTGATGACAACTAAGGGTTCAATAAATTATACTAAATTTAAATTTAAGCCTGATGATACTATTTTGTTTGGAAGAGAAAGTGCTGGGGTACCCGAAGAGGTTCATAAAATTATTAAAAATCGTTTAAAAATACCAATGAATGATCAAGCAAGATCTCTTAATATTGCATCGTCTGTTGCCATTGTTTTGGCAGAAAGTTTGCGTCAAATAGAATTAATATAAAATGGACATTTCAATCAAAAAGGACTTAGCGAGTAACTGGTTTAAGCTATTACAAAATGCAATATGCGACGACATTTTAAAAATTGAGGAAAATAAAGCAAATTTTGAATCAACTTCTTGGAAAAGAAGCAATAAAAAAGATGAGGGTGGTGGTGAATATAGAATTCTTAAAAGTGGAAAAATTTTTGAAAAAGTAGG
The DNA here is from genome assembly GCA_902594405.1 of uncultured Pelagibacteraceae bacterium. Lineage (GTDB taxonomy): Bacteria > Pseudomonadota > Alphaproteobacteria > Pelagibacterales > Pelagibacteraceae > Pelagibacter. The sequence goes on along the minus strand of CACJMB010000006.1, from coordinate 7,845 downwards.
AGTAAATTTTTCTAAAGTTTATGGAAAATTTCCTAAGCAATTTCAAAAGAATATACCAGGGGCAAGTAAAGATCCTAGATTTTGGGCATCAGGAATATCAATAGTTATGCACATGCAAAATCCCCATATTCCTGCAATGCATTTTAATACCAGATTTATTTGTACAACTAAGAATTGGTTTGGTGGAGGTATGGATGTAACCCCAGCAATAAAAGATGAAAAAGAGAAGAAAAACTTTCATAAAATATTAAAGGCAATGTGCGATAGACATAATAAAAATTATTATAAAAAATATAAAAAGTGGTGTGATGAATATTTTTATTTACCTCACAGAAAAGAAGCAAGAGGAATAGGTGGAATCTTTTTTGACTATAAAAATGATAATTTTGAAAATGACTTTAAATTTGTCAGAGATGTTGGTGTTACATTTCAAATGCTATTTAATGAAATAATTAAAAAAAAATTAAAAAGAAAATGGACTTTAAAAGATAAAGAGTTTCAGTATATTAAAAGAGGTCGATACGCAGAATTTAATTTGCTCTATGATAGAGGAACAAAATTTGGGCTACAAACTGGTGGTAATGTTGAGGGAATTTTGATGTCATTACCTCCGGTTGCAAAATGGAAATAAAAAAATGGATAAAGAGCCAATAACATTAAACGGATTAAATAAACTAAAAGAGGAATTAGTTTTTTTAAAAGAAAAAAAAAGACCTGAGATAGTAGCTGCAATTGCTGAAGCGAGATCCCATGGAGACCTTAAAGAAAATGCTGAATATCATGCAGCTAAAGAAGAACAATCTCATAACGAGGGAAGAATTACAGAAATTAACGATATTATTGCAAGAGCAAATGTTATTGACGTTACAAAACTAAACAATGAAGGAAAAGTAATTTTTGGATCTACAGTTTATTTAGAAGATTTAGATACTGGTGAAAAAATAAATTATAAAATTGTTGGAAGAGATGAGGCAGATTTAAAACAAAAACTAATTTACTTTCAATCACCAATTGGCAAAGGTTTGATTGGAAAAAATAAAAGTGATTTAGTTGAAATAAATACACCTTCTGGTGTAAAAAATTTTGAAATTAAAGACGTTAAATATATTTAACTTTTAACTATTTGTTGAACCTGCTTATCTGAAATTTGAAATCCGTTTTGAACCCAAGTTTCTTCTATCCTTTTTAATTTATTACCTAAAGTTTTGCCCTCAGGAATTTGAAATTTAGACATTAATAGATCAGCCCCTATTGGCAAAGTTGGAATTACTTTCTCTTTATAAGTATCTAATAGTTTGATTAGTTTTTTCTCTACTTTGTTTGAGATAAATATTTTAAAATTAATTATATCTATTACAGCCTGTCGCCCATTAAAATAAAAAAATTTATTCAAGTTTTTCTCTGTAAAGTTGTTTAAAGTTACTTTTTCTCTATAAAAAAGATCAATTAATTTTAATCTTTTCTTATCTTTGTTGGATATTTTAAATTTATAAAGAAAATAATCAGCATTATCAGTCCCATCAATCACTAAAAGCGCAATTAAAAATATAAAGTCAATTTTTAAAAAATTCTCTGCAGCATAAGAGTTTTGTTTTTTAAAATTTTTAATATTCTTTAATTGAGGGAAAATTATTTCTATGAGTTCTAAACTTTCTTTATCTTTGAAGAGTTTTAAAAATCCATTTGAACTAGTTATTTTTTTTAGCTCATCGATTAACCTTTCAGATGATATATTTGAAATTCCATCAATATTTTTTTTTATATTTTTTACTATTTCTGACTGGTGCTTGTGATTTGAGTAGTTTAAATAAAATCTTAAATACCTTAAAATACGCAAATAATCCTCTTGAATTCTTTTTTCCGCATTGCCAATAAAATTAATACAACCATCCTCCAAATCTTTTTTACCATTAAATGGATCAAATAAATTACCATCACCATCTGCATAAATTGAATTGATAGTAAAATCCCTTCTAGAGGCATCTTCCTTCCAATCTAAAGAGAATTCTACTTCCGCATGCCTTCCATCAGTTGAGACGTCTTTCCTTAAAGAAGTAATTTCATATTTATATTCATCAATTATTGCTGTTATAGTTCCGTGTTCAATTCCTGTTTCGTAATAACTTATTTGTTTGTTTTTAAGAGCCTCACAAACTTCCAGAGGAGTTAAATTAGTTGCTAGGTCAATATCATCAACATTTTCTTTTTTTATCACTTTTCTTACACACCCACCCACATATCTGATTTCACTTTTCTCTGAAAAATTATTAATTGCTTCAAAAATTTTATTTACTGGTGTTGTTAAAGTAATTTGTCTTAAATTTTGACTGATATAATCAAGATTTTTTGATCGGGAAAAAAATTTATCTAAAAAATTTTTCATAAATGGCTGGGGCGCTAGGATTCGAACCTAGGATGCAGGTACCAAAAACCCGTGCCTTACCGCTTGGCTACGCCCCAATACTAGTTTCCTATAACATAAAAATATAAAATTCATATAGTTTTTGCTGTAACACACCAATAATTTTTATATTTTCTTTTAAATTTAGCTTTTGCCAATTTACAACTCTTTAATGAATTATAGTAGGCAACAATTGTTGATCCTGAACCAGTCATTCTTACAAATAATGGATTATTTGTACTTTCTAAGAACAACTTTATTTTTTTAAGTTTTGGATATTTTTTGAGTGCTATTGTTTCAAGGGCATTTTGTTGATCAATCAAATATTTTGCTCCAAACATGTTTTTTTTAGGTTTGTTATATTTTGGTTTTGTATAGTTTCGAACTGAAGAGTATATTTTTTTTGTAGAGCACCCAAAATCAGGCTTTACTAAAGTAGAGTAATATTTTGTAGCATCATAAATCTTTTTTATTTTACCACCTGATGACAACACACAGCTGGATGAAATGGTTCCCAGAATAACATCTGAACCAACCAAGTCACAGATAGTTCGAGTTTTTTGATGATTAGGATTAATAATTTTTTTTTTAACCAGATAATTAAACACACTAGCTGCGTTCATCGATCCCCCACCCAACCCAGCTTCTTGAGGGATTAATTTTTTAATTTTAACTTTGAATTTTTTATTTTTTAATAAATTTTCTTTATCTAGTATCTGAAATAATCTTTGAACAGTATTTTTTTTTCCAATATTTTTAGAAAACTTTCCATAAAAAGAAATGTGGTGTTTTTTTCCATTATGTTGATTTATCGAAATAACATCATGTAAATCTATGAAACCAATTATACTTTCAATTTTATGTAAAACCTTTTTTTTTCCAGTGATATTTAGTGCTAAATTTAACTTTGCATTAGATTTAATTTTATTAATTTTCATTTAGGAATTTTTAAGACCCTTAATTACTTTAATATTGATTTTTTCTCTCATATCGTCTTCGGTGTCATCAAAACTTAATACGTTGTTCCAAAAATATCTTGCTTGAATTTTTCGATTTAATTTCCATAAAATGTCTCCATAATGATCATTCACGATTGGGTCATCTGGCATTAATTCTACAGCTCTCTTTAAATACTTTTCAGCTTCTACATAATCCTCTATTAAAAAATAAGCCCATCCAATTGAATCAATAATATATGGATCATTGCTTTTTAAATCATATGCTGTTTTCAACATATCCATTGCTTCATTAATTTTATAATCACGTTCTAACCAAGAGTAAGCAAGGTAATTCAAAATATATGCATCACTAGGATCAATTTTAAGCGCATGCAATAAATCTTCATCTGACTTTTCATAATTGCCCATTCTTTCATAACTACCGCCTCTACGATACAATACATCTGATTTGATAAGTGAATTGTCATCCAGTGTTAAAATAATTTCTGTATAACGATCTATTGCCTTTTCATAATTTTTAGAATTTTTATAAAAATTGGCTAAATCAAAAATCATTTTTATATTTGGATTTTCAATTTTATTAAATTTTGAATCTATGTATTTAATTCCATTTTCATAATCCTGCTGTTGAATTATTATTTGAGCTTCTTTTTTTAATCTAAACCAATAATAAAATTCATCTTCTTTTTTAAAGTTTTTTAAGATTCTTTGTACTTTATCAAATTCATCATTGAGATAAAAATTTTCTGCAACCAATGACAAATTAAATTCAAACATGGGATTTAAGTAATTTGACAAATTTAGGTAAAAATTTGATTTCTCAAAATTATCCTGAGAAGAATAAAGATTAGAGATTAAAAATAAAAACTCACTTACAAGATCATTATGATCTTTGCATGAAAAAATTTTTCCAAAATCATCAAATTTTTCTTTGTCTACCCAACTTTTGCTTTGTGAAAGTAAAAGTGTTGAATTTATATAATCAATTTGTTCAACAACTAATCTTGCTTCATTTAATTTATTTTTATCAATTAAATGATTAAGATAAAAGAAAATGTATCTTGAATAATCACCTTGCTGATTATTTATTAAATTAAGAAAAAATGACGAAGTTTTTTTATCTTCAATATAACATCTTTGGAATGTCTCGGCTATAAGAGACAAGTTTCCAAAATTTTTTTTGTTGTCTAATATTTTTTTATTTTTAAATGTATAAATGTACTGTTTTAAAGTTTCAAATATAACTAGGTTTATCCTATCCTCATCTTGAAATTTTAAACTTTGTGTTAAATATTCATCAGCCTTTTTAAAGTTATTTTTTTTTAAACTGTCAATTATTAAAATTATATACGCATCATAAAAATCTGAATTAGATTTGTTTGCATTGTTATTTAATACATTAATTGCTTGAGGTACTTTGTTGTCTAAAACTAAAGAATTAACATATCTTTTTAAATAACTGTCATGTTTGTTAATTAATACTTTGGTTAAGTTAAAAAATTTTAAAGCTTCAGAATTATCTCGATTTTCAAATGCAACAATTCCAGAAAAATAATTTGACAAATCTCTTGAGTTGAAATCATTAAAAGTAGCACTTTTAGAATACAAAGGTGTCTGATAAGATATAAATATTAATAGTATTAATTTTAGAAATTTTAGGAACATGTAACCATACTATGACTAAAAAAGTGATAAATCAAAATACCAAATTAAACCAAGAACTAATTAATACTATTGAGCCAAAATTTATATTCGCTGATAAGCCAATAAATAGATTTAATATTTTAGAAACGAAAAATGGCACTCTGCAAACTAATAAAGAAGAATTACTAAAAAATTTAAAAGATCAAATAAATTCAATTGAAAATTGTAAATTGAAAGAAAATTCAAACAAAATTATTTTAGGTGAGGGAAATATAAATAGCCCTTTAATGTTAATTGGAGAGGCTCCTGGGGCTGAAGAAGAAAAGTTGGGTGTCCCATTTGGAGGTGAAGTTGGCGAACTTCTTAACAAAATGCTTATAGCCATCAATATTAAGAGGCAAAATATTTATACAAGTTATGCAATCAATTTTAGACCACCTGATGATAGAAAACCAACCTCAACTGAGATTAAAAGGTACTCAGTATTTTTGAAAGAGCATATATCAATTATAAACCCAAAGATTATCGTTTTAATGGGTAGTTCAGCAATGGAGGCTATAACAGGAATAAGCGAAAAAATAACTGCTGAAAGAGGACATTGGAAGGAAGTGATTTTAAAAAACAAAACATTCCCTTTAATGATAACTTTTAATCCATCTTATCTCATCCGTTTTCCAGAAAATAAAAAATACTCATGGGAAGATTTAAAGAAAATAAGAGACAAGATTAAAGACCTAAAGTTAAAAATTTGATGAAGATAATTGCAGGGGTTGATGAAGTTGGTAGAGGAAGTTTAATTGGACCTGTGTATGCTTCAGCAGTAATTTTAAAAAAATCAATTAATCAGAAATTATTAAAAGACTCAAAATCATTAAGTAAAAAAGAGAGAGAGTATCTGTGTACATATATAAAAAAAAATTCTACTTGGTCCATAGGCAAAGCTTCTGTCAAAGAAATAGAAAAGCTGAATATACTTCAAGCAAGTTTGCTGGCTATGAAAAGAGCCATCAAAAAACTTAAGAGAAAACCAACACACGTTCTGATAGATGGAAACAAAACTCCAGAGTTAGAAAATTATAATTTAAAATCAGTTATTAAAGGAGATAAAAAAATCCCCTCTATTTCGGCAGCTTCTATAATTGCAAAAGTATCAAGAGATAAGTTTATAACTACTTTATCAAAAAAAAATAAAGGCTATGATTGGGATAAAAACTTTGGGTACGGAACAAAACAGCACTTAAAAGCTTTGAAAAAATTAGGCATTACTAAACATCATAGAAAAACTTTTTCACCTATATCTAAAATAAATTAACACTACATCTAGTTACCTTCTAATTTAGAAACACTAATCGAATCCAAATTTTTCAATCTCAGGTTGACCGAAGAATCCATTTGGAGTCTAATTAATTTTTAAAAATGAAAACTGATTTCAAAAATAAAATAATTAATGGAGATAGTCTCGAAGAATTAAAAAGAATTCCACGTGAAACTTTTGATTTAATTTTTGCTGATCCTCCTTACAACTTACAATTAAAAAGTGAATTAACTAGACCAGATAGATCAAAGGTTAGTGCGGTAAATGATAAATGGGATCAATTTGAAAATTTTAAAAAATATGATGATTTTACCTATGAGTGGCTTAGTGAATGTAAAAGAATTTTAAAAAAAGATGGAGCTATCTGGGTTATAGGAAGCTACCATAATATTTTTAGAGTTGGCACAGCAATACAAAATCTAGGTTTCTGGATTTTAAATGATGTTATTTGGAATAAAAATAATCCAATGCCAAACTTTAGAGGTACACGTTTTACTAACGCTCATGAAACTTTAATATGGGCTTCTAAAAGTGAGAAATCAAAATACACATTTAATTATCAATCTTTAAAATGTTTAAATGATGATCTTCAAATGAGATCTAATTGGGATCTTCCAATATGCAATGGTTCTGAAAGACTTAAAAAGGATGGAAAAAAAATTCACTCAACGCAAAAACCAGAAGCACTATTACATAGAATTTTACTAGCTACATCAAATAAAAATGACCTCATACTTGATCCTTTTTTAGGATCAGGAACAACAGCTACAGTCGCAAAAAAACTAGGAAGAAATTATTTTGGAATAGAAAAAGAAAAAAATTATTTCAAAGCTGCTGAGCAACGCATAAAAGCTACAAAACCAATTGAGGACGATTTATTAGATACGCTAAAAAACAATAGATCAAAACCAAGAATTCCTTTTGGTTCATTAGTTGAGCTTGGAATTATTAAACCTGGTACTAATATTTTTGATAATAAGAAAAAAATAACAGCCAGAATTATGGCTGATGGTAGTATAAAACATAATCAAGCAGAGGGATCTATACACAAAGTTGCAGCTACTATTTTAGGAGCTGAAAGTTGCAACGGATGGACTTTTTGGCACTGTGATATAAATGGACGAACTTATCCTATTGATTATCTCAGACAAAGATTAATTTCAAAAAATTAACTTTTATAAATTTTACCCAAATAACTTTCTAAAAATTTTTTATTTTTAGTTAAAAGTTTTAAAAAAATATTTCTAAATATGATCATAATTGGATTTGATAAATGGAAGGCAAATTGATTGAAATTAGATCTACTGTTAATCATTTTTGTTCTCTTTAATCTGATATCATAAAAATTATTATTATTTATTAAACATTCATATAATTCATTAGCCCCCTCAATTGATTGGGAAGCTCCCTGTGCAAATGAAGGTGAAAAAGCAAAAAATGCATCTCCTACAAGGAATATATTTTTTGGAGGATTATATAAATTTTTACTTACAAATATTGGAAATAAATTAATATTTTGAAGATTT
>CACJMB010000005.1 GCA_902594405.1 uncultured Pelagibacteraceae bacterium | reverse complement strand
AAATAGTTGGTAAATCAAAGTTTAATTTGAATAAAATTAAAAAACTTTTAGACTTTAAAATTGAACAAAATTCATTTGATTTTCATTTATTTGACAAAATTGATCAACCAGATGTTACTTATAAAGGCAAATTTAATTTCAAACCTTTTTTTGCAAATTTAGAGGGTAGCTTAGATGAAATAAATTTGAATTATCTATTTGGTAATAATGCTATTGTAGCTCAACTTCTTAAAACAGAATTATTTAACAATAATAATATTGATTTAAAATTAAATATTAATGCAAATAGTATTTATAAAAATTCTAACTTTAAAAATATTAAGTTAAATTCAAAATTTCAAGAAGGTTTAATCGATACAGATAAGACAACATTCGAATGGAGAGATGTTGCAGATTTTGAATTATTGGAAAGTTTAATTTTTGTTAGAAATGGAGAGTTAGTCTTGGATGGAAAATTAAAAATAAATGTGAAAGATTATACTGAGTTATATAAATTTCTTTTAACACCTAAAAATTATAGAAATAAAATTAATCAAATAGATTTAAATTTTACTTATAATTTTGATCAAAAAATAGCTGCATTAAAGGATATTAAAATTGATAACAAAATTAATAAGAATATTAATAAAATTTTAAGTAATGTAATTTTTAAAAAAGATGATTTACGAAACAAAATTTATTTTAAAAACTTATTAAATGAAGCAATCAAGATTTATGCTGGATAGATCATCTTTTTTGGATCAACTATCTTATTGTAATCTTTTTCGTTAATTAATCCTGTTTTTAAAGTTTCATATTTTAATGTTGTGTTGTTTTTGAGAGCTGTTTTTGCAATTTTTGCAGCATTATCATAACCAATATGTGGAGCTAAAGCAGTCACTAGCATAAGTGAATTATCTAGATGTTCTTGGATTTTCTTTTTATTAGCTTTTATTCCTTTGACACAATATAGAGCAAAATTTTTTGTGCTGTCAGCAATCAAGTCGATTGATTGTAAGATGTTATGAGCAATTAAAGGTTTAAAAACATTTAGCTCAAAATGACCATGAGATCCCGCCATAGTTATACCATTATGATTGCCAATAACTTTTACACAAACCATTGTTACAGCTTCACATTGTGTTGGATTAACTTTCCCTGGCATTATAGATGAGCCTGGTTCATTTTCAGGTAAGATTAATTCTCCGTATCCAGCTCTTGGGCCTGAACCTAAAAAACGAATATCATTTGAAATTTTCATCAAAGCAACTGCGCACGTATTTAAAGCACCAGAAAAATTAACAATCGCATCATGAGCAGCAAGTTCTGCAAATTTATTTGGAGCTGGTTTAAATTTGATCTTTGTAAACTTAGCAATTTCTTTTACAATTTTTTTATCAAAATTTTTCTTTGAATTTATTCCAGTACCAACAGCAGTACCTCCTTGAGCGAGAAACAATATTTCCTTTAAAGCATATTCAATTCTTTCAATACTTTTTTTAACTTGAAAGTGATATCCTGAAAACTCTTGTCCAAGAGATAATGGGGTTGCGTCTTGTAAATGAGTTCTTCCAATTTTTACAATATTTTTAAATTCATTGGATTTTCTTTTTAACTCTTTTTCTAAAATTTTTAAGCTTGGTAGCATTTTAGAAATAGTTTCTTTAGCAACAGAGATGTGCATTGCAGTTGGAAAAACGTCATTTGTAGATTGTGATTTGTTTACGTGATCATTTGGATGAACAGGTTTTTTAGTACCTTTTTTTCCACCTAAAATTTCTATTGCTCTATTAGCTATAACCTCATTAACATTCATATTCGTTTGGGTGCCAGAACCTGTTTGCCAGACCTTTAAAGGAAAGTTTTCATCTAATTTACCTTTGATTACTTCATCTGACGCTTTGATTATTGCTTTAGAAATTTTGCTATCGATTAATTTATCTTTAGCATGCACAATAGCTGCTGATCTTTTAATGATAGCTATCGATTTAATAATTGAAATATTTACTAAAATTTTTCCAATATTAAAAAATTTATTAGATCTTTGAGTGGATGCACCCCAATACTTATCATTTGGGACTTTTATACTTCCAATACTGTCAAATTCTTTTCTTAATTTCATTGATTAATTTTTAAGTAACAAATAATTATTAACATACAATAATTTTTTAAAAACATACAGGAGCATTATGTCGAATTTTAGTAAAGTTGGTACTTTCATGAAAACTTTTGGTCAGGAAGTTAAAACAAAACCTTCATTTAGTACTGATAAAATAAATAAATTAAGGATAGATCTTATAAAAGAGGAACTAGATGAGCTTACAGAAGCTATGAATAATAAGGACTTATTGGAAGTAGCTGATGCACTAACAGACATATTATATGTAACTTATGGAGCAGGGCATGCATTTGGAATTGATTTGGATAAATGTTTTGATGAGGTCCAAAATTCAAATATGAGCAAGTTAGATGAAAATGGAAAACCAATTTACAATGAGTCTGGAAAAGTCATGAAAGGCCCCAACTATTTTAAGCCAGATCTATCAAAGTTTGTGAATTAAATTTCTAACTTAAAGTCAATTGCAGGAGCGCTGTGTGTAATACTGCCAACAGAAATTCTGTTAATTCCTGTGGTTGCAATGGCTTTAACAGTTTTTAAAGTAACGTTCCCTGAAGCTTCAGTTTCATATAACTTTTTAGCAATTTTAATACCAAGTTTTAGATTTTTGACACTCATATTGTCAAACAGAACAGTATTAAATTTTAGACCTAATATTGATTTAAGTTGTTTAATTGTGTCAACTTCAACTGTAATTTTTTTTCCTTTTTTATTTTTTATTGCTTTTAAGACTAAAGTTTTTAAATCTGAACTAGCAATGTGGTTATCTTTAATTAAATATTCATCGCTTAAATTAAATCTATGATTTGTACCACCTCCTAATTTAACAGCATATTTTTGGATAACCCTTAAGTTAGGAATTGTTTTTCTTGTACAACAAATTTTAGTTTTTTTTCCAGCTAATTTAACAAACTCATTTGTTTTAGTCGCTATTCCAGAAATGTGAGATAAAAAATTTAAAGCCACTCTTTCAGAGATCAGAATATTTTTTGCATTACCTTTAATTAAAGCTACTAAATTTCCTTTTTTAACTTTAGAACCATCTTTTTTCTTAATAATGAATTTTATTTTATCATCAATTAATGCAAAAGTTTGTTTAGCAAATAACAATCCTGCAACAATTGCACTTTGGTTTGTAATTAATTTTACCGTTACAATTTTATCATCTTTAATTAAACTTGAAGTGATATCTCCTGTGGGATAAAGATCTTCGTTTAATGCTAGCTTAACAGTACTTTTGATAAATTCTTTGCTTAGTTTTATTTTTGACACTTAATTATCTGCCAATTGCTGCCATTCTCTCTACGGATATTCTGGCTTTCTCAATTGTTTCTTTGTCCATAATAATTTCACCAGTTTCGTTCTCTAAACAATCTAATATCTTTGGAAGTGTAATTTTTTTCATGTGAGGACACATATTGCATGGTTTAACAAAATCTACATTTGGATTTTCTATCTGTATATTGTCACTCATTGAGCACTCAGTAACCATCATTACTTTCTTTGGCTGATTATCTTTTACATATTTGATCATTCCAGATGTTGATCCTGCAAAATCACTTGCCTTAATAACATCAGGAGGACATTCTGGATGTGCAATAATTTTAATTCCTGGATTATTTTTTCTAATATCCTCTATTTCTTTTTTATTAAATTGATCATGAACAATACAAATTCCTTTCCATGAAATAATTTCAACATCAGTTTGAGAAGCTACATATTTAGCTAAATAATCATCAGGTAAAAATATTACTCTTTTTACTCCAAGTGATTTAACTATTTTAACTGCATTGGCGGAGGTACAACAAACGTCTGTTTCTGCCTTAACTTCTGCTGACGTATTAACATAAGATACAACAGGAACACCTGGGTACTTTTCTTTTAATAGTCTAACATCTTTACCAGTAATAGATGATGACAAAGAACAGCCAGCATCCATATCAGGAAGAATAACTTTTTTATTAGGGCTCATTAATTTTGCAGTTTCTGCCATGAAATGTACTCCAGCCATTAAAATAATATCAGCTGAAGTTTTTGAGGCTTCAATTGCTAATGCTAAAGAGTCTGCAGAAAAATCTGCTACACCATGATAAATTTCTGGTGTTTGATAGTTGTGAGCAAGAATTACGGCATTCTTTTCTTTTTTTAATTTATTGATTTTATGAATATACGGAGCATGTACTGACCATTCAATTTCAGGCATTACCTTAGAAATTTTTTGATAAATAGGATCTGTTGCTTTACGGATTTCTTGTGTAAATTCCATGAGGATTTTTACCAATTTGAATCATAATTGTCATTCATTTATTATGGGACATATCGCGGTCGTGCTGAAATTGGTAGACAGGCACGGTTGAGGGCCGTGTGGACCTAGTCCATGAGAGTTCGAGTCTCTCCGACCGCACCAAAGTGAATTTTGTATAGGAGTTTTTGATGGATAAATTGCTTTCAGTAATATTTATGATTGGGGTTTTACTTTTAGTTCTACCAAGCTTTTTACAATCAAACTCTCAATTAAAGCAATTTCTTAAAAATCTAAGTATTTGGATTATAATAGTCTTTATAATTTTAATGATTGCTTATTTATTTAAATAGGAAAATTATTTTTTAATCCAGTAAGGTTTATTTATATTTATTGAAGCATCTTTAGTTTTAAAATTTGCTTTTTCATCAAAGTTTTCGTTTAAGTATTTAATTAATGCAAAAGGGTAATCGCTATCAATTAGAACCTTACCTATTTCTATTTCATTATTATAAATACTTTCACCCTCATGTAGTTTTCCATTAATTATATTTATTGGAAATAATCTTTTTGAAAGCTTGTTCTTTAATTTAATTCGAGCCGTATTTTCTTGGCCAACATAACAACCCTTTTTGAAATCAATTCCATTTAGTTCTTCAAAATTACATTCAATACCAAACAATTTGTCTTTTAATTTATTTAAATCTTTTGGAACTATTCCAAGACTATGACTTAATGAATAATATTCTTTAAGATTAGCATCATGAAGATCTAGTTTTTTTAAAGATAAATAAAGTTTTTCCAAATTAATAATTAATCTTGCACCCAAATCCTTATTTCTTGGATCTAAAAAAATTGGATCTTCTCTATATTTAATTGTATAACCAGATTGATTTTTTGCTTCATCGAAAGTTAAGAATTTTTCTTTAGAAAATGCTGCTACAACAAATTCATTACTTAAATTGAGAATTTCAACTTTTGATCTAAGTTTATATAAGGATAATTGTTTGAATAATTCTTCTGCCTGAGATTTTTCACAATCTAGAAGATATCCTGACTTATGTTTTACGATTATAAATTCATATAAGAATTTACCTTGTGGTGTAAGCAATGAACTAAAACAACTATTTGCATCGCTTATTTTGTTTATATCGTTACTGATAAGATTTTGAAGAAACTCTTTTACATCTTCTCCGTTAATATAAAGAATTGCTCTGTCATCTAAAATATAAACGTTTTTTACATTCATAATTGATTAATTATAGATTGTAATATAATAACAATTTCTCAAAATGTTAGATCTTATAATTAAAAACGGACAATGCTACATCGATGGTGAGTTAAAAGATGTCGATGTTGCTATAAAAGATGGAAAAATTCAACAGATTGGACAAATTTCAGAGGAAGCAAAAGAGACAATTAATGCAGAAGGCCACACAGTATTACCTGGTTGCATAGATACCCAAACACATTTTAGAGAACCAGGATCAACAGATACTGAGGATCTTCATTCAGGAAGTAAAGCAGCGATAGCAGGAGGTATTACAAGTGTGTTTGAAATGCCAAACACCAATCCCCCAACTTCAAACATGAAAGAATTTCAAAGAAAATTAGATCTCGCAAAAAATAGAATGTATTGCAACTATGCTTTTTATTTTGGAGCGACGGCAGACAATGCGGACGATTTAGCAAGTCTAGAGGGTCTAGAAGGTTGTTGTGGTATTAAACTTTTTGCCGGATCTTCAACAGGTAATTTATTAGTTGCTGAAGAAGAAGATATAGATAAGGTTTTTCAAAATGCCTCAAAAGTTGTGGCAGTTCATTCAGAAGATGAAGCAATCTTAAAAGTAAACAAGAAATTAATTAAAGAGGGCGATGTTCATACCCATCCTATATGGAGAAGTGCTGAATGTGCAATAGCATCAACAAGAAGAATTGTGCGAATTGCAGAAAAGCACAACAAAAAAGCTCATGTGCTTCATATTACAACAAAAGAAGAAATTGATTTTCTATCACAACACAAAGGAAACATTACATTTGAGATTACTCCCCAGCATTTAACACTCTATGCTCCAGACTGTTATGATAAGCTTGGGACTTATGCTCAGATGAATCCGCCACTAAGAGATAAATCTCATTATGACAGATTATGGTATGGTGTGAGAAATAACTTTAATGACACTATTGGATCTGATCATGCTCCACATTTAAAAGGAAATAAAGATAAGGTATATCCAAATACTCCTTCAGGAATGCCAGGAGTTCAAACCTTAATGCCTGTGATGTTAAATCATATTAATGATGGAAAATTATCTCTAAATCAATTGATGAATTTTGTTTGTGAAAATCCAGTTAAGATTTTTGGAATTAAAAACAAGGGTTTCATTAAAGAAGGTTATGATGCAGACTTTACTATTGTAGATATGAACAAAACTATTGAGATTAAAAACGAAAATATTGAGAGTAAATGTAAATGGTCACCATTCAATGGTTTTAAATTCAAAGGAACACCAACACATACTATTATTGCAGGGAAAATTAAAATGCAGGATGGAAAAATTTTAGGTGATCCTGATGGAATACCTTTGCAATTTAGCTAAGCTTTCCAGTAAAACTATTTACTAGTATCACACCAATTACAATTAAGAATAAACCTACAATTGCTTGCCAAGCTAAAGTTTGTTTAAAAAATATATAGCCAAGGATTGCGATAGTAAAAATTCCTAAACCACTCCATGTTGCATACACAATTGCTATTGGAAGTTTATTAACCACAAAAGTTAATAGATAAAATGCTGTAAGATAAAAAGCAGATAGAGCAAGTGTTGGTATAAGTCTTGTAAAGTTTTGAGAAATAGGGAGCAGCATTGTTCCAGCAACCTCACAAAAAATCGCAGCGATTAAAAAAATATAAGTTTTAACCATTGTTCAGGATTTTATGATTAATTAAATCTTCTTTTATTTCTGTTAAAATTGCAGGATCATCTATTGTTGGAGGCACTTTATATTCAACACCATCAGCAATTTTTCTTATAGTTCCTCTTAAGATTTTTCCTGATCTTGTTTTTGGTAATCTTTTAATAACAATAACCACTTTAAATGCAGCAACTGGTCCGATTTTATCTCTTACCATTTGTACACATTCTTTAGATATGGTCTCATTATCTTTATCAACACCTGATTTCAAGACTACTAATCCAATAGGTAATTGACCTTTTAATTTATCTGCAATTCCAAGCACCGCACATTCGGCAACAGATTGATGTTCCGACAAAACTTCTTCAATCGCTCCGGTTGATAATCTATGACCTGCTACATTTATAATATCGTCTGTTCTAGACATGATCCAGATATAACCATCATTATCAATGTGGCCTGCATCATATGTTTGATAATACCCTTCATAATTAGCCATGTAGTTTTCTTTATATCTTTGATCGGCATTCCATAATGTTGGAAATGTTCCTGGAGGCAAAGGAAGCTTAACCACTATATCTCCCATTTCGTTTGGTTTAGCCAAAGACTGGTCTGGTTTAATGATTTTTACATCGTACCCAGGAACAGCTTTGCAGGCTGAACCATATTTTGTTTCCATCATTTCTATCCCAGTGCAATTTGAGCTAATCGCCCAACTAGTCTCTGTTTGCCACCAATGATCTATAACCGGAACCTTAAGTAAATTCTCAGCCCATTTAATTGTATCTGGATCAGCCCTTTCTCCAGCAAGGAACAGGCTTTCAAAACTACTTAGATCATATTTTGAAAAAAATTTACCCTCAGGATCTTCTTTCTTAATAGCTCTGAAAGCTGTTGGAGCTGTAAAAAGAGATTTTACTTTATAATCAGAGATAATTTTCCAAAATGCTCCAGCGTCTGGTGTCCCAACTGGCTTACCTTCAAACAAAACTGTAGTGCATCCTTTGAATAACGGAGCATAAACAATGTAAGAGTGCCCCACAATCCAACCGATATCACTTGCAGACCACCAAATATCATCTGTATCAATGTTGTAGATATTTTTCATAGTCCATTTGAGAGCAACTATATGACCTCCAATGTCCCTTACAATACCTTTAGGGGTACCAGTTGTTCCTGATGTGTACAAAATATAAGCAAACTCATTTGAATTCATCTCAACACAATCTACATCTTTAGCATTAGAGACAACTTCTTCCCAACTGACCTCGTTCGGTGCATTTAATTTAACTTCATGACCAGGTCGTTGGAATAAAATCATCTTTTCAATTTTGTGATTGGCTATTTTAATAGCTTCATCCACAAGTGGCTTGTATTCAACTGTCCTTCCTGGCTCAAAACCACATGAAGCAGTTACCAATAACTTTGCTTTACTGTCATCTATTCTGCTTGCTAGTTCATTTGATGCAAACCCACCAAAGACGACAGAGTGAATTGCCCCAATTCTTGCACATGCAAGCATTGCAATCACTGCCTCAGGGATCATTGGCATGTAAATGATCACCCGGTCACCTTTATTAGCTCCTTGAGCTTTCAATGCCCCTGCAAATTTAGAGACTTTTGATCTCAATTCCTCATAAGTGAACTTACTTTTGTTACCTGTAATAGGACTATCGTAGATTAAAGCTGTTTTTTGACCTCTTCCTTGATCAATATGAATGTCTAAAGCATTGTAGCAGGTGTTTGTGAACCCATCTTCGAACCATTTATAGAAAGGTGGGTTAGATTTATTTAAAATTTTTGTTGGTTTTTTGAACCAAAAGATATTTTCAGAGGCTTCTTGCCAAAATTTTTCAGGATTTTTTATAGAATTTTCGTAAATTTCTTTAAACTTAGAAGACATAAAGATTTGATTCGAATTCCTTATTTTTTTTAGTTTTTAACTTAAAAATTGTATTTAATTTTAAAAATTAAGTAAAATCAATGCTTATTAGTGACAATTAAGTCTTCATAAAACTAATTTAATTTGCTATTTAACCACAACTTTGGCTTGGGGTAACTCAAGTCTAGTTTATATAAACTAAATAAATAAAAACTAACGAAGAGGGAGTTTTTTATGAAAAAACTTAAATTGTTTGCTCTTACAGTTGTTGCTCTTATGGGCGTAACTGGTGCAGCAAACGCAGAAACTGTGCTTTTAGCCTCTGATGACTTTGTTGGAATTTCATTCTGGCTAGTTTCAATGGCTTGTTTAGCTGCTACTGTATTCTTTTTCTTAGAAAGAAGTTCGGTTCCAGCTGGATGGAGAGTTTCAATGACTGTTGCTGGTCTAGTAACTGGTATTGCATTCGTACACTACATTTACATGAGAGAAGTATGGATCATGACTGGCGAGTCACCAACAGTTTACAGATACATTGACTGGTTAATTACAGTGCCATTATTGATGTTAGAATTCTACTTTGTTCTAGCAGCAGTAAACAAATCAGACTCTGGAATTTTCTGGAGACTAATGATTGGTACATTAGTAATGCTAGTAGGTGGATACTTAGGAGAAGCTGGATACATCAACGCTACACTTGGTTTCATAATCGGTATGGCTGGTTGGGTATACATCTTATATGAAGTATTCTCTGGTGAAGCAGGTAAGAGAGCAGCGAAAAGTGGTAACAAATCACTTGTAACTGCTTTTGGTGCAATGAGAATGATCGTTACAGTAGGTTGGGCGATTTACCCATTAGGTTACATTTTTGGTTACCTAACAGGTGGTGTAGATGCTAACTCACTAAACGTGATTTACAACGCAGCTGACTTCTTGAACAAGATCGCTTTCGGTCTGATCATTTGGGCAGCAGCTATGCAACAACCTGGTAGAGCTAAGTAATAGTTTTACTTTAAATTTTAAAAAGGGCAGGTACAATTTTGTACTTGCCCTTTTTTTTTACCTTTAATAAAATTATGTATAATAACTATACATAATTTTTTGCTATGGATGTTAAATTAGAAAAATGGCACAAATGCCAAGTTGATAAAGAAGTCCTTAAAGAACTTTCTAAGAAATCTGATTTAAAAGGACTTCAGCATGTTTCAGTTTTTTTTGGACTATTATTGGTAACTGGGATTCTAGCTTATCAAACTTGGGGTACATGGTGGTCAGTATTTTGGTTTTTAGTATATGGAAACATTTATTCTTTTTCTAATCCATTATGGCATGAGACGGGTCACAAAACTGCTTTTCAATCAAAATTCTTAAATGAACTTTTTTATTACATTTCATCTTACATGGCAAACTTTGAACCTACAAGATGGAGATACACACATTTTGTTCACCATGGAAACACTTATTCAACAGAAAATCCTTTTGATCATGAAATTGAATACGGAAACGATTTAAAAGAAACACCAAAAAGATTAATTATAAATATTATTCCATTTTTGGATTTAGTTTTTTTTAAAAAACATATTTCATTTGAAATTATTCAGCATGCTTTAGGAATTAAAACCAAAGTTATGCAAGATAGCATTCCAGAAAGTGCACAAGCAAAAGCAATTTTTATTTCAAGAATCTACGTCGGTATTTGGCTTTCAATTATTTTATGGTCTATATTAGTTTCTTCTTGGATGCCTTTATTATATTTTGTGTTACCACAATTTTATGGGAAAACTTTACATAAAATTGTTGCATTTACTCAACATGCAGGGCTTGCAAGAAATATAAAAGATCATAGAGTTACATCGCGTGAGATGTATTTAAATCCAATATTAAGTTTTTTATATTGGAAAATGGAATATCATTTAACTCATCACATGTTTCCAACCGTTCCATCATATAATTTAGATAAATTACATCATCATATTAAAGATCAGTTACCAAAACCAAATGATGGATTAATTGATGCTTATAAAGAGATTATTCCTGCCTTAATGAAACAAAAAGAAGATACGAGCTATTTTATTAAAAAAGAACTACCCGAACCTCAAAATATTTAAAAATATACTAAGTATGATTTTACTTACTTGTCCTATTTAGATAAGAAACTATATATAACGCATGGCAAAAATTACTTATCACACTCACGATAACAAAACTCACACGATTGATGTTCAAAACGGCTTAACCGTAATGGAAGGTGCTGTGCAGAATGATATTTCAGGAATTGACGCAGATTGTGGAGGTGGAATGGCATGTGCTACCTGCCACGTTTATGTCAAAGAAGAATGGTTAGATAAGCTTCCAGCAAAAGAGGATGGTGAGGAAGATATGCTTGATATGGCGTTCGAGCCAAAAAATAATAGTAGGCTAAGTTGTCAGTTAATAGTTTCAGATGAGTTAGATGGATTGGAAGTGAACATACCATCAAAGCAAGGTTAAATGAATAAAACAGATGTATTAATTATTGGGGCAGGGCCAACAGGATTGTTTTGTGCTCATCAACTTGGAATTATAGGATTGAGTTGTGAAATAGTCGACAATCTTGATAAAGCAGGCGGTCAATGTATAGAGCTATATCCTGATAAACCTATTTATGACATTCCAGCTGTACCAGAGTGTACAGGCGAAGAGTTGACTAACAATCTTTTACAACAAATTAAACCTTTCAATGTCAAATTTCATTTAAATGAAAGAGTAGAGCAACTTAAAAAAGTTGATAATCGATGGCATGTTAAAACTTCGGGTGGAGTAGAGTTTGATGTTGCAGCAATCGTTATAGCTGGTGGTGTTGGTTCTTTTGAACCTAGAAAATTCCCAGTTAAAGAGTGTGAAAAATTTGAGGGAAACTCTTTATTCTATTCGATTAAAGATAAATCAATTTTTAGAGACAAAACTATTTCAATTTTTGGAGGAGGAGACTCCGCTTTAGATTGGGCTATAGAGCTATCAAATAATTCTAATGTAAATTTAATTCACAGAAGAGATGGTTTTAGTGGAGCAGAAGCAAGTGTTCAAAAAGTAAAAGAGCTTAATGATCAAGGAAAATTAAATTTATATACAAAGTATCAAATGGACTCAGTTGTAGGAGACAAAAATATTGAGTCAGTAAAAATAAAACATGATGAAGGTGAAATTAAAGAGATTAAATCTGATTATGTATTAGGTTTTTTTGGTTTGATTATGCAACTTGGGCCAATTTTAGATTGGGGTTTAAATATAAATAAAAAAACTGTTGAAGTTAATACTGAAAATTTTGAAACCAATGTAGACGGAATTTTTGCAATTGGTGATATTTGTTCTTATCCAGGAAAATTAAAATTAATTCTTTCAGGTTTCCATGAGGGTGCTTTAGCAGCAAGAGGTTGTTTTAAATATGCTAAACCAGATGAAAAATTAAGATTTGAATTCACAACAACTTCTAAAGCTGCACAAGAAAGACTTGGAATTAAAAAATGATAGAACTTTTTTCTGCTAATACTCCTAATGGATGGAAAATAAGTATTATGCTTGAAGAAATTGGTTATGAGTACAAAGTAACCAAAGTTGATTTAGGTAAAGATGAACAATTTAAACCAGAGTATTTAAAAATTAGTCCATTTGGAAAAATTCCAGTCATCATTGATCATGAGAACAATAAAAGCATATTCGAGTCTGGTGCAATCTTGATGTATCTAGGTGATAAAAGTGGAAAATTTTATAATGAAAAAGATAGATTGGTTATTAATCAATGGTTAATGGCTCAAATGGGAACAGTAGGTCCCATGATTGGTCAACATCATCAGTTTCATCATTATAATCCTGGTAAAAGTGAATTTGGGGAAGAAAGATATTTTAAAATTACTAAAAGAATTTATGGAGAATTAGACACAAGATTAAAAGTGTCTAAATTTCTTGCAGGTCCTGATTACACAATTGCTGATATTGCAACCTGGCCATGGATGGCAAGACATGAGTGGCATGATATTGGTTTAAAAAATTATCAAAACTTATCTAGATGGTACCAAGAAATATCTGAACGTGAGGCTGTAGTTAAAGGATACGCTTTTATGGATAAAGAAGCAAAAATTCCAAAAATTTAATTAATCATCTGCATGAACTTTTTCTTCTTTTTCATGCTTTTCTTGTGCCGCAATAGTATATTTAGCAACAGGTCTTGCCATTAATCTTTTTAATCCAATTGGCTCTGCTGTATCCAGGCAATATCCATAAGTATCTTCTCTAATTCTTCTTAATGCTTTATCAATTTCTGAGATTAATTTAATCTGTCTATTGATTGCTTTCATCTCTACATTGCTATCGATGTAGGAGTTTGCTTGATCAACAATATCAGCAGAAATATTATTGTCATCCATTCCACCATTATAAAGAGCTTCATTGTTAGCTTTAATTAATTCTTTTTTCCATTCAGTTAGTCTAATTCTGAAATACACTTTGTGTTTTTCACACATATATTTTTCAGTATCTTTTGGAACATAAGTTTTTGAAATTTTTACAGGACCTTTGGGTGCAACTTTAGCTGCAGCTGGTTTTGACTTAGTTGCAACTTTAGTTTTTGGTTTTGATACTTTTTTCTTTGCTTTAGCAGTCTTTGGCATAGCGTAATTTTAATCGCTCGCAGTATATTCAGCAAATTAGAGGTGTCAAGCAAGCTTAATTGATATAAATATTTATAAATGAGCATTAATAACAAAAATATCGATAATGTTTTTTATATTTTTGTTATAGCTCATTTAATTTTTTGGACACTGATTCCATCACTTACAAATCACAATTTACCACTGGATACAATCGAAGCTTTAGCTTGGGGCAGTAATTTAGATTGGGGTTTTAACAAACATCCTCCTATGAGTGCTTTTTTTCCAGAAGTTTTTTATCAAATTTTTGGATCACAAGATTGGGTTTACTATTTATTAAGTCAAATTTTTGTAATTATTTCTTTTTATTATGTTTTTAAATTTTCAAATGAAATATTTAACAATAAATTATTAGGTTTAATTTCTGTATTACTAATTGAAGCAATTTATTTCTATAATTTCACCACACCTGAATTTAATGTAAATGTTTGCCAGTTACCTTTTTGGTCTTTAACAGTTTATTATTCCTGGAAAATATATGGTGGTAAAGAAGTAAAGTTTTTAGATTGTTTTTTAGTAGGTCTTTTTACAGCTTTTGGTTTTTTATCAAAATATCTATTTATTTATCTTTTAGTTTCAATTGACCTTTTGTTTATTTATTTAATTTTTTTCAAAAAGGAGAGAAAATTTGATTTTAAATATCTCATCACTATCGAAGTTTTCTTTGTAGTTCTAGTTCCACATTTTATATGGCTAATTAATAATGATTTTATTACTATTACATACGGTTTAGCTAGAACCGGCTTAGAACAATCTAGCTTTATAGATCATATTAAATTTCCATTAATCTTTTTGTTAAAACAAATGGGGATTTTAATTCCTTTTTTAATGCTATCTTGGTTATTAGTTAAAAAAATTAAATTAAATTTAAATTTTAAGGATAAAAAATTATTATTTTTATTAGCGATTAATATTTTGCCAGTTGTTTTAATGTTTTTAACATCATTAATCACTGGATCAAAAATAAGAACTATGTGGATGACACCATTCTATTTATTTTTTGGATCATTATTTGTTTACTTGTTTCAAGCTCAAATTAATTTAAAAAAATTAAAAGCATTCATGATTGGATTTATTTTCTTTTTCTTCTTATCACCAGCACTTTACGCCTATGTTTCAATTTCAAATGATAATAAAAGAACTGACTATATGGGTAAAGAAATTGCAGTGAAAACTCAATATGCATGGGATCAACAATTTGATTCCAAAATAAATGTAGTTTTGGGTGATGAATGGAATGCTGGAAATTTATCATATCATTTAAAATCAAGACCAGTATGGAAGGGTTTTGTTGAAAGAGAAAAACTTGATCAATTGAAAGATTATATGTGTCTTGATAGTGTTTGCGTAGGTTCAAGATAGATGAAATATATAATTTTAATTCCAATTTATAACGACAGAGAGTCTTTAAAATTACTGATTGAGAATATTAATAGTGAAATAAAAGATTTAGATCATGAAATATCTTTAGTTGTGATAAATGATGCTTCTTCTCAACAAATTATTGATAATTATCCAAATATAGAAAACATTAGTTATCTAGAAATCATAAATATGAAAGAGAATAGAGGTCACGCAAGATGTATTGCAACGGGGTTAAAATATATTTTTGAAAAGAAAGAATTTGATTTTGTCATTCCTATGGATGGAGACGGAGAAGATAGACCTGAAGAAATTAAAAATTTTATTCAACTTTCTGAACAATCAGGCGAAAAGTCAATTATTGGTGAAAGAGTTAAGAGATCTGAGGGTTTATTTTTTCAATTATGTTATCAATTTCACAAATTCTTAACTTTAGCATTTACGGGACAATCAATTAAATTTGGGAACTTTACTTGTTTATCAAAATCAACTGTAAAGAAACTTTTAGATGAAAAAGCTACGTGGAATAGTTTTTCTGGTTCAATAAAAAAAGTAGAGAAAGAACTTATTTCAATGTCATCAATTAGAGGAAAAAGATATTTTGGTCCATCGCAAATGAGTTTCTTTAATTTATTAAAACACTCACTTTCAATTATTAGTGTATTTAGAAAAACTGTTTTAATTAGATCAGCTTTATTTATTATTTTTTATATACTACTCATCAAAAGTTATGC
This sequence comes from uncultured Pelagibacteraceae bacterium, assembly GCA_902594405.1. Taxonomy (GTDB): domain Bacteria; phylum Pseudomonadota; class Alphaproteobacteria; order Pelagibacterales; family Pelagibacteraceae; genus Pelagibacter. The sequence goes on along the minus strand of CACJMB010000005.1, from coordinate 85,541 downwards.
CTCAGTAATTACTTCATTGCCATTAGTTTTGTTATTGATAATGATTTATTCAATTTCTAGTTTAGCGTTAAGAGAAAATATTGAAGAATTTAATAATTCCTTAACAAATATTCACGATATTGATAACATAAAATAAATTATGAAAAACTTTTTTAGAAAAGTTGCATTTGGCTTAAAGCCTGATGAAAAAGCTCCTTCTGATCCATTGGTTTGGGCTCAAAAACAAGTTGAAACAATTCCAGAATTTAATTGGAAGGGGAAACATATCTATTCTGAAAAAGAAATGAGAAAGTATTGGATAACGCAAAGGGTTGAAGAAAATACCACATTAAGAAAAAAATATAAAAATGATCCAGAAGGTTTTAGGAGAGCTGAACGTAAATTAGAGGCTGATACTGGAAAAAAACTTTGGCCCGCTAACGAACTGTGCATCAGACACGCAGAAGGTATAAGAAGCGACCATCCAGTTTTAGCTAAGCTTTGGTATTTTTGGGGAAATCATTTTACGATAAGCGACACACAAACATTAGGCTCATATTCTACTGGAGCTTATCAGAGAGATTTTATTAGAGCCAATATGGATAAAAATTTTGAAACTATGGCAACCGAAGCAACTCTAGCTTGGCCAATGATTATGCATCTTGATAATAAAGAAAATGTGGGCCCTAAGTCAGAAAGTGCAAAGCAAGAATGGAGAAGAAGAGAAAAGAGACCGGCAACACTTAATGAAAATCACGCAAGAGAATTAATGGAGCTTCACACTATTTCTCCAAAAGCAGGTTATACGCAAGAAGATGTCATAGAATTAGCAAAAATTATGACTGGATGGCGACCTAAGTGGAGCAAATCAAAAGATAATGGAAGTGATGTAAGATTTGATCCAGAAAGGCACGAACCTGGTAAAAAAATAGTTTTAGGAAAAGAATACAAAAGAGGAAGAAAAGCTATAAAACTAGCTATCAAGGATTTAGTTAACCATCCTTCTTGTAGAGAGTTTATCGCAACAAAGCTTTGTAGATATTTGATTACAGATGAACCAACACCTGAAATGATTGCGCCAGTTATAAAAGCGTGGGAACAATCGGATGGATTTTTACCAGAAGTTCATAAAGCTGCAATTAAAGTTGCTTTTGAATACAATGATAAATATCGAAAATTTCAAAATCCAGAAAACTGGTGGCTTACAACGATAAATATGTCAGGATCAACTTACTCATATCCAACAAAAGAGAAGGAAATTGATAGTCTCCCACTAGGAATTAAACCTTTTGGACAAATCAGTTGGCAAGGTTGGTTTTTAGAAGATTTAGGTTGTCATCCTTATAGACAAAAACAACCTAATGGATTTTCAGATCTTGAAAAAGACTGGTTGTCAACAGAATTAATTATAAGAAGAATAATGTTTGCTAAAACTGCTTTCCATAAATTCAACACACAAGATATGTTAGATGACAATATTCATGAAAAAATAATTCGTAATAACTTTGATAACCCAGATAAAATTCTAAAAATTGTATCAAAAGCAAAGACTAACGAGGAAAAACATATATTATTATTTAACTTACCGGAGGTATTAAAAGCATGAAGATATCAAGAAGAGATTTTTTAAAAGGAACTGCAACTTCTTTGTTTTTAGCTGGATTTAATTTCCCAGTTTTAGCTTCAACTTCCAAAAAGAAAAACCTAGTAGTTATAATGTTAAGAGGAGGAATGGATGGGATTACAGCTGTTCCTGTAATTGGAGACAAAAATCTACTAAAAAGAAGAAAAAAAATTTTAATTGATAATCCTATTAAATTAGACACAGATTTTGCTCTTCATCCAAAGTTAAATGCCTTCCATAAATGTTGGAAAGAAAACACTGGTGCTATTGTTCATGCAACCAGCATTCCATACACAGCTCGATCACATTTTGAAGGTCAAAATTTAATGGAGTCAGGGGGAAGAGTTCCTTACCAAGAAAAAACAGGTTGGCTTGGAAGAGCAATGAAAATAGCTAACCATAAAGGAGAGGGTTTAGCTTTATCTTTACCTATGCCGTTGTTATTAAGAGGGGTACCTAAAAACAATAATTATTATCCTTCTGATGGACGTCTTCCAAGAGAAGAAACGCTTGAATTATTAAGATCAATTTACGCAGATAGTTCAGAAGAGGAACTGTTAGATATGATGAATTTTGTTAAGAAAAGAAAAAATGAGCAAATGATGGGTATGACGTCGAGTTACGGAAAAAGAAAAAATGGCAACTTAGCAATGAAAGCTGCTGAGTATTTAAAAAAACCCGATGGTCCTAGAGTTGCAGTATTTGAAGTAAATGGATTTGATACTCATGCTGCTCAAGGTGGAATTAACGGTACTCACACCAAATGCCTACTTGAAATGGATGAGATAATTGAAAATCTTAAGGTTTATTTAAAAGAAGCTTATAAAGATACTTTGATATTAACAGTTACAGAGTTTGGAAGAACAATCGCTCAAAATGGAGGAAATGGAACAGAACATGGTTACGGTACTGCTCTATTTATGGCCGGTGGTTTATTAAAGAAAAGCCAAGTGTATTGTGATTGGCCAGGATTAAAAAGAAAAGAGCTTTATCAAGGAAGAGATTTAAATGCTACCATTGATGCAAGATCTGTTTATGCATCTGCAATGTCTACAGTCTTTGAAGTAGATTTCAAAAAAATCACTAAAGAAGTTTTCTGGGGTGAAAATTTACCAAATTTATCTGATAAACTTTTTAAAATTTAATAAAACTCAATTAAGTGAAAAAAATTTTTTTAATTATTCTATTTTTGTTATTAAGTTTTCCAGTTCAGGCAAAAGTAAAATCTAAAGATATTAAATTTCCTGGAAAGTTTTACACAAATGAAATTAAAACCTGTGCTGCAATGCCAAATGTAAATTTCAAATTAGATTTCTATAAAAAAAAAGTTGAAGGTTTAATTGGTTATGATTGGCCAGCAGATCACAAAGCAAACAGTAATTCTCTAAATGTTGAACATAAAAATATTACTGAACCAATTAAGGTCTTTTTATCAGCCACACATAATGCAATTAGCGAAGGTGATAAAGCAAGTATTGATAAAGCCAAAAAATTATTAATTGATTTAGCCAAAGCTGATACTCTGTATGACAGTATTAGTATTGAAGGTTTGAAGAGCAAGCCACGTTGCTGGGCCAATAATGATCCAAATTCTCCGTGTTGGTATCATCAATATGAATTCGCAAGAGGTGTATTTTCTAACTATATGATTGGAGCTTTGTGGCTTAAGTCTGAGTTAAATGATGATGAGTTTAAAATTGTAAACAAATATATAAAGAAAATGTATAAAAAATTTTTAAAGCCTGTTGAATTTGAAAAAAAAGACCGTGGTATATATCAAATGGCTAATGGAGGAGCTTCAATTCTAATTTATGCTTCTTGGACAAATAATAAAAAACTTGCAGCTAAAGAGATTAATTTTAGATTTAATCAATTTGATAAATTAATTTTTGAAGACGGATATATAAACAATAACTCATTTAGAGGATACAGAGGTCAATGGTATCACTCCTATGGATTAAATATAACTTTGGGTTATGTTTATGTCGCAGAGTTATGGGGAGCAAAAATTCCAAATAAATTAAAGTCAAAATTAGTAAATTCCTCAAAAGTTGCAAATTTAGCTATTACAGATTGGGAAAAATTTAAAAGTAGAGAGTTTAAAGGTACTAATAGAAATAAAATTTCAGATCCTTCTAATGCAATAAAACATACTCATCAGATGGCAATAGGCATAGATAAATTAATGGAAGTTGTAACAGGAATAACATTAGAAAATGACCCAGTTTATCTTCGAAAAAGAAATTACCACTTAAAAGATGGTATAGATGATTTAATTGGATTTAATCCTAATTGTATAAAATGAACAAAATTTTAGTTATTCTATTTTTATTAGTATTTGCAAATCAAGTTTTTGCCAAAGGCAAACCTCAAGCAGGAATATTTATTGAAAACTATGATGGAATGATTGTTCATGGTCACCCTAAACCTGGAATAACAAAACAAAGATATTTTTTTGGACATAGATGGGATTACCGTGATTTTAATAATGATGGAATAAAAGACTTTTTATATTCAGGAGCAATGAGGCCAACTAATATTGAAATGGCAGGCAAGGACACTAGTGGAACTTGTGGAATAAATAAAAAATGCAAAGGTGAAATGCCTGGCCCAACTTTATATTTAGGTCAAAAAGATGGTTCATACATTGATAATTCAAATCTAATAATTGATAACAGAAAACCACCAGGTCAAAGCTTATCTCGACAACAATTGATAGCTGACTTTAATAACGATGGAATTTTAGATTTTTATCTTGCTGATCACGGTATTGGTGGAAGCAATTATAATGGATTTAGAGATAGTTATTTTTTAAGCCAAAAAAATGGAACTTGGTTAGAGAGTTCATCTACACATTTATCTAAAAAAAAGTTTAAAATTTTTGATCATGGTGGTGCTGTTGGTGATATCGATAATGATGGAGATATTGATATTGTTTTAACTGATCTTGAAAGATTTCTAAGATGCCTAATTAATGATGGAACAGGTAAAATGAAAATCAAAAAATGTGGATCTATTAATGCATTTGCAATCGAGCTTGGTGATTTTGATAATGATGGAGATTTAGATATTGTTCACGGTGGTCATGAGTACGAGGGTACAGTAACTGGTATAGCATTTAATGATGGAAAGGGTAAATTTAAAACGAAAATAAAACTACCCGTTCCAGAGGGAAATTGGGGAACAGTTCCTGAAGTGTCTTTTTGGGATTTAGATAATGATGGAGATTTAGATATTGTATTATCAAGAGCAGGAATATTATATGTTGGCACCAGTATACAAATCATTGAAAATCTAGGAGAAAATAAATTTAATTCAAAATTATACATTTTAGTAAACCCTCCAAAAGACTATAAACCGACCCATGAAGGTAACGAATGGAATGACTTTATTGATCAAATAAGATTTTCCGATTTAGACAACGATGGTCTTGCTGAAATTGTTTTATTTAATGGAGACACTAAAGGTTTAAAAACAGGATCTATTTTAAAGAATAAAGGAGGAATGCAATTTAAACACATTAAAAATAATGAAGAAGGTAACCCAGTTAAAATTGTTAGCCAAGAGATGTATAAAGATGATCCAAGCACTTTTTTTGAAAGATTTGTTATTGAGCGAGGAAAATCAAAACAAACTGCTTCCTCTAAAAAATTTAAAAAATTTTTAAAAGGTAAAAAACTTGATAATTTTGATTTAGATGGATTTGAAAACATTGAAGAACCAATATATTTGAAAAAATCTGGAGCTTCAATTTTAGCTTATAAATATATTGATCATGGAAAAGATTGGATTGATTATGATATTTTATTTGAGTGGGATGGTTTAAAATTTCCCGTAAGTATGTGTCTTGAGTATTATCCTCAATATAATTTTCCAGCCAATAGAGCTAGCTTAGTAGATAGATTTGGTTTTGCTGGTTTAGATGAATTATCAGTCCATGGGTTTCATATCTGTAGGGGAAAAAATGGATATATAGGTGGCTGGGAAATTAAAGATCCAATTAAAGAAATAGGTATAGATACTCTATTAGAAGATTTAAATTTTAAAGTTCGTCCTATTATTGCAAATATTCCTCAATTAAGTTTAGATCAAAGAAAAGAATTATTAATCAACGTAGATAAAAATATAAATTAAATGCAAAAAATAATTTTATTAATTTTTAGTTTAATACTTTGTGGTAATGCTTTTGCTAAAACTAAATTTTCTGAAGTAAAAAAAGCTTTAAAAGAAGATGGGTATGGAAAAGCTATTCCAGAAAAATTTCATCACTTAAATTCACCCAAAGCAATCAATCCTGTATCTGTAAGTGATTTTTCAATTATTGGAGAAAAGTCAATTAGATTTGAATCCAATGATGGTGAATGTGGCAAAGAACCAAAATGGAATGATTGTACAAATGATCGAGAGAGAACAGAATTATATTACAAAAAAAAACCTTGGAAAAAAGAACGATGGTATAGATTTTATATATATCTTCCAAAAGATTATAACTCTATAGCTCCAGCAAAAATGTCTTTAATACAATGGAAAAGACATAAGCCTTCAAAAGTATTAGTGATGTTTCAGCATATGCATGCAGGACTAACTTTTAATAGAAATGGAGACTCTTTTAAGGACTCTTATGTTGTTTTAAAACGTAACGAAGAATTACTTGGAAATTGGACAGAAATTATTTTTAACACAAATTGGCATCCTGATCCTGAAAAAGGTTTTATGAAAGTTTGGATTGATGGTAAACTAAAAGTAGATTTTAAAGGGATCTCAAACACTAAAAAAGGTAAAGAATTAAGTTTAAGATATGGATTGTATTCCTCCTCAATGTCTAGATATAAAACTGCTTTTGAAACGCAAACTATGCCTCAAAGAGTTATTTTTTTTGATGGTGTTAAAGAAGAAACTAGTTGTGAAAAATTAATTGATGAGACTAAGTGTCAAAGTTTGAAATCTCAAACAATTGATGAGTATGAATTTTTTATGTATGGAAAATATGATAAAAAACTTAAAACAAATTCTATAATGAAGCTTTCGAGTAACTTTTTAAAATAATTTCAAAAAAGCCTTTAGTCGTCATAAATCAAAGAATCTTAGTCAATAACCAATGTTATTGGAGAACTATTAGAGCAGGATTTTCATTGATTAGACTCGAAAATTAGAATTTGTTAATATTTAAATATGAAAAAAATATTAATTGTTTTTGTTTTATTCATTTTAACTAACACTAGTTATTCCAAAAACATAAATAGCTATAATGATCTTGATTTAACCACAAAACCAAAAAAAGTTTTATCTAAAAGTAAAACAAAAGCCATGTGGAATATTCATGAAACAGCAAAAGAATGTTTTGAGCATCCAGAATTTGGAAAAGGTTTTGGTTACAAGTTGAAAAAACAAAAAGAAGATTACTTTAAAAATAATAATTGGGTCTCTCCATTTTATAATTTTGCAGAGCAAGATAAACATAAAGTAAGTTTAAAAAGAGCGCCAAAACCTTTAGAGATAATTAAATTGAATGAAAGTTATGGTGAAGAAGTTTTAGAGGCTAATTCTGCTACTGATTATTTTCAAGAAGCAGCATACATAGGAAGAGTTGGAAACTCTGATGAAAATATTAATAAAATAAAATCAGTATTATTAGATTGGGCTAAAAAAGATTCTTTAAGAAAAGGCATCAATGTTTCGTGGGGTAATAAACCAGTAGATTGGCAGATGATGGTTTTAATAAACTCAATCTTAACAACAACAGCAGTGATTGCAGATACTTTTGATGCTGAAGAGAGAAAAATATTAGGACCTTGGTTAAATAAGCTTGTTAGAAAAGTTGCAAAAAGTAGTTGGATGAATAGACAAGATAACAAAGCTTATCTTACTTCATACATAACTTTAATTTGGGGATTAATGATTGATGACTTAAAAGCAGTTCAACACTCTATAGATGTTGTTAAATTAGCTGTCCATGATATGAGACCTGATGGAAGTTTTCCAATTGATACCCAGAGAAGTGGTATGGGTTTAAAATATAATTCTGATAGCTATGGATATCTCTTAATGATGGCATCCTTATTAAAAGATGCAACAGGTAAAGATTTATTTAATTATGAAGTTGATGGCAGAAGTTTACACAATGGAGCAGATTTTGTAATTCAGGGGATAATGGATCCATCAAAAACAAATCAAAAATATGCAATTTCATGTCCTGGAGGAGGCGATCGATGGGGTTCTATTGAAAAACCTTCAAAAAGTTTCATAAAATCCTCAACTTATTTGATGGTTTATGTAAGTAAATTTCCAGATTATAAAAATTCAGATATTGTTGTTAAAAAATATAACGAAACTTATAACAACAAATATCTACCTAAGATTAAATCTGAGCCTTCTCGAGTTTTTACTTTACATCCAATGCTTATATCAAATTAAGCTCTAATCGTTGGTAAACAATAAAAATCAGCTGTATCTATTTTAGAAGAATATTCACGTCTCATATTCCATTTTTTATGAACTCCGGCGCTTGCAAGACTTAGAGTTGCTCTTCCGTACCTATAATTCGTATTATCAATGGATCTCATCAAGCTATTTATTTTTTCATCTTTTTCAGAAGTGAATAAATTTGTTTTATCACTTGCATTCGATAATCCTGTTAGCATCACACCTGCTTTTTGATAACGATAACCATTTTTAAAAATACTTTCTAATATTGAAACTGCTGTCTTAACAGTTTCGATACTGTTATTTGTTGCAATCGGAAAATCAACTGTCTTTGCATTTGAATAATAACCAAAGTTTCTTTGGAAAGGACTGGTTCTAACAAATACAGTAATTGCTTTTGCAACTAACGACTCTGATCTAATTTTTTCAGAGGCATTTAAACAATAGTTAGCAACTGCTTCTTTTAATTCTTGGAACGTTTCAATTCTTTTTCCAAATGATCTTGAAACTACACAGCTCTTTCTTTTAGTTGTAGTGGTCTCTAAACCTATACAAGAAATTCCTCTAAGCTCCATTGCAGTTCTTGAACTTAGAACATTTGAACTTTTCTTGATCCAGGTGTTAGATTTATTTTTTAATTGTTTAGCATTATAAATTCCATGCTTTTGATAAAACTTAGTTAATTGTCTTCCAACTCCCCAGACATCATTGATTTCAACTTTTTCTAAAATAGGATCTAAGTTTTCAATTCCAATTAAACTTGTCACCCCTGATTGTTTTTTCTTAGCAATATGATTTGCAACTTTACTTAAAGTTTTTGTATTGGCTATTCCAATACTGGTTGGAATACCAGTCCATTGCAAAACTGTTTCTCTAATTTCTTTTCCAACTTTTTCTACTTCACTATCAGGAAAGTTTGATAAATCTAAAAAGGCTTCATCAATTGAATAAACTTCTATTTCTGAATTAAATCTTTTAAGAGTTCGCATCACTCTTCTAGATAAATCTCCATATAAAGAATAATTAGATGAAAAAACTTCAACTTTATTTTTAAGAATAATATCTTTTGCTTTAAAATAGGGTTCACCCATTTTAATTCCTAAAGCTTTTGCTTCATTTGATCTTGAAATGATACAGCCATCATTATTTGATAAAACGACAACAGGCTTTCTTCTTATTTTTGGATTAAATAATCTTTCACAAGAAACGTAAAAAGAATTACAATCAATTAATGCTATTTTTTTAGTATGTTGAATGGATGACATAAGTAACAACCCCCCAAATAAAAATATCTTGTTCTTCGTTAATTAAAATTCTGTCAGAAAACTCTTTAGAACCAGAAGTTAAAAATTTTTTATCTCGTTCTTGAACTAAAGTTTTAACCACAAGTTCGTCATGAACATTCGCAATCACTGTTGAAAAGTTTTTTGGTTTTAAACTTTTATCAACCACCAATAAGTCACCATCATTAATTCCAACATCGACCATTGATTTACCTTGAACTCTGATGATGAAAGTTGCTGGAACATTTCTTATTAAATGCATGTTCAGATCAATATCTTCTTCGATATAATCAGTAGCAGGGGAAGGAAAACCAGCGCCTGCTTTATGTAGATAATAAGGGATTGTTAGTTTCATGTTCTTGTTTTGTTCTACTTTATAGAACATTTATACAATACACTCAAGAGGTTGTATTTTGAGTCCGTAATTGAATCAAAAGTGAATCAAAACGTGAACATCGAAACTACATTTTGTATGCTTGTGGATAACTTCAACCACTAGTAGTTTAAGTTGGTTATTAAGTTATATAAATTTTATTTTGATTATGAATATTTTAGATTTTGTGATGGTTGGTTCAGATGATCATGAAAAATCAGGTGATTTTTATGATGCCGTCTTTGAACCTTTGAAATTAAAAAGAATTTTGAAAACACAAAAATATCTTGGTTACGCTCATTCAAGTGATCCAGAGAAAGTTCAATTTTACGTAACACATCCTGTAAATGGAAAAGACGCAACGTTTGGCAACGGAACACAAATAACTTTATTAGCAGATAACAAAGAAGCAGTAGAAAAGTTTTATGAGATTGCAATTTCAAAAGGAGCTACTGACGAGGGAGCTCCAGGAGTTAGAAAAGATGGAAATTATTATGGATATATTCGTGATTTAGATGGAAATAAGATTGCAGCAAAAAGTATTTTAAAATAAAAAAGGAGATATATGAAATTAAATTGTCATTGTGGAGCGGTTGAAGCAGAAATTAATGCTACAGTTAACGAATTAGCAAAAATTGTAAGATGTAATTGCTCTATTTGTAAAAGAAAAAATGCAACAATGGGTATGGTTAAAAATGAAGATTTTAAAGTTACCAAAGGACAAGATAAATTAAAACTTTATCAGTATCATACTAAAGTTGCTAACCATTACTTTTGTACTGAATGTGGGATTTACACTCATCACAATCCAAGAAGTGCACCATCTATGACTGGTTTTAATTTAGGATGCGTAGATGAAGTTAAAGTAGAGGATTTAAAAGAAGTAGCTTTCTTTGATGGTCTTAACCATCCAATGGATCAAGAAAAATAAAAGTTTAATGAAATTAGCTGAAGAGTGTTTTAAGAAAGTTAAAAAAGATTGTTTTAAGTTTATTAAATTACAAGAAACCTCAACTGAAAAGTTTGGAAATAAAGAGGGGATGATTAAGAATTTTTTAATCCCAATATGTTTTTGGATTGCAAAAAAAGCAGATAACAAAAAACCTTACTTTGTTGGTTTAGCTGGAGGACAAGGAACAGGCAAAACAACAATAAGTTCAATAATAAAGATAATATTAGAAAAATATTTTAAATTAAAAGTATTTAAGATTTCTATTGATGATTTTTATAAAACCAGAAAAGAAAGAGTAGCTTTATCAAAAAAAATACATCCAATGTTGCTTACTAGGGGGGTTCCCGGAACTCATGACATCAATATGATGCTAGATTTCTTTAAAAAATCTAAAGCAAAAAAATTCAATAAATTAAAATTACCGAATTTTAATAAAGCTATAGACGACAGATTTCCTAAAAATAAATGGAACACAATTAACAAAAGACCAGATGTAATTATTTTTGAGGGATGGTGTGTTGGAGCAAGAGCTGAAGCAAACAAGACATTGAAAAAATCTATAAATTCTATGGAAAAGGCCAATGATCATAAACTGGTTTGGAGAAAATATGTTAATCAACAATTAAAGACTAAATATAAAAAGCTATATTCTAAGTTAAATTGTATGATTTACTTAAAAGCAAAAAACTTTAGTTTATTACAAAAGTGGAGATTAAAGCAGGAACATAAATTATGGTTAAAAACAAAGAAAAAGGGCGGTCATAAAATAATGAGTAAAGGGGATGTAATTAATTTTATGCAAACTTACCAAAGAATTACTCAAAACATGTTCAAAAATATGCCTAAATATGCATCTATAATTTTAAATTTAAACAGTAAACATCAAATTAAAACTGCTGTATATAAATCGAAATGAAAAAAATATTTATAATAGTTATTGCATCAATATTATATTTTAGTAATGCTTTTGCAGTTACGCTTCTTGATGCATTAAATCAAACTTACAAAAACAATATTCAATTAAATGCTGAAAGAGAAAATATTAAAGTATCAGAAGAAGATGTGAATATTGCAAAAGCAGATTACAAACCTTCTTTAACTTTAAAAGGATCCAAAAGTTTTGAAGATACTAATAAATTAACTAATCAAAGTGGAGGTGATGCAAGTGTAACTGATGTAGATCCATTAACCACTTCAATTAAATTAGAACAAACATTGTTAGATTTTGGTAGAGATCTTGCACTTCAAAAAAATATTACTGCTTTAGATTTAGCAAAAGCTCAGTTATTTAAAAAAGAACAAGATATTTTACATAAAGCAATTGATGCATTTACAAACTTAATTCTTGCTAGAGAAACGCTAGATATTAACGCTAAAAATTTAAATCTTTTAATTAGACAAGTTGAAAATGATAAAATTAGAAGAGACAGAGGTCAAATTACAAATACTGATTTAGCACAATCCGAATCATCGCTTGCAGGTGCTCAAGCACAATTTGCTAAAGCAAAAAGTGACTTGTTAATCAGCAAACTTAATTATGAGAATATAATTGGTAAAATCAGTGATCCAAATCAATTACAAAAAAATTCAAATGCGATAGTTAGTATTCCAAGTACTTTAAACGAGGCAATTAATCTTTCAAAACAAAATAACCCCGATATTCAAATAGCAAAATTTGATTTAGCTAAAGCGGAGAAAGAACTAGCAATTTCAGAGTCAGATCTAAAACCAACTGCTTCTTTATCTTTAGAAAGATCTTATACAGAAGACCTTAGTTCTACTTATGATGAGAGAGAAAAAGATATTTTAAAAGCAGAAATTAGTTGGCCTTTTTATTCAGGTGGAAAAAAGAGATCAACTATCAATAAAAATTCAAATTTAACTGCTAGAAAAAGATTATTGTTGGATGATGCTGTTAAATCAAACGAAACAAATGTTGCAAGTGCATGGTCTAGTCTAGAATCTTCTGAAAGTTTTTTAAATTCAGTTAGGGTTCAAGTAAATGCAGCTGAAATAGCTAATGAAGGAATAGCTGCAGAATACGAAAGAGGTTCGAGAACAACTTTAGATGTTATCCAATCTAATTCTTTATTACTTTCTGCTCAAATTTCTTTAGCAAGTTCAGAGAAAAACTATCTAATGGCTCAATACAATCTACTTAAAGCAGTAGGCTTGCTTAATAGTCAATATCTAAAACTTAAGTAATTATTTGATTTTTAAGGCCAAAAAATAAATATATTGCTAATGAGAACAAAATGTGTACATTTATTTCATGATTCGAGTGTTAAAAAATTTAAAAAAAGAGGCAAAAAATGACGAAAAATAACCTAAAAGTAGTTAAATCTACTAAAGATCAAGAAATGGACGTTAAAGAAAAGAACAAAGCGTTAGACGCTGCGATAGCTCAAATTACAGATAATTTTGGAAAAGGCTCTGTAATGAAGCTTGGTGAAAAGAGAGCAATGGATATCGAGTCTGTTTCAACAGGTTCTTTAAGTCTTGATTTAGCTTTAGGTATCGGTGGATTACCAAAAGGAAGAATTATTGAAGTTTATGGACCAGAGTCATCTGGAAAAACAACATTAGCATTACAAGTTGTTGCTGAAGCTCAAAAATCTGGTGGAATTTGTGCATTCGTTGATGCAGAACATGCATTAGATCCAGTTTATGCAAAAAAATTAGGCGTAAATACTGAAGAACTTTTAATTTCTCAGCCAGACACTGGTGAGCAAGCGTTAGAAATCGCTGATACACTAGTAAAATCAGGCTCTATTTCAGTAATTGTTATCGACTCTGTTGCAGCTTTAACTCCTAAAGCTGAAATTGAAGGTGAGATGGGAGATCATCATGTTGGTCTTCAATCAAGATTAATGAGTCAGGCTTTAAGAAAATTAACTGGTTCAATATCAAACACAAATACAATGATGATTTTCATCAACCAAATTAGAATGAAAATTGGAGTTATGTTTGGAAGTCCAGAGACAACATCAGGCGGTAATGCACTTAAGTTTTACTCATCTGTAAGAATGGATATTAGAAGAATTGGTGCCATCAAAGATAAAGATGAAATTATTGGTAACTCTACAAGAGTGAAGGTAGTTAAGAATAAAGTAGCACCTCCATTTAAAGTTGTTGAATTTGACTTGATGTATGGAAGAGGAATTAGCAAGATGGGTGAATTAGTCGATCTTGGTTCTAAAGCAGATATAATTGAAAAATCAGGTGCATGGTATGCTTACAAAGGTGAGAAAATTGGTCAAGGTAGAGAGAATGCTAAGACTTATCTAGCTCAAAATCCTAAAGTTGCTGCAGAAATTGAAATGGCAATTAGAGAAAAAGCAGGTGTGATTTCTAAGAAAATAGAAGGAAATCCAATCGATCCTGAAAAATTGGAAAAAGAAAAGAAAGTAGCTGAAAAAGAAGAAGCTGATAAAGCAGAAGCTACTCCTCCATCTAAAAAGAATTAATAGGTCATCTTTATTAATAAAAGGCGCTTAATTTAAGCGCCTTTTTTCCCTTCGATATCTAGACATAGAATAAAAAAGCTGTATTTTAAAAATATGGCAGACAAAACACTCAATGAGATAAGGAATACATTCTTAAAGTATTTTGAAAAGAATGATCATAAGATTGTGGAATCTAGTAATTTGGTTCCAAACAATGATCCTACATTAATGTTTGCCAACTCTGGAATGGTTCAGTTTAAGAATGTATTTACTGGATTAGAAAAAAGAGATTACGTAAGAGCAACCACATCACAAAAATGTGTAAGGGCAGGTGGTAAGCATAACGATTTAGAGAATGTTGGTTACACACCAAGACACCATACTTTTTTTGAGATGTTAGGAAACTTTTCTTTCGGTGATTATTTTAAAGAGCAAGCAATTCATTATGCTTGGAACTTAATTACAAAAGATTTTGGAATAGATAAAAACAGACTTTATGTAACTGTATTTCATGAAGACGATGAAGCCTTTAATTTTTGGAAGAAAATAGCGGGTTTTAGCGATGATAGAATTATAAGGATAGCAACTTCAGATAATTTTTGGTCAATGGGTGAAACAGGTCCTTGTGGGCCGTGCTCTGAAATATTCTTTGATCATGGTGATCATTTACCAGGTGGATTGCCTGGTACTAAAGATGAAGACGGAGATAGATTTATAGAAATTTGGAATTTGGTCTTTATGCAATTTGAACAAGTTACAAAAGATAAAAGAATAAATCTTCCAAAACCATCTGTTGATACAGGAATGGGACTTGAGAGAATTGCAGCCTTACTACAAGGTACTCATGATAATTATGAAACAGATCATTTTAAAAAGATAATTAACTCAGCATCTGAAATAGTAAAAGTCAAATCGGATAAATCTAATCTTTCAAGTTTTAGAGTTATAGCTGATCACTTGAGAGCAAGTTCGTTTTTAATTGCTGAAGGAGTTTTACCTTCAAACGAAGGAAGAGGTTATGTTCTTAGAAGAATTATGAGAAGAGGGATGAGACATTCTCATTTACTTGGATCTAAGGAACCAGTTTTTTATAATTTGTTTGACACACTTAAAAATGAAATGTCAGGAAACTATCCAGAATTAGTTAGAGCCGAATCTTTAATTAAAGAAACTTTAAAAATGGAAGAAGAAAAATTCTTAGTTCTATTAGACAGAGGAATAAAAATTTTAAATGACGAAATATCTAAAATAGACAAAGTTTTGCCAGGTGAAGTGGCTTTTAAATTATATGACACCTATGGTTTTCCATTAGATCTTACTGAAGATATTTTAAGAAATAAATCTATGTCAATTGATACTGAAAAGTTTCAATCTTTGATGAAGGAAAGTAGAGAACTTGCTAAGAAAAATTGGAAAGGTTCTGGTGATGCAGCTGTTGAAGATATCTGGTTTGGAATAAAAGATAAAATTGAGCCAACTGAATTTTTAGGATATGAAACCAATCAAGCTGAAGGTGTTGTGTTGTCTCTTTTAAAAGATAACAAAGAAGTAGATCAGTTAAAAGAAAATGATGAGGGAATGATTATAGTAAATCAAACTCCTTTCTATGGTGAGTCTGGAGGTCAGGTCGGTGATACTGGTGAAATAGTATCAAATGATTTTAAATTTGAAGTAACCGATGTTCAAAAAAAACTTGGAGATTTGTTCGTTCATTACGGGAAGGTTAAGGGCGGATCTATAAAATTACAGGAAAATGTAGAGTTAAAAATTGATGTGGAAAGAAGAGATAATACTCGTGCTTATCATTCAGCAACACATCTATTGCACGAGTCTTTAAGAAGGGTTCTTGGTACGCATGTTACTCAAAAAGGCTCATTAGTTGAGCCAAGTAGATTAAGATTTGATTTCAGTCACATGAAACCTATTTTGAATGAGGAAATTGATAAAATAGAAGAGTTTGTAAACACGATGGTTTCAAAAAAATCTGATGTAAAAACTAGACTAATGACACCTGATGAGGCAGTTGAAAATGGTGCTTTAGCATTATTTGGGGAAAAATACGGAGATGAAGTAAGGGTTCTTTCAATGGGAGATGAGGATGGAAAGTATTTTTCAACAGAGTTGTGTGGTGGAACACATGTTAAAAACACTGGTGATATTGGTAAATTTAAGATTGTAAGCCAGTCCTCAATTGCTGCAGGGGTTAGAAGAATTGAGGCTTTGAGAGATAAACAATTAGAGGAATATTTAAAAAATA
The DNA here is from genome assembly GCA_902594405.1 of uncultured Pelagibacteraceae bacterium. Taxonomy (GTDB): domain Bacteria; phylum Pseudomonadota; class Alphaproteobacteria; order Pelagibacterales; family Pelagibacteraceae; genus Pelagibacter. Next base: position 69,204 of record CACJMB010000005.1, on the reverse strand, counting down.
AAGAAAAATTATTAAACCTATCTGCAGAAAAAGATGAGGAAACAATTAAAGATTTAAGTCAGCAAATTATAAAACTTGGTGGAAAGCCAAGTTTAGAAGAAGCTGATCAAAAAACTTTAATTAAAAATTTAAATAAACAATTAGAAACTATTTCAGTAAACGCAATTTTAGAGGATAAATCTAAAAATATTATTAAAGATGAAGAAATTGGTGGAATTAAGTTAAGACTTCAAAAAATAGATGGATTACCTCCAAAAGAATTAAGAAAACTTGTAGATAAAGGCAAAAAAGATTTAGTTGAAGGTATTGTGGTTGTATTTGCAAATAAAGATGACAAGGTTGGATTAGCTGTTGGAGTAACAGATAAATTAACAAACAAATTTGATGCAGTTAAATTTGTAAAAGTTGGATCTGAAATAATTGGTGGTAAAGGTGGTGGTGGAAGAAAAGACTTTGCCCAAGCTGGTGGACAAGACCAGTCAAAAATTGAAGAAGCTTTTGAAAAGCTTAAGGGTTTAGTTTAATCTCTTTTTTAAATTACCATCAATTTCATCTAAAAATTGATTTGTAGTTAAGAATTTACTATTTGGACCTACAAGAATTGCTAAATCTTTTGTCATTGATCCAGTTTCCACACATTCAATACAAACTTTTTCTAAAGTTTGTGCAAATTTGATCAGTTCTTCATTACCATCTAATTTACCTCTGTGAGCCAATCCTCTAGTCCAAGCAAAAATTGATGCGATTGGGTTGGTTGAAGTTTCTTTCCCTTGTTGATGCATTCTATAGTGTCTAGTTACTGTTCCGTGTGCAGCTTCTGCTTCCATTACTTTTCCATCTGGAGTTAATAATGTACTTGTCATTAATCCTAAAGATCCATAACCTTGTGCCATAGTATCTGATTGCACATCTCCATCATAATTTTTGCAAGCCCAAATATATTTTCCACTCCATTTCATTGCACATGCAACCATGTCATCAATTAATCTATGTTCGTAAGTTAAATTATTTTTTTCAAATTCGCTTTTATATTCTTTGTCGAAAATTTCTTGGAAAATATCTTTAAATCTACCATCATATTGTTTTAGAATTGTATTTTTTGTCGACATATAAACAGGCCATTTTTTAATTAACCCATAACTGAAACAAGATCTTGCAAAGTCTTCAATGGACTTATCTAAATTGTACATTGATAAAGCCACTCCAGGACCTGTAAAATTAAATACTTCATATTTAATTTCATCTTTTCCATCTTCTGATGTCCACTTCACTTCCATTTTTCCTTTTCCAGGAACTTTAAAATCTGTTGCTCTGTATTGATCACCAAATGCATGCCTTCCAATAATCACTGGATCAGTCCATGAGGGAACAAGTTTTGGAATATTTTTACAAATAATTGGTTCTCTGAAAACTGTTCCTCCAATTATATTTCTTATGGTTCCGTTTGGAGATCTCCACATTTTTTTTAAATCAAATTCTTCTACTCTCGCTTCATCAGGTGTAATTGTTGCACACTTAATTCCAACACCAATTTTTTTGATAGCATTCGCAGAGTCGATGGTAATCTGATCATCAGTATTATCTCTGCTTTTCATGCCTAAATCGTAATATTCGATACCAAGATCTAAATATGGGAGGATTAATTTATTTTTGATGAACTCCCATATAATACGAGTCATTTCATCGCCATCCAGCTCTACAACTGGGTTTTTTACCTTGATTTTGCTCATTAAATAAAAATTATCTTATTAATTGAATTTGATCATTTTATATACATATTAATCGAAAATTAGCAAATAGAAGAATATGTTTAGTAAGATATTTCCAAAGATTCACACTGAAGGATACAAGTTTATAGTAATAGCTGTATTCATAACTATCATTTTTTTAATTATTAATAATTTTTTAGGATTAATAGGAATTTTACTAACTGTCTGGGTTTATTATTTTTTTAGAGATCCAGAAAGAACAATCATAGGAGACGATAGTTATCTTGTAAGTCCTGCTGATGGAGAAGTAATTAAAGTTGAAGAAGTGGACGGTCCAAAAGAACTCGGACTAGAAAATAAAAAATTTAAAAAAATAAGTATTTTTATGAACGTTTTTGATTGTCATGTAAACAGAACGCCATGCTCAGGTATTGTTGAAGACATTTTATATAAACCAGGTAAATTTTTAAATGCATCTTTAGATAAAGCAAGTGAAGACAATGAGAGAAATTATTATAAAATTAAAGATAAGCATGGAAATGATATTGTAGTCGTTCAAATTGCAGGATTAGTTGCAAGAAGAATAGTTTGTGAAACAAATAAAAACCAAGAATTGAATCAAGGTGATAGAATTGGGATGATTAGATTTGGTAGTAGAGCAGATGTTTATTATGAAAATTATGAACCACTAGTTAAAGTAGGTCAAACAGCAATTTCAGGAGAAACACTGCTGGCTAAAAATTAATTTATGGAACAGCCAAAAAACAATTTGAAAGTTGTATCAAATAAAAAAAATGCAAGAGTAATTTTGCCAAACATGCTTACCTTAATAGGAGTATGTATTGGATTAACTTCAATAAGATTTGCATTGGATGAAAAGTTTGGATTAGCAATTATTGCAATTATATTTGCAGCATTAATTGATGGATTGGATGGTAGAATTGCTAGATTGATCAAAGGTACATCAAAAGTTGGAAAAGAGCTAGATTCTTTAACAGACATGATTAGTTTTGGTGTTGCTCCAGCATTTATTATGTACTTTTGGAAACTTAATAGTTTGGGTAGATTTGGATGGCTTGTATGCTTAATTTATGTAATTTGTGTAGCACTAAGACTGGCAAGATTTAATGTTAATTCTTCAGAGGAACCTTCTTGGAAAGATAATTTTTTTGAAGGAGTACCATCACCAGCAGGAGGAATATTGGTTCTCACTCCTTTAATATTTAGTTTAAGTGGATTAGATGTATTTAATATTAATTATAATATTGTAGTTCCAACATTTTTTATTTTAACTTCATTACTTTTAATTAGTAAATTTCCCACTTATTCATTTAAAAAAATAGTGATACGAAGAAACACAACTATATTTTTATTATTTGGAATAGTTTTATTTTTTGGAATGTTATTAATTTATACATTTGAAGTCTTAGCAATTAGTAGCTTGATTTATCTTTTATTAATCCCTGTTGGCTACTTCCATTTTCAGAAAATTAAAAAAGATAAAAATGAAAATGGCGATACAGATGAGGATAACGATAAATTAGAAGATATTTTGTAGAATTAAAATTTCTATAAATATCTTTAAATTGTTTAAGTAAATGAAAATATTAATTTATAATTCAGGCGGTGGTCTAGGTGATAGTATTCAATTACTTGACATAATTTACAGCTTAAGAGAAAAATTTGGATCAAATAATATTTTTTATTTATCAGCTCATAAAAATCACTTTAACAACTCACTTTCTGACTACAATATTCAATTAAATGAGTTAAAAACTGATATAATTTATTTTGGTTTCAGACTTTGGCATTTATTCAAATCGAAAAAAAATATACTTAAAAATAATTCAATTGAGCAATTTGATTTAATTGTAGATCTTCAATCTAAATTAAGGAACACTATTATACTTAAACAATTTCCCTCTAAAAACTTTTATTCATCGACCTTAAATTTTAATTTTTGCAATGTTGCAAAAGATTATATCTCTACAAAATTTGACTTAAAAAATATTCTTATAAATATAGAAAAATTACTTAATACTGAAATTCCATTTAAAAAATATGACTTTAATGAAATAAATGAGAAATATTTCAATGAAGCAAAAAGATTACTTCCTGATGACAATTATGTAGGTTTTTCAGTCACTCAGGGTAATGAATACAGAAAAAAAAGCTGGCCAATAGAAAAGTTCATTAATGTCGCTAAAAAAATTTCATTATTAAATAAAAAACCAGTCTTTTTTATTGAGAAAAATAATTTAGAATTAATCCAAAGAATAAAGGGAGAAATCAATAATGCAATGTTTCCTGAGTTAGATTCGCAACTATCAGGCCCACCACTAGTAACTTCACTTTCATCAAGACTTGATAAAGCTATTTCTATTGATAATGGAATTATGCACATGATAGGTTTAGCTGATATTCCAATGATAGTTTTATTTGGTCCAACTAATTCAAAAAAATTTGCACCTAAAGTAAAAAATATAGAAATCCTAGATAGTAAAATAATTTATAATTCAGAAGACATCTCAAATATTACTGAGGACGATGTTTTGAAATTAATTTAAATCTTTAACAAAGTGAAAAAAAATAAAATCTCAAAGAATTGGGTTAATAAGCAGCGCAGAGATATCTATGTAAGACAATCTAAAGTAGATGGGTATCGCGCTAGATCAGCTTATAAATTAATTGAAATTGATGAAAAATTTAAAATTTTTAAAGGTGGATTATCAGTAATTGATATTGGTGCAGCTCCAGGAAGTTGGTCACAATATGCTCTCAAAGCAGCTAAAAGTGGAAAATTGATATCTATAGATTTAAAAAAAATGGAACCCATAGGTAATAGTGTTCAAATCCAAGGAGATTTTACTGAAGAAAAAACTCAAGAAGAAATCAAAAAACATATAAACGGCAAAGTTGAGGTCGTAATGTCGGATATGGCCGTAGATACAACAGGTATAAAAAATATTGACTCAATTCAAACTGGAGAACTATGCAAAGAGGCAATGTTTTTTGCAAAAGATTTAATGAAAGAAAATGGATATTTTATTTCAAAAATTTTCATGGGAGGAACATTTAACGAAATCGTCGCAGAGGGAAAAAAATATTTTAAAGAAGTTAAGGTTTTTAAACCAAAATCTAGCAGAAAAGATTCAAAAGAAAGTTTTATAATTTGTAGAAAAGTTCGATAGAGACTTTTAATTTAAAAGGAATCGTATATAAAAGATTATGGTTCCTATAAAAGAAGCACTCACCTTTGATGATGTTACATTAGCTCCAAAGTATTCAGAAATATTACCTTCTGATGCAGACACCAGCGTATATCTAACAAAGCATTTGAAGCTTAAAATTCCACTTTTATCATCTGCAATGGATACTGTCACAGAGAGCAGAATGGCAATAGCTATAGCTAAAGCTGGTGGTATTGGAGTAATTCACAGAAATCTTGATATTAAAACACAATTATCAGAGATAAAAACAGTAAAAAAACAAAAATTAATTGTTGGAGCAGCAGTAGGTGCAGCACCAAATGAATTTATCAGAGCTAAAGAAATAATTAAAGAAGGTGTAGATCTTATTGTAGTAGACACAGCACATGGCCATACAAAGAAAGTTGCTGAAATAATTAGATATATAAAGAAAATAAAAACTAACAAAACTGCTTTGTGTGCAGGAAATATTGCAACACTAGAAGCTGCAAAATTCTTAATAAAGTTAGGAGTAGATATAATTAAAATTGGTATAGGGCCAGGTTCTATTTGTACAACAAGACTGGTTGCTGGAATAGGAGTTCCTCAATTAAGCGCAATTTTAGCTGTAAGAAGCGGTTTAAAAAATAAAAATGTTAAAATAATTTCAGATGGTGGAATAAAATATTCAGGTGATTTAGCAAAAGCTTTTGCTGCAGGAGCTGATGCTGTAATGATTGGTTCGTTATTTGCAGGTACAAACGAAACCCCAGGAAAATTAATAAAAAAAAATGGACAGCTTTTCAAAAGCTTTAGAGGCATGGGGTCTGTTGGAGCTATGAACAAAGGGTCAGCTGATAGATACTTTCAAAAAAAACAAAAAGACACCTCAAAATATGTGCCTGAGGGTGTTGAAGGTTTTGTTAAATATAAAGGGGATGTTGGGAATATTATTTATAAATTGATTGGTGGATTGAAATCTTCCATGGGTTATCTTGGATCAAAAACAATTATTAAATTAAGAAATAAACCACAATTTGTGAAAATTACAAAAGCTGGATTTTATGAAAGTATGGTTCATAATGTAGATGTGGTAAAAAACGATAGTAAATATTAATGAGCAGATTTTTCAAATTTATAGGATTAATACTTTTAACAGCTTCTTTTAACAGCACGTCTTTTAGTAAAGAAAATTTTTTTAATGAAGCTTTAGAATTATTTAAAAAAGAAAAATATGAAGATGCACGTTTTTTATTTGAGAGAAATATTGTTTTTAATCCAAAAGATGCAAACTCATATTTATATTTAGCAAAAATTTATAACCAAGAAGAAAATCAAAGAAAAGAAGAATACAATTTAGAAACGACACTTTTAATTGAGCCTGATAACGAAGAAGCTTTATTAATGTTAATGAAAATTGCTTTAGAAAAATCTAATTATGAAAAAGTTAAAGATCTTTCAGATAAGTTTGTAAAAGTTTGTAAAAATTTATGTGATGAAAACAAGGATATTCAAGAGTCATTAAAAAATATAGAACCTGAAAATAATGAGTCTTGATCAAAATCTTAACAAAATCTTAATAATAGATTTTGGTTCTCAATTTACTCAATTAATTGCAAGAAGAGTAAGAGAATTAGGTGTTTTTTCTGAAATAGTTAGTCACAAAAAAATAAAACTAAAAGACATAAATCACAGTATTAAAGGTATAGTATTATCTGGCGGTCCATTAAATGTTTATCAAATAAATAAATATTCATTTGATAAAAAAATTTTACAACTTGATGTACCAGTTCTTGGAATATGTTTTGGGCATCAAATTTTATCAAAACTCAACGGTGGAAGGGTTAAACAATCAAAACATAGAGAATTTGGTCTAGCTAATGTTTACAAAAAAAATACCAGTCTTTTAACAACTAATTTTTTTGGAAACAAAAAATCCAAACAAGTTTGGATGAGTCATTCCGATCAAGTTTCAAAACTTCCTAAGAGTTTTAAAGTTGTAGCATCAAGCACTAATTCAAAATTTGCAATTGTTGAAAATAAAATAAAAAAATATTATGGGGTACAATTCCACCCAGAGGTAACTCATACAGAGAATGGAAAAAAATTAATAAGTAATTTCATTTTTTTAATTTGTAAAATTAAAAGAAATTGGTCTTCTAGGGATCAAAAAAATCAGCTTATTAAAGATGTTAGAAAACAAGTTGGAAATAATAAAGTTATTTGTGCTTTATCAGGAGGTGTGGATAGTAGTGTAGTTGCTCAATTACTGAATAAAGCTATTGGTAAAAAACTTTATTGTATTTTTGTAAACACAGGCCTTTTAAGAAAAAATGAAGAAGTACAGGTAGTTCAAACTTTTAAGAAGCGTTTAAAAATGAATTTAATTTATGTAAATGCTGAAAAGGAATTCTTAAAAAAATTAAATAATGTTTCTGATCCAGAAAAAAAAAGAAAAATAATTGGTAATTTATTTATCAAAATATTTGAACGATACGCTAAGAAAATTAAAAATGTTAAATTTTTAGCCCAGGGCACTCTTTATCCAGACTTGATTGAAAGTAAATCAGTTACTGGTAGTCAAACTTCTAAAATTAAATCACATCATAATGTTGGTGGCTTACCAAAAAAAATGAATTTAAAATTAGTAGAACCACTAAAATTCTTATTTAAGGATGAGGTAAGAAAATTAGGTTTAGAGTTAAATTTAAGTAAAGAAATTATTTCAAGACATCCTTTTCCTGGACCAGGCTTAGCAATTCGAATGCCAGGTATTATTACTAATGAAAAAATTAAAATTTTAAAAGAAGCTGATTATTATTTTATTCAAGCTTTAAAAGATCACGGTCTTTATCATAAGATTTGGCAAGCATATGCAGCATTGCTGCCAGTTAAAACTGTAGGTGTTATGGGAGACAATCGAACTTATGAATATTTATGTTTATTAAGAGCAATTACATCTGAAGATGGAATGACAGCTGATTATTATGAATTTAAAAAATCTTTTATGCAAACTATTTCAAATAAAATAGTTAACAGTATAAGAGGTATAAATAGGGTAGTGTATGATGTTACTTCAAAACCACCAAGCACTATTGAATTAGAGTAGTTTTTAAATATAAATTAAGATTATGAAATATTTACATACAATGATTAGAATTAAAGACGTGGAGGAGTCTCTAAGATTTTTCTGCGAAGGGCTTGGTTTAAAAGAAACAAGAAGAATGGAAAATGAAAAAGGAAGATATACTCTAATTTTTCTTGCAGCTCCTCATGATGAAAAAGCAGAAATAGAATTAACTTATAATTGGGATGGTGATGAGCTAGGAGAAGGTTCAAGAAATTTTGGTCATCTTGCCTATAGAGTAGATAATATTTATGAAACATGCCAAAGATTAATGGACATGGGCTACACGATTAATAGACCTCCAAGAGATGGTCATATGGCTTTTGTTAGATCACCAGACAAAATTTCAATTGAAATACTTCAAGAGGGAAATCTAGAACCTAAAGAACCTTGGGCCTCAATGGAGAATACTGGTACCTGGTAATATTTTTCTAATGTGGATTGCTAAGTTTAACAAACCATACAAGGAAAAAATTAAAAAATTAACTTTTAATTTTGCAGATATAAAAAAAGGTGAAACGATGCTAGTTTCATCTCCAAGTTCAATAGCAAAATATATTCATAAAATTCCTAAAGGTAAAAAAAAGACAGTTATTGAAATGAGAGCAGCTTTAGCTAAAAAAGCCAAAGCTAACAAAACGTGCCCAGTATCTACAGGGATTTTTTTAAGAATTGCTATAGAGGCATCATTAGAGGAACAAATTAAAAAAAAAACTAAAAAACCAAAACTTCCTTTTTGGAGAATTATTGACGAAAAATCTCCTATTGCAAAGAAACTATCTATATCTAAAAAGCTTTTGAAAGCTTATAAGAACCAAGAATTAATAAATGAGTAAAATTAAAAAATTTATTGCAAAAAAAAATAAGTCAAAAATAGTTAGTCTAACTGCCTATTCAAAAAATATTGCTTCTATATTGGATAATTATTGTGATTTAATTTTAGTAGGAGACTCACTTGGTTCGGTTTTATACAATTATAAATCTACAAGAGAAGTAAATTTGAGCACTATGATTGAACATTCTAAAAGTGTCAGAATGGGTATAAAAAAAAGTTTAATGATTGTTGATATGCCACATAACACCTATCGAACTCCTAAAGAAGCAGTAAAAAATGCAAAACAAATAATGAAAAAAACTAAATGTGATGGAGTAAAATTGGAAGGTGGAAAAAAAATTTATGAGACAATTAAAACTTTAGTTAAAAACAAAATTCCAGTTATGGGCCATTTAGGTTTGCTCCCCCAGTCTGATAAAACTTTCAAGTTTAAGGGAAAAAAAAAGTTAGAGAGAAACAACATTATAAGAGACTCGCAATTATTAGAAAAAGCTGGAGTATTTTCTATTGTTTTAGAATGTGTCGAAACTTCTTTAGCAAAACTTGTTACTCAAAATATTAAAGTGCCAACAATAGGGATTGGAGCTTCTAAATATTGCGATGGACAAATATTAGTTTTTGATGATTTAATTGGCCTAAATCCAATGAATTATAAGTTTGTAAAAAAATATGCAAATATTAGAAAAGATATTTCTAAAGCTGTTTTAAATTATTCAAAAGAAGTTAGAAAAATTAAATTTCCTAATAAAAAAAATTCTTTTTAGTTAAAAGTATTTTTTAAATTCATCATTAATTTTTAGTATTTCAAGATCAACTAACCCACCAATTACTAATTGTAGACCTACGATTAAGATAAATATTAAACCAACATAAGCTATCCAGATATGTCTTTGGATATAATTAGCCATATATGTTGCTAATGCACCAGTAAGAACTACTGACAAAACAAGTCCAAAAATCATAAATCCAAAATAACCTTTGGCTGCAGCTACAACACCAATAACGTTATCGAAACTAATCATGATATCTGCAAACAAAACTTTTCCAATACTACTTATGTAAGAAGGTTCTTTACTTTTTTTTGTAGTGGGTTTTACTTTTTTAATGTCTAATAAATCTTTCCTTAAATCATTAACAATCCAAATTAATAACAAACCACCTAAAATCTTTATGAAATAAAATTCAAATAAAAAAGTCGCAAAAATTGCAAAAAATATTTTAAAAACAAAGGCTCCAATTACGCCCCAAAGAATTATTTGTTTTCTATTTTTTGGAACAAAATTTGAAGCAATTGATCCAACAATTACAGCATTGTCTGCTGTTAATATAATCGTGATAAAAATTATATTTGTTAAAATTATGAGTTCTTCAATCAAGATTTTTAATATTTAGATTTCTTTGTGCCTTCTATAATTTCTTTTAATTCATTATACTCTTCACAATTACAACTTTCTAATACTTTTAATCTTTCTTTCGCTAAATCTATTCTATTAGTAACAACGTATAATTCACCCAAATATTCATTTATACCAACGTGATTTGGATCAATTTCTAAACCTAAAAGATAATACTTTTCTCCATTTTCAAAATCTCCAAGTTTCCTAGTTGTAAAGCCAAGATAGTTTAAAGTATCTGCTTGGAGTGGTTTTTTTTTGTTTGATTTGATTAATAAGGCCTGAGCTTTTTCATATCTTTTGTTGGCTTTTTCTATTTTCCCTTTTTTTTCATATTTTTTAGCCGCTTTAATTAAAGTAACTGCCTGAGTATAATCTGATTTAACTTTACTAGTACTGTCAGTCCCTGCAGAATATGAATTTGTTGATAGTAAAACTAAAAACAAAAGTGAATAAAAAGTTTTTTTGATCATATAAATTTTTTCATTTGGTTAAGTGGTTTTAGTTGCAGCCCATTTTCTATTAAATTTTCTCTAATTGATTTTGCAGTAGACAATGAACTTTCATTATCCCCATGTATGCACACAGAGTCTATTTCACAAGGTATCTGCTTTCCACTGTGACAATTAAGTGACTGATTTTTTACCATATTTAATACGTGTTTTTTAGCTTCTTCTGGATCAGTAATAAGAGCATGTGGTTTTTTTCTAGAAACTAAATTGCCATTATCTTCATAATTTCTATCAGCAAATATTTCACAAGCTATTCGCATATTTAGTTTTTTGGCTGCTTCTTCCATTTTAGATCCAGTAGGAACCAAATAAATTATATCTTTACTTATCTCGTTTATAGCTTTTGCTAAAGTAGTAGCTAAATCTATATCTTCACAAGCCATATTATTTAAAGCACCGTGTGGTTTTATGTGAGTAACATTCTCTCCATGATCTTGAGCAATTTTTTGAAGAATTTCATATTGATCAATAATTAATTGCCTTACCTCATTAGGTGGAAGATTCATTCTTTGCCTTCCAAAATTTTCAGGGTCATTAAATGACGGATGCGCTCCAATACTAACACCATTTTTTTTTGAAATTTGAACTACTTGATTCATCGACTCATTATCACCTGCATGATAACCACATGCGACATTTGCAGAATTAACTATTTCTAGCAAATCTGGATCATACTTATTTGAATGATGTTTTGATTTTTCACCTAAATCGCAATTTATATTAATTTCCATAGTCTCTAATGTTAAGTATAACATGACATGATAAAAAATATATCAAATCTTGGTGACGCAGCTTTGTACTGTGATTTTGGTAATGAAGTAAATAAATCAATTAATTCACAAGTAATAAAATATTTTAAAACTATTAAAGAAAAAAAATTTGAAGGGATAAATAATTTAACACCTTCTTATAATAAACTAATTATTTCTTATGATCTAAAAAAAACAAATTTTAAAGAAGTAAAAAATTATGTTGAAAACATTAATGCTCAAGACTCAAAAGATATAAATTCAAAAAAATTAGAAATACCAGTTTGTTGTCATGAAAATTTTTCAATGGACATTAAAAGATTAGAAGAAATATTAAAATTAAGTAGAGAAAAAATTTTAGAGAATTTTTTAAATAAGGAATATTTTTGTTACATGACAGGGTTTATTGCAGGCATGCCTTTTCTTGGTGACCTAGATGAGAATATGAGAGCTCAACGCTTAGAGACTCCAAGAGTAAAAGTGCCAAAGGGATCAGTTGCATTAACTGAGCAATTTGCAAACATTTATACATTTGAAAGTCCAGGTGGATGGAATATTTTAGGAAACACACCTTTAGATATCTTTGATAGTTCAAAAGAAGACACACCAAATCTAATTAACCCAGGAGACACAGTAATTTTTAAGGAAATTACTTTAGATCAGTATAAAAATTATAATGAGTAGCAATTATCTAGATATAATCAGACCTGGAATTAATACCACTTTTCAAGATAAAGGCAGGGATCATCTTTATCATATTGGCATTCCGTTTAGTGGCGCTATGGATAATAGAAATTATCTTATAGCTAATAAACTTGTTAATAATAATTTAGATTCTGCAGTTATAGAGTTTGCATATCAAGGTCCCCATATAAAATATTCAGGAGAAAAAATTAATTGTGCCATCACTGGAGATGTAATTTTTTCAATAAAAAAAAAAGATACTGAAATTGAGGGAAATTGTTACGAAAGTTATCAAATTGAAAATGGAGATGAGATAAATATCATATCTACAAATAAATCAGTTTATGGATATTTAGCATTAGGTGGAGAGTTCGATTTAAAATTCCAATGGAATAGTTGCTCTATAAATACAAAAGCAAATATTGGATCTAATGATGGAAAAAAATTAGATGTAGGGCAAAGAATTAATTTAAAAAAAATAAATTCAAATAAGGATATTAAAAAAACTAATTACATTAATACCAAAATAGAAAACATAAGAGTGATCAAAGGCACTAATTTTGATTACTTTTCTGAAGAAGGTAAAAAAATATTTTATGAAAAGGAATTCACAGTATCGAAACTTTCAGACAGAATGGGTATGAGGCTAGAGGGACCTAAAATTGATAATATAGTGAATACCAACATAAAATCAGAGGGTTTGATTAAAGGTGTAATCCAAGTACCGGCAGACGGAAATCCAATTATAATGCTTTCAGATCATGGTACTATTGGTGGCTATCCAAAAATTGGAGTTGTGGCTAGTGTCGATTATGACCGATTAGTACAGATGTCTCCTGGTTCAAAAATAAAATTTAAAGAGATTAATTTATCTGATGCAGAGAATCTATTTAAGTTATATGAGATGGAAACTCAAAATTTACTATCACAAATTTAATGAATTTTTTATCAAAAATACCAGGTCCTTTTTTAGTTTTTTTAGGAGCTTGTGCATTAAGTTTTGGAGGTTTAATTGTTAAGTCTTTCGATGGATCTACACTTTGGCAAATATTATTTTGGAGATCACTTTTCTTTATTGGAGTAATTACAATTTTTTTAATTTTTACTTACAAAGGAAAAATTTTCAGTGCTCTTTATAAATCTGGAATTCCAGGTTTATTCGGAGGTATAATTTTATCCATTGGATTTGCTAGCTATGTATTTGCTATGTACGAAACAACAGTAGCTAATGCAAACTTTATAATACAAACTCAAGCTTTGTTTTTAGCAATTTTTGGTTACGTATTTTTAAAAGAAAAAATTTCAAAAATTACATTAACTTGCATTATTACAGCAGTAGCTGGTATCATTTTAATGTTGGGAAGTTCACTAACACCAGGTCAAATGACTGGAAACTTAGTTGCGTTTATTATGCCGATATCATTTGCAATCTTAATTTTAATTGTCAGAAAATATCCAAAAGTCGACATGATACCTTTACAATTGGTTGCTGGAATTTTTGCAACACTAATAGGTTTGTTTATGTCACCGAGTATTTTGGTTTCAACAAATGATATCTTTTTAGGTTTTATTGCAGGATTTTTTCAAGTTGGACTTGGATTTATACTTATAACAATTGGAGCAAGATCAACTCCTTCAGCATTTGTTGGAATTATTATGTTAACTGAAGCTGTTTTAGGACCCATGTGGGCATGGATGTTTGCAAACGAAAACCCACCACTTACTGTACTTTTTGGGGGAGCCGTAGTTATAACAGCAGTAGTTATACAGTTTTTGTCTCCATTACTTGTTAAAAAACTAGCCAAATAAAATTCACATAAACATTCTAAATGTGTTATAAATTTATATACGGGAGAGACTACTTTTGTAGCGCCGAAGGAGCAACCACCCCGGAAACTCTCAGGCAAAAGGACCGTACATATTAACTCTGGAAAGAGAATTATTCTCGCCGACGGAGCAAATCTCTCAGGCACCAAGACAGAGGGGGCAAAGAAGAGTTAATATGGAAATAAAAAAAACAACACTTAATAAACTTCATCAAAGTAACAACGCAAAGTTTGTTGAATTTGCTGGGTATGAAATGCCTATTCAGTATAGCAAAGGTATTATTGAAGAGCATAAATTCACAAGATCCCACTCTGGAATATTTGATGTATCACATATGGGCCAACTATTTATATATGGTGATGAAAGTTTAACTGAAGAATTAGAAAAAATTTTTCCATTAGATTTAAAAAATCTAAAACTAAACTGTTCTAAGTATAGTTTTTTAATGAATGAGGATGCAGGAATTTATGATGATTTAATCATCACCAAAATAGAGGAGGGGTATTTAATTATCCTAAATGCTGCATGCAAAGATAAAGACTTTGAGATTTTATCTAATTTACTAGGTTCAAAATTCAAAATGAATTTAGATAACAATAGATCTTTGATAGCAATTCAAGGACCCAAGTCTGTTGAAATTTTAAACTCAATTATAAATGGGGTTGATCAATTAAATTTTATGACAGGAAATTGGTTCGATTCTGGTAATCAAAAATCATTTGTTACAAGATCAGGTTATACAGGGGAAGATGGATTTGAAATTTCAATTTCTAACGATAAAGCTGAAAAATTCGTTGAAAATTTAATAGAAAAGGGAGCACAACTTATAGGACTTGGGGCAAGAGATACCTTGAGATTGGAAGCTGGATTGTGTTTATATGGTCACGAATTAGATATTAATAAAACACCAGTTGAGGCAAATCTTAGATGGGCAATCTCAAAATCTAGATTATCAAACGGGGGTTTTATTGGATCGAAAAAAATTATGAACCAAATGCAAGATGGAGCAAGCCAAATAAGAGTAGGAATTAAACCCGAAGGTAGATTGATTGCTAGAGAAAAAACTAAAATATTTGATGATACAGATACACAAATCGGTGAGATAACTAGTGGCACGTTTGGACCAAGTGTAAACGGTCCTATAGCGATGGGTTATGTTAATAAAGAGTTTTCAAAAGTTGATACTAAAATTTTGCTTGAGGTAAGAGGGAAAAAACATCCAGCAAATGTTTGCGCATTACCATTTTATAAAAAAAATTATGTGAAAGGAGTAAATTGATGAGTGAAGTAAAATTTTCAAAAGAACATGAGTGGATTACATTAGAGGGAGATGTAGCTACAATAGGAATTACAAAACATGCAACAGAAATGCTCGGCGACATCGTTTTTGCAGAACTTCCTGAAAAAGGATCTAATGTTGAAAAAGATGGTACTGCAGGAGTAGTAGAATCTACGAAAGCTGCTAGTGATGTTTATACTCCAGTTAGTGGTGAAGTAGTAGATATTAATCAAGCTATTGTAGATGATCCATCTAAAATTAATGAAGATCCAGAGGGTTCAGCATGGTTTTTTAAACTTAAAATGAAAGATCAATCTGAAATGGATAGTCTTATGAATAAAGAAGAATATGATAAATTTGCAAAGGAGAGTGCTAGCTAATGTTACATAATTCTCAAAAAGATTTTTTAAAAAGGCATATTGGACCTTCAAATGAAGATCAAAATAAAATGCTTAAGGAGCTTAATTACAAATCACTTGATGATTTAATCAAAAGTACAGTTCCAGAAAAAATCCAATTGAAAGATGAATTAAATATTGGTGAGTCTAATTCAGAATATGAAGCATTAAGAAAATTAAAGGCAATTTCAAAAAAAAATCAAATTTATTCTAACTTTATTGGAATGGGTTATTATGGAACTTACACACCATACGTAATTCTAAGAAATATTTTAGAAAATCCAGGTTGGTATACTTCTTATACACCTTATCAACCCGAGGTAGCTCAAGGAAGATTAGAAATGCTGCTTAATTTCCAACAAATGATAGTTGATTTTACAGGAATGGATATTGCAAATGCGTCTTTATTAGATGAAGGAACAGCAGCTGCAGAAGCAATGGGATTAAGTCATAGATTAAATAAAAAAGATAGTAATTTAGTTTTTGTCTCAGAAAATTGTCACCCACAAACAATCGATGTAATTCAAACAAGAGCAGAACCAATGGGATTAAAAGTACTTGTTGGTAATGAAGATGAAGTATTAGACCAATTAAAGGAAGATTTAGTTTGTGGTATATTACAATATCCGGGAACGTTAGGAGATATAAAAGATCCTAGTGAAGCAATAAGTAAAATTCATAAAAAAAATGGTAAAGCAATATTAGCTTGTGATTTATTAGCACTTGCTAAATTAAAAACACCAAGAGAACTAGGAGCAGATATTGCTGTAGGAAGTTCTCAAAGATTTGGAATTCCAATGGGTTACGGTGGACCTCATGCAGCCTTCTTTGCAACTAAAGATGAATATAAAAGATCTATGCCTGGAAGAATTGTAGGGGTTTCTGTTGATAGACATGGAAACAAAGCTTACAGATTATCATTACAAACTAGGGAACAACATATAAGAAGAGATAAAGCTACAAGTAATATTTGTACTGCCCAAGCTTTGTTAGCAATTGTTTCAGCTGCATATGCCATTTACCACGGACCAGATGGAATAAAAACTATTGCTGAGAGAGTTTCTCAATTAGCTAAAAATTTTGCAGATAAATTGAAACAATCTGGATATGAAATTTATTCAGAGCATTTCTTTGATACAGTTACAATTGTAACAAAAGATAAAACTGATCAAATTTATAAAAATGCTTTGGATCAAAAGGTAAACATTAGAAGAGTAAATTCTGAAATGTTGGCAGTTTCTTTTGATGAAAAGAAAAACGTTTATAGAGTAAATCAATTACTAAAAATTTTTAATGCAGCTGAGTCGATTAAAAAAGAAGACCCAACAGTAAGTTTACCTAATTTACCAAAAAATTTATTAAGAACTTCAAAATATTTAGAACATCCTGTTTTTAATTCATATCACTCAGAAACTGAGATGCTCAGATATTTAAAAAAGTTAGAAGATAAAGATATAGCTTTAAATAGAACTATGATTGCACTTGGTTCATGTACTATGAAATTAAATGCTACTGCAGAAATGATACCTATTTCGTGGAGAGAATTAGCAGAGCCTCATCCATTTGTACCTATTGAGCAGATGGAAGGATATAGAGATTTATTCACTGATCTTAAAAATTGGCTTAGATCAATTACTGGTTTTTCAGGTGTTTCACTTCAGCCAAATGCAGGCGCTCAAGGGGAGTATGCAGGATTAATGGTTATTAGAAAATATCATTTAGATAGAGGCGAAGAAAACAGGAATATATGTTTAATACCTAGCTCAGCACATGGAACCAATCCTGCTAGTGCACAAATGGTAGGAATGAAAGTTGTCGTTGTTGATTGTGACAAAGAAGGAAATGTTGATTTTGAGGATTTAAAGAAAAAAGCAGAAATGCATTCTGAAAATCTTGGAGCATTAATGGTCACGTATCCGTCTACTCACGGAGTATTCGAAGAAAAAATTACAGACATATGTGAGTTAATTCATAAACATGGTGGTCAAGTTTATATGGATGGTGCAAATTTAAATGCGCTTGTTGGTATTGCAAGACCTGGAAATTTTGGTCCAGATGTTTGCCACATTAACTTACACAAAACATTCTGTATTCCACATGGTGGTGGAGGACCAGGAATGGGACCAATTGCATGTAAAAGACATTTACAAGTTTATCTACCTAATCATCCGGTTGTTAAAGACTGTGGACCTGCCACGGGAATAGGAGCAGTTTCAGCAGCACCTTGGGGAAGCTCAAGTATTTTATCAATTTCTTGGATGTATATCAAAATGATGGGCTCTGAAGGTTTGAAATTAGCTACTCAAGTTGCAATATTAAATGCAAATTATATAGCTCATAGACTTAAAGATCATTACCCAATTCTTTATAAAGGTTCAAACGGAAATGTAGCTCATGAATGTATAATTGATATTCGATATATTAAAACTGAAACAGGGATCACAGAAGAAGATATAGCTAAAAGGTTGATTGATTATGGTTTTCATGCACCAACAATGTCATGGCCAGTAGCAGGTACAATGATGATTGAACCAACTGAAAGTGAAAGCTTGTCCGAACTAGATAGATTTTGTGATACTTTGATTAGTATTAAATCAGAAATAGATATGATCAAATCAGGAAAATTCGATAAAGTTGATAATCCAATTAAAAATGCACCTCATACAGATATTGAATTAGCTTCAGATGAATGGAATCATAAATATTCAAGAGAGCAAGCTGCATATCCAGCAAAATTCTTAAAAGCAAATAAATTTTGGCCTCCAGTTGCAAGAGTTGACAACGTATATGGAGATAAAAATATTTTTTGTACTTGTCCAAGTATGGATGAGTTTAAAGAAGATGCAGCATAATAATTAATGAAAATTGCTGTTGTTGGCTCAGGTATTTCCGGATTAAGTGCTGCTTATTATTTATCTAAAAATCATCACGTAGATCTTTTCGAGCGAGAAGATCATTTTGGTGGACACTCTCATACAATAGATTTGATTTTTGATGAAAAAAAAGTTTCAGTAGATATTGGTTTTATTGTTTTTAATTTTCAAAATTATCCAAATTTAATTAATTTTTTTAAGGAAAATGATATTCAAATTGAAAAAAGCAATATGTCTTTTTCAGTTACAGTAGATAATACAAACTTTGAATATTGTGGAAAAGGGTTGAGTGGAATTTTCTCTAATAAATCAAATTTGTTTAACATAGAGTTCTTAAAAATGTTTTTTGATATAATTAAATTTTATAAAAAAAGTGATCAAGTAAATGTATCAAATGATAAAATTACTTTAGGTGAATATTTAAAAATAAATAAACTATCAAAAACATTTGTTGATTATCATATAATACCAATGGTATCTGCAATTTGGTCTATGCCTCCTTATGAAGCGAGCAAGATGCCAATTAGTTTCTTTCTTAGATTTTTCCAAAATCATGGTTTGTTTAAATTAAAAAATAGACCCCAGTGGTACACAGTAACCAATAGAAGCAGAACTTATGTTAATAAAATACTTTCTCAAATAAGTGGTGAACACTACAAAAATTACAAAGTTACAAGAGTTAAAAGAAAATCATCAGGATTAGATTTATATTATGGTGGAGAAAGTGAATTCTTCGATTATGACAAAGTAGTTTTGGCAACGCATGCAGATGAAGCCTTAAAGTTAATTGAAAATCCAACTGAGGATGAGAAAAATATTCTTTCAAATTTTAGCTACAAAGAAAATATAGCTTACATACATACAGATCAGCGGGCTATGCCAAAAAATAAAAAAGCTTGGTCTTCTTGGAATTCATCAATAGACGACAAGAATTTAGAGAAAAATTCAATAACCTACTGGTTAAATTTATTACAAAATTTAAAGTGTGATGAAAATATTTTCTTAACACTTAATCCTTACTTCGATATTGATGAGAAAAAAATATTGAGAAAAGTAAAATTTACACATCCATATTACGATCAAAAAGCATTAGATGCTCAGTCAGAGCTTATTAAAATACAAAATCAAAAAGATTTACTTTTTTGTGGCAGTTATTTTGGTTACGGATTTCATGAAGATGGAATAAAATCATCCATTGAAATGCTGAAAAACCTTAATGATTAGTTCTTGTATATATAATGGTAATGTAATCCATAAGAGATTTAAACCAAAAGAACATTTTTTTAAGTATAAAGTATTTTCATTATTTATAGATCTATCAGAACTAAATGAGCTTGATGATAAATTAAAATTTTTTTCATTAAATAAATTTAATCTTATTAGTTTTTATGAGAAAGATCATGGTGATCGTGATGGTTCATCTCTTTTTGAATGGGTAAAAAAAAATCTAATTAATAACGAAATCACAACAGATAATATAAAAGTTAAACTTTTATGCTATCCAAGAATATTTGGTTATGTTTTTAATCCACTAAGTATTTTTTTTGTATACGATAAAAATGATAATTTAATTTCTATTTTATATGAAGTTAAGAATACATTTGGTGAGCAACACACATATGTTTTCAAAGTGGAGGGACAAAATAAATTAATTCAAAATAATTGCTCAAAGAAATTTCATGTTTCACCATTTATTGAAATGGATTGTAATTATTTTTTTAGGATATTAAATCCAGAGCAGAAGTTGTCAGTTGTAATTGATCAATATGATCAAGAAGGAAAAATTCTTTTTGCATCTCAAGATGGTGAAAGATCTGATTTGACAAGTAAAAACTTAATGAATTCTTATCTTAAACACCCTTTGATGACATTTAAAATTATCTCTGCGATACATTTTGAAGCGTTTAAATTGTGGATTAAAGGAATTAAATTTATTAAGAAAAAATTTAAAATTAAAAATAATATAACAGTAGAAAATTAATGTTTTTAAATAACGCCGCAGATAAATTAGTCTTTAAATTTCTTAATAAAATAAATCATGGTTATCTAGTGCTGACTACACATGACGGAAAAGTTTTAAAGTTTGGAAATCTGAATGAAAAATTGCATGCAAATATTTCAATCAAAAAACCAGATTTTAATTATAATTTAATTAGAGGTGGCAGTATTGGATTTGCTGAGAGCTACATGAGAGGTGAATTTGAAACTGACAACTTATCAAATTTAATTGAATTAACTGCAAGAAATATAGAAGTTATATATAAATTCTCAGGACTTCTTGATTTTCCAATAATTAATTTTGTAAAAAATAAAATAATCAAAAATACAAAAAGTAGAAGCAAAGAAAATATTGCTAAACATTATGATCTAGGTAATGATTTTTTTTCTCTTTGGTTAGATGACACACTTACTTACTCTAGTGCTATTTTTGATGATAAATCGAAAAATCTTTCTGATGCTCAAAATAATAAATATCAAAAATTAATTGATCTAATAAAACCAAATAATGGCGACAAAGTTTTAGAAATAGGATGTGGTTGGGGAGGTTTTGCTGAGTACTTAGGTAAAAAATATGATGTTAAACTAGACTGTATTACAATATCAAAAAAACAATTTGAATACGCAAAAGAAAGAATTTTTAATTGTGGTTTAAACGAAAAAGTAAATATTGAAATAAAAGATTACAGAGATCTTAAAGGCAAATACAATTCAATTGCCTCTATAGAGATGATAGAGGCTGTTGGTCAAAATTATTTAGAGGGTTATTTTAAAACTATTAAAACCAACTTATCTGATGGCGGTAAAGCAGCTATTCAAGCAATTACCATCGATGACAGATTGTTTGATAGATACAAAAACAAACAAGATTTTATTCAAAAATATATTTTTCCTGGTGGTTTTTTACCTAATAAAAATAGCATTAATCGTTATGTTTCTGATAACGGTTTGACTATAAATTCATATATTTCTTATGCTGATCATTATGCAAATACATTGGCTATATGGAGAAATGAGTTTTTAAAAAAATGGGATTTAATAAAAAATCAAGGCTTTGACTTAACATTTAAAAGAATGTGGGAGTTTTATCTTTCTTATTGTGAGGCTGGATTTAAGTCAAAAAATATTGATCTGATACAATTTTCAATGCAAAACAAATAAAAATAATGGAGATATTTATGCGACATATAAAAATAATTAAGTCAATTTCATTGATAATTTCATTATTCTTAATTACAAGTTGCTCAAATAATAGCGCTATGAAACCAGAAGACTTTAAAAACAAAGAACCAAGATTAATTATTGAGGAATACTTATCTGGAAATGTTAAGGCCTGGGGTGTTCTGCAAAATAGATCAGGAAAAGTTACAAGACAATTTTCTGCAGATTTAAATGGAACTTGGGATGGAAAGCAATTAATTCTTAAAGAAAAATTTAATTGGGATGATGGTGAAGTTCAAGATCGAGAATGGACAATAAACAAAATTGACGAGCATAATTATGAAGGAACAGCAGGAGATGTTGTGGGTAAAGCAATAGGATATTCTTACGGACCTGCGTTTAAATTTGAATATGTTTTATTAGTTCCAGTTAAAGGTAAAGAATTAAAAATAACTTTCGATGATTGGATTTTTAAACAAGATGATAGAGTTGCAATTAATAGAGCAACAATGACTAAATTTGGTTTTAAAGTAGCTGAATTGACAGTTGTATTTGTTAAAGATTAACTATTTTTTTTGATATTTCGTTAGTTTTCCAACTAAACCAAAATAAATTTTACTTGGCAAAAAACTCAATAGTTTTAATGTAATTGTAAGTGATTTTGGAAAATGAATTTCAAATATATTTTTGTTAACTAAACCTTCATAAATTTGATCTGCAGCATACTCAGGAGTTTTTAAAAAAGGCATTTTAAAATCATTTTTATCTGTCATTGGTGTTTTAATAAACCCAGGAGACACTAAACAAACACGTACATTGTATCTTTTAAAATCAAAATACAAACTTTCAGCTAAGTTATTTAATGCAGATTTAGATGGCCCATATCCAGTTGAATTAGGTAACCCTCTATATCCTGCAATTGACGAAACAATAGTAATTATACCATTTTTTTTATCTCTAAAGTATTGTTCAACTGCTTTGATGCTATTCACAGTTCCAAAAAAATTTACTTTAAAAACATCTTCCATTTGTTCAACATCTATATCTTTTTCTTTTTTGGGATCCCATGTTCCAGTTGAAAAAAAACAAATATCTATATTTTCATATTTGTTTTTAATTTCGTTAAATACTTCTTTACACTTTTCTTTATCTGTTACGTCTAAAGGAAAACTTGAAATATTTTCATAAGAATTTGAAAGCTCATTTAGTAATTCAGCTCTTCTTGCAGATATAGCAACATTCCATCCCTTACTTGCAAACTTAATTGCTAAAGCTTTTCCAATCCCTGTACTACCACCTGTAATCCAAATAGTTTTTTTACTCATTTTTTGTTATGTATATATCTAACATGTTTAAAAATAAATTTTTAACATTTATATTGTTTCTTGCTATTACATTCTCTGCTTCATTGATTGGCGGTTTAGCTACTGTTACTTTTAAAGAGCCATGGTATTCATTACTAAATAAACCATCATTTAATCCACCAGATTGGATATTCGGACCTGTTTGGACCACCTTGTATACATTGATGACAGTTGCAATATGGCTTTATTGGCATACGAAAAATAGAGATATGAATACTGTTTATATTTATTTTATTCATTTAGTATTCAATACAACTTGGAGTGTAGTTTTTTTTGTTTTTCACAATATGGTTTTGGCTCTTCTAGTATTAATCATACTAATAGCATTGATAATCAATCTTATTTTAAAGTTTAAACGCGTCAAGATGTTGAGTGCCTATCTAATGATTCCATATTTACTTTGGTGTAGCTTTGCACTAATTCTGAATACAAGCTTAATTATGTTAAATTAGATATGGATGATGTTGTAGTAATTGGTGGTGGAATAATAGGTGCGGCAACCGCTTATTTTTTATCCAAAGAAGGTAGAAAAGTAAAAGTTATTGAAAGAGATCCTACTTATAAAACAGCTTCATTCCCATTATCTCTAGGTGGTTTTAGAAGACAATTTTTCCAAAAAGAAAATATTTTATTAGGAAAATTTGCAAGAGAATTTATTTTTCAAATACCAGAATTATTAAAAACAGAAAAAAACCCTAACCCAACAGCTAGTATGGTAACCAATGGATATCTTTTAATGTTTGGTCCTGAGCATGCTGAAGAACAATATAGAGCATTAGAAAATCATAAAGAATGTGATGCAGGAACAAAAAATATTAAAGGATCAGAATTATCCAAGGTTTTCCCTTATGTTAATAGTGAAGGGATAGAGACAGCAACTTATACGGATAATCAAAGTGAAGGATGGATTGATCCATTTATGTTTCATAGCGCTCTTAAAAGTAAAGCAATAGAGCTTGGAGCAGAATTTACTAAAGGTGAAGTAAAAAGTATTTCTGAAATAAATGCTAAAACAATTGTTTCCGCAGCTGGTTGCTGGACTAAAGAATTGTTAGATGATATTCCTGTTGTTCCTCAAAAGCACACTGTGTTTAGAGTAAAATGCCCAACATATATAAAAGAGATGCCACTAAGTGGAGACTTAACAACTGGTGTTTATTGGAGACCAGAAGGAGGAGAATATTTAGCAGGATCGCCTATTTCTGTATTTGATGCAGATGATTTGGAACCAGCTTGGAATGATTTTGAGGAATTAGTTTGGCCAGCTCTTGCTAAGAGAATACCTGCCTTTGAAGAGTTAAAGTTAACTGGTGGATGGGCAGGTTACTATGATTGTAATAGATTAGATAATAATGCAGTTGTTGGTAAGCATCCAAAATATGACAATGTTTACATGGCCTCTGGATTTACAGGCCGAGGATTAATGCAGGCACCAGGTATCGGTAGAGCCTTAACTGAATTAATCACAACAGGATCATACCAAACAATTGATATAAGTGATTTCGCAGTTGAGAGAGTTTTGGGTAAAACAGCTAGGCCAGAGCCCTACGTTCTATAAATTAAGTTCCACAAAAAGTTTGATACTTTTCGTTACTCGATGGAGCAGGCTCTTGATATTCTTCAATATTACTCTGATTATCATAAGGATTTTTTAAAATAGCTAATAACTTTTTCATTTTATCTAAACTTCCTTTTTCTGCTTCAGCTAAAGCTTCCTCTACTTTGTGATTTCTAGGAATTACAATTGGATTATTTGATTTCATAAGTTTGCTTTGTTTTTCCTTAGTTGAATTATTTAACTCAGATCTTTTTTTCCATTCATTTTTCCAATTGATAAAATCATTATTTTTATAAATTTCATCAGAATTGATATCCATTAGATTACAAAAAGTGTTTGTGTAATCTGCTTTATTTTTTTCCATCCAATTAAATAAATCATTAATTAATTTTTTATCATTTTTATCCTCACCGAATAGACCAAGCTTATCTCTCATCATATTTAACCACTTATTTTCATAAATATTTTGGAAATTATCTATTAAATCTGTTGCTAATTTAATTGCAGTATCTTCATTTTTATCAATTAGAGGGATTAAACATTCTGCAAATCTTGCTAAATTCCACTTTGTAATTGGTGGTTGATTAGAAAAGGCATATCTTCCGAATTTATCGATTGAGCTAAATACAGTTTTTGGATCATAATGATCCATAAATGCACAAGGACCATAATCAATGGTTTCACCTGAAATTGCCATATTATCAGTATTCATAACCCCATGAATAAATCCAACTCTCATCCAATTGATTACTAGCTGGCATTGCTTTTCCATAACAAGATTTAACAAGTCTAATGCTTTTGAATTTGATATTTTAATTTCCGGATAATGTCTGTTTATTGTGTAGTCGACTAAAGTATTTAAGTTTTCAATGTTTTGAGTTGCAGCAATATATTGAAATGTTCCAACCCGAAGATGACTTGATGCAACTCTTGTTAATATAGCGCCCTGTAAAAGATTTTCTCTTACAACTTTTTCTCCAGTTTTAACAACAGCAAGACTTCTAGTAGTTGGAATATTTAATGAATGTATCGCTTCACTGATAATATATTCTCTAAGCATAGGTCCTAGTGCTGCTCTTCCGTCACCACCTCTAGAAAAAGAAGTTCTTCCTGAACCTTTAAACTGAATGTCAAAACGATTGTCATTGTTTACTAAATGCTCACCCAATAAAACTGCTCTACCATCTCCTAACATAGTAAAGTGTCCAAATTGATGACCTGCATATGCTTGCGCAATAGTATTAGTTTCTTCCGGTATGGAGTTTCCAGAAAATATTTCTGCTAATTTTTTTTTGTCTGTTTTTGAAAAATCTAAATTTAAAGTAGAGGCTAGTTCCTCATTTAAAATTACCAACTCAGGATCATGAACAGGAGTTGGTTTAATATTTTCTTTAAACGTATTTGATAACTTTGAATAGGTATTATCAAAATGCCAACCAATGGTCATTTTAATTAACTAACTTCAGCTTGATTTTCTTTTGGTTTAACTTCTGTTTTAAATTGATTAGAGATTTTTTGTACTTCAACAGAAGATACTTTGTATTCTGCACACATTGTTTCTTCATCTTTACCATGACCTGTAACCATATTAACCATATGCTCTGGGAAATGGAACGTAGTAAACACAATTCCTTCTTTAACTTTATCTGTAACCTCAACTTTAAGTGCAACCTCGCCTCTACCTGAATAAAGTCTTCCGATATCACCAGTATTTAGATCTCTATGTGCTGCATCTTTAGGATGAATTAATAAAACATCTTCATCAACAATATTTATATTTTTTGTTCTTCTAGTCATTGTTGCTGCGTTGTAATGTTGTAAAACTCTACTAGTTGTTAAAATCAAAGGGTAGTCTTTCTGATTAGCCTCTATTTCTGATGATTCTTTCCAATCAAAGTTTTTTAGTCTGCCTTTACCTAATTTAAATGTTTCTGTATGTAAAATTTTTGTATCAGTTCCATCTTCTTGAACTGGCCATTGTAATCCAAATTTTCCAAGTCTCTCTCGAGTAACACCCTTAAAGAAAGGAACGATATCAGCAATTTCTGCTAGAACTTGATCTGCATCATAAGTTGGCTGATCAAATCCTAATTTCTGCATCATCTCAGTTACAATTAATCCATCAGGTTTAGTGCCTGGTAGAGGAGGCACAGCTCTGTTCACTCTTTGAATTCTTCTCTCAGTATTTGTAAAAGTTCCATCTTTTTCTAAGAACGTTGTACCTGGCAGAACAACAGTTGCTAATTTTGCTGTTTCACTCATAAATATTTCTTGAACGACTAAAAGTTCTAAAGAGTTCATAGCTTCAATTACATGTGCACTATTAGGATCTGTTTGAACAATGTCTTCCCCTATAATCCATAAACCTTTTAATTCCTTGTTTATTGCAGCTTCAAACATCTGAGGAATTTTTAATCCTGGCTTAGTTGGGTGAGTTACTCCATATTTTTCTGTGTAGAATTCTTGATGCTTTTCATCAGCTACAGGGAAATATCCAGCACCTTGGTGTGGTTGACATCCCATATCTGCTGCACCTTGAACATTGTTTTGACCTCTTAAAGGATTAACTCCAACACCTTTTCGTCCAATGTTTCCAGTAATCATTGCTAGATCTGCAATTAACATTACTGTTTTAGATCCCTGCTCGTGTTCAGTAACTCCTAAACCATGGAACTCCATTGAATTTCTTGCAGTAGCATATGCAATTGCTGCTTCTTTAACTAATTGTTTATCTACACCAGCTACTTTTGCTAAATGATCAACATCTTGTCTTTCAATTTCTTTTAAAAAATTATCAAAACCTTCTGTTCTATCTCTAACAAAATCTGCATTATAAAGTTTTGATTTAATAATAAAGTGCAACATCATATTTAATACCGCAACGTTAGTTCCTGGTCTTAGTTTAATATGATAATCAGCAAGTTTTGCTAATTCAGTTGTAACTGGATCAAGTACAATTAATTTTTTACCTTTCATGACTTGTTGTTTTATTTTTGCACCTGTTACAGGATGAGCGTTAGTTGGATTAGCTCCAATTACCAAAAATAAATCTGCATGATAAATATCTTCTGTAGAGTTAGTTGCTGCCCCAGTCCCAAAAGTTTGTTGCATTCCCCAAGCTGTTGGTGAATGACAAATTCTTGCACAACAGTCTACACTGTTAGTTCCTACAGCAGCTCTAATCATTTTTTGAAAAACATAATTTTCTTCATTCGTACATCTTGCAGAAGAAATTCCAGCAAAGGCATCTGGACCATTATCTTTTGTAATTCTATTCATTTCTTTTTTAATGAATTCATAAGCTTCATCCCAAGAAGCTTCTTCAAACTTTCCATTTCTTTTAATTAATGGTGTTTTTAATCTGTCTGGATGATCATAAAAACTAAATGCATATCTTCCTTTAATACATGTATGACCAGCATTTACTTCTGTTTGTTTTGGAGTATCTATTGCAACAACTTTATCATCTTTTATTGATGCTTCTAAATTACATCCAACACCACAGTATGAACAAGTTGTTCTTACTTTTTTATCTACAGCCGCAGATTTAGATTGGAAAACATCTGAAATTGCATCTGTTGGACAAGTGTGAGCGCAAGCACCACAAGAAACACACGAACTATCTCCAAACATCATATCATTGTCAGTTGTTATTCTAGATTCAAAACCTCTTCCGCTCATTGTTAGTACAAACGAACCTTGAATTTCATCACAGGCTCTAACACATCTTCCACAATTAATACAATTGTCCAAGTTCATTCTCATGTAATCGTGAGAAGTATCTCTTGGTATACCTTTGTGCTGTTTAGGACTGTTGTATCTGTGATCAGCAACTCCTAGATCGTTTGCTACTGTTTGTAATTCACAATTATTGTTTACCTCACAAGTATCACATTCCATTGGATGATCAGTTAAAACTAATTCAACAATATTTTTTCTTAGACTTGTTAAAGCTTCATTTGAAGTAAAGATATGTTGGTTTTCAGCAACTGGAGTATGACAAGATGCGACCACTCTTGTTGGACCATCTTTTTCTAAAGCAACTTCTACAGAGCAAACTCTGCAAGCACCATAAGGAGCTAGGTTTGGATCATCGCATAAAGTAGGTACTTTTTTTTCACCTACATAGCTTTTTACAAATTTTAAGATAGATGTGTGTTTAGGACCAATTTCGTATGGTTTTCCATCAATATATGCAATTTTTCTTTTTTCTGAGCTCATTAATTATCTTTCACCATATCATTTTTCATTTCATCACCAAAGTATTTTAGAATGTTCTGAATTGGAGTTGGGATTGCTCCACAAAGTGCACATAGGCATCCTTTTTGCATGGTAACCAACAATTCTTCTAGTAATTTTAAAGGAATTTTAGCTGTTTTCTTCTTAGCTTGATCAAACATCTCCTTACCTCTGTAAGATCCAAGTCTTCCTGGGAAACATTTCCCGCACGATTCCTCTGCTGAGAATTCAAACAAGTGATGAATATATTCAGCCATTGGAAAATCTTTTGGAATACTAACTACACTTGCGTGACCTAACATAAAACCTTTTGCTGTGAACTCTTGAAAATCTAAATTTAAATTTTCTATTTCACTTAAAGGAACAACCCCACCTAATGGGCCTCCAATTTGAAATGCTTTAACAGGTTCTTTGTATCCACCACCAATTTCATTAAATATTTTTTTCATTGGCGTACCCATATCAATTTCATAAACACCTGGGTTGTTAAAGAAACTATCTAAACAAACTAATTTTGTTCCAGCTGATTTTTTATTTCCAACTGAAGAAAATTTTTCTGATCCATTTAATAAAATTCCAGTTGCAGCAGCTAATGTTTCAACATTATTAACTACCGTTGGTTTTTTATATAAGCCTTCTGTTACAGGAAACGGAGGTCTTACATCAACTTCTGCTCTTCTTCCTTCAATAGATGCAATCAAAGCTGTTTCTTCTCCACAAATATAAGCACCTTGTCCGATACAAATTCCAAGATCAAAAGAAAAATCATTTCCTAAAATATTTTCACCTAATAAATTTAATTTTTTAAGTTCATTGATGCTCCCATTAATTGCTTCAATAGATTTAGGATATTCACCTCTAATGTACAAAACTCCTTCATTACTTCCTATCACATAACCACAAATTACCATTCCAAAAATAACTTTTAAAGGTTGGTCCTCTAATAAGTATCTGTCTGAGAAAGCACCAGAGTCGCCCTCATCTGCATTACAGATAACATATTTTTTATCTCCTTTTGCTTTGCTACAGAAATCCCATTTCATTCCTGTTGGAAAACCAGCACCGCCTCTTCCTGTTAAATTTGAATCTAATAATGATTTTACTATTTCTTTTTTGTCTGTTTTTAAAAATTTACTTAATTGCTCTTTAAATTGATCTGTTGAGGATAATTTGTCATCCATTAAAAAACTTGTTGTAGCAAAACTTTTTGAGAAAAATTTTTCTCGCTTAATTTCCTCACCTTTAATTATTTGGTCAATTTTTTCTATATCTTTACCAGCATAATTTTCTCCATCATAGTGAAATGCATGGTTTTCATAACAATGACCTAAGCAGAACATTTCTCCAACTTTGTCATCACCTAGTTTTTCTTTTAATTTATTTTTTAATTTGTCTTGAGTTCCCGCGCACATGCATGCACTACCGTTACAAACAAAAGCTTTCTTTTCTCTATGAGAGGGTCTCAAAAATTCATAAAAGGATTCAGCACCATGAAGAGTTGAAACACCTAGGTTATGTTTTTTGGCAATTTCTTTAATATCTTGTGGATTATCGCTTAAGGTATTTTCTGAGATTTGCTTAAATAGGTTATCTTTTAAGCCTATTCTGCCTGATAAATTACTTATATTTTTTGACACAAATACCCTTTTATTAATTTAGCCCACAATAACTTTTTTGTTATTTGTGTAAATATTAAAACTGTCCCTCTTTACGAAACCAACAAGGGTAATGTCAAATTTATTCGCTAAATCGATAGCAAGACTAGTTGGCGCACCAACACCTATCATTATACCTATATCCGTCATCAAAACCTTTTGAACCAATTCAAAATTTAGTCTACCTGAGCATGTTATAAATTGGTTTTTCGGATCAATTTGATTGTTCTTTAATGCACAACCAATAAGTTTATCAAGAGCATTATGTCTTCCTACATCCTCTCTGACAGCAACTAATTCTCCATTGCTATTAAAAAGACCACTTGCATGAATTCCACCTGTTTTACTGAATTCTGATTGGCCTTCTCTCAATATATCTGGTGATTTAACAATTACCTCTTTTTTGATTTTGGGTTCTGATGAATTTGTTTTATTTTTTTTAATTATTTCTAGAGCATCAAGAGAAGATTTTCCACATACACCACATGAGGAATTAGTTAAAAAGTCTCTTTTTATTTTTGCAATATTTATATTTTTAGAATTATTTAAAGTTGCTAATATTTTATTTTGAATATTGTATTGACCAACTTTATCTCCATAACTTTCTATTGAGTCAATATCACCAATATTTGTTATAATTTGCTCATTATATAAAAATCCTCTTACAAGATCTTCATCATCACCAGGAGTTCTCATTGTTATAGATAAACTTTGATTTATCCATTTATCAGATTCCTTAAACTTTAATGAAATCTCCAATGGTTCTTCAATTGAAATTAAGTCATCTATATTTTCAAACTTATTAGATGAATATTTTAAAACTTTGTATTTAGAATTCATTAAATTATTTTAGTGGATAGTTCTTTTTTAATAAATATTTGTTAATTATAATTGCTAATAACAATATAATTATACAACCAAAAATTATTGGATTAATTAAATAATCATAAGAGACACTTCCAATAATAACTATGATTGGATTTCCACCAGCAGGTGGGTGAACAATATTAAATAAAATCATTAAAAAAACTCCAGCTCCAACAGCGATTGCAATACTGATATAAATCGGAAGTGGAATAAAGTTTACAAAAATTACTCCTACTAAAGCAGTTACCAAATGTCCAAAAAAAACATTTTTTGGTTGTGCAAATGGGCTTTCAGGAAAACCAAATAGTAAAACCATTGAAGAACCAAAAGAGGCTGCAATAAAATATCCGAGTGTACTTTTGTAAGTAAGGACTGTTAGTACACCAATTGTAAATGCTGAAAAAAAACCTGCAATTAATGCTTTTTGTAATAAGGGTTTTGTAATTTTAATCATTTATATCTTTAATGCTTTCGCAATAGTTCTTAAAGGTAAAAGCAAACATTCTTTCCTTGAAAGATTTTTTTTATCTAAAATTTCTTTAAAATCTTTCCAATGTTTTTCCATACTTACTTTTGCATCCTCAAAAAGTTGCTCACCAACTTTTATAAATTTTTTAACATCATCAACTTTTTTTTCCTTAATTTTTCTGGATAATAGACTGACTGATGCTTGACAATAAACACACGATTTACACTGATAACCCATATCTTTTACAACATCTTCTTTAACAATTAAGCTTATTTCCATCTCATCACCACATAATGGATTTTTGTGTTTTGACTTATGAGTATAGTTTTCAACAACTTTATTATTTTCAGTATGGGCTGCTATTTCTAAAATTCTTAAATCCATTTAATTTCTTTAATTCAACTTTGAATGTTTTATATTTTATAGATGGATCATAACAACATTTTAGGCACTGTGCTAGCAGGCGGTAAGTCACAAAGGTTTGGAGAAGATAAATCCCAAGTAAAGTTAGCTGGTAAATTGTTAATTGATCACATGTTGACTGAAATTATTGATGAATTCAAAGAACTCTTAATAGTATCAAATAATAAAATTAGTTTTCATAACTCAGAAAAAATTTCAATAATCGAGGATTATGAAAAAGGTCTTGGTCCGTTAGGTGGAGTTTTTTCAGCTATGAAATGGATAAAAGAAAATCAAAAAGACTACAAATGGATAGCAACTTTCCCTGTTGATACACCCTTTTTTAAGAGACAAATATTAAAAGATTTTATTCAAAATATTAATTTCAATGAAAGTGATTTATTTTTTATTAAGTCAAACAACACACGACATAATATATTTGGCTTATGGTCGATTAATTTATTAGATAAGTTAGAGAAGGATCTAAAAAATGGAGAAAGAAAAGTAGAGTTGTGGGCTAATAATACTGGGGTAAAAATAATTAATATGGAGTTTTCAAATAATGATCCTTTCTTTAATATAAATACAAAAGAAGATTTAAAAAAAGCTGAAGAAATATTCAAAAATGATTAGTTACGAAAAATCAAAAACAGTTTTAAAAAAAGCCAAAATTAAAATTAAGGACGAAACTATAAAGAGTATAAATTCCTTAAATAGAGTAGTTTCCACCAATATTTATTCTAAAATAAATTATCCAGCAGGGAATAATGCTGCGTTTGATGGTTATGCAATTAATTCAAAAGATACTAATGAATTAAAAAAAAAATTCCCAAAAAAATTTAAAATTATTGGTTCAATTGCTGCAGGAATGAAACCATTTAAAAAAAAGATAAAAAAATTTGATACTGCCGAAATAATGACTGGAGGAATTATACCAAAGGGTTTTGATACAATTATTCCTATAGAACAAATAATTTTTGCTCTTAATAAAAAATATATTTTAATCGACCAGAAAATAAAAAAATTTGATCACGTTAGGTTTGCAGGTTCAGATTATAGAAAAGGAGAGGTTGTAATAAAAAAAAATACAATCGTTCAACCAAACCATATTTTAGCTTTTAAAAGTTTAGGCATCAAAAAAATTAAAGTAAAAAAAAGAATTAACATATTATTTTTTTCAACTGGAAACGAAATATCAGACAAAGATAATATTCCAAATTGGATGGTAAGAAATTCTAATACACATTATATTAAAAACTTAAATCAAAATTTTTTATTTAATTTTAAAAGTGGAAGCATATTAAGAGATAATCATCAAAATATTTTTAAACAAAAAATAAATAAATTAATTAAATCTAAAGATGATATTATTATTACGTCAGGTGCAGTGTCTGCAGGTAAGTTTGATTTTATACCTGATGTTGTTAAAAAATTTAAGTTATCAAGCTACTTTAAAAGTGCTGCAATAAGGCCAGGAAAACCAATAATGTTTGCAAAAATTAAAGGGAAAGAAAAGGCGATATTCGGACTCCCTGGAAATCCAATTTCCTCAGCTGCATGTTTTAGATTTTTTGTAATTCCATATATTTTAAATGCTTTAGGATTATCAGAAGAAAAATCAATTAAAGCTATTTTGACAAATGGTTTTGATAAAAAAAAGAATTTCACAAGATTTGTAAAGAGTCAATTAAGCACAACTAAAAATGGAAAACTAAATGTTGAAATTTTAAAAGGTCAAGAGTCTTTTAGAATTAAATCATTTGTAAATTCAAATATTTGGGTTTTGTTACCAGCGGGTAAATCAAAATTTAAAAAGGGAGATATCGTTGATTGCTTTTTCCCCAACCTTTCAAACCAAAATTTAGTTTAGAAACGTATTTTTGTTGTAGAAAATTCTATTTAGAATTAGATTTCTCATTATGTTAGAGTTGAGAAATCCAAGAATAGCCATTCCCGTTGTACTTTTTGCAGGTCTACTATGGTCGTTTGGCCCATTAGTGGTTCGATACATGGATAATCCTCAATTGGCACCTTGGCAGTATATTTTTGGGAGAGGTTTAACAATTTTCATCTTATTAAATCTTTATTTATTTTTCGAGGAAGGAAAAAATTTTTACAAAAACTATTATAAAATAGGTTTATCAGGGGTAATTGGTGGATCTGGATTGGGAATCGCTATGATTACATTCATTTATTCAATTACAAATACTAGCGCCGCAGTTACTTTACTTTGTTTGGCAGCAATGCCTTTTTTTACAGCATTATTAGCATTTTTATTTTTAAAAGAAAAAATTTCTCTCAATGTTTGGATATCAATAATAATTGCAACAGTTGGTATCATTATTATGGCACTTGGAAACACCGGTGAAAAATCATTAATTGGTTTTGTATTTGGTTTAACTTCCTCAATTGGTTTCTCAGTTTTTTCTGTAACGCTTAGATGGAGAAAAGAAACACCAAAATTCACAACAGTAGCCTTTGCAGGTTTCTTTTGTTTTGTATTTGCAACAATTATGATTTTATCAAAAGACTTAGTTTTCTTTTCATCTAGCTATAACGGAGCTTTATTTTCTTTGCATGGGACACTAGTTTGTTTTGGTTTAATTTTATATTCAATTGGATCTAAAGCGATACCAGCAGCAGAATTAACTTTATTATCTTTAACTGAAGTTGTAGGTGGAATTTTTTGGGTTTGGTTGCCATTATTTGGTATTAATGAAGTACCATCCACAAATACAATAATCGGAGGCTTTTTTCTTTTTGTATCTATATTTTATTACAGTTTAATAATGAGATGGAACAAAAGATATATAGCATTAAATTAATATGGAACGACCAGATTTTTTTGAACTTAAAAACGGTGAAAAAGTAAAATTACCATTTACCGATAAAGAATATAACGATCGAGTAAGCAAACTTAGATCAGTGATGGATAAAAATAATTTAGATATGGTTATCTTAACCTCAATGCATAACGTTGCATATTACACCGGATTTATTTATTGCTCTTTTGGAAGACCATACGGATGTGTGATCACTCAAAATAAAATCTCAACAATTTCAGCTAACATTGATGCAAGTCAACCATGGCGTAGATCTCATTGTGATAACGTTATTTACACTGATTGGAAAAGGGATAATTTTTTAAGAGCCATTGTTTCAATTATAGGAAGAGATGAACCTCCAAAAAATATTGGAATTGAAAATGATCATGTCACGTTAGATATGCGAGAAAAAATAGGGTCTATTTTTACTTTCTCTGTGTTTAGTGATGTTTCAAAGGATCTAATGAAACTTAGAATGATTAAATCAAACGAAGAAATAGAGATCATTAGAAATGGTGCAAGAATTGCAGACATTGGTGGTGAAGAAATAGTTAAAAATATTAGAGAAGATAATACAGAGATCGAAGTAGCAATAGCAGCAAGAGATAGAATGGAAAGAGAGATTGTTAAAAGCTATCCAGGTGCAGAGTACATGGATACTTGGGTATGGTTTCAATCTGGTATCAATACAGATGGAGCTCACAATCCAAAGACTAATAGAAAATTAGTTAAAGGAGATATTTTATCTTTAAATACTTTTCCTATGATCTCAGGTTACTACACCGCACTAGAGCGAACTTTGTTTTTGGACCATGCTGATGATGCTTCACTTAAAGCTTGGGAAGCAAATGTTAAAGTTCACAAACGTGGATTAGAATTGATTAAACCAGGTGTTAAATGTTCAGATATTTGTCATGAGTTAAATGAATTGTTTGCTGAACTTGGTTACCTTCAGTACCGAACTTTTGGTTACGGACATTCATTTGGTATGCTTTCACACTTTTATGGAAGAGAAGCTGGTTTAGAATTAAGAGAAGATATTGATACTGTTCTTGAGGAAAATATGGTCGTGTCGATGGAGCCAATGATCATGATCCCAGAGGGTAATCCTGGCGCTGGTGGATATAGAGAACATGATATTTTGGTGATTGGTAAAGATGGAGCAGAAAATATTACAAAATTTCCTTTCGGGCCTGAGCATAATATTATAAAAAACTAATCTTTATGAGCGAGAATAAAACTATTGTTAATAGTTGGAATGAGTGGGATCCGTTAAAACATGTAATTGTTGGTAGAGCGGATGGTACTTGTATACCAGCACCAGAGCCTGCATTAGATGCAAAAGTTCCAGAAGATAGTGATATGCGGGGTCAGTTTGGTCCAAGAACAAAAGATACTGTCGATAAAGCAAATGAATTATTAGATAACTTTTCAAATATGCTTGAAAAAAGAGGTATTAAAGTTGATCGACCGACACCAATAGATTTTAATCAAAAAACATCTACACCTGATTGGGAAGCAGAAACAATGTTTGGCTGCATGCCCCCAAGAGATGTTTTGTTAACTGTGGGAAACGAAATTTTAGAAGCTACAATGAGTTATCGTTGTCGTTGGTTTGAATATTTATGTTACCGACCACTTCTAAAAGATTATTATAATCAAGATCCTAATATGAGACACGAGTCTGCTCCAAAACCAAGATTAACGGATGCAGATTACAGAAAAGATTATTTATCAGATAAAATTGGTGTTCAAAAAAGATTAGAGTGGACTGAAAAAAAATATTTTGTAACCACTGAGGAAGAACCATTATTTGATGCAGCAGATGTATTGAGATTTGGAAAAGATTTAGTTGTTCAACATGGTTTTACAACAAATTTAAAAGGAATTGATTGGCTAAAGAGACATTATAAAGATCACAGAGTTCATGCAGTTAACTTCCCAGGTGATCCTTATCCAATTCACATTGATGCAACTTTTACCCCAATTAAAGAGGGTTTAATTATCAATAACCCACAAAGAAGACTTCCTAAGGAACAAAGAAAATTATTTGAAGACAATGGTTGGGAAATCGTAGACAGTGCACAACCAGCTCATAACGAACCACCACCATTATGTTATTCATCAACTTGGTTATCAATGAATGTTTTAGTTTTAGATCCTAAAACTGTATGTGTGGAAAAAAGTGAAAAATATCAAGCTGAACAATTAGATAAATTAGGAATGGAAGTTATACCAGTAGAACTTAGAGATGCATACGCTTTTGGTGGAGGTTTA
Organism: uncultured Pelagibacteraceae bacterium; assembly: GCA_902594405.1. GTDB lineage: Bacteria > Pseudomonadota > Alphaproteobacteria > Pelagibacterales > Pelagibacteraceae > Pelagibacter. The sequence continues at coordinate 31,814 of CACJMB010000005.1, read as the reverse complement.
CATTGTTGTACTGCAGATGTTTACCGAGAGGGTGAACTTAAAGATTACTTTCCAAAACAATAATTATGGCAAAAATTAAAATAAAAAGAGAGCGAGTTAAATTCGCTTCTGATAATGTTGCTGGTGCTTGTCCTGAAGTATTAGATGCAATTTTAAAAGCCAATGAGGGAGATAGTACTCCTTATGGGAATGACCCAATATCAACTGAATTACAAGACAAGTTTTCAGAAATATTTGAAAAAGAAGTAATTGTATTTCCTACTGCATCAGGAACAGCTGCTAATGCTTTAGCATTATCTACAATGACACCTTCTTATGGAAACATTTATTGTCATAAGATGTCCCATATAAATACTGATGAATGTGGTGCACCTGAATTTTATACAGGAGGAGGAAAGTTAGTTACATTAAATGGGGTAATGGGAAAAATAACTGCAGAGGAGTTAGATCAATCTATTGGGGGAAAAGGGATTGTTCATCATACACAACCTTCATCAGTCAGTATCACTCAAGTGTGTGAAACAGGTGAAGTTTACCAATTAGATGAAATCAAAAAAATTGCAGAAATCACTCATAAACATAATTTAAATTTACATATGGATGGAGCAAGATTTGCTAATGCATTGGTTTCTTTAGATGTTACTCCTGCTGAAATGACATGGAAATCAGGGGTTGATGTATTGTCATTTGGCGCAACTAAAAATGGATGTTTAGCAGCTGAAGCAATCATTTTTTTTAAGAAAGAATTAGTTGGAGACATTACTTTTTTAATGAAAAGAGCAGGGCACTTATTATCTAAAATGCGTTTTGTTTCTGCTCAACTCGATGCATACATTTCAAATGATGTTTGGTTAAGAAATGCAAAACATGCCAATGCTATGGGTAAAAAATTAAGTGATGGTCTAAGTAAGTATAATGATATTGAAATTGCTTATCCAACAGAAGCAAATGAAGTTTTTGCAAAATTTCCAAGAGAAAAAATAGAACATCTAAATTCTGAAGGTTATAAAATGAATGAAGAAGAATTAGATGGTAAAGCGGTAAGATTAGTTGCTGCTTGGAATACTAAAGATAGTGATGTTGACGAATTGTTAGATATAATTAAAGCTAACTAGGATTTTCTTTTAAAAACTCAATATATTTTATCACTTCATCATATTGTTCATCAGGAATGTCTTTATAACTTGCGTTAAACTTACTCTTCACACAAATAGCAACATGAGCATAGGGGTTTCTTCCTTTGGGGTGATTTGGGTGATCAGGTAATTGCCCCAACAAATAATCGCCAGCTTCCTGAATAATTTTCCAGAGTTTACTTGCGTTTTCTTTATTCATACAACCTAAATTCTTGTTTTATCTCCAAATGTTCTAGTTTGGGGACTAGTATCCCATAAAATCCTATAATTAGTTTTTATAATTTAACGCTGCATTAAATAAATGCCTTAATATCTTTTCATATTCTCTATCATTCAGTTTGCTTAAAATAGGATTGTCGAGAGTTTTTCGTGCAACAGAAACCCCTACTAAAATTGCACCCATTAAATCGTAATTGATAGGTTTAATTTTTTTCCTTATCCCATCAATTACTGGTTTTCTCATTTTTTCTCTATGAAATTTTTTGACTATATGTCCAACTTCTGGATCACCAGAATTCATACACAGCATTCTAACAAGGTTTACATCATCTTTTGGATTTGAATTTTCCATTAGGCCTTCAACCATAAAATCAACAATATTATTTGGATTTACATCAACAAACCATTCTGCAACATCTTTTAATGTTTCTTCAAAAAGCTTTTTCTTACTGCCGAAGTACCTAGAGATAAGAGCGATGTCATATTTAGATTGTTTGGCAATATCTCGAACTGAAACATTTGAATAACCTTTCGTCCAGAAAAGCTTTTTAGCAGTATTAAAAATTATTTTTTTTGAATTATTTGAATTTCTCATCTTTTAAAAAAATATAACAAGTCACCTTATAATAAATACAAGGTGACTTATAGTTTTTTAGATCAATTCAAATAGGGTCTTAAAGATTGATCCGAGAGGAAGAATATTTAAGCAGTATTCCGAGCAAATAAACCTGCTGCTACTCCTAGAACTTCACCAGTAATTTTTTCACCACTTTTACTAGCAAAGAATTTAACCATTTCACCAATCTCATTAGGGTTATATGCTCCCATTGGAAGAGGGTTTCTCCATTGTTTCATTAACGTTTCTAAACCTTCCCATGTTGGGTTTTCAGGAGACATTGCTCCTAGAACATATTTATTGTTCATGAGTTTAGTTTTTACAACAGTTGGACATATAGCATTGCAAGTAACGTTATGCTTTCCCATAATTAAAGCGGTACTTTTTGCTAATCCAATTACAGCCCACTTGGTACCAGAATAAACTGGAAACCACTCTTCACCCATACGTCCTAAAACTGAAGATAAAATAGTTATTCCCCCAGAATTTTGTTTTCTCATAACTGGTATAGAAGCTTGTATAGTTTTCACAACTCCAGTCACATTTATATCAATTACAGTTTGAATTTCTTTTTCACTGAAATATTCCATCATTCCAATTTGTGTTACTCCTGCATTTGCTACAACATGATCTAATGTTCCAAACTGCTTAACAGCCATACCAACAGCATCTGATAGGGCAGATCTATCTCTTACATCTCCTTTATAAGAAATACATTTAACACCATAAGACTCTACTTTACTTTTTGCATTTGCTAGATCTAAATCAGTGGCCAAAGGATAATTTACACCCTCTAAATCACTTGCTACATCAAAAAGAACGATATTTGCTCCTGCTTTTGCAAGCTCTTCAGCACTAGCCAAACCAATGCCACGTGCTCCACCTGTGATCAGAGCTGTTTTTCCTTCAAGTTCTTTTTTTGTTTTTTTTTCATTCGCTTTAGCAGTACTTGAAGCTGCTAATGCTGTGGTACCTAATGCTACTGCACCAATTCCCTTAATTGCTTGTCTTCGACTCATATTTTTATTTTCATTTTTCATAATTGCTCCTTTTTTTAGATAAAATTTAGAAGTTATTATTTAAAGAGTCAACAACTGTTGACTTATATTATTATTTTATCAACAACTGTTGACAAATACTTATTTTGATATAAATTACTATTTTGATTTATCTCTAAATGTTCTAGTTTGGGGAATAGTTTTCAATAAAATTTAATTTATTTTTTCTTTGCTCTAGTTTCGTCGTTTATTTTTCTACCATATTCTCGAATTTGCATACGCTCAATTGCTTCTTGTTTGGTTTGATTTTCTTTCTTTCTTTTTTGAGAATAGTAAATTGGCATAACAATTGACAATCCAACAATTATAATCGCTAAAATTATTTGCCAATTTGTCATACTTAATTAGGTTAGATACTCTAGTTATCACTGTCAAGATCATCACTTGAAAATATTTTATCAAACTCAAAAGCGGTTTTATTAAAATAAGTTTTCCAAATGTTTCTACAATGCATATTCATTTCCAACAAATCATCTGTTTCTTTAGGGGTAAAGTTATCACCAGCTTTTTTAATTTTATCATATTTTTCAGTTTGTTCTTTGATCTCATAAATTCGATTCATTATAGTCTGGTCAATATTTTTCTTAAAAATATATTGTTCCTTCTCAACCATATTTACAAAATTAAGATTTTGCAAAATGCATCCATCCATTTCTGAATTAATTTTTTTAGAGATTTTACTTTTAATCCAATTAAACATCTTATTTTAAACACCGTGTTTTTTTGCTGCTTCCATAAATTTCTTAACTTTATCAAATAAATTATCTGCTTCGAAAGGGATAAACTCTGGCATAACGCCATTTTCTGCTGACAAATTTAATGCTTCTAGTGCGTAATGATTATATTTCGTTGAACTAGTCTTATCTTTAAATTTCTTAGATAGTTCCTCAAATTTTTCGATACCTCGTCTAGATTTTTTAAAATATTTTCTAAGTGTATTTAGAATTCCTTGTTTATCTTTTCTTTCTCTTAAAATTTTTTTATTAATAAATAATTCAAACTCTCTAGCTCTTTCACCTTTTTTATTTTTTAATTTTTCGGTTAAATATTTTACTTTCTTTTCAAAATTTTTATTATTTTTACTTATTATCTCCTCACTTTTTTTTAAATAATCATCAATTGCTTTATCTAAATTTTCCATTTCATATTTGCAGTAATTATCAATTTTATATTCATTAGCTAAGTTGCCACCAAAAACAAATCCTAGTGTGCCACCAACTATAGTTCCAAAAGGTGGCAGTATAAAAGAACCTAATTTTGCACCTACTCCAGCTCCTGCAAATTTTCCTACACTATCGATTGCAACATTTTTTAATGCTGTCTCAACATTTGTATTTCCCTCTGCCCAATTCATAAAATTTTTTCCAATAGAAATAATTGAAACGATTCCAAGTATTTCAGGAATTGCACTTCCAAATAAATTATTGTCTTCAAATACTTCCACAGCTGCGTCTGTACTTTCTTTAACCAGGTTTTCAGTTTGATCGTGGCTAAATCCACTATTCATAACCAAATGTGCTTTTTCAGGATACTTTTCTATAAACTTTTCATGAGCTTCACTGTTTGCAATTACTCTAATGTTTGGATATTTTTCAAAATGTCTCTCAATTATATCTATACCGTCCCCCTGGGTCTTTACTTGAAACTTTTCACCATTAATTACAAGATCATGACCAGATTGTTGAGCTGAATTTGGGAATTGAACTTCAGAACCTCTCTGTTGAAAATCCAAGGCAACAACTCTTTCAAAAGTGTATCCAGTGTAACTGTCATGTAATCCAGATAAAGATTCTTTTGATTTTTCTGCTCTATCTGCAATCTCTTGTTTTCCAAACTTTAATACACTGGACAAATCATCTTTTCGAAGAAAATCAACACCATCTACGACTCTAGGATCAACGCGCAAGATATCATAAATAAGATCTCCTGCATAAATAGAAACAAATGTTCCTGACTCTTTAAGTTTTACTCTAGCAATTTTTTTTTTAAGTTCAGTACTTAAGCTCATGATCCAAGATTACCAAATCATAAATAGAGAGTCTAATTACTTAAAAATGGCTATTTGATTTATCTCAATATGTTCTAGTTTGGGGACTAGTTTATTGCTTAAATTGATGAGTCTTTAAGCAAATTATTTTTGATGAAAATTAAATAGTCCGCATAGCTAGTGTGAAGTAGTGTGAGGTAGTGTCAGGTAGGGTGTACCACTAGCACCCCAAATAATCGCCAGCATCCTGAATAATTTTCCAGAGTTTACTTGCGTTTTCTTTGTTCATACAGTTTAGTTTTATCTAAAAAATAAACTTTTTCTAATATCTATAATTTCTCTGATTTGTTTGTCTTTACTGGCATTCCAAGAAACAAATAAAGTGCACAATTGATATAAAGCAAATATCTCATTTTTTTGATTTTGAGACAAATCACTATCTGCCTCCACATAGTTTTTAAAATAAGAAATATTATTTCTTGCACAGTTTAAGTAATATTTACAAGCATCTGTTACTGTAGCGGTTGACCACCAGTTTGAATCTCTGAAAAGATTAGATATTTCTTGATAGAAAGAACTTGTTTCTGAAATAGTCAAATCCTTTTGAACATTTTCTGAAAATTGATCTAATTCAAATTGAATTAAAGCTAATATCTTTTTTTCACTACTTCTCTTTACAAGTAGCTCAATGACATTTTTATACGACATTGATTGGATTTTATTCCAATTATCAAAAAAATCGTTTGGTGCTTTATTTGAATCTGACATGTTTAATTATTTAAAGGTAACCAAGAATTATATAAAGGATTATCTTTATTAATTGGAAGTTTAATATTCTTATTTTGTCTAGAAGAATCATACACAGCGGTTACAAATTCTAGAGATTTTCTAGCATCTGATAAAGTTACTTCATCACTAGGATATCCATCTAGTTTATTAGCAATTTCTTCAAACATACCTGCATACCATGATTTTGGTTCTTTTACCTTTGATAGCACTTCATCTATTTGAGCTTGAGTTATAGGTGCTCTTGGTAAAAAGTCCCATTTATCATCAGCTGGACTATATGGTTTATCTGGTGATGCACCAGACTCAGCTGTTAACCCTTCAAAACAAAATCGAAGTCTACTCGTATCATTTGCTGCACCCAATGTAATTGAACTTGTAACTAATGTGCCGTTTTCCATTTCAATAGAAAGAGCTGCACAATCTTCAACTTCAATATCATTTACTCTAGTTGTTAATTTTGCAAAAATATTTGAGACAGGCCCCAGGATCATACTAACTAAATCATGAATATGAATAGAGTGACTTAAAATTGCCCCACCTTGTTCACCTTCCCAAGTTCCTCTCCAAGGTTTTGAATAATAATCTTTACCTCTATTCCAATGAGTTTCTAAAGAAGCAACCAAAGGGTTTCCTGCTAAACCAGATTTGATCAATGCTTTTAATTTTGAAAATCCTAGACCATATCGATATTGAAATACTGGAAAAATAATTTTGCCAGTTTCTTTGCTAATTTTTTCTAATTCATCTATTTCTTTAAGACTTGAAACTAATGGTTTTTCACAAATCACATGCTTTCCAGCTTCTATAGCTTTTTTACAAGCAGAAAAATGTAAATGGGGTGGGAGACAAATATCAATAATATCAATTTCTTTAACTTTTAATACATCATCAAAATTTAGAGAAACTTTTGTCTCAGTATTTAATTGTAATATTTTATCAATAGCCTCCCGAGTTAAACCACATAATGTGTGAATACTAAATCTCTCAGATACTTTTTGAAAATCTTCAAAATGTTTTGCCCCTATATTGGTACCAATTATTGCAACTTGATATTTTTTCATTTTTTTTCGGCTTGCTCTTGAGCTTTAATAGCAAGTTCCATTGAAAGATAAGTAAGATCTTGAGGACATGCAGTTTCTGTTCTGTTTAAAACATCAGTAATTAAATTGCTAAAGTAGGGTAGTTTAACATTAGAACAATCAATATGCTTCACCTCATCATTATTTGCTAAAAATAAATGATTACCTTTTTCTGATTTTGCTAGGTCTGTATATTTTCTTATTTCAATAAAACCTTTGTCTCCAAGGATTAACAATCTGCCATCTCCCCAGGTTGGAAGGGCATCTGGAGTAAACCAATCTAGGCGAATATAACCATGCCCACCATTACCAGTAAGGTTCACTTCGCCAAAATCTTGAAAACCAGGCATATCTTTCTTTGTAGTATTTTCTACTAATGCATGGTTGATTTTTGCTTGATTTGAATTTGTAAAAACCAAAAATTGATGAATTTGGTGAGAACCAATATCGGTAATAATTCCTCCATAACTTTGACGATTATAAAACCAATCAGGTCTTTCATAATTACCCTGTCTATGGGGACCTGTACCAATCGTTTGCTTTACTTTACCAATTTTTCCCTCATTGACTAATTCTTCAGCTTTAGCAACTGCAGCAACGTGAAATCTTTCAGAAAAATTTACAGACCATATCTTTCCAGTTTCTTTAACAACGTTTTTTAAATTATTTAACTGATCTAAGGTAGTACAGCCTGGTTTATCTACCATAACATCTTTACCAGCTTTTAATGCGTCTATTGAATGACCAGCTCTATCTACAGGGATTGAAGATATTAAAATCATATCAATAGATGAGTCATTTAATATTTCCTCTTTATTTTCTTTTCTTTTAATATTTGGATATTTTTTATTAAATTCTTTAAGAGTTAAAGGATCTCCATCTGTCCAAAAATAATTACAGCTACAACCTTCTTTAATCATTTCATCTAGCATATCGAAAATATGACCATGATCTATTCCGATTACTCCAAGGTTAAGTGCTTTTTTCATAAACTAGTAAGATCCTTTTTGTTTTGCACCTTTATAAAAAATTTCCTGCAAATAATCATTTTCTTTTTTTCGAAGTAAAATACTTTCTTCACTCATTAAAGCATTAGTTCTATTTATAATTTCATGATGATGGTATTTATCCTCTCCTCTTGCAACTTGAACACCATTTTTACCTAAGGTTTGTTTTACGTTTGTCCCTATATAACTTTGAATAACAAATCCTATTCTTCTATCATTACTCTTATTTATTCCTGACCCATGGACTATTCTTGGATGATGCAAAGACATTTGACCAGCTTTTAGTTCTATAGACTTAACTTTGTCCTCAGGTACATTCTCTACTGTTTGTCCTCGAGTAAGCAAGTTGCCTTCATTAAATTTCTCATTGTGATCTTTAATATTTAAATGTGATTTAGGCCACATTTTCATACACCCGTTGTTTTCATTCGAGTCTGTTAATGCGACCCATGCTGTGACCCAATTGTGAGGCTCTAATCCTATGTACTTTGCATCTTGGTGATAGCTTACAAAACCTTGCTCGTTAGGGTTTTTAATAAATAAAGTAGTGCTACAAACTAAGATATTTTTTCCGATAATACTTTCTACAGCATCTAAAATTTTAGAATTATGAACGATCGAATCAAGTTTTGGAGAAATTAAATGAACATTATATCTTCCCGACTTATCTATTTCATTTGGCATTTTTTTTTCAATTAATTCTATTTCTTCTCTTGTCTCTAATGCTTCACGACTAGACAAAACTTCAATAGGGGATATATAACCTTGATCTTCATACTGTTTAAGTTGATTTGAAGATAGATAAGTCATATTATTTTAAAAAGATTATATGAGCTCAACTATTTCTTCAATAATTTATGGCCGAAGTATTTAAATTAGGAATTACTGCTAACAATAATCAACCCATCAAGGAAGTAAATTCAATTGAGGTTTTAGCAAATAAAGGAATAGTAGGTGATAGACATTTTCATGATTTTAATGATCCATACAATCAATTGTCTTTAATAGAGTCTGAGAATATTGATGAATATAATATTAAATTTGGGCTAGACATACCTTACATCGATTTTAGAAGGAATGTCGTTACAAAAGGGATTCAGCTAAATGAATTAATTGGAAAAAAATTAAAAGTAGGGAATGTTGAATTAGAGGGGGTTGAATTATGTCGTCCGTGCAAACATTTGACTGAAATGCTTGATCAAAAAAATATTCTTAAAGAATTTATGAGAAAAGGTGGTCTAAGATGCCAAATTCTTACATCAGCAAGTATAAGAGTGGGTGATAAAATCAAATTTTAAAATAAACTTGGACAATTTATGTCTTATATTGAAATTCATTAACCCATTTATCTAAAATTGGAAAAATATTATTAATTTTATTATCATATTTTTTCCATCTATTTATAGAACTACTATATAAAGGTTTATTTACCTGATTATAACTAGGCGTGTTTATCAAATTTCTTTTTCTTGCTGTTTCATAAAATTTTTTTAAATCATCAGACCATTTTAAATCGATAAAATTTAAGGTTTTTTCAATTGTATTATTAAAGTCATTTATAATTTCCTCATATTTTATTATATGATAATTGATATTTAATTTCTCAGTATATACTTTCCATAACTTCATTACTAAATCATATAAAATTGCACTATCATTTAGATTTAAAAAATTAGACATAGCGCTGTTTAATTCAAAACTTTGCATAAAACAACTTAGGACAGAGTCATACGGATGTCGTAATGATAAAATAAATTTTGCATTTGGAAAAATTTTTATTATTTCACCAACATAAATAATATTAAGTGGCATTTTATCTAAGACAATATCTTTATAATTTTTTTTTCCAATATAACTGTTTAAGTTTTTAAAATATTCATCTCTTAAAAGATATTTTTGGAATTGATTTAAATTATCTAAATTTTCAAAATTTCCTTTTGTATATGCGTTAATTGACGAAATTAAATTTTGCACTGCTGGTTTTTCTTCTATAACTTCTATACACTTATGTGATCTTAAAATTGTATCTAATAGAGTGGTTCCAGATCTAGGAAAACCAATTAAAAATATAGGGCTCTTATCAACAGTTTCATTTTCATGATCATTTACTATTTTTTTATATGTTTCAAAAAAAGTAAATCTTTCATTTATAATATTTAAAAAATTATTTTTATTAATCTTAATATCTTTTAATTGAAGATTAATGTTATTTGTAATTTCAAAAAATTTATAGGCTTGATCAACATCATTGATTTTATCATAACTTTTTGCAAGTATTAGTGATTTAAATTTTTCTCTTTTCAATTCATTGTCATTAAATGAAATTTTATTTAAGCAATTTATAGACTCTTTATATTTTTCAACTTTGTAGAGATATTGACCATAAAATAATTCAACTACTAAATTATTAGGAAAGTATTTTTTTGCTTTATTTATAATTTCAATTAATTTTTCATTTTTATTCGTTCTTTCATATAAATCCATTAAATTATTAAACGAGTCGAAGTATTTATTATTAATTTCTATCGCTTTATTAAAATACTTTTCAGCTTGTAAAATTTCACCTTTATTTTTTAATAAATTACCTAAATTATTAATTGCATGTAAATTTTTTGGATCTAATTCAATTGTTTTTAAAAAATATTTTTCTGCTTGGTCAATTTTATTTTCATCTTTGTAAATTAAACCTAAATTATTGTATGGATCACTATAAATTGAATTTATTTCAATTGATTTTAAAAAATTACTTTTTGCATTTTCAAATTTACCTTGTTCTTTGTAAATTATTCCTAAATTGTTATAGGCAACAAAAAAATCTTTTTTAATATCTATTGCTTTTTGAAAAAATTTAATACTTTCAGATAAATTACCCAAATCACGATTAACTAGACCTAGATTGTTTAAAATATCTGGATTATCAGGTTGAATTTTAAGCGCTTTATTAAAATATATTAATGAATTATCAAACATGCTTTTTTGAGCCATCAAAATTCCCAAATTGAGTATTGAATTAAAATGACCAGGATCAATTTTGAGAACATTCTCATAAATTTTTAAAGCCTCAGCTAGATTATTTTTTTGATGATTTTCAATAGCTAAATTAAATAATTCATTTAAATTATTTTTTAGATTAGAGTTCATTGAAAACTATTTTTTGCATGAATTTTCAATTATTACTATAAATAAAAGACTAATTTGTTGATTTAAATTCTTTTTTTAAATTATTTTCTAAAGTTTCTGGAGTGTCAGGATCTAATTGTAATCCAGCAGGTGTAATTGTTGCTGGAATAGGTGTAAAGGTTGAGTCTGGGTTTTCAACAGTATCTCTTACTTTCATTCTATATAGGCCAAATCCACCAATTATCGCATGCGCAATAATTAAAAAAATAAAAAAACCATTTAATCCAAACCATTCCATAAATACAGAACATAAAATAGGACCACTAATTGCGCCTACACCAAAGATAAATTGCAAACCACCTCCAGCCGCTACGAATTTTGATTTAGGAACAAAGTCATTTGTGTGAGCAAGGTTAAGTGAAAATAAAGGAAGACATAAACTTGAATACAATCCTACAGCAATAAAAAAAATAATTTTTCTAAAAGAAAATTCATCCATGTAATAAATATTTTGGATTGGATCATTTGAAGTTAGAATTGAAATTAATGCTAAAAAAGAACTTCCAAATGTTGTAATTACGATGACTTTTCTTCTATCAAATGTATCTGAAAAATAACCTATTGGCCCTTGACCAATCACACCAGCAATTGTTGCGATAAATAAAAGTATCGATGTTTCAACTAAAGTAAATTTTGCAAGTGTTGCATAAACAGATATTAAAGAAAAGAATGCTGCATGAATAATACCAGTAAAGAATGAACTCAATGAACCTAGTGGTGAAATTTTATATAATTCTCTAATACTTATTGTCTCTATTTTTTTAAATTTAGGTGCAGGTCTTTTAGTTAATAAAATAGGAACAAGAGCAACAGATAGCAAAATAGAAACCAAAATAAATGGTTCGTAATCATCTGGTTTACTAATATTAAGTAGCAACATACCTATAGCTAATCCAAAATATATAACCATCATATAAGCAGACAATAATTGTCCTCTATTTTTATTGGTTGCTCTATCATTCAACCAGCTTTCAGTAACCACATAACAACTAACTAAACTTATACCTGTTATGAACCTACTAATTGTCCACATAAATGGATTTACATAAACAACAGCGATTAAAGCACTTAAAGATGCAAGCGAAGCGAATGCAGCAAAAACTCTTATATGACCAACTTTTGAAACAAAATTAGGAGTAGTTCTCGAGCCTACAAAGTAACCAACATAATATCCAGACATAAAGATACCAGTTGTAAAAACACTAAAATCTTCAAGCACTGATCGAATACCCATAATTTGCATTTGCAATCCATGAGCAATCATCATTACCCCTATCCCTATAAATAGAGCCCAGGATTTTTTTACTTCTTTTTGCATATTTAGTTTTTAAGTTTAATATTTCTGGCTACGTAGTTTTGGTTTGTGTTTTTTTTATGGCCAGTAAAGAATGAATTGCTATCGTAATAATGATAACGACACCTCCATAGATAGTCTCGTTAGAGGGCTGTTCTTTAATAACCATCCAAACCCATATCGGTCCAAGGATAGTTTCTAATAGGAAAAATAGATTAACTTCAGCTGCAGTTATAAATCTTGGTGCTATGGTGACTAAAACAAATGGTATGGCTACACACATTACACACATTAAAGGTATATAAAAAAGATCGTTTCCCACTAATGCAAAGTCTTTAACAAAGAAAAAGGCAAATATAGCAACGCACGATTTTCCAATTACAGCAGCAGGTACTAAATCAATAGTTTTAGCGTATCTCGCAATGTTAGCATTACAAGCTAATCCAAAAGAAGTTATTAAACCAAACATATCTCCATAAAAATTGCCAAGACTTAAAGAGTCGTAAAAAATATAAACACAAGCAATGAAGGTAATTATTATAGCGACCCAAGTTTTATTATCTGGTTTTTCTTTTAAGAAAATAGCCCCTAATATTGCTGAGAGCATTGGTGCAAGAGCTACCATCAATAAAGTGTTTGCTACATTAGTATTTTGAATTGAAATAATAAAAGTAATATTACAAATAGAAAAACTAATTACATAAAAAATCCCTGGGTAACCAATTTTAAACAAAGCTTTTAAGAAATTATTTTTATAAAATAAAAGAAGACCAATTAAAACCACCACAAATGGTATTGCTCCTCGGTAAAAAAGCATCCCCCAAGTATCAATATTTGACAATCTAATTAGCAAAGAGTCAGGAGTGATAAACATAACTCCTATAAAAGCCATCAATGAACCTTTTTGCTGATTGGTTAAATTGTTCACGCTTTAAGCTCTTTCCAAAAAGTTTTAGCTAAATTTTTTCCTGATAGATCATAAAGTGTTTTAAGTCCAGTTGGAGAGGTAACATTAATATCTCCATTGAGTTTTTGATCGATAAAATCAATTCCTGCAAAAAAAATATTTTCTTTTTTTAAATCTTTTGCAATTAATTTTGAAATTTTAATTTCTTTACTTGTTAATTTTATATTAGTTGGTTTTGCTCCTTTACTCATATTACTTAAAATTGAACCTTTCTTTGGAACTCTTGAAATGGCACCACATACTCTCCCATTAATAATAAAAACCCTTTTGTCTCCTTTACTTATTTTAGTAAGAAATTTTTGGCACATAATATGATCATGTTTTTTTATAAATTTATTAACTAATTTTGAATTAAATTTAGTTAGTAAATGAATATCATTTCCACTGAAACTATGGATGGGTTTTAAAATGACTTTTTTGTTCTTTTTGAAAAATTTTTTTATTTCATGCAAATTTTGAGTAAAAATAGTAGCTGGCATGTATTTTTGATATTTAGATGAATACAATTTTTCAGAAATATTCCTTACAGAGGTAGGGTTGTTAATTATTTTAACTTTAGTCTTAATTGTATCTAAAATGTATGTTGTTGAAATATACTCAAGATTAAAGGGTGGATCTTGGCGGATAAGAATAAATTTACATTTTGTTAAGTCTAGATTTTGTTTTTTTATGATTTTATAAAATTTTTTATTGCTATAGTTAAATTTAATAAAAAAACCTTTAGCTATAACTTTCGAATTAACTACCGATAAGTCTTTTGGATCGTAATAGAAAATTTTATATTTTTTGTTCTGAATTTCGTTTGCTAAAAAAACACTTGTATCCGTTAAAGGATTTAGTTTAGAAGGATGGTTTCCTTGAACAGCAACAATTTTATTTATCATACAATTCGTCTAAATTTTCGTTTTTTGAAAATTTACTAATCATATGATCTGCGTTTGTTGTCTTATTATCAATTACTTTTTGTAGATGGTTTAGGAATACAGTCTCGTTATTACCTTTTTTACTTAAAACATCTCTATTCTCTAAACCTTTTCTTGAAAGGTCTAAAAGTGTAGATGACCAATAAAGAAGATCTTTACCCATTAATTGAGTATTAAATCCTTTTTTTGGTGCCTCTAAATAGGCATTAATTATTTTATCGTTGTCCCATGTTGAAATTAGTTCATGAACTTCATCTAAATTCCCATAAAGCATGCCTATATTGAAAGCTGGTCCTGCACATAAACAATCCCAACCACAGGTATCCATTGATCTCAATTCAATATATTTCTTAACTCTGTTTTCAGTAAATATTGTACTTAAGTGAGTTGTTAAGTCTGCTTCAGTTGGAAGTCTATTTGCAATTTCTTGAATTTTTCCTTCCATAAAATCCTTAAAAATATATTTCCTACCTGAGATATACTGATCTTTATGTTGTATAAATAATATAGGAAAATTAATTACAAAATCTGCATATTTTTCAAAATTCATTTTTTCGAAAAATAATTTAGGCAATCCACCTCTAGAAGTGCTTTGCCATACTTTAGATCTATAAGATAAATAGTTGCTATTTTTTTTCTCTACAATTGAGGAATTCGCAAATAAAGCGATTGCAATAGGCACTATTGAGTTTGCTACTCTAAACTTTTTAATAAAATCTTCTTCTGAGCTATAATCTATATTTAACTGAGTGCCACATGTTCGATACATCATATCCAAACTAAGTTCACCACCTAGAGGCATATCCTTAGTCATCAATTCATATCTTTGTTTAGGATTGTTTGGGATTTCATTTAATTTAGATATAGGATCGAAACCTGCGCTGACTATTTTTATATCTAGTTTTTTTGTAACTTGTTTTAATTCAAACAAATAGTCTTGTGATTCTGCACAAGCTTCGTGCATATGATTTAATTTATCTCCTGATAATTCTATTTGATTACCTGGTTCAAGAGTTATATTTTTTCCACCTTTATTAAGAGCAATGATATTTTCTTTTTCAAAAACTGGATTCCAGCCAAATTCAAGCAGTGCTGTAAACATTTCTTTTATTTTTGAATAATCAATTCTTTTATTGTCCGAATTATTAAATAAAAACTTTTCATGCTCGATCCCAATTTTGAAATTTTTGGGTTCCTTAATACCTGATTTAAAATAATTTATAATTTTCTCTTTTGAATCAATCATGCGCTGTAAGTAGTGATTTATACCTAAATTTAAAGATAATAATAAGGCTCTTTTGCGAATATTTTTTTAACTAATGGCTTAAAATCATCCAAAGTCATACTTTTATAATCAGGGTCAAAAGAGCATTGGTCATATTTTTCACAAAAATCTATCGTGTCTTGATAATACTTGTGGTCTTTAAATTTATCTCTTGCATTTCTGTCACCACCTAAATGGTGAGCGCTGTAGTAAGTTTGAAAAAGACCATGGTGTAAAACAATCCAATAAGTTCTTTCTGAAACATAAGGTCTTAGTATAGATGCAGCATATTGAGAATGATTCATTGGTGCCAAATCATCTCCAATATCATGTAATAAAGTTGCAACAACCATTTCATCACTTTCTTTATTTTTAAAAGCTCTTGTTGCAGCTTGTAAGGAGTGTTCTAGTCTAGTGATTTTGTAACCTTCTAAAGTAGTAGTTTGTTTAGATAAATAATTTAAAACTCTCTCAGCTGTTTGTCTTTCAAAGTTTTTTTCAAATTTTTCAAGAAGCTCATAATCTTCCTTAGTTCCATTTTTCATTTCAGTAAAATTAACTGTTTTCATAACTTAATTATTTGATCCAGTACTTAGTAAAGATAATTGAGTTATTTTATTATCGCCTAATTCATCTACTAATTTAACAGGATATTCACCTGTGAAATAATGATCTGTTAATTGTGGATATGTTTCGTTTCTTTTTTCAAAACCAATAGCTTTATACAATCCCTCTATTGATAAAAATCTCAAAGATTTAGCTCCAATATATTCACAAATTTCATCATTTGTTTTATTTGCTGCTAGCAATTCTTTTTTAGTAGGTGTGTCTACGCCATAAAAATCTGGATATCTTATTTCAGGGCATGCAATTTTAACATGAACCTCTTTTGCACCAGCATCATAAAGCATTTTAACAATTTTGTATGACGTTGTTCCTCGAACAAGAGAGTCATCAATTAGAATTATTTTTTTATTTTTTATTGTTGTTTGATTGGCATTTAATTTTAATTTGACACCCAAGCTCCTAATTTTTTGGCTTGGCTCTATGAAAGTTCTTCCAACATAATGATTTCTAATTAATCCATGTTCAAAATTCATTTTTAATTCTTGAGCAAAACCCATAGCAGCAGCATTTCCAGAGTCTGGGACTGGAACAACTATATCAGCATCAGTATCATTTTCTTTTGCTAGCTCTCTACCAATATTTTTTCTATGCTCATAAGCTGTTTTTCCACCTATTAAACTGTCTGGTCTTGAAAAATAAATATACTCAAATACACAAGGTCTAACTTTTTTAGCGGGGAAGGGTTTAATGCTTTTCAGCTCATTATTTTCAATTAAAACTATCTCACCATTTTCAACTTCTCTAACAAATTTAGCACCAATAATGTCAAATGCACAGGTTTCAGATGCTAAGACATAACTATTGCCAAGCTTACCAATTACTAATGGTCTAATTCCATAAGGATCTCTAACTCCAATTAAAGAGTTTTGAGTTAACATTACTAATGCATAGCCACCTTGAATTTGAAAAATTGCATCAATTACTTTATCAATTGTCTTTGGTCTCTTTGATTTAGCAATTAATTGAACAATCGTTTCAGTATCTGAGGTAGTGTAAAATATAGCTCCATCTTCAACTAGTTTATTTCTTAAAGCTATTGAATTAGTAAGATTTCCATTGTGTGCAACTCCAATTCCACCGGCATTGGTGTCAGCAAAAAAAGGCTGGATGTTTCTTAATATATTGTTTCCAGTCGTACTGTATCTGTTATGACCAATTGCATAATTTCCCTTAAGATTATTAAGCACTTTTTCTTTGTTGAAATTGTCACCAACCAAACCAAATCTTTTTTCAGAATAATATTTTTCCCCATCAAAAGTAACTATTCCACAACCTTCTTGACCTCTGTGTTGTAGAGCGTGTAGTCCAAGTGCTGTTAGAGCTGAAGCATCTTTTGCATTGCTAATACCAAAAACTCCACATTCTTCCTTAAGTCTTGGATTATAGCTCTGTAATTTTTTCTTTAGAATCTTGATATGTTTTTTCATTAGGAAATTCTTTTATCAGATAACTACTACCTTTTTCTAAATATGGAAAGACGTATGATTTGTCAAAATTTATTGGCCATTTATCATAATTATAAACGATATGAACACCTGAAAAGATACAAACAGAAATAATGTAAGCTCTTATAAAACCAAAAAAGAATCCAAATGTCGTATCTAAGCCACCGATTCCCGTATATCTGACTGCTTTGCTGATTCCTTTATTAACTAATAAAACCAAAAATATAACAACTACAAATATTAGTATTCCTAAACTAACATCGAGTACATACTCATTATCAATTATATCTTTTACATAAGGTTTAATTTTTGGAAATAGAATTAATGTAATTATGTAAGCCAGCAACCATTTAGCCATTGAGAGAATACTTAAAATGAAGCCCTTTTTGTAACAATTTATTAAAGAAAGGATTGTTAAAATTAAATAAATTAAATCAATTATTGATATTGCTTTATAAAAATCTTGTATGATTTCCAACATTAAGATGATTTGCCAAAAGGTTTAATAATTAAAATTAATGCAGGAAGTAGTGTTAATACCGATATCATAGCTAATAACATTGCTAGCCCAGTAAACACACCAAAATAAATTGTTGGGATAAACTTTGATAACACCAAAATTGAAAATCCAAAAACAATCGTAATTGAAGTGTTTAGTATAGCAACCCCAACAGTTGAATGACATGTTTTTAATGTTTTGTTATAATCCTTTATTTTATTAAATTCTTCTTTAAATCTGTAAATATAATGAATGCTGTTATCTACAGCAATTCCTATTGTGATTGCTGCAATAGTTATAGTCATCATATCTAAAGGTATTCCCAACAATCCAATTATTCCTAGTATAAAAAAAGCAGCAATAAAATTTGGAACAACACCAATCAATGAAAGTTTAATATTTCTAAATAAGATTATGAACATTGAAAATATTCCAATCATAACCAATCCCAATGTTAAAATTTGAGATTTAAACAGACTTTGCAATAAATTATTAAACAATATTAATACACCTGCTAATTTATAATCCTTATCCTCTAAACCAAATTTATCTTTAAGATCAAAATTAATTTTGTTAATTAGGTCATTTCTTCTTAAATTTTCCTGCGAGTCTATAATTCTTAAACTAATTCGAGCCTCATTTTCTTTAATTGAAAGATAGGGATCAATGATTTCAGTTTTAATGCTCTCTGGAATTTTAGAGTAAAGCACTCCCATTTCTAAAGTGCCTAAAGGCTTATTATTATTTAATTGAGTAGCAACCTCAATAATAGATGAAAAAGATAGAACTTTGCCAATTTCAGGTAAGCTATCTAAGTAATTATGAACAGATGTAATTAGATCAATTTTATCTTTGGTAAACCAGTATTTTTCATCATTAGCATCTTCTTCATCACCCCAATCCTCAAACTCATCATCTTCTTCAGATTTTTTCACCTTTTCTTTCTCAGGAAATTTTAAAATAACCTCTAAAGGAGTGGTTCCACCTAGTTCCTCATCAATAAGCTTCATACCCTTGTAAATTTCAGTATTCTTATCAAAGTAATTTATAAAGCTATTTTCAACTTCAAGCTTACTTATTCCAGTAATACTGAATATTATAACTATTCCAGTTACTAAGAATATAGAATTTTTATTATTTATAGAAATTAAACTAAGTAAATTTGTAATTTTAGATTTTTGTTCTTTCTTCACTGAAATATTATTTGTGGGTGCAAAGTTTAAAAGGGTAGGCAGTAAAGTAAATGTAATGATAAATGATGTAATCAAACCAAAAGTCATCATCCAACCAAAATCAATAATAGGTTTTATTTCACTAAAAATTAAAGATAAGAATGCAAATATTGTTGTTAGAACGGTATAAAGAATTGGCCAAAACATTTTTGAAGTTGTTAAGGAAATAATTTCAAAATTATTTTTTGATGGAAAATCTTTTTTAAGTTGAAGAAACCTAGTACTCATATGAATATTCATTGCCATTGTTAAAATCAACATAAGTGCAATGAAATTTGATGAAATGACTGTAACTTTCCATCCTAGCAATCCAAGCAATCCCATCATTATTATCACAGAAAAAAGACAACTGCTTATAGGAACCACAATCCAAAGAAGATTTCTAAAAACAAACCATAAAGTAGCAATTATAAATAATAGAACTCCTAAGCCAAAAACAATTATATCACTTTTGATAAAAGTCATCATATCATCAGCAATCATTGGTATTCCTCCAAGATAAATCTTTCCAACATCACCATAACTTTGAATAACTTGTCTTATTTCTAAAATATTCTGGTGGTTTTGTTTTTTGATTTGATCTTTAATTAGCTCAACTTCTTCTTTTGATTTATTTTCTATATCTTCTAATTTTTGAGACTGTTTAATGTTAACAATAATTCCACTAGTTTTACCATCTTCGCTGATGACAAAATTTCGAAAAACAGGACTATTTAAAATTTCTTTAAAACCTCGCTCTCTATCAACATCTTCATCTTTTAACGTTTTGAAACTTTCTAGTCTTTCTTGAAGGGGAGCTTCTGAATTATTTAAAAGTGGAATATCTAATAATGTAATCACACTATGGACCCAATTAAGGCTCTGAATTTTATATTTTAAACTTAATAAATTATTAATTGATGAGTCGGTTACCATTCCTTCATTAGGCGTATAAGTAAGTATTAAAAATTCTTTAGATCCATATCTTTCAGAGACTTCTTTTAAGTAAGCTAAATCTGGATCACCTTCTATTAATAAGGTCTCTGATGAAGCATCTAACCTAAAATTTTTTGAATAGTATCCAAAACTTAAAATAGCAATAATTAATAATACAAATATTGCTTTAGGATTTTTGAGAATAACGTTTTGGTAAAAATGAGCTATCATTCAAGCTCTTTATATTGGAATTTAACTTAATTGAGTATCCTTAAATTTTGTAAATCTTTCCTCAAATTCAAGAGTTACATTACCAATAGGACCATGTCTTTGTTTTCCAATTATAATTTGAGCCAAATGCGCAACCTCATTCATTTTTGCTTGCCACTCCGCATGTTCAACTGTTGCTTCTCTTGGCTCTTTTCTTTGTAAATAATAGCCTTCTCTGTAAACAAACATTACAACATCAGCATCTTGTTCAATGGAACCAGACTCTCTCAAGTCTGCCAATTGAGGCTTATGATCATCTCGTTGCTCTACTTGTCTAGATAATTGAGAAAGAGCAACTACAGGAACAGAAAGTTCTTTAGCTATTGCCTTAAGTCCTTGAGTAATTTGTGAAATTTCTTGAACTCTTCCATCTTTGTTAAATGTAGTTCCTCTCATTAATTGGATGTAATCAACTACAATCATATCAAGACCAAAAAGCCTTTTAATACGTCTAGCTCTATTACTCAGAGCAGCAATACTTATTGCTGGTGTTTCATCTATATAAAGGGGCAGTTCAGAAATATTTTTTGAAGTTTCTAAAAACTTATCAAATTGATCGTCAGATATTCTTCCTCTTCTTATATCATTAGAACTAATTCTGGCTTGTTCAGAAATAATTCTTGTAGATAATTGTTCTGAAGACATTTCAAGTGAAAAGAAAGCTATAGATGATTTCTTACCACTTTCTTGTAATTTATGTGCAGCATTAAAAGCTATATTTGTTGCAAGTGATGTTTTACCCATAGATGGTCGACCAGCGATAATAATTAAATCTGATTGATGTAAACCACCGAGCTTATCATCTAAGTCTCTTAAACCAGTTGGAACACCAACAATTCCTTCTTCGTTCTTATAAGCAGCTGAAGCCATTTCAATTGTTTGTTTCATTGCTTCATCAAATTTTACTAAAGAAGAATTGAAAGAGCCTTTTTCAGCTAAATCAAATAATAATCTTTCAGAACTCTCGATTATAGATTGTCCGTTAGTATCAAGATCATTTAATTTTGCACTATCAATAGTTTGTTCAGAAATTTTTATTAATTCTCTTCGAACAAACATATCGTAAATTATTTTTGAGTATTCTATTGCTTGCCTAACTGATGTAGAAAACTTTGTGATTTTTACCAAATATTCTGGAACATTTAGATCATCTTTTTCATCTTCAAAATAATTTTTTAAAGTAATTGGGTTAGCTAACATTCCTTTGTAGATAAGACTTTCAACTGCTTCAAATATTTTTTGATGCATAGGATCATAAAAGTTAATGCTGGAAATTATTGTATTTATTTCATCAAAAATATCATTGCTTACAAGAATAGATCCTATAACAGCTTGCTCTGCCTCAATGTTGTTTGGTAACTCTTTAAATTGATCTTTGACTATACTTAAATTGTTTTCCATGAAAATAAATTTACATGAAAAATAATTAAATCAAATTGTATATTTCTACTGGGGAAAAGAATGTATAATTATTGAATTGTATCAGCCGAAGAAACATTGATTGTAATTTCAGCATCAACTTCTGAGTGTAAAGAAATTTTAACTTTAAATTTTCCTAAAGCTTTTATTTCTTCAACTGGTTGAATCATTGAAGGCTTAATATCAATTTTGTTTTCTTCTTTAATAATTTTTGAAATTTCAGTTGGTTTAACAGAACCATATAATTCATTATTTTCTGTATTTAGTTTTTTGATAGTGTACTCTTTACCATTAATTTGCTCAGCAATTTGAGAGGCTTCTTTTTTCTTTTCGTTATCTTTTTTAGATAACTCAGCTTTAATTTTTTCAACTTCTTTTATATTTTCTTTTGACGCATAAAGAGCTTTTTTATTAGCAATAAGAAAGTTTCTAGCAAAACCTCTTTTTACATCTATTACCTCACCAATAGAACCAATTCTTTTAACGTTTTCTAATAAAATTACTTTCATTTTATAGTAATGCTAAGTTTCTTGCTCTTTTGATTGAAAGAGAAAGTTCTCTTTGCTTCTTTTGAGAAACATTTGTTATTCTTGAAGGTAGAATTTTACCATTCTCAGAAACATATTTTTTTAAAAGTTTTATGTTTTTATAATCCACTTCCGGAGCACCTTTTACTGACAATGGACAAGTTTTTTTAAATTTATATTTATTTGGTTGAAAAATACTTAATTTTGCAAAGTTACTCTGTTTACCTTTTTTATTTCCACTTTGTCTTTTTGGCATTAATTTTTAGCGCTTTCCTTTTTTTCGCTATCTTCTTTTTTTCCAAAATAGCTTGTTTCTAAATCAAATTTTTTTACTCTAACTGTTAAATATCTCAGTAATTTTTTATCAATGGCTTCATTTTTTTCTAATTCATCAATAACATTACCTTTACCTTTTATTTTAAAGTGTATGTAGCTTCCCTTTTTATTTTTTTTAATTAGATAAGATAGGTTTAATAATCCCCAGTTTTCAGTTTTAACAACTTCACCATCATTTTTTTCAACTATTTTAGAATATTTTTCTGTAAGTTGCTTTAATTCACTTGGTGAAGTATCTTGCCTAGCTATAATAGTATGTTCGTATAAATTCATTTAAGTTCTTTAATAAAAAGTGAGGATATACTATTATAAAAGTTCAATTACAATAGTTAAAAAGGCAGAAATATTAGTTTTTTTTATATGTTTTCAGTAATTTTTCCAGGTCAGGGATCTCAAATAGTGGGAATGGGAAAAGAGCTATATGATAAATTTAATATAGTAAAAGACCTTTTTAAACAGGCAGACGACACATTAAATTTTTCTATTTCTAAGCTTATCCTGGAAGGTCCAAAAAAAGAATTAGATTTAACAGCAAATACACAACCAGCAATATTTTTAATAAGTTATTCAATATTTAATTTAGCAAAAAATGAATTCAATTTAGATTTAAATAAAGCAAAATACTTTGCGGGACACTCTTTAGGAGAATATTCGGCATTATCATGTGCAGGATATCTGGATTTTTCAGATACTTTAAAAATATTGAGAATTAGAGGGGATGCTATGCAAAACTCTGTACCTAAAGGACAGGGAGGGATGGTTGCGGTATTGGGCTCAACAGTTGATGAGATTGAAAGAATTTTAAATGAAAATAAAGAAAATTTAAAAGCTCAAATTGCAAATGATAATTCTGAAGGTCAAATTGTTTTGAGTGGAAAAACTAAAGATTTAGAACAATTAATTCAAATTTTTAAGGCTAGTTCAATTAAAAATATTAAACTACCTGTAAGCGCACCCTTTCACTGTGAACTAATGAGTAATGCTACAAAAATTATGAAAGAAGAGTTAAATAAACTTAATTTTAAAAATGGGCAAAATAAATTAATTTCTAACGTTACTGCTAATGAGATTAAAGACCCAAATGAGCTTAAAAATCTATTAATTAAGCAAATAGAGAATAGAGTTAGATGGAGAGAAAGTGTGATTAATATGATAAAAAACGATGTAGCTCATTTTATAGAAATTGGACCTGGGAAAGTTTTGTCAGGTTTGGTAAAAAGAATTAATAGAAATGTTAAAATTGATACAATTAATTCTCAAGGTGATATTGAAAGTATAAAAATATGAATGATTTAAAAGATAAAAATATTATTGTTACTGGTGCTTCAGGTGGGATTGGGAATTCAATAATTGAAAAATTAAATCAATCAGGAGCAAATATTTTAGCCTCAGGTACAAGAATAGAAAAACTTGAGGAATTAAAAAGTAAATATGGAAATATTAAAATATTAAAGTTTGATATTTCTCAAAGTGATAAAATTGAGGAGTTTGTTGAAAACGCAACTAAAGAACTTGGTAGTAGTTTAGATTGTATCGTTAATAACGCAGGCATTACCCAAGACAATTTAGCAATAAGGATGAGCTTAGATGAATGGAAAAAAGTTATTGATGTTAACTTAACATCAACTTTTTTGATGAGCAAATCAGCAATTAAAAAAATGCTTAAAAATAAATCTGGAAAGATTGTTAATATTACGTCAGTCGTTGGACACACAGGTAATTTAGGACAGGCCAATTACACCGCTTCTAAAGCAGGTATAATTGCAATGTCTAAGAGTTTGGCAATAGAATACGCAAAGAAAAATATAAATATAAATTGTATTTCGCCTGGTTTTATTAAAACAGCTATGACGGATAAATTAGATGACAAATTTAAAGAGGCTATAATATCAAAAATTCCTTCAGCACGCCTTGGAGAGCCAGATGATATTGCAAATGCAGTACTTTTTTTATGTTCAAGTCAATCAAGTTATATAAATGGTGAAACCTTGCATGTTAATGGAGGCATGTATATGTCTTGACAAAATAGGTTTTTAAACTATTAAGAATTTATAACAAAAAGGATCAATATGTCAGAAGACGTTTCAAGCAAAGTAAAAAAAATTGTAGCAGATCACTTAGGTATAGATGAAGCAAAAGTAACTGAGGAGTCAAGTTTTATAGATGATTTGGGAGCGGATAGTTTAGATACTGTAGAACTAGTTATGGCTTTCGAAGAAGAATTTGGATCTGAAATTTCAGACAGTGAAGCAGAGAAAATTTTGACTGTAGGTGATGCAGTAAAATTTATCGAAGGAAAAGCTAACTAGAAATTTTAATGCCATCAGAAAAAGATGGGGTAATGATAATCTTATCCTCTCCCTCAGGAGCTGGCAAGACAACTCTTGTAAAAAAGTTATCTGAAAGAGATAATTTTGAAATCTCAATATCTCACACAACTAGACAACCAAGACCAAATGAAAATCGAAACAAAGACTATTTTTTTGTTGATGAGTCAGATTTTAAAAGATTAATTAAAAACGAGGAATTTCTAGAATACGCAAAAGTTTTTAATAATTTTTACGGTACAACAAGAACACCTGTTATAGACAAATTAAACAAAGGAAAAAATGTACTTTTTGATATTGATTGGCAGGGTGCTGATCAAATTAAAAATAAAAAATTAGACTATAAATTAATTACTTTTTTTATATTACCCCCCACTAAAAAAGTTTTGTTTGAGAGATTATCTAAAAGACACACAAGTGATAAGCTAATAGCAGAAGAAAGAATGAAACAATTTGAAAGAGATGTACTGCATTGGATAAATTATGACTATGTAGTTATAAATAATGATTTAAATGAATGTTATTTAAAAATTACTAATTTGATAAATGCAGTAATTAATAATGGCTCCAAAGATTATGATATAGATTTTATAAGAAGTCATGTTGAGAAACTAACTAATTAAATTCTCGTATTCTGAGGTTAGTTTATAGTAAGTATCTAAAGTTAAATTTTGTGGTCTTAAATTTAAATCTATATTAAGTTTATCCAAAACCCTTTTATCTCCATTAAAAAGTTGATTAAATGGTTTTTTCAACATCTTTCTTCTTTGATTAAAAAAAATTCTAGTAATTTTTTCTAAATTCTTGGGATCTTTAATTTTTGTAAAATTTTTTTTTGGATAAAAGTATAACAATGAACTTTCTATTTTTGGTCTTGGAAAAAATGCCTCTGGTTTAATGTCACATATTTTTTTAATTTTCAGCTTCCAATTACAAATTATTGATAATCTTCCATAATTTGAAGTGTTAAATTCAGCAATTATTCTATCAGCAACTTCTTTTTGAAACATTAAAACTAAACACTCAAACCAAAAATTATTTTTTAAATTAATCACCCATTTGCTGAGAATTTCAGTTGAAATATTATATGGTAAATTACCAAAGACAGTGACTCTTTCGTTAAAAAGTTTAGTTTCGTCTATTTTTAAAACATCATTATTAATAATCTTTATTTGATTATTGAATTTATTCTTAAGATTAATTGATAATTCATTATCTTTTTCAATTACAAATATTTGTTTAGGTTTTTTTTTGAGAATACATGAAGTGAGGTTTCCAGTTCCTGGACCTATTTCTAAAATTGTTTTATTTGATACATCAGTAGTATTTACAATTTTTTCTAAGATACTTTTATCTATTAAAAAATTTTGACCTAAGCTTTTTTTTGCCTTAATCAATTTTTATCTAAAAAGTTAATAGCTTGTATTACGCTTGTAGGATTAGATTTATTTTTTCCAATCATTTCTTCATTTGGTCCATGATCAGGGGATACACGGATAAAAGGTAAACCCATTGTTATATTAATAGCATCATACTCAAATAGTGTTTTTAGAGGCGTTAAAACCTGATCATGATACATACCTATAACAACATCATATTTTTTTCTGTTTTGTGATAAAAAAAAAGTATCAGCAGGAAAAGGACCAGAAACATTATATTTTTGTTTTTTTAAATTATTTACCGCTGGATTAATAATATGTAAATCTTCATTAAATTTAAATATACTTTCACAATGAGGATTTAAACCAAGAACAGCAATTTTTGGTTTTTTTTTAAGTATATTTTTATAAAAATTATTTACTAGTATTATTTTTTCTATAATTACCTTCTTCGTTATTTTTTTTGATACTGCTTTTAAAGGTAAATGTGTTGTTATAGGGCAAACTGATAAATTTTTATTATAGATTAACATCCCAGTTTTTTTTAAATTAAATTTTTTTGAAATATACTCTGTAATTCCCAAGTATCTATTTTCTAAAAAGCTTTTTTTTGAAATTGGACCATTTATTAACTTATAAATTTTATATTTTTTAATAATTTTAAAAGCTATATCAAAAGAATTTTTTATAAATTCATTAGATTTTTTTGAAATTTTTTCAAAAGCTTTTTTTTGATTTAATTCTATATTTATTAAATTAATAGAATTATTATCAAGCTTATATTGACTTAATTTTTTTACATTTAATAATTTAATTTTTTTTTTTATGTTAAGTTTATTCATTTGTAATTTTAAAAGTTTTTCAGAGGAAATAAGAATTATTGGATTTTTAATTTTTTCTTTTTTATGTGCTTTAAAAAATAGCTCTAAAAAAACACTATTTGGTTCACCAGAAACTATTAAAATAGAATTTTTATAATTCATTTATAATTAAATCTTTACTAATTTTGTTTAAATAAATATTTGAAAACTGATTTAATTGTTTGTTTGTTTTTGATTTTATAACAAAATCTACCTCTTCATCAATATCAAGCTTATTCTCAACTTCTCTAATATCATTAATTTTTAAAATTAAAAATCCGCCAGGTATTTTTATTGGATCACTAATACTATTTATATCCATTTTGCTTAAAATTATTTTAATTTTACTAGACAAGGATGTTTCTTTTACCCATCCTATTTTCCCACCATCTTTTGAGCTGTCTGAGATACTATTTCTTAAAGCGGAATTTTCGAAACCCTTAATTTTAATTTCATTTTTTATTTTTTTGAATTTTTCCTTTAATTCTTTTTTATTGTCTGTTCTAAAAATAATTTCAGATAATAAATATTCATTTTGTTTTGTTTTTTTAAGAATTTCCTTTTTAATCATTTTTTTATCTATTTTAACATTTTTATAAAACTTTTTATAAACTAGTTGGTTCCATAATAATTCTATAGTAATTTTTTCTTTAATTAGATTTATATTTAAATTATTTTCTTTAGCGAACTGATTAAATTTATTTATGTTTTCAAAACCTAATTTAATTAAATAATTTTTAAAATATGGATTTAACTTATCTTCAGGAATAAATAATTCCTCATAATATTTTTCTAGCTCTATTTCTCTAATTTTTTGTTTTTTAAGTGAGTTTTTGGCTATCAGATTTATTTCATCGTTATTCAATTCTCCTAAATCTTTATTTAAAAGTTTAAGTATTTTAATCTCGTTATATACATCTAAAGTTGTAATAATTTTATTATCAATTTTTAAAATTATTTTGTTTTCTATTGCAAAAAGATTTGGAATTAAAAAAAAAGATAAAAAAAGAAATAAAAAAAAATAGTTTTTTCTATTAGTTTTTTTAATTAGCAATCTTTTGTTCATGTTCACCGATTGGAATTAAGGTAATAGAGAAAAATAAATTCTCTGAGGGTTTGAGATCTCTATCTTCATAATAAGATTTGTTATATTTTATTCCTGCTGTTAAACAGTCGTTTTTATATTCGTATACAAGATTGTAATATTCAGTCAGGTCAAGCTTTCTATTTCTTCTTGTGCTGAAACTGAATGAATTTTTATCATCTATAACATAAGTAGTATTATTCCCTATAAAACTTTCACCGCCCATACTATTGCTTTCTTTTAGGAAATTTATTTCAGTTTGAATTTTACCAAATTTAAATACACCATCGAATTCATTAAATTCAAACTTACTGTAATTATTATCTATTGCAAAATTGTAATTTATATTCATTAGTTCATTAAAACTTGTTTTTACATTTCCAAAAATATTTGAATTTTTTTTATTTATTGTTGTATTTGATGGTATAAATTCTTCCTCTTCAAGCCTAAACACAGTAGCTAAATTGATATCTATAAAATTATTTAAATCACTTTTATTCTCTCTTTTGTAGTTGAAACCTATTGTTAAAGATTCTCCTGCTTCAAATGAATCTGATATACCTAGTCTGTTATTATTAAATATATTTGTGGTATTTATATTTTTTTTTGTTGATGAATAATTTTTCATATCATGTGGATTTATCTTTAATGATAATTTTGGTATTAAATAGTTTTGATAATCTTCCTCTTCTTTAATTAAAGGATAACTTGAATTGAAACTATATAGAGTCATTAATTCAATTTGAGGACTTGATTTATACTGAGAGCTATTCTTTCCAGTGGTATTCAAATTTTTAATATTGACTTCAAAATTGTTTTCAAAACCTAAATTTGTTAAAAAATTTTTTCCAATATATTCCACATCATTTATTAGAGAGGTTTCTAGTTTATTTGTATCACTTAAATTATTTTCACCGCTAGAATAGAAATTTACAAAACCATTTAAAAAATTATTTGAAAGGTTTTTGTCAAAATTAAAATAAGGCAATATATATTGATATCTATCACTACTTGCTTTTGTTAAATTTTCATAAACCGCAAGACCTCCATTAAAGTTATATTTATTATGATTAAGGGATATTTTTGCATGACTTTCTAATATGTTAGGATCTTTGGGTTTAAGTTTGGTGTCCTGAATGTTTTGATCAAAAACTTTTAAGAATGTATCATTATTCATTCGTTGTAATGATAAATGTAGTTTGCTTGATATAAAATTTTCTAAATTTAAGTCTTGATTAAATTCTGAAAATATATTGTTAATATTTTTTTTCTTCGAGTCTGTTGAGGACTTGTAAGCATTTACAATCCCAAAGTTAACTTCTAAATTTGAATGTTTGTTGATTTGTCTGTATTCATTTTCTATCATAAAAAAATTATTATCAAATAAAGTAGGTATGATGGTAAAATCTTTATTTTTTTGTAAAACTTTATAATAGGGAATTTTTACTGAATTACCTAAAATATTTGAATTGTTTAATTGAGGTTTAAGAAAACCAGATTGTCTTTCGACTGTTGGGTCAGGGTGAAAAAATTTTGGAAAATATAAAATTGGAATATCATAAACTTTTATGATTGCATTTTGATAATTAAGTTGTTTTTTATTTTTATCATGAGTAATTTTTTCTGCTTGAATTGACCATGGTGGACAATCATCTCTTTTTTTACAACTAGTAAATATGCCTTTATTAACAATTGTAGTATTTCTGTCACTATAGGAGGATACACCTTTTAATCTAGGATCATTTTCATTATTATTAAATATACTCTTATGAATTTTGACCTCCGTATCTTTAGCAATTATTTTTTCTTTTTTAAAATCAATAATAGCACTTGATAAATAAAATTTATCACTCTTTGGTAGACTGTAATTAGTTACAATTATAACATTTTCACCTTTAAGAATTTCATCATCAATTTTATAATTAAATTTTTCTAATGTATAAAAATTTGAATTAATATCTCTAATTTCAGTGTTTAAATCTGAGCTAACCAGATTGTCATTAGCAGAATAAAAAATGTTTTTAGATTTAATTTCGTATTTTTTCTTGATTAAAAAAATTGTTTGACCTTTTGTAATTATATGCTCTAAATCTTTAAAATAAGTAATTTCTTCAGAGGAAATTTTATAGTCTTTGATTTTATCTGTTACCTTTACATTCCCACTAGCGTTTAAAATGTTTGAAGATTTTTCATATTCAAATTGATCTGCATCTATAATAATACCTTGATTAGTAGTTACTATTCCTCTTTTTAATCCTTTAATTAAATTCCCATTATCTAGAATTTCTATTTCAGTAACATTAAAATTAAACTGATCAAAACCAAATGACTTTAAGCAAAATAAATTACTCAAAATTATAATTACAAAAATATAAAATTTACTATTTTTCATTGATATTATTTAACATTAAACTATTTATAATACTTAATCCTATGAGAGGTATGGAAATTGAAATAAATAATGACATTTTTTCTGTACTTCCTAATACATAAAAAAAATTATTCACATAATAAATTATTACTGAAAAGAACAGGCCAAGGGCGATTTTAGCAGTAGAGGACTCATATCTTTTTATTCTAAACATTATTAATGATGAAAAAATGGTAATTAGAAATAAGAAAAATGGGTAGGTAATCAATTTAAGAAATTGAAGATCGATCTCAATTAACGAATAGTTAAGTTTCCTATAATTTTCCCTTAATTCATAAAGTTGAAAAAGATTTAATGCTGATAAATTTGAATATAAAGAGTTAATTCTTTTATAATTAAAATTTGTCTTCATTTTAAAAGTTTTTTTTACTTCATAATTATTTTTTTCTAATATTTTTGTGTCATAAAGTATCCATACATAATCTGAAATATCTATTTTTTCAGTTTTAAAGTTTCTTTTAACATTATAGTTAATATCAAATTCCGTTATGAAATTATTGATTAAATAATTTTGATTAATTTCAGATGAATTAATTATATAAATTTTTTCATCTATCTCATCTTTTATCCATAACCCATTTTTAGTTATGACTGCTAAATATTTACCATCATCAGCAAATGGTGATTTTAATTCTAAATAAAAATTTTTTAGATTTGATGAAAAATTATAAAATACTAAAGTAATTATTATACCTGTAATAATTGATAACATTCCTAAAATACCTAGTATTTTCATATTTTTTAAACCAGAATATTTTAAAATTTCAATTTCATTATTACTAAATAGTTTAATGAAAAAAAGTTGAGTAGTAATTAAAAAAATAAATGGAAACATTTGGAAAAGCAAGTCAGGAGAATTTAAAATTGATAGAAACATTGGAAAATAATTCTCTACCTTTATATCTTTGAAAAATTCAAGTTCAGAAAGCAGGTTTAAAATAAAT
>CACJMB010000004.1 GCA_902594405.1 uncultured Pelagibacteraceae bacterium | reverse complement strand
CCTTATATTCTATTAAGTCTTGATAGGTACCATTTAAATAAAATTCCTTAACTGATTTTAAATTAATTTCCCAATTTAATTGCTCATGATATTCATCATGAGATATTCCAGTATTTAAGCTTAAATAAATACCAACACAAAAATATATTAATAAAAATAAATAAACAAATGGATTATAATTTTTTAACAATTATCTTGAATAATATTCAATAACCAAGTTTGGCTCCATCATCACTGGGTATGGTACTTCCTCAAACTTAGGAGTTCTTACAAATTTAAATTTTTTATTTTTTTCATCCATTTGGATATACTCGGGTGTTTCTCTCTCTTTATTTGCAAGTGCTATATCAATTATTGCAAGTTGCTTTGATTTATCTCTGATCTCAATTGAATCTTCTTCTCTAATTAAATAACTTCCAATATTCACTTTTTTACCATTTACCTTTACATGTCCATGATTAATTAATTGTCTAGCTGAAAAAATCGTTGTTGCAAATTTTGCTCTATAGATCACAGCGTCTAATCTTCTTTCAAGAAGACCAATTAAGTTTTCTCCAGTGTCACCTTTAAGCATTACTGCTTTTTTGTAAATATTTCTAAATTGTCTCTCGTTAATGTTGCCATAGTAGGCTTTTAATTTTTGTTTAGCCTGAAGCTGTATTCCATAATCGGATGGCTTTGATGTTTTTGTTTGACCGTGTTGTCCTGGTCCATAGGCTCTTGTATTAAAAGGACTTTTAGGTCTTCCCCAAAGATTAACTTTTAATCTTCTGTCTACTTTATGTTTAGAGTTTAATCTTTTTGTCATTTGATAATGGGCTTTATAAACTTACTCATCATTTTGTCAATCAACGTTTTTTACCTAAACTTGCAAATACCCCTGATAAAATACGTGTTTCTTTGGTTGACAATTCCATCCTATAAAAAATATTCCTCAAGTTTTCAAGCATTATCGGTTTCTTCTCTTTTGATTTAAAAAAATTAATTTCTTCAAGATTCTGTATACAAAGGTTTGCCATAGCAACTATCTCTTTTTTAGATGCTGATTTAACTTTATTTGATTTCTTAAAAGAAGATGCCTTTGATTTAATTATGCTTGATAGATATTGAGCAATTATTATCAAGCTATGAGATAAGTTTAATGATTTAAAATCAGGATTAGTTGGAATTTGAAGAGTATAATTGGCATAGCTTATTTCATTGTTTGATAGACCAGACGCTTCTGAGCCAAATAAAAAAGCTATTTTCTTTTTATAATTTATTTTTTTTAAATCTTCTAGTTGGATATGTTTAATATTTTTATTTCTAAATCGTGCTGATGTTGCAATTACAATATCAATATTTTTTAAAGGTTTTTCTAAACTTTCAAAATTTTTTGCCTTATTAATTATATTTTTTGCTCCTACTGAGGTTGCTAAAATTTTATCATTTGGAAATATTGGTTTAGGATCAATAACAATCAGTTTATTAAAATTAAAATTTTTCATTCCTCTTGCACATGCTCCTATATTTTCTGAGAGTTGAGGTTTATGTAAAATGAAAGAAATATTATTAACAGACATTAATCTATGCCATGATTTTTGTTATAACTGGAAATAGCTGATGGCTTAATATCATTTAAATATTTTGAATCTACTGTCCAAATAGAAACTTTTAATGGATAACATTTTGCTACATCGGATGAATGTTCAGATCCACAATCACCTCCTGGACAAGCAGAGAGAGCGCCTAACAAATCTGTTTCAGCAAAAAACTCTAAATAATCACCAGGTCTTACAGGACTTGCTTTCATAAAATATTGTTTAGTATCATTGGTAAATCCAGTTAACATAAAAACATTTAATACATCATGAACTATTTTTTCTGCATGATCTAATTGAATATTTTTTTCTTTAACCAAAGCTCTTGTTAAATTTGAGTGGCAACAATAGTGATAATCATTATTGGTCAAAAGTTTTGATGTATAGGGATCACATCTTGTACCAATGACATCATGAACCGATCCTCCATCTTTATCATAATCATACCAATCTAAAGTGTCCCAAGTTATTGTTGCTAAAGATCTAAGATAGGGAAAACTACTAAACATTTTATCTCCAACAGAAAGATGAGTTCCATAGAGTGCTCTTGTTTTCCCTGAGTAAAATTTTTCCTCTAAATTATTTAAATTAAATAAATTTAAATCACCTACTTGAGGTCCCTCTACACTTTCAATTCTAAAAAACTCACCAAATTTAACTTCAAATGTTTTTGCGTCTCTTGGGGGTATTATAACTTCCTCTTTTTTAACTATGTGTTCTCGAGCGGAATGTAAAATACTTAAATTTTTTTCTTCGATATTTGTATTTGGGTAACAAACTATTGGTTTTGCTCCTATTCTATCTTTTAGATCAGGTGGTTTTTCTGAAAATTTTTTAATTTTCATCCCTATAAACTTCCAGGAGCTTTATCCTTAAATAACTTATAATCTAAACTATCAACAAGAGCTTTGAAAGATGCATCAATGATATTTGGTGATACTCCAATAGTAAACCAATTAACACCCTTCGAATCTGTACTTTCAATACTAACTCTTGTTACAGCTTCTGTACCGGTGTTTAAAATTCTAACTTTGTAATCAACTAGTCTTAAATCTTTTAAATATTCTGAATATTTAGCAAGCTTGTTAACATTCTTTCTAATTGCATTATCTAGAGCATTAACAGGTCCGTTTCCTTGTCCTTCACACAAAATTTTGTCTCCATCTACTTCTAATTGAGCTTTTGCATATGAAACTATTTCTCCTGCATTATCTTTCTTTACTGAAACATCATATTCATTAATTGAAATATATCTTGGTATTTCCCCCATTAATCTTCGAGCTAACAACTCAAATGATGCGTCGGCACCATCATAACTATAACCAATAAATTCTCGATCTTTCACTTCATCTAAAAGTTTTTTAATCTTTGGATTGTTTTTCTCAACTTTAATTCCTATTGAATTTAATCTCGACATTATATTGGATTGACCTGATTGGTCTGAAACTACAATATTTCTAGAATTTCCAACTTCCTCAGGGTTAATATGCTCATAAGTTTTAGGATCTTTTTGAACTGCTGAAACATGCATTCCACCCTTGTGAGAAAAAGCAGAAGCTCCAACATAAGGTAAATGTTTGTTAGGTTTCCTATTTAATATCTCATCTAATAATCTTGAACATTGTGTTAAATTTTTTAAATTTTCTCTTTTAATGTTTAGCTCAAACTTATCTGAAAAATCTTTCTTTAAAAAAAATGAGGGTATTAATGACATTAAATTAGCATTTCCACATCTTTCCCCCAAACCATTTATTGTACCTTGGACTTGTCTAACTCCTGCTTGAACTGCAGCAAGACTGTTAGCTACCGCATTTTCGGTATCATTATGAGCGTGTATTCCTAAATTTTTTCCAGGGATATGCTTGCTTACTTTAGATACAATTTCTGTAATCTCGTGTGGAAGTGTACCACCGTTAGTATCACATAAAACAATCCATCTAGCACCATTATCAAAAGCAGCTTTTAAACACAACATTGCATATTCGGGATTCGCTTTATATCCATCAAAAAAATGTTCAGCATCAAACATGAACTCTTTTCCAGATTTAACAATATGTTTTGTGCTTTCACTTATATTCATCAAATTCTGCTCATTACTTATTCCTAATGCAACATCCACTTGAAAATCCCATGATTTTCCAAACAAGCAAACAGAAGTGCTTTTTGAATTAATTAATGATGAGAGCATAGGGTCATTTTCTGCGCTGTGTTCAGATTTTTTAGTCATTCCAAATGCAGTTAATTTCGTTGTTTTAAAATTATGATCTTTGTTGAAAAACTCAGTATCAGTTGGATTTGCACCTGGCCAACCTCCTTCAACATAATCAATACCCAATTTATCTAACGCTGATGAGATTTTTTCCTTATCATCAATTGAAAAATCTACACCTTGGGTTTGTGCTCCATCACGCAGCGTTGTGTCAAATATATAAAGTTGTTCTTTGCTCATTTAAATTTCCAAGTCGTTTTACCATCTTTATCTTCTATTAAAACACCTTTATCTAAAAGCTCGTTTCTAATTTTATCAGCATCTTCGTAATTTTTGTTCTCTCTTGCCTTGTTTCTTTCCTGAATTTTTTGAAAAATTTCTTTTTCAGAAATTAAAGCTTTGCTAATTTTAAATTTAAGCCAATTTTCTTTACTTTCATTTAATAGTCCTACAAATTGACAAGCAGAAACAAATAAAGATTTATCTTCATCGTTACCTTTTTGAGCTTTGTCATATAATTGATGTAAATTAGCAATATATCCAGGGGTGTTTAAATCATCATAAAGTGGCTGAAGAATTTCATCAGAAACCTTAGAGGTATTTTTAATATCTAAATATGAATTGTACCATTTATTTATAGTGTTCTGACAGTCTTCAAGAAGTTTATCATTCCAATCTAATGGTTGTTTATAGTGCGCACTCAGTAAAGCTAATCTCAAAACTTGACCACTTATCTTATTTCTAAAATCTTTTATTTTTAAAATATTTCCCTGAGACTTAGCCATCTTTTCATTAGACATAGTGATGAATGCATTATGCATCCAAAATTTTGCAAATATTTTTGTATCATTTGCGCATCTTGATTGAGCTATTTCATTTTCATGATGAGGAAACAGCAAGTCTATACCTCCTCCATGAACATCAAACTCATCTCCTAAAAATTTCTTTGACATTGCTGAACACTCCAGATGCCATCCTGGCCTTCCTTTACCCCATGGAGACTCCCATGAAGGTTCATCATTTTCTGAAGGTTTCCATAAAACAAAATCTTCTGAATTTTTTTTATTTTCACTGACTTCAACTCTTGATCCAGCAATAAGTTCTTCTAATTTTTTATTTGATAGTTGACCATAATCCTTGAATTTTTTAACCTCAAAATAAACATGCTTATTATTTTCATAAGCAAATCCTTTTTTTATTAATTCAGAAATCATTTCAACCATCAAATCTATATTTTCAGTTGCTTTAGGTTGATGGGTTGGTTCTTCACAATTTAGGTAATGGCAATCTTCACTAAAACTTTTAGTTACTTTGCTTGTTAATTTTGAAATTGAAATATTTCTTTCTTTTGAAGATTTAATAATTTTATCGTCTACATCTGTAATATTTCGCACATAAGTAACTTTAGGGTAATTTTTTTTAAAAATTTTAAACAGAATATCAAATACAACTATAGGTCTTGCGTTCCCAATATGAGGATCATCATAAACAGTAGGACCACACACATACATTCGAATGTTGTTTATATCTAGTGGAACAAACTTCTCTTTTTTATTTGTTAGATTGTTTGTTAAAAAAATATCTTTACTCATTATTTTAGGAATATACTTAAAAAATAGATTTGTGAATCTATTTGATTAATTTGGAATTTTGCATACAGGAATTGGCTCCATTTTATGCAAATTTTGTTTTCTAATAGTTTCGTATTTAGCTCGATTAGCTGAATTAGGATTATTCATAGCTTCTTCTAATTCTTCATATTTTAGTCCAAGTTGACCTTCATCAGTTCTTCCATCATCCCATAAACCATCAGTAGGGGCTGCATCTATAATTTCTTTTAAAATTCCAAGCTCTTTTCCAAGCTCCCAAACTTCTGTTTTATTACAATCTGCTATTGGTGATATATCTACCCCACCATCTCCGTATTTTGTGTAAAACCCAACACCAAAATCTTCAACTTTATTTCCAGTTCCAACTACTATTCCTTTATTCGCTGCAGCAACTTGGTAAAGCGTTGTCATTCTCAATCTTGCTCTAGAATTTGCCATTCCATGTTCATTGTCAAAATTTGATAAACTGGAACTAAAAGCAAAAAATAACTCATCTAAATTGATAGTATGTGCTTCAACATTTTTAAAATTTTTAACTAACCACTCTTGATGCTTTAAACTTAAATCATGTTGATGTGATTTCTGTTTGATTGGCATTGACAAAACAATAGTTTTTAAACCTGTCATCGCACTTAATGTGCTAGAAACTGACGAATCTATTCCTCCAGAAATTCCTATAATCAATGACTCTGCCTTGCTTGGCATATTATTTACATAATCTTTAATCCATTTAGAAATAAAATTTACTTTTTCTGAAGCATTCATGATTTTAAAGTATTAGATATTTAAAATTTTACAATGTCTTAAGATGCCGCTCTATCTGCGTTTTTAGAATAAGAGCTATTCTTTTTAATCTCATCTGAAATCAAGAAAGCTAATTCTAGAGCTTGGTTTGCATTTAATCTTGGGTCACAATGCGTATTATATCTTGATGATAAGTCTTTTTCTGATATCTTTTGTGCTCCACCAATACACTCTGTTACATCTTGACCAGTTAATTCTATATGTAAACCACCAGCGTAACTTCCTTCGCTTTGGTGACATGCAAAAACATTTTTAACTTCTTTTAATACACTGTTAAATGGTCTTGTTTTAAATCCTGTAGCCGCTTTTACTGTATTTCCATGACAAGGATCACATGACCAAATTACATTTAAACCTTCTTTTTTTATTGCCCTAATTAATTTTGGTAAAAATTTTGAAACATTATCTGCTCCAAATCTTGATATCAGTGTAATTTTACCTTTTTCATTTTTAGGATTTATTCTGTTGCAAAGATCAATTAAATCATCAGCTTTTAAAGTAGGTCCACATTTAATTCCTATTGGATTTTCTATACCTCTACAAAACTCAACATGACCACCGTCCAGTTGTCTTGTTCTATCTCCAATCCAAACAAAATGGGCAGATGTATCGTGATTCTCTCCTGTTGTAGAGTCTGTTCTTGTCATTGTTTCTTCAAAAGGAAGAAGTAAAGCTTCATGTGATGTCCAAAAATTAACTGTTTTTAATCTTCTATTAAAATCTGAATTAATTCCACATGCATCCATGAAAGCTAATGCATTAGCGATATTATCTTCTAACTCTTTAAATCTTTTTAGTTCAGGCGAATTTTTAATAAAACCTAAATTCCAATTATGAACATTCTTAAGATCTGCAAAACCTCCATGACAGAAAGCTCTTATAAGGTTTAAAGTTGCAGCTGATTGTGAGTATGCCTTGAATAATCTTTTGGGATCTGGAACTCTTGCTTTTTCATTAAATTCCATACCATTAATATTGTCACCTAAATAACTTGGAAGTTCTACCCTATCTTTTATTTCTGTTGGTGCACTTCTAGGTTTTGAAAATTGACCTGCTATTCTTCCAACTTTTACAACTGGTAATGAAGCTGAGTAAGTTAAAACTAATGACATTTGCAGCATTAGTTTAAATGTATCTCTAATATTATCTGGATTAAATTCTGCAAAACTCTCGGCACAATCTCCGCCTTGAAGCAAAAAGGCTTTTCCATCTACAACATCTGATAACTGACTTTTAAGATGTCTTGTTTCTCCAGCAAATACCAATGGAGGAAATGTTCCTATCTTATCCAAAACTTTATCCAATTCTTTTTTATCTGGATATTCTGGAATATGTTTTACAGGATATTTTCTCCAACTATTTTTTTTCCAACTTTTCATATTCAACCTAGGGGTGTTTTAACAGAGTTTAAAGTTTATTCAACAGTGACAGATTTAGCCAAATTTCTGGGCTTATCAATGTCATAACCTTTTTTGAGAGCAGAGTAATAAGCAAGTTTTTGAAGTGGAATAGTCAAAAGGAATGGAAGTAAGTCATCATTTGTATTCTCAACTTCAATAGTTTCCCAAATATTTTCTGACACAACTTCATCTTTACTTTTGTTGGTTATCAATAATACCTTCGCTCCTCTAGCAATAACTTCCTGCATATTTGAAATAGTTTTTTTGTAATAATTATCTCTTGGAGCCAAAACTACTACAGGCATTCCCTCCTCAATTAGAGCCAATGGCCCATGTTTCATTTCTCCAGCTGGATATCCTTCAGCATGAACATATGAAAGTTCTTTAAGTTTTAATGCACCTTCTAAAGCTATTGGATATGAATAACCTCTTCCTAAAAACATCGAACCTTTTGCTTTGTTAAATGTTGAGGATATTGCCTGAATATCATTATCATGAAGCAATGTTTTCTCTATTAAGCCAGGCAAAGCTATTAAATCTTTAATTTTTTCTTGATAATCTTTTTTTTCAATTTCATTTCTCATTGATCCAAGTTTTAAAGCTAAAATATATAAAATAAGTATTTGACCTAGAAATGCTTTTGTTGATGCTACTCCAATTTCTGGACCACAATGAATTGGTAAAACAAAATTAGCATCTCTAGCTATTGAACTTTCGATTACATTAACAACGGCACATGTTTTCATGTTATTTTTATTACATAAATCTAAAGCTGCATATGTATCTGCTGTTTCCCCAGATTGTGAAACAAAGACATATAAAGTATCTTTTTTAAACCTATTTTTTCTGTATCTAAATTCTGATGCTATATCTATATTAACATCCAAGTTTGTAAGTTCTTCAAACCAATATTTAGCCATTAAGCAAGAGTGATACGCTGTTCCACATCCTATTAAAGTAATTGAATTAATCTCTTCTATTTTCCATGGAAAATTAAAAATAATTATGTCTTTATTTGCATTATCTACATATTCTTTAATTCCAGTTTTAATTGTTGTTGGTTGTTCTTCAATTTCTTTTGCCATAAAATGTTTAAAATCACCTTTGTCATAATTTGCTTCATTAGATGACAATTCTAATATTTTTTTATTAACTTTTTTTCCTTCTTCGTTA
The DNA here is from genome assembly GCA_902594405.1 of uncultured Pelagibacteraceae bacterium. Lineage (GTDB taxonomy): Bacteria > Pseudomonadota > Alphaproteobacteria > Pelagibacterales > Pelagibacteraceae > Pelagibacter. The sequence goes on along the minus strand of CACJMB010000004.1, from coordinate 136,996 downwards.
AAAAAAAGTACTTGATCTTTTTTAACAATACAAAATTCACCATCATCAAGATAAGTAATTTTATTTGTCATAGATTTTAAAGCATAAGAATCTGATCCTAGGTAGTTTTCGTTTGGACCATAACCAACAGCTAAGGGTGAACCTCTTCTAGCACCAACTATTAAGTCTGGGATATCTTTAAAAACAATTCCAAGAGCAAAACTACCATGGAGTTGTTTTAAAGTTTTTGTGATGGCTTCTTCTAATTCTGAAGTCTTTAAATGTTCTGTTATTAAATGAACAATTACTTCTGTATCTGTTTGTGATTTGAAGTTATGACCTTTATTGATTAAATGTTTTTTTAATATTGTAGAATTTTCTATTATACCATTATGAACTACAGATACGTTATGAGAAGAATGAGGATGAGCATTTAAACTATTTGGAATTCCATGTGTTGCCCATCTTACATGGCCTATACCAATATTTCCTTTTAAGTTTTTTAAATCAAAATTATTTTCTAAGTTATCAACTCTTCCCTCTGATTTTACTTCATTAATTTCACCATCTGAAAGTGTGGCTACTCCTGCTGAGTCATATCCTCTGTATTCTAATTTTTTTAATGAATTAATTATATTTGCAGAAACAGGTTTGTTACTTGATATTCCAATAATTCCACACATAAATTATTTTTTCTTTCTTTTGTAATTCTTAACTTCTAATTGTGGCGATCTTGTTAGTGCTAAAGATTTTTTTTTAACATTCTTTGTAATTACCGATCCAGCTCCAACAATGCTATCTTTATTTATAGTAATTGGAGCAACTAAAGAAGAGTTTGAGCCAATAAATACTTTATCTTTAATTTTTGTTTTATTTTTATTTACTCCATCATAATTACAAGTAATTGTGCCTGCTCCAATGTTCACTGATTTTCCAATTTGAGCATCTCCCACATAAGATAAATGGTTAACTTTAGATTTATTTCCTAAAGTGCTTTTTTTAATCTCTACAAAATTACCTACTTTGGATCCTTCTTTTAAAATTGTATCAGGTCTTATTCTTGCATATGGACCAATCTCAACTTTATTTTCAATTTTGCAAGATTCTAAATGTGAAAAAGATTTTATAATTACATTATTCCCAATTTTTACCTTAGAGCCAATAACAACATAAGGTTCTATAGTCACATTATTTCCAATCTTGGTATCTTTTGAAAAAAAAACAGTTTCAGGACCTATCATTTTTACTCCTGACTTTATAAATTTTTCTCTAAGTTTTTTTTGATTTAGAACTTCCATTTAGAATTGATTTACATTAAGTATACATATTGATTAATTCACAATTTATTTCTTTAAAATACTTTTATAATGAAACAAAAATTTACAGTTTTATTTGATTTAGATGGAACATTGGTTGATACAGCTCCAGATCTGATGAGGGCACACAACCATGTTATGCAAAAATTTGGTTACCCAACCAAATCAACTGAAGAAATTAGAAATCTTGTAGGTAAAGGCGCTGGCGCAATGATAGGGAGATCTATATGGGGCCAAGCAAAAAAAGAATTTGGTAAAGTAAATGATGAAAAAGTTAAAAAAGAAATGGTTACTGAATTTGTCGATTTTTATGGAAAAAATATAATAAACGAAAGTACACTTATTAATGGTGTAAAAGAATTTTTAAATTGGTGCAAAAATCAAAATATATCCATGGCTATTTGTACAAACAAGCAAGAGTATTTATCAAATGATCTTTTAAAAAAAATTGGTATCTATGATTATTTTGAATATGTTGCTGGTTCAGATACTTTTGATTATTGCAAACCAGATCCAAGGCATCTTACCTCTGTGGTTGAAATACTAGATGGAGATATAAAAAAATCGATAATGATAGGTGATAGTGAAACTGATGCAAATGCTGCAAAGGCAGCTGAAATACCAATTATTTTATTAGAGGATGGATATACTGAAAAAAATAAAGACGAAATTTATCACAATCACTTAATAAAAGACTTTATAGGTATTGAGAAAATAATATCTGAATATCTTTAATATTGATTAATTTATTTTAACTATTAAAACAAATTCACAAATTAGGAGTTATTTTGTTATTACATACAGTTAAAGTATATCCATCAAAAATTAATCTTCCAAAGAAGAAACAGCTTGCATGGAAGATAGCTGAGATAGCAAGTGATAATGCTAAATTAAATAAAGACGCTATTGAGATGGTTATCAATAGAATAATTGATAACGCTTCAGTTGCTATAGCTTCATTAAATAGAAAACCAGTAATCTCATCTAGAGAAATGGCATTAAAGCATTCTAGAAAAAATGGCGCTACTATATTTGGTGTAAACTCAAAATTAAAATTTGATTGCGAATGGGCAGCTTGGTCTAATGGAACCGCAGTTAGAGAATTAGATTTTCATGACACTTTTTTAGCAGCAGATTATAGTCATCCTGGTGATAACATACCTCCTCTTATAAGTGTAGCACAACAAAATAAAAAAAGTGGATTGGATTTACTAAGAGGAATAATTACTGCATACGAAGTTCAGGTAAATTTAGTTAAAGGAATTTGTTTACATAAGCATAAAGTTGATCACATTGCTCATTTAGGACCTAGTGTAGCTGCTGGATTAGGAACAATGTTAAAATTAAATACTGAAACTATTTATCAGGCTGTTCAACAAGCATTACATACAACAATTTCTACAAGACAATCAAGAAAAGGAGAAATTTCAAGTTGGAAAGCTTATGCTCCTGCTCATGCAGGTAAACTTGCTATCGAAGCTGTAGATAGAGCTATGCGTGGTGAAGGAGCTCCTAGTCCAATTTATGAAGGTGAAGACAGTGTAATTGCAAGAATACTAGATGGTAAAAAAGCTAACTACAAAGTCCCATTGCCAAAAAAAGGTGAAAGTAAAAAAGCTATTTTAGAGACATATACAAAAGAATATTCTGCAGAATATCAGTCACAAGCATTAATAGATCTAGCTAAAAAGCTAAAAACAAAAATTACCAATTTAAATTATATTAAAAAAATTGATATTTTTACAAGTCATCACACTCATTATGTTATTGGAACAGGTGCTAATGATCCACAAAAAATGGACCCCCGAGCTAGCAGAGAAACATTGGATCATTCTATAATGTATATATTTGCTGTAGCTTTAGAAGACGGAGATTGGCATCATGTTAAATCTTACACTAAAGCAAGAGCAAATAGAAAAAGCACAATTAAAATTTGGAGATCAATTAAAACATATGAAGATAAAAAATGGACAAAGAAATATCATGATCCAAATCCAAAAAATAAAGCATTTGGTGCTAAAGTAGTTGTAACACTTAACAATGGAAAAAAAATAACAGAAGAACTAGATAGAGCAGACGCGCATCCATATGGGGCTAGACCATTTAAGAGAGAAAATTACATTAATAAATTTTTAACTTTAACCGAGGGTATTTTGGATAAAAAAGAAAGCAATCGTTTTTTAAAAACAGTACAAAATTTAAGAAATTTAAAATCAGGTCAACTTCATAAATTGAATATTGAAGTAAGAAAAAATAAATTAAAAAAAAATAATAAAAAAGGAATCTTTTAATGCACTTTGTGGAAAAAGAACCAAGTCAAAAAAGATTAGATTTTGACAAGAAATTAAAATCAAATAAAATATTACGAGTTCCTGGTGCATATAATCCATTGACAGCAAAATTAATTGAAGAAATTGGTTATGATGCAGTTTATGTATCTGGTGGAGTAATGGCTAATGATCTTGGTTTTCCAGATATTGGCTTAACTACACTACAAGATGTTAGTACAAGATCTTATCTGATTTCGAGAGTAACTAATCTTCCAACAATAGTTGATATAGATACGGGATTTAAATCATGTAAAGAAACGATAGAAACCTTTGAGGAATTTGGAATAACAGGTGTTCATTTAGAGGATCAAATTGAAAGAAAAAGATGTGGGCATCTTGATAATAAAGAACTTATTTCAACTGATGCTATGGTTAAAAAAATTAAAGAATGTGTTTCTACTAAAAAGGATCAAAATTTTAAAATTATTGCACGTTCAGATGCTAAAAATGTTGAAGGTTTGGATAAAATGATCGAAAGATGTAAAGCCTACATTGATGCTGGTGCTGAAATAATTTTCCCAGAAGCTCTTAAAGATGAAAAAGAATTTGAAAAAGTTCGTAAAAATTTATCTGGCTATTTATTAGCTAATATGACTGAATTTGGTAAATCAAAATTATTCAACTACAAAGAATTAGAAAATTTTGGATACAACATTGTTATTTATCCAGTAACTTCACAAAGATTGGCCATGAAAAATGTAGAAGATGGATTAAGAGACATTTATGTAAATGGACATCAAAATAATATTATTGATAAGATGCAAACCAGAAAAAGACTTTATGAATTAGTGGATTATGAAAAATATAATTCATTGGATGAAAAAATTTATAATTTTAGTACGGAAGGACATGAATAATGAATGATGATATTAAAAAGGGGTTACTAGGTATTGTTGTAGATGAAACAGAAGTTTCAAAAGTAATGCCAGAAATAAATTCTCTTACATATAGAGGATATGCGGCTCAAGATTTATGTGAATACTGTAGATTTGAAGAAGTTGCATATCTAATTCTTAATAAAGACCTCCCTAATACTATCCAGCTTAGACAATTTGAAAAAGAAGAGAGAAACAACAGGGAACTAACAAAAAATTTATATGAAATAATAAAACACATGCCAAAAAAATCTCATCCTATGGATGTTGCAAGAACAGCTGTAAGTGTAATGGGATTAGAGGACAAAGAAACTACAGACTCTTCACCAGAGGCAAATATGAGGAAAGCTTTAAGAATTTTTTCAAAAACTCCAACTGCCTTAGCTGCTTTTTATAGAATAAGAAAAGGTAAAAAAATAATTAAACCTAAAAAAACATTAACGTTTGCTGAAAACTTTTTTTATATGTGTTTTGGTAAAGTTCCACAAAAAGAAATAGTTAAAGCGTTTGATGTATCTTTGATTTTGTATGCTGAACATAGTTTTAATGTTTCAACATTTACTGCAAGGACAATCACAAGTAGTTTATCTGACATTCATGGCGCGATTACAGGAGCTATCGCTAGCTTAAAAGGGCCACTTCATGGTGGTGCTAATGAAGAAGTGATGCATATGATGAATAAAATAAAAAAACCTGAAAATGCATTAAAATGGATAAACAGCGCTCTTAAAAATAAAGAAGTTGTCATGGGGTTTGGACATAGAGTTTATAAATCTGGAGACTCTAGAGTTCCCACAATGAGAGAATATTTTGGCAAAGTTGCTAAAATAAAAAAAGATAAAAAGTTTGAAAAAATTTATGACATTGTTGAAAAAGTGATGATTAAAGAAAAAAATATCTATCCAAATGTTGATTATCCTACTGGTCCTACTTATCACCTAATGGGCTTTGATACTGATTTTTTTACTCCTATTTTTGTTATTTCAAGAATTACTGGTTGGTCAGCTCATATTATGGAACAACATGCCGCTAACAAACTTATTAGACCTTTAGCTAGTTATAAAGGAAGTAAACATAGAAAAGTAATGCAATTAAACCAAAGATAACTTAATTTTTTTCTATTTTAGCAAATCTATTATTGCATATTATTGAGCACTTTAATCCATACTCTAAAGAAAACTCGTCTATAGCTTTCTTTACTCCTGGTGCATACGATAAATCGTAGTCATCGCAAAGAACGGTGCCACCATTAATAATAACTTCTCTACAACAATTTAAGTCATTTTTTACTGTTTGATAATCATGTCCTCCATCAAGGAATACATAATCAATTTTAGACATATCAATTTTTTTCAATATAGTATTAGAATTACCTTTAATTAGATTAACATTATTTTTAAATTTTTTGAGAAGATCCTTAACAGCTTCTAAACTATAAGGATTTTGTTTTTTGATATAGTTAAAATATAAATTTTTTATTGGGTTAGAAAATTTTGTATTAGGAATAACTTCGTTTTCATTTTCTAAACTTTCTTCAAATAAATCCAAACCTACATACCTAAAATCACTTCCATGCAATTTATTAAGTAACTCACAGACATTTCGAGCTGTAACGCCATGAAAAACACCAACTTCAAGAAATACTTTCGGTTGATTGTTTGCTATTTCTTTTAAAAAAAAGTCACCTACACCTTTTTGTTTCAAACTTGTTTTGCGAAAGTATTTTTTATAATTCAAAATAATATCAATCTAAATCAAGGTCTCCACATGTAGCGTCTGTAAATACACACGTTGTATAATGATAAGTACTTTTAACGTCCTTAACTACACCCAGAGCTGTTCCTTCAATAGTTCCTGTCACTGTATTACAGCCTGAAAAAACAAGAAAAAAAAATATTATGTAATATTTTTTAATCATTTGATTTAACTAAAAGCTTCTGCCCAGGTACCTTGAGTTGATGCTTTAGAATATTCTGTTGCACGACCCTCAAAGAAATTCATATGCTCAACTGCATTAAGCATTGTATCTAGCCAAGTTAGTGGATTTTTTTGAACATCATAAATTGGCTCTAATCCTAGTTGAATAAGTCGTCTATTCGCAATGAACCTAATATAATCTTTAACCTCTTGAGCAGTTAAACCTTCCATTGGACCCATTTCAAAAGCTAAATCAATAAAAGCGTCTTCATGCTCGACAATTATTCTACAAGCTTCATAAAGTTCTTTTTTAAGTTTAGGTGTCCAGATTTCAGGATTTTCTTTTATAAACTCCTTAAAAATTCTGATCATAGAATTGCAATGAAGTGTTTCATCTCTTACAGACCAAGTAACTATCTGTCCCATTCCTTTCATTTTATTGTGCCTTGGAAAATTTAATAAAATTGCAAAACTTGCAAACAGCTGTAATCCTTCTGTAAAAGCACTAAAGACCGCAACTGTTTTTGCAATATCTTCTTTAGAATTTACATTGAAGCCCTGCATGTAATCGTACTTGTCTTTCATCTCTTTGTATTTCATGAAAGCAGAGTATTCAGACTCAGGCATACCAATTGTATCTAAAAGATGAGAATAGGCAGCTACATGAACTGTTTCCATTGCAGCAAAAGCTGTCATCATCATTAGTACTTCTGTTGGTTTAAATACAGTTGTGTAATGTCTTAAATAACAATTATTAACTTCTACATCTGCTTGTGTGAAAAATCTGAAAATTTGAGTTAATAAATTTTTTTCTGGTTGAGACAAGTTTTTTTGCCAATCTCTAACATCGTCTCCTAAAGGAACTTCTTCTGGTAACCAGTGTATTCTTTGTTGAGTTAACCAGGCATCATAACACCATGGATATCTAAATGGTTTGTAAACAGGGTTCTCTACTAATAGACCCATTTTTTTTGGTTGAATAATCTCTTTGTTGATTTTTTCTGCTACTGACATGATAAACACTCCTCGTACTCTGGCTGCTCGTTTGATTGTTGATTTTTAGATTTATAAACATTAGCTGTAATATCAGTTGATTTAGCATCATTAATATTTTCAGCTCTTTGAATTGATTTTGATCTACAGTAATAAAGGCTTTTTAAGCCTTTCTTCCATGCATCAAAATGAATTTTGTGTAATTCTTTTTTATGAACATCTGCTGGTAAAAATAAATTTACTGATTGAGCTTGTGAAATATAAGGGGTTCTGTCACCACTAAGTTCTATTATCCAATTTTGATTAAGCTCAAATGCTGTTTTAAATACATCTTTTTCTAAATCAGTTAAGAAATCTAGATGACTAACAGATCCTTGATTAGTGGTGATTGTGGACCATGTTTCATCATCGTTTTTTCCATGATTTTGTAATATTTCTTCTAAATATCTATTTCTAACATTGAAAGATCCTGACAAAGTTTTGTGTGTATAACTGTTTGCTGCTATAGGTTCTACTCCTGGAGATGCTCCACCACAAATAATTGAAATAGAAGCTGTTGGAGCTATTGCAGTTTTGTTTGAAAATCTTTCTTTGTAACCATACTCAGCTGCATCTGGACAAGCGCCTCTTTCTTCAGCCAAATCTTTAGATGCTTGATTTACTTTTTCATCAATGTTTTTAAATATTTTTTTATTCCATGACTTTGCCATTACAGACTCAAGTGGAATTCTATTTTTTTGTAAGAATGAGTGAAAGCCCATTACACCCAAACCAACACTTCTTTCTCTTTCTGCTGAATATTTTGCATCTTTAAACTGATCAGGTGCTTTATTAATGAAATCTGATAAGACGTTATCTAAAAATCTCATCACATCATTAATCATATCTGGATCGTCTTTCCATTCATCATACTTTTCTAAATTTAAAGAAGATAAACAGCATACAGCAGTTCTATCTCTTCCATCTTTATCAATTCCTGTTGGCAAAGTTATTTCACTGCACAAATTAGAAGTTTTAACTGTAAGGTTTGCTAACTTATGGTGCTGTGGAATTTGTCTATTAACAGTATCAATATAAATAATATACGGTTCTCCTGTTTCTATTCTTGCAGTTAATAATCTAATCCATAAATTTCTTGCCGAAATAGTTTGCTGTATAGTTCCATCAGCAGGACTTTTTAATGCCCATTGTTCATCAGTTTCAACTGCTCTCATAAATGCATCAGATACTAAAACTCCATGATGTAAATTTAATGCTTTTCTATTTGGATCTCCTCCTGTTGGTCTTCTCATCTCTATAAATTCTTCTATCTCTGGATGATCAATTGGAAGATAACAAGCTGCTGACCCTCTTCTTAATGAACCTTGACTAATTGCCATCGTCAATGAGTCCATAACTTTAATAAATGGAATTATTCCTGAAGTTTTTCCAACTTTTCCAATTTTCTCTCCAATAGATCTTAAGTTACCCCAATAACTTCCGATACCACCACCTTTAGCAGCAAGCCAAACATTCTCACTCCAAAGATCTAAAATTCCACCCAAACTGTCTGAAGCTTCATTTAAAAAACACGAAATTGGTAAACCTCTTTTTGTTCCACCATTTGATAAAACTGGTGTAGCAGGCATAAACCAAAGGTTGCTAATATAGTTGTAAATTCTTTGTGCATGTAAGTTATCATCTGAGTATGTGCTAGCTACTCTTGCAAACAAATCTTGATAAGATTCATTTGGACCGAGATATCTATCTTTCAAAGTTGCTTTTCCAAAATCAGTTAAGTTTGAATCTTTTGATCTATCAATTTTAATTATGATACCTTTGTCATTTTGAAACAGTTCTGTTTCATTATTTAGTGAAAAAAGATCTGGTCTATTTCCTTTTGAAACTTCTTTAACTTCTGGGCTGTATTCAGAGACAGCTTTTTTAAGGGCTTGGGAAAGAATCTTATTCATAATTATTAATATATTTTGTTATTTAGGCGAAAACAACTATATGTTGTAGGCGCTTATATTTAGTATACTAAATAAACGTTTAATCAATGGAACATTTATAGAACGCGACAATATGAATATCAATAAAAAAATAAAAAATTTTTCAAGAAATAAACATAATAAACAGTAAGTAAATAATCAATGAGCCAAAATATAAAAATAGATCCCTATGGTTTTAGAGAATATGACGCTCGATGGTTGTATGAGAAAGATATAAACCAATCTGGAATAGAGAATCTTGGAAGAGGGCTTGGAACGCAGATAAAAATACATACCAAAAAAGATAATCCTAGAATCATAGTAGGCCATGATTATCGTTCTTATAGTGAGGAAATAAAAACAGCTCTTAAAAAAGGATTAATATCCACAGGATGCAATATAGAAGATATTGGTCTGTCATTATCTCCAATGGTTTATTTTGCGCAATTTAATTTAGATGCAGATGCGGTCGCTATGGTTACAGCAAGTCATAATGAAAATGGTTGGACTGGTGTAAAAATGGGTATCAAAAAAGGACTCACACATGCACCTGAAGAAATGAAGGAATTAAAAGAAATTACCTTAAATGAAAAATTTATAAAAGGTGAAGGTAATGAGAAACAAATAAAAGATTTTGATAAAATTTATAAAGATGACTTAATTAGTAAAAACAAAATTAAGAAAAAAATTAAAGCTGTGGTAGCTTGTGGGAATGGAACAGCAGGTGTTTTTGCTCCAGATATTTTAAGAGGTATTGGTTGTGAAGTAATTGAGTTAGATTGTGTTCTAGATTGGAATTTTCCTAAATACAACCCAAATCCAGAAGATCTAGAAATGCTTCATGAAATAGCTAGAGCAGTTAAAGAAAACAATGCTGATATAGGTTTTGGATTTGATGGTGATGGAGATAGAGTTGGAGTTATTGACGATAAGGGTAATGAAATATTTTCAGATAAAATAGGTCTTCTGATAGCTAGGAATCTATCAAGTAAACATAAAAATTCTAAATTTGTTGTAGATGTAAAATCAACAGGTTTGTATTCAAAAGATACAATATTAATTGAAAACAATTGTGAAACAATTTATTGGAAAACAGGTCATTCACACATTAAAAGGAAAGTAAATACTGAAAAAGCATTAGCAGGCTTTGAAAAAAGTGGTCATTTCTTTTTTAATCAACCTTTAGGATATGGTTATGATGATGGGATTAACTCAGCAATTCAAGTATGCCACTTATTAGATAATCAAAATAAAAAAATGAGTGAAATTATGAGAGAGTTACCCAGCACATTTCAGACACCAACAATGGCACCTTTTTGCAAAGATGAAGAAAAATATATTGTTGTAGAAGAACTAGTTAAACAAATTAAAAGTTTACAAGAAAACAAAACTCAAGTAGATGGCCAAATTATTAATGATATTTTAACTGTTAATGGAGTTAGGTTTTCATTCGAAGATGGTTCTTGGGGGCTTATAAGAGCATCTTCAAACAAACCTTCTTTAGTTATTGTTACTGAAAGTCCAACATCAGATGAAAGAAAGAAAAAAATCTTTGATTTTATTGACGATTTGTTGCAAAAAACAGGCAAGATCGGTAAATATGATCAGAAGATTTAATTTTTTAAATTATCTTCATCAGTTTTATTTTCTAAATTATCGTTATCAGTTTTAGTTTCTAAATTATCACCATCCTGATTGTTTTCTTGTTCAGGAGTTTCATCGCTATAAAACTTTCTAATCAATTCCTCCTCTTTAAGTCTTTGTTCTTCATCAAATTTTTTCTCCCATTCTTTCATTCGCCTATTTTCCTCTTCTTCTCTCTCTTTTTGAGCTTTTTCAGCTAATCTGATCCTTTCGTTTTCCTCTTCAATTCTTTTTTGTCTTTCCTCCTCTAATTTCAATTCTCTTTCTCTTTGACGTCTTTCATTTTCTTTATTTATTCTCTCACGTTCAGCTTCTTTAAGTTCTTTTTCTTTATTTCTTAATTCTTCTTCCTTGGCTCTTTGCTCAGCCTCCTCTTTTAAAATTTGTCTTTGAATTTCTTGCTGTCTTTCAGTTTCCAAATCTCTTAATCTTTCTTCCATTTCTTTAAGTTTTTCTTGCTCATATTTCAGCTTCCTAGCTGCCTCTCTTAATCTTTGTTCTTCTTCAAGTCTATTTTTTCTTTCAATTTCTTTTAATCTTATTTTTTCTTGTCTTTCTTTTTCTTTTTCATCTCTTTTCTTTTGAGCTTCAATTTCTTTATTTTTTAATTCCTCTTCTTTAATTTTAATATTTTCTTCTCTAATTCTTTGTCTTTCTAACATTTTAAGCCTTAAATCTTCTTCTTTAAGCTTTCTTGCTTCTTCTCTAAGTTTTCTAGTTTCTTCATCTTTAATTTTTTTCTGTTCTATTTTAATTCTCTGAGCTTCTATTTTTCGTCTCTTTTCTTCATTCTTTTTTTCTTGTTTTTCATTTTCTATGATTAATTTTTTTTGAAAAAGAAGTTTCTTTCTTTCCTCTTTAAGTTCGTTTTGTTTAGCTTTTTTCGCTAATTTTTTTTCTAAAATTAATTCTCTTTTTTTTTCTTTTTCTAATTGTTTTTGTAATGCTAAATCTTTTTTAACTTTATTTTTTTTGATATTCTCTAGAAATGAAGAGAATTTATTTTTTGATTTATCTAATGGATCAAATAAATTTTTTTTAATTTTTTTATTAATGTCTTTTATTGAAACCATAATTAAAAGTATCAATTAGTATTAAAACTCTAAATATGATGTATGGCTAAATTGAGTTTTTCAAAAATCTAAATACAACTTAAGATTGTTACTGTTTAAATTAGTTAATAAAATGCATTTACAACTATTAAGTGTTAATGAAATTTACGAGAATCAACTATTTTGATTCATGAGGTGATGGAGGGAGACTGAAGTCACCTCTTTTTTTTGCTTGTTATAATTTTAAGTATTCGTAAAAAAATTTAATCGAAACTACTAAAAGAAAAATTCCAAAAAACTTACTAATTTTATTCTTATCAATGCTGTGAACTGTTTTAGCTCCTATCCGCGCCATGAAAGTTGTAATTGGTATAAATATTAAAAAGGCAGGGAGATTGATAAAACCAATACTTAATGGAAGACTTGAATTTAAATAATTTCCTGAAATTAAAAAACCTATTGCTCCAAATAAAGCAATTAAAAAACCTATAGCTGCTGCGCTTCCTATTGCTTTATTTATTGAATAACCAAAAAACTTAAGAATAGGAACATTCATTACAGCTCCTCCTATACCCATTGGAGCAGATATAAACCCAACAAGAAAACCAAGAATTACTTTTAGATGTAATTTCATTTTAACAATTATGTTTTGTTCCTTTTCTTTTATTAAAAGTAAGTAAATTCCTAAAAATAAAATCATTACAGAAAAAAATAAAACTAAAGATTTAGTTTTTAAAGAAGCTGCAAAAGCAGTACCAACAATAACTCCTATTACAACAAAAAGACCGTAATTCTTAACAATATCGAAATCAACAGCTTTAAATTTGTGATGTGTTAAAACTGAAACTGTAGATGTTGGTATTATAATTGCAAAGGAAGTTCCAACGGCAAGGTGCATAACATATTGAGGATCAATTTCTAAAGAACCAAAAATAAAATATAAAAAGGGAACAGTTATTAACCCTCCACCAATACCAAATAATCCCGCAACAAAACCAACTGGTATTGCTGTTAAAGCCATTAATAAAATAATATAACTATATTCGTTTGTTAATATTGAATTAAGCAGACTGCCCTACTCTAGTATCTACATTATTGTATTTAATTTTATCCATAATGTGATCGATTTTTTTCACATCAGCATCTCTTACACACATGTTTTCACTTAAATATCTTTTCCAATAACTTGCACCTGTCTGACCATGAAATAAACCAAGGGTGTGTCTCATGATTTGATTTAATCTTGTCCCTTTTTTTAATTCTTCTTTAACATAAGGAATAAGCTGCTCAATTACATCTTGTCTACTTGGAACATCCTCATTATTGAATATTTCTCTTTCAATATCTGCTAATAAATAAGGGGTGTGATACGCGGCTCTTCCAATCATTACACCATCTGTTTTTTCTAAATGAGGTTTTATTTCATCTACTGAAGTTATTCCTCCATTGATAATAATCTCTTCATTTGGAAAATCTTTTTTTAATTTATAAACATATTCGTATTTTAAAGGAGGAATATTTAAATTTTGCTTTGGTGTAAATTTACCTAACATTGCTTTTCTTGCATGAATGATAAAAGTATTAACTCCTGTTGCTTTTAGAGTAGAAATAAAACTATGTAAATTTTCATAATCTTCCACATCATCGTAACCAATTCTTGTTTTTATAGTTACTGGTAGTTTTGTAACTGATTGCATTTTGCTTAAACAATCTGCAACTAAATTTGGCTCTTTCATTAAACAAGCACCAAATCTATTTTTTTCAACTTTTTTACTAGGGCATCCTAAGTTTAGATTAATTTCATCATAACCAAAATCTTCACCTACTTTAGTGGCTTCAGCTAAAAGTTTTGGAGAAGAGCCTCCTAATTGAAGTGCTACAGGCTTCTCATTAATATTAAACTCTAATAACTTTTTTTTATCTCCTCTATTTATAGCTTCATCGACTACCATTTCAGTATAAAGAAGAGTATTTTTGGATATTAATCTAAGAAAAAATCGTTCATGACGATCTGTACAATCCATCATAGGAGCAACTGATACTTTCCTATTCATGATATAACTTTATATTATTTTTTTAAGAGTTTGAAGCTTCAGTGTCGTCTGAAGATACGTCTGCTTCTTGATTTTCTGATTCTGACACTTCATCTAAAGAAACTTCTCCTTGCTCATTCATCGTTTCTTCTCCTACTGAATTATCAACTTCTGCTGTAGCTGTTTCAGATAGCTCAGCCAAATCTTCTTTTGTTACTTGAATTTTTTCTGGAGTTTTTCTTGCTCTTTTAGATGGTAAAATTGGAGTACCACTTTTTGAAATTTCACCTTTATATAGGTTCTCAAAATCATCACCTATATCTTCATCGTCCTCAGAAGTATCGTCAACTTGCTCAACATGTTTTCTAAGTTTGTAAACGGCGCTATCAGTTAAATCTGAAACTTTAATTTTTTCTTCTGCAATTTCTCTTAATGAAATAACCGTATTTTTATCGTTATCTCTGTCAATTGTTGGTTCTATTCCTGCATTAAGTTGAGTAGCTCTTTCTTTAGCAACAAGTACTAATTCGTAAGGACTCTCTACTTTATCTATACAGTCTTCTACAGTAACTCTAGCCATGCGGAGTATCTACACAGTGAGTCTTTAAAAATCAAGAGCTATTTTATAAATAATTCGGATTTAGCTTATTTTTAACTAAATAAAGAAGAATAATTGAACCAAAGATATAAGTTCCTGAAACAACGGCTATCTGTTCAATTGAAAAGCCAATATCAATCAGAAAACCAAATAGAGCCGTACCAAATGCTGTTGAAAATACCATCAATGCCGTTGTTAAGGCTTTTATGGACCCAATATATTTAACACCATAAATCTCAGCCCAAGTTGAGGAACCAAGTACGTTTGCCAAACCATTTGTCACCCCCACTAAACCAAAAAATACAAAAGATGAAAGTGGTGCATTAAAATAATAAAGAACTACAGTACCAAAAAGAAGTGGGATGTTCATATATATTAATAATTTTCTACTTGAAAATTTATCAATTAAAAAACCAGATATAAAAAGAGTAATCACCGATAAAATAGAGTAAGCCATAAATGATTGTGCAATTACATAAGGTCCCCAGTCTTTTGAAGAAGATATAAAAGATTGATAAACAAAAGATCCTGTTGCAATCCATGGCATTGCTAACATAGTCATACAAATGATATAAAATCTATAATCTTTCAAAACTTCTATTCTTTTCCACTGTTTAATTTCTCTATTGATCTCTTCTATTTTGGATTCTTCTCTGGTATCAAGCTTAACATCTTTAACTAAAAGAAAAGTTGCAACAGGTAAAACAAGTATAACTAAAATAGATATTGAAACCCAAATATCTCTCCATTCTATAAAAGTTAATAAAAAAACAATTAAAACTGGCATTATAAATTCAGCTAATGACAAACCTAACCAACCTGTGCTTAAAGCTCTTCCTCTATTTTTTTCAAAAAAACGAGATATGGTTGTTGTTGCTGTGTGACTTGATAATCCTTGTCCAGCTAGACGCATTAAAAAAATTCCTACAAATAAAAAAATAACTGATGAAATTTTTGAAAATATAAAACAAGAAGCAGATAGAAAAATAATTACATAAGAAGCAAACTTTAATATGTTTACATCGTCAATTTTTTTTCCAATCCAAACTAAAACAATACTACTTAGTAAAGTGGCTGATGCATAAATTGAGCCAAATTGTCCATGTGTAATTGATAAGGCGTCTCTAATACTAGAATTAAATAGGCCAAGAAAAAAACTCTGTCCAAAACTTGAAAAAAATGTAAAAATAAAACCAAATACAATTACTTTTAAACTTAAACTTTTAAACATAGAAAAAAATTATGACTTGTAATGTTGCTTTCATAGGTCTTGGGGTTATGGGCTACCCAATGGCTGGATATATATCAAAAGCCGGACACAATGTAACTGTTTTTAATAGAACTAAATCTAAAGCTGAAAAATGGATTGGTGAATATAAAGGTAAAATGGCCAATACACCTGCGGAGGCTGCAGATGGTGCCGATTTTATTTTCACATGTGTTGGTAATGATGATGATTTAAGAGAAGTTGCAACTGGAGAAAATGGATTATTTAACACAGCAAAAGCTGGGTCTATTTTTATTGATAACTCAACTGTATCTGCAGAAGTATCAAGAGAATTAAATAAAAAAGCAAATGATAAAGGATTTAGTTTTTTAGATGCCCCTATTTCAGGTGGACAAGCTGGCGCTGAAGGTGGAATACTAACAGTAATGGTTGGTGGCGATGAAGAAGTGTTTAAAAAGGCTGAACCTGTAATTGATTGTTATAGTAAAAAAGTAAAATTAATTGGTCCTTGTGGAAGTGGTCAGTTAACAAAGATGATGAACCAAATGTGTATTGCTGGAACAGTCCAAGGTTTATCTGAAGCAATTAATTTTGGAATAAACGCAGGTTTAGATATGGATAAAGTTATGGAAACAATATCTAAAGGTGCGGCACAATCTTGGCAAATGGAAAATAGATACCGAACTATGACTGATGATAAGTTTGATTATGGTTTTGCTATTGATTGGATGAGAAAAGATCTAAAAATTGCAATCGAGGAAGCAAAAAAAAATGGTTCACCTGTGCCTATAACAGAAATTATTGATGGTTATTATGCTGAGGTTCAAGAAATGGGTGGAAATCGTTGGGATAGCTCAGGTTTGATTGCTAGATTAAAAAAGAAAAAATAATATTTGTGACGGATACAGTTCCTTATTACGAGGACTTTGCAGAGATCAAAAAGAAAATTTGGTCAATGCTGAATAATGCTGTTAAAGACAGAGGTTCTCCTTTTAGAATACCGGTATTTATTTGTGGTGATCAATCAGATTTTGATGGAAGAATTGTAGTCTTAAGAAAATCTGATCAATCAAATAATCTTGTCCAATATCATAGTGATATACGATCAGATAAAATTGAAAAGTTAAAAGCAAATAAAAATGCAGCAATGTTATTTTACGATAAAGATGAAAAAATACAGGTTAGATTGAAAGTTGAATGTACGGTTAATCACAATAATGATGTAACAAAAGAATCTTGGTCTAAAACCCAACATATTAGTAGAAAATGTTATTTAGTTGATAATGGTCCAGGAACTGAGTCAGATCTACCAACGTCCGGTCTAAAACCAGAATTAGATAATTTTGATTATACCAAAGAACAAAGCGAAGAGGGTTATAAAAACTTTACTGTTATTCAGTGCAAAATTAAATCTATAGAATGGCTTTATTTAGCAGCTAAAGGCCATCGAAGAGCAAAGTTTAATTTAGAAAATAAAAAAGATACCTGGTTAGTTCCATAGATGGTTACTGGATATATATTTACAGCATTTCTTATAATTTTAGGATTAGCTGTAATGAGATTTGGGAGTATTCATTTTAAAAAATTTAAAGAGGGTAAAACCAAAATTAAATCTAAGTTAAGTGGGCAATTATCTTTCTTAATTTTATTTATAGTAATTATTGGATTGATCATTTATTCGGTGAATGATCTATTATTTAACTAAACCAATTATTCTTTCAAATACCTTTAATAATTATATTTGTACCTTCGGAATTATCTAATCTTATTTGTTTTATTGGTTTGTATTCTTCAGAATTGTACCATTCTAATGCTTTTTCATATGTAGGAAATTTAAGAATAATAATTCTAGGAAAATTTGTTTCACCATCAAAAATTTGAAATTCACCAGCTCTTACTAAAAATTCTCCACCAAATTTTTTTACGAGTGGCGTAACCTTTTCAACATATTCTTTATAATTTTCAGGATTAGTTACTTTTAATTGAGCTATTACGTAGCCTGCTGGCATTTATCTCCTTTAAAAAATTGATTTCGAATATTTTTTCCAGTTGTCTTGATAATGTTTTGTGTTCTCAAATACTGCTTTTTTTTCTTCCTCTGAAACTTCTCTAATAACTTTACCTGGTGACCCGACAACCAAAGAGTTATCTGGTATGATTTTATTTTCTGTTATCAAAGCTTTAGCTCCAATAATACAATTCTTTCCAATGTTAGCTTTATTTAAGATAACAGCTCCAATACCAATTAAACTATTATCTCCAATGGTACATCCATGAAGCATAACTAGATGGCCAACCGTAACATTTTTTCCTACTTTTAAAGGACATCCAGGATCTGTGTGTAATACGCTTCCATCTTGTACATTAGATCCTTCACCAATATGAATATTTTCAATATCTCCTCTAAGCACTGCATTAAACCAAATACTTGTATTTTTTTCTAAAGTAACATCTCCAATTATTGTGGCATTAGGAGCTACCCAATTTTCGCCAGAGTTTTTTGGTTTTTTATCTTTTAAATCATAAAACATAATCTATATATTTTACATTATGCCTATACAAACTCCAATATGTGATTTTGGTCAAAAAGCTATTCCATTTGAATTAAAATCTACTGATAATAAAATTCTGTCTTTAAATGATATCAAAGGTGAAAATGGAACCTTGATAATGTTCATTTGCAATCATTGTCCATATGTAAAAGCTATTACAAAAGAATTAGTTGAAGATTGTAGTGAATTGAAAAAAATTGGTATCAACTCAGTTGCTATCTGCTCAAATGACTTTGTTAATTATCCTGACGACTCGTTTGATAACATGATCAAGTTTTCAAATGAAAATCATTTCAATTTTCCTTACTTACATGACGAAACTCAAGAAATTGCTAAAGCATATGATGCTGTATGTACTCCAGATTTCTTTGGCTACAATAAAAATCTAGAACTTCAATACAGAGGACGATTAAGAGAACTTAAAAAGTTTATTCCAGTTAAAGACGGAGAAAGTGATCTGCTGACAGCTATGAAACAAATAGCTGAAACTGGAAAAGGTCCTGAAGATCAAATACCGAGTGCGGGCTGTGGTATTAAATGGAAGTATGATTAATGTATCTAATTGTAACTAGATCATTCCCTCCTGAGCTTGGCGGCATGCAAAGTTTAATGTGGGGCCTTTCAAGAGAACTATCTAAAAACTTTATGATAAAAGTTTTTGCAGATCATATAGAAGGTCACAAAGATTTTGATGAACAAGCTTCTTTTTCTATCGAAAGAGTTGGTGGAATTAAACTACTTAGAAAATATAGAAAAGCACAGTTAATTAATGAGTATATCAAAGAAAATAAAATAGATGGTGTTATTGCCGATCATTGGAAAAGTTTAGAACTTATTAAAACTTCTAAGAAAAAATACTGTTTGATTCATAGTAAAGAAATCAACCATCCTAAAGGTTCTAGTCAAAATAAAAGAGTAGTTAGCGTTTTAAATAATGTTGAAAAAGTTATAGCAAATTCTCAGTTTACAAAAAATCTAGCAATAGAACTTGGTGTTAATGAAAATAAAGTAATTGTCATAAATCCAGGTGTGGATCCTGCTGAAGAATTAAATAAAAAAACTTTAGATAAAGTTGAAAGTATACTTAAAGTTAAAAATCCAAGACTAATTACAGTTTCGAGATTTGATAAACGTAAAAATCACGAAAAAATAATAATGGCTTTGAGAAATTTGAAACAAATATATCCTGACATTGTTTACATTTGTGTTGGATATGGAGAAGAGGAAGAAAATATTAAGAATTTAGTAAAAGAGCTAGATCTTGAAGCACAAGTTATGTTTTTTAAAGATATTAGTAATGATTTAAAAAATGCTTTAGTTTCAAAATCAAATATCTTTGTAATGCCATCCATAATCCATAAAAAATCAGTTGAAGGTTTTGGTATTGCGTATGTTGAAGCTGCACAATACGGTATTCCCTCAATTGGTGGTAAAGATGGTGGTGCCGCAGATGCAATTGATCATGAAAAGACTGGTCTGATATGTGATGGAAATAATCTTGATGACATTTATTCTTCTATTAATTCAATATTGGAAAATAAAAAATATTTACAGCTTGGGAAAAATGCGAAAGAATTTGTGAATAAATTTCAATGGTCAAAAATAATTGAAGAATACAAAAAGATACTAAATTGATTTCAAATAATAAATTAGCAATTTTTTTAATTATAATCTCAGTTTTTTGTGGAACACTAATGTTAACTTTTTTAAAGTTAGCTCAAGAAGAAGTTAATGTTTATGTTGCAGGGTTTTTTAGATTTTTATTTGGTTTCCTAATTATTTTTCCCTATATGCTAAAATCTAAATTTGCAGTTTTTAAAACTAATCATCATAAAAAACATTTTTTAAGAGCGGTTTTAAACTTACCTTCAATGTTATTATATTTCTCAGCTTTAGTAATGATGCCAATTGAAAAAGCTACAGCTATATCTTTTGTGGTTCCTTTTATAGTAACAATATTGGCAGTTTTGTTTTTGGGAGAAAAAATTTACATATATAGAAGTTTTGCACTAGTTTTAGGATTTATTGGAATGTTAATAATTTTAAGACCAGGAATAATTGAAATCTCTCTTGGAGTTTATATGGCACTGGCATCGTCTTTTATGTGGTCAATAGTCATTATAATTACAAAAACTATCGCAAAAGATGATAGTTCGATTACGATTTTATCTTATGGATACACGTATATGACAATTTTTAGTTTCATTATTGCGTTGTTTTATTGGCAAACACCTAGTTTTCAAACTTTGATTTATTTATTTTTTGCAGGTTTATTTGGTACATTGTTGCATCTTTGTATTAATCACGCATACAAATTAGTAGATGTTAGTATGACACAACCATACTCATTTCTAAGTTTAGTGTTTGCTTCTTTAATTGGATATTATGTTTTTAGTGAAACACCTGATCTCTTCACTTGGATTGGTGCTAGTGTTATATTTTTAGGTGTTTTAATCATGTCTTATCGTGAAATGAAACTTGATAAAGAAATTATTAGAAAGCGTATAGATATAAAATCTTAATTATTTTCTTATTAAAGATCTGTAAATTTGCCAACCAACGATCCCAATTGTAATCAATAGAATAATTAGAGTTAAAGGCCTATCCCATAAAAAACTGAAGGACCCATCACTAATCAATAATGATCTCCTTAAGTTTTCCTCTATTAACTTTCCAAGTACAAAGGCGAGGATTAAAGGAGGCATAGGAAATTCGTATAAGCGCAAGAAAGTAGCCACCACTGCTATACCAATCATTAAATAAATATCAAAATTATTAAATGACATTAAATAAATACCTGTAATTGAAAAAAATAAAATTAGTGGAATTAAAAAATTTCTTGGAACTGCTAGAATACGAGCTATGTAAGGAATTAAAGGTAAATTTAAAATTAATAGAACAACCATACCGATATACATCGACATTATTACTGACCAGAAAATTTCGGGATTGGTTTGGTATAATCTAGGACCAGGTTGAATACCAAAACCTAATAGAGCTCCTAACATCACAGCTGTTGTTCCGCTACCAGGAATACCTAACGTTAATAATGGTACAAATGATCCAGAACATGCAGCATTATTTGCAGTCTCCGGGGCTGATAAACCATGAACACTGCCTTTTCCAAATTTTTCTTTTTCTTCATCACTCACATAATTTCGTTCCATTCCATAAGCTAAGAAAGATGCTATTGTTGCTCCTGCACCAGGTAAAACACCAATTAAAAAACCTAAAATAGAAGAACGAGGTATTGTTTTAGCCATTTTAATAGTTTCTTCTTTATTTACTTTAATTGAACCGAGTTCAGTTAAAGAAATTTGTTTTGCTGCTCTATTTGGATCTTTACCCCTAAATATAATTGTTAAAGCTTCACTCATTGCAAATGTAGCCATCACGATCAATACAAAGCTAATTCCATCAGATAAATTCATGTTTCCAAAAGTAAATCTAGAAATATCTGATAACGAATCTTGGCCAATTGAAGCTAACATCAAACCTAAAACAACCATCATCATTGCTTTTAAGAATTGTCCTTTCGAAGAAAATGCTGAAACAGCAGTTAAACCCAACATCATTAAAGCAAAATAATCTGGAGATCTAAATGATAAACTTATTTTAGATAAACTTGGTGCTGCAATTAATAAAAATATTGCGGAAATTGTTCCACCTGCAAATGAACTATAAGCTGCAATAGCTAAAGCTTTACCAGCCTTACCTTGTTGTGCCATAGGATAACCATCAAAAGCTGTTGCTACAGTTCCTGGAACTCCAGGTGCATTTAATAAAATTGATGATGTCGATCCACCAAAAACTGCTCCATAATAAACACCAGCCATTAAAATTAAACCTGATGCTGGATCAAAACCATATGTAATTGGTATCATTAAAGCAATTGCAGTCATTGGACCTAATCCAGGGAGCATTCCAATTATTGTTCCGGCAAAACACCCAATCATAACAATAATTATATTTTGAAGTGATAAAGCTGTATTTAAACCAATTAAAATTCCTTCGATCATCCAATAATTCCTAAATATTGTAAAAGTGGATCTCTTAAATAAATATTAAGAACTCCATGTAGTAAAAACATGAAAATTGCCACAAAAGGAAATGAAAGTAAAAACATCCATAACCATCTTCTTTCACCCAAAAAATAATAAGAAGCAATCAGAAATAAAGAAGTCGATAAAAAATATCCAATTTTTAAAATTACTGCTCCATAAATTATTGAAATTAAAATTAAATATATAATACTTTTGTAATCAAGATGTTTATGGTTTACCTCAATTTTTATTTTTTCAGGTAAAATTATAATTAATCCTGAAATTAAAATTCCTGCCCAACCTAAATAGATTGGGAATGTTCTTGCATTAAATGGAGCATTCTCATCAAAAGTAAAAACCACTATTTGATGTGCTGTATATAAATAAAAAACTGAAAAAATAAAAAAGAGCAGTGAGATAAATTTAGTTGGACTAATTCTCACTGCTCTTCCTATATATTACTTAATCCAAACTGGATTAAATAACTCCTAGTTTTTTCATTAGGTCTGTCATTTCGCCAGTTTGTTTTTCTAAAAACTTAACGAAATCATCACCTGGGTTATAAATGTTAACCCAAGCATTTCTTGCTCTTACAGCTTCCCACTCCGAAGTTTTTTGAACATCACCTAACATTTTTGCAATTTCATTTTTCATGCTATTGCTCATGCCTGGAGGTCCAAAGAAACCTCTCCAGTTAACAAACTGTACATCATAACCTTGTTCTTTAAGCGTTGGTGCATCTGGTGCATCAGAAACTCTTTCAGGTGCAGTAATACCAATAATTCTTACTTGGTCTCTTGCTCCCATAAGTTCACCTAAACCTGTAGAAATCATTTGAGTTTCTCCAGATAAAAGTCCAGCTAATGCTTTACCACCTGCATCGTAAGGAACATAAATTACATCGTTTGGATTCGCTCCAGCTGTTTGGAATGCTAAAGCACCAATTAAATGGTCCATGCTTCCTCTTACAGATCCACCAGCCATTTTAACTGACTTAGGATCTTTTTTATAAGCATCAACGATGTCTTTAAAGTTTTTGTAAGGTGAGTCTTTTGCAACAGCAATAGCACCATAGTCTCCGATTACACCAGCAATCGGCACAACATCTTTATAAGATAGTACTCCACTTCCACCACCAGTCACATAACCTTCATGTCTAGTAATCGATCTTAATACTAACGGTGTTGATTGAACTAAAACCGTATTAGCAGGTTTGTTGTTAATCATGTAAGCTAATGCTTTACCACCACCACCACCTGACATATTTTCAAATGATGCACTTTTTAACATACCAGCTTTTGTTAAAGCCTCTCCAGTACCTCTAGCAGTTCCATCCCAACCACCACCAGCACCACCACCAATTACAAAGTGCAATTTGTCAATTGCTACTGAGCTTGTAGTTGTTGCTGAGAATAATAGGATTGCTGAGAATAATACTGAAAATAGTTTTTTTATGTTTTTCATTATTCTTCCTCTCTCTGTTAATAATGATTAGATTTAATTTATTTTATTAACTACTGTCTAAACAATTAATTAGTATTGTTCTATTAAATAGAACATGTTATTCTATTTAGTAGAATTATATGAAATCAAACAAAAATGCTATTGGTGTTGAGGCAGTAAATAAAGCTTTAGAAATATTAAATTGTTTTACAGAAAAAAATGAGGCTCTTACTGTTACAAAGATAGCTAAAATAACTGGAGATCATAAAAGCAGAATTTCAAGAATTTCAAAATCACTTGAAAACTTTGGCTATATTAGAAAAATAAAAAGCGGAGAATTTAAAATAGGACACTCTATACCTAGATTGTATGAAATTTACGAAAGTAGTTTTAATTTAAAAAATTCAATAAAAACAGAATTAGATTTCATCTCATCAAAAACAAAAGAAACAGCAAGTTTTTTTGTAAGACAAAATGATGTACGGGTTTGTATTCAATCTAGTGCTCCCAGTAAATCGATTAGACACTTAGAACAAATAGGAGGTAAAAAACCATTGAATAAAGGATCAAGTGGTCATGTTTTATCAGCCTATAATAATTTAGAAATTAAAGACAAAGATAAAGTTTTAAAAAATGGTTACGCTATGACTTTTGGTGAAAGAGATCCTGAAATGGCATCTGTGTCAGTTCCAATCTTTAGAAAAAAAAATCAAATTCTTGGAGCGTTAACTATTGCAGGACATATTTCTAACTTTAACAAAAAAAACTCTATCAGTTTCTTGAATGTACTTAGGTCTTCTAGAGTAAAAATTGAAAAGAATTTAATTAAAACTCAATAATGTTAAAACAAATCAGTCAAATTTTCACAATAAAATTTATTTCTGTTTTAATAATTTCTTTTCCTAGCGCAATTATTGCCGACTATTTTAATATTCCTCTAGCTTGGTTTTTAGGACCTATGATTGTCACTTCAATTGCTGCTTTATCAGGTCTAAAAATCCTGATGCCTAAAATTGTATTAAGTTTTATCTTGATAATTTTAGGTTTACATATTGGAAATTACATAGACCAAAATCTATTCAATCAAATGCTTGATTGGATTTGGACTTCATTAATTATGTTAATCTACATAATAATTTGTATTTTAGTTGTCGCTAAATACCTTCAAAAATTTGCAAGTTATGGAGAAAAAGCCTCAATATTTTCAGCAGCTCCTGGCGCACTGGGTCCTTTAATGATTTTAGCAGAAAATGAAAAAACAGATTTATCTCAAGTTGCAACTTCTCACTTAATTAGATTAATAATCATAATAACTGTCATTCCATTTATTATAGTTAATAATACTGACAACAATGTTTTGTTAAATGACGACTTCAATTATTTTGCTCAAAATCATTTAAATTTAATTTTACTTATTATTGCATCTTTGTTTTTTATTTTTGTTTTCGATAAAATTAGAATTCCTGCAGCTTTACTATCTGGAACATTATTTGCGAGTGGTTTGTTACAAATTACAGATATAGCCTCATACAAATTACCAGATGAAACAGTGAATTTTTGTTTGCTGATTCTTGGTGCATCTGTGGGCTGTAGGTTTGCAGAGAAAACCGTTAAAGAGATAGCCAATAATTCTCTTCATAGTATTGTAGCTACTACTATTTTGGTTATACTAGGTTTGGTTGCAGCCTATGTTGCAACATTCTTTGTTGAGACAAATATTTTAACTCTAATTTTATCTTTTAGTCCTGGTGGAATTTATGAAGTGGCAGTTATAGCAATTGCATTTGATTTGGACCCAGACTTTGTTGCTTTTCACCATATAATAAGATTACTTTTCATACTTTTCACTGTTCCTGTATTTTTAAGAGTAATTGAAAAAATTAAAAAATAATTTCAGAAAGTCTTTCAAAAACTTTTTCTGCTGAAAGTTTTGATAATTCGGGGGCTTGTATTGCTTTAAAATTTTCCCTTTCGATACTTACTTTAAAAGGGGTGGTGTGAGATCCAAATAAAGCAATTCCTTTAGATCCTAAGTGTGCTGTCATATGTGCTGGTCCAGTATCATTTGCAATAACAAATGAACTATCTTTAATTAATGTTGCTAACTGAGAAATATTTAAAGCTTTACCATTATCTAAAACACAGAGTGCATTAATATTTGATGCTTCTTTAATTTCACTCGGTCCAGGTGCAATTACTACTTTAAATTTGTTATCTGACTTTTCATTAATCATAGAAATTAACTCATTATAATAAGGCCATTTCTTTGAAGTTAAATGAGGAGAACAAAAAGGAAAAAGAAGAATATATTTATCTAATTGATGATAATTTTTTATTTGAGTGATATCTGTTGTGCTCCATGAAAAATCAGGTTTCAAAGTATGATTTGTATTTATGCCTGAACTTTTTAATTGATAATCAAATCTAGATAGAACAGAGTCTTTATCAAAATCTTCTTTGGTAGTTCCTTCAGGTAATGTTGTATCAGTAGATGACCAAGTATCTTTGGTTGCTTTTGGAAATAAAATTTTTTTATAAAAGGCTGTTCTACTTGAATTCTGTAGATCGTAAACTTTAGAAAAATTATATTTTTTTATGTTTTTCATTAATGAGTATAAATAAATCAGGTTTAGTCTTGATAGTCGCTTATCTAAAATAACATCAGAAATATGTGGGTTTTTTTTAAATAAATCAAAATATGGTTTAGTTGTTAGCAAATAAATTTCATCTCCTTTATGATTCTCAGAAATATCTTGAATTGCACCACAAGCTTGAGCTATATCACCCAAAGATCCATGTTTAATGATTAAAATATTAGACATATTTTTAACAATTTAACATAGTATTAAATTTAATGAATAAAATTATAGTAGAAGTATCGGTTGGTGAGCTTTTAGACAAAATTTCAATCTTAGAAATTAAAAAAGAAAAAATTAAAGACCCTGAAAAACTAAAATTCATATCAAATGAACATTCGATTCTTAAAGATCAATTAGAAAAAAATGTTAAATCTGATGATAAACTAAATAAATTATTCCAAGATTTAAAAGAAATTAATGCCAAACTTTGGGTAATAGAGGACGATAAAAGAGATTGTGAAAAAAATAAGGACTTTGGCGATAAATTTATAAAATTATCAAGAGATGTTCATTTTTTAAATGATGACCGGGCAAAAATTAAATTAGAAATGAATAATCACACTGGATCAAGCATTAAAGAAATTAAAGAATATACTAGCTACTAAAAACTTTAGGAAACCAATCATCTCTCATCAAATCTCCAGTTTTTAAATTGATCCCATCAAATGGAGGTGAGGTTGGCCCTCCTCTATCAATATATTTTACATCATCGCCAATAAATCGCATCGAAAATGCTCTTCGTGATTTAGAAGAATTGTTTCCTGTTGAACCATGTACAGTTTTAAAATTAAACAAAACAGCATCCCCTAAGTTTAGTTCCGGAATTAAAATATTTTTTTCAAATTCTTTTGAAGGAGGTAAATCCATAAAAGCACTATCATCATCATACCAAGATTTGTTATTTGACCATTTTGTGGGTCTAATTAATTTTGACCATTTGTGAGAACCTAAAATTAATTTAAGATTATTTTTCTGATCAACCTCATCTAATGGTATCCAAAAACTACCAGTATCGTTACCATCAACACAATAATAAGGCATATCTTGATGCCAAGGTGTTTCTTTGTGAGTACCCGGATCCTTAATAAAAATATGTTCATGAAAAATTTGAGTAGATTTAGAATTAGTTGCTTCTGCAACTATTTGAGCTCCAGGTGAATTATATAAACAATCCTTAAATTCTTTTATCCTCTCCCAATTACAATAATCTTCAAAAAATCTTCCATTATCATCAGTTACATTTTCTCTTCCGTGCTTACTTGGACTATCTAAAACTTTTTGAAATCCTTTTCTAAGTGGCTCTATCCAATCTTTAAATACATCCTTAATTATTATTACGCCATCACTTTGATAATCATTAATTTGTTTCTCTGATAAAAACATTTTTATTGTTGAAAGCTGTACTTTTTCTCTAAATATTTAATCACATTATGAATGATAAAAGTCATGAACAGATAAATTCCGCCAGCAACAATAAATACTTCGATTGGTTTAAAAGTTGTTGAAATTATATATTTAGCAACACCTGTTAAATCCATCAAAGTCACTGTGCTTGCTAATGAAGTGCCTTTCATCATCAATATAATTTCATTTCCGTATGCTGGTAATGATTGTCGGATGGCAATTGGAATTTGAATTTTGTAAAAAATTATTTTGTTTGATATTCCTAAACTTTTCCCAGCTTCAATAATGCCTGGTTTTATTGTTTGAAATGCTGATCTTAAAATTTCAGAGGTATATGCGCCAGTATTTAAAGTAAATGCTATTATTGCACACCAGTAAGGTTCTTTTAAAATAACCCATAGAAATGTTGTTCTTAAATATTCGATTTGTCCTAATCCAAAATAAATTATGAAAATCTGGACCAATAATGGTGTTCCTCTAAATATATATGAGTATCCATAAGCAAATTTATTAATAAATATATTTTTATTTAATCTTAAAATTGCAAAGAAAAGACCTAGGAATAATCCAAAAAATAATGATGCAGATAATAATTTTAAAGTAACTGCTGTTGCTCCTAAAAGTTTAGGAAAACTAGTGATCATTAAATCAAAATCCATTAATACCCCCTGCTATATCTTGCTTCTAGTTTATTAATTAATTTCATACTCACGTAAGTAAGCAAAAGATATAAAACTGCTGCAAATGAATAGAAGAATAGCGGATCTCTAGTAGATCCTGCGGCTATATAAGATTGTCTCATTATTTCAACCAATCCTGTTACTGAAATCAGAGATGTGTCTTTTAATGTTATTTGCCAAACATTACTTAAGTTTGGAATAGCTAATCTTAACATCTGGGGTAGTATTATTTTATAAAATTGCCCAAAATTATTTATTCCAAGTACCTTTGCAGCTTCAAATTGACCTTTATCTATTGATTGAATTGCTCCCCGAAATACTTCTGTTGAATAAGCTCCAGAAATAATTCCAATTGCCATTGAACCAGTAATAAATGCATTTATTTCTATGTATTCATAATAACCAAAAATAGAAGCTACATACATGATGGCGCCACTGCCACCAAAAAAGAAAAGGTAGATTACCAATAGCTCAGGTACACCTCGAATTACCGTTGTGTAAAAATTACCAACTAAATTTAAAGTTTTATATTTTGAAAGTTTTAAAGGGGTAAAAATTAATGCAAAAAAGAAACCAACCAACATTGCTGTAATCGATACAGCAATTGTCATCAAGGTTGCATAAAATAACTCGTCACCCCAACCTGTTTTACCAAATGCGAGAAGTTCCATATAGATTGGCGACTATATATTATAGTCGCCAGATCTGAAATGAATTACATAGAAGCGTCGAAACCAAAGTGCTTAATAGCAAGTTTGCTAATAATTCCTTGTTTTCTAGCTTTGTTAATTGCTTTGTTGAAGTCTTTTAAGATTTTGGCATCTCTTTTTCCAATAGCACTATCGCTAGCTTGTCTGATACCAACACCTACACCATTACCAAATGCACCACCTGAAAAAGTTGGTCCAACTAATACAACTGGTTTACCTGATTTGTCTGCATAATCTGTAAATGCAACTGCTGCAGCTAAAGCAACATCGCATCTTCCAGAAGTAAGATCTAGGTTTACTTCGTCTTGAGTTTTATAAGTTCTTACATTTACACTTCCTACATCACCTGACTCTAAAAAGTTTTGGTGAATTGTACCTGTTTGAGTACAAACAGTTTTTCCAGCAAGTGCTCCTGTTAAAGTTTTAAGAGCTTTTTTAACATCAGATCCACCTAATGATAAATTAATACCTTCTGGTGTATCCATGCCCTCTAAACTTGAACCTTTCATTACTGCAAGAGAAGCTACTTCATCAGCATAACCTTGAGAAAAAGTAATTGTTTTTTGTCTTTCAGCAGTAATAGACATTCCAGCCATAATCGCATCAAATTTTCTCATTACTAAAGCAGGAATCATTCCATCCCAATCTTGTTCAACAATCGTACACTCATATTTCATGATAGCACAAAGTTCTTGAGCAAGCTCTACCTCAAAACCAATAAGATTACCTGATGCATCTTTTGAATTCCATGGAGGGTAAGCGCCTTCAGTTCCAATTTTTATTTTTTCAGCAGAAACATTTCCGATGATGAATAAAGAAGCAAGAACTGTTAAAATAGTTTTTTTGAATATATTCATTATTTTCTCCTTTAATTAGAAATAATTATTTCACAGTTTTAAATAAGAAAAAAGAAAAATTAATGATTTATTGAAGAAGAAAAATTCCAAGAACAATCAAAACTTGGTATATAAACTCTTGATAATTTTGCGTTTCCAAAGTTTTGATTAAAAACATTTAACCAATTTTCAACCTGCTGTGGTTTTTTATCCTGACTACCGACTTGAGCTGTAATAACTCCTTTGGGTTTTAAAATTCTTACCAAGGATTCCATATTCTTTGCTGCTAAATCTATACAAAATTGATCATCATTAAGATCTACAAAAATATGATCATATGTATCATCGGTTACTGATTTAATACTTTCAAACGCATCACCCCAAACACATTTTACAGAATTTTTTTCGGTTGCTTTTTTTCCAATATCTCCGAGATGCTTATTGCAAACATCAACTACTTCAGGATCCAATTCATACCAATCTATAAAATTAAATTTTTTAGAAATACATTCTCTAGCAACTCCTCCATCGCCACCACCAATAATTGCAGCTCTTTCGTTATCTTCGTTTAAATCTAAACCAGAACCAACAAATGTTGAGCTATACAAATGCTCGTCTGTTGAGGCAACTTGTATCTCGCCATCTATAAACAAAGACTTCCCAAATTGTTCTAAGTCTAAAATTTCAATATGTTGACCTACTTTAGATTTGAAATCTTCCAAAACATCATTTACTACGTAAGATTTTTGCAAACCTGGTGAGCTATAAATATCATGATAAAGAGATTTTGTGTCTCTATTAAATTCTTTTTTAACTATTCTTTTGTGTTCAAATTCTTTTTTTATTATTTCAATTGCAACTGATGGGCTTATTTTGCCACAAGTAAAGAAATCAAAACTAATAATTCCTTTTTCTGGAAAAGTATGAAAACTAATGTGACTTTCAGCTAATAAAGCAAGAATTGTAAAACCTTGGGGTTCAAATTTATATTTTGAAATATTTAAAATTGTTACTTTTGAAGCTTTTGCAATATCATTAATTACTTTTTCAAATACAGACGGATCATACTCTTTAGTTGTTCCAATAATATCTAGGGTTATATGTTCACCAACTTTTGTCATAATATGCTTGATGAAACCTTACTAATCAAATTTTTTGCTTCTTTCAAACAAAAAACTATTATAATACTTCGCAGAGGTTGTAACTGTGAAAAACAATTGGTCAAATTTAGAAGCAAAAAAATACATCATAAAGTATACAAAACTTGGTCATTCTAAGGACATGGCTTTAAGAGTTTATACAACCAGATTATTAGGAAGAAATAGTGAGCTTGTTCTTCATGGAGGTGGAAATACTTCTGTAAAAACATCAATCAAAGATATTGATGGCAAAAATTACGAGGTACTCTGTGTTAAAGGAAGTGGTTGGGATATGGCTGAAATAGAGCCAGCCGGTTTACCTGCGGTAAAATTAAATCCACTTTTAGCCCTTAAAAATAAAAAATATTTAAGTGATGAAGATATGGTTGCATATCAAAAAAGAAACTTAATCGATATTAAGTCACCTAATCCATCTGTAGAAACTTTTTTACATGCCTTTTTACCTTTCAAATTTGTTGATCACACACATTCTGATGCAATTATGGATGTAACAAATAGGCCAAATGGTAAAGATCTTTGTAAAAAAATTTTTGGATCCAAGGTTAGTATAGTACCTTACGTAATGCCTGGATTTGGTTTAGCTCAAAAAATTAATGAAGTTTATAAGAAAAATCCAAATATTAACTGCTTAATACTTTTAAACCATGGAATATTTACTTTTGATAATGATGCTAAAAAATCTTATGACTTAATGATTAAATATGTTTCGATTGCAGAAAAAACTATTAGAAAATTAAAACGAAAAAAAATAAAACAAATCAAAAATTATAGCACTAAGTTTAAACCTCATGAAATTGCACCAATTTTAAGAGGTTTGTTGAGTGAAAAAAAAGATCAAAAATTTATACTAAATTTTAGGTCAAACAAAACTTTAGATTATTTTATAAATGGTAAAGAGGTTAAAAGATATTCTGGTATTGGAACTGCTACTCCTGATCATGTTATTAGAGTCAAACCTTTTCCACTAGTAATTACACCAAAACAAAATTCAACTATTGAAGATTTCAAAAAAATAGCTGAGAAAAGTTTCAAAGATTATAGAAAAAAATATGTAAAATATTTCAACACAAACAAAAAAAAAGTTAAAGGTAAAAGAATAATGTTAGATACATCACCTAGGGTAATCTTGGTGCAAAACGTTGGTTTATTTAGTGTGGGTGATAGTTTAAATGCTTCAAAAATAGCTGGAGATCTAACTGAAACAAATGCTAGAGTAATTTCATCAGTTGAAGAAACAACAAAATACAAGTTTATACCTGAAAAAGATTTATTTGATGTTGAATATTGGTCGCTAGAACAAGCTAAAATTAAAAAAACTAAAAAAATTCTTCAAGGAAATGTTGTTGTAATAACTGGTGGATTTGGTGCAATTGGTTCAGCCACTTATAAACTATTTAAAAGTTATGGTGCAGAAATTGTATTGCTTGATTACGATTCAAAAAAAGTAAAAGAAATGCAAAGTAAAATTAAAGATTTATGTTTGCACTGTGATGTAAGAAACAAAAATAGTGTAAAAAATGCTTTTAAAAAAATTTGCGAACAATATGGTGGCATCGATATTTTAATATCAAATGCTGGAACAGCAGTTGGTGGATCAATTGCTGAAGTGGAAGATAATGTTTTAAGAGAAAGCTTTGAAGATAATTTTTTCTCTCATCAAAATTGTGCTTCAGAAACAATTAAAATAATGAAAAAACAAAATATTCAAGGATGCTTATTATTTAATATTTCAAAACAATCAGTAAATCCTGGAAAAAATTTTGGTCCTTATGGTCTTCCAAAAACAGCTTTATTAAGTTTATGCAAACAATATGCAGTTGATTATGGATCACTTGGCATTAGATCAAATGGAGTTAATGCTGATAGAATTAGAAGTGGTCTTTTAAATGATGGAATGATTAAATCTCGAGCTAAGGCTAGAGAAGTTTCAACTGATGAATATATGAGAGGAAACTTACTTTTAAATGAGGTAAAAGCAGAAGATGTTGCAAAGGCCTTTTTTCATTTAGCTGTATCAAAAAAAACAACTGGGGCAGTGCTAACTGTTGACGGTGGAAATATAGCTGCCTCTCTTAGATAATTTAATTAAATAATTTTTTTAATCCTTCAGAAGAAGCTTCTGAAATCCCTTTTTCTGTAATCAAACCAGTAACATATTTTGCAGGTGTAACATCAAATGCCAAGTTCATTGCTTTACTTTTTTCTGGATATATTAAGACTTTTTTAATTTTACTATTCTCATCAATACCTTCTACATGTGATAATTCCTCCGAACTTCTCTCTTCTATTGGAATATCTTTTGCATCTTTAATGTTCCAATCTATTGTAGAACTTGGAAGAGCAACATAAAATGGAATATTGTTATCATAGGCAGCTAATGCTTTAAGATATGTTCCAATTTTATTGCAAACATCCCCGTTTGACAAAGTTCTATCAGTACCAACAATACACATATCAACTTCACCTCTTTGCATTAAAATCCCACCTGTATTATCAGCAATAATAGTATTTGGAATTCCCTCCTCATTTAATTCATAAGAAGTTAAATTTGCACCTTGGTTTCTCGGTCTTGTTTCATCTGCCCACACATGCACCGGTATACCTTTTTTGTGGGCATGATAAATTGGCGATGTGGCTGTACCCCAATTAATTGTAGCCAACCAACCTGCATTACAATGTGTTAATATGTTTACTGTATCTTTCTTTTTATTATAAATTTCTTCAATTATTTTTAATCCATTGATACCAATATTTTTACAAAACTTTTCATCTTCATCACATATTTCTTTTGCTTCATTTAAAGCTACTTTTAATAATTCATTATTATTTACCCTTGATAATTTTTTCATCATTCGATCTACTGCCCATTTTAAATTAATAGCCGTAGGTCTTGATTGGATTAAATCTTCTGAGCTTTTTTTAATAAAATTAGGATCATTTTTTTCCATGATAGCTAAAACAATACCGTAAGCAGCAGTTCCACCTATTAATGGCGCTCCTCTAACTTCCATAATTTTGATAGCATTGATTGCATCTTTTACAGTTTTGAGATCTTTAATTATAAATTGATGCGGAAGTTTCGTTTGATCAATAATTTTTACAGTTTGACTTTTCTCATCAAACCAAATTGTTCGATATTCTTTTCCTTCTATTTTCATTTCAACCTTGATGCAATATAATCTAATATTGTTGGATTATAATACTGAAAACAAAGTCCAAGATCCATATTATGACCTTTTTTTACTGGTTCCTCCCAGTTATCTCCTTTTCTCTTACAGCTCTTTCCATTAATTTTATAATTTTCTGAAATTACTATTCTTTTCATCCCAGTAATTTCTTCTAACCAATCAGATAATAATCCTTCATATTTATCCTTTGGATGTGTGAAGGCTAATAAGGGAACTTTTAAATTATTTTTAATTTCGTCATTCATCTTTTGTCGCAAATCATGAGGTCCTTGATTTTTTTTTCTAAATTTAGCCATTGCTTTATCTACACCATTTTTTTTTACTTTATATTTAGAAGATAATTTTCCAAAACATGCTTGCATATAAGAAACGCCTCCACCCGCCTTATCTGGGTACCTAGACATAAACAATAACGTGGTTAAACCACCACAAGAATGTCCGGTAACAAAAACTTGTTTTCTTGGTACTCCCGCATCTACAAATTTTTCAATTAATTCTAAATTTAACTCGACTCTTTTGTCTAGCATATGCTTACCTTCATAAATTTTTGGTTGAGGCTTTAAATACCACCAATCCTTTTTTTTAGACATATCTCCTCTAAGATGAGTTGAGCATAAATTATAAACCATTATTTTTTTTCCATTAACCTCTTGGTCTATCAAAGATGCATGATTTCTTAAATTTGATACCCATGTACAATTTTTTGCAGTATCATTTTCGTCTTGTCCATGATTATAAATTAAAATAATTTTATTTTTAGGATCCTTAATTTCAAAATTCTTAATCAATCTAACCTCTTTATTAATGAATCCGCTTTTATTAATCTTATCGTAAGGTCCTGCATAAGCTAGAGTTGAAAATAATATAAAAGTAAAAATTAATAATATTTTTCTCACTTTTTTAAAAGTATCCTACCTGCTACTGTTTTAAGTTTATCTTTTGTTTTTTGTGTTCTTTTTTCTGGAGCAGTAATAATTGCTACATCTAAACAATTGTTTGTTGGGTCATTAGGATCAATATGATCTTCAAAATTATCAATCAAATTTTTTATCATAACTTTTGCTTTTTCCGCGTTACCTAACAAAATTTTAATTACTTGTTGAACATCAACATTTTCATGATCTGGATGCCAACAATCAAAATCTGTTACCATAGATACTGATGCGTATCTAATTTCAGCCTCTCTTGCTAGCTTTGCTTCT
Organism: uncultured Pelagibacteraceae bacterium; assembly: GCA_902594405.1. Lineage (GTDB taxonomy): Bacteria > Pseudomonadota > Alphaproteobacteria > Pelagibacterales > Pelagibacteraceae > Pelagibacter. The sequence continues at coordinate 101,204 of CACJMB010000004.1, read as the reverse complement.
GGCATATTAGTCATTCCAATAACATCTGCTTTCCACGATCTATATAAATTAGACTCTGCTAATGTAGAAAATTGGGGCCCCTCCATAACAACATAAGTTCCGTTTCTTTGGTAATCTATATTTGATTTTTTAATTGCCTCTTCGCATGCATTCATCAAGCCATTTGAAGTTGGATGTGCCATTGATACATGAGCTACAATTTCATCATCAAAAAAAGTTTTTACTCTTGCGAAAGTTCTATCTATAAATTGATTTACAATTACAAATTTTCCAGGTGGTAAATCTTCTTTAAGTGAGCCTACAGCCGAAACAGAAACAATATCTGTAACTCCTAGTTGTTTGAGTGCGTCTATATTTGCTCTAAAATTTATATTTGAAGGAGAAACAAAGTGCCCTCTTCCATGTCTTGGTAAAAAATAAACTTCTTTACCATTATATTTGGTTTTTAAGACCTGATCAGATGTTTTTCCCCAAGGTGTTTGTAAATCAAGTAACTCTCTATCTTTAAATTCCTCAACATCATAAAGACCACTTCCACCAATTATTGCTAATTTATTTGTTGTCATAATTAAAAATATATTTATTTATACTTTTATATTTAAAGATTATGAACTTAAAAGATTTCATTAGATCTATACCTGATTATCCTAAAAAAGGCATTTTATTTAGAGATATCACTACATTAATCAAAAATGAAAATGCATTTGCTGAAACAATTAATCAGATAATAGAAAGATCAAAAAAATATAATTTTACAAAAATAGCAGCTATCGAATCTAGAGGATTTGTATTTGCTTCTGCTGTTTCGTTTTTACTTAAGAAGCCATTTATTATGCTTAGAAAAAAAAATAAATTGCCCGCAGATGTTCATTCGGTAGATTTTGAGCTTGAATATGGAACAGCAACAATTGAAGTACACAAGGACTCCATTAATAAAAGTGACAAAGTTCTAATAATTGATGATCTTATTGCAACAGGTGGAACCGCCAAAGCGGCGGCTAAATTAGTTGAAATGTCTGAAGGAAAAGTTGAAGCTTTTATTTTTGTAATAAATTTATTTGATCTTAATGGATCAAATCAACTTAAGGAAAATGGCTATAAAATAGAAAATTTGATTGAATTTCCTGGTCACTAAAAGTTAAAAAAAATTTAATTTTAGTTTAATTTATAATTTTAGAATATTATTAAGTCTTATATTTTTATGAATATAAATAAAAATTTATCTATAGAAAAAATATTTGAAAATGCAATTAATTGTCATCAACAGGGTGATTTATTTAACGCAGAATTAAATTATATAAAAATTTTAGAAAATGATCCATTTCATAGAGATTCACTTAATAATTTGGGTATAATTTTAATCAATAAAAAAAAATTCAAAGAAAGTATAATCTTATTTAAAAAAATAATTAATAAGGACCCAAAATATAAAAGTGCTTATAATAATTTGGGGTTGATATATAAACAAATTGATAATCCAGAAGAGGCTATTAAATATTTTGAGAAAGCTTTAGTTATTGATGATAATTATTTTGAAGCACACAATAATCTTGGATTAATTTACAAAAAATTAAAAAAAAATCAAAAAGCGATAGCAAGTTACAAAAAAGCATTAAAAATAAAACCTAACTATTATAATGCGTTAAATAATCTTGGAATTTTACTTTATGAAATTGGAGAATTTAGAGATTCTGTTAATTATTTTAAAAAAGCTTTAAATATTAATCCAAATTTTACAGAAGTGAATTGCAATATTGGGCTTGTTTACGAAAAACTTGGAAATTTAGAGGAAGCATTAAACTCATATCAAAAGGTTAAAAAAGATGACAAAAATTTTATGAACGCACAATATAATCTAGCAAATCTCTTATACAAAGATAAACAATATATAAAAGCTAGAGAAATATTTAAAAATTTAGAATTTAAAAATAGTAAAAATTATCTTCTTAAAATTTTTTTTGAATTAAATGAAAAAGAAAACTTTTTTAAATTGTTAGATATTGAAACTAAAAAAGGTAAAGCCAATGCTATAATAGGTTCACTTATAACATCTTCAAAAATAAAATACGGTGTAAAAAAAAAAAATTTATTTTGTGAAAAACCCTTGGATTATGTTTATAATAAAAATTTGAGTCTAGATCTAAATTTTAAGAGTATTTTCATTGATACATGTGAAAACATATTAAATGATAAAAATTTTAAGAATAGATCCCAATCACTTTTAATTAATAGCATTCAAAGTGCTGGAAATTTTTTTCAAAACAAGCATCCTAAAGTGGATCAGATTAAAAATATAATTAATTCTGAAATTGAAAATTATTACTATAAGTTTAAAAATCAGAGTGATGGGATAATTAAAAGTTGGCCTAAAAAATTTAATCTTAATGGTTGGTTAGTTAGTATGAAAAATGGAGGTAAAATTAAACCTCACATCCATGATTATGGGTGGTTAAGTGGAAGCATTTATATAAATGTGCCTCCAAAAAATTTAGAAAACAGTGGTGATCTCGTCGTCAGTTTGTCTGATGATGATAGCAATATAAATAATACAAAATATTCAAAGATTATAAGTGTTACAACAGGTAGTCTTTGCTTATTTCCATCATCATTATATCATTACACTGTACCTTTTTCATCTGATGAAAGACGAATTGTTCTTGCGTTTGATATGATTTAGCCTTTCTTAAAAACTTATCCACAGCCAATATATTGATTTGAAATTAAATTTTAAGACTATAACCTTATTTTAATGAGAATTGAGGAAGAGTTAAAGTTAGACTATTCAGACGTACTATTTAGGCCAAAAAGAAGTACTCTTAGAAGTCGTAAAGATGTAAATCTCTTAAGAACCTATAGATTTAAATACAGCAAGAATGAATGGTCAGGAATTCCAATAATGGCAGCAAATATGGATGGTGTTGGAGAGTTAAGCATTGCTGAAAAATTAAACGAATATGGAATGATTACATCTTTAACAAAACAGCATGATGTTAAAAAAATTAAACAAAATAAAAATATTAAAAAAATCTATCCTAATATCGCGCTTAGTGTTGGTATAAAAAAAGAAGATTTTCAAAATTTAGATAAGGTTTTAAAAGAATTTAGTTTTTTCAAATTTATTTGTATTGATGTTGCTAATGGATATACGGAGCATTTTACTAATTTCATTAAATCAGTAAGAGATAAATATCCTACCAAAACAATTATTGCTGGTAATGTAGTAACAGCTGATATGACTCAAGAATTAGTATTAAGTGGAGCAGATATAGTTAAAGTTGGAATTGGCCCTGGAAGTGTATGTACTACAAGAATTCAAACTGGTGTTGGTTATCCTCAATTAAGTGCGGTAATCGAATGTGCTGACGCAGCTCATGGACTTGGTGCGCATGTAATAGCAGACGGCGGATGCACTTGTCCTGGTGATGTGGCTAAAGGTTTTGGAGGTGGTGCTGATTTTGTAATGCTTGGCGGTATGCTTGCGGGTCATGATGAGGGAAAAGGTAAAATTGTTAAAATTAATGGAGAAAAGTATATAGAGTTCTATGGATCAAGTTCAGAAGTTGCAAATAAAAAACACTATGGTGGACTATCAGATTATCGAAGTAGTGAAGGACGTAAAGTAAGGGTCAAATATAGAGGTAAAATTAATGATACAATTTTGAATATTCTTGGTGGTGTAAGAAGTAGCTGTACCTATGTCGGTGCCCCTTCACTTAAACAATTAAGTAAATGCACAACATTCGTTAGAGTATCAAATCAGTTTAATGATAGTTTAATTAAATAATTTATTTTTCAAACTTAAAATCTTTAATATTTGTAGTTTCATATTTCTCGAAAGGCATATGTATCCAAGGAGAGTCTTTTAAATAATCTACAGAATAATCAGGTTCGAATTTTGAAGTTGATTTGTGCCATAAAACAGCAGTTTTAATTTTTTCATCTAAATAAAATCCGTAAAAATGCTCTAACCATTTAATACTTTTTATTAATGTTTTTCCTGAGTCTGCTAAATCATCAACCAATAAAACATGTGAACCTAAATTTGGAGTTGTTTTCGCTAAATCTCTTGAAAAAGTAAACTGTCCTTGTTGGTTCTTAATGTCATCACTATCACCATGATATGACTCAACAGATAAAATGGCTAGAGGAACATTAAAAAGTCTACTAAAAACATCACCTAACCTTAATCCGCCTTTAGCAATACAAATAATTTGATTAAATTTTAAATTATCTTCATGAACTTTTTTAGCCAATTGCTCTATTTTTTTATGATAATCGTCCCAAGTTATATAGATATCTTTCATAATTTTTGGTAGCGGGAAGTGGGATCGAACCACTGACCTCGGGCTTATGAGTCCCGCGCTCTAACCAACTGAGCTACCCCGCCTTAAAATAAATGTTGGTTTATACTACTTATATTTTTTCTTTCAAACAAGAAATTAAGAAATCTTCTTTAATAAGGGTTTCCCCGTGGACCGTGAGTGGACCAAATTTGGACCAGGATTTCTGGTCACGTGGAAACCCGTGCGTGATTTATTTTTTTATCGTCCAACCGTTTTTTTTTAATGCTTTAATCAAGTTTTCACGCATCTGATCTCTTGATGTTTTTTGATCACCTATCTTTTCAAAAAATACAGGTTCTAATCCCCTATCCTTCTTTGACTTAAAATAGTTTTTTATTGATTGTATTATTATTTTCATTTGCCTCCTTTAGCGTTGTGTTTAAAGTCCCAGCAAGTAGAGTTTTTTTCTAAATCAGGACTATTTTAGATTATAATTAATAAAATTTTTTTCAACCTACATATTCACAATGACCAAACTTCAATTTAACCCAAGAATCATTATCTGCAGTAACATAATCAGCCATAATTGACTGGCCATGATCTACACGAGGTATATAAATTGATCCAGTTCCTCTTTCATCACCGTAAGTCAATATCAATGTATTTATTGATTTTGGAGGATCGTAAGCTTTCTTAAGTTTTTCATTGTAATATAATTTATCTTTTCCCTCTGTTTTGTTTAAAATTAAATAAGTCATTTCCCTTTTAGGTGCACTCCACTCTGATTTTCTTTTTGCTTCGCTTTCAGTTTCACCCTTTTTTATATAATACCGGTACATAGAATTTCGACTATACTCAGTTGTTTCCTCTTCTTCAGTCCAATAAATAACATTAGCATCAGTATCTATAATCATATTAGTAGTGCTTTCTGCGGTAAATACTTTTTCATTTTGACAATGTTTCCACTTTTCATATGTTTGGCCTTTTCTTGAAAAAACTTGATGTGGATTTTTTGCACATGTGACTGAATTTTTTTGACCACCATCTCTAAATTTATCAGAAGAAAAATCACATTGATAAACATCAGCTAAAACATGGTTGGAAATACAAAATACAAATATAAATTTTAAAAAAAAATTTTTCATTTAAATACTTTATCAGTGGACCACCAGTGGACCAATATTTATGTTTGCTTGAATTAGTTAGGAAAACTAGGGGATCGAACCACTGACCTCGGGCTTATGAGTCCCGCGCTCTAACCAAATGAGCCATGTGCCAAGTAATTATCATTGATTTATAATAGATTTTATTTTTTACTATGTCTAAAGCTTGTCAGGAAATTATGTATTTTTAGAGTGTCAAGATTTATATTAACTTGTAGAAATGAAAAAACTTTTAGCAATCACAGTTTTGGGTCTGTTGTTAAGTGTAAATGCTTATGCTGGGTGTATTAAAGGAGATTGTAAAAACGGTTTTGGTAAATATCAGGATAAACATAAATCAATTTATGTTGGAAATTTTAAAAATAAAAAATTCCATGGACAAGGGATTTATACTTGGTCTGATAAAACAAAATACAAAGGTGATTTTAAGAATGGTTTAAGAGATGGAAAAGGTATTTTTGTGATACCTAATGGACTTGAATTTTATGGAAATTTTAAAAATGATAATTACTTCAAAGGATTAATGAAATTTATAAGTGGAAATAGTTATGAGGGTGAATTTCAAAATGGTAGATTTCACGGGGATGGGATTTGGACTTCAAAAGCTGGTCAAAAATATATTGGTCAATTTAAGAATGGTAGAAGAAACGGAAATGGAGTTTTAAAAAAAGTGGATGGTGCCATTTATAAAGGAAATTTTAAAAATGGTTTATTTCATGGAAAAGGAACATACACATATCCAAATAAAGAATTCTATTCTGGAGAATTTAAAAATGGGAAAATAATAAAAAATTAAATAGTTAATTTTCTTTTTAAAGTTAGTGAATAAATAAAAAAATAATAAGAAAAAACCAATTCATGTAACTCTGATAACCTTAAAAAATTTAATGAAATTTTTTCATAAAAAATTCTAAGTTTAAATGTATCTATAGATGGAGGTCTTTCGCCAATTACATAAGAAATAACCTCATCAGGGTTATTAAAACTAAAAACATATGTTGGTGAAAGATCAAATTTATCAATTATTAAGTCTGGTAAAACAATTAAAAGGAGTAATAAACTTATATAGATTAGATTTTTATTTGGACAAATTATAGTTTTATAAATTTTATTTATCTTATAAAATTTATTTATTAAAACCACAAAAATTGATGAAAAGCTACACCATAATAAAACTAAAGATCTGGGAAGTTCATTAAATAAGTTTGATATATTGTGAATATTTGTTTCATTTTGATTATTTAATTTATTAAAAATTTCTGGTGATTGCCAGTTGAAAATATGTTGTCCCCAACTTATTTCTTCACCTAAAAAATATATTAATCCAACATATTGGATTAATATAAAGTAATAAATTATTGTTTTTTGTTTTTTAATTTTTTTTGATGCACTTATCAAAAAAAAAATAGAAAATATTAAAAATAAAGATTGTAAATTTTCTACAAAACCAGACTCTTTCCAGAGATATGAATTTGTAATAGATTTTTCATGACATAAACTAAATATAAAATCAAAAATATTTTGCTCGTAATATTGGCAATAAAATCTCTCTATAACTAAAAATAAAATTAATAGAATAAATGTTGCAAAAAAGAAGGACACATAATGTTTGATAAAAAAATTCATTATTATTTTTAATTTAAATCTTTATTGTCTCAATAAACTTTTTGAATCAAATTCTAAACTAAATAATAAAATAAACAGCTAATGAACTAACTAAACCAACTAAAATAATTGAAAAAACAATTCTTTTTTTTAAAGTTCTTTTTTGATCTAATCTAACTCTATTAAGTAAAATATTTACATTTGTAGTTTTTATTTTATCTATTTTTAAATTTTTGTTTTGAGCTATGTCGGAATTAAATAATGCAGTGTCTTGATTGTATTTTTTCACACTTAATTAAACCAGCTAAATTGACTAAATACAATAAAATTAGAGGAAACTAGGCTCCTCTAAAATCTTTTGAATTTAGTGGTTTTGAAAGAATTTCGACAGGATATTTAATCTTCTCAACTTCTATATACAAATTTTTATCTCTAAGAGTCTCTATCGTATTTCCTGAATTAACATAACCAAATGATAAATTTTTATCAAAGCAGAATGAATAATTTCCTGAAGTTGTTCTTCCAATGATGTTATCATCTAGATAAATTGGCTCTTCGTGTAACAATAATGGTTCACCAGGTTTGCTATCTTTTAATATAAACATCATCATTGATTTTTCTAAAGATTGATTTTTGATTTTCAACAAAGCATCTTTACCAATAAAATTAATATTTTTTTTATAACTAATAGTAAATTTCAAACCAGCTTGATACTGATTTTCTTCTGGAGAAATATCATGACCCCAATGCAAAAAACCACTTTCCATTCTCATTATATCCATTGCGTGCATACCACAATGAGATAAGTCAAAATGCTTTCCTTCGTTTATTAAAAATTTATATAATTTTAATGCATTTTTTTTATCAACATATAATTCAAACCCAAGTTCACCTACATAAGATATTCTTTGTGCCCAAACTTTAATATCATGTATATTTATATTTTTACCTGAACCAAATTGAAAATTTTTTGATGCAAGATCTTCTTTACTAATCCTTTGAATCATGTCTCTACTTTTAGGTCCAAATATACCAAGACAACAAATCTTCTCTGTAACATCAGAAAATTTAACATCCTTAGATAAATATTTTAAAATATGAAATTTATCTCTTTCTCTTGAAGCGGCTGAACTTACTATTCTAAAATAATTTTTATCTATACAAACAACAGTTAAATCTGCTTCTATTCCACCGTCCTCATTAAGCATATGAGTATAGGTAGTTTTTCCAATTTCATTTTTAATGTTAGCTGTACAGATTTTTTGTAATTCACTATGAGTTTTTTCACCTTTTAAGTCAAATTTAGAGAAAGTTGAAAAATCAAAAAGTCCTACATTCTTTCTAGCATTTATTGTTTCATGTTTCGCAGATGGGTACCAATTCTGATAGTTAAAACTATATTCATATTTTGGTTCTTCACCGTTCAAAGAATACCACATGGGTCTTTCAAAACCTCCTGTAACACCAAAACATGCTCCGGCTTTTTTTAGTTCCTCGTGATAAGGTAATAATTTTTCATTTCTTGAAGTTTCGTGTTGTTTATAAGGCCAATGCATCCCATAAAGATCTCCTAAGGTTTCAGTAACCCTATCCATTATAAATTTTTTAGATGAATGAAACTTTTGAAATCTTTTTATATCCAAAGAAAATAAATCTTCATTTGTATGACCGTTAATCATCCATTCAGCAGTAACTCTTCCTGCACCACCAGAACTTGCTATTCCGATACTATTAAAACCACAACATGTATAAAGGTTTTTTACTTCAGATGTTTCTCCAAGCAAATACTGAGTGTCAGGTGTAAAAGACTCAGGACCTGAAAAAAATTTTCTTATACCTGCGTTTTCTAACATTGGAAGTCTGTGAAAAGATTTTTCAAGGTAAGGTTCAAAGTGATCAAAATCATCAGGAAATTCTCCAAATGAAAAATCATCAGGGACTCTGCCACTATCTTTAAAAGCAGGTTTTGCATTAGGTTCAAAAATTCCAACTAACATTTTTCCAGCATCCTCTTTTAAATATAGACAAGCATTGTAATCCCTTAAAACAGGCAAATCTTTAGGAAGATCTTTCATTGGCTCTGTAATCACATAGAAATGTTCATTTGGATATAACGGAACACTAAAACCGATATCTTCTCCAATTTGTCGGGACCACATTCCTGTAGCTAGAACTATATATTCACAATCAATTTTTCCATGGATAGTTTTAACACCACATATTCTTTTATTTTTTACTAAAATTTTTTTTACCGGTGACTTCTCAAATATTTGAACACCTAACATTTTAGCAGCTTTAGCCAATACGTTGGTTACTCCAACAGGATCCGCCTGACCATCTTTTGGCATATATACACCACCCACTAGATCCTCGTTTTTTACTACTGGATATAATTCTTTTATTCTTTCTTTGTTTAAAACCTCAACTTCAACATTAGATAGTTGTGCTGTTGTTGCTTGCCTTAATAACTCCTGCATCCTTTCTTTAGATGAGGCAACTGTTATTGCTCCATTTTGTTTAAGACCAGTTGATAAGCCTGTTGTTTTTTCTAGTTCTTTGTAAAGATCTAAAGAATATTTTCTTAATTTAGTAATTGTAGAAGTTGCTCCTAATTGTCCAATTAACCCCGCTGCATGCCACGTTGTACCAGATGTTAATTGATCTCTTTCTAATAAAATAACATCTTTCCAACCAAACTTTGCTAAATGATAAGCACAGGAGGTGCCAGCTACGCCTCCACCAATTACTACAACCTTTGCTGATGATGGTATTATTTTGTTATTCATAAAATAAATGATATTAAATAATAATACTTATATCATATTTTATGAAGAATATTCTTCTAACAGGTGGGGCCGGATATATTGGAAGTCATGTTGCGAATCTTTTATTAGATGAAGGTTTAAATGTTAGTATTATAGACAATCTCATAACTGGTAATAAAAAACTAATTCCTTCTAATGCAAGTTTTTATAATTGCGATATCGATGATGTAAATTGCGTCCAAAAAATTATTAAAAAAAATAAATTTGATATAGTTATGCATTTTGCGGGACTAATAAGAGTTGATGAGTCTGTTAAAGATCCTAAAAAATATCATTTATACAATTACCAAAAAGCAAAAAAATTTCTCAACACTTGTTTTGAAAATAATCTAAAAAAAATAATTTTTTCATCTACTGCATCAGTGTACGGCAATCCAGAAAAGCAAAATGTTTCGGAAGAAGATAGAATTAATCCACTAAATCCATATGCAGAAACTAAATTAAAATTAGAAAATTATTTAATCAGAGAATCTAAAAGACAAAATGTGAAATATATCATATTAAGATATTTTAATGTTGCTGGTGCTGATAAAAAATTAAGATCTGGATTAATTTCAAAATTTTCAACGCATTTAATTAAAATTGCTTCAGAAGTAGCTGTTGGAAAAAAAAATAAATTAATTATAAATGGTGACAATTATGATACTAAAGACGGAACACCTGTAAGAGATTACATTCATGTTTCAGATTTAGCAGATATACATATTGTGTCTGCTAGATATTTGTTTAAGAAAAATAAATCAAATATTTTTAATTGTGGATATGGAAAAGGTTTTTCGGTTAAAGAAGTGATCAAAACTTATAATCAAATACTCGATAAAAAAATTAAATATGAAATTGGAGAAAGACGTCCTGGAGATAGTAAATTAGTTGTTGCTAATCCTAATAAATTTAAAAAAACAATGAAATGGAAACCAAAATTTAATAATTTGAAATATATACTAAAAACTGCCTATTCATGGGAAAAAAAAATTAAATAAAAATTTAAACTTAAATAAACAATTTATATAATTGAAATGGGGTCCACATATTCATGGCTGAAAGCATCTGCAACTGCTTTGTAAGTTACTTGACCCTTATAAACATTTAGCCCTGCTAAAAAGTTTTTATCCTCACTTAACGCTTTTTGATAACCTTGGTTAGCAAGTTTAACTAAAAAAGGTAATGTAGCATTATTTAATGCCAATGTTGATGTTCTAGGTACACCGCCCGGCATATTTGCCACACAATAATGAACTACATCATCAACTATATAGGTTGGATCGCCGTGTGTTGTAGGTTTGCTAGTTTCTACGCATCCTCCTTGATCTATAGCAACATCAACAATTACAGAACCCCTTTTCATTCTCTTAATCATCTCTTTAGAAATTAATTTTGGCGCTTCTGCACCTGGAATTAATACTCCACCAACTAATAAATCTGCTTCAGCAACTAATTTGTCTAAATCAGTTTTATCACTTTGTTCTGGAACAATTTTATCTCCAAACATTTCAACAAGTTGTTTTAATCTAGCTTCAGATTTATCTACAATATGAACTTTTGCTTGCATACCTGTTGCGATCACAGCAGCATTTTCTCCAACAACTCCTCCACCCAATATAACTACTGTTCCGCCTGTTACACCTGGTGCACCACCTAACAACAAGCCTCTACCACTTTGGTTTTTCTCTAAACAATGAGCACCTGCTTGTACCGACATTCTTCCTGCAACAGCACTCATTGGAGCGAGTAAAGGTAATCTTCCATTATCATCAGTTACTGTTTCGTATGCGATATTAATACTTTTTGATTTTATTAATCCTTCAGTTAATTCTTTTGCAGCTGCTAAATGTAGATAGGTATATACAATTTGATTTTCTCTAATCATATCAACTTCTACTTTTTGAGGCTCTTTAACTTTAACAATTATTTCTGCATCATTAAAAATATCAGCTGCAGTATCAGCAATTTTAGCACCAGCTTTTATATATTGATCGTTCTCAAAACCAGCTTCAAATCCACCATTATTTTCAACTAAAACTTCATGGCCTTCTGAAACTAAAGTTTTAACACTATCTGGTGTTAAACCAATTCTATTTTCTTGTGGCTTTATCTCTTTAGGAACTCCAATTTTCATAAACGAAAATTAATTCTTTTTACTTTTTGCGTAATTTGTTATTCCGGTTCGAAGTTTTTCTATAATCTCATCAATATGTTTTTTTTCACAAATAAACATTGGAGCAATGATTAAACAATCGCCAGTAGCTTTAAAATTTACACCTGCTTCATAACAATGTTTGAAACAAGTAAATCCTGCTGCACCTGGTTTTTTATCCATCACTACATCTATTCCGCCCATCATTCCGTATCCTCTGATGTTATCAACAACATCAATATCTTTTAAAGACATCAGACCTTCTTGGAAATAAGGTGCTAAATTTTTAGCTCTATTAAAAATATCATCTTTTTCAATAATATCCTGTACAGCTAAACCTGCAGCTACAGAAATTGGAATTCCTGAATAAGTATATCCATGAAATAATTCAATTGTTCCTTTGGGAGCATTTTCTGCAATAGCATCATAAATATCTTCTTTACACGCAACAACACCCATTGGACTAATTCCGTTTGTAGTAGCTTTTGCCATTGTCATCATGTCTGGAGTTACTCCATACTCTTGAGATGCAAATGGAGATCCAGTTCTTCCCCAGCCAGTGATTACTTCATCAAAAATTAAAAGTATTCCATGTTTATCACAAATTTCTCTTAATCTTTGTAAGTATCCTTTTGGTGGAACTAAAGTACCTGTTGATCCTGCAATAGGTTCAACAATACAAGCTGCAATATTTTCAGCTCCAAAGTTCATGCAAATTCTCTCTAAGTCATCTGCTAACTCAACACCTGTTTCTGGTTGACCACTTACAAACTTATGTTCTGGTAAATGTGTATGTCTCATATGAACAACACCTGGCATTAAAACACTTGCAAAAGTTTTTACGTTATTAACCATACCTCCAACAGAAGTCGCACCAATATTCATTCCATGGTAACCTCTTTCTCTACCAACAAATCTAAATCTTTGACTATCACCTCTTGCTCTGTGATAAGCGATTGCAATTTTAATTGCAGTTTCAACAGCAGTTGAACCGCATATAGTATAAAACATTCTATTAAGGTTTCCTGGAGTATGTTTTGAAATTCTAGTCGCTAATTCAAATGATCCACCAAAACCTTGTTGGAAAGGTTGGCAATAATCTAAAGTTTTTAATTGGTTTGTTATTGCTTCAATAATTTCTTCTCTACCATGACCTAAAGGATTACAAAATAATCCTGAACTTGCATCAATTTGTGTTTGTCCTTGATGGTTTTTTAAATACACACCTTTTGCTTCAACAATTAATCTTGGGTTCTCTTTAAAATCTTTGTTAGATGTAAATGGCATCCAGTGCTCATTTAAAGAATTTGGAATTGCTGTTTTATTTTGTGTGCTCATAAAAATTTCTTTCTATAAAAAGTGTTATTAATTTTCTAACTATTAGACTAAATCATATTCATTGCTAGAAATATTTTGTCTACCGTATTTGGTATTATATTTATACAACCTTTAATTGAATTATTTTTTTTGTTTTACATCCCTCTGAAATTGAATTTAAATGAGTTAATTTAATTAATTAAACATAGGGGAATAAATGAAAAAAATATTAAGTTTTATTCTAGGATCTATATTCGCACTTAACCTATCGATCTCAGTTGCAAATTCAGCTGCAAACGAAGTTAGAGTTGCGTACTTTCTAGAATGGCCTAGCCCAAATTTAGAGGACATGCAGAAGAAAAATTTTGCAAAAGCTCTTGGTGTTCCAGTTAAATGGACAAACTTCACTAACGGTGGAGCTATGACTGATGCAATGTTAGCAGGAGATATTGATATTTCTTACTCTCAAGGATTGGTACCTTTTATCAATGCTGTAAAATCTAATGCACCTATCAAATTAGTTGATATTGCTATGGAATATGGAATGGGTGGAACTACTTGTGTTACATCTAACGCATCTGGAATTACAAAAGCAAACGCTACTGAATTAGAAGGTAAAAAAGTTGCTGTTCCACTAGGAACAATGGCTGAATACGTTTTTGATGAAAGTATGAAAGTTGTTGGTGCTGACAGAAGTAAAATGGACATTATTCAAATGGACCCAGAAGAAGGTGCTGCTGCATTAGTAAGCGGTGATGTTGTAATGGCATGTTTATTTGGTGGTAACTCTATCAAAGCAGCAACTGCAGTTGGATCAAGACTTTTAACTGTAGATGAAGCTAGAGCAGCTGGTATCTTAGGTATAGATATCACTTCTGTTACAGATAAATTCATGAAAGAAAACCCAGGTATGTTAAGAACTTTCATCGAAGTTACTCACGAAGCTAATGCTAGATACAAAGCTGGTAAAGCTGATATGAATGCTATGGCGAAAGCTTCTGAAATGACAGTTGCAGATATGAAAGACACTTTAAGTGGTTTCAAATTCTTAACTCCAGAAGAAACAAAAGCATCTATGGAAAGTGGTAATCTTGATGGTTTCCTAAAAGGAATGGGAACTCCAGGAGGAGCTGTAGATACAAGTTTCTTACCTTTATAATTTTAAGGGTTTAAAACTTTTTAAATAGGCACTGATTTTATAATTGGTGCCTATTTTTTTTATCAAATTTCTAATATAAGGCACTTATGAGTGATCTGATTTCTCAAAATCTGAACATGGTTTTTAAAACTCCTAAAGGGGAAACAGTTCATGCTTTAAAAGATGTAAGCTTTACTTTAAAAAAAGGAGAATTGCTTACAGTGCTTGGTCCTTCTGGTTGTGGAAAAACAACTTTATTAAATATCACTGCAGGATTTTTAAGACCCACTTCAGGAAAAATAACACTTAACAATAATGAAATTGATGGACCTGGTGTTGAAAGAGGAATGGTTTTTCAACAAGGTGCTTTGTTTGAATGGTTAACAGTAGCTGAGAATGTAAATTTTGGACTTAGGATGAAAAAAGAAAATCCTGAAGTCACAGCTAAGAAAGTAGATGAGTGGTTAGATATAGTTGGACTTAAAGGTTTTGGTAACACGCCAACTTATCAATTATCTGGTGGTATGCAGCAAAGAGTTGCGCTTGCAAGATGTTTAATCAATGATCCTGATTTGATTTTAATGGATGAGCCATTAGGGGCGTTAGATGCATTAACAAGAGAAAAAATGCAGTCTTTAGTTTTAAAGATTTGGAAAGAAACAGGAAAAACTATCATCTTAATTACTCACTCTGTTGAAGAAGCATTATTACTGGGAGAAAGATTATATGTAATGGCACCAAGACCAGGGCGTATACATAAAGAGTACAATCTACCATTTGCAGAAATGGGTCTTACACAAGACTTAAGGGAAATTAAAAAAAATAAAGAATTTTCATCTACAAGAGAAGAAATTTTATCCATGATATGGAATATGGAAGAAGAAATAATGGGGAAAGATAATTAATGTTAACCCAATTTGTAACAATATTAATTATCGTATCTGTTATTGGCTGTATTCTTTATGGGAGAAGATTAATTAGAACTGAAAAAGTTGATGCTGTATTTGGTAATCCAGAAAGAGCAAAAGGTGGAACTCATTGGGTAATAGTTGGAACGAGTGCAATTCTAATGTTATGGCTTTATTATTCATGGGATATCGCAAAAGGCTTTTATCCAAAATCAGCAAATGAATTATGTCAAGTTGCTAAAATTAACGAGTCATTATTAGGTTTAAAATATCAATTTCCTATTGAAGAAAGAGAATTCAAAAGCACATCAATTATAAAAATTGAAAATAAAAACCTTAAAAAAATTGCTAATGAAATAAATGGATCTCCAGATTTAAATGATCAGCAAAAAGCAATTTTAGTAAGCTATATTGATAGAACATCTAAATTAATCCCTTTCTTAACTAGTGAAGAGCTAATGGAAATGGAAACTAAAATTAAAATCAAAGAAATGACTGAGGAAATAAAACTTCTAAGTTCAAATTTCCAAAATAAAGATTATCCTTTCGAAACAGATGCTCAGAAAACTGAAAGACAAAAGCTTATTGATGAACAAGGTGGTTGGGGAATAACAACAATAGATTCTGGAAGTGGTTCTATCGAAAATACAATAGAAATACCAACTGCACCACAAACGAATAGAGGTTTAAAATTTGCTGCAGCAGCTGCTGAACTTAAAATTATAAACGATAAATTTTTTAAAGTAAGAAATCATAATCCACAGTTTAAAAATGCAATCAAACAACTTAAAGATGATATCAAAGCTTATAGAAAAGGTTTAGATGATAGTCAGGAAATTGCATCTGATTATGCAAAGAACATTGTTAAAATTGCTAGAAGAATAGAGTTTGCAAGTATCTATCCCCCTAATGCATTAAATGAAATGCAGGCAGCAATTGTTGAATTTGATGAATTACAAAATAAAGAACAAGGTGGATTAAGATTAATAGATATTCTTTTATTCCCTGCTGGAACAATAGTTGCAAGTGGACCAACATGTTCAGAACAAGGATCAGGAAGATGGCTACCAAAACCATCTGATACATTTAATAAATTCATTTTGATGTCAAAACCAAGTGTTGGCTACAAAAATATTCCTCTTTTATGGATTGAGATGGTGGACGTGAGTAAAATGATAGGATTTATTTTACCAGATTGGATAGCAGATATTTTACCTGGTGAGTATCCAGTGCACACAAAAAATGGAATTGTTAAAGAAAACTTTAAAAGTAATGTCTTAAAAGTTGTTACAGGTGATTTCAAATTATTTAAAGTACCTGTTCCATATGGACATATTTGGGATTCTTTTTTAAGAGTATTTTTAGGATTAATCTTTGGTATCATCATTGGTGTACCTTTAGGGCTGTTTATGGGTCTGAACAGGTTTGCAAAAGGTTTCTTTGATCCGTTAATCGAACTCTATAGACCTGTTCCTCCTCTTGCATGGGCACCTTTGATTATTTCTGTACTTGGAATTGATAACTCAGGAAAAGTATTTTTATTATTTATGGTCTCTTTATCAATTATGATAATTTCTGCAAGAGCCGGTGCTTCTGGAACACAGCTTTCAAAAATCCATGCAGCCCACTCATTAGGCGCTACTAAAAAACAAATATTAAGACACGTGATTTTCCCAAATTCACTCCCTGAAATTCTTACAGGAATTAGAGTAGCTGTTGGTATGTGTTGGGGAACGCTTGTTGCTGCAGAGTTTTTAGCGGGTACAACAGGTATCGGTTTTGTTGAAAACGTTGCTAAAAAGTACTTTCAATACGAGGTAATTTGGATAACGATATTTATCATGGGTCTACTAGGTCTTTTATTTGATATTACATTAAGAAAAATAATAGATAAAACTATTCCTTGGCGTGGAAAAGGATAAATGTTAAGGGGGAAGAAATGAAGACCCCAATTTTAAAAAAACAAGTCATTAAAATATTCCAAAAATTTGGTCTAAGTAAAGATCATGCTTTAATTTCTACTAATGCATTAATTAATGCAGAATTAGTTGGTGCATATGGACATGGTTTATCAAGACTTAAGATGTACTGTGATCGAATTTCTAAAAAAGTAATTAATCCAAAACCAAAAATTAAAATTAAAAAAATTTCCTCCTCTATTTCTCACATTGATGCAAATAATAGTATTGGTTTTGTTGCAGCTGATCTAGGAATTAAAACTGCAATTAAACATGCACAAAAAACTGGAATAGGAATGGTAGCAGTTAAAAATAGTGGTCACTATGGTTTATCAGGCTATTACGCAGAACAAGCAGTAAAGAAAAATTTAATTACAATGATTTATACAAATGCTCCCCCAGCAGTTGCTCCACATGGTGCATTAAAAACTTTATTCGGAACTAATCCAATTTGTTTTGGATCCCCTACTGGTTCTAAAATTCCATTTATTTTAGATACATCAATCTCAATGATTAATAGAGGAAAAATAAGAGTTGCAGCAAGAAATAATCAATCAATTCCTGCGGGAGTTGCTTTAGATAAATTTGGCAAACCAACCACTGATGCAAAAAAAGCTTTAGCGGGTGTTCAATTACCAATTGCAGGTTTTAGAGGCTCAGGACTTGCTTGGATGGTAGATATATTAAGTGGAGTTTTAACAGGAGGAAATCATGCGGGAAGAGTTAAAGATCCATTTGATGATTTTTCAGGTCCACAAAATATTGGACATTTATTTATAACTTTTAAAGCAAATTTATTTCAAAAGAATTATAACCAACGAATTAAAGACAATATTAAAACAATAAAAAAACTTCCTAAGATTAAGGGAGTTAAAGAAATAATGTATCCAGGACAAAACAAATTTAACCGGTATAAAAATAACTCAAAAAAAGAAATTTCTATACCGGATATAATAAAGAAAGATTTGGAAACCTTAATAAGTTAACATCGTTAGAGCACCCAAAGAAACGATAACAGATGATAAAATTATTGTTCGTTTAACTTTTTCCTTCTTCTTTTCTTCTAAAAGCCTTTGCTTTAGAACATCCACATTAACCCTTTTCGGAGTTTCAACATATTGAGAGGGGGTCTCTACAATTTCGGATGTTCTATGTAAGCTTTCTGTACTCATATTTGTTTATACTGTTTATTTTAATCATTATTAGTTTATTTATTACATACTAGGGTTGTCCAAAATGGGTTGACTCTAATTTAGCTTTTGTTCATATTGGGTTTTTTTAAAAGATATGAACGCTTTACCAAGTATTTCCGAGCATATAGATCAGAATACAATCAATAAAGTAATTGAAGAAAATTTTGCCGCACTGGCACCCTCTTTTTACACTCTAGCCAGCAATTGGTTTGTAAGAGCCTACGATCATTACAAAGACATAGATAAGTTCGTCATCATTATATATTTGATAAATCAAGACCTCGTATATTTTAGGCAAAATATGATCAAAATTGACTACGATACATTTTATAAAGATAAATCAATCGAAATTAAAAAGATTAATATTTCAGACATCTCAAAAGATCTCGATATTCCTAAAGAGAGTGTTAGGAGAAAAGTTTTAGAATTAGAAACAACTGGAATAATTAAAAGATCTGGTAAAAAAATATTTATTGTAAGAGATACGCTTTACTCTGTTAGAGCAACTACTACGCTGACAGAGCTTGCAACTATATTATATGAATTTAATAAAATTTTAAAAAAAGAAAAATTAGCAACTGAAGTTTATACAGTTAATGAAATAATATCTGCGATGAAAGAAAATTTCTCTTACTGCTGGTATCAGTTTAATAAATTTTGGTTTATTTATATTGGTCGATGGAGAGAAGAATTGAAAGATTTAGAAGTTTTTACAATTGGTATGGTTGTACTTATCAATGCAATTAAAAATACAAAATTTACTCCAAAAAAATCAGATATTAATTCATATCGAAAAGAAATTATGGGATCAGATAAAAGGGGAGTTAATGCTATGTCTATTGCTGACATTACTGGCATACCAAGACCAACAGTTGTTAGAAAATTAAAATATTTAATTGACAGAAAATTTCTTCATATCAATGAAAAGAAATTAATTTCATATAATGAAGAATTTTCTACAAAAAAAAAGACAGATAAACTGTTAAAGGCAAATATGCTTAGCTTAAGCTATTTTATTTATAAAGTTTTTAATCAAATAAGAATAATCAATCCTTAATTAGATTTTTTTAAAAAATAAATAAAAATAAATCCTGTTATATACATGATTAGCGCATAAGCACCTGTTGGTAATGCATATAATATATCAGTACCAAATATTTGCGTAGAAACAAATAATGCTAAAGTACCATTTTGCAATCCACATTCTAAAGCAATACACTTCATTTGTTTAACACCAGAAGCAAAAGCTTTTGCAATGTAATATGCGATAACCATCATTGAAATATTTAAAATTAAAGCAATTAAACCTGCTTGTTTTATAAAGCTAATAAAATTTTCTCTTTCTGAATAAAAAGCTGCTACAAAAAAAACAGCGAATAAAATTATGTTGAGTTTGTTAAATATTTCAACTTTGGATGAAATAAAATTTTCAGCAAATTTTCTAATAATCATTCCTAATATTACAGGTACCGTTACCACTAAAAACATTTTTAGTGCTATTCCAGTCATTGAAATATTTCGAGAAACTTCTGTTACCCCTAACATGTCTGCAGAAGTAAAGATTATTAAGGGAACTGTAATTATACTTAATAAACTTATGACAGCAGTTAAAGATATTGATAATGCAACGTCACCATCGGCAAACTTTGTCATTACATTAGATGTTACACCTCCTGGAGCTGCAGCTATAATCATAACGCCTATTGCTATTTCAGGCGGTGTTTTTAAAATTAAAATTAATATGTATGCTACAATTGGAAGAATTATTAATTGAGAAACAAAACCAATTATAAAATCTTTTGGTGCTTTGAATACTCTTCCAAAATCTTCTAGTTTTAATCCTAGGCCTAAGCCTAGCATAATCAGAGCCAATATTATTGGCGCTATCTTAGTTACAATATCCAACGACTTCCCCCTCTAGAATAAAATTTATACAATTTTTATGAGTTTGATAAGTAAAATAAATTTTAAACCTAGAAGTGAATTTGACAATAAAACAGTAACAATTTTTAATAAAACATATTAACTTTCTGAACAATATAACTTTAGAGAGAGGAAATAATGAAAAATCTAATTAAGATAGCATCTATTGTCCTTCTTTTTTCAATAACATTGTTTGGTCTTACAAACAAAGCTTCTGCAGCAAAATTAACTTTATATTGCAGTGTAGAAATTGATGTTTGTGAAATGCTTGAACAAGCTTATGAAAAAGAAACAGGCACAAAAGTTGCAATGACAAGAGCAAGTAGTGGTGAAACTTTTGCTAAAATTAAAGCAGAAGCGTCTAATCCAAAAGGAGATGTTTGGTTTGGTGGAACAGGTGATCCACACTTAACAGCTGCTCAGGAAAATTTAACTGAAAAATATAAATCAAAACACTTTGATGATTTGTTACCAGCAGCACAAAACCAAGCAAAAAATGCTGACTATAAATCTGTAGGGATTTATGTTGGTGCACTAGGTTTTGGATATAATAAAGATCTTTTGGCTAAAAAAGGTCTTCCAGCTCCAAAATCATGGATGGACTTAACAAAACCTATTTATAAAGGTGAAATCCAAGTAGCAAATCCTAATTCATCTGGAACTGCTTACACAACTTTAGCTACTATTCTTCAAATTTTTGGAGAAGATAAAGGTTGGGATTACATGAAAAAACTTCACGCAAATATAAATACTTATACAAAATCTGGTTCTGCTCCAATTAAAGCGACTGGAAGAGGTGAAAACCTAATTGGTATTTGTTTTCAACACGATGGTGTTAAACAAACTAAAAAAGGTCTACCTGTTGTAACGGTATCTCCTGCTGAGGGAACTGGTTATGAAGTAGGATCAATGAGTATTATTGCTGGTGCAAGAAATATGAAGGAAGCTAAGAAGTTTTATGACTGGGCATTAAGTCCTGCAATACAAACTATGGTTTTCACTTCAGGAAAATCTTTGCAAGTACCATCAAATACTAAAGCAAAAGCTGATCCTGATGCTCCAGATTTATCTACAATTAACTTGATTGATTACAATTTTAAAGTTTATGGAGATAAAGCTACTAGAGCGAGCCTGTTATCCAAGTGGGATAACGATGTATCTGTAATTCCTAGATAATTTTAGGAATTAATGAGAGGACTCGTTATCTGTTGGATGCTCATAGGAGGATTGGGCTTCCTAATCTTTCCATGGTATGTAACAGGTGACGGGTTTTTCTCAATAAACTGGATATTAGAATATTCTTTAGAAGATTACGGTTCAGTATTACCCCAAGTATTTATAAATAAAAAATATTGGCTTTTACCAATATTGCTTCCTTTAGTTTTTCCTTTAGCAACATTAAAATTAAATCAGAACAATCCTCTGTATTCTAAAATTTTCTTATACTCAGGAATAATTGGATTTATTTATTTTTTTCTACAAGGATTTTCCATTGGTATTCGAGGATGGAATTTTGAAATTTTACAATCAATTTTTGGTGAAGTAGAAAATCAGTATGGTGTTGGATCAGGTGCAGTTTTAACTTGTTGCACATTTGTATTTTATATTACTCATGGTCTTTCAGCACGTGGATGGCTGAATGGAGATAATTTTATAGTTGGAAGTATAGGTAGTATTATAATTTTAGTTTCAACTTTTGTATTTTTTCCAATTTTTAGAATGTTTACCGTTGCTTTTAAAGGAACTGAGGGTGGTTATGAAATAAGTAATTTTTCAGACAAAATTTTTAATAAAGGAATTTGGGGACTTGATTGTCTTTATAGCGATTATGCGTGTGGTGTTTTTTGGAATACCATTACTATGGGTACGCTTACTGCCTTTTCATCAACAATTTTGGGTTTAGGATTTGCTCTTTTAATAGCAAGAACCAGCTTTAAATTTAAAAGAACAATTAGAATATTATCGGTATTACCAATAATTACCCCACCATTTGTAATTGGATTAGCGATAATAATTTTATTTGGAAGAACTGGTGTTGTGAGTTCGTTTCTTGAATGGGGATTTGATATTGAGCCCTCTAGATGGATTTATGGTTTACCTGGAATATGGTTTGCCCAAACACTTGCTTTTACCCCTATTGCATTTTTAGTTTTAATTGGTGTTGTTGAAAGTGTCAGTCCATCTATGGAAGAAGCATCTCAAACTTTGAGAGCTTCTAAATGGCAAGTTTTTAAAACAGTTACTTTACCATTAATGAGACCAGGAATAGCAAATGCGTTTCTACTTGGTTTTATAGAAAGTTTAGCAGACTTTGGTAACCCTTTAGTACTTGGAGCAGAATACGATGTATTATCTACTGAAATATTTTTTGCAATTGTTGGTGCACAGTACGATGAAACTAAAGCAGCAATTTTAGCTATGATTTTATTATCGGTTGTTCTAGTAGTGTTTTATTTACAAAACCAGTGGTTAGGAAAAAAATCCTATATTTCAATTTCAGGTAAAGGAGATAGTGGTGTTCATCCTGAACTTCCAAATAAAACAAAATGGGTAATTTATTCAACCGTACTTCCGTGGGCTTTATTGACATTTATAATTTATGTAATGATCATGTTCGGTGGATTTGTAGAAATGTGGGGTGTTGATCATAGCTTTACATTAAGACATTATATTGAAGCATTTAGTGTTGATTGGGTAAAAGAAAGAGGTTTCTTATGGACAGGAACTGCTTGGAACTCCTTTAACACTACATTTATTATAGCTTTAATTTCCTCTTTACCAACTGCTGCAATTGGAATTTTAACTGCCTACCTATTAACAAGACATAAATTTAAAGGAAAAAATGCTTTTGAATTTGGAACAATGTTAAGTTTTGCAATACCAGGTAGTGTAATTGGTGTAAGTTATGTTTTTGCTTTTAATGTTCCTCCTCTTGAATTGACTGGAACTGGAATAATTTTAGTAATTGCATTTGTGTTTAGAAATATGCCAGTTGGAGTTAGAGCAGGAATAGCTGCTATGAACCAACTTGATCCACATTTAGATGAAGCTTCATCAACTTTAAACGCTTCTAGCGCCCAAACGTTTAGGAATATAATTCTTCCTTTGCTTAAGCCTGCAATTACAGCATCTTTAGTTTTTAGTTTTGTTAGAGCAATGACAGCCATTAGTGCTGTTATCTTCTTGGTAAGTGCAAATTATGACTTAGCTGTTTCATACATACTGGGACGATTAGAAAATAATGACTATGGTCTTGCAATAGTGTATTCATCTGCATTAATTGTGGTAATGCTAATTACAATTACTTTAATGCAATTAATAATAGGAAAACGTAAATTAGGAAGAAGAGATCAAGCAGCTGGAATTTTACAAGGAAATTTAGGATAATGAAAAAAGCAGAAGTAAAGTTTGAAAATATAACAAAAAAATTTAACGAAACTACAGCCGTAGATAATGTTAGTTGTAAGTTTGAAGCAGGAACTTTAACGACTTTGCTTGGTCCATCTGGTTGTGGAAAAACTACTTCACTAAGAATTATTGCAGGTCTAGAAAGAGCTACAAGTGGTAAAATATTAGTAGATGATGAAGACGTAACATTATTGCCTGCAACTGACAGAGATGTATCAATGGTATTTCAATCTTATGCTTTGTTTCCACACATGAGTGTAATTGAAAATGTTTCGTATGGCTTAAAAATGGTCAATGTAAATAAGGAAGAATATATTCAAAAATCTTTAGAAACTCTAAAATTGGTAAATTTAGAGGGGTATGAAAACAGGATGCCATCAGAACTATCTGGCGGACAGCAGCAAAGGGTTGCGGTTGCAAGAGCAATTGTGTTGGAACCAAAAGTACTGCTTTTCGATGAACCTCTTTCTAACTTAGATGCAAAATTAAGAAGACAAGTAAGAGAAGATATTAGAGAAATTCAACAAAAATTAGGAGTTACAACTATTTATGTAACCCATGACCAAGAAGAGGCTTTAGCTATTTCTGATAAAGTTATTGTGATGAATAATGCAGTCATAGCTCAAGAAGGTAGTCCAAAAGATCTTTATAATTTTCCACAAAATAAATTTGTAGCTAATTTTATAGGTGATGCAAATGTAGTAAAGGCTGAAATCTTAAATAAACAATCTAACTCTTATGATTTAAAAATAGCTGAAATGAACATTAAAGTGCAAAATGATAAAGATTTTGAAAAAACTGTTTCTGTAGCGCTTAGACCTGAAAAAATTTCAATTAATAAAGATAAAAAAGAAAATTCTATTCATGCAACCGTAAATAATGCTTCATTTGTGGGAAGCAGCTATCAATACATATTAAATTCAAATGCTGGGAAACTGTTTGTAATTTCTGGTGAAACAAATGACATATTTAAAGTTGGAGAAGAAGTCTTTTTGAGTATAAATGACCAAGAGGTAAAAATTCTTAACGATTAAACATTATGCTATCAAGTAAAGAAATTGTATGCCCAAATAACTTATTAGATTTAGCTCATAAAAAAAAAGGTGTTAAAGTTGCTGTTGTAAATGCAGGAAAACCTTTACCAATGTTATCAATTCAAGATGCGGTAAATGAAAATCTAATTGAACCTATTTTTATTGGGCATGAAGTTGAAATACAAAAATGTGCTGAAGATATTAAATGGGATATTTCTAAATACGAACTTATTCATGAACCTGTAGAAAATGATACCGCAAAAATTGCCGCTAAACTTGCAAGTGAAGAAAAGGTTAAAATAATTGTCAAAGGACACATTCATACAGATGTTCTAATGAAAGAGGTTTTAAAACGTGAATATAATTTGTTGGGCAAAACAAGACTAAGTCATATTTGGCATATGAGTATTGGTAAAGATGATAAGCCTTTGATAATCACTGATGGAGCATTAAATGTATTGCCTAATGTAAAAACTAAGATGCATATCTTGAAAAATGTAGTAAATTTTTCACACAGAATAGGAATAGAAAGACCAAAAATATCTGTTTTATCAGCAACAGAAGAAGTTTTAGAAAGTGTGCCAAGTTCCATTGAAGCAGCAGAAATTACAAAGTTAGCTAAAGAAGAAAATTTAAATGCTGATGTTTTTGGTCCTTTAGCATTTGACAATAGCATTTCAAAAAAATCAGCAGCAATAAAAGGAATTAAAAATTTAGTTGCTGGTGAGGCAGATGTATTGTTAGTGCCAAGTGTAGAAACTGGAAATGCGTTAGTAAAAATGCTGATATATTTTAGTGGAGCATGTGCCGCAGGAGTTGTTGTCGGTGGAAAAGTGCCAGTCGTTATAACAAGTAGATCTGATGAAGCTCAAGCACGATTAGCTTCTATTGCAGCTGCAGTTGTTGCATTGGACTAAATGATTCATTGAATTTCAAAAGAAATTCATTTAAATAAACTGAAATTTAAAGGAGAGAAATGGCAATTACATACTTAAAAAAATCACCAAAAACATCATCAACTGATGACACAAAAACAAGAGAAATTGTTGAAAATATTCTAAAAGACATTGAGACTAGTAAAGAAGAAGGTTGTAAGGAGCTTTCAAAAAAATTTGATAAATATGAAGGTGATGTAATTGTTTCAAAAGAAAAAATTGAAGAAATAAAAAAAAATTTAGATCAAAAAACTAAAGATGATATTCAGTTTTCTCATGAAAGAGTGAGAAAATTTGCTGAAGCACAATTAAAAAATTATGGCCAAGACTTTGAAGTTGAATTATCTGATGGTTTATTTGCTGGACAAAAACTTATTCCAGTAAATACAGCAGGTTGCTACGTGCCAGCAGGGAGATATGCTCATATAGCATCAGCTGTAATGAGTGTAACAACTGCAAAAGTTGCTGGTGTAAAAAATATTTTAGTTTGCAGTTCACCTAAACCTGGAGTTGGGGTGCATCCATCAATTGTTTATACAGCTGACTTATGTGGAGCTGATGTAATAATGAATTTAGGTGGTGTACAAGCTATTGCGGCAATGACAAACGGTTTATTTGGAAATGCGCCTGCAGATATTTTAGTTGGGCCTGGAAACCAGTTTGTTGCTGAAGCAAAAAGAATTTTATTTGGAAAAGTTGGTATAGATTTATTTGCAGGACCTACAGAAATTGCAGTCATAGCAGATGAAACTGCTGATCCTGAAATGGTTGCATATGATTTAGTTGGACAAGCAGAACACGGTTATAATTCTCCAGCTTGGTTGTTTACTAAAAGTAAAAAAGTTGCAGATTATGTAATGCAAAGAGTTCCGGAATTAATTGCAGATTTACCTGATCTTCCAAGAGAAAATTCAGGTGCTGCATGGAGAGATTATGGTGAAGTAATTCTTTGTGATACTGATGAAGAGATCGCTAAAGTTAGTGATGAATACGCTCCAGAACATTTAGAAGTCCAAACTAAAAATTTACAATGGTACCACGACAGATTAAAAAATTATGGATCTTTATTCATTGGTGAAGAAACAACAGTTGCTTATGGAGACAAATGTTCGGGAACAAATCACATTCTGCCAACAAAAGGTGCTGGTAGATACACAGGTGGTTTGTTTGTTGGTAAATTTATTAAAACATTAAGTTTCCAAAGAATGAGTAAGGCCGCAACAAAAGAAGTTGGTGCTGCTTGTGCAAGAATTTCTAGATACGAAGGTATGGAAGCACATGCCAGAACTGGTGACGTGAGATTAAGAAAATACGGATTTTCAAATTAATTTTAACCAACCCAACTTATATCTCCTATAGTATCACCAATAGAATTAGCTATAGGTTTATTTAAAAATATTTCTAATTTAGTTTTATCAATTATATTTAATTCTGAAATCATTCCAGCTATGGCTGTAGATGAGGCTCTTGGATTTCCATCTAAAATTTTTACTACAACTGACATTTTTTGATCAGGGATAATGGCTACAAAAACTCCCTCTGCTCCATTTTTAAAGAAAACTTTTTTATCCAAAAGTTTTGTAAGTTTTGAATTCTCACTTTCTTTTCCACCAGCATAATCAGGTTGATTTACACATGAATTATAAATTTTGCTGGCAACTTCACCCAAATTATCGAATTTTTTGAAATCAGAAAAATTAGCCATTAAGTATCCGAACTTATTCAAAGGCATCAATGGATTAGGAAGTGTGCATCCATCAACACCTATTTGATCTAATTTAAATTCACTTAAATTTTCTATTAAATTAAATAATTCTTTTTGAATTAAATGATCTTTAGAATTATACTTTTCAATATCTAAACCTCTTTCAATCGCTACAGCGAGATGTGCACAGTGTTTACCTGAACAATTATGAAAAATTTTTCTTTTTTGTTTATATTTACCATAAGCTTTGAATTTATTATCCAACATCCATGGCCAATCCTCACCACAAGCAAGTTTGCTTTCATTAATATCTAATTTCTTTAGCCATTCTTCGATTAATTCTTGATGTATGTCTTCAGCAAAATGTGAAGATGTGGAAAAAGCAATCTGCTTTTCTGAAAGATTTTCTTTTTCAATATGTCCATCTTTCAATAAATTTAATGACTGGATTGGTTTTAAAGAAGATCTTGGATAAATAAGTTGTGAGCTATCACCCCACTCTTTTAATATTTTTCCTTCAGAATTAACTATAGCACCAACACCATAATGTTCACTCTCAATTGAACCGCTTCTGGTAACAGTTACTAATTTTTTTAACATTTTAATTTATTAACATTTTTGTTAATATTATATAAGAGGAGAATAAATCATGGCAACTTACGAGTGTTCAAAATGCGGAATGTCAGTCAATGCAACATGTGGAAAATGTGATAAGCCTTTAGTAGACGACATGCTTAAACTAGATGATGGTAATGAAGTACAAATATCTAAATGTCCAGATAATCATGGTAAAATAAAATCACCACTATGTTGTGGACAAGATATGAGTTGTAAACTTTAATTAATTTAATTTTAAATCTAAATACAGGGCAGCGGACCAAGAAAAATTATTTGCACCCATTGGTTTACCATTCTTGCAACTGTAATATTCATGAAATCCTTTTTTCTCTACCAATTTAATAGTGCTTTGTTTAATTTTTTTTGAGTATTTCTGATCCTTATTAATTAAACCCTTGCATATAAACCAATTACAATTAACCCACACAGGACCTCTCCAATATCGTTTTTCCTCAAAGCTTCTGTGAGTAGGTTTTATTGAAGAAAAGAAGTATTTTTCTTTTACGTTATGTTTTTTTAAATTTTTAATCAAAACATTATTTATTTTATAATTATTTATATCAGCAAATAATACTAAGTAATTTGTTATTGATGGGACTGATATTTTTTTTTTATTTCTTAAATCAAATGAAAAAAAAGCACCCTTTTTTTTGTCAAAATATCTTAAAATGTTTCTTTCAGTAAGTTTTACGTATTTAATAATTTTTGAGCTATCTAGATTAAATTTTTTCAAAAGTATTACTAAATCTTTATTAGCTTTAAGAAATATTGAATTAAATCCAATATCAACAACATTGAACAATGCTGTATTGAATATTTTTTTTGGATTATACTTCTTTTTTCTTAGATCGTTTTTAATCGTTACATACCTATCATAGTCAATATTTAAAGGTCTATGTTCTGGATTAACAACTTTATTATCTGCTCTTTTATATTGAATATTTTTTTCAATTTTAACTTTACTCATTGGTCCATCCCAAAGTGAAGAATTATCATAGCCACTTTCCCAAGGATGAAGTATTGATACTAAACCAGTTTTTTTTGGATCTCTATATTTAATAAACCACTCATGAGATTTTTTGATTTTAATTATAAATTTTTTAATTTCTATTTTTTGGTTTTTAGTAATTTTATTTTTATCTACTATTTGTTTTAAAATACTTGCAAGCACCGGAGGTTGAGTTATTCCAGAAGAATGAATTTTATTTCCACAACTCCAAGCAGTATGATTAGGATAATAATTAGTATTTGTATCATGAAATAGAATGTGTGGAATCATTCCATCTTTCCATTGTCCATCTAATAGAGTTTTAATTTCTTTTAATGCAAAATTAAGATTAAAGTATGAGTATCCCAAAGCAATGAATGCTGAGTCCCAGTTCCATTGTGCAGGATATAATTTATTATTTGTTGGTAAAGTGTATCCCTTTTTTCTATTTCCGATTAAAGTTTTCTGTGCAATTTTAACAAATTTATTCATCATCCCTTTACACTTCCTGCTGTTAAACCACTTACAAGATATTTTTCAAAATAAACAAAAATGAATAGCACTGGTAAAGTAACAATAACTGAACCAGCCATCAAATATTGTCTAGGAGTTTCTGCATCACCACTTAGATATTGAATAGCTCTAGATAATGTAAATGAATTTGGATTATCTAAAAACATTAATGAAAATAAAAACTCATTCCAAGCAATCATAAACACATATAATGCTACCGATGAAATAGCTGGAATACTTAGTGGAATTATAATTTTTGTGATAATCCCAAACCAACTTAGTCTATCTAATATTGCGGCTTCCTCTAGCTCCTTAGGTATACTTTTAAAATATCCTTGTAGCATATAGATTGCTACCGGAAGTGTAGTGGCAGTATACACTATCAACAAACCTTCTATAGAATTTCTCAATCCTAATTGACTAAAAATTGTATAAAGTGGAATAACAAGTACTATTGCTGGAAACATGTAGATTATAAGTATTGATGTAGATAAAAATGTTTTTCCAAAAAAATTTAATCTTGCCACCGCATAAGCAGCTGGGATTGCAAAAAGAAGAGTGATAATAACTGTGCCAACTGAAACGATAGTGCTAGTAATAATATATTTTCCAAAATTATAAGATTTAAAAATTACAAAATATGAGTTGAATAAATCTTTTAAACCTTGACCAAAATTTATACTAAAATCTAAAGGATTTACTAACAAAGCAATCTGAGTTTTAAAACTCGTTACTAACATCATATAAAACGGGAATAGTATTACAAAAGAAAAAAATAAAATTCCAAACAAAGTTAAAAAATCAAAAAGGATAACCTGTGTGGAGTGTTCTTCTTTTAAATTGGTAAAATTGTACTTATTAATTTTACTGACAAAAAAATATATTATTAAGAAAGTACCTACATTATACCATAATGGAAGCTTTTGTATTAAGTAGCCATCAAAAATTACAAATAAAGATGAAAAAATAATAGATTTATAAATAGGTTTAATTTTATCATTAAAAATTAAATGAAACAAAGATATTAAAAATCCGATAATAAAAATTATTTCAATATTAAATGTTTTGATAGTTAATCCTTGCAATGTTGCTAATATTTTCCAAATTGAAACTAAAAATATTAAGAAAAATGTAGCTATCAATGAAAATAGAATTGTATTTTTAATTTTCATCTACCCTCTTTCCTAAAAGTTTAAAATAAAAAAACATAAACATTAAAAGCAAGACAACAATGACTATAGAAACAGCTGAACCCATACCAATATCTGAAATTGCAAATCCTTGTTGATAAACATTTATAGGCAAAGTTCTCGTTCCAGATGCACCTCCTGTTAATAAAAAAACATCCTCAAATTTATTAAAGTTCCATATAAACCTAATCATAAACAATATTGATATAACTGCTGTTATTTGTGGAAGAGTAATTTTAAAAAACTTTTGAAATGGGCTAGCTCCATCAACATCAGCAGCTTCATAAAGCTCTTTAGGGATGGCTTGCAGTCTTGCGAGAATAAAAAGGAATGCCAAAGGGAAATATCGCCATATCTCAAACATTATGACTGTTGTCAAAGCTAATCTTAATTTAAAATCAAATCCTAAAACGCTAATCTCTATATATTTTTGTCCAAGTAAATTAATTGGTGTTTCTATTATTTGATAATTTATCAATAAACTATTTAGTGTTCCGCTATTTGGATCTAATAATAGTTCCCAGGTATATGCCAAAGCAACAACGGGAGCCACATATGGAAAAAGTAAAACACTTCTCATAAAAGTTCTTCCGTAAAACTTTTGATTAACCATTTGTGCTGTCAAAATACCAAAAATAATTGAGCCAACTGTCCCAAAAAATGTGTAATAAAATGTTGTAAGAAGTAAGTCTATAAACTCATTATCAAACAAAACTTTTTTGAAGTTTTTTAAAGTAAAATTGGTATTAAGTAATATATTATCAGATTTACCATCTAGTTTTGGCTTGATTGATTTAAGCTTTTTTTTATCAATTTTTGATCCATCATTTGTTTCAAAAATAACTTGAAAATTCTCCCTATATTTAGCTGGCCAATTACCAAATTCACATTTTAAATTATAATTTTTGTAGTCACATCTTGGATCTAAATTTACAATTTCAAAATTTTTAGGAAAATTATCTTGAAAAGAAACATCTCTTATTTCTTGAATTAATGAGCTATTTCTTAACTTGTATAATATTTTTATTTTTGAAGTCTCTTCAGCAATAGATTTTACGATTTTTTTTGCCCTTGGCTCTGGTATTCTGATATCTTTTAATTCAACTTCTTTAAAACTAATCCAAACGTTTGCAAAAATTGGAAATAAAATTATTGCAAAAACTAAAAGGACTGCAGGTAAAGTTAATATGTATGCGGTTTTTTTTTCTGTATTTGCTAGAGTGTCATTCATAAAAAAAGCGGATAATTTATATTATCCGCTTTTTTAAAATATTTAAATTAATTGAATTTAGCTAATGATTTATTAATCATATCAACAGCTTCATCTACATCAATTTGATCATCAATATAAAGTCTAGTGATTCTGTTTATAAATTGAGAATTAATGACTTTTGATGCTCTAGATAGTTCACCTTCTTTTACTCCCCATCTGTTTGCAGTATCTAAACCTGCTACGATATTATTAATAACATCTGAGTCATAAAGATCTGATAAAGGAGCTTTTCTATCAACTCCTACAGGCAGCTTACTCCATGCTTTTGTAAAAGCTTCAGGATCACTTGAATTTCCTCTTCTTACAGGAAATTTACCTTCTGGTGCTATAGATAACGTACTTGTGTAACCTTCGTCCATTGAGTACATGATAAATTGTTTAGCTTCATCAGTATCAGCATCAGCAGTTATACCAAAGTATCTAATATCTGCCCATGCAGCACCTTTTTTGTTACTTGGTCCACTAAAATTAGTTATGAAACCAGTTTTTGATGCTAGCTCTGGAGAAGTTGGATCACTATTAATTGTTGGAGGAGCAGAATCTCTTAATCCTGCAAGTTCATCCATAATAAATGGAGACCAAATAATCATTGGAGTTTTACCAGCAAAGTATAGTTCTCTAGATTGTTTCCAGTAAAGTTCACCTGGAGGACTTGCTTTTGAGATAACTTTATAAAACTCTAATGCCTCTTTCAGTTTCTTACCTTGTTTTTTAATACCACCTTTTTTAACGATATTAACTCCATTTGCTAAAAGAACATGCTCTAAAACCTGACTCATAAAATTTTCATCAGTTTTAGTTGCTGCTACGAAACCAAACATACCATTTTGTTTTGATAATTTCTCAACAGCAGCTACAATATTCGCATAGCTTGTTGGTGGTGCTAAATCTGCATTTTCAAATAGATCTTTTCTATAAACAACCATTTGAGTCCAACCATCAACTGGAACTGCAGCAATTTTTGAACCTGATTTTGCCATGTTAAGTGCACCTGGTGCAAATGTATCTTTACCTAATTCTTTAACAACGTCGTTGTTGGCATCTACATCTAAAATTCCAGCTTCTGCCCATGGCAATACATATTGAAGAGTATGATAAATAACATCTGGTAAATCACCTGCAGCCGCAGCAGCAGTTGCTCTCGTACCTAATTCTTTTTCTTCAATTGGAATTACATCTACTTTAATTCCAGTTTTAGCTTCAAAAGCTTTTGCCATTTCCTCTTGTTTTGCCATTCTGGCTGGCTGAACTTCTGTAGTCCAAAACTTGATATCTGCATAAACAACATTCGAAACAAAAAATGCGAGCACGCAGAAAATCCTTATTATATTTTTCATCTTTACCTCTAATTTAAGTTAATAAAAAATTATATTAAAATGATTCTATTTAGCAAAGATAGGACTGTCACATATCAGATATGCAAATGGTTCATAATTTGACAAAAATAGAGGAAAAATTAAAAAATGATCAATTAAGAGTTGTGTTACTGTTTTACTCTTTTTCCATCTGCATCAAAAATAAAAATGTCATCTAAATCAAATCCTATAGAACTTCCTATTTCAACATTGCTTGGAATTTTTGCACTTAATTGGTATTCATCTTTTTTAATATATACAATTTTTTCATTACCAAGGTTTTCAATTAATTCTATTTCAGGATTAAATGTAAATTTTGTATTTTGATTTGCTTTTAAATGTTCAGGCCTAATACCCACAAAATGTTTTGATTTTTTAATTTTTAAATCGTTAAATTGAATGTCGTTACCTAACAATTTAATTGTATTTCCTGAAACAACATTTTCCTCTTTTACTTCTAAAATATTCATTTTTGGAGTCCCTATAAATTGGGCAACAAAAATATTTGCTGGATCATTATAAATTTCCTCAGGAGTACCAACCTGTTCAATATTTCCTTGATTTAAAATAACTATTCGATCTGCTAAGGTCATAGCTTCAACTTGGTCATGAGTAACATAAATCATATTTGTTTTAATTTGATTATGTAATTTAGATATTTCAACTCTCATTTCTGCTCTCAACGCTGCATCAAGGTTAGATAAAGGTTCATCAAATAAAAATATTTTTGGATTTCTTGTTATTGCTCTTCCTATTGCTACTCTTTGTCTTTGACCTCCAGATAATTGTTTTGGTTTTCTCTCTAAAAGCTCTTCAATTTTTAAAATTTTTGCAGCTTGCATCACTTTTGTATTTATTTCTTCCTTTGGTCTTTTTTCAATTTTTAGACCAAAAGACATGTTTTCATAAACGTTCATATGAGGATAAAGAGCGTAAGATTGAAATACCATCGCAGTTTGACGTTTCGAAGGATGAAGTTCATTAATTTTTTGATCATTAATAAAAATTTCACCTTCATCTATTTTTTCTAATCCGGCAATCATTCTTAGAAGAGTTGATTTTCCACATCCAGATGGTCCAACTAATACAAGAAACTCATCTTCTTTACCTAAAAGATTAAAATCTGTGATTATTTTATTAGATCCAAATGATTTGTGTACTCCAGTAAATTTTATGTTAGCCATTTTATTTTTTTATACTTTCTAAAACATCAACTCCAATTTGTTTTAATATGTGAATTATATCAATTGGAACCCAGTTTTCACGAATTTTTCCTTCATCATGGTGATAAAAATCCATAACTCTCATAGTTACTTTTTGGTTTTCAGATTTATATCCTAACCAATCTTCAGTTCCATATATTGCCTGAATACTATTCCATCCTGCTGTTAAAGAAAATTTTCCATCCCCTAATTCACAATAATGGCCAAGTTTCCAATAATTTCTTTCCTTAAAAGTTTTTCTAAAAGGTAACTGATGATTATCTACAAATCCTTCTAAAGTTCTGGCAGTTCCAATACCACTTGGTCCATACCAAATCATTTTTTCATGCCAATAATCTTTTTGTGGATGGTTTATTAATCTCTCCTTAAGATCTTTATTAGAAGAAACCTCCAATTCAGGTTTTATATTTAAACTTCTCTGCATGATAAGTGATTGCTCTAAACTAGCTTTAGAAATTTCCATGTCTTTTTCAAAAAAATTTACACCATCTGTGTTAATTGGATTTAACCAATTTCCTTCAGATCCTCTTGAAAGATTAATTGGATTTGCTCCAGTTTGTATTAATAGATCTATTAAATCGATTAAAATATAACTCTCAATAATTTTACCATCTTTAAGCTGATGAATTTCACAACACTTTAGATTTACCATTTTGTTATTAGGTTGAATGCCTAACCATGAATTTTTAAATACTCCTGATAATGAAGAAATTGAACCTACTTGAATTTTATCTCTAAAAGCGCCACTAATTACTATTTGCTCTCTTCTTTCAAGATCAGGAAATGAGTTAAAAAGAGGTTTCCAAAATTTTTCTTTAAAATCATCAACTCCTAAAAATTCATTTAAAGGGTAAAAACAATTAACATTAATATTCTGAGAGAACGCATTTTCAAGATTTTGATCAAGTTTAGATATGCCATCATTTACTATTGAATTTAAATATTTTCTGACAACTTGTTTGTAATTATAATTTTCTTCGGGTGAGATGACTATTTTTTCCACTTTCTCTTGACCCTTAAGACCTGTATCAAATTGTTCTATTTGCATATATTTTTTGTTAGATAATTTTACTATCACAAAATATAGTTTAAAAAAATATGAATAATCGAGTAGCTAAATTTGAAGATCTTATTCCAAGTACTTTGCCATTTGTTGAGGGCAAACTTGAAGGTCATAAAGAAAGAAAAAATTATTCTATTGTAGGCCCAGGTGTCGCAGAAGATAGTAAACAATTTGTTAAAATACCAATGCCACATAGTTTTAATCTAGGTGCTGTGTCTGCTATGCCTAAAAATGGTTCTGGTTTACATAGCCATACAACTGCAGAAGTTTTTATTATTTATTCTGGTAAATGGAAATTTTATTGGGGAGCTGAAGGCAAAGATGAAACAATATTAAGTGCTGGTGATATTATATCTATGCCCACAAATATGTTTAGAGCATTTGAAAATGCGGGTGATGAAGAAGGATTAATTTTTGTAGTTTTAGGTGGAGACGATCCTGGAATAATAACTTGGGTTCCAAGTGTCTTAGAAAAAGCAAAAAAAACAGGCATGGCACTTTTAAATGATAATTCATTAATTGACTTATCTTTAAATGAAATTCCAAAAGGAAAAAGTATTCTTGAACCAATTTCTGAAGAAGAAATAAAAAAATTTGATAATTACAAACTAGATCAGCTAGAAAAATTCATGTGTAAAAATAATGAAAATTCTAAACAAGTTAATAAAATAAACGATAATTTTGATTTAATTCAAATTCTTGGAAATAAATTTGAAAATAAAGAATACGCTCCATTAATAAATCAAGATACTGGATTTAACCTGTCAATTTTAAAATGTAACAAGGGACAAATAACTAATTTAAGGTTTGAAAAACCTACAATATTATTTTCGAGAACTGGTAGGTGGGAAATTATGATTGATGATTTTCAATGTATTTTAGATCCCAAAGATACGATTTCTATCCCAATCAATTCAAATGTTAATATAAAGATAAATGAACAAGAGGATTGTTACTTAAATTGTGTAACACAAATCTAATGAAGGGGTTTGATCCAAAGTATAAAAATTTTCCTGATTTCATACTTAAAATAACTAAACAAATTTGGGAAAACAAAGATGTTGAGTCTATTGCTCAATTTTACACTGATAATATTCCTGTTAGATCTCCATTTGGAGTTACTTATGGAAACAAACCTGTAATTGATGCAACATATTCAACCTTAAAAGAATTTCCTAACAGACAGTTGCTTGGTGAAGATGTGATCTGGAATGGAAATGATGATTTAGGGTATCATTCATCTCATAGAATTTTAAGTAAAGGAACACATCTTGGTGACGGTTCGTATGGTAAACCAACCGGGAAAGATATTTACTATAGAGTAATTGCTGATTGTGCTTGCAAAAATAATCAAGTCTATGATGAATGGATTGTCCGTGATCAAGGTGCAATGGTAAGACAACTAGGATTTACACCAAAAGAATTTGCCCAAATGATTATTGATAAAGAAGGAGATGCTGACAAAGTACAAAAATTATTCAATTCAAGCTCTGAGATGAAATCAGATTATAAACAAGGTATTGTACCTAATGAGTCTGCCGGAGGAAATTACTCAAAAATATTGAAAAATATTTTTAAAAATAATTATAATTTTTCTGAGTATGCAAGAGCTGCAACTATCTATTGGCCTGGGAACAAAATTGGACATGGAAGAGAAGATATAATTAAATTTTGGAATACTTTGAAAAATACTTTCAGCAATATAAAGTTTTCTGTAGAGCATATTGGTTATTTGGAAGAACCAGATAAAAATCCAAAAGCGTCAATAAGATGGTTTTTAGAAGGTAATCATTCTGAAGACACTTTAGATTTTGGAGAAAAATCAAATAAAAGTATTTTTATAATGGGGATAAACCATGCAGAAATAGTTGATGGAAATGTTATAAGAGAGTGGGTTTTGTTTGATGAAGTTGCAATTTGGAAACAAATTTTAATGAAATAAATTATGACTAAAATTAAAACAACACATGTAGGAAGTTTACCAAGATCAAATGAATTATCCAATCTCTTGTTTAAGAAAGATCAAAAAAAAAAAATAGATTTAAATCAATTTAATGAAATTGTTCAAAGAGACGTAAATAGTATTGTTAAAAAACAAATAGAAGTTGGAATTGACTATATTAGCGACGGTGAAATGTCTAAGATTAGCTATGCAACTTATGTCAAAGATAGAATTGATGGCTTTTCAGGAGAGAGTGAAAGAAAAGCACCTAAAGATTTAGATGACTTTCCATCTTTTAAAGAAAGAATTGCAAGAACAGGTGGTACTCCTACTTACACAAGACCTTGTTGTACAAGTGAATTAAAAATTAAAGACAAAACTTCTCTAACAAAAGATATAAATAATTTTAAACAAGCTTTAGAAAAAAATAATCATAAGGATGCGTTTATGAATGCTGCTTCTCCGGGAGTTATTTCAGCTTTCTTACCCAATAAATTTTATAAAAATGATGATGAATATTTAGAAAATTTATCTAACCTTATGAAAGATGAGTATGAAGAAATTACCTCAAATGGATTAAAACTTCAGTTAGATTGTCCAGATTTAGCACTTGCTAGACACATGACTTTTAAAGATTTATCAGAATCTGAATTTTTAATTAGAGCTGAAAAACAAATAGAATGTCTAAATAATTCTATTAAAAATATCGACAGCTCTAATATAAGACTACATATCTGTTGGGGAAATTATGAAGGACCTCATCTACATGATATTCCGTTAGAAAAGATAATGCCAATTGCATTGAAAGCAAATGTTCAGACTTATCTGATTGAGTCATCTAATCCAAGACATTCTCATGAGTGGCAAATTTTTGAAAATTTAAAAATTCCAAAAGACAAAATAATTGCCCCAGGTGTAATAGATTCTACAACAAATTTTGTAGAACATCCCGAAGTTGTAAAGAATAGAATTTTAACCTTTTCTAAGGTCATTGATGCTGAACAATTATTAGCTGGGACTGACTGTGGATTTAGCACCTTTGCTGGCTTTGGCAATGTAGATGAAAATATTGTTTATAAAAAGCTGGAGTCGTTAGTGAGTGGAGCGGAACTTGCGTCAAAAGTGATTTAAATTATCACTTTTATTCATCTTCTAGAATAGATATAGTTTTTATACTTAAATAATAGTTTAACATAATAATATAGAGAGAAAACATATGAGAAAAATACTAGTTACTTTATTGTTTCTACTTTTTGGAACTTCTGCATTTGCAGATTGTAACATTAAAAGTGGTTCAATAAATATTTTGGCTAATGATTTTCCTGCATTAAGAACTTTCGTTGAAACTTCTAAACAATGTAAAGGAAGTGCTGATTTTAAAGTGACTCACTCATCTGAGCATAATAAAATCGCTGTGCCAGCTTTAACTGCAAATCCATCTGAGTTTTCAGCAAGAATTGCAGCAAATAGTTCAATTGTTCCTTTGATGAACCAAGATTTAATTAGACCATTAGATGATCTTGTTAAAAAATATGGAAAAGGAATTCAAGACTCTCAATTAATTACAATCGATGGAAAAGTAATGGCTGTAGCGTTTATGGCTAATACTCAACATTTGTATTACAGAGAAGATGTTTTGAAAGACCTTGGTATAGCTATTCCAAAAACTTATGAGGAAGTAGTTGCGGCATCTGAAAAAATTAGAGCTTCAGGTAAAATGCAATATCCTTACGCAGCTGCATACAAAGCTGGTTGGAATTTAGCAGAAGAATTTGTGAACATGTTTATTGGTCACGGTGGTGAATTCTTTAAATCTGGAAGTGCAGAGCCTAATATTAATAATGCTAAAGGCGTTGCTACTTTAAATATGCTAAAAAAATTATCTGAATTGAGTAACCCTGATTACTTAACTCATGATAGTGAAGCAATTAAAGTAGAATGGGAGTCTGGTAATGTTGCATTGATGACATTATGGGCATCTAGATCAGGAACACTTTTAGATGATGAAGGTGATCCTAACATTACTAAGGCAACTAAATTAACTGGACCTGCTACTGTAGGTGGAGGAAATATTCCAGCAGCTACATTATGGTGGGATGGTTTCACACTTGCAAAAAACAGACCTGATGCAGATGCTGAGGCAACATTTAGAGCTTTAGCGCATGCAGCATCAAATAAAAAGATGGTTGCTGACGCTGCTGATCAAGCCGTTTGGTTAGTAGAAGGGTTTGTACCAGGACCAAAATCTATTGGTGTTATCGAAGCTGTAAAAATGGGAGCAAAACCATATCCAATGTTACCGCAAATGGGTTTAATGCATGGTGCATTAGGAAGTGAGATTGTTGAGTTTTTACAAGGTAAAGAGTCGGCTGAACAAGCATTGAAAGATGTTGAGGCTGCTTACATTAGTAAAGCTAAAGAACAAGGCTTTCTATAAAATCTAAAACTTATAAGTGGGGATTTGCTCCCCACTTAATCAATATTTAAATGCCTAACAAAACTTTTTTTTGGTTTTTTTTACCAACAGGCTTAGCAATGATCCTGTTTATTGGGTTACCAATTATATCTACCGGTATTCAATCCTTTTATGCACAACATGATCAAGTAGTAAAAGAAGTTAAAAAATGTGATCCTTTTGGATGTACTGTTTCAATTGTAGTTGATAACGAAGAAACATCAAAAATTAGGGAAGCAAAGCCTCTTGGAAAATTTAATGGTTTTGGCACTTATACTGATCGAAATCATTTAGCAGTTGATGAAATAAAAAAATTTTGGAATGAAACTGAAAGTTTTGGCGCTTTTGTAGACCAAGTAACTAATCTTCCCTTTTATAAGGCTCTAATATTTACTTTAACTTATTGTTTGTTTGTTACACCAAATGTACTCCTCTTAGGATTTATTATTGCATTAAGCTTAAATGCAGTTGCTAGAAAAATTAGGGGACCTTTAATCTTTGGTACAATTTTACCGATGATTGTTACACCGTTGGTTGGATCATTAGTATTATTTTGGATGATAGATTCTCAAGGTATAATTGGAGCAAATATTCAAAATTTGATGAATGATCCTTATTTATCACTTAAATCATCAAAAACATTAACTTGGATAACAATTATTATTTACGGTATATGGCATCACTCCCCTTTTGCCTTTGTGGTTTTTTATGCGGCACTTCAAACAGTCCCACAAGAACCAATTGAAGCTGCAATTATTGATGGAGCCTCAAGATTTCAAAGAATTAAACATATAGTTTTGCCACATATTTATCCTGTAGTTACATTTGTTGCTTTGATTTCTTTAATGGATAACTTTAGAGTATTTGAGCCCATTATAGGGTTTAGTGCTGAAGGAAGTGCACAATCTTTATCTTGGTTAATCTATGACAATTTAGTTAATGAGGAAGTGATATTGTTTGGTTCCGCTGCAGCTACATCAATGATGACAATTATTGGAATAGCTATTCTGCTAGCACCAGTATTAATTAGAACTTGGAAAGAATTTAAAACAGCGAGATAATTATGGATTATGGACTAGATACAAAATCAAATCGTTTAAAAACTTTTAATACTATTTTTATAATCACTTGGTTGTTAATTGCTTGCTTCCCTTTTATTTGGACTTTTTGGGGATCATTTAAAGTAAGAGCCGATTTCTTTTCTAGATCTGATTGGTGGTATGCAATATCAGCATTTAATACTTTAATTGAAACAGGCGGAAAATTTACAACTAATGCTTATACACAAGCTTGGACTGAAGGTGAATTTTGGAAAGCATCAAAAAATACAATTATAGTTACAGTATTTGTTGTGAGTATTTCTTTGTTTTTAGGAACTTTAGGAGCATACGCTCTTTCAAGATCAACTGAGAAATATGCTTTTTGGATTTTAATGGCAGCTTTAATTTTTAGAGCTATGCCACATATAACTTTAGTTTCAGGATATCTTTTTCCTTTCTTTGAATTACAGATTTGGGGAATTCTTCCAACTACAATTGTTGTTTTGGTTGCTATAAATCAACCTTTTACACTATGGTTACTTTACTCCTTTTTTAAAACAGTTCCTAAAGAACTCGACGAAAGTGCTTTAATAGATGGTTGTTCATATTTTCAAGCTTTTAGACATATCATTATGCCTGTGATGTGGCCTGGAGTAATTACAGCAGGTTTATTTAGTTTAATGTTAGCCTATAATGATTTTACAGTAACAGCATTACTTCTCAATCAAGAAAATCATACCATGGTTCCAAAAATACAAAGTTATTTAGGTACAAATCAACATGAAGGAAATTTAATGTGGGCAGTTTCTGCAGTTGTATCTGCTACTGCACCTTTATTTATGCTTGTAATGTTTTTCCAAAGACAGGTCATTAGTGGTTTGACTGCTGGAGCTGTAAAAGGTTGAAATATTATAAAGCATTACTTTTTGGTTCTATTGGATCTATTGTTGAAACTTCAGAAATTCAAAGAAAGTCATTCAATAAAGCATTCAAGCAATATGGGCTCGATTGGAATTGGACCAAACGTGAGTATCAAAGGTTATTAAGTAAATCTGGTGGCAAAGATAGAATATCAAGATATGCTAAAAAGAAAAAGATTGAAGTTAACTCAGTATATTTAAGAAATTTAAAAACTAAAATTTTTAATAATTATCTTAAAAAAAATCAGATTAAATTAAGACCAGGTGTTAAAAAATTAATTTCTTTATGCAAAAAAGAAAATATAAAAATTGCATTTGTTTCATCTACATCTTCAAATAATATAAATGCAATCTTATATTCTTTAAGAAATTCAATTAAAAAAAGAGATTTTAACTTTATAGGGAATGCAAAATTAGTAAAGAAATTCAAACCCAACCCAGATATATACTTATTAGCACTTAAAAAACTAAAGCTTAAAGCTAATGATTGTGTAGCGATTGAAGATTCTCAAGAAAGTTTAAATTCAGTTAGGCGAGCTAAAATAAAATGTATAATTTTTCCTGGAAAATTTCATTCTTCAAAAAAATTTACTGGAGCTTATAAAAAAGTTTATCAGCTTAATAAAAATATTATTTTGAGATAAATTCTTTTACTAAATTATTAAATTGATCAGGCTGCTCTAAGTGAACATTATGAGCGCAATCTTTAAATATTTCTAAACGGCTATTTTTAATATTTTTATTTAGTGTATCTACTTGATCAAAATTATATGAAGTATCTTTATCACCCCATATTATAAGAGTGTCATTTTTTATATTTTTTAAATTTTCTTTACCTCTCCAATTTTTCATTGCTAGTAATGCATTATCAGCGGTTTCTAATGAAACATTTTTAACAGCATTTTCACAAAGGAAATAATTTTTGTCCTTATCACCTTTTACAAACCATTTAGGAGGTACTCTGGAAAAAGAGAGTTGTGTGCCTTCTTTCTTAAGTTTTTCCCTTGTTTCATCCATAGACTCAAATCGTCCTGGAATATCTCCAATAGATCCTGTTGCAAAACAAATTAATTTGTTAACTCTATTCCCAATCAATTTTGTAATTTCTTGAACAATCATTCCACCCATTGAATGACCAATTAAATTGAATTTATCTATCTTTTTTTGATCTAATACATTTATAATTTCTTTAGCCATTTTATTAATAGAATTTAAAGATTTTACATTATGACTTTCACCAAACCCTGGAAGAGCTGGGATAATTACACGATAATCTTTTGAAAAAAATTCCTTTTGAAAAGTCCACATTTCAGATGAACCTAGATAACCATGAACTAAAACAAAAGGAAACCCTTCGCCTATATCATCTACATAAATATCACTCATAATATTTCCTTAATAATAAATAAAATTAAAATAGACATAAAACATATAATAAAAATATTAATTACTTTCCAAATATTTTTACTATTAGCATATTTTGATAAATAATTAGATAAATACCCCAAAGTAAAAAAAAACAAAAATGAAGCAATAGCCGCACCGATACCAAAAGATATTTTCTGATTTAATAGATAATTTTTAGAAAAATTTCCTAGAAAAAAAACAGTATCTGAATAGACATGAGGATTAAGATACGTAAATCCAAGTGTTTTAATAATTATGTTTATTTTTGAAATACTCGTCAATTCATTCTGAAAATTTATATCTGAATAGTGTGTTTTAATTTTTGTATAAATAAAGTGCAGTAAAAATATTATAAGAAGTATATTAAAAATTAATTCTACTGTTTGATTAAAAAATTGATTAAAGTAATGAAAAAGGAAAATACCTAAAAATATTAAAATTAAATCAGATAAAGAACAGATAAAACAAACAAGAAATACATGTTGTTTTTTTAAACCTTGTTCAATGACAAAAATATTTTGAGCACCAATAGCTAAAATTAAACTTAATCCTGCAAAAAATCCTAATAAAGCATATTCCATTAAGGCAAATTAAACTCTTTTCTTACCCTGTACAACTCTATCAAGAATTAACGCAACAAATAAAATTGCAACACCTGCTAAAATTCCTTGTCCAACATTAGCATACTGAAGTGCTTCTAAAACATCTTGTCCAAGACCTTTTGCACCAATTAGAGATGCAACTACTACCATTGCTAGACTTAACATTACCGTTTGATTTACACCCGCCAAGATAGAAGGAGTTGCTAATGGTAAATCTACTTTTCTAAGTAAATACCATTTTGATGCTCCGTAAGCGATTGCAGCTTCTCTAATTGTTTCGGGCACACCTCTTAATCCAAGAACTGTTAATCTAACCACAGGTGTCCCTCCAAATATCATTGTAATAATTACTGCAGCAACTTTACCCGTTCCAAAGAAAGCAATTACTGGAATCATAAATACAAAGGCTGGCATTGTTTGCATGAAATCCATTATTGGTCTTATCATTGAATAAAATCTTTGACGTCTTGCACAAAAAATTCCAAGTGGAATTCCAATAACTATACTTAATACAGCAGCAGTTCCAAGCAGAGCCAAAGTAGTCATAGCTTTTACCCAAAAACCTAAAAATCCCATGTAACATAAAAATCCTGCTGAATAAATTGCAGCTCTTGGGCCTGCAGCTAAACCAGTTAAAGTTACTATAGTTGTAATGATTACTATCCATGGAGTTTTAACAAATAATAGTTCTAAGAAATCTAATACTGATCTAATTCCAATAGTGATTGCTGTAAATAAAGCATCTCCTTTTAAAACAGCATAATCAAAAATAGTTTCCACCCATTTTATTGAAGTAAGTCTTATGTCC
Organism: uncultured Pelagibacteraceae bacterium; assembly: GCA_902594405.1. Taxonomy (GTDB): domain Bacteria; phylum Pseudomonadota; class Alphaproteobacteria; order Pelagibacterales; family Pelagibacteraceae; genus Pelagibacter. Next base: position 56,278 of record CACJMB010000004.1, on the reverse strand, counting down.
GGATGAGTTGGAAAATCATCCATTATAGTGATAACACCAGGAAAACTATAATGCACTACAGAGAAGAACATAATCACTGCTGCGAAAATTGTACTTGAGATAAAGTTCTTGGTTTGCATTCCTGGTCTTATTGTTTTATCTGATAGCCACTCTGAATATCTTTTTTCTAAAATAGAATTAGCTAAAATCCCCTGGACTATTTTAATTGAAATTAATAAAGCAATACCAAAAATAGTTATCCAAATTGCAGAGGCTTCAATTCTTGCAACTTCGTCAATGTATCCCTGCATTGCATCTTCTAAAGATTTAATATTACGCTTATAAACATCAACTTTATCTGGATTGTTAGTTATGGCTGCTTCTAGCTGTTTGTTTCTAAATGCAATAGTTGATTCTACTTGTTTTATTTTCTCAACAGTCTCTTTAGTAATATTTCCAAACAGGCCTCTTATAATTTGAACAACTGAAAATGTTTCAATTATTAAAAAAGCTAATGCCCAATTCCATATATTTCTCATTCCAAACCAAATTGGACCTAAAATTCCTGCATATAAATTAAATGAAAAAGAGAATGAAGGTTTGCTTCCAATTTTTTGAAACTCTTTAATGTAGTATTCTGGATTTGATTTAACAAAGTCAGTAATAAGTTCTGATCTAGTAGGATTATTAATTTGCTTATTCTCCATCACCACCCTCTATCACTGCTTTTAAAAGATCTGATTGGGTAATAACTCCAATATTTTTTTGCCCATTATTTTTAACAACTAATGGCTTATCTTTCGATTTTGAGACTTCAATTAATTTACTTAATAATTCATGCTCATCTACACTTTGTAAATTTTCTTCCAGTTTACCATTTAAATTTTCATAACTTTCAACTGTTTGCATAATTGTTTTTGCCTGAACAACTTTAAGTCTTGAAATTCCTTTAACAAAATCTGCAACATATTCATCAGCTGGATTAACTACAATTTCTTCAGGGGTACCAATTTGAATTACCTTTCCGTCTCTCATAATAGCAATTCTATGCCCTACTCTTACCGCCTCATCTAAATCATGAGTTATAAAAACTGTAGTCTTTTTCATCTGTTTTGAAAGTTTGATAAATTCTGATTGTAGCTGTCTTCTAATTAATGGGTCTAATGCACTAAATGGTTCATCCATTAAAAGAAACTCTGGATCTGCAGCTAATGCTCTTGCAAGCCCTACTCTTTGCTGCATACCTCCAGATAATTCATGAGCAAATTTATTCCCCCAACCTTGTAATTCAACAATTTCTAAAATTTTATTTGCAGCATCTAAACGATCATTTTTACTTACACCTCTTATCTCAAGGGGCATTGCAATATTATCTACAACTGATCTGTGGGGCATTAGAGCAAAGTTTTGAAAAACCATGCCTATTTTTTTGTTTCTTAACTCTTGTAAATGATCACGATCAAGCTGCATTACATCTTGACCATTTATCAAAATCTTTCCTGATGTAGGTTCTAAAAGTCTGTTTATATGTCTAACTAATGTAGATTTTCCACTACCAGATAGACCCATCACACAAAATATTTCTCCCTGATTAACATCAAATGAAACATCTGATACACCAATCACTGAATTATATTCTTCTAGAGCTTCAGTTTTTGAAATTCCTTTATTTTGGATTGCATCTAATGCTTCGGGTGAAGTATTGCCAAATACTTTCCAAACATTTTCAATTTTTATTGCTGAACTCGATGAATCCATATTCGTTTTTTATTATAGGAAAATATACTCGGCAATCTTAAATTGCCGAGTATAAAATTTAATTTAGATTATAATCCTAACCAACCGTCTACAGTTGATTTATTTGCTTCCATCCAAGCTCTAGCAACAGCAGCTGGATCTTTCTTCTCAACTGAAACTGCATAAGCCATTGCAGAAACATCATCAGCTGTTAATTGAAAATTCTTGAAGAATTCTACAATCGCTGGTGATTGACTCTCTAAAGAAGTAGCCCAACCGATTTGGATTTGCTTAAGCGCATCTTTAGATGCAACATAAGATTTCTTATACCAGTCAGCATCTGCTTTAGGTTGAATCATTTTATATTTTGCAGGATCATATTTTGGTTCTGTTAACATCACTACGTCAGCCATTCCCCAAATTGCATGAGGTTTGTAACAATAGAATGCATAACCTTCACCTTTTTTGATTGAGTCTAGTACTCTTGCATTTTTAACTGCTTCAGCAGCTCTAACTGCTTCGATACCAGCATCATATAAACCATAGTCTCTTAATTTAACTTGGTTTACATTTGCAGAAGCCCAACCATCAGCACCAATCCAAAACTCACCTTTTCCATTGCCATCACTATCCATAGCTTTAACAACTTCAGGTCTTGCTAAGTCTTCAATTGCTGTAATGTTCATTTTTTTAGCAAACTGTTGTGAAACACAATAACCTTGGTTTCCTTCATAAGGTTTGCTGCTTAATTTTAAAGTTCCTTTTGGAACTAAATCATTTGTATAAGCTTCTTGGTTTGGTAACCAAATATCAGGGTGAACATCAATCTCACCTTTCCTCTATCAATCGCTGCATAAATTGCAGTATTGTTTCCAGGAACAAGTTCTGCTTCACCACCCATTTTATCTATAACTACTGCTGCTAATAAATTAGCAATAGCCGTTGCACCTGTCCAACCTGGATCTCCAATTTTAACTTTTTCTGCGTTAGCAGTGAACATTGTTAAAATAGAAATTAATCCAGCTACAAGTGTAGTTTTGATTATTCTCATTGTCTCTCCTTATTATTTATAAATAAAGTCTAACGCGGATTGAGATAACGAGTCAAAGAAAATAAAGTTATAAAATGTAACTATAATAACTAAATATAACTTATTCTGGGTTTGATGTAAGCGTCTTTATTTCAAGGATATTTTCGTTAGGGTCTTTAACAAAAAATGTTTCTTGCTCATACTTAGTGCCCTTAAATCTTAGATAAGGTTCATCATAATATTTTGTACCACTATCTTTCAGTCTTTGTTTAAGTGCATCAAAGTCTTTTCTTGATAAGTGAACCCCAAAGTGAGGGACAGACACGTTACCCATATCAACGTCATGTCTTTCATTGTCCAGTTTATGATCACTTTTATGAAGCGTTAGTTCATTGCCCCAAAAATCTACATCAGCCCATTCCTGAGCAGAGTTATCTAACCTACATCCTAAAGTTTCACTATAAAACTTTTTAGCTACCTCTAAATCACCACAAGGAATAGCTAAATGAAAACAATTAGTATTCTTATACATTTTAACCCTCTTTAAATTGCGTATTTAATCACTATATAAGGCATGTAATTTTTTTTATCAACCGTGACAAATTTTTTAGGGAAATATGAGTGATTTTTTACAATCAATAATTGATAGAGATCCTGCGGCAAAATCTAAAATAAGTTTAATTTTAACTTATCCTGGTGTCAAAGCAGTATTCTTTCACAGAATAGCAAACTTTTTTAGTACTGCTAAATTTCATTTGATTGCAAGAATCATTTCTCAATTTTCAAGATTCTTAACAGGTATTGAAATTCATCCAAATGCAAAAATTGGAAAAAATTTATTTATAGATCATGGAATGGGAGTTGTGATTGGAGAAACATCTGAGATTGGTGATAACGTAACTATTTATCACATGGTTACATTGGGTGGAATTGCGCCAAGTATTAATTCCAATGATCAACGTAATATGAAAAGACACCCAACTATTAAAGAAGATGTAGTAATTGGTTCAGGTGCACAAGTTTTAGGACCAGTAGTAGTTGGTAGAGGTGCAAGAATTGGAGCTAATGCAGTAATCATTAAAGATGTTGAAGAAAATGCTGTGATGGTTGGAATTCCAGCAAGAAGAGTTGGAATAGCTGATAGCGAATTTAAACCTTATGGTATTACACCTGACAGCGATAAAAAATCAGATAATGAATAATACACAAAACGATTTTATTTCAGGAATAGGAAATACCCCATTAATCAAACTAAGAGCTGCTTCAGAGATTACTGGATGTAACATTTATGGGAAAGCAGAATTTTTAAATCCAGGAGGATCAGTTAAAGATAGAGCTGCACTTGCTTTAATTAAAGATGCTCAAGAAAAAAAATTAATTGCTAAAGGTGGAACGGTTGTTGAAGGAACAGCTGGTAACACTGGAATTGGTTTAGGTCTATTAGGAAATTCCTTAGGTTATAAAACAATCATCGTAATGAACGATAACCAAACTCAAGAAAAAAAAGATTTACTTAAAAATCTTGGAGCTGAATTAAGATTAGTGCCACCTAAACCTTATAAAGATGATAACAATTTTGTTAAAGTGGCAGCGAGACTTGCAGATGAATTAAGACCAACAAACAATAACGGTGTCATTTGGGCTAACCAGTTTGATAACACAGCAAATGCCAAAGGTCACTATGAAGGGACAGGACAAGAAATTTGGGAACAAACTGAGGGTAAGGTTGATGGTTTTGTATGTTCTTCTGGAACTGGAGGAACAATTTCTGGTGTCAGTAATGCTCTTAAAGAAAAAAACAAAGATATAAAAATTTACTTATCTGATCCAAAGGGATCAGCTCTTTATAATTACATTAAAAATGGTGAACTAAAGTCAGAAGGAGGATCAATTACTGAAGGAATTGGTTCAAGTAGAGTAACAGCTAACTTTGGTGAGGCTAAGATTGATGATGCCTATTCAATAGATGATCATGAGGCACTACCCTTACTTTATGATTTAATTCAAAATGAAGGTCTAAGCTTAGGTACTAGTTGCGGTATCAATATCGCTGGAGCAATAAGAATGGGTAAAGAATTAGGACCTGGTAAAACTATTGTAACAATTCTTTGTGATAGAAGTGATAAGTACGCAACTAAGATGTTCAATAAAAAATTTCTAGAAGAAAAAGGTCTACCAGTACCTAATTGGTTTTAGATATAAATTTTATCAGCTAATCCGTAACAAAGTATTGCACTTAACAAAGTTAGAATACCTGGTGCAATAATTCCTTCATTAGATGTTTGTGGTGTGTGACCGAGCTTATTGATTTTAATATTATAAATACCAACAATAAAAGCTGAAAGGTTTTGTAAAAACACTAAATTAAAAAATGCCCATGTTCCTTGAAGACCATCAGGTCTAATAAAGCCAACCCATATTGCCATTGCAACAGCACCTATAAACAATGATCCAAAAAATCTTGTCATTCCTGCACCTGTATCGTCTATGCCAAATTTATCTAAAAATTTCTTTGTAGCAAAAACAGTCTGATATGCATAAACAGCAAAAATCAAAAAATGTATTAAAAATACAATTAAATAAAAAATTCCATTAAATTTTTCGATCATATTAAAACGTTATCAAACATTAAGATTGAATTAAATAGCTAAAAACAGCACTTCTAATTGATAAAAATTGCATATCTGACGCGCGATATGAACGCATGAGACTCTTTAATTTAAATGTAAGACTATCTAGTTACAGTTCAACTACTTGAAAAGGTAAATTATGAAAAAAATAATAATAACTATATTCAGTCTTTTTTTTATAACATCTGTATATGCAGATATGAATGATAGCGATAAAAATAGAGCTTGGGAATGCAGTGGAATATATATGGCTAACTATTTTTTACCATCTGGAGAAACATTTGAATATAGTATGAAAGAAAAATCCATGGCATCAGTAAAAGTTTTAAAAGCTTATGCTTTAGAAGTAGGAATTCCTGAAAAGGAATGGGATGAAGGCGTAAACAAAGCTGTTGATAAATTTTATGGGTCTAAATTTGACGAGGCTAAAACTAATGCCTGTCATGACTTTGTAAATTCAACAGTACCTAATGGAGAAGATAGAGTTAAAAAAGTAGTACAAACTCTATATTAACAAAAAAAGGAGAAAAAATGAAAGATATATTAGTGGTAGGAAAACTAAAAGAAGGTACCTTTGAAAAGTTCATGGGTTTCATGCAGTCAGACGAAGGTATGGCTGAAAGAAAAAAAGTTGCAGATGTTACAAAGACAATAGCTAGTGTTTCACCTGATAAATCAACAGTAATGTTCAAGATTGTAGCTCATGACATGGCAGCACTTCATTCATTTATGGATGGATCAAATCCAGTTTCAAAACCTGTATGGGATGAAGTAATGGATAGTTATGAAATTTACGAGTTGGCTAAAGTATAAGTAAATAGAGAGACTCCACATGTTGGATTAACTCTGCTAGACTTTATCTATAAAATAAAGCAACAGGAGAAAATATGTCTATATTAGAGAAATATAGTGCTGCTTTGAAAAGTAAAGATGAGGCAGTAATGAATGAGCTTTTGCATGATGATTTTAAATTTACAATGCATAAATCAGGAAACGTTTTAACTAAAAGTGATGTTATCAAATGGGCAATGAGTGGTGATATTAATCAAGATAAAGTTAGAATTGTTTACGAGAATGATGAAATTGGAATTCACCATGCTTTTGTTACATTTAACGACGGAAATGTTGAGGCGGTAATGGCAGTTTATAAATACGACAATGGAAAAATTGTTAGTTTAGAAACTGGTGCTACACCAATGCCAAAGTAAGTGAGTAGTATTGATTTTTATTTTTCGATAGGAAGCACTTATACCTATCTCTCCGTAACTAGAATACTTGATGTTGAAAAACAACATCAAGTAAAATTCAATTGGAAACCTTTTTCAGTAAGAGCAATCATGAAAGAGATGAACAATATCCCATTTCCAAAAGATAAAATGAATAAAGTTAATTATATGTGGAGAGACATTGAAAGAAGAGCTGAGGGTTATGGTTTCTTTGCCAAAACACCAGTACCCTATCCATTATCAGAATTTGATTTAGCTAACCAAATTGCAATTCTTGGATTTGAAAAAGGTTGGGGAGAAAAATTTGTTATTCTTACTTACAAAAAATGGTTTCAAGAGGGTAAAGAACCAGCAATTGAACCAAGCATCTCGGATGTTTGCTCAGAATTAAAACTTGATAAAGATGAAATTATCTCTGAAGCAAAATCATCTGATATAGAAACAAAATATAATGAAAATACAAACTCGGCTCGTGAAAATAAAATATTTGGTAGCCCATCTTTTATTGTAAAAAATGAACTCTTTTGGGGAGATGATAGAATGGAAGATGCTATTAAATGGTCTCTTAAATAATTCTATATATTCTCTTTAATTTCATTTAAAATCTCAACATGAGTCTTGCAACTTCATATTTATTTTTAGGTGTAGCTGTTTTTCTGGGAGTTACCTCGAATAGTTTCGCAAAAAGTGCTGAAGGCTTTACTCTTCTCTTTCCAAGTATAATTACTGCAATTACAATTGTTCTGTGTATGTATGCGCTTTCATTGGTGATGAAGAATATACCAATGGGTATCACTTACGCTTCATTTGCTGGTCTAACTATAATTGCTACAGTTATAGTTGGAGTAATTAAATATAATCAAGTTCCGAATTTATATTCAATAATTGGTTTAATATTGATAGTAATTGGAGTTTTGATGGTAAATTTATTAGGGAAACAATAATTATGAAACCACTGTTTGGATATTTATTTTTAGCTATTGGTATATCTTTTGGTATTGCTTCTAATAGTTTAGCTAAAATCTCTGAGGGATTTACTAAACTTACACCATCAGTTTTATGTATTTTATTTATGTGTATCACGATGTTTTCAATTGCAAAAGCAATGCACGCTCTTCCTGTTGGTTTTGCTTACGCTACATACAGCGGATTAACTGTAACTGGCGTTGTTCTTTTTGCGGTATTAAAATTTAATCAAGTACCTAATCTTTATGGAATAATTGGAATTATTTTAATTATTATTGGTGTGATAATGGTTAATTATCTAGGACGACTGAACTGATACTTTTTTAAAATCTCTGGAAGCTGATGTCTTCCATCTTCATTCAATGGTAACTCATATTCATTCACAACTGTGCTAGTATCTAAAGGTGAATATAAATGAGGATACATATCTCCATTTGATGCTTGTTCCCACAGTAAATGTTCAAGCTTAAAAGCATTTACTCTTAACAAGACTAGATTTTCTTTTTTGGGGTAATGTTTATTTAAAGTTTCCTCTACCTGATCCTCTTCTGAAAAGTGAATATATCCATCTTTAAGATCTTTTTCTGACCCACCATAAGTTCCAGATTGTTTGGCTTTTTGCCACTCATCTTTGTCTATAACTTTGAAAATAAATTCTAAATTCATTTTACCAAGAAGAATTTGGACCTTTTAAGAATTCTATTTCTTCTTCAGTAGATTCTCTTCCTAAAATTTCATTTCTATGAGGATATCTATGAAATTGTCTAATTGCTTTTGTATGATCTTGCCAAAATTTTTTTATTTCATTGTATCCTTCGTGTTCTCTTAAATATTTGTTTAATAAGTAATATGCCATTTCATGATCACTAATCTCTTCACTATGAATTAAAGGTAACAACATAAAAAATCTTTGATTTACATTCATTGCTTCTAAATAACCTGAATAAACTGCCTCATTTACAATCAATCTAGTCTTTTGATCTTGAGCAAAAGCTTTTTTGTCATTTCTAAACATATTTCTTGAAAACTGATCAAATAAAATAATCAATGCTAGACAACTCATAGGATTATCCTGCCAATCATCATATTCATTTTGACAAGCAAGTTCATAATCTTTTAAAAAATTATCTTTAATTTTTTGATCAAACTTTTCATCTTTTTTGAAACGCATTTCAGAAGGAGTTTCTTTAAACCAGAAATCTAGAATTACTTGTGCTCTTTCTGGTATCATTCAGCTAATGGTTTTAATAATTTTAAAATTTTTTTATGATTGGCTTTATTATTTGAAACAATAATATTTCCTCCAACAACAGGGTTTTTGTTTCCCCAAGTCGTTACTATTGCTCCTGCTGCTCTTACAATTGGCATTATAGGATGAATATCCCAAATCTTATTTGCACATTGTGCAACCATTTCAAGTCTACCTTCTGCTAATTGACAATAAGTCAATGCATCAAAACAAGGAAATTGCATTCTTTTAATAAATTTTTGAATTTTTGATTGTTGCTTTAAAGTTAATTGATTGTGAAAAGCAGCAGCTAATTTTGCATTCGTAAAATTTAATTTTGAGTTAACTTTAAGTTTTCTTTTTTTTTTGTTTTCAAAAACAAATGCAGAGTTTTTATTCACATTTAAATAATATTTTCTCATTTTAGGAAAATTTGCTAATCCTAAAATTGGTTCTCCATTGTAATTTAATGAAATAAGATTACTCCAACTAGGATTACCTACAACGTATGATCTAGTTCCATCAATTGGATCAATCACCCATGAAAACTCACTCTTTGTATTTTTATGACCATATTCCTCCCCTATAATTTGATGATTTGGGAATTTTTTTGAAATTTTGGATCTTATAAATTTTTCAAAGGCTTTATCTGATGTTGTTACAGGATCGTAACCTTTACCTTTCATCTTGTTAGTTATCTTAAATGGCTTATCTAACTTAGCGTAATAAAACTTAGTTAAATCTTTAGCAAGTTGATTTAAAAAGCTTGCGTATATTGGATATTTTTTTGTATCAAATTTTTTCACAATGAACTCTTACTATTTAATTTATGTTGATTAAAGTTAAATTTTAAATAATCCTTGGCTTACTATTATGAAAATTGAGCTAATTGAAAATAAGGTTTATTTTAATAATGGGTCTGAAAAAAAAGAAATTCACCCATTCTGGTTACGTGAAAGAGTTAATGGTGAGGAGCATTTAGATAAAGGAACTCAGCAAAGACTTTTTGATCCAACCTTTTTAAGTAATGATGTCTCAATAAATAAAGTAAACCTTAATGAAAAATACCTAGAGGTTAATTTTAATGATGGCGTTAATTCAAAACTTGAAATTGATAAAATTGCTTCTGAATTTTCTAAAGAAGATATTGTGATTAGATCTATTGAAAAAACTAAATGGGACTCAACTTTAAAAAATATAAAAAATTTTGAATACCAAGAAAATTTTTATGAAAGTAAAGAGATGCATGATCTGCTTGTTTCATTTTATAAATTTGGTTTTGTAATAGTAAAAAATATTCCAACATCTAAAAATTATATTGTTGAATTTGCAAATTCAATAGGCAGTGTTCGAAGAACAAATTTTGGTGAATATTTTGACGTAAAATCTAAACCTGATCCAAATGATCTTGCTTATACATCGTTAGCTTTAGCACCTCATACCGACAATCCTTATAGAAATCCTGTTCCATGTATTCAACTTTTGCATTGTATAGAAAGTAAAGTTTCAGGAGGATTATCGACTTTAGTAGATGGTTACACAGTTACTGAAGATTTAAAAAATCAATATCCAGAATTTTATAAAATTTTAACTGAAGTAAAAGTTAGATTTAGATTTATAGATAAAGAAGTTATATTAGAAACTATCTCTCCTTTGATAGAACTCAATGAGGATAAGAGTTTCAAGCAGGTAAGATTTAGTCCTAGATTAGACTATGTTCCAATTTTAGAAAAAGAAAAATTAGATCTTTACTACCAAGCAAGAAAAAAAATATCTGAAATGTATAATTCAGATAAATATAGAATTGAATTTAAACTTGAGCCAAAAGACTTAATGATGATGGATAATCATAGACTACTCCATGGGAGAACAGCTTATGAGACAAAGGAAGGTGAGAGATTTTTACAAGGTTGTTACATTGATTACGATAGCACTGAGGGAAAACTTAGACACTTAAAAAGAAAGTTTAATCTTTAAACAAATTTTCTATTTGTGCTTCAGCTTCTTTGATTGATTTTTCATAATCTAGTGCCATTTGGTCTGCACTAATTATATCTACTTTTTCTATACCAAAAAAGTTAAGAATAAATTTTAACCAAGGAGTTAGAAAATCTTCTGAACTATTTAGTTTTGTTCCTCCAGAAGTAATCACTAGATACGCATGTTTATTTTTTAATAATCCTTCTCTTCTACCATTTGGTTTAAATCTAAAGGTTTCACCTATACGAGCAGCTAAATCCGACCAAGCTTTAAGAGTTGCTGGAGGTCCATAATTATAAATTGGTGCTGAAATTATTATGATATCACTCTCTTTTAATTCTTTTACAAGTTTATCAGAAAGCTCAAACATTTTCTTATGTTCTTCTGTTTGATCTTTTTCATCTATATTCATTCCAGATTCTGTAAGTCCACTTACAAAAAGCATCTCATCATCTAAATCTCTATAAATTACTTCATCTTCTGGTTTTTTAATTTTATCTAAAAGTTTTTTTGCTAAAGCTCTTGAGGTAGAGCCTTTTTTTCTAGCACTGGAATCTATTTGATAAATCTTCATTAATACTTTTTATCCGAATTTTTGCATAAATGGAAAGATTTCAATTATATAAAATCCTATTGCTTGTAATTGATTGGTTAAAATTAAAATACCTGTAACTAACAGAGTTATTCCGCCAATTTTTGAAATTAAATTTATGTTTTTCTTAAAATTTTTAGAAAATAATAAGAACCGTTGAATTAAGTATCCAGATAAAACAAAAGGGATCGCAAGACCTAATGAATAAGAGATTAACAAGATTACAGCTCTTGATAAAGTTTCTTCAATAGATGCCAAAGCTAAAATTGAACCTAAAATTGGACCAATACATGGTGTCCAACCAAAACCAAAAGCAACACCTATAACATATGGAAAAAGAATATTTCTTGATTCTTTTGCATCAAACCTTTTTTCAAAATTTAAATATGGAATATTGATAATTCCAATTAATTGAAGAGAAAAAATTATGATTACTATTCCTGCTGAAATTCTTAACACTTCTGAATTTTGAAGTAATGCCTGTCCTAAAAAAGATGCTGATGCACCTAAAAGAACAAATACAGTTGAGAACCCTAAACAAAATAAAATTAATGGAAAAAAATTGATTTTTTTTTGATTTAAAATTTCTTGTAAAGATTGACCAGAGATATAAGAGATATATCCAGGTATTAATGGGAGAACACATGGAGACAAAAAACTTATAAGTCCTGCTCCAAAAGCAATTAAGTATTCAAACATCTATCCAGTATTTTTCATTGCTGCAGAAATACCTGCAATCGATGTCATTAAAGCATCTTCAAGAAATTTTTTATCTAAATTTTTATATTTTTTATTTGTTAATTTATTCATCACATTTGCCTGAAGTATATTTAACATCTCTGTATAGTTATTTCTTATAAATAAAGCTTTTCTAAATTCTTTCCTTTCTTTTACCACTTCTTTGGGGGTAATTTTATTATGCAAATTGACCAGTGCCTCAAATTGAAATCTTAATTTTTTACCTATTCTTTTTAATGAGGCATCAGCTAAATTATTTTCATAAATAATTGATATTTCTGGATCCACCTTGGAAATTACCATATCTAAAATATCCATCGTTGATACAAAGTATGGCCAATTTCTTTCCATATCAGTCATCGTTCTTTTAAATTTTTTAATTGAACCGTATCTCAATGCTTCAGTTGTACCAAGCCAAGCGGGTAACATTAATCTAATTTGTGTCCAAGCAAATACCCACGGGATAGCTCTTAAACTTTGAATATTATCAACATTCTTTCTTTTGGTTGGTCTTGATCCAATTGCAAGTTTTCCTAGTGATTTATGAGGCGTAACAGTTTTGAAGTAACGAATAAAATCCTCACTTTGATTTAAATATTTTCTATATGAGGATGTAGAAATTTCTGACATTTTTTGAATTAATTCACGCCAATTAGTTTTTGATCTTGGTGGAGGATTTAAAGAAGCATCCATTACAGCTCCTATATAGCTACATAAATTGTACTCAGCTAAAGGTTTATAGCCATACTTTTGCTGAATTACTTCTCCTTGATCAGTAATTCTAATTTTTCCGTTAACTGTACCAGAAGGTTGTGATTTTAAAGTGGCCTGTATTGGACCACCTCCTCTTCCTGGAGATCCGCCTCTGCCGTGAAAGAAAACAAGATCTATTTTATATTTTTTAGCTAAATTTCTAAGCTCTTCTTGAAGTTTGTATTGATGCCAACTTGCAGATAATTTTCCAGCATCTTTACTAGAGTCTGAATATCCAATCATCACTTCCTGTTTTGACTTAATCATTTTTCTGTACCATGAAAGTTTGAATAAGTTTGTCATAACGCCGTTAGCATTTTTTAAATCATCCAGAGTTTCAAAAAGTGGAACAACTCTTAATAAATTTTTTGTTTGTGCCTGCATTTGTAAAAAATAAACAGATAAAATATCAGATGCTGTGGATGTCATCGATATTACATAAGCACCAAGACATTGGGTTGGTTCTTTAGCAATTTGTTTAAAAGTATTCCATACTTCTTTATTTTCTTTATCTCGAATATTTATTTTATCTACAAAATATTTTCCTTGTTTAATATTTTTATTTAAAAGTTTTATTTTTTCACCTTCGCTTAGAGAGGAATAATTAATTTTATTTTTCTTTTTAAAGATTTCATTTAAAAGTTTTTCATGTCGATCAGACTCTTGTCTGATATCTAATCTTGCAAGATTTATTCCAAAACATCTAACTCTTCTAATTAAGTCTAGTAAATCAGCATTTGCAATATGTTGACCTTTGTTTTGATTCAGAGAACTTCTTACTTCTCTCAAGGGGTTAATAATTTCATATTTATCTTGGAGTAATTTTTTTTCATCTAAAGGTTTATTAAAGTTTATGTGTGCCTCAATTAATTGATGAGTATTTCTTACTTTATCTCTTAATGGTCTTAAATAAACTCTATATGGTTCAAAACTTTTTCCAGTAACTATACTGATTGCAGGAGAACATTCTTCCATGGATAAATCTTGAATTAATTGAGTAAGTTCTTTTTCGTAAAGTTTTGCAGCTTGCCATCTAGAAAATAAAATTACTTTCTTAGTTACCTCAGAAGTTACATTTGGATTTCCATCTCTATCTCCACCCATCCACGAACCAAATTGAATAGGATTAAAATTTCTAGGCAAGTCTTTGTTTAAATTTTTTCTAAAGATATCATTCAATCTTTTATAAACCTTAGGAATAGTATCCCACAAACTATCTTCAATTACAGCCAGTCCCCATTTTGCTTCATCTAATGGAGAAGGTTTAGTTCTTTTTAGTTCATCAGTTTTCCAAATAATTGCTATTTCTGAATACAGTTTTCTATCTAATTCTATGATTTTGGAGGGGTATTTTTTATAGAGATGTCTTTGCTCCATAATTGATATTAAATTTGCATATTTTTGAATTAAAGTTCTTCTTTTAACCTCTGTTGGATGAGCTGTAAGAACTATCCCAATATCTAGCTTGGTTGCTAAATCATAAATTTTATTATTTGAAATATTTTTATTTTTGAAAAGTCCCTCAATAATATCCTCGATAAATAAATTTTGATTTTTGCTTTTAAAATATGGATTTTCGTATTCATTTAATTTTCTAGATGCATCTAAAGACTCAGCTAAATTCATTAAATTAAGGATGTGCGAAAAAGCCCTTGTGATTTTAAAAGTTTTTTCTGGCGAAAGTTTTTTTACTTCTTTTGATATTTTTAAGAAAACTTTACTCTTGTTTTTATCTAGTAATGTGTTTTTAGATAGTAATCTTAGTCTTTCAACAATTTTAAAAAATGCTAGTCCCTCTTGATCTTTAATTACTCTTCCTAAGAATGTTCCTAATAATCTAATATCTTCTCTTAAAAGCTTTGTAGGTATTCGCTCATAGTAAAGATCTCTTTTCTTCATTACTTAATATAAATTTTTTTTGTAAAACTCCTTTTGCATTTGTTTTTACACTAAAAAAGAATCCTGAATATCTAAATTTTCGCAAATCTGCTTTGCTCATACCTTTTGTTGCTGTTGAAACGTAAAGATCTTTAGTATTTTTACCTCCAAATGCACAATTAGTAATATTTTTTGCAGGAAACTGAATTCTGTGAATTAATTTTGCTTTTTTATTAAAAACAGAAATACATGCACCATGAAAATGAGCTACCCATAAATTTTTATTTTTATCTAAGGTCATTCCATCTGGTGAACCCTCTTCAGGTGATAATTTTTTAAATATTTTTTTGCTAACTATTTTATTATTTTTATTTATTTTAATTTTATAGATAGTTTTTTTTGGACTATCCGTATGATAAAAATTATACTGATCAATAAATGCTGGTCCATTAGTAATTCTATAATTTTTATCAACTTTTATTATTTTAAAATTTTTATCTAGTTTATACAAAGAACCTTTTTCAATTTTTCGCTCTAAGTTATCCATAGTACCAAACCAAAGATTTCCTGCAGGATCTGTTTTTCCATCATTAATTCTATTTAGCTTCAAGTTTGGTTCTATCTTAATTGATTTTAAAATTTTTTTTGATTTTAGATTTTGAATTCTTAATTCGCCCTGAAGACCTAAAATAAAAATATGATCTTTGATATGAGCGATAAACCCAATTTCTTTATTTACTTTATAGATTTTCCTTTTTTTATTTTTAATATTGAAAGAACAAATTTTCTTTTTTTTAATATCTACAAAATAAATTGAATTATGTTCACCAACCCATAATGTTCCTTCACCTAAAGTACATCTTATTTTCCAAAGAGGTTTTGGTTCTGAGGTTTTTATTTTATTCATTTACTTCAAACTCCTTTATAAAATCTTCATCAGGATTAATTCCAATACCCGCATTGTCTGTTACTGATGCAAAACCATCATTGTTTTTAACTTGGTCTAAAATTGAAAATTCTTCTTTAGGCAAATCTGTGATAAAAATATTTTTTTCTGTTGTATCAAACTCGAGCATAGATTTAGATGGAAATAATCCACCTGGCATATCTGGTTGTGCTGTCAACAAATGGAGGTTAACTGCAATACTAACTGCAGAACCCCATACATGATTAATTACTGGTATAAAATTTGCTTGCGCTAATGCTACAACTTTTAAATACTCCGTAATTCCGCCAAGTCCACAAACCTCTGGTTGAGCTATATCAATACATTTATTTGATATTAATTTATTCCAGCCATATTTAGTAAATTCAGCTTCTCCACCAGCAATGCTAGTAGAGATTTTTTGTTTCAATTCTCTATAACCCTCATAATCTTCAGGAGCCACAGGTTCTTCAAACCAATAAATATCTAGCTCATCTAAACCTTTTCCAACGTAAAGAGCATCTTTCAAATTATAAGCGTGATTTGCATCAACCATTAATTTGAAGTCTTTTCCAACAGTGTCTCTTACGGCTTGAACTAACTTTAAATCTTCGTTTGGACCTAATCCAACTTTCATTTTCATGGCTTTGAAATTTTTTGATTTTATTTGCTTAGATTCTTCTTTGAACAAGGCAATCAATTCATCAACTGATTTTTTTTGTAACATCATTCCATATCCATACACTGGAACTTCATTATTACATTTACCACCAAAAAGTTGATAAAGAGGAGCATTTGTTTTTTTTCCAAGAATATCCCATAAAGCAATATCCACTCCTGATAATGCTTGAATTGGCATTCCCTTTTGACCACTATCTCTTAAAAGATTGTATACTTTTTGCCAGATATGTTCTTTGTTTAAAGGATCTTCACCAATTACTAAAGGCTGTATAACCTTTTCAACAATAAACTTGTTTGCCAAAGCTATATTTCCAGGACCAAAACATTCACCCCAACCTGTTATTCCTTCATCTGTTTGAACTTCAACAAGATGGGCTGTACGATGTTTATAATACTGTTGTGAGTAACCAAGTTCTTTTTCTAACTCATATCTAAGTACATGACTTTTAATAGAAGTTATTTTCACAATTAATTATAAAGCAACTACCTTAGAGTTTTGCTCTCCTAAATTTTCGATTGATAGTTTCATAGTATCACCCGCTTTTAAGAATTGTTGAGGTTTCATTCCCATACCAACTCCTGGAGGTGTTCCAGTTGTAATTATATCACCCGCTTGAAGAGACATATATTTACTCAAATAAGAGACAATAACATCAACGTTAAATATCATTGTACTTGTATTACCTGTTTGCATTCTTGTACCGTTAACATCTAAACTCATTTTTAAATTATTAACATCTGCAATTTCATCTTTTGTAACCAAGTGAGGCCCAATTGGTCCATAAGTATCATGAGATTTTCCTTTAACCCATTGACCCATTTTTTCAATTTGCCATTCTCTTTCACTTACATCATTAACCAAACAATAACCTAAAATATGATCTTGAGCTTGGCTTTCAGAAATATGTTTTGTTTCTTTTCCTATAATAATTCCAAGTTCAACTTCCCAGTCTAATTTTTTAGATCCTGAAACTATTTCAACATCATCATTAGGTCCAACTATACAACTAGTAGCTTTCATAAAAACTATTGGTTCAGAAGGAACATCTGCTCCAGTTTCAGCAGCATGATCAGAATAATTTAATCCAATTGCAACAAATTTACCTGGCTTAGTAATACAAGATCCTATTCGATCACTTGCAGATAATTCTGGTAAAGAAGATAAATCAGCACTTTGTAATTTTGTAATAGTCGCAAAATTTAAATGATCAGGATTTAAATCTTTAACATGAGAACTAATATCTCTAATTTTACCATCTTTGTCTAAAACACCTGGTTTTTCGTTTCCTTTATTTCCTACTCTTAATAATTTCATATTTATCCTTTTGTTGTTAAATTATATTGAAATTCCACCATCAACATGAATTGTACTTCCTGTTGTAAATGTTGCATCATCGCTAGCTAAATAAACAGCCACAGCTGCTATTTCTTCTGCCGTACCTAATCTTCCCATAGGTTGTCTTGCTATAAAATCTTTTTTTGCTTGGACGGGATCTGGGCTTTGATTGACCCTATCTTGCCAAGAAGGTGAATAAACTGTACCTGGCGCAATTGAATTACATCTAATATTTTGTTTAACGAAATCTGCTGCAATCGCCTTTGTTAAACCAATCACTGCACCCTTTGTTGTTCCGTAAACAAATCTATTTGGAAAACCTTTAAAGCTAGATGCACATGAAGATATATTAATAATACTTCCTCCATTTTGTTTAATCATTATTGGTAAGACACTTTTACACATATAATACATAGATTTTATATTTACGTTGCAAGAGAAATCCCAATCTTTTTCCTCACACTCTAATATTGTTCCATGATGAACAAAGCCTACTGCATTAAATAAAACATCTATTTGATTCATATGCTTGAAATAATTCTCAACACTAGCCTTGTCTGTACTATCTAATTTAAATACATCTATATTTGGATTGTCTTTTTTAAGAGTATTTAGAGTTTCTTGATTAATATCTGTTGCGAAAACATTTGCACCCTCATTACAAAATGCTATTGCTGTTGCTTTTCCAATTCCTTGACCTGCTGCTGTTACAACTATATTTTTACCTTCTAATCTTCCACTCATTTTTTATTTATCCTTTCGATTTCATTATAAAGTGAACTATGATCAGTGTTTCCATGACCATTATCGACAAGGGTTTTATACATTTCTTTCACTAAATTTGAAATAGGTAAATGTGTATTATAAGAATTTGCACACTCCAAAATGTTATACATGTCTTTTAAATGGGTAGATGTTTTACCTTTTGGGGTAAAATCTTTATCTATCATTCTTTTTCCATGAGTTTGTAAAATTTTACTATCTGCCCAACCTCCAGAAAGAGCTTTAATTAATTTTATCGGGTCAGCTCCAGCTTTTTCACATAAAGTTATTGCCTCTGCAACCGCCCCTATTGTTACTCCTACTACAATTTGATTTGCTAACTTTGAAACTTGTCCACTACCAATTGGTCCAACTAAAGTTGGATTTCCCATCGCTTTTAAAATATTTATAGAATTATCAAAGACAGTTTGCTCTCCTCCAACCATTATAGCTAAAGAGGCTTCCTCAGCTCCAATTGTTCCTCCTGAAACTGGTGCATCTAAATAATTTACATTTTTTGATTTTAGAATGTTTCTATATTTTGTTGCTGTTGTTGGTTTAACAGAACTCATATCAATAACAGTTGATCCAGATTTTAAATTTTCTAATAAATCTGAATTACTCATTATTGCATCAACAGCACTATCATCTGTTAACATTGTAATAATAAAGTCATTATCTTTAACAGCTTCTCCTAATGTTTTTGATATTTCAGCACCAAATTCTTTTAAAGGTTCTGCTTTACTAATTGAACGATTGAATGCCTTTAATTTAAAACCAGATTTTAATAAATTTTTAGCCATTGGAAGACCCATAAGGCCTGTTCCAATAAAACCTATTTTCATCATGGTTTCGGTTTAAACTCGTGGAAGTTTTGCGTCATTGCTTCAGGGAAAAACATAACACAAGCTAATACAATTAACTGAATTACTATAAATGGAGCAAAACCTCTAAATATATCTGTTAATGAAATATGTGGAGGAGCAACTGATTTTAAATAAAAGGCGGCGGGTCCAAATGGTGGACTTAAAAATGAAACTTGCATATTTACGCAAAATAATATTCCAAACCAAATTGGATCAAATCCAAGAGCTATAACTATTGGTAAAAATACAGGCATTGCTAACAATACAATTCCAACCCAATCCATAAATGCTCCCATAATCAAAAACATAATCTGCATCATGAAGATTAAATACATTGGTTTTAAATCATAAGCTAAAATAGTTTCTGCAACATATTTAGGACCTCCAGCAAGAGAATAAGCACCTGCTAAAACTGTAGCACCAAAAGTAATAGTTAAAATAGTTCCTGATGCTTTGAAAGTTCTTGTTAATGCATCTTTAAATAAAAACCACGTTAGTTCTTTTCTTGCAAAAATTATAATTAATGTAGCAACTACTCCCATACCAGCTGCTTCAGTAATTCCTGTCATTCCAGAATAAATTGAACCTAACACAATGATTACAATACCGATCGGTGGTAAAAGACCTGGTAGGTATGACATTTTTTCTTTTAAAGTTAAAGCGGGCTCATCACTTAAAGGTGCCAAATGCGGTTGTAATCTTGTACGAATTAAAATGTATGTAATAATTAAACCTGAAATCATTAAACCAGGAACAATAGCTTCTTGGAATAACATCGTAATAGAAGTCTCAGTCGTTAATCCATAAATAATTAAAACAATTGAAGGTGGTATCATTGTTCCCAAAGATCCTGATGCACAGATGATACCGATCGACATATCCTGATCGTATTTTAATCTCAACATTTGAGGCAGTGCAATCAAGCCTAATAAAACTATTTCTCCACCAATAATTCCACTCATCGCTGCCATGATTGTTGCCATGATGGCTGTAACAACACCTACTCCACCTCTGGTCTTTCTTAACCATGCATTTAAAGCGTCATAAAGATCTCTTGCGATGTTCGAACGTTCAAGCAAGGAGGCCATAAATATAAATAATGGAACGGATAAAAAAGAATAAGTGACAACAAGAGAATAATATCTTGAAAGTAATATGCCTAATGCATGTTCACCTATGTATAAAAATACTAGTACTGCACCCATAAAACCAGATGCAAAACCCATTGGAACACCTATAGATATAAGTAACAACAATCCTACTATTAGTATTATTGAAAGTGATCCTATATCCATATTATTTTAATTCTTTAGATGGATCGTATTGTTTTTCTTTTGGATTTCTCCAATCAATAATTAAATTGTTTACAGATTGAACAGCAATAAGAAAAACACATAGAAGTGTTAGTGGTTTCATAGTAGCAGGAATTGGTGGATCCCAATAAGTTGCAAACCTTTCCCAATTTATAAATGATCTGTATGCATCTTCCATACCTCCATAAATTACAGCTGCTGCGAAAAGAACAATAATTAAAGTACTAATTAGGTCAAAAATTCTCTGTGTCGGTCTACTAACCCAATCATATAATAATACTATTCTAATATGGCTTCTTAATCTTGTTGCATATATTCCACCAACTAAATAACAAACTCCCGCAAGCCATAAGCACAGTTCGTTTGCCCACAAAGTTGGTTTAAACAATACATATCTCATAAAAATTTCATACATCATCACAATTACAATTACAGGAATTAGATATTTAATTGTGTGACTTAGAAATAAAGAAACTCTATCTATCCAATTTATTGGAAAATCATCTTTACTCGCGACTTTTTCATTTTGTTCTTGTAATTCTTTATCGATCATTGAGTAAAAATTTAAATAAATCGAAGGGCCTTTGCAGGCCCTTCAAGATTTTTTTTATTACATGATACCGTTAGCTTTCATATAAGCTTTATGTATCTCAATAAGTGCCGCAGCTTCTGGAGATTTAGTCTTCCATTCTTCCCAAGCAGCTAAAGCAGCTTGTCTGAATTTAAGTCTATCTTCTCTAGACCAGTCGTGAAGAGTAACACCCATTTCATTTAAAGCTTTAACAGCTTCAGCGTTTTTTCTTTCAACTAAACTAGTGATAGTTCTTCCAGCAATTTCTATTGCAGCTAACATAGCACCTTGCTCATGTTTCTTTAACTTCTTCCATACTTTCGTATTACAAGCTAAGTGGTCAGCTGGCATAGAGTGGAAACCTGGGTATGTAGCATATTTATTTTGCTCATAGTGTCCACCTGCATAGTTAGTAGCTAAAGATGAGTAGTCAGCACCATCGATTAGACCAGTTTGTAAAGCAGTTGGAACTTCACCAAAGTCCATTACGATTGGCTTAGCACCTAATGCTGTAAAGATCATACTTTCCATTCCTGGAGGTGATCTAAATTTAAAGTCTTTCAATGAAGCAACATCTGGGATTGGTCTGCTAGATATTAAAGACTCATGTCCTGGTATCCACCAACCAATTAATGTCATTCCATATTTGTTGTAAAGTGCATCAACAGCTTCTTGAGCTCCTGGGAAATTCAAGAATTCATATTGTTGATATGGGTTATCGTATCCACCCATTACATCACCTGCGAATTGGAACGCTGCATTTTTACCAGTTTGGTAACCAGCACCAGTCATATCACAATCGATAATTCCAGTTTGTGCAGAGTTAAACACCTCAGCAGATTTACCTGTTACTGATGATGAGTAGAACATTTCTACTTTTAAGCTTCCGCCAGAAAACTTCTCTACGTTTTTAGCGAATTGAGCAGCAACTTCACCATTTGGTGAACTAGCTGTAAAGTGTGTTTCAATCTTTAAAGTCTTTGCATTTGCAGAGCCAAATAAAGCAACTGAAACAATAGCTACAGCTGCTATAGTTTTAGATATAAGTTTAAACATTATCTTCCTCTCGTTTATGTTTTTTCGAAAGTTAATCATAAAAGATTTTTGAGATCAATAATTTCGTTTAACTTTTATATATAGAAATTATATATATTCATTGAACAGACAACTTATAGTTGTTCTAAACTACTTCTGAAATAAGAGGTTTTTTATTGAAAAAACAGTAAATATTATCGACAGCCATCATGCTCATAGCTAGTCTGGTTTCATGTGTTGCGCTCCCAATGTGCGGTAAAACAAAACAGTTGTCTAGTTTTAAATATCTTTTATCTAAATTTGGTTCATTGTTGAACACATCTAAACCTGCTGCATAAATTTTTTTGTTTTCTAATGCATCTATCAAAGCATCATCATCAATGGTTGATCCTCTTGAAGTGTTTATAACTACCGCATGTTTTGGTAACAAGCTTATTGTTGAAGAATTAAGAATATGTTTAGTTTCAGCAGTTGCTGGAGTGTGTATACTTACAAAGTCACACTCTGGTAGCATAGTTTTAATGTCAGAAAAATACTTTGCACTATCCTCAAGATCATCAGGGAGTTTATTTCTGTTGTAATAAATTATCTTCATTCCAAAAGCTTTAGCACATTTTGCAGCCATTCTTCCAATACGACCCATACCAATGATGCCTAAAGTTTTTCCTGTAACAGAATTTCCAATCATAAATTTAGTTAAATCCGGTTTTTGATTTTTCCAATCATCTGTTCTAACTAGATTATAAGCTTCACCAATTCTTCTAGATGCAGCTAAAATCAAAAGTATAGTGGTTTCAGCTACCGCCTCATTTAACACATTAGGAGTATTTGTTACTTTAATTTTTTTTTCTTCAGCTGATTTTATTGAAATATTATCATAACCAACCCCAACTTGAGCTATAATTTTTAATTTCCCATTTAAATTATTAAAAAAATTTTCACTAATTTTGTCAAAACCTGTTGAAATCATTCCATCATAATCATTAACCAATTTTATTAATTCACTTTCTGGAATGGGTTCATCTTTTGGATTAAGGGTTACCTCAAATTCTTTTTGAAGTTTTTCCTCTGCTAAATCAGATATTTTTCTAGAAACTAATATTTTTGGCTTCATATTAGTGAGAGTCTCTTGGTAAACCTTTGGTATGTGATACGTCTAAATATTTACCTCGAGAATTAATACATGCACCATCATCCAATTGACCAACTGTATTTCTAAATATTTCCTGCCAAGGAGTTTGATTATTTGGTTTAAATACTTTTTTATTTTTTCTTCTTTTTTTAAATTCAGCTTGAGAAATTAATAAATCAACTCTTCTCTTATTTAAGTCTATTTTTATTTTATCGTAAGTTTTAACAATTCCTAGATCTCCACCTACTGCTGATTCTGGTGAAACATGTAATATTGATGGACTTTCTGATGTTCCACTTTGTCTTCCATCTCCAAGAGTTGGCAAATGTCTTATTCCTTTTTTTAATAATCTATCTGGTGGTTGCATATTAACTACTTCGGCAGATCCGGGATAACCAACAGGTCCGCAACCTCTAATAATCAATAGAGAGTTTTCATCTATTTTTAATTTCTTATCATTAAGCCTTTTATGATAATCCTCAGGACCGTCAAAAACTATAGCTTTACATTCAAAAACATTTGGGTGTTTAGGATTTGATAAATATTGATCTTTAAATTCTTTACTAATTACTGATGTTTTCATAATAGCTGATGAAAAAAAATTACTTTTCATAACTAAAAAACCAGCTTTTTCAGTCAATGCATTCTTAAATGATTTAATTACTTTGCTGTCTACATCAACTTTCTTTCTCAAGTTTTCACCTACAGTTTTTCCTGTAACTGTCTTTATATTTGTATGAATTTTTTTGTTTTTAATTAATTCTTTCATAACTGCAGGTATTGCTCCAGCTCTGTGAAAACTTTCCATTAAGTATTCTCCTGCAGGTTGGCAATTCACCAATAAAGGAATGTTGTGCCCAAGTTTTTGCCAATCAGAAAGATCAAATTTAATTCCCATATGTTTTGCAATAGCACTTAAATGAGCTGTACAGTTACTAGATCCACCAATAGCACTTGCAACTACTACTGCGTTTTCAAAAGCTTTACGTGTCATAATTTTTGATGGGGTTAAATCTTCATGAACCATTCCAACAATTCTTTTTCCTGTTTCATAAGAAATTTGTTCTCTTTCTCTATAAGGAGCTGGAATAACTGCACCTCCTGGCAAAGACATTCCCAATGCTTCAGCAACAGAGTTCATTGAAGAAGCTGTTCCCATTGTATTACAATGTCCAGCACTCGGTGCAGAAGATGCAACCATGTCCATAAATTCCTCGTATTTAATTTCTCCTTTAGCTAACATTTTTCTTGCTTCCCAAACTACCATTCCTGAACCAGCTAATTTTCCTTTGTAAATTCCATCTAACATTGGACCACCCGACAAAACTATTGCAGGAATGTTTACTGTAGCAGCTGCCATTAAAGCTGCCGGAGTAGTTTTATCACATCCTGTTGTTAAGATAACTCCATCAATTGGGTATCCATACAAAACTTCCACTAGTGACAAGTAAGAAAGATTTCTATCCAACATTGCTGTTGGTCTTTTTCCAGTTTCTTGAATTGGGTGAGTAGGAAATTCCATCGGTATACCACCTGCTCTTCTAATTCCATCTTTTATTCTTTTACTCAAAGACATGAAATGTCTATTGCATGGAGATAGATCACTGCCAGATTGTGCTATTCCTATAATTGGATTACCAGATTGTAATTCTTTTCTTGTAAGACCATAATTTAAATACCTTTCTAGATATAAGGCCGTCATGTCAGGGTTTTTTGGATTATTGAACCACTGTTGACTTCGGAAACTCTTTTTTCTTTTTTTTGGCATAATTTAAATAATGGTTTGTTTAAGTTATTGGTTATATAATAAATTTATGAATAATCTAATAGTTTTAAACAAGAATGATAATGTGGGCGTTAGCCAATTTATTATTCCAGAAAAAACTAAAATTGAAGGTCATGAGATTAGTACTATCGATCCAATCCCCTTTGGACACAAAGTTTGTTTAAAAACTATTAAAAAAGGCGATCCAATCATTAAGTATGATCAAATTATTGGTTTTGCATTAGATGATATTAAGCCTGGACAACATGTCCATTCGCACAATTTAGAATTTAGAGAATTTAAAAGAGATTTTAAAGTCACAGATAAAAAACATATTATTGATGAAAAAGCAGATACCTTCTTTAACGGAATTTTAAGGGATAATGGACAGGTTGCTACTAGAAATTACATTGGGATTGTAAGTACTGTTAATTGCTCAGCAACTGTCACTAAAATGATAGTTGAGAAGATTAAATATTCTGACATTTTAAAAGATTACCCTAACATTGATGGCATAGTACCAATTACTCACTCAACAGGATGTGGAATGAATACTGAAAGTGAAGGAATGCAAATTTTTCAAAGAACTATAGATGGATTTAAAAATCATCCCAATTTTTCTCATGTTTTTGTTATAGGTTTAGGATGCGAATGTGCTCAAGTCAGTTTGTTTGACGAGTCTTTAAAGAAACATAACCGAATTCATTTTCTAACAATCCAAGATGAGGGAGGAACAAAAAAAATAGTGGAGAAAGTATTGTCTCAAATTAAAAATTTACTTTCAGAAGCTAATAATGTTCAAAGAACTTCACAACCTGTAAGTCATCTAACTTTAGCTCTTCAATGTGGTGGTTCAGATGGATATTCGGGAATAACTGCAAATCCTGCATTAGGAGTTGCGGCAGATCTCTTGGTTAAAAAAGGTGGAAGTTCAATTTTATCTGAAACTCCAGAGATTTATGGAGCTGAACATTTGTTAATTAATAGAGCAAGCTCACAAGAAACTGCTGATAAACTCATTAAGAGAATTGAGTGGTGGAAACATTATACTTCAATCAATAATAGTTCAATGGATAACAATCCTGCTCCAGGAAATAAAAAAGGTGGTCTCACAACTATACTAGAGAAATCATTAGGTGCTGTTGCAAAAGGAGGAAACTCTATCCTTCAAGATGTATTGCATTATGCTGAACCTTTAAAAAATAAAGGTTTTAATTTTATGGATTCTCCTGGTTATGATCCTGTATCTGTAACAGGTCAAGTTGCATCAGGTGCTAATGTTATTTGTTTTACAACAGGACGTGGATCTTGCTTTGGTTGTAAACCAGTTCCAAGTTTAAAACTTTCAACAAACTCAGCGATGTTTGAAAGAATGTCAGAAGATATGGATATTAATTGTGGTACAATTGCTGAAGGAAAAGAAAAAGTTGAAGAAGTCGGTCAAAAAATATTTGAATTAGTTATAAATACTGCTTCAGGAAATAAATCAAAAAGTGAAATCAATGGCTATGGTGACGAGGAGTTTAATCCTTGGCAAGTTGGCGTTGTAATGTAATTTATTTTTCCTGTGCCTCAACAAACATCCTTAATTAACGTAATTTTATTAGCTGCTGGTGGATTTTTTATGTTTGTTTGTATGGACTCTACAGCAAAATATCTTGGAACAGTAATGCCAGTTACTCAAGCAATTTGGGGGAGGTTTTTTTTTCACTTGGTATCTTTAATTATATTTTTTTTAATTTTTAAGCCAAAAGTAAATTTAAAAAAAAATTTTAAAGTCCAAATAATTAGATCGATATTAATGGTGACTGCCACCTCTTTTATGTTTTATTCTTTACAGAAATTTGATTTGGTAGATATTTATGTTGTTTTCTTTACAGCTCCTTTAATCGTCTCGTTGCTTTCAGCGTACTTTCTAAAAGATATATTAAGTACAAAGGGTATACTTTTAATGTTGCTAAGTTTTGGCTCAATTGTTTATTCGTTAGGTCCAAGTATGAGAATATTTAGTTTAGATTTAATATTCCCTATTGTACCTCCAATTTGTTGGGCTCTTTACCAATTTTTTACCAAAGTTGTATCAGGTGACAATGATCCATTTGCTGCTATTTTTTATACTTCGATTTTAGGCGCAATAATTTTTAGTATTTTTATATTTTTTAACTGGGTCCCATTAGAGAAGAATATCTTTTGGCTTTATTTAATAATTCTTGGTGTGGCAGGTTTCGTAAGTCATTCTTTAATTATTTATGCGATTCAACTTTCTAATTTGTCATTTGTAACTAATTTTCAATACTCACAATTAGTTTGGTCTACAATTATTAATTTCTTAATTTTTGGTGTACCGTTTGATTATAATAAAATTGTTGGTGTAATTGGAATTATTGTTTTTGGTATTATGTTCATAAGAACAGAAGGTAAAAAGAAAAGTTAAATAGTGAGGCTTAAATGAAAAATATAGGTTTTATTGGTGTTGGATATATGGGCTATGGAATAGCTAAAAATATTTTAAAACATAAAAATAAGCTTTTTATCATTGCTAATAAAAATAGAAAACCAATTGAGAAAATTGTTAGCGATGGAGCTGAAGAAGTAAAATCTTTTGAAGATTTTTCTAGTAAAAATTTAGATGCAATGTTTATGTGTGTTACCAACACTCCTATAGCAAAATTAATTTCTGAAAAAATATCTGATATTTTAGATAATAAAACTTTAATTATTGATATCACTACTCACAACAAAACTGGCTCAATTGAAACTGAGGAAATATTCAAAGCAAAAAATATTAATTATGTTGAATGTCCTGTAATGGGAGGACCTGTTCAAGCAGAAGAAGGTATATTGGGAGGAATTGTTGGGGCGTCAGATGAAAATTTTAAAATTGCTGAACCATACTTTAATTTATTCTGTAAAGAGTATTTTCACTTTGGACCTGTTGGAATGGGAGCAAAATCTAAGCTTTTAAATAATTTTTTATCACTTGGAAATGCTGCATTAGTAAATCATTTAGCTAAAAGTGCTACAGAAATGGGTTTAGATTTAAAAAAAGTATTTGATGTTGCAAAACTTGGTTCTGGAAATTCTGCAGCACTCAATAGAGTTTTTGACAATCTTTTAAAAGGTGATTTTACTGGATTTAAATTTACGGCAAGTAATTCTGTAAAAGATTTAACTTATATTCAAGACTTGTTAAAAGATTTTCCTGAAGCAGAAAAAGTTGCAGAGGTAAATAAAAATTATTTTCAAAAAGCTGTTGATGATGGTTACGGTGAAAATTTTATTAGTGAATTAATAAATAAAAAATAATTTAAGAAGTAACTTAAGTTACCGGGAATCTACTAAAGCACTAGGTTGTATTCAATAAATATATTTATTCAAAATTAAAATAAATAAATTGAAATTGTATAAATTATAATTACCTTTTTTATAGAAGGAGGTTTATGTTAATACTTTCACCACCTGATACTTAGCTGAACAGCTCATATTTCAAAAATATAACAAAAAATAAATTCCTCTCGGAATTATAATGCCAAAGAGGCGATACAAGGGAGCTCTTTAGGTATACACTTAAAGAGCGAACCCTTTAAAAATTAATTTACAGATTTTAATATTTCTAGTGGAAGTGGAGCTTCTGGGTATTTTTTTTGACATAACTTTTCATAGTTTTCACAAAAACTCATGATGGTTTTTTGAACTTCTTTTTTATCTTTATTTGAAAAATTGAGGTCTTTAATTAATTCACTGCAATTTTTTTCTAATTCTTTTATTTGCTCTCCTGAAAAAAATTCTCCTGTTTCTATTTCCCAATAAGTGTCTTCAAGCTCATCATCAGTTAAATCATTTAATTTTTTCTGTAATAATTTAATAGTTTCGTCATCTGTTGCTTTGTCTCTCATGGGAGAATTCTTAAGTTTTCCAAGGCATTTATCTCTTAATCCATCAATGAAATGAAAATAAGGTTTACCCTCTGAAAAATCTCTAAAGTGATTTGTGTTAAAATATTTATCAATAGCTGTTTCTGTTGAAACCTTTTCTTTGCCCTTAATTATAGCTATTTGAACGTAAACTTCTTGGCTAATATATTCTTCAATATGATCTTTAACTTTTTGAGGTATCATTCTTGCTTAATAACTAATGTTCTTCTCTGTACCTGTTGTGGCAAGCCTTACAGTTGCTCCACATAAATTTAGTTAATGTACCTCTAACATCATCTGCATCCTCAATTACTGATACAAGTTTTGTCATATCATCAGAGGCTTTTTGCATTAATGCATTGAAGTCGTCTTTTTCATCCCAAATTGTTAGTAAAGCTTCAGTATCAAAACCCTCTTGTGTATTTTCGGGAAATAGATCTATTAAAACTTTATAATTTTCACTCATTTCTATCATAAGTTTTTTTGCTTTTTCAAAATCTCCTTTTGAAGAGAGCGCTTGAACCTTTTTAGCTGTACGATAATTTTTACTAAACAATGCTTGTCGACTTTTAATAATTTCTTCAATTGTTAACTCAGCATTACTAGATGAGACTAAAAATACGCTTAAAACTGATAATAAAATAATTTTAATAAATTTAGTAATGTGGTTTAATAAATCATGCATTTAACAAACACTATAACGGAGTATGGCATTATCTCAAAGGTGTTACATTGGCTCAGTGTAATTATTCTTTTTATACAAATACCTTTGGGATTTTATCTGGTGGATTTAGATTTTGGTGAACAACGAATAACCATCGAAGATATTCACGTCACGCTAGGTTTAACTGTTTTTTATATAATAATAATAAGGTTAATAAATAATATACTTAATCCAACTCCAAAATTAGATC
Source organism: uncultured Pelagibacteraceae bacterium (assembly GCA_902594405.1). Lineage (GTDB taxonomy): Bacteria > Pseudomonadota > Alphaproteobacteria > Pelagibacterales > Pelagibacteraceae > Pelagibacter. The sequence goes on along the minus strand of CACJMB010000004.1, from coordinate 26,327 downwards.
CAAGTATTTTTAAAGGACAAAGGTTTCTTGCAAAAATGAACCATGTTCTTTTATATGTTGCTATTTTATCAATAACAATTTCAGGAATATTAAAAAAATTATTTAACGGTGAAACACTAACAATATTGTTTAGAGAAATTCAAATTAATGAAAATTTTGATTTAGCAGATCAGTTTTATGAAATTCATATTCTTTCAAATTATACACTTATCGGTTTAATAGCGCTTCATATAACTGCTGTTATTATTCACAAACTATTTTTTGGGGAAAATTTATTAAAAAGAATTCTTTAATCTTAATGACAAGCAATTCCGAATTTTTTTAATCTCCAATAATTATAAGGCCAAGGAGTTAAAAAACCTACAATCAGCATTATTGGCACCACCCACCATGTTAAAATTGCTCCACCGGTTAATACATAGTCAGTCAAGTTCATCATGATTTCCATGCTGATCATTGATATTAAGCTCATACCACATGCTGTTTTAAATGCGTTAACAAAATTAAAATTTTGTGTCATTAAAATTATTGTTTCTAAAATAATACTTGTAATCAATCCGTTGATGATTGCTAAAATCATTATTCCTAAAACTGGAAAAGGAATTTCAGTTAATTGAAAAAATAATATTGTTCCAAAATCTCCAATTGCACAACCAAGCACACACCAAGCTGTATTTTTTGCGCTTCTTTTCCAGGTATGTCTACAAGACCAATGAAATGTAGAGGTATTCATTATAATTTGATATTAATGATAAATGATTTTTAGACAAGTTTTCGATAATAAATCATCAACTTATACTTATTTAATTGCGTCGGCAAAAGGTCGCGAGGCAGTCATAATTGATCCAGTAATTGAGAATGTTGAAAGCTACATCAAGCTACTTCAAGAATTAGATTTAAAATTAGTTAAGGTAATAGATACCCATATTCATGCTGACCATGTAACTGGTGCAAGTAAACTTAAGCAAGCAACAAATTGCTCTACACTAATGGGGGAACACACCCCTGCTGATACTGTAGAAATTAAAGTAAAAGATGATGAAATAATAAAAATTGATCAAATAGAAATCAAAGCGATGTATACACCTGGTCATACTTCTGACAGTTATAGTTTTTTAATGGAGAACTACTTATTTTCAGGAGATACTCTTTTAATTAACGGCACTGGTAGAACTGATTTTCAAAATGGAAGTTCAAAAGATGCATATAATTCAATCTTTAATAGATTGTTAAAATTACCTGAGGACACCATTTTGTATCCTGGTCATGATTATAACGGCAAAGAATCTAGTACAATTGGTAATGAAAAAAAATTTAATCCAAGATTACAGGTTAAAAATGTTGATGAGTATGTCGAGCTTATGTCAAATCTTAATTTAGCAAAACCAAAATTGATAGATATCAATGTAAGTAGAAATATAAAATTAGGTGCTAATTAAATACTACAAATATTAAAAACCAATAAGAAACTAATCCAGCTAAAATTGTTGCAATAATATTTTTTGAAAAATAACCTACAATTACAGCAACTAATGCTCCAAAAATTTTAGGATCATTCATTTCTATAAAAGTTCCAAAATCATTTATAAATATTCCTGGAAATATTATTGCTGGGAATACTGCAGAAGGAACGTATTCCAATACTGCTTTAATTTTATCTCCCAACATATCTCTACTTATTAAAGCAATCATAGTCATTCTGGTAAGGTAAGTTAATATTCCAGCAAAAATAATTGCAGTCAGTGTCATTTTTTTAACCTCAATAATAGTGCAGCTACAAATAAAGCAATTACTGGAGAAATAATTATGTAAGATTTAAATGGAGCGTCAAAAAATAATAGTGAACTTAAACCACAAGTAATCATTACAATTACATGATCTAATTTTTTTAAATCCTGAACAACAATTGCTATAAACGTTAAAGGAATTGCAAATTTTAATCCGAGCTCCTCTGGAACAAATGATCCTAAAACAATACCTGATAAAGTTGCAATTTGCCAACAAACCCACATTGTGCAACCAGTACCAATCAAATGATAATGTAAAAATTCTTCACTTCTATTTTTTTTGAAAAACTTATTAGACTCTGCAAAGCCTTGGTCTACTACTACATATGAAATTAATAATTTTTTTATAAAAGATAATTTTTCTAAATATTCTGATAAAACTGCTCCATATAATAAATGTCTAGAATTTATTATACCAACAGAAGCAACAGCAACTAAACTAGAAGCGCCCCCCGATAACAATTGTAAAAATACTATCTGTGAAGCTCCTCCAAAAATGATGAAAGACATTGCATAGACTAGATATGGGTGAAATCCAAGTTCAACACCAATTGCTCCACAAATTATTCCAAATGGAATTACCGAGAGCATATGTGGAGAAATATCCAACATCCCTCGAGTAAATAATTGTTTTTTGGTAAGCATTTGCTTGTTTTATTAAAAACAAACTATGTGATCAATATTAATCGGTCTTTTAATTCCAAACTTTTCGTCAGCTTCATGTTGATGTTCGTGATGAGAATGAACAAAAACTGGTATCAATAAATTGCTATTAGTTTTTAGAGTATAAATAAAGTTCGTCCCTCTAAATTTCCGATCTACAACTTCTAGCTTTAGATTGCTTTTGTCATCATGCTCAAGGTCTTCTGGCTGTAATAAAAGTTGTACCTTAGAACCTTTTGGATAATGTTTGGTGAAGTTACCTTTAATTGTTCCTAAATCATCATTTTCCAATGTATTTTCGTCAGTAACTTTTGCAGGAATTAAAATGCCTCTATTTAAGAAATTAACAACATCCACAGAATTTGGGAAATGATAAACATTATATGGATCATCAAATTGTTTGAGCTCACCATCTAAAATAATTCCACATTTACTTCCTAAATAAAAAGCTTCATAAGAGTCATGTGTAACAATTATTGTTGTAATTTTTAAGTCTTTTAAGATTTGTTTTAATTTAACTTGTATTTCCTCTTTAAAACTCTGATCAATATTTGATAATGGTTCATCCAAAAGTAATAGATCAGGATTTGACATTAAAGATCTTGCTAAAGATGCTCTTTGCGCTTCTCCAGAACTTATTTCATGAGGAAATTTATCTAGAATATTTTCTAGATGAAGAAATTTCACTATATCTTTAAGGTTCAATCCTTTCTTTTTTTTCCTATTTCTTTCAACTCCAAAGTTAATATTTTCTAAAACATTATAATGTGGAAAAAGTGAATTGTCTTGAAATGCCAAAGATATATTTCTATCTTCTGGCTCAACATGATTTTCTTTAGAAGAAATTGTTTTATTTTTTAAAATAATTTTTCCTGAATGTATTTTTTCTAATCCTGCTATTGTTCTTAAAATTGTTGTTTTTCCAATACCAGATGGTCCTAGAAGACATACAATATCACCTTCATTTTCTATATTAAAAGAAACATTGTTTACTTTATTTTTTGAACTTGCTGCAAAAGTAACGTTTTCAATTTCTAAAAAATTATTTTTCATATTTATTTATCTTTAAGAATATATCTTGATGTAATCAAAATGAAAACACTTGCTATAAGTATAAGTATCAAAGATGGTGCTGCGGCAGCTTCTAATAAGTCCTGAGAAGCAAATATATAAGCTTGAGTAGCAAATGTTTCAAAATTAAATGGTCTCATGATTAATGTAATTGGTAGTTCTTTAATTATTTCAATTGATAATAAGATACCAATTAATAAAACAGAATTTTTTAGATATGGGATATGAATATTTATAAATGTTTTCAACTTAGAATATCCTAACAAATATGCGCTTTCATCTATTGAGTAATTAATTTTAAGATAACCAGATTTAAGACCATTATTTGCTAAAGAATAAAATCTAACAAAATATACAATTACAAGTCCAGCAATTGATCCAATAAAAATTGGTTTAATATCAAAAAAATAAATTATATTTTTATCAAACCATGAAACAAAAGATATAAAAGCTACAGCTAAAATTATTCCTGGAATAGCGTAACCAGTAATTGAAAAAGTAGTTAAAATATCTAGAAGTTTATTTTTATTAATTCTAGTTCCATAATTAGATATGAAAGATAATGAAATTAAAAGAAAGCTTGATAGAAAAACTAAAATTATTGTATTTGATAATAAATCAATAATATTTAAGTCTATAAAATGTTTTGGAAAAATTAAAGTCCAATAAAGCATTTGTGTTACAGGAAATAAAAAGCTTAGAAAAAAAATTATTAAACAAAATAAAGTTGCAAAAAATGATTTCCAACCAGTTAATTTTTTTAAAGATTTTGATTTAAAATTACCTCTTGTATGTGAATGATATTGAGCTTTTTTTCTAGAAAAATTTTCTAAGACAAATAAACCCAAAATAAATATTAACAAAAAAAATGATATTCTATTTGCTAACGCTAAATCATCAAAAGCTATCCATGCATCATAAATACCTGTAGTCAGAGTTGAAATTCCAAAAAAAGAAACGGCACCAAAATCTGAAAGAGTTTCCATAGCTACCAAGGATAATCCAGCCACAATTGCTGGTCTGGATGCTGGTAAAATAATATTTAAAAATGTCTTTTTATTTGAAAAACCTAGGTTTTTACCTAGTTCAAGTAAATTCTGTGACTGGTAATGGAATGATGCTCTTGTCAAAACATAAACATATCCAAATAATGAAAATGAAATTGAAATTATTGCTCCAAACATCCCATCAAATTTTGGAATATAATTATTATAATCTCCCTCACCGAACAAACTTTTCATAATTGAAAATGCTGTACCATAATTTTCAAAGAATGCTGTTAATGAATAAGCATAAATATAAGCAGGTACAGCAAATGATAAAATTAAAGCTCCTTTAAAAAATGATGAGCCTGGAAATTTATAAAATGAAACTAAATAAGCACATCCTACCCCAATAATAAAGGTAGCTGATAAAACACCTATAAGAAGAGTTACTGAATTAAAAATATATTCAAATAAAAAAGTATTTTTAATTATTGATAAATATTCTCCTGTAGGTTCGAAAAAACTACTAAATACAGTTACTATCGGTATAGCAACTATAATTGATATAAGCAAAGAGCTTAAAAACCATATATTTAATTTATTACCCATTTTAACGAAGCACTGATGATATAAAGTAGGGTAATTAACTTTATGCCAAAAGTGCTTAGTGTTAACCTCTTTTATTTCCAACTAGCTAGCAACATTACTTCTAATGCATCAGCTTGGTTTTTTTTATAGTCTCCAACTTTTGTTTTTAAATCCTGTTTAAAATCTTTACTCATTTTTTTTACTAAATCATGTGGTTCAACATCTTCAATCATTGGATATTCAAATGTGTTGTTGACTATATGTTTTTGTGCTTCTTTTGTTAAAAGAAACTCTAATAATTTTTTTGCATTTTCTGGATTAGGAGAATTTTTTAAAATGCCTCCTCCACTTATATTCATATGAGTTCCTCTATCATTTTGATTTGGAAAGAAAGGCAGTACTTTTAAAGCAGCTTCTTGTTGCTCTTTACCTTTTTGACCTGATAACATCAATGCATAATAATAAGTATTTGCCACTGCTAAGTCAGCTTCACCTGCAGCTACTGCTAAAATTTGAGCTCTATCATTTCCTTTAGGACTTCTTGCAAAATTCGAAACTATTTTTTTTGCCCATTTTAATGTTTCTTCTTTTCCATTATTTTTTATCAATGACGCAACAAGAGATTGATTATAAATATTATTTGACTTTCTAATAACAATCTTTCCTTTCCACTTTGAATTGGCTAAATCTTCATATGTCATTCCGCTTAGATCACTTAAACTTACTCTATCTGGTGAATAATAAATAATTCTTGCTCTCTTTGCGATACCTGTCCAATTATCTGATCTAAAATTTGAGGGGACGGTAGCTTCAATAATTGGTGTCATTGAGTTTTGAAACATTCCTTTTGCATCAAAAGCTCCTAATCTTCCAGCATCAGCAGTGATATATAAATCTGCCTTTGAATCTTGTCCTTCCTCAATTATTCTTTTTTGTAAAGCTTTGTCTTTTCCTGATACTACGTTTACTTTAATTCCTGTCTTTGCAGTAAATTTTTGATACAATTGAATATCAGAGTCGTAATGTCTTGCGCTAAAAACGTTTACTTCATTTGCAAAACTAAACTTGGCAAAGAAAACCAAAACTATTCCTATTAAACTTATTTTTTTCATTATTGTCCTATTCTTTACCCTAATTAATCTGCGAATGAGAATTATTCTCAATGCGAATGATTATCAATCGCATAGATTGTCGCAGAAAGCAAGGTCTATTTAATATTATTTATTGATGGTATTTCTATTTCCAGTCGCCGATTTTACTGAACAAAAAGTTTCTAAAAGCTTGAACTCTAGCTGTGTTTTTTAATGATTGTGGGTAAACAAAGTGAGCTTCTGTTATTGGTCCTTCTACTTTTGGAAGCACTTTAATTACATTATTAGAATTAGATACCAAATATTCTGGAAGTGCAGCTAATCCAACTCCAGACTCGACTGCTAACAATAATCCCATAACGCTATTCACTTTCATGATTGATTTTCTTTTTTTTCCATCATGCATTCCAATTTTTAACGCCCAATCTGGGTTATAAACTGGAGAAGGAGCACCTTTTCCAAAAGAAATAAATTTATGTTTATTTAAATCACCTATTGTTTTTGGCATTCCATTTTTTTCTAAGTACTTATTTGATCCATAAATATAGTACTTAATATCAACTAATTTTTTTTGAATATAATTAAGCTGCTTTGGCCTTCTCATGAAAATTCCAATATCAGCTTGTCGAGTACTTAAATCTAATTCTTTATCGTCAAAAACTAATTCGATTTCGATCTCTGGATTAAGTCTCATAAATTCTTGAATTCTTGGTGTTAACCAGTGAGTTCCAAAACTTCTAACAGTAGTAATTGTTAATTTACCTGTTGGCTTACTTTTTTGATCTCCTAATGAGGTCTCAACTTCTTTTAGTTTACTTATTACTTCATGGGCTGTTTTAAAGACATATTCGCCATTTTCTGTAAGTGTTAATCCTCTAGCATGTCTTTCAAACAATTGTACTTTTAAATCTTGTTCTAATGATTGAATTTGTCTGCTGATTGCTGATTGACTGAGATTTAAGTTAACAGTAGCGTTTGTAAAACTACCTGCTTCTGCTACGGCATGAAAAATTTTTAATTTATCCCAATCCATTATTTATTTAAATCAACTAATACTCTTCCAGCAATTTCACCTTTTAAAATTTTTGGATAAGTTTCAACTAATTCCTCCAAACTAACAGTTAAAACTGATTTTTCAATTAAATCAAAATCAATTAATTTAGATGCTTCTCCCCAAATAAATTCTCTTCTCTTTATACTGCAATTAGCAGAGTCCATTCCCCAAACTTTAATACCTCTTAACATAAATGGAAGTAAATTTGTGTTAAGCTCATTACTGTTTGCATTTCCACAAACCGCTATAATTCCATTTGATTTTGTTTGAGCTATTGCGTTTGCTAAAATTTTTCCACCCACAGTGTCAACTACTCCATCCCATAAACCCTTATCAATTGGTCTTGGATCTTTATCAAATTCAGCCCTATTTATAATGTTTTTAGCACCTAATGATTTTAAATAATCTAACTTAGAATCTTTTCCTGTTACTGCAGTAACGTTGTAACCTAATTTAGTTAAAGCCATAACTGCTAAACTACCAACTCCACCAGTTGCACCAGTTACCAAAACATCATTAACTTTTTCTCCTAGTAAAATACTTTCTCTTGCTTGAATGGCAAAAGCACTCATTAAAGACGTTAAACCAGCTGTACCTAAAATCATTGCTTGTTTGCTGGTTAAACTATCTGGTTTTTTAACTAAAAAATCCCCACTTACTTTTGCAATTTGTGAAAACCCTCCAAAAAAAACTTCCCCTACTCTAAATCCAGTAAGAATTACTTCATCGCCTTCTTTAAATTTCGGATTATCACTTTCAATAACAATTCCAGAAAAATCTATTCCTGGGATATGAGGATATTCTTTAACTAATCTTCCCCCATTCTTTAGAATCATTCCATCTTTAAAGTTTAAGTCTGAATAATCTACTTTTACAGTTACATCACCGTGTTTTAAGAAACTTTTATCTAAGGACTTTACTTCACGCGAAAAGTTTTCGCCTTCTTGGTTAAGGACTATTGCTTTGAATTGATCAGACACCTTAATCTTTTAACGTAGTGCTGATAAATCGTAAATATCTATTTTGATAACTTAAATCTTCTTTGAATTGGCCTAAGTAGTAATTTGTAACCGTAGTTGCTTGTTCTTTTTTAATACCTCTCATTGTCATACACTGATGAGTTGAATCAATAGTTACAGCAACTCCTTTGGCATCTAAAGATTCCATTAAAGTGTTGGCTATCTGCATAGTAAGTCTCTCTTGTGTTTGTAATCTTTTAGAGAAAACTTCAACTACTCTTGCTAACTTACTCAATCCTACAACTCTTTCTTTTGGAATATAAGCTACGTGTGCTTTTCCAATAATTGGAGCCATATGATGTTCACAATGACTTTGCACTGATATATTTTTTTGAACAACCATGTCATCATAACCCTCAACATCACCAAAAGTTTTGTCTAAGATTTTATTTGGATCTTCTTTGTACCCTTTAAAATATTCTTTAAAAGCTTTTACCACTCTCTTAGGAGTTTCTAACAAACCTTCTCTATTAGGATCTTCACCCATCCAAGAAAGGATAGTTCTAAAAGCGTCTTCAGCTTCTTTATCTGAAACCTGCTTTATATCTAAGTTTTTGTCGTCAGTGTCTTTTACTAATTTCATAGCGCTTTTTTATACAGTAATTACTTCAATTTAAAAATATTTAATATATTCATATATGTGCTACATAGTCACCGCATATGTTCAAAAAAAGAGAAAATATCTACGATATTGAAGAGGGTAATCTTCTATCACCAAAATTTGATAATAATGGGTTAATCCCAGTCATTACTATGTGTTCAAAAACAAAAGATATTTTGATGCATGGATATATGAATGTAGAAGCTCTTAAAAAGACAATTGAAACCAAAGAGGCACACTATTTTAGTAGATCGAGAAAAGCTATCTGGCACAAAGGTAAAACAAGTGGTTTTACACAAAAGGTTACTGAAATAAGAATTGATGATGATCAAGACTCGATATGGTTAACAGTTGATATCGGTGATGGAGCTAGTTGTCATGTTGGTTATAGATCATGTTTTTATAGATCAATTCCTATGGGACCAATAGAAAACGGAAGAAAAGTTGAAATGGAATTTCTTGAAAAAGAAAAAAAATTCGACCCTGATGAAGTTTATAAAGGTCAACCAAATCCTACAAAAATTTAAATGAGCGAGAAACAAAAAAATGTTCTAGGTGAAGATCTAGAAGAATGTTCAAATGATCCTTTAACAGGTTGGTTTCGTGATGGTTGTTGTAACACTGACGAGAATGATCATGGACTTCATACAGTTTGTGCTAAAGTTACTACTGAATGCTTAGAGTGGATGAAAGAAGCAGGTAACGATTTAATTACTCCACATCCTGAATTTGGGTTTCCAGGTTTAAAAGATGGAGATGGATGGTGTTTGTGTGCTAGTTGGTATGCAAGAGCAGTTGAAGCCGGTAAAGGATGTCCAATATTTTTGAAAAGAACTCACGAAAACACTCTTAAATATGTACCTATTGAAACTTTAAAAAAGTTTGCAATAGATTTATCTTAATTACATATTTCCATATCTTGGACCACCACTTCCTTCTGGTGTAACCCAAGTTATATTTTGAGAAGGTTCTTTAATATCACATGTTTTACAATGGATACAATTTTGAGAATTAATTACAAATTTATTTACATCATTTTCTTTTTGAACTTCATAAACGCCTGCAGGACAATATCTTTGAGCAGGTTCATCGAATTTTTCTAGAGTATAATTTATTGGTAAATCAGGATCTTTAAGTTTTAGATGAACTGGTTGATTGTCTGCATGATTGGTTCCTGTTAGATAAACTGAGCTTGTTTTATCAAAAGTTATTACATTGTCATATTTTGGATAATCTATTTTTGGCATTTGATTTGCAGGTTTTAATGTTTCATGATCAGCATGTTTATGTTTAAGTGTAAAAGGAAGTTTTCCTCTAAATAAAATTTGATCAATACCTGTGAAGATTATTCCTAAAATTAATCCCCAGCTAAAACTAGGTTTCACGTTCCGAGCTTCATAAAGCTCTTTATATAACCAGCTATCTTTAAATTTATTTTCATAAATGGATAAATCTTTGTTTTCTTTTAAATGTTCATTGATAGTTTCAGCTGCAATCATTCCACTTTTCATTGCTGTATGAGAACCTTTGATTTTTGGCATATTCAAAGTTCCCGCATCACATCCGACCAGTAAAGCTCCGGGCATAAACATTTTTGGTAAACTTTGAAATCCACCTTCAATTAAAGCCCTTGCGCCGTAAGAAATCCTTTTTCCACCTTCTATTATTTTTTTTATTGCTGGATGAGTTTTAAATCTCTGAAATTCATCATAAGGAGAAAGGTGAGGATTTTTGTAATCTAAACCTATTACATAACCTAGAAAAACTTGTTTATTTTCTGCGTGATACATAAAACTACCACCATAAGTACTATTATCTAATGGCCATCCAGCTGTATGCATAACTAAGCCTTCTTCGTGATTTTTATCCTCTATTTCCCAAATTTCTTTAAAACCAATTCCGTATTGTTGAGGATCTTTACCTTTATTTAATTCAAATTTTTCAATCAATTGTTTTCCCAAATGACCTCTACACCCTTCTGCAAAAACAGTTACTTTACCTAAAAGCTCAATGCCTGGTTCAAAACTATCTTTTTTATTACCGTCTTTGTCTATGCCCATATCTTGAGTTGCAACACCTTTAACAGATCCATCTTCGTTATATAAAATTTCACTTGCTGGAAATCCTGGAAAGATTTCTACACCTAAATTTTCTGCTTGTTCAGCAAGCCATCTACACAGGTTTGCTAAACTGATGATATAATTTTTATGATTTTGCTGAACAGCAGGTAATAGCCAAGTTGGCCAACTTAAAGATCTGGTTTTTCCCAAAAATAAAAATTTTTCTTTAGTTACTTTTGTTTTGATTGGAGAATTTAATTCTCTCCAATTTGGTAATAATTCATCTAGAGCACGAGTTTCAAATACATTTCCACTTAAAATATGAGCTCCAATTTCTGATGCTTTTTCTAATAAACAAACATTTAAGTTTGGATCTAATTGTTTTAACTTTATTGCGGTTGATAATCCTGATGGCCCTCCACCAATGATTACAACATCATATTCCATCGATTCTCTAGACATACTCTAGTTTTTAACTGTAAGGATTATTTTTGTATAGTGTTTAATTTGTTCAGCTCTTCCATGAACTGAGGCAGTGCCTCAAATAAATCAGCTTCAAGTCCATAATCTGCAACACTAAAGATTGGAGCTTCACCATCTTTATTAATTGCAACTATAACTTTACTTTCCTTCATTCCTGCTAAATGCTGAATAGCACCTGAAATTCCAACAGCAATATATAGATCTGGCACCACTACTTTTCCTGTTTGACCCACTTGATGATCGTTACTTATATAACCAGCATCTACTGCAGCTCTTGATGCTCCAATTGCTGCGCCTAGTTTGTCAGCAATTTCTGTAATCAATTTAAAATTATCTCCACTTTGCATTCCTCTACCACCTGATACAACAATTCTTGCTGTTCCAAGTTCAGGTCGATCAGATTTAATTTCTTCTCTTTTGATAAATTTAGTATTTGAAAACTCTTCACTGGCATCTACTTTTTCAATTGGAGCTGATCCACCTGTACTCTCACAAGGATCGAAAGAAGTAGGTCTGATAGTTACACACTTTTTAGCATCATTACTCTTAATTGTTGCAAAAGCATTACCTGCATAAATTGGTCTTAAAAAAGTATCTTGTGATATTACTTTAATAATGTCACTTACTTGCGATGTATCAAGATGAGCAGCAATTCGCGGCATCAAATTTTTACCAAATGTATTTGCTGAACAAATAATGTGAGAATAATTTTCTGCAAGTTTTACAACCACTGGAGCAAAATTTTCTGCAGTGAAGTTTTCATAGTGAGCTGCCTCTACACTCAATACTTTTTTAACCACCGGAAGTTCAGATAATTGTTTTGCAGCATCTGCAGAGTTTTGACCAATAATTACAGCATGAACATCTGCATCAATTTGAGATGCTGCTGTAGCTGCATTAAGAGTAAATGGTCTTAATTCTTTATTATTGTGCTCTGCTATAAGTAAAACTGCCATTAAATTACCTTCGCCTCATTTTTTAATTTTTGAACTAATTCAGCAACATTTGCAACTTTTATACCTGCTTTTCTTTTTGGAGGTTCCTCTACTTTTAATTGCTCTAATCTTGGTGATACATCTACACCTAAATCAGAGGCTGCAATTTCTTCTATAGGTTTTTTCTTGGCTTTCATTATATTTGGTAATGATGCGTATCTTGGTTCATTCAGCCTAAGATCACAAGTTACAATAGCTGGAACATTTATTTCGATTGTTTCTAGACCTTCGTCTATTTCTCTAGTTACTTCTAATTTATTATCTTTAACATCAATCTTTGAGGCAAATGTTGCTTGTGGCCAATTTAATAAAGCGCTCAACATTTGGCCTGTTTGATTACAATCATCGTCTATTGCTTGTTTGCCCATAAATACTAAATCTGGTTTTTCTTTATCTACTATTTTTTGTAAAATTTTTGAAACAGCGAGTGGTTCTAAAATTCCATCGACTTTCACATGAATGCCTCTGTCCGCACCAACCGCTAAAGCTTTCCTAACAGTTTCTTGAGCTTTTTCTTCACCGACAGTTACAGCAACTACTTCTGTAGCTTTACCTGCTTCTTTAATTTTTACAGCCTCCTCTATTGCATTGTCATCAGGGGGATTGGTTGACATTTTAACGTTGTCAGTAACTACACCCGTGCCGTCTTCTTTAACTCTTATTTGAACGTTGTAATCAATAACCCTTTTTACAGCTACTAAAATTTTCATTAAGCTCTCAATAAATTATTTTCTGAATCGTAAGGACTCTCATCTAAGACGGTAGCGTCGTACATTTCACCCAATATATCAACTTGTAATTTGTCGCCCACATTTGAACAATCTGGCTTAACCATTGCAAGAGCTATTGATTTGTCTAATCTAAATCCAAATTCACCTCCAGTTGCTCTTCCAACAACTTTACCATCTTTGAAAATAGGATTATTTCCTAATACATCAGCATCTTTAGTATTATGAACCTCTAAAGTAACTAATTTATTATCAAAACCCTTTTCTCTCCATTTGTTAAGTGCTTCTAAACCAATAAAGTTACCTTTATTTGGGTGAATAAATCTATCAAGACCAGATTCATATGGTGAATATTCAATTGATAATTCTGTACCAACTAATTTGTAAGATTTTTCAACTCTTAAACTATTCATGGCTCTAATTCCAAATGGTTTTATTCCTAAATCCTTACCAGCTTCCATTAATTTATCAAAAATATGATTTTGATATTCAATTGGATGATGTAATTCCCATCCAAGTTCACCAACAAAGTTTACTCTCATCGCATTTACTGGAGCATAGCCAACATTAACATTTTTTGCAGTTAGCCATTTGAAATTCTCATTAGAAAAATCATCTGTTGAAACCTTTTGCATTAATTGTCTGGCTTTTGGACCAGCTACAACCAAAACTCCTGTGCTATTAGTTAGATCCTCAAAAATTACAGACCCATCATCTGGCATCCATTTTTGGATCCAATCATGGTCTAATCTTAAATTTGCTCCGGCAGAAACTAAATAATAACTATTTTCTGCTTCTTTCATTATGGTAAATTCTGAATGCACTCCACCCTTAGTGTTCAAAGCATGACATAAATTTATCCTTCCAATTTTTTTTGGAAGTTTATTTGCAACTAAATAATCTAAAAATTCCTCTGCTTTGGGTCCCCTAATTCTACATTTTGCAAACGCAGTCATATCTAAAAGACCCACATTTTCTTTTACATTTTGACATTCTTTTTTGATTGCATCAAACCATTTTGATCTTCTAAATGACCAATCATCTTTTTGCTCCATTCCATCTGTTGCAAAAAAATTAGGTCTTTCCCATCCAAATTTCTGACCAAACACAGCGCCTAAATTTTTCATTCGTTCATAACAAGGAGCTGTTCTTAATGGTCTTGCCGCTGGTCTTTCTTCATCTGGATAGTGAACAATAAATACATGGCTATATGCTTCTTCATTTTTTGCTTTCAAGTAAGATTTAGTTGCATAGTTTCCATAACGTCTTGGTTCAACTCCTAGCATATCTATTGTAGGTTCACCATCAACGATCCACTCTGCTAATTGCCAGCCTGCACCACCTGCTGCTGTAATTCCAAAACTATGTCCTTCATTTATCCAAAAATTTTTAAGTCCCCAAGCAGGACCAACAATTGGATTTCCATCAGGAGTATAACAAATTGCTCCGTTATAAACTTTCTTTACTCCAACTTCACCGAACGCAGGAACTCTATGAATAGCTCCTTCTATATGTGGAGCTAATCTATCTAAGTCCTCTTGAAATAATTCATACTCAGAATCTTTTGATGGTCCTTCTACATAACAAGCTGGTGCACCATCTTCATAAGGACCCAAAATTAATCCTCCAGCTTCTTCTCTCATATACCATCTGCTATCACTGTCTCTTAATACTCCCATTTCTGGTAATCCATCTTTTTTTCTTTGCTGGATTGCAGGGTGAGGTTCTGTAACAATGTATTGATGTTCAACAGGTATTACTGGAATATCTAATCCTACCATTTCACCTGTTTGTCGTGCAAAATTTCCTGAACATGAAATAACGTGTTCACATTCTATTGTTCCCTTATCTGTTTCTACAACCCATCCATCTTTAGTTTGTCTCATCGATAAAACAGTTGTGTTTCTATAAATCTCAGCTCCTCTATTTCTTGCACCTGTTGCAAGTGCTTGTGTTAAATCTGCTGGTTGAATATATCCATCTTCAGGGTGTTGTATTGCGCCAACTAAATCATCTGTATGACATAATGGCCAAATTTCTTTAACTTGTTGTGGTGTTAAAAATTTTACGTCTACTCCAATAGTTCGAGCAACCCCTGCATATTGATGGTACTCATCCATTCTATCTTTTGTACTTGCTAAACGAATATTCGAAACAACACTAAAGCCAACATTTTTTCCTGTTTCTTCTTCAAGTGTTTTATATAGATTGACTGCATACTTATGAAGTTGTCCTACAGAATAACTCATGTTGAACAAAGGCAATAATCCTGCAGCATGCCAAGTAGATCCTGAAGTTAATTCTTTTCTTTCAATAAGAACAACATCTGACCAACCTTTTTTTGCTAAATGATAAAGAGCACTAACTCCTACAACACCACCACCAACTACTACAACTTTAGTTTTTGTTTTCATTCTGCGATTCCTACTAAATTTTTAATTGTTGCGAAACAAAAATGTATCTGTGGATAATCAAATTGAGCTTCCAAGAGGAATCGGGCTGGATACCATTGTAGTTAGCCAACAGTCTTTTAAACTTCCCTCTAGTGTGTACTTTTCAACTTGCCAATTAAATTTGTGATAAATCTTATCTTGATCAAGAATGATTACTTCAAATTGAGCCCATTTGTCACTACTTCCAAGCTCAGTAATCGTGTGACTTAAGTGATCAATCATCATGCCATAAGAGTCACTTTTAATCATCATTTTAAATTTACTTAATGGTCCTGTTACTCTTTTATTATTCGGATGAGCAAATTTCCAAGTTTGTTCAATACCACTATCTTTATATTCAAGATCATTTTGTTGAAGCCCACTCAATTGAATTTTTACAACTTCTTTGGGGCTTATAGTGCTGTTAGGGTTTAATAATTCAGCTTGCGAAAATGAAATGAGAAAAAAAAATAAAATTATAGATTTAAAGATTATTAGCAGTTTTTCTAACATCATTTAAAAATTCTTGTCTCTTTGCATCGCTAACAAATGGTACTGCAAAATATCTTCTATAGACAATGTTATATATGCCACACATATGAAATACTCCCCTTTTTAATCTTCTAATTGGTAAGTTTAAAAAAAAAGTAGTAATTGCTAATCTTGGTGATCCATATGTACAAAAAATTATAGCTTTTTTATCTCTTAAGTTTCCAATTGGATATCCATAGTTTCCAACTAACTGTTTAAATCTAAATGCCCAAGGTGGAGCTAAAACTTTATCAATCCAACCCTCTACTATCGCTGGCATTCTAAAGTTCCAAATTGGTGCAATTAAAACAATAGTATCACTTTCCTCAATTCTTTTTCTATGATCTAAAACTTCCTGATCAGGTTCCTCACCAGCAAAAACTGGATTAAATTTCTCTTTATATAAATCAACGACATCAACTTGATTTCCATTGGCTTTTGATTGTTTAACAAACTCATCTCGGATCGCTGCATTAAATGAACTGTCATTATAATGTCCGTAGACTAAGAAAATTTTTTTCATAATATTTATTTTTATTCGGAAGTTTTGTATTTACTATTATTAATTATAAATACAAATACAATTGGAAGAATTAAAGTTAAAAGTGTTACAAAAATTAACAATATTCCAAGTTCAGAATAATCTGCTGTGGTTTGTATCTCGCCAGAAACTTTATCCTTAACCTCCCTAGTCACAGTAAATATTTCATTTAAATATTTTGTACCCAACGCACTTGCTGATAAAGCAAGATTAGTAAAAGATGCAAAAACTGCAAAAAAAGTTGCCTTTAAATGTGCGGGAGCATTTTTTGCTATCCAGGCTAGTAGAGGGATCATTGATACTTGGCCAAGAGGAGACTCTAATGCGGTATTAATTAATGCAATAAACTTAGCATCAACTACTCCACCCGTTAATGAAGATGTCCAATTATGAAAACCATAATACATTCCAACACTTGGTAAAAACAAAATTGCACCAGCAATACTTAAAACAACAATTATTTTTGCAATTGAATTATTTGCCATAAATGGCCTTAACAAAACAATACCAGCTAAAGTTAAGATTGAAGCAAGTAGCGATAGGATAGAAAAAAATTGCTCGTTGAAACCGAGCACATCAATTTCGAACCAAGTCAAACCTGGTCCTGGTCCTGGCATGGCTCTAAAAACAAAAATAATTACTGCTGTTCCTACAATTGTTAAACGTAATTCTTCAGGTAATTCCTTGATAAGTTTAAACATTAAAAACAAAATAATTATAACTGAGCCCACAAATACAATTTCTTGAGCAAATGGTACTTTGAATGAGCCAACTGATAAGGTGAAAATAACAAAAACCAAACTTCCTCCTAAAATCCACCAATTAATTTTTGTTTTTTCGTTACCTCTTTCTTCCTTAAATTCTAAACCTTTGGATTGTAAAAGCCGAATTTTTTTGTGTCTTAAATAATTTGCTAAAATTACACCTAGTATAGAAACTAAAGGTATTACAAGAGCATAAATATAGATAGTTCCGTATAAATTTATCTTGTCAGTCTGCTCCAAGCTTTCTACATCTCTAAATAAAATAACATTAACTAACGCAACAAGAACGGTTCCACCAATTATTGCAAACCTTCCAAGTGTTTGCATAGTTGTATGCATTATTTTTATTTGATCTTTAGAGTAATCATTTCCTTTTTCATCAACTAAAGGAACAGCTTCGACTGTCATAGCATCAGCAACAACATCTTGAACTACATAACCAACCGGAGCTAAAATCACACTTATTACAAACCATGTTTCAACAGAAAATACTTGGGACATCTCCTCTGTATGAATAATCAATCCATACATAATTAGTAAACTAATAGCTATCAATGAAGCTCCAAAGTAGACCATATAATTTTTTCTTTGCCAAATAAGATCTACCAAATGGCCTAAAGGCATTTTTAATGCCCAAGGAATGCCTGCCCAAAAACCTAAACCTGCAAGAAATGCAGCAGATAAATTTAAATAATCCTTAACAAAAAATGTACCAACTATTCCTGTTAAACCAGAAATACCAGCTGCCATATAAACCATTAATGGAGGTAAGTAGGTCCATTTAAACTCACGTCCTAAATCTAAAAAAGTACTATCTAAAAATTTAGCTAATTTATTCATAATTTAATTTTTTATTATATATGAAAAAAGATTTATTGAAATTTATCTAATTGAATTAAGATTTAACAACTTAACTAAATAAAATCCTACAAACATCGATACTACAAATAAAATTGAATAAATATTTAATAAGGCTAATGAAGAAATTGCTGGGCCTGGACATAAGCCAGCTAATCCCCATCCAGCTCCAAATAATACAGATCCATAAATAAGTTGTTTGTTAATATTTTTATTATTTGAATAATTAAATTCATTCGCTAATACTGGTTTTTCTCTTTTCTTTATTATATGAAACATTGGTGATGATATTATTAATGCTCCAATCATAACAAAAGCTAAGGATGGATCCCAATTTCCAAATAAATCTAAAAATCCCAATACTTTTTCAGGATTAATCATTTGAGATATTACAAGGCCAATACCAAATATAATTCCAGAAATTAAAGATATTAATCTGTTCATAAATTATTTTTTAAATAAACAGTTATTATTCCAACAATCATAAATGTAATTGTTGCAACAATTGATCTGACAGAAAATCTTCCTATCCCGCTTATTCCATGACCACTTGTGCATCCACCACTTATCCTTGTTCCAATTCCAACTAAAAGTCCTGCAAACATAAGTAATAGGTACGAGTTTGAAATAGAAATACTTATCTGCTCTTGTTTAAATAAAGTATAAATAATAGGTCCTATGATTAGGCCAATCAAAAATAATATATTATCTAGTCTATTTCTTTCTTCTGTAAGAGCATTGCTTGCAATCCCACTTATGCCAACCAGTCTTCCATTAAAATAAAAGAAAATTGCTACTGCGAAACCTATAATTATTCCTCCTGTTAAAGCAGAATAAGGTGTGAAGTTTACTATATTCATTTAATTACTAAGTGCTGGAAAAGCAGGTCTAATTTTCAAAAAATATTTTTGATATTCCATTTTGGTGCATTTATTGTCTACGTATTCTATATTATTTTTTTCCATTAGATCTTTAGCCTTCTCATCTCTAATACCAAGCTGCAACCATAAAACTTTAGCCCCTATCTTAATTGCATCTTCGGCAATAGCATAAACTTCTTTTGATGGTCTAAAAACATCTACTATATCAACCTGATCTTTAATATCAGATATTGTAGCAAAAACTTCTTCTCCTAAAATTTTTTGACCTGCGGCTCTAGGGTTAACAGGATAAACCTTAAATCCATATTTTTGCATATATTTCATAACAATTGTTGATGCTTTTGTGGTATCGTTACTAACTCCAACCATTGCAATTGATTTATATTTAGAAAGAATTTCTTTAATATCGCTCATTTATTATTTTTAATTTTTTCTTCACAAAATATTTTAGCTTCAGGAACTGTCATTGGTTTTTCTAATTTTTGGCTTCCAGCAATACATGCATCTATTGCTCTTTTTTGATTATGATCTTTAAAATTATAAATTACAAACATACCAACAATAATAAAAACAACTATTAAAACATTCTTTATCATTATTTATTCTTCCATTTTGGTTTCCTTTTTTCGAGGAAAGCAGAAATTCCTTCTCTTGCATCCATTGCCATCATATTAAGGGTCATCATTTTACTTGTATAAGCGTAAGCTTTACTTAACGGCATTTCTAATTGTTTATAAAAAGCTTGTTTTCCAATTTTTATTGTTAAGTTGGATTTTGAAGCAATTTTGTTTGCTACTTTTAAAACTTCATTATTTAGTTTAGCTTTTGAAAAATTATCATTTATCAACCCTATTTCTTTTGCATAATTTGCGTTGATAGGTTCTCCGGTTAATAACATTTTCATCATTGGTTTTCGGTTTATTTTTCTACTGACAGCAACCATAGGTGTACTACAAAATAAACCAATATTTACGCCGGGAGTAGCAAACAACGCATCCTTAGTACTATAAGCTAAATCACAACTTGCAACCAATTGACATCCAGCTGCAAATGCTGCTCCATGAACTTTAGCAATTACAGGTTTCCTACCTTCAACAATCTGAAGCATTACTTTTGAACAAAGATTAAATAATTTTAAATATTTATCTCTCTTTTTTAAACCTCTAACTTCTTTTAAATTGTGTCCTGCGCTAAATCCCTTACCAGCACCCTCTAATATTATTACTTTAACTTTTTTATCAGCGTCTAATTTTTTTAATGCCTTTAATAAATCTGAAAGATTTTTGAATGATAAAGAATTATAAGTTTTTGGTTCATCAATAATAATTGACGAAACTTCGTTGTTAATTTTTTTAATTTTAATGTTACTAGTCATTTAATCAGTTAATCCATCGGATCTGGCCTGATTTCTTTCTATATGAATTGGTAAAACTTTGCCATAAATAGCTTTGGAATGTTCTGGGGTGTTTACTCTCCATGGATCTAAAACATAAGCTGGAATACACATATATCTTGATTTTTGGCCTTCAACTTTTGTTACCCTATGCAATGTAAATCTACCTTTAAATATTTGTAAATCCCCTGGCTCTAACTTCAATTGTCTTACTCTAGTTCTATCTCCTGCTATAACTTTTTGCACTTCTTTGAAATTTTCATTTCCAGGTTCTCTAATATTTGGACAATACTCAAATACTCCACCCTTCTCAGGTTTTTGGATCATTAAACTAAGTGTAAATTCACAACTATCAAAATGCCATGGGAGTACTCCATCTGGTTTCATAACATTGTACGCATGACATGCTAAAGGATCTGCCCATCTATAAATAGGAGAAACACCTAAGCAAGCAGATACAAATTTTAAAAGCTCCTCTGTTTCATAAAGATATTTCATCTCAGAATCTTTTGGAAAACAATCTGAATTTAAATATCCATTGTATCTATTCATAAAAGTTCTTTTTGGATGTTCTTTTGGTAATGAGGGATCATCCTTTGCATACAAATAAGCATTTATACTCTCTTTAGACATATAAACTTCGTCTAATTGTTTTTCTAACTCAGAATTCATTACCTTAAGTGATTTAGGTAAAATAAAATTTGGAATTGTTGAACAACTATGTTGATCCAGTTCTTCTTTACATTTTTTAACTAGATTTTTAATTATTGGTGAATTTAAATCGTTTATTGGATATTTTTCTAAATCTACAATAGTCTTAAGTCTATCGTTCATTTAATTTTATTTTAACTTTCCTTCTTCTCTCATTTTTGCTCTTATCTTAGTTGCTGAGATTTTTTGAGTTTCTTCATCCAAAACTATTTCCTCAATCTTATATCCAACTCCCCTACCATAACAAATGTTTGTAATATTAGGTACTAACATTATTTTAAATTGTCCTTTAAATTCAGGATTTAATCTGTCTTCAATATTTTTTTTTACTGTTTCAAAATCAAAAGGATTATCATCTACACCTTGTACATCTCTAATTTGAATACAAACTTGTCCAGTTTTTTTAATAATTTCTTTAAACAAAGTATAATGTCCATCGTGAAAAGGTTGCCATCTTCCTAACATTTGTGCTGTTGGTTTTTTGTTATCCCATTGGTGTGTCATTTTTTTATCTCCTCTACTATTTTTGGTGCCCAATTTTTTGCATCCTGAGTTGTTACGTGAAAATCAAAATTCTTAGGATTAACAAACATTTGATTTGTGTCTTCAAATCTTCCTTTTTTAATTGTATCTACCCACACTCTAAAATCTGCTGGAAACAAACCTCTTGCTTCGGGAGTTGGTGCAATAAAATCTGCAATTATATAATGACCTTCTGCTTTTAATTTTAAAGCTGCCTCAGCCATTCTTTTTGCCTGTCTTACCCTTCCTTCTTCAGAAAAATCCCAATCGTTTGCAGCTTTTCTTACCTCGTCTGCATTCAGTCTTTTAGCATTTAATAGTGGAGCCATTTCATTTGCTAGAGTTGTTTTACCAGCTCCAGGTAAACCCATAACTAAAATAATTTTCATTAAATGTCTTCTAACGGATGATGGGACATTAATTCAAGTCCATTTTCACCAATTAGGTATTGTTGCTCAAGCTTAACACCTTCTTTGCCACCTACTTTACCTATATAGCTCTCAACTGTTATTGTCATATTTTTTTGAAACGTTCCACCACGTTCCCCACCATCTGTTGGATATCTAATCGCTGGCCACTCATCACAAAGACCTATTCCATGCACCATTACAGAATATCTATTTGGATAATAATCCTCTGGCAAAACCCAAGATTTTTCTGTGAATTCTTTAAAAGATAAACCATCTTTAATTAGTCTTGAATTGTAATCTATTTGTTCAACAGCCATTGAATAAAGTTTCTTTTGTTCATCATTAAATTTATTTCCAACAACAAATGCTCTAGAAATATCTGCACAGTATCCATAGGGTCCTACCATGTCTGTGTCAAAAGCAACTAGTTCACCATCTTGAATAACTTTGTTTCCACATTCTTGCATCCAAGGATTTGTTCTTTCTCCTGATGCTAACAATCTACACTCAATCCATTCCCCATAATTTTCTATGTTTGTTTGATGAAGAATTGACCATAATTCGTTTTCAGTCATTCCTGGTTTTAATTGCTCTCTCATTTTAACAATGCCCATTTCAGCAACATCTATTGCTGATCTCATACATTTAATTTCATCAGATGATTTTATGACTCTTGCTTGTTCTAAAATTAATTTTGCATCTACAACTTCAATACCTTCTTTATTTAAAGCTACAACTGCAGGACCATTTAAAACATCGATAGCAATTTTTCTTGATTTAAAATATGATTTAGATAAATCTTTAACCTCATTAACCCATTTTTGTAATTGTGCTTCTGATTGATCACCGTTACTAAAATAATCCCAGGTTATTGCTGGCCTAATTTCATCTATAAGATTTAATCCTTCAGATAATTTTTCACAATTAAAATATTCATAAAGAATTATTGGACCATTAACTGGTACAAAACAATATCTGGTAAGATTATGCATATTATAAACACTCATGTTTAAAGTATCTAAAGCATATCGAACATTTACTGGATCAAATAAAATACAAGCTTCTAAATTATTTTTTTCTAATTCTTTTCTTACTCTATCTAATCGGTATGATCTTAATTTATCAAAATCAATTTCATCTTCTCTTAATCTTTTTTTAGTTATAAAACTTTGTCTAGGTTTAAATTCTGGAGCTATTTTTCTATTAAACCTCATATTACCCTATATAATCCTAACCATGCATTAACATCTTTGCTTGCAATATAATCAGATTTAAAAAATTCTATTTTTTCCCATTTCTTACTATCTATTAGTATATCAATTTTTTTATCAAAACCATACTCTTCGTGAATACCTTCGTTTATAGTAAAACAAACTAATCCACCTGGTTTTGTTATTCTTATAAACTCATCTAAAGCGTTTGGTTTTACATGGCCAAATGTAAACGTACCAACACACATCACTCCACCATAAAAATTATCCTCAGCTTCTATTGGTTGGTTTAAATCAACTTTAACTAATTTTTGATAAAGATCTTTTGGAACTGTATCTAATAAAGTTTGAGATAAATCAGCTCCATGAAAATTTTTAAAACCATATTTTTTTAACTCAACTCCAACTAGACCTGTTCCACAGCCTGCATCAAAGATTAGCGTATCTTTATTATTTTCGTGCTTATTGAAAGTTGCTACGGTTTCCTTTGGGCCTGTGTAGTTCCAATCAACCATGTCTTTATTATATTTATCTTTGTCTCCCCACTCATCGTAGTACTTCATAACTTCATCTGTGGTTTTAAGTTTATAAATTGGAATTTTGTTTCCTACGTCTTTTTGAGCCATTAGCTTCTCATTTTTTGACCACTTGGATCATAAAGTGGTTCTTTAATAATTGAACAATTAAATAAATCTCCATTTATCTCTACTTGAATTTTATTTTCAGATTTAATGTTTTTTTGATCAACAAAAGTAAACGCTACACTTTTGTTTACAAAATGAGCAAACCCACCTGAAGTTACATAGCCAATACTTTGATCTCCATTCAAGACGGCTTCATTATTTGTTACATCAATTTCATTTGTTTCAACAATTAATGGTACGAGTTTATTTGAAGAATTTTCCTTTTGTGCACTTTCTTTACCAATAAAATCTTTGTCCCAATTTATAAAAGCATCTAAGCCTGTCTCTTTTGCAGTAAAATCAGGTCTATAATCTAAAGTCCAAGCTCCCCAATTTTTCTCCAACCTCATTGACATTAATGCTCTTCCGCCAAAAGGTTTAATATTAAATTCTTTTCCAGCTTCCATTAATTCTTCATAAAGTTTTAGTTGATAGTGAGGTGCTACATAAATTTCATAACCGAGTTCGCCAGTAAATGAAATTCTATTTATTATAGCTGGAACTCCACCCACAAACATTCTTCTAGAATCTCTAAATTTAAATTTTTCATTTGAAACATCATCTCTTACAATTTTTTCCAAAACTTTCCTTGAATTTGGTCCTGCAATAGACAAACCATGATACTCATCAGATCTATTAGAATAACTTAAATTAAATTTATCTATGTGACTCTCAAACCAACGTCTATGCATTTCTTGAGCAGCTCCAGAACCAAATACCATAAATTCATTTTCATCTAAACAAGCAACCGTTAAATCACCACATAATTTTCCTCTATACGACAACATTGGAGATAAAGATATTCTTCCTGTTTTTGGAAGTCTTCCAGCCATTATGTGATCTAAAAATTTTCTAGCATCAGGACCTTTGAATTCGTGTTTTGAAAAGTTGGCAACTTCGATTAAACCAACATTTTCTCTTACATTAATAACTTCTTTTGAAACATAGTCATGTGATCTTGATCTTTTAATAGTAGGTTCTTCATGAGCATCTTCTTTATTGTTCGCAAACCACAAAACATTTTCTAATCCAAAGCTATCTCCCATAACAGCACCTTGATTTACAAAACGATCATACAGTGCAGTAGTTTTTTGTTTTCTTCCCTTTGGTAAAGTTTCGTTTGGAAAAGTCATAATAAATCTTCGCTCATAATTTTCTGAGGATTTAATGGTTCCATATTGAGGTGATGCATAATCTCCAAATCTTGCAACATCCATTGCCCAAACATCAATTGAGGGTTCTCCATCAATAATCCATTCAGCTATACATTTTCCAACACCTCCTCCTTGACAAAAACCAGCCATTACACCAACTGCAACCCAATAATTTTTCATTCCTGGTACTGGACCAATAAGAGGACTTCCATCTGGACCAAAGGTAAAAGGACCGTTTACTATATTTTTTATTCCTGCACGCTCTAATGCTGGCATTCTCTCAAATCCAATTGCCAATCTATCTTCAATATTATCTAATTTTGGCTCCAATAATTCATGACCGAAATTCATTGGTGTACCTTCAACTTTCCAAGGTGTTGATTTAGGTTCATAAGTTCCAAGCAACATCCCTTTTCCTTCTTGTCTAAAATAAATATTTCCCTCAAAATCAGTTCCTATTGGTAATCTTTGATCACCCATTGCTTCAATTTCTGGAATAGGTTCAGTGATTAAATAATGATGCTCCATTGGTTGAACAGGAAGATTAAGTCCAGCTAATTGTCCAACTTCTCTTGCCCACAAACCACCCGCATTAATTACTATTTCAGCATTGATGTTTCCTTTTTCAGTAAAGACATCCCAAGTTCCATCCTCTTTTTGTTTCGTGTCCTTAACAACTGTGTGAGTGTAATATTTTCCACCATGAACTTTTGCTGCTTTTGCAAAAGCGTAAGTAACTCCTGATGGATCAACTTCACCATCAATAGGATCCCATAATGCAAGCAAGTATCTAGACGGATCAATTAAAGGGTGTTTCTTTTTTACTTCTTCAAGAGAAATAAATTCTTGGTCTAGCCCCATGTATCTTGCTTTTGATCTTTCTCTCTTTAAATAATCAGCCCACACTTCATTTGAAGCTAAATAAAAACCTCCACTAGGTTTGAAGCCTACAGAATGACCTGACTCTTTTTCAATCTCTTTATATAATCCAATTGTGTAAGCCATCATCCGAGAAATATTTGGATCAGATGAAATCACGTGAACATTTCCCGCTGCGTGCCAAGACGATCCTGAGGTAAGTTCATTTCTCTCAAGTAAAATGCAATCCTT
>CACJMB010000003.1 GCA_902594405.1 uncultured Pelagibacteraceae bacterium | reverse complement strand
TTTGATTTTTCTTTGATTTTTAGAAATATTTTTTTTTAATTTTTTTTTCTTTTTTTTCATTTTAAGAGAGTTAGTTTCTACCAATTATTTATTGATAAATATAGTCTCTTGTAACAGGTGTAGAAGAATAATTCTTTGTTAATTGAAATTGGTACACAACTTGATCACCCCATTTAAATGCCATCTCACAACCAGCAAGATAAAATTCCCACATCCTAAAAAATCTTTCATCAAACATTTGAATTATTTTGTCTTTATTTCGAATGCAATTTTCTTTCCAATGTCTTAGTGTATGTGAGTAATGAAGTCTTAAAACCTCAATATCTGCAACAATCAAGCCTGCTTTTTCAATTGGTGTTGTTACCTCGCTTAAACTTGGAGTATAGCCTCCTGGAAAAATATACTTAGTGATCCATGGATGTGGATCTCTTGGAGGATTAACTGATCCTATAGTATGAATTAATGATACCCCATCATCTTTCAAAAGTTTTTCAACTTGTGAAAAAAATTTTTTATAGAATTTTCTTCCTACATGTTCAAACATTCCAACACTGACTATTCTATCAAATTTTTCATTGAGCTCTCTATAATCTATTAACTTAAAGTTTAATTGATTTTCTAAATTAAGTTCTTTTGCTCTTTTCTTGCAGTAATTAAATTGATTTTCTGAAAGTGTAATGCCTGTTACTTCGCAGTTTGCACTTTTTGCAATATCTATTGCTAAAGAACCCCATCCACATCCGATATCTAAAACTTTTTGATTTGGTTTTATATTAAGTTTTTTTATTATATGTTGAATTTTATTATTTTGAGCAGTTTCCAATGAATCTGTTTCATTTTTAAAATATGCACATGAATATTGTCTTTTAGGATCTAAAAATAAGTCATAAAGATCATCTGAAATATCATAATGATGCGAAACATTCATCTTAGATTTTTTTATAAAATTAAAATTAGTTAAATATCTATAAGAACCTCTTAATCTATTAATCAAATAGCTAAAAAAATTTAAGTCACCTCTTCCAAAATTCATTAAAGAAAGATCCAAAAAATCAGTTAGTGTCCCATTTTCGATAGTTATTTCACCATCTGTATATGCTTCACCAAAATATAAATCAGGATGAAATAGTAACTTATAATGAAGATTTTTATTTAAAATTTTAACTTTTATTGGGTTTTCATTTTTTGGATTTCCAATGATGTAACTTTTTGAATTAGCATCAACTAATATAAATCCATCTTTTTTAAAAACATTATTTAAAAATCTAGCTAATTGCATTTAAGCCGCCATAGTATTTTTTATTGAAAAATTTAATTTTTCTAAATTATTAATTAAATCCGTTTCATCTTTAGAATTTAAAATGCTTAGTGGTGGTAAAAGATTTTTATAATATATTTCTTTTTTACTAAAGTATGTGTGTAAACCCGAAATTAAATTATATTTTTCAAATTCAGCTCTTACCTCACAAAGATTTTGATTTACTGTCTGATCATGTCCATCATTAAAATCATCATATACTTTTCTTGCTAGTGAAGAAGTAGCATTACATGTAGCTGTAATAATTCCTGAACAGCCTAATTGAAGTCCTTT
Organism: uncultured Pelagibacteraceae bacterium; assembly: GCA_902594405.1. GTDB lineage: Bacteria > Pseudomonadota > Alphaproteobacteria > Pelagibacterales > Pelagibacteraceae > Pelagibacter. The sequence continues at coordinate 176,057 of CACJMB010000003.1, read as the reverse complement.
AAATAATTTAGACTCCGATCCAGGTAAAACTGAAAAATTATCAATTTTTAAGTTTTCAAAAAGATTGTAAGAACTATCTTTTACTCCAATAATATTTTTTGGATATTTTTTTACTAACTGTTCAATACATTCAATACTGAACTTATAACCACAGAGTTTTTCAAAATTATATAGTACTATTTCACAATCTGAAATTACCTCTACTATTTTACTATAAAATTCTATTACTTCTTTATCTCCATATTTATAGTAAGCAGGCGGCATAATTAAGAATCTATTGAAACCTAAAGACTTAGAAACCCTCATTAAATTAATTGTTTCACCCAAAGAATTTAAACCGGTACCAATAATATACTTTTCTTTGTATTTGCTTGAAGTCAGATGATTTAACAAATTAATTTTTTCAGAGACAGGTATAAGTTGCGCTTGCCCTGTACTTCCAAATATAGCTGCTCCGTGACAACCATTGTCTATAACCATTTCTGCGTGCTGAATGGTTTTTTTAATATCAAGCGTCAAATCATCATTTAAGATCGACATTGAAGCCGCATAAATACCTTTAATTTTACTCATAGTAAAAATTTATATAAAAATATTAATTAGTAAAGTTTATAAATTAACTATGAAAATATTAGCTATTCAAAACAGGATGGGTATAGGTGATACAGTAATTTACCTACCCTATATTAGAGCTATTTCAAATAAATTTGGAGTGCCCGTTAGTTTGCTGGTTAAAGAAAATTCAAAAGGTAACGAATTTTTAAATCAAACGAATTATATTGATAAAATAATTTACTTGGAAAGAGACAACAAAATAAACCAAAAACACGATGGTTTAAGAGGATTTTTCAAATTAGCAAGTGATCTAAAAAAATATAATTTTGATAAAGTTTTTATATTCAATTCTTCTTTGAGATATTACTTAATTTCTAAATTAGCAGGAGTTAAAGAAATATTTCAGTACCCATTATTTGAAAAACAAAATCAACACATAACGGATCCGGCTAAAGCTATAATAAAAAAATATTTAGATATCGAAACTATTGATAATCCAGAAATTCAAATTGATGATAGTTTAGTTCAAAAAACAGCAGTAAACTTTAATATTAATAATGATGAACTTAATGTTTTGTTGGGTGTTGGTGGTTCAGGTCCAACAAAAAGAATACCATCAAAAACTTTTCTAAACGTAATGGAAAAATTAGAAGCTTTTAAAAAATGTAGATTTTTTTTAGCTACAGGTAAAAATGAAGATGAGCAAAAAATCTTAATGGAAATATTAAATACAAAATTTAGAGAAAAGTGTGTTGCTTTAGATAATCTCAGTATAAAGGAAACATTACCTATTATAAAAAATTGCAATGTTGCAATTTGCAATGATACAAGTTTCTCGCATTTATCATCAGCATTGGGAATTAAAACAATTACATTAATGGCAGACACACCATTAATTTATGGTTCTTATAATACAAATATGCATCCAATTATTCCTGATGGAGAAACTACTGTTTCTCACAACACTCAAGGTAAAGATAAAATAAATCCAGATAAGATTTATGAAAAACTATTATCAATAATTAATTAAGAAATATCTTTAAGAACTATTTCTTTAGCTTCATTAACAATAGCAGATAATCTTGAAGTCTCTGGAGAAATATCTGGGTGAATTTTTTTTTGAATTTTTTGATAAGCTTTATTTAGTGCTTCCTTGGTTGGTTTTTTATTAATATCTAAATTTAAAATTTTATATGCCTCAGATATTGATAATGATGAAGAGTTGTTATTTTGATACTGATTAAAAGAAAATCTTCCAGAATTCCTCAAAGTTTGAATAAGTCTATAAAGAGAAAGCAATTGTATTAATGATAAACCTTTAAGTTTAACTAATGCAAGACTTGCAAGAGTTAATGGCAACGTAAGTAAAAATTTTCCACCTATAGCAAATAAAACTGCTAATAAAGCCAATAATAAAATTGTTATCAACCTTACTCCTTTTGACATTTTTTTTGGAGAAATATTTGACCACCATCTTAATAAAAAATATAAGATGACTAAAATTACAAGTAGATAAATAATAATATTCATATATTTCCTTATTAAATGAAAGTACCACAACTTAAAAAAAAACTAGAGATAAAAACTTGTCACAATATTGATTGGGAAGACAATTACAGCTGGATTCATCAAGATAATATTTTGGAAGTTCTCAGAGATAAAAGTAAGTTAGATCCTGAAGTGAAAAAATATTTAGAAGATGAAAATGCATACTCAGAGCATCATTTAAAAGATACAAAAGATATTCAAAAAAAATTATTTGATGAGATTAAAGCAAGAATTAAATTAGATGATGAATCTTTGCCCTATAAAGATCATACCTATGAGTATTGGACAAAAACCACAACAAAAGGAAATTATTCTATAAAACTTAGAAAAAAAATTGGTTCAGAAAATATTGAGGAAATATGGAATGGAGATAAAGAAAAAGAAAAACTTAAAACTGAATATTTTGGGGTTGGGGATTTGGAAGTAAGTAACAATGATAAATATCTAGGATACTCTTTAGATCTTAAAGGATCTGAATATTATACAATTTATTTAAGAGATATAAAAACAAACAAAATTATTTCAAAAGAAATTGCAGAGACATCAGGAGGAATAACATTTAGTTTGGATGATAAATATATTTTTTATTCTAAACTTGATAAAAATCATAGAGCAAGAACAATATACAGGCACAGAATAGGTGATTTTGAGGGCAAAGATGAATTAATATTTGAGGAGAAAAGTGAAGCTTTTACAGTAGGAATTGGAAAAAGCTCAGATGAAAAATATTTTTTTATAAATACTTCTGACCATAATACTTCAGAGCAATATTATTTTAAATCAGATGAATTAAATCCATCTCCAAAACTTATTATTAAAAGGGAAAGAGGTGTTCTGTATTCTGTTAATTCATGGCATGGTAAATTTTATAATCATACAAATAAAAATGCTGAAGACTTTAAAATTGATATTTGTGACAATTTAGAAAACCAAAATTGGAAAGCATATATTCCAGCAAAAGATGAAGTTTTAATTGGTGGATTAACATTCCTTAAAAATTGGATTATTCGTGGTGAAACATCAGATGCACTAGATAAATTATTTGTCAAAAATATTTCAACAAATATAGAAGAAGAATTAATTTTTTCTGATGAATCTGTTTATGTTCCAGGAGTAAGCTTAACTCAAAAAGATAGAAATACTGATGAAGTTCATTTAGGATACTCATCACCTAAAACTCCTTCTAGAGTATTTAAATATAATTTAGCAACAAAATCTAAAGAACTTGTTAAAGAACAAGAGATCCCATCTGGTCATAATAAAGATGACTATATTGTTGAGAGAGTTGAGTTTAAATCTCATGATGGAAGAATGGTTCCATTAACAATTACTAGACACAAAAAAACAAAAATTGATGGGTCTGCAAATGTTTTATTGTATGGATATGGGTCTTATGGAAATTCTATGTCCCCAAGTTTTTCTTCTACAAGGTTAAGTCTTATCAATAGAGATATAATTTGGGCTACAGCTCACATTAGAGGTGGTATGGAAAAAGGTATGAAGTGGTGGAAAGAGGGAAAATTAACAAACAAAAAGAATACTTTTGAAGATTATATTTACGCAGCAAAATATTTGATCGAAAAGAATTATACGTCAAAAGGAAATATTATTGGAATGGGTGGATCAGCTGGAGGATTATTAATGGGAGCTGTAGTCAATCAATCTCCTGAATTATTCTTAGGAATTATAATGGCTGTTCCTTTTGTAGATTCTTTAACAACTAATCTTGATCATTCCTTACCTTTAACTGTGGGAGAATTTGACGAATTTGGAAATGCAAAAGAAAATAAAGAACACTTTGATTATATTTTTTCATATGCACCCTATAACAATATTAAAAAAATGGATTATCCGCATATTTTTATTACAACAAGTTTAAGTGATAATAGAGTTTTGTTTGATGAACCTGCAAAATTCACAGCAAAACTCAGAGACTATAAAACAGATAATAATTTACTTCTTTTAAAAACTGAGATGAATGCTGGTCATGGTGGAAAATCTGGAAGGGATGGTGCAATAGAAGAAATTGCGATTGATTATGCATTTGCATTAAAAATTTCAAATAAAATTTAGTTCACATTCAATCTTGAAAAAAAAAAATTAATTCCCATATAAACTTAGTAAGTCGCCTAACGGGGCTTACATAAATAAACTTGCTTAAAAAAGGAGGATATTATGACAAGTAAGGATCTATCTATATTTAACTCACTTAGACCTTTTTCAATTGGTTTTGATGATATGTTCGACCAATTTGAAAATATGTTGGGAAATGGAAATTTGACGATGCAGTCAAATTATCCACCATACAACATCCGAAAGACTGGTAAAGACAACTATGCAATTGAAGTAGCATTGGCTGGCTTTAGCAAAAAGGACGTTGAGGTTGAGTTCGAGGACAATTTATTAACAGTTAGAACAAAACAAGTTAATAAGTCTGAAGACAGTGATGTTAATGGAGAAATTATTCATAAAGGTATTTCTCAAAGACAATTTGCAAGATCATTCACTATAGCTGATGATGTAAAAGTTAATGGTGCTGAACTTAAAGACGGTCTTTTAACAATATCTTGTGAAAGAATAATTCCAGAACATAAAAAAAAGAAGCTTATTGAAATTAAATAAGTCTTAAACCTTGCTTGTGGGGATTTCTCCCCACAAGTTTGAGTTAATTATTTCTTTGCCATTATAGCATTTAAAACAAATGCTAATAATCCAGCAGGTATTAGTCCCGTTGTTAACAATAGTTTCAAGCTTATTCCAAAATCTGGAATATTTTTTACAAAGTCTGGCAACAATGACATTCCAATTCCAAAAGACAAAGAAAGAGCTAAGATTAATAAATTTCTTTGATCCATTTCTGCTCTTGAAATCAATTTAATACCAGCGGCTACAATCATCCCAAACATAATGATTGCTGCTCCACCAATTACAGACTCTGGCATTGCAGCAATTATTCCACCTAATTTTGGAAATAATCCCATTAAAACCAAAACTATTCCAGCTATAGTTCCAACATGTCTACTTACCACTCCTGTAAACGCAACTAGTCCAGCATTTTGCGAATAAGATGTATTTGGCATTGCATTAAATATTGCACCAAATGCAGTACCAACACCATCTGCCATAATCCCACCTGATATTTCTTTATCTGTTGCTTCTCGTTTTGCACCACCCATTGTAGTAGCACTAATGTCTCCAATTGTTTCAATTGTTGTAACAATCGACATAAACAACATTAGAATTATTGCACCAGGTACAAAATCAATTCCATATTGAAGTGGCATTGGAAATGCAAACCATGATGCAGATTCAATTTTACCATAGTTAACCATTCCTAGTGCCGCTGCAACGATAAAGCCAGCTACTATTCCAATCAAAATTGATGCTGCAGAAGCCATTCCTTTACCTCTAAGATTGAAAAAAATAGCAACTATGAACACTGAAGCGGCAACCGTTAAATGATTTGCATTTGCAAAGATTTCAGGTTTATTATTCATTAACCATCCACCTCCACCTGCATACATAAAACCGACTTTAAGCAAACTAAATCCAATCATTAACACAACTATACCTGTGACTAATGGTGGGAATAGATGTCTTATTGGTTTTAAAACTTTTCCAATAAAAATTTGGAAAATTCCTCCAATGAACGCTGCTGTAAATACCGCACCTAATCCTGCTGCTTTAAATGGTAGCATGATTGGTATAAATGCAAAACTGGTTCCTTGAACAATAGGAAGTCTTGCACCAATTTCTTTGTATCCAACTGTTTGGATAATTGTTGCAACTCCCGCAACAAACAAAGCCATTTGAATCAAAAATATTTTTTGTTCCGGCGTTTGACCAAAAACTCCAGCCACAATAATAGGAACAGTTATATTACCAGCAAACATTGCTAGTACGTGCTGAATTCCTAAAGGTATGGATTTATTTAATGGAAGTTTTTTGTCTGGACTGTTTGTAGAGCCCACTTTTGTTTTTCTTGAAGCCATATAACCTCCGTCGTTATCTTAATAGACGTTACATTACTGACTATGAATTAATATAAAAAAACTAAGTAGTTTAGAATAACTCCACTTTAAATAGTAAAAAAAACCTATAATGAACAGATTTATTTCAACCAATAAATTTTAAAAACACCCGTTTGAAACAAAACCCACAACTATATTTTCTGAATTTATTTCAAACCTTCGCTCACATGGAACAAGATATTTTTTACTATTATAAACAAACTCAAAGTTCCCTTTAGCATTTTTAAAGTCTTCGTCTGGTTTTCCAAGCTCCATCTGAAGTTCGCTAGCTGATTTTCCTAGAAATTTACTTAATTTTTCATTTTCCTTTTCAACAATAGCATCTGTTTTATCTTTAACAGTTTGGCACCCTGAAAAAAAAATTAATATAATTACGAGACTTATTGCTGATTTTAATTTTGTCATAAGTTTAAATTAACATTTTTTGTTTAATAAATTACTAACTTTAAAGTTGTATTAATAATTTATTTCTTATTAATTTGAGTTTAATTATAGTAACAATTGTGTTCTTTATTTGATGGTTCAAGCATATGGATGAAAAAGCCCTAGAAAAAATATTAAATATATTTTCAAAAGAAATTTTACCCTTAACTGAACAAGGTGTTGCTGGAGGTAGTAAAATATTTGGTGCAGCAATAATTAAAAAAGATGATTTATCGCTTGTAGTTGCAGACACAAACAATGAAATAGAAAATCCATTGTGGCATGGAGAAATACATACTCTTAAAAAGTTTTATGAATTAGATGCAAATACAAGACCAAATGAAAAAGACTGCATCTTCTTAAGTTCACATGAGCCTTGTAGCATGTGTTTGAGTGGGATTACTTTTTCTGGATTTGATAATTTTTATTATGTGTTTCCGTATACTGAAACAAATGATCAATTTAAAATTCCTCACGATTTAAATATACTCAAAGAAGTGTTTAAAATTAACGATGGAGAATATAATAAAGAAAATTCCTATTGGAAAAGTCAGAATATAAATTTACTTATTGAGAATTTACCTACTTCAAAAAAAGAAGATATTTTAAAACAATTAGATGAAATTAAAAAAAAATATCAAGCTTTATCAAATCAATACCAGGAAAATAAAGATGAAAATTCTATACCATTAAACTAAGTAATGAATACAAACCTTAAAATTTCAAACGTAACAAAGATATATCCTGGGTGTGTTGCAAATGATAATGTTTCGCTAGAGTTTAATAGTGGTAAAATTTATGCTCTTCTTGGAGAAAATGGTGCTGGAAAATCTACACTAGTTAAAATTCTATCGGGCGTCATCATTCCTGATGAAGGTGAAATTTATTTAAATAAAAATAATCTAAAGCTCAATTCACCATTAGATGCAAAAAAAAATGATATTGGAATGGTATTCCAACATTTTAATCTTTTTGAAACTTTGTCCGTATTTGAAAACTTAATAATAGACTCAGATGAGCAAAGGGAAAGTTTAAGAGAAAAAATTGACTTAATTATGAAAAAATACAATTTTTCAATTGATCTTGATATTCCTGTTCTAAATCTGTCAGCAGGTCAAAAACAGAAAGTGGAAATAATTAGATGTCTGATAAGAAATCCAAAAGTTTTAATTATGGATGAGCCAACATCAGTATTAACAGAGCAAGAAACGAGTGAATTATTCTTATCTTTGAAAAAATTTTCAGAAGAAGGAATTTTAATTATTTATATAACCCATAAGTTAAAGGAAGTTATGCAGCTTTGTGATGAAGTTGCTGTAATGAGAAGGGGAAAATTAGTTTCTGTAAGTGAAATAAAGAATGAAAATATTGAGTCACTTGCCAACAAAATGGTGGGTCAGAACCTTAAAACAATTAAGAAAAAAAAAGCAAAAACTTCATCAGATCAATTGATTAAGATAACTAATCTTAATTTTACAAGTGAGGATCCTTTTGAAACAAACTTAATGGATATTAATTTTTCTGTTAATCGAGGGGAGTGTTTAGGAATTGCTGGTATATCAGGAAACGGACAAAGTGAATTATTTCAAGTATTAAGTGGTGAAATTATTTCGGAAAAGAACTCTATAGAATTTAACAATAGTTATATAGGAAATTTAAACCCTCAAGAAAGAAGAGAATATTTGATGGCCTTTTCTCCAGAGGATAGGCTTGAGCAGGCTGCAATTCCACAAATGAAAATTTTTGAAAATGTAGCTCTAAACAATTTTAAATCATCAAATTTTTTTAATAATGGATTAATAAACGAAAACAAAATTAAAGAACATTCCAAAAAAATAATTTCAGATTTTAATGTTAATACGGATAACATTGAATTAAAAAGCCAATTTTTGTCTGGAGGTAATCTTCAAAAATTAATTATTGGAAGAGAATTAATAACTTCTCCAGATTTATTAATTTGTTTTAATCCAACTTGGGGTCTAGATGTTGGGGCAATAAATTATATCCACGAAACATTGATTAAAATCAATGAACAAAATAAATCAATTATATTAATATCTACAGACACTGATGAGTTATTAAAATTAAGTGATAAAATTTCAGTAATTCATAAAGGAAAATTGTCAAAAATTATGAATGCTGAAGAAGTTACCTCTGAAAAACTTGGGATACTAATGGGAGGAGCAAATTGATTAAAATCGTAAAAAGAGATCAACCATCAAGAGCTATTTTTTTCTTTACACCCGTGTTAGCTATTTTTCTAACATTAGTAGCGGGAGGTTTGATTTTTTTTATTTTAGGTTTTAAACCATTTGAAGCTCTTAAATTTTTTTTCATAGTTCCAATCGCAGATAAATATGGTTTCAGTGAATTACTATTAAAAGCTACACCTCTTTGTTTAATAGCAATTGGTTTATCTTTTTGTTTTAAAAGTAATAACTGGAATATTGGAGCCGAAGGACAATTAACTTTCGGGGCGATAGTTTCTGGAGGAGTTGCATTATTATTTTATGAGCAAGAAGGATTTTACATTCTTCCAATAGTAATTTTAGCTGGCGCAATCGGTGGTATGCTGTATGCATCAATACCCGCAATCTTAAAAACTTACTTTAATACAAATGAAATATTAGTAAGTCTTATGTTGGTATATGTCTCAAAATTAATTTTGGACTATCTTGTTGTTGGTCCTTGGAGTAATCCTGAGGGATTTAATTTTCCTGAAACTAGACAGTTCAGTGACTCTGCTAAACTTCCGTTGTTATTTGAAGGACTGAGAATTCACGCGGGAATATTTTTAGCTTTAGCTGCGGTGGTTATAAGTTGGTTTGTGTTTTATAAAACGTATTTAGGTTTCCAAATGAAAGTTTCGGGTTTTAGTTTAAAGACAGCAAAATATGCCGGATACAAAGGTAAAAAAATGATCATCCTCGTTTTTCTAATAAGTGGTGCTTGCGCAGGTTTAGCTGGAGTTGGAGAAATAACTGGACCTATTGGGCAGCTTCATAGAGAAATTTCTCCAGATTATGGTTTCACTGCTATAATTGTAGCGTTTTTGGGTCGTTTACATCCTGTTGGTATCATCTTTGCATCTCTAGTTGTTGCAATAACTTATCTGGGTGCTGAGACAGCTCAAATATTTATGCAAATACCTAAATATACTGGTCAGGTTTTTCAAGGAATGATTTTATTTTTTCTTCTTGCATCGGATTATTTACTTTTTTTCAAAATTAAATTTATAGGTTTAAAAAAATGATCATCGATATAAATTTTATTGGACTGATAATTGCATCAATCATGGCCTCTGCTGTTCCTTTAATCCTAGCGTCTTGTGGTGAATTGATTACAGAAAGGTCTGGAGTTTTAAACCTTGGTGTTGAAGGAATGATGATCATTGGTGCTATTTCAGGTTTCGCATTAATGACTGTTACAGGAAGTTTGATTATTGCAATTTTTGGGGCAATGTTAGCTGGGGTTTTAATCTCAACTATTTTTGCATTCCTGACACAAACATTAATTACAAATCATGTCGCTACTGGTTTAGCTCTTACCATATTTGGAATTGGAATATCGGCAATGATAGGAAAAAATTTTGTAGGTATTCCTGGAAAAGAATTTCCTGTTTTATTTGAAAATTTAAAAGATACAATACCACTTATAGGTCCAATATTATTTGGACATTCAATTGTTTTTTATTTTGCTTTTGCTCTACCTTTCATGACTAACTATTTTTTAAAAAAAACAAAAATAGGATTAATAGTAAGAGCTGTGGGAGACTCTCCTGTTTCAGCATCTAATCAAGGAATAAAAGTGAGGTTAGTTCGTTACTTATGTATTCTTTACGGAGGTGCAATGAGTGGACTTGCTGGTGCATATTTATCAATGATTTATACTCCACAGTGGATTGAAAATATGACAGGCGGAAGAGGTTGGATCGCATTAGCTCTGGTGGTTTTCTCAACATGGAATCCAATTAAAATTCTGATAGGTGCTATGATTTTTGGTGGGTTAACAATCATTCAATTTCATATGCAAGCAATTGGAGTAAGAATTCCTGTGCAATTTTTAACAGCTCTACCTTACATCGTTACAATAATAGTTTTAGTTGTAATTTCTCGTGATAGTAGAAAAATTAGGCTAAGTACTCCTAGTTCTCTGGGGAAATCTTTTCATAAAGACAATTAATTCTAAAATAATTATTTTTTTTTAGGTAATTTAATCTAAATTTAATTTTATTAAAAAATCAAAAGGGGAAATAAATTTATGCATAAAATATTTATTCGTTCTTTCGTCTCTTCTTTAGTTTTATTATTTACATTGACTGTAGCTGCAATAGCAAAGGATGTGAAAGCAGCATTCGTTTATATTGGTCCAACTGGTGACCATGGGTGGACATATCAGCATGATGTGGGTAGAAAAGCTGTTGAAGCTGCCGGATTTAAAACAACTTACGTAGAAGGTGTTCCAGAAAGTGCTGATGCTGAGAGGGTTCTTAGACAATTAGCTAATTCTGGTCATGATATAATCTTTACAACTAGTTTTGGATACATGAATCCAACTAACAAAGTTGCAAAAGAGTTTCCAAATGTAAAATTTGAACATGCTACTGGATACAAAAGAGAACATGCAAATGTTTCAACATATGCAGCTAGATTTTACGAAGGTAGAACTATCCTGGGAACAATTGCTGGAACTATGACAAAATCAAATGTTATTGGTTATGTTGCATCTTTTCCGATTCCTGAAGTTATCAGGGGCATCAATTCATTTACTTTAGCAGCTCAAAAAGTTAACCCAAATATTAAAACTAAAATTGTTTGGGCTTTCACTTGGTACGATCCAGGTAAAGAAGCAGAGGCAGCAAAAGCTTTAATTGATCAAGGTGCTGATGTAATTGCTCAACATACAGATAGTACTGCTATTGTTCAAATGGCTGAAAAAGCTGGAGTATATGCTTTTGGACAAGCAAGTGATATGGACAAGTTTGCTCCTAAAGCTGTATTGACTTCAGTTGAAAACAATTGGGGGCCATATTACGTAGACAGAGTTAAAGCTGTTGCGAACGGTACATGGAATCAAAAAGATACTTGGCATGGTATTGGAGACGGTATGGTTGTGATATCAGATTTAGATTCACAAATGCCAGCTGACCTAAGATCAAAAGTTAAAAAACTTCAAGCAGATTTAGCATCTGGTAAAGTTCATTCTTTCACTGGACCAATTTATGACCAGAAAGGTAATTTAATGGTAGCGGAAGGAAAAACTGCAGATGATGGAATGCTTGCAGGAATGATGACTTACGTTAAAGGTGTCGAAGGAGATATACCTAAGTAATCAATTTCCAATTTAAAAAATTTAAAAGGCCGGTTTTTTAACTGGCCTTTTTTATATCTGATGTTTTTTTTTGATTTCTTCAATCCTTAATTCTTCATAAATTTCGAAGGGTTGTACTATCCAAGGATTATCAGGAAGTCTATTTGCACAGAAGTCTGGCTCAAATGTTGATTTCTTTTTTTTAAATAATGTTGCAGTTTTAATGTCTTCTATTTTATCTTTAATGGGTTCATATTTTTTTAACCAATCTATACTTTTGTTAAAAGTAATTCCTGTATCAGATAAATCATCACATAAAAGTATTTTTCCACCCATATTAGGTGCTATCGAACTCATTTCTCTTGAAAAAACAATATCACCCTGCTCATCCTCTACTCCCTTACCACTGTAAGATTCGACTGCAAGATACGCACATTTTAATTTAAAAATTCTACTTAAAACATCTATCATCGGCGCTGCTCCACGCATGATACCAACTAGTATTGTTGGTTGATATCCACTCTCATCAATTTGGATTGCTAGTTTCTCAACAGTTTTGTTGTATTCGTCCCAGCTGACAATCATTTTTTCAGACATAATTTTTTATATCTAGTTATTTAAATAATAAAACTAAAACTGCAAGAACGATAAGTGCTATTATTGAAGAAATTAGAATATACAACCTATGAATGTTTCTTCCTCTTAAATTAAAATAATGTCTTGCTACACCAGAAATAACCGCAATCGCACATAATATTAACCAATTATATTGATGATAAACTAAAAAGCTCGAATGCCCAGAAAGCATTATAAACAAAACTAAAAAAGTTGAATAATTATTGTGAATTGATCGTTGTTTAGCTGCTAAAGATAAGCTCATATCAAATTTTTCACCTCTTTCGCTGCTACTAATTATATTCATTTGATTAGGGATAATTACCGTGAAAACATTGCCAAACATATTGGATCCAATGATTAATCCAACACTTAAAATTGCAAATTTCGGTCCAAATAATTTTGTAAGTCCAAATGATACTATTGCTAGCAGAACTATTCCTGTGGATATAAATAAAATATTATTCTCAATTAATTTTGACTTACATAAAAGATCATAAACAAACCAAGAAACAATCAATGATAAAAGTGAGATAATAATTGCATAACTAGGAGTAATTAACAGAACACGCTTATCAACCATTAATACACCAGCGTTGTAATAGTAAATTACAACTAAAAGCAACATTCCAGTTACAAAGGTTAAGTAACTTTGCCATTTGAAGATAACTAATCTATTTAAGTAATCCTGAGGTGGAGATGTTTTTAACCTCGAAAGTTTATAAAAAAAACCTGAATGCATCAGATATCCTTCGCCATCGATATCATCACTTGTTATATTTTTATTTAAATTATTATCTAAGTAATTAAATAAAAAACTATTACCTACCCATAATATTGCAAATAATACATGGCCCCATCTTAAAATAACTTCTAACCATTTTATTGTATAAGGTAAAAATTCCATCAATATTTTATTTTATCTACTTTTTTATCCCAAATTTCAAATGCTTTTAAAGCTTCGTCTCTAAGCATTTGTACCATTTTAATTTTCCTATCATCAATTTTTTTTGGAATTTCTGTATAAATAAACGAGTCATCGAAATCTATATTTTTTGCATCTTCTCTAGTGTTTGCATAATATATTTTATCTAATCTTGACCAATAAATTGCTGAAAGACACATCGGGCAAGGTTCACAAGATGTGTAAATCTCACATCCAGATAGATCGAAAGTATTTAAATTTTGACAGGCTTCTCGAATTGCTACTATTTCTCCATGAGCAGTCGGATCATTTGAAGAAGTAACTTTATTAGAACCCTCTGAAATAATCTTATCATTCTTAACTATAACGCTTCCAAAGGGACCTCCAATAGTATTTGCACTATTAATTGATAGCTCAATGGCTCTTGCCATAAATTTTTTTTTATCTTCCATTTTAATTTTTTATTTTATTTTTAATTTTGTTAATACTCATTAAAATTCTTTCAGGTGTTGCTGGTGCATTAAGTTCTGGTGCAAACTGATAATTTCCAATTGAAGCAACTGCATCTTTAATTGCATAAAAAACACTCATTGCTAGCATCAAAGGAGGTTCACCAGTTGTTTTTGCTTTATTAACAACTTTTTCTTTATTTAATCCTTCTTTAAAAATTTCTACATTAAATTTTTTTGGAATATCACTTACTGCAGGTATTTTGTAAGTCGATGGAGAAAAAGTTGTAATCTGACCATCTGATTTCCATTTCAATTCCTCTATTGTAAGCCAACCTTGTCCTTGTATAAAACCACCCTCTATCTGACCTAGTTCTAACGCTGGATTTATTGGCTTGCCGGCATCATGTAAGATATCTACTCTTTCCAGTATATTTTCACCCGTCAATATATCTACAATTACTTCCGAAACAGCCGCTCCGTAACAAAAGTAATAAAAAGGTCTTCCTTTAAATTTTTTTTTATCAAAATTAATTTTTGGTGTTGAATAGAAGCCTGATGATGAAAGAGATATTCTATTTAGATATGCCTCTTGAATTATGCTTTTAAATTCAAATTGTCTGTTTCCAAATATTATATATTGATCTTTATAGACTGCCTCTTGGTTGTAGATCTTATATTTTTTCTTTATAAATTTTTCTAAATTTAATTTAATTTTTGCTACTGCATTTAGAGCTGCTGCTCCATTAAGGTCTGTAGTTGACGAAGCGGCGCTCGCTGAAGTATTTGGAACCTTGGCTGTATTTGTTGATGAGATATGAACTAAATTATAGGGTAATCCCAAAGAATTAGCTACTAACTGAGCAATCTTTGTGTGAGTCCCCTGACCCATTTCTATACCTCCATGATTTAAATGAACGCTTCCATCTGTGTAAATATGAACTAAAGCTCCAGCTTGATTTAAATGAATTGTTGTAAATGAAATACCAAATTTTAAAGGTGTAATAGCTATACCCTTCTTTTTAAATTTATTTTTTTCATTAAATTTTCTTATTTCCAAATATCTTTTCTTATAATTAGATTTACTTTCTAATTTTTTAAATATTTCATTAATGACATTATCTTCAACAGTCATTCCATAATGAGTTACATTTCTTTTGTCTTTTTGATAAAAATTTTTTTTTCTGACTTCTATAGGATCTTTTTTTAAATACCTTGCGATATTATCTATAATATTTTCTATAGCCATCATCCCTTGATTTCCACCAAAGCCTCTAAATGCAGTTGAGGTTGGAATATTTGTTTTACATAAATTATTTGTTACCTCGATATCTGAAATATAATATGCATTGTCCACATGAAGCAAAGCTCTCTCGTTTATTGCAGCCGATAAATCAGGTGACATTCCACAATTAGAAGATAAATTTAATTTTAATCCTTCAATGATACCTTGATCATTAAAACCAACTTCATACTCAGATAAAAATTCATGTCTCTTACCAGTCAAAATTATATCATCATCTCTATCCAATCTTAATTTAACTGGTTGCCCTGATTTTTTTGCCAGCAACGCGCAAATGCATGCTGTCATGAAATTTGTTTCCTTGCCCCCAAACCCACCTCCAATTCTTCTAACTTCAACATTTATTGAATTACTTTTTTGATTAAACATTTTTGCAATTAATTGTTGAGTTTCTGATGGATGTTGTGTTGAACTATAAACTAAAAAATTATCATCTTCTTTAGGAACAACAAAAGCTGCCTGGCCTTCTAGATAGAAGTGCTCTTGGCTTCCAGTTGTAAAATTTCCTTTTAAGTTGTTTTTGGAATTTTTTATTTTTTTAGACGGATTACCTTTTTTGACTTTTCTAGGTTTAAATAAAAATTGCTTCTTATTTAAAGCTTCCTTAATTGTAATAACAGGTTTTAAATCTTTATAGGTAATTTTGGCTTTTAATACTGCCTTTCTAGCAAGTTCTGTAGTTGTAGCAGCTACTGCAAATAATGGCTGACCAAAAAACTCAACTTTTTTTTCTGGAAAAATTGGATCACCTTCAAAAACAGGACCTACGTCATTCCTACCAGGGATATCTCTTTGAGTAACTATTGATATCACTCCTTCACTTTTTTTTACCTCGGTTAAGTCTATATTTTTGATTATTGCATGGGCTTTTTTGCTTAAACCAATAGCACCATAAATTGTATTTTTTGGTTCATTAATATCATCAGTGTACTCTGCATATCCACTCACATGCTTATAAGCACTATCATGTGGTCTTGTTTCCTCAATGTAGTTCTCTTTACTCATTTAATTTACTCTTGATAACTTATTAGAATTTATTTCTACGAAACACTTCATCAATAAATTTTTTGCTATCTCTAGTCTGTATTCTTTACTAGCTCTCATGTCTCCAATAGGACTTAAATCTTTTTCTAAATATTTTTTTGCTTGATCAAAAGTATTGATGGTAAGAGGCTTGTTTTTAAGAATTTTTTCACATGCTTTAGCTCTTTTTGGTACAGCGGCCATGCCTCCATATGCAATATAAACCTCTTTAATTTTATTTTTATTAATCTCAAAATTAAAAGATCCACAAACAGATGAAATATCATCATCAAATCTTTTTGATATCTTAAATGCCTTAAAGATATTTTTCTTAAATAATGGTATTTTTATTGAATGAATAAATTCATTGTTTTTTAATTTAGTTTTTCTGTAATCAAGAAAAAAATTATTTAAAGGTATCACTTTTCTTTTGTTAAAACTTTCAATTAAAACCTCTGCGTTTAAAGATAATAGAATTGGCAGTGAGTCACCAATTGGAGATGCTGTTGCAATATTGCCGCCTATAGTCCCAACATTTCGAATTTGAACAGAGCCATATCTTTTTAGAACCAAATAAAAATCTGGATAATATTTTTTAATTTCTTTTTCAAATTTTATTAAAGGTGTGGCAGAACCAACTTCTAAATAATTTTTACTTACTTTGATAAAATCTAATTCATTAATTTCTTTTAAATCAATTATAAACGGAATTTCTTTTCTTTCTTTTGTGACTTTTAAAGATAAGTCAGTTCCACCAGCAAGAAAACTAAAATTAGAATGTTTTTTAATTATACCTTTTAAATCTTTAATATTTTTTGGTGAAAAATAAATTTTATCATCTTTTTTAATATAAATATTTTTCGGTTTAATTTTTTTTAATTGCTGAATAACTTTATTTTTATTTTTAGAAAATTGATCATTTTTATTTAGTTTATTTAAACTTTTTGCAGCATCAATTATGGGTCTGTAACCAGTACAACGACATAAATTACCAGATATAGAATCTGATATTAATTCATTATTAAGATTTTTGTTATTTTTAAACATTGAAAATAACGACATAACAAATCCTGGTGTGCAGAAACCACATTGAGAGCCATGAAATTTCACCATAGCATCTTGCACAGGATGAAGTTGTCCATTTTTAGAAACTAAATCCTCGACAATTATAAGTTGTTTACCATTTAGTGTTGGGACAAACGAAATACAAGAATTAATTGCTTTATATTCAATTTTATTATCTACCAATTCACCTAAAACAATTGTACATGCACCACAACCACCCTCTGAACATCCTTCTTTAGTTCCCGTCTTTTTTAATTCAGTTCTAATATAATTAAGTAACGTTTGATTTGGATCGGGATTTTTGATTACTATAAGCTTGTCATTTAATAAAAATTTAACAGAACTCGATATCACTTAACTACCTCTATAAGTAGAATAACTCCAAGGTGAAACAAGTAAAGGAACATGATAATGCTGTGAGGGATCTGAAATACCAAATCTTATAACAACATCATCCAAGAATGGTACATCGCTAGCTGAAGATATATTTTTAAAATAGTCACCAATATGAAAAATTAATTCATATTTACCCTTAATGAAAACATCTCCCTCTGCTAATGGTGAATTAGCTCTACCATCATCATTGAGTTTTGTTGACATTAATTTTTTTCGTTCTGAATTATTAATATAAAACAACTCAACTAAGATACCTTTGCCAGGTTTACCAGAATACACATCTAAAACATGAGTTGTGAGCTTTGTCATAAAATTATAGTATCATTTAATTTCAAACTTAAATTTTTAAAAGTTATATGAGAACAATAGATAACATTAACGATCTTAACAAGTCTGATTTTTTGTCTATATTTGGTAATGTTTTTGAAAAAACTGAGTCAGTTGCTATGGAAGCTTTTGAATTAAAACCATTTAAAAACTTTGAAGATATTGTGTTTAAAATGCTTGATATTTATGAAAATTACGAAAAGGATAAAATTTTAGACATTTTAAATGCTCATCCTGAACTTGCTGTAGCAAAAAAAATGACCTCTGAGTCTATATCAGAACAAGCCTCTGCAAAATTAAACCAATGTTCTAATGATGAATATGAAGAATTTAAAAAATTAAATTCAGAATATAAAAAAAAGTTTAATTTTCCTTTTATAATTGCTGTGAAAGGTAAAGATAAAAATGAAATTTTGAATAATTTTAGACAAAGAATACAAAGTGATGTAGAAAGTGAATTCCTTGAAGCAAAAAAACAAGTAAAAAAAATCGCAACCTTTCGTTTAAATGAAATAAATAAAAAATGAAAAAATTTATAAGTGCAAAAATGATTAACTTAGCGGATCCAAGAATTGGATCTAAAGTTATATTTAAGACCGACGATTTTTTTGCAGCTGCTCATAGAATATTAAACATCGAAACTCCAGTTTTTAAAGATGGACTATTTGACAAACATGGTAAATGGATGGATGGATGGGAAACAAGAAGAAGAAGATCAAAAGGTTTTGATTATTTAATTTTAAAACTTGGTAAACCTGGAAAGATATTTGACATAGACATTGACACAACTCATTTCAATGGAAATCAGCCCACACATGCTTCGTTAGAGGGTTGCTTAAGTAAAACAAAGCCTAATAAGAAAACAAAATGGATTTCTTTACTGAGCAAAAAAAAACTTGGGCCAAGCCGAAACCATAGCTTCAAATCAAACAACAAATCTGTTTTTAATTATATAAGACTAAACATTTTTCCAGATGGTGGAGTTGCAAGACTAAGACTTTATGGAAAAATTGAAATGGAGAAAAACTTTTTAAATAACAAAACTATCAACCTTACATCTGTTTTAAATGGCGCTTCAATTATTGGTTGTAATAATGAACATTTCGGCAGAGCTGATAATATCATAGCACCTGGTAAAGGAAAAAATATGGGAGATGGTTGGGAAACAAGAAGAAGTAGAGGAAAAAACTTTGATTGGCTTATAATAAAATTTGGCAAACCAGGATTAATAAAAAAGCTAGAGATAGATACCCATCATTTTAAAGGAAACTATCCCGATAGTTGCTCAATTCAAACTGCAAGCATTTCAAAAGATCTGTCCAATAAATCAATTGTCAATAATTCAAAAAATTGGAAGTTTATTTTAAATAAGTCAAAACTGTCAGCTCACAAGAAACATATATTTAAAAAATTCTTAATTAAGAGAAGTAAGGAAAATTATCTTAGAATAAATATCTATCCAGACGGTGGAATTTCAAGAATAAGGGCATTTGGAAATTTTGTGAGATGAAAATAATAAAAGCAAAAAAAATTACTAAAAAAAATTTTTCTAAATTTGGTCAATTAATAAATACGTCAAAAAAAAATCCTATAAATATTAATGATGGGTATGCAAAAAGATTTGATGATTTAATAAATGTAGATGCATCTAAAAACAAAGGGAAAGCAATTGTTAGTATTTTTAAAGCAAAAAAAAGAAAGTTTCCCATGAAAATTGATATGATGGAAAAACATCCTTTAGGAAGCCAAGCCTTTATACCAATGGAAGATACAAAATTTTTAGTATTTGTAGCACCAAGAGGAGATAAACCAGATGTAAATAAAATCCAATCTTTTTTAGTCCCAAAACAAACTGGGGTTAATTACAATGCTGGTATTTGGCACTTTCCGTTAATTTCTATGAAAAATATGAATTTTCTAATTGTTGATAGAAAAGGAAAAGGAAACAATCTTGTTATTTATAAATTTAAAAAAGATAAAATTATTTTGAAAAAATGAAAAAAAAATACCCAAGAGATTTGGTGGGATATGGTTCCAAAAAAGTTAAGGTTAAGTGGCCTGGTAATGCAAAGTTGGCTTTACAATTTGTGCTTAATTACGAGGAGGGAGCAGAGAATTGTACTCTTCATGGTGATAAAACCTCAGAAGTATTTTTATCAGAAATTATAGGAGCAAAACCAATTAAAGGTCGACACTTAAATATGGAATCAATTTATGAATATGGGTCAAGAAGAGGGTTTTGGAGAATTCACGATCTATTTAATAAAAAGAAAATTCCACTTACTATTTTTGGAGTTGGTATGGCATTGGAAAGAAATAGAGAAGTTTGTTCAGCTATAAAAAAAGCAAATTATGAAGTTGCTAGTCATGGATGGAGATGGATTGACTATCAAAATGTATCAAAGAAAAAAGAAAAAAGTGATATGAAACTTGCAGTAAAATCTATAAAAAAGATTTTTGGCAATCAACCTGCTGGTTGGTACACTGGTAGGTGTAGTGAAAATACTTTAGATTTAGTAATTGATAATGGTAGTTTTTTATACTGTAGCGACACATACAGTGATGATCTTCCTTATTGGATAAAAAAAGGTAATAAAAAACAACTAATGGTTCCATACACACTTGATAACAATGATATGAGATTTGCAACCAATCAAGGATTTAATTCAGGTGAACAATTTTATAATTATTTAAAAGATAGTTTCGATGCCCTTTATGAGGAAGGAAAAACTTCACCAAAGATGATGTCAGTTGGCCTGCATTGTAGATTAATTGGAAGACCAGGTAGAATACAGTCTCTTAAAAAATTTTTAAATTATATCACAAAGTTTAAGGATATTTGGATCTGCAAAAGAGTAGATATAGCTAAACATTGGATAAAAAATTATAGTTAAAATTTTTATTATTGTTCCGCAGCTATAGAAGTATAATGAGCAACTGCTTCTATTTCCTCATCAGTTAGTATACCCTCCATTGCGGGCATTACTCCTATACCGTTTCTAACTGCCATAATGATTCTTTGAATATCAGGTCTAATTTCATTTAAATTTGGACCAACCATTGCGTTTGATCCAGCATCTGAGAGCATATGACATGCTGCACAATTTCCAGTTCCCAGAAAAACTTCTTTTCCCTTATTAAACAATTCATCAGCATTAACGTGAGTTAATGATAAAAATATCAAAAATAATGATGTACCAAAGAAATTTAAAAATAATTTTTTCACATAAATTTGGTATCATAATTAAAAAAATTTAAAAAGGAGAATTATGAAAGCTTATTGGGTTGCAAATTATACTGAAATAAAAGACGACGAAAGACTTAAAAAATATGCTGTTAAAGCAAAAGAAGCGGTTGAAAAATATTCTGGAAAAATAATAGCGAGAAGTGCAAATAACATAACTTTAGAAGGCAGGGAAATGGTTAGAGTAGCACTTGCAGAATTTCCAGATATTGAAACAGCAAAAAATTGTTACAATTCCGAAGAGTATGTTG
Organism: uncultured Pelagibacteraceae bacterium; assembly: GCA_902594405.1. Taxonomy (GTDB): domain Bacteria; phylum Pseudomonadota; class Alphaproteobacteria; order Pelagibacterales; family Pelagibacteraceae; genus Pelagibacter. The sequence continues at coordinate 154,592 of CACJMB010000003.1, read as the reverse complement.
AAGCTAGAAAACATTTGGAAAATAATGCTGTTAGAGAACACATTATTTTTGAAGGAATGTAAAATTCAATAACAAAATAATAAATGACACAACCATTTAAAGATACAATTTTAGAAGAAGCTATTTCATGGATTGAGTCTGATCAACAAGTAGCTCTTGCAACTGTAGTTCAAACCTGGGGATCTTCTCCATTCCAAATTGGAAGTAAAATGATAATTAATGAAAAAGGTAATTTTTTAGGTTCAGTTTCAGGTGGTTGTGTCGAAACAAGCGTAATTACTGAATGTGTAGAACTAATAAAAAATAAAAATTCATTTAAGAAAATTGATTTCAAAATCTCAGATGAAAATGCTTGGAACGAAGGCCTTGCATGTGGAGGAGAAATGACTGTTTTTATAGAACAAATAAATTAATGAAAATAGAAATACTTAAAGAAATAATAAAAAAAAAATCATCTGATGAACAATTTGCTGTTTTAACTAATTTAAGTAATGGATCCTCTGAAATATACAAATTGGGAATACCTTTAAGTAAAAATTTTATTAATTATAAAAATGAAATAGAGAATTATTACAATTTAAAGAAAAGTGGCATAATTAATAATACCGAAATTTTAATTCAAAATTATATTAAACCAATTGAAGTTATAATCATTGGAGCAGTACATATTGCACAATATTTAATTAAATTTTTAAAAGATTTAAATTTTGATGTTACTGTTGTTGATCCAAGAGAATATTTCACAACTAAACAAAAATTTCAAAATATTAAAATTATCAATAAATGGCCTGAAGAATTTTTTAAAAATATTCAATCAAACTCTAATACCGCTTTAATTACTTTGAGTCATGATCCAAAAATTGACGAGCCAGCGTTAAAACATGCTTTAAAAAAAAAATTTTTTTATATAGGTGCTTTAGGAAGTAAAAAAACTCATGACAACAGATGTAAAAGATTAAAAGATGAAGGATTTAACGATAAAGAAATTGACTCAATACATGGACCGATTGGAATTAGACTAGGAGGAAAATCTGCTCCTGAAATAGCTTTATCAATTGTTGCACAACTAGTTTCTGAGACAAACAAATACAAAAATCTTTAATACTGGATTGGTTCAGGATCTATACTTCTCCAAAGATACCATGTTGCCACCGAACAATAAGGTGAAAATTTTTTATTTAAGTAACTAACATAACTTTCGGGTGGTAAATATTTTTTATTATAATTTTTTGAAATAGCTCTTAATAATCCAATGTCTTGTATAGGCCAAATATTAGGACGATTGTAAGTGAATAATAAAATCATTTCTGCTGACCATCTTCCAATTTGTCTTAGCTGTGAAAGATAAATTATAGCATCTTCGTCAGACATTTTTGAAATCAGTCTTGGATTAAACTCCTTACTTAGTATTTGTTGAGCTAAACTTTTTATACCTTTTACTTTCTGTCTACTTAAACCACAGCTCTTTAAATGAGAGATAGATAATTTGCTCACAGTTTTTGGATTAATTTTATTTTTACATTTTTTCTTAAATTTTAAAAAAACAGAATTAGCAGCTGCAACACTAATTTGTTGACCAATTATACTTTTACAAAGAGAAAAAAAAACATCTCGTCTTGATGTAAGAACAGTTTCTGATGGTGACTTATATTTCTTTATCAAGGCAGACATAGTTTTATCTTTTTTTGATAAGTACTTTTTTGCTTTATTCCAATATGATGGTGTTTTACTCATGTCGTGAAACAGATAACTTTTTTTTCAAATACATCTCTCTTCTAAATATAATAATAGATGAAACTATAACTAATAAGGCACCTAATAATGTTTTAGAAGTTGGTATTTCGTTCCAAATAAAATATCCAAATATTATAGCAAATACTAACCCAAGATATTTTAAAGGAGAAACTAAACTTACTTCTGAGTATTTATAAGATTGTGATAACCATAAATTAGCAAGACCACCTAATATACCAACCATGGATAACAAAAATAAATCAACTAAACTTGGCAAAATCCATCCCTGATAAATAGATAAAAAACTTAAAAGCATTATTGAAAATGAAAAGAAGAAACTAATTAACCAAGCTGGCTCAGTTGATGATAATTTTCTGATAGCAATAGCAACATATGATAGACCTAAGCAAAAAACTATTGGATATATATAATATAAATTTAAAGAGCTAAAACCTGGTTCAGTTATGAAAATAATACCCACAAATCCAACTAACACCGCTAGCCACCTGTAAAGACCAACTTTTTCTTTTAATAAAAAAATTGAAAATATTGTTATAAATATTGGTGCTGCAAATGAAATACTTACAACTGTTGCTAAAGGTAAATTTCTTAAAGCTACAAATATAGAAACCAAAGCAATTAATCCAGCTAAACATCTTTTAAAATGAAGAAACGGTCTAGTTGTTTTATAAAAATCTAAATATCTGTCTTTAGGAATAAGAAATAAAATAGGAATTATTCCACAAAATCCTCTGAAAAATAGTACTTGTCCAACGGGATAATCCTCAGACCATTTAACAATCACATCCATAAGTGAAAATGCACATACCGATATGAACATGTAAAAAAAGCCTAATTGATTTTTTGATAGCATATGATTAACTTTAGATTAATTAAGTTAATTATCAATGGAAATAGCAATTTTAGGATTAGGATGTTTTTGGGGACCAGAAATTAAGTTTAGTAAACTTGATGGAGTTATAAAAACAGAAGTAGGTTATTGTGGAGGTCATAATGCTGAAACCAATTACAAAGAAGTATGCACAGGCACAACAAATCATGCAGAAGTAGTAAAATTAGATTTTGATCCTAAAGTAATATCTTACGAGAAAATTCTTGAATATTTTTTTGAAATTCATGATCCAACAACTTTAAATTCTCAAGGACCAGATTTTGGAACCCAATATAGAAGTGAAATATTTTATTTAAATGATCAGCAAAAAATTACTGCTGAAAAAATGATAGAAAAAGAAAACGTCAAATTATCAGGAAAAGTAGTAACAAAAACTTCTTTAGTTAAAAATTATTGCCAAGCTGAAGAGTATCATCAAAGATATTTGGAAAAAAGATAAAATGTCTTTAGTTGATACAAGTTGGTTAGAAAATAATATTGATAAAGTAAAAATTATTGATTGCTCATGGCATATGCCTCAAACTCAAAGAAATGGTTTTGAGGAATATACAGAGGAACATATTCCAAATGCTATTTTTTTTGATTTAGATAAAAATTCTAAATTAGATACTGATTTACCACATATGCTTACTGATACTAAATCTTGGGAAAAAATAATGAGCAACATGGGTATAGAAAATAATGATCGAATAGTAATTTACGATAATTCTGATGTTATTAGTTCTTGTAGATGTTGGTACAATTTAATTTATTATGGACATGATCCTAAACTAGTTCATGTTCTGGATGGTGGATTAAAAAAATGGAAAATGGAAAATAAATCTACAGATAACAAAGAAGTAACCTATCAAACTTCAAAGTATAGATGCAAAGAAAATATAGAACTAGTTAAAAATAAAAAACAAATAGATGAAAATATTAATTCACGTGAATTTAATGTTGTTGATGCAAGAAGTAGAGAGAGATTTGAAGGCAAAGTTGCTGAACCAAGGAAAGGTCTTAGAAGTGGTTCAATAAAAAATTCTTTTTGCCTACCCTTTTCTGAAATAGTAAACGAAGACCATACTTTCGTTAGTAAAGATAAAATAATGGAAAAATTTAAGTCCTTTAAATTTGACCATGATAAAAATCTAGTATTTTCATGCGGATCTGGAGTGACTGCAAGTGTATTGGCACTAGCTTATTCTTTAATAAATGCTAAATATATGCCGACAATTTACGATGGCTCTTGGGCTGAATACGGAAAAAATTAACTTATGAAAACATCTACGAAAATAACAAGTATAGTAATCATATTTTTCTTAATCATTGCAACAGTGATCATTGGAAGAACAATGATAGGAAATCACTTCAAAAAAAAATTTAGTAAAAGACCGCCACCTGGAATAATAATAACTACTACTCAAGAAAGAGTTTTTGAAAATGTTATTAGTACCTATGGGACTGCAACTTCAATTCAAACACAATCATTTAAAATTGAAAAATATGAAATATTAAAACCTATAAAATTTAATCAAAAAGTTAAAAAGGGAGATGTAATTGCTGAGCTTAAAAATCGAAAAGTTATTGCACAATTTGATGGTGTTATTGGAAAAAGAGAATTTTCTGAAGATATAGAGGTTTCAAAATCTTCAATATTAATTAATCTTGAAGATACTAGCTCAATATATTGTGATGTAGATATACCTGAAATTTTTGTACCATTTATTAAGGTTGGTCTGCCAGTTGATATTAAATTTTCTGGATATAAAAATAAAATTTATAAAGGTGAAGTAGACTCATTTGCTAGCAGGATAAGTGAAGATACAAGAGCTTTAGCAACAAGAATTAAGATGGACAATTCATCAGGTGAAATATTACCTGGCTCATTTTTAGAAATATCAATTAAATATGATGTAAGAAATGGCTTAAGTGCTCCTGACACTAGTACAATTGTCGAGGGTGAAAATGTTTTTATTTATAAAGTAGATGAAAAAAATAAAGTAATGAAAACAAAGGTAACCATTGGTGATAGATACTTAGGCTTTGTGGAAATATTAGATGGATTAAATAATGGAGATAAAATTGTTGCAGAAGGAACAAAAAAAGTAAGGCCAAATTTAACAATCAGACCTATAGAAAAAGGTGCTAAAAAAAAACAAGGAAATTCTAGCTGGGGTAAAAAAGATAAATCAAAAAAAGCTGAAGAAAAAAAAGGTAAATTTGATTGGTTGAAAAATATTTTTAAAAAATCAGATAAAGAGAAAAAATAATTAAATGTATATAACTGAAGTTAGCATTAAACGACCTGTTGTTGCTTGGGTTATGTCTTTGATATTAATAATTTTTGGTATTTTTGTCTTTTTAGAATTGCCAGTACGAGAACTTCCAGATGGTATACAGCCCCCAGTAGTTCAAGTTCAAACCGATTATAAATCTGCTTCTGCTGAAATCGTTGATGAAGAAATAACTCAAAAATTAGAGGATGTAATTGGTGGAGCTGAAGGTATCAAAAATATTGACTCAAGTTCTCTCAATGGAAGAAGTAGGATTAATATTCAATTCAACACAGACATTGATTTAGATGATGCTGCTAATGATATTAGGGAAAGAGTTGCAAGGGTTGTAGATAATTTACCAAGTGAGTCGAACCCTCCACAAATTTTAAAACAGGCAGCAGGTTTTACAACTACAATGTGGGTAGCCTTATCATCTCCAACTTGGAATGATTTAGATCTTGGAGATTATGCTGAAAGATATCTTATAGATGCATTCTCAAGTGTACCAAATGTAGGTCGAATTTTAGTTGGGGGATTAAGAGAGCTTAGTGTTAGAGTTTGGATAGATCCAATAAAATTAGCTGCAAATGATCTTACAATTCAAGAAGTTGAAAGAGCACTTAGAAATGAGAATATAAATCTTCCAGCTGGAACCTTAGAAGCTAATAACAAAGACTTAACTTTAAACATTGATAAATCCTATTCTAACATTGATACTATTAAACAATTGCCACTTAAGAAAAATAAAGAAAAAGTTATCATTTTATCTGATGTGGCTGATATAGAGTTTGGACCTGTTTCAGAAAAAACTTTATTTAAAGCACAAAGAAAAAATGCAGTAAATTTAAAAACTGTTGGTATTGGTATTTATGCAAAAAGTGGTGCGTCGACAGTAGAGCTTTCTAAACAAATAAAAACTAAAATCAAAGAACTCAACAAATCCTTACCTGATGGATTAAAGTTAGAAATAGCATTTAATAGAGCAACCTATATTGGTGCTGCAATAGAAGAAGTGTATAAAAGTTTGGTAATTGCATTTGTATTAGTTGTTTTAATTATTTATCTTTTTTTAGGTAACCTTAAAGCTGTAATAGTTCCTGCGGTTGCTTTACCAGTTAGTCTTATTGGATCATTTCTAGGGTTATATATATTTGATCTATCAATTAATATTTTCGTATTACTAAGTTTCATTCTAGCAATTGGTATAATAACTGATGACTCAGTGATCATGACTGATGCGATCTATACAAGAATTGAAAATGGTGAAACACCTTTAGTGGCTGCTTACAAGGGTTCTAAACAAATTACATTTGCAATCATTGCAACGACTTTAATTCTTATAGCAGTATTTTTACCTTTAATTTTTATTAAAGGAATATCAGGAACTTTGTTTAAAGAAACAGCAATAGCCTTATCTTTTTCAATTGTTGTATCTTCTTTTGTCGCATTAACATTATCTCCAATGTTAGGAAGTAAATTTTTAAACAAAAAAGAAAAAATTAATTTCTTTGTAAAAAAATTCAATAATGGATTCAAATCTTTTACAGGTTTTTATGTAAACTCTCTTAAATATTGGGTGAATAAACAAAAAACTATTTCAATATTTATAATTTTAATTGTTGCTGCCTCAGCTTATTTATTTAGTTTTTCTAAAAAAGAATTGATACCAGTTGAAGATAGAGGCGCTTATTTAATTATTGGATCAACTGATGAAGGAAGTTCATTTGAATATACCCAAGAAAAAGCGCAGATAATTGAAGGAAGAATATTAAGATTATTGCAGGCAGAAGACAGTCCATATGCAAGACTAATAATGAGAGTTCCTGGTTTTGGAAGATCTGCAACATCTTATAACAGTTTTATAATTATTGCATTACTTGATGAGTGGAAAAATAGAGAAAAAGGTAGTCAACAAATACTAAGAGAAGCTATCGGACAAGTGGTTTCTGTACCTGAAACTTTTGCATTTCCAATTTCTCCACAATCAATAAGAGTATCTAGTTACAATAAGCCTGTTCAAATGGTCATATATGGATCTAGTTACGAAGAATTAGAGGAAATTCAAAATAGTGTCTTAAGAGAATTAAGAAAAAATAGAAATATGTCTAGAATTGAAAGCGATTATACAAAAAATAAACCCGAGGTTAAATTAATCACTAATAAAAATAGAGCAAATGATTTGGGAGTTTCTACAGAAAATATAGGTAGAACTTTAGAAACTCTTTATGGAGGAAAAAGAGTAACAACTTTTAGTAAAGAGGGAAGAGAATATCCAATTATTTTACAGCAATATTTAGCAGACAGAAGAGATAAAGATGGGTTATCAAAAATTTTTGTTAGATCTGAAACAACTGGTAAACTTGTATCTGTTGCAAGTTTAGTTGAGTTTAAAGAGAAAGGTACTGCTGAAGCGCTTCCAAGATACAATCGTCAAAGAGCAGTTACAATTTCTGCTGCGCTTGCAGAAGATTACACTCTAACAGAGGCTATTAAATACCTTGAAGATGTCATGATTAGAGTTGCTCCTCAAAATCAAATCACTTGGAAAGGAAAATCTGAAGAGTTAAAAGAAACAACAAATGAAATATACTTAATTTTTGCTCTTGCTTTGTTAACTGCTTATTTGGTTATGGCAGCAACATTTAACTCTTTTATTCATCCATTTATTATTATTTTAACAGTTCCATTAGCTGTATTTGGTGGCTTAGTGTTTATTTTATTTTTAAATAGTTCGGTAAATATTTTCTCTCAAATCGCTTTAATAATACTTATTGGTATATCCACAAAGAATAGTATTTTGATTGTAGACTATACAAACCAAATAAGAACTACTGGTGTTAAAATCCAGGATGCTATAATTAAAGCTTGCCAACTTAGAATTCGACCAATCATAATGACCTCACTTAGTACAATGATAGCAATGCTTCCATTAGTTATTGGGAATATTGGACCAGGTGCAGGTGAGGGCTCTAGATTAGCCGTGGGTTCTACAATTTTAGGAGGAATGATTATTTCAACCTTCTTTACTTTATATGTAACTCCGACAATGTATTTAGCTCTTGCAAAAAATACTAAGCGAATTGATGCAGTTGATATTGAATTAAAAAAACAGCTAAATTAAAAAATAATATATTTTGACGTTGATAAAGAATTTTTACATTCTGATAATTGTTGCTTATAAATATTTGATTGTTCCTCCACTCTTTTGGCTAGATTAATTACTTTTTTATTTTTTTTATAATTTTTATAATTACCCCACCCTTCATGATAAGCAATATATTGCTTGAAAGCATCTTTTTTTGAAACTTTTAAAATCTTTTCAGTTTTATTAGTATACCAACCAATAAAATCTACACTGTCTTTAAACCTTGTCCTTGTAGCAAGCTTATTTCCAGTCTCTTCTTTATACTGTTTCCATGTTCCTTTAACAGCTTGTGAATACCCAAAAGAACTTGATGGTCTCTTATAAGGCACTACTTTAAATAATTTCTGTCTAGGAGGTTTTGCTAACCAATCAAAACTGGATTCCATTTTTATAATTGCAAGTTGTAAATAAACTGGGGTTCCCCATTTTTTTTCTGCTTTTTTTGCATGTTTGTACCACATGTATCTTTCATTAAATATGGAACAACCATCTGCTGTATTTTTAGGAACAGATGAACAGCCTGAAATTAATATAATTAAAACAAATAAAAAATTAATTTTTAATGTTTTCATTTTTTTTAAAAAAATAAATAATAATTGTTATTATAATAACACCTATAAGATTTCCAAATAAATCAGGAATTTCAAAACTTCTATTTGGTATAACGTAATGCAGTATCTCAAGTATTAGTGATAAAAATAATAAATAAAAAGTAATAAATATAAATTGAGACGATTTATGAAATGTTAAATAACCAATAACAGAAAACAGAACAAACGCATACAAGTGGTTAGTCGAAATTATAAAATCTGATGTTATTTGTGGTTGTAATTTGCAATCATCGTACAGAAAACAACCAAGCAGACTACCAGGATATAAATATAAAAGTATAAGAAAAAAATTGAATAAATAAAAAATAAATTTATATTTCGAAAAAAAATTAATCATTAATAATATAGTTTTATTTATCAAATTGATCTAAAAGATAAACAAATGAGTTATTTAATTTTAGTTAGACATGGTCAAAGTGTCTGGAATCTTGAAAAAAAATTTACTGGGTGGGTAGATGTAGATTTAACAGAAAATGGACAATCAGAAGCAAAAAAAGCTGGCCAATTAATAAAACAAGAAAATATTAAAATCGATCTTTATTATTCATCCTTTCAATTAAGAGCAAAAAATACTTTAAAAATAATACAAGAAGAACTGAAAGATTTTAAAAAGGTAATAAGTGCATGGGAATTAAATGAAAGACATTACGGTGCTTTGACTGGATTAAATAAAGATGAAATGAAAGTAAAACTTGGAGAGGAAAAAGTTCATCAATTTAGACGTTCTTGGGATCTTAGACCTGATCCTTTAGATAAAAAAAACCCATATCATCCTCTAAATATTAAAACTTACAAAGAAATTCCTTCAGAAAAAATTCCTGACACTGAGTCTCTAAAAGATACATATGAAAGAGTAATGAAGTTTTATAGTAAAGAGATAGAATCCAAAACAAGTGAAAATATTCTTATTTCTGCTCATGGAAACTCTATTAGAGCTCTTTGCAAACACTTGTTTAATTTAGATGACAATGAAATCTCTAAACTTGAAATTCCTACAGGAAATCCTCTTTTAATTGAATTAGAAAATAGAAAAATTTCTAGTTGCAAATATCTTGATCAAGAAAGATCTAAAGATCTTTTAGTCTTTTAAAAATATCCAGATCAGTTAAATGATAAAAGTCTTTTTGGCTTTCATAACCAAATAACTTTTTTTGGTCTAATAAATTATTCCAAATTTCAAAAATTGAGTAATTTTCTATTTTCTGTCTAATAAATAATTTTTTATTAATTATTTGACATCCAATGTAAATAAATTCTTTTTCAGTCTCTTTGTTAATTAAATTATTTTCTAAATTAAAATCTCCTTTTAACTTTTTATCAAAACTAAATTTTTTATTTACTAAAAGAAGAATGTTTTCTAATTTTCCAGAGAAATACATTTCTTCCATTTTTAATATCTCATCTTTATAGTCATTGCTCCAGATTGTATCTGGATTAAAAATTATAAAATCCTTTTCATTAGAGTCTTTAATCATATTTTGAATACCTCCCCCTGTATCTAAAATATGCTCACCATCCTCAATTATTTTGATATCACTATTGAAATTTTTACTGTTTAAAAACAATGAAAATTGATCTTTTAAATAAAAAGTATTTATTAAGATTTTTTTAATACCTAGTTTTTCGATTAAATTAATACATCTTTCCAGCATACTTACATCTTTAATCTCTAATAAGGGCTTAGGAGTATTTAAAGTAATTGGGTTTAATCTCTTACCAAAACCTGCACATAAAATTAAAGCTGTATTTATTCTCACTACTCTACCTTATAAATTTTGGAAAATTATTTTTTAATAGCAACATCAAATTATTGAATTCATTTTGCTCTTTAATTCTATGATTAATCAATTCCCAAGCGTAGGGAATTAATTTAAGATATTTTTTTTTATTATCTCTAACAGCTAAACGCATAAAAATACCAATTATTTTTAAATTCCTTAAAACAGATAAAATTTTAAAATCTTTTTTAAATTTTTCTAAATCAATTTTTTGATTTGTTTTGACGTAAAACTTAAATACTTTATCTTTTAATTCATTGGGTGTTTTTAATCTTACGTCGTCAATTAAGGACGCTAAATCGTAAGCTCTATTGCCAATTAGTGCATCTTGACTATCTATTACTGCAATTTTTTTATTGTGATACATAAAATTTGAAACATGAAAATCTCTATGAACAAATGTATCATTTTTGTAATTTAATTTTGATAATAAATTTTTTACCTCTGATTTAAATTTCTTTTTAAATTTAATACTTTTGAATTTAGATAATTTCTTTGGTACATACCAGTCACAAAAAAGTTTAGTTTCATCAAACAAAATTTTGTTATTATATTCTTGAACTTTATAAAATTTGTTTTTAAAATTTTTTACTCTTTTATCTTTTATTGATTGTATTTTATTTAAAATTTTTATTATCTTTTTAAAAATATCATATTTATTATTCTTTTTGTTTTTTAAAATTTGAAACAAAGTTTGATCTCCAAAGTCATTTATTTCTATATAATTATTAATGTAATTTTCACTTAATAGTATTGGTGCTAAAATTTTATTTTTAATTAAAATTTTATTTATCGCATCGTAAATTAAAAGATTTTTTAACTTTTCTTTCTTGGATACTACAATAATAGATTTATTTTTTCTGTTTCTATAAAATTCTCTAAAAGACGCGTCACCTTTTATTTTTTTCAATTTTGCTAAGCTTTTCATCAAAATAGGTTTTAATTTAAATTTTTATATCTACAGTCCTATCATTTAATTGATTTAAATAATTAAATGTTAAAGTTATAAATTTTATATCTTGTTTATCAGCAATCAATTGTGGCCATTCTATAAGTGTTATTAATTTATTATCTTTTTCAAAAATATCTAAATTATTGATATCTTCTTTCCTATTAATTCTAAATAAATCATAATGTTTTATTCTTATATCTTTCACCTGATACTCATTTAATAAACTAAAAGTAGGGCTTGTAATTTCTGTTTGTGTCAAATTATTTATTTTTTGATACTCATTTATAAAATATTTAACAAAGGTTGTTTTACCAACTCCCATCTCTCCATATAAAAAAACAAACTCGCCGCCTTTGAGATATTTTGTAAATTCTTTAGCTAATTCTTTAGTTGACTTCTCTGAAGTGATATCGATTGTGCTATCTTTAATAGCGATAGGCATCTGGTTTGAAAGGACCTTCTGTTCCAACACTTATATAATCTGCTTGCTCTTTTGATAATTTTGTTAGTTTTGCCCCAACCTTTTTTAAATGCAGAGTTGCTACTTTTTCATCTAAATGTTTTGGAAGTACGTAAACTTTATTTTCATAATTTTTATGATTGTGCCAAAGTTCTATTTGAGCGATAACTTGATTAGTAAATGATGCACTCATTACAAAACTTGGATGTCCTGTTGCACAACCAAGATTAACTAATCTTCCTTCAGCTAAAAGAATAATTCTTTTGCCACTTGGCAACTCTATTTCATGCACTTGAGGTTTTACTTCAGTCCACTTATAATTTCTAAGAGCTTCAACTTGTATTTCATTATCAAAGTGACCAATATTACATAAGATGGCTCTATCCTTCATATCTCTCATATGATCTGCAGTAACAATATCTTTGTTACCTGTTGCTGTTACAACGATATCCGCTCTACTTATAGCCTCCTCCATTAATACCACTTCATAACCTTCCATTGCAGCTTGTAGAGCACAAATTGGATCTGCTTCTGTAACTAAAACTCTAGCTCCACTTTGTCTTAAAGATGCAGCACTTCCTTTTCCAACGTCTCCAAAACCAGCAACAATAGCAATTTTTCCAGACATCATTACGTCAGTAGCTCTTCTTATTCCGTCTACTAAACTTTCTCTACATCCATATAAATTATCAAATTTTGATTTTGTGACAGAGTCGTTCACGTTTATTGCTGGAACTAAAAGAGATTTATCTTTTTCCATTTTATTAAGTGCTTTAATTCCAGTGGTGGTCTCTTCTGAAACACCCTTAATATCTTTCATTAAATCCTGATATTCATTGTGCATGATAGCTGTTAAATCACCACCGTCATCTAATAACATGTTAGGTTTCCAATCAGGTTTTCCAACTATAGTTTGTTTAATGCACCATAAATATTCCTCTTCTGTTTCACCTTTCCAGGCATAAACAGGGATCCCAGCCTTTGCAATTGCAGCAGCTGCATGATCTTGAGTTGAAAAAATATTACATGAAGACCAACGAACTTCAGCGCCCAATGCAACTAAAGTTTCGATTAGTACTGCAGTTTGAATTGTCATATGAAGACATCCTATAATTCTTGCACCCTTTAATGGTTTCTCTTTAGAATACTCTTCTCTTAAAGCCATTAAACCAGGCATTTCACTTTCAGCTATTGATATTTCTTTTCTACCAAATTCAGCTTGAGCAATGTCTTTTACTTTATAATCTTCCATGGCAAGCTTTATACAGCTAAGTATTTATTTATCAAGAAATGATTAAACATTGGGAAATCTTATCTCTATCATTGCTCCTTCTTTATCAATACGATTAGATGCTACAATTTCACCATCGTGGAGTTCAACCAAGTTTTTCACTATATTTAAACCTAGGCCTGAATGTTCTCCAAATTTTTCAGGTCTATTACTATAAAATCTTTTAAATATTCTTGATGTGTCTTTTTCTTTAAATCCTTGTCCTTCGTCAATAATTTTGATTGATATTTGATTTTTTCCATTAACAGATACATCAACAAAAACATTAGCACCGTCTTTACTAAATGATATTGAATTATCTAATAAATTTGCAACTATTTGTTCAATTCTATTTTCTATACCATTTATTAAATATTTATCTTTTCCATCATTTTTATATTTAATTTTAATTCCTTTTTTCACTTGATGAATATTATTATAATCATCAACAACAGATTGAATTATAGGTTCAATATCAATTTTTTTCATTTTTTCTTTACTTAAAGCAACTTCATCCTTTAACATTTGCGAATAGTCAGTAATTAATCTTTCTATTCTTTGAACGTCATGACTAAGTATATTCAGTAATCTATTTCGTTGTTCGGTATCATTTGTGTCTTGTAAAATTTCTGATGCACTTTTTAAAGATGCTAGTGGATTTCTTATCTCATGAACCAAATCTGTTGAAAAGTTTTCTGCATGAGCAACTCTATTTTGAAGCTCATTTGTCATATCCTCTAAAGAATTAGATAAAAGTCCTAATTCGTCATTTCTTTTTTTTAAATTTTCAATACCTGGTTTAACTTGACTTTTTTCTTTGACACGAATTGTATATCCAACGAGATTTTGTATTGGTTTGATAAAATATCTACTTAAAACAAAAGAAAAAATTAATATTACAAATCCTACAGATATAGCTGTTCTTATTACAAATGCTTTTCTCTCATCTATTGCTGTCTTTATTTCATTGGCATTTTCTGTAATAGCTACATAACCAAGATTAATTTCATTCTTTGTAACATTCTTAATTGTTGTTACATTAAATTGATTAAAATCTTCTTGCGTAAATGTGTAAGGAACTCCTAAATTTTCAGAACTAGAATAATTTTTTAATATATCTTTAAATGAAACAGGTTTTTTTTCATCAATTTTTATATTTTTTTCCTCAATAGTTTTTTCTATTTCCTCATTATCTAAACTTTCAAATTCAATTTTATCAAGTCTTGTAGAGAATGATCTTGGATCAAGATCTAAAGTATCAGTGTCACCAATAAGGTTAAGTTGATCATCAAAAAATATTACTCTATCTAAATTTTGAAAAATAAACCTTGTAGAAAATAAAAATCTTCTAATATCATCAGATTGGAATTTTACATCTAGCCTTAAAATATTTTCAATAGTGTTGTTAATAATGTTTGTGTGATTTTGAGATTTTTTTTTTATTAAACTTGGTTGAATATTATTAAGATATATGAATGTAAATAGTCCAATAATTGTAAAAATTACAAAATTTATAAATAAAAATTTTTTTAATATAGAAAGAGTTTTTAAGTATTTACTAAACATTAGCTAACATTCCATCTATATCCACTACCATACCTAGTTTCAATAGCTGAAAAATCAGGATCTACTTTTTTAAATTTTTTTCTAATTCGTTTTACGTGACTATCAATAGTCCTATCCTCAATATCTGTATCCTCTCGGTAAGCTATATCCATAAGCTGAGCTCTTTCTTTAATTATACCAGGCCTCTTTGCTAACTCTTTAACAATTAAAAACTCAGTTGTTGTCAATTTATCAGGCAGCTGTTTTCCATTCCATTCACACTCGAGTTGTGAAGGATCCAATTTTAATCTTCCATGAGATATCAGGCTTTTATTTTCCTCTAGAATATTATTTGAATCTTTTTTTCTTAGCTGCACTCTAATTCTTTCAATCAAAACTTTTATAGAAAAACCTCCTGATTTTTTTACAAAATCATCTGCGCCCAGTTTTAGACCTAACAACTCATCAATTTCATCATCTTTAGATGTTAAAAAAATTGCTGGTAAAGAAGTTTTTTTTCGAAGTTTTTTTAGTAATTCTTCTCCATCCATCTTAGGCATTTTTATATCTATGACTGCTAAGTCAGGTGGCATTCTGGTTAAACCGATTAATGCACTTTCACCATCAATGTACGTTTGAACTTTAAAACCCTCTTTTTCTAATGCGATACTTAAACTTGTTAAAATATTTCTATCATCATCTATCAAGGCTATTGTTTGTTTTTGCATAAGGTAGTTTAAAAATACTAAATTGTCCTAATTTGGGCAATGTTATAAATTAATGTAACATACCCCAATTATCTCCAACATTAATATCAACTGTTAAAGGAGTTGAAAAAGAATGATAATCACTCTGAGCTACACTGGTCATTTCTTTTTCAATTAATTTAATCATTACTTTTTCATCTTTTTTTGGAATTTCAAAAATTAATTCATCATGAATTTGCAAGAGCATTTTTGAATTAGAATTTTTTTCCTCTGATAATTTCTTATCCAATCTTATCATAGCTAATCTCATTACTTCAGAAGCAGAACCTTGGATGGGTGCATTTATTGCAGCACGCTCTTGAAAATTTCTTACATTAAAATTTTTGTCATTTATTCCATTAAAGTGAGACCTTCTTCCAAAAATATTATTGACATATCCACTTTTTCTACAAAATTTAATTGTATTATCCATATAAACTTTAATTTCTGGAAATTTAGCAAAATATGAATTCAAAAATTCTTCTGCTTCATAATTAGAAACATTTATTTGCTTAGCTAATCCATATTGTGAAATTCCATAAATAATTCCAAAATTAATAGCTTTTGCCTTTCGTCTGTGATCTTGATTAACTTTTTTAATATCAATATTAAAAATTTGGCTAGCTGTTAAAGAGTGAATATCTTCTTTATTTTTAAAAGCTTTTTTTAGTTCTTTTACATCTGCTAGATCTGCCAAGATTCTCATCTCAATTTGATTGTAATCTGCAGAAATAAGTAGGTGATTTTTTTTTGCTTTAAAAGCTTTTCTTATGTCTTTTCCATCTTCTGATTTAATTGGTATATTTTGTAAGTTGGGATCACTAGATGCTAGTCTTCCAGTTGTTGTAGCAGCTAGCAAAAAAGAAGTATGAACTCTTTTTGTATTTGGGTTTAAATGTTCGGGTAAAGCATCTGAATAAGTATTTTTTAATTTTGAAACTTGTCTCCAGTCTAAAATTAATTTTGGAAATTCATGACCTTTGAAAGCTAAATCCTCTAAAACAGTTGCACTTGTTGCAAAACTTCCTTTTTTAGTTTTCTTTAAACCAGCTATTTTCAAGTCATTATAAATTATTTCACCTAATTGCTTTGGAGATGCGATATTGAACTCTTTTTTAGAAATTTTAAATACTTCTTTTTCAAGTTTTTGAATTTTTTTTTCAAATTTAGATGAAAGAGATTTTAAAAAATTACTATCAATTTCAACTCCCTCTATTTCCATAAATGCAAGAATTTTAATTAATGGCTTTTCAAAAATTTCATAGATATTTATCATTTTTTCTGATTTTAAATTTTTGATAAATTTCTTGTATAATCTAAAAGTAACATCGGCATCTTCAGCGGCGTAATCTTTTGCTTTATCTAATTCTACTTCGCTAAAATTAATTTCTTTCTTGCCTGTTCCTACCATGTCTTTAAAAGATATAGTTTTATGTCCTAAATGAATTTCTGATAAAGTATCCATATTATGTCTATTTTTTCCTGCATCTAAGACATAAGACATCAGCATTGTATCTTCCATTGATGAAAGCGTTATTCCACACTTATAAAATACGATAAAATCAAATTTTATATTTTGACCTATTTTTTTTATACTAGGATCTTCTAATATTTTTTTTAATTTTTTAATTACTGCATCTTTTTTAAGACACTTGGGTGACTTGTGACCAACTGGTATGTAACATGCTTTTCCAATTTTAGAACAGAGAGAAATACCCACTAAATCTGCTTGATGAGGATCTAATGAGGTTGTTTCCGTATCAACAGCAACTTCACCAACTTCTTCTGCCTCTTCTATCCATTTATCAATTTCATCTAAGCTATTAATTAAGTAATAATTTTTACTATTTATCGTTTGTTGTTTTTCTAGATTTTGAGTTTCAATCTTGTTACTTTCTAGTTCAGGTTCTCCATAAGCAGAAATTGCAGAACTTAACAACCTGTTAAATTCCATTTCTCTTAAAAATTTATATAATTTATCTTTATCTATATTTTGCAATTTAAATTCACTTAACTCTCTATTAACAGGAGAGTTATGATCTAGTGTTACAAGTTTTTTACTTATTAATGCTTTATCCTTATTCTCTATTAATGTTTCTCTTCTTTTATTTTGCTTAATCTCATGAGCTGATTTTAGTAAATTTTCTAAAGTGTGATATTTGTTAATTAGCTCTGCAGCTGTCTTAACACCTATCCCTGGAACACCAGGAACATTATCGCTACTATCTCCTGCTAAAGATTGCACATCAATAACTTTTGAAGCATCTACTCCAAATTTTTTGAAGACATCATCGTCAGTTATAAATTTGTTTTTCATGGGGTCAAAAATTCGAACCCCTTTTTTGTAAAGCTGCATTAAATCTTTATCTGATGAGACAATTGTAACTTTTGCACCTTTTTTAAGGATTTGATCAACATATGTGGCTATTAAATCATCTGCTTCATAATTAGGTAGATCCACAGATGGTAAATTGAATGCTAGTACTGATTTTCTTATATACTCAAATTGAGGAGCCAAATCATCAGGCGCCTCTGACCTATTAGCTTTATAATCACTATAAATTTCATTTCTGAAAGTTTTTCTTGCTGAGTCGAATATTACTGCAAAATGTGTTGGTTTTTGCAAGTTTTGATCAGATTTTGAGTCCTCTAATAATTTAAATAACATACTGCAAAAACCACTTACAGCACCTGTTGGAAGTCCATCACTTTTTCTAGTCAATGGAGGCAAAGCATAATAAGCTCTAAAAATATAACCAGAGCCATCAATCAAATAAAAATGATCTGTTTTTAGAATTTTATTCATGAGGTATAATTAAATATTATAATGATAACATATTCTGTATATAAAAAAATTTACTTTCAATTATTATAACAATTATAAGTAGATTATTTTTTATATTTTGAGTATTATTTAACGATGGAATTAACAAAAAATCTCACGCAAGCTAAACTATTTAAATCTCTGGTTGTTATTGTTCTTGGTTCAATAGCACTAACTATATCTGCAAAGATCAAAATTCCTTTCTATCCGGTTCCTATGACTATGCAAACATTTGTTGTATTATTTTTAGGAATAAGTTTAGGGCATAAAATTGCACTAGCTACAATTGGTCTATATATAATTGAAGGAATTGCGGGGCTACCTGTATTTTCAAATTCTCCTGAAAAAGGTATTGGATTAGTTTACTTTACAGGACCAACTATGGGTTACTTAATTGGTTTTTTAACAGCTTGTTACTTAGCTTCCAAAATTAAGATTGATGATAATTTTTTCGTTGTTTTATTTAAGTTAATTATCGCAACTTCAACAATCTATATTTTGGGTCTAATTTGGCTTGGAACATTGATTGGATGGGATAAGCCAATTTTTGCTTTAGGTGCAAAACCGTTTCTATTAGCTGAGATTTTTAAAATTATGCTTTTAGCTCTTTTGACTAAGCAAATAATTAAAATTAAAAAATTTATCTAGGTGATCTTTTAGAAAGAATTCTTTGAAGAGTTCTTCTGTGCATTTTGAGTCTTCTGGCTGTTTCTGAAACATTCCTATTACATAACTCGAAAACTCTATGTATATGTTCCCACTTAACTCTATCAGCCGACATCGGATTTTCTGGTGGGGCTGCTTTTTTTAAAGGATCTGCCAATAATGCTTTCTCTACATCTTCTGCATCAGCAGGTTTAGCTAAATAATCTATGGCACCTTCTTTGATTGCAGCTACTGCCGTTGGAATATTTCCATAACCAGTTAACATAATAATCCTACTATCACTATTTGAAGACTGAATTTCTTTTACAACCTCAAGTCCATTACCATCTGCAAGCCTTAAGTCTACAACAGCAAAACCAGGTTTTTTAGTTTTTACAGATTCAACTCCCTTTTGTACACTCTCAGCTTGAAAAACCTCAAATCCTTTTTTTTCCATCGCTCTTGCTAAACGCTCACGGAAAGGATTATCGTCATCCACGATTAATAATGACTTATTTTCAAAATCACTTAGATTCTGTAGTTTTGCCTCTTCTTTCATGACCATTATATGGGGTCTCTGCAAGATATTACAATATATGAATTTTACGCATTTCTGGCTTGAATTATTTGCTTTACTTTAGTGCTGTTTACTTTATATGCCAAAAAATATTAAAGTTTTTTTTAAAAAGACTTTTTTTTATTAAATTTTTTTTGGAGGCATTTAAAATGCAAAAATTTAAATCAGTTGAGGAATTAGTTAGTCAGCTGAAACCTGCAAAACCAGTTTACTGTATTAGAAAGAATTCCATTAAATCTGCTGTTAAATTTTTCCTAAACAAATTTCCAGGTAAAATTTTATATGCAGTTAAAACCAATCCTCACCCTGAGGTAATCAAAACAATCATAGAAAGTGGAGTTAAGCAATTTGATGTTGCTTCAATTGAGGAAATTAAAAATATTAGAACTTTTAGTAATACAGCAAAATGCTCTTATATGCATACTGTTAAAAGCAGAGAAAGTATAAAAGAAGCATATTTTAATTATGGTGTAAAAACTTTTTCATTAGATACTAAAGATGAACTGATTAAAATAATTGAAAGTACAAATAACGCTAAAGATTTAGAGTTATTTGTAAGAGTTGCTGTTTCAAATGAACATGCAGAAATTGATTTATCAAAAAAATTTGGTGCTTTAACATCTGAAGCAATAGGTTTGTTAAGACTTGTAAAACAACATGCTAAAAAGATTGGTTTAAGTTTTCACGTTGGTTCACAATGTATGCATCCAATTTCTTACTCGAAAGGAATTAGTGAAATTGGAAATATAATTAAAAAGACAAAAATTATTCCAAATTACATTAATGTAGGTGGAGGTTTCCCTACAATCTATCCTGACTTAATTCCACAATCTTTAGATAGTTATTTTAATGAAATAAATAAGAGTTTAGAAAATTTAAAGCTTGAAAAACTTCCTGAAATTATTTGTGAGCCTGGTAGAGCTATAGTTGCAGAAAGTGGGTCAACAATTGTAAGGGTTAATTTAAGGAAAAAACAAAAGCTTTATATTAATGATGGTACCTATGGTACTCTTTTTGATGCTGGTACACCAAACATTGTATTCCCTTCTAGAATGATTAAAGAAAATTCTAATAAAATAATTTCAAAAAAATTAACTGCTTTTGATTTCTTTGGACCTACATGTGATAGCATGGATTATATGAAAGGTCCTTTTTTACTTCCAAATAATATTAAAGAAAATGATTATATTGAACTTGGTCAACTTGGGGCATACGGATTAACATTTAGAACTCAGTTTAATGGTTATTACTCAAATGAAATTTATGAAGTTGAAGATAACCCAATAATGACAATGTATGATAAAGACATTAACAAAGCTAACATGGTAGCTTAATGTCGAGTCAAAAAAATCCAGGTCATAACAGTAAAAGAGATTTCTTAAAAAAACCTGTTGAGCACATAGATATAACTTCTTTCGACTCTAGAAAAATTATATCCTCAATGGAAAAAATGTCATTTGTTTCTAGAGAAACAGCAAATGCTGCTAATATTTATAACGAGATGCTTAAAGATAAAGATTGTACAATTTTTCTTACTTTAGCAGGCTCCACTTCGGCAGCTGGATGCATGAGTATTTACAAAGATTTAGTTAAATATAATATGGTAGATGCAGTTGTTGCAACTGGCGCCTCTATAGTTGATATGGATTTTTTTGAAGCTCTTGGTTTTAAACATTATCGAGGTTCACAATTTCAAGATGATACTGAGTTGAGGAACAACTATATAGATAGAATTTACGATACCTACATAGATGAAGAAGAGCTTCAAATGTGTGATAAAATTATATGTGAAATCGCAAATGACTTAGAAGCAAAAAGCTATACTTCAAGAGAGTTCATTTATGAAATGGGAAAATATTTGAAAAATAACTCAAAGAAAAAAGACTCTTTAATTGAAACCGCTTTTGACAACAATGTTCCTATTTTCTGCCCTGCTTTTACTGACTCGAGTGCAGGATTCGGGTTAGTTATGCATCAAGAACAAAATCCAAAAAAACATATGACAATAGACTCGGTTAGAGAATTTAGAGAACTAACAGAAATTAAAATCAAATCTAAAGGTTCTGGCTTATTTATGATTGGTGGTGGTGTGCCTAAAAACTTTATTCAAGACACTGTTATTTGTGCTGAACTATTAGGAAAAGATGTAGACATGCATAAATATGCTGTTCAAATTACTGTTGCTGATAGTAGAGACGGTGCTTGTAGTAGCTCCACATTAAAAGAAGCAAGTTCATGGGGAAAAGTAGATATTACAAAGGAACAGATGGTGTTTGCAGAAGCAACTAGTGTTTTACCATTGATAGCAAGTGATGCTTATCATAAGGGTGAGTGGAAAAATAGAACAAGAAAAAACTTTACTAAAATTTTTGAATAAAATTGAAATATCTCTCAAATAAAAACGGGTTTTTAGGAATTGATAATAAATTTAGCTTTAAAGAAAAAGCTGTAATTGTTCCATTTGGATTGGAAAAAACAGTCAGTTATGGGGGAGGAACAAGAAATGGACCTAAAGAAATTATAAAAGCATCTCATCAAGTTGAGCTTTATGATGAAGAACTTAACTGCGAACCTTATAAAAAAATAGGTATTAAAACTTTAAAACCGTTTAAAATTGATAAAAATATTAGAAAAGCACTTAATAAAATTTCAAATATTAATAAAGAAATTTTAGATAAAAAGCTTTTTCCAATGACTTTGGGTGGAGAGCATTCAATAACTCCTGGTTGTATTGTTCCTTTTACTAAAAAATATAAAAATATTTGCCTCTTGCATTTTGATGCCCATGCAGATTTACGTCAAAGCTATAATGGAGAAAAATTTTCACATGCCTCAGCAATTAGAAGATGTCTAGATTATAAAAATGTTTCTTTAATTTCATTTGGGATAAGAAATATCTCAAAAAGTGAAATCCCATATTTAAAAAAAAATTCTTCAAGAATAAATATTTTTTGGGCAAAAGATAAAAAAAAATGGAATTTGTCTAAATTTAGAAAACTGATTAAAAACAAAACTGTTTATCTAACATTCGATGTAGATGGACTAGATTCAAGTATTATGCCTGCAACCGGTACACCTGAACCAGGAGGACTTTTGTGGAACGAAACATTAGATATAATAAGAATTGCAGCTAAAAACTCGAAAATTGTTGGTGCAGATATTAATGAACTATCTCCAATTAAAGGATTTAATTCTTATAATTTTCTTGTTGCAAAATTAGCTTATAAAATTTTGTCTTATAAATTTTTATATTAAACTTTAATTGGTTTAATAATTTTCAATAACATTCTGAATGGTATCAACATTATTATAGCAACTAAAATTTTTACCGCTAAATCTCCAAGAGATAAAGTAACCCAAGGTACCCCTGTTGCATAAAATGATATTGAGAAAAATAAAAATGTATCGACTGTTGATCCAATCAAAGAAGAGGTAAGTGGTGCAACAAACCACTCTTTTTTTCTTAATCGATCAAAAATTTGAATATCTAACAATTGAGCGGTAATAAAAGCTACCCCTGATCCAATTGCAATTCTAACAGAGATTAAATCTGCAAAATCAGTTGAGAATAGCAATGTAAATATAATTCCTATTAAAAAGCCCAAATATACAATTTGCCTTGCTAATAATTTTCCGTACGACCTATTCGCTAAATCGGTTATTAAAAAAGCTATTGGGTAACTAAAAGCTCCATAAGTTAAAATCTCATTTAATCCAAAATAGTTTATTGGGAACTGAACTAAATAATTAGAAGATAGTACAACAACCCCCATCATTATAGACAGGGTGATAAATAATTTGTTCATTAAGCTGATTTAGCTACAGGTTTCTTTTTAAAAGGGGATTTAATTAAAACTACTTTTTTTAACTTTTTTAATCTAGGGGATAAATTTTTATTTTTTACAGTTTTTAAAAATTCATCAAAACTACCTTTTTTGTCAACTGACCTTACACCTGAGTTGCTTACAGTAAGTTTTAAACTTCTTCCAGTAAGTTCACTTGTAAATTTTACTTTTTTAAGATTGGGTAAAAATCTTCTTTTAGTCTTGTTGTTAGCATGACTAACATTATGACCTTTCATAGGAATTTTACCGGTAAGTTCACATTTTTTTGACATAATAACAGTGCCTATATAAGGGGAGATATTGAAGGCGTCAAGTTTAATACATTTAAGAAACAGTTTTATTTCCAACAATTTCTGTGAAATTTTTGACACCATCTCTTTTTAATAATTCTTTTAGGTCTTTTTTAATCATACCAGCAATATTGGGTCCTTGAAATACCATGCCGGTGTAAAGTTGAACATAATCTGCTCCTAATAAAAACTTATCATAAGCTGCTTTACCAGAATCAACACCACCTACTCCAATTATTTTAATTTTGCCTTTAATTAAATTGTAGAATTTACTTATTAAAAAATTGGATTTTTTTTCAATAGGTTTTCCAGATAAACCACCTTTTTGATGTCTCTGTATATTTTGAAGCGTTTCTCTAGAAGCTTCGGATGTATTTGAAATTATTATTGCATTTATATCATTTTCTAAAAGTATTTCTGAAATTAAGTCAATTTGATTTTCGTTAATGTCTGGTGAAATTTTTACAGCCACAGGAATTTCAGTTTTTAATTGTTTTTTTTTCTCTGAGATAGATGTTAATAACTCTTTTAATTTATTCTCATCATGAAAGTTTCTTAGATTTTCGGTATTTGGTGAAGAAATGTTGATTGTAATATAATCTGCAACTTTAGAAAATTTTTCTAATCCAATTAAATAATCATTCAATCTATCATTAGAATCTTTGTTTGGACCTACATTTACACCTAGTACACCTAGTTTTTTATTTGATTTTATTCTATTTAATATTGTATCTGATCCATGATTGTTAAAACCTAACCTATTAATTAACGCTTGATCTTCTACCAATCTAAATACTCTTGGTTTTTCATTTCCATATTGTTTTAATGGAGTAACCGTACCTACTTCAACAAATCCAAAACCCAATTTAAATAAAGGGTTGTATACCTCTGCATTCTTATCAAAACCTGCCGCGATACCGATGGGATTATCAAGATCTTGATTAAATAGTTTGGTTTTTAAAAGGGGATCATTTTTGTTTTCATCAAATATATTTGAAACTAAATTTAGTTTAAGAGATTGAATTGCTAAAAAATGTGCTCTTTCAGGATCTATTTTAAATATTAAAGATCTTAAATTTGAATACATTATTTTAATTTACTAATTATTAACTCTTTTGTTTCGTTAACACCGAAAAAACTTATAAAAAAACCCATTCTAGGTCCATTTTCATCTCCAAACACCACTTCATAAATTAACTTAAACCAATCTCTCAAATTTTCTGCATAACCATTATCTTTGCCTGTTGAATAAATTAATGTTTGTATATCCTCAGGAGACATCTGATCATTACATTGCTCTAAAGTTTTAACTAAAGCTTGTAGAGCTAATTTTTCATTTTCAGATGGATTTTTATATTTTTTTTGAGCCTTAATAACATCATTAAAATACTTAATTGCATAACCAACTAGTCCATCAAAAATAGGAAAGTTTTTTTCATGAATGTTAGATTTATATTTTTTAACAAACTTCCATAATAAATCTTTGTTATCAGCATTACTTGTTTCAACTAAATTCAACAACATCGAAAAAGTCATAATCATCTCTTCTTTTGGAATGTTTCCATTATGAACATGCCAAACAGGATTCATCACTAATTGTTGTTCTGTTTGTTTTTTTGATTTTTCAATATTATCAAGGTACTCATCTACAGCTTTAGGAACTATTTCTTTATAAAGTTTTTTTGCTCTTTTTGGATTTTGATACATATATAAAGACAAGCTTTCGGGTGAAGCGTATTTTAACCACTGGTCGATGGTAATACCATTTCCTTTTGATTTTGAAATTTTTTCACCCTTTTCATCAAGAAATAATTCATAAGCAAATCCAGATGGATGTTTTTTACCGATTAAATTTATAATTTTAGTTGATAAAATTGCACTTTCAATAAGGTCTTTTCCATACATCTCAAAATCTATATCCAAAGCATACCATCTCATTGCCCAATCAACTTTCCATTGTAATTTACAATTTCCGTCCAAAATACTGGATTCTAATTTTTTACCCTTATTATCAAAAATTATTTTAGAATTTTTTTTATCAATCTCTATAACTGGTATTTCAAGAACATGTCCGGTGTCTGGACAAATAGGCAAAAAAGGACAGTAAGTTTGTTGACGTTCTTTACCCAAAGTTGGAAGTATAATGTTCATTATACCATCGTAATTTTCTAAAATAATTTTTAAAGTTGGATTGAAAAAACCGCCTTTATATAAAGATGTTGAACTTTTAAAACTGTATTTAAAATTAAAACTGTTTAAAAAATCTTTTAACATTTCATTATTATGCTCTCCAAAGCTTGAAAATTTTTCAAATGGATCTGGAACTTGTGTTAATGGTTTATGTAAATTTTTGTTTAGTAGATCCTGGTTAGGAACATTATCTGGAACTTTTCTTAAACCATCCATATCATCAGAAAAAGTAATTATT
The DNA here is from genome assembly GCA_902594405.1 of uncultured Pelagibacteraceae bacterium. Lineage (GTDB taxonomy): Bacteria > Pseudomonadota > Alphaproteobacteria > Pelagibacterales > Pelagibacteraceae > Pelagibacter. The sequence continues at coordinate 128,571 of CACJMB010000003.1, read as the reverse complement.
TCTGTCGGCAAATCTGTAAGTTGCTTTAAGGCATTCACCATCATTGAAGTCCTTGCGACTTCACCAAATGTTCCGATATGTGGAAGGCCGCTTGGACCATATCCTGTTTGAAGGGTAATTTTCCCTTTTTTATCAATAAATGATTTTCTCTCACGAAGCATTTTTTTTGCTTCAACGAAAGGCCAAGCACTTGTTTTGTCTAAAATTTCTTTTTTAATCACTAATATATCTTTTATAAAAATCTCAAATTGGCGATTTTATTAATTCTTATAGAGTTGAAATTTATTTACCATAAAATAATGTTCTTTCAAAATGTCTAATTATAAAACTGTTTTTTTTACACTAGGAATTTTACAAATAATTTTAGGGGTCTCAATGTTCATCCCTATAATTGCTCAATTTATTTATTCCGAAATAGATTCATCATTTTTTGGTGCATCTATTGTTACTATAATTTTTGGATCATTATTTTTTCTTTCAAATCTAGACCACGATAAGAAGTTAAATTTACAACAAGCATTTTTATTAACTGCTTTGTCTTGGTTAAGTGTTGCTATTTTTGGATCTTTACCATTTATATTTTCGACTATGGAGCTTTCAATTACTAATGCTTTTTTTGAGAGTATGTCTGGTATTACAACAACTGGATCTACAATTATTTCTGACTTAGAAAATACACCAAAAGGCATTCTATTATGGAGAGCAATACTTCAGTGGTTGGGGGGTATTGGTATAATTATAATGGCAATTACCCTGATGCCTATAATGAATGTTGGTGGTATGCAATTATTTAAAATTTCTAGTAACGACTCATCTGAAAAAATTCTTCCTAAATCGAAAGAAATAGCTTTGAGACTTATTTATATTTATTCAGGTCTAACCGCTCTTTGTGCATTATCATATTGGATATTTGGAATGGGAAAATTTGATAGTTTAACTCATTCTATGACTACTATAGCTACAGGCGGATTTTCCAATTATAATCAATCTATCGGATATTTTGAAAGTGTTCCTATAGAAATATCATCAATGATTTTTATAATTTTAGGAAGTATTCCATTTATTGCATATATTAAATTTATTAATGGTAATAAAAAAATATTTTTAAAGGATATTCAAATCAGAACATTTATTAAAATAATAATTATAAGCATTATTATATTATCAATTTATTTATTATTTAATAATAACGGAAACTTTAGTTTAAGATCTATTTTTTTTAATACAATTTCAATATTGACTGGAACAGGTTATGTAAATGCTGAATTTGATGGTTGGGGAAGTTTTCCTATAACAATATTTCTTGCATTAATGTTTATTGGAGGCTGTGCTGGATCAACTACTTGTGGTGTTAAAATTTTTAGAATTCAAATTCTATATTTATTTATATTAAATCAATTGAAAAAAATTATATATCCCAAGGGAATATTTATAATTAAATACGATCAAGGATCTGTTGATGATAAATTTATTGCATCAATAATTTCATTTATTTATTTTTACTTTGTTATTTTTTTTACTTTAGCTGCATTATTATCATTAACAGGTCTCGATTTTATAACTGCCATCTCTGGAGCAGCAACATCAATTTCAAATGTAGGTCCAGGTTTAGGTCCTATAATTGGGCCTAATGGAGATTTTTCGTCTTTACCTGATATTTCTAAATGGATTTTAACTGTAGGTATGATTTTAGGTAGACTTGAGTTGTTTGCGATATTAGTATTGTTCTTACCATCTTTTTGGAGAAATTAATTATGTCTGAAACAAAGAAACAAACATGGCTTGATTCTCTTGCAGTTTATAAAGATATTCGAATGGTAAGAATTCTTTTATTAGGTGCAATAAGTGGATTTCCATGGGTATTAATCGCAAGCAGTTTGAGTCTTTGGCTTAAAGAAGAAGGTCTTAGTAGATCAACAATTGGATGGGCAGGTTTAATTTTTGGGGTATATGCTTTCAATTATTTGTGGGCTCCAATTATAGATAGAATTCAAATTCCAATACTTACAAAAAAATTAGGTCATAGAAGAGGCTGGATAGTTTTAATGCAATTAATTATCTTGTTAAGTCTTATTGTTTGGAGTGTAATTAATCCAACTGAAAATTTGGCTTTATTAATTACTGTAGGTTTAATTATTGCTATTGCGTCAGCAACCCAAGATATAACTGTAGATGCATTAAGAATTGAACAGATAAATGAAAATGAAGGAAAATCAATGGCTGCTGGCGCAGCTATGGCTGTTGTTGGTTGGTGGACAGGTTATAAATTAGGCGGAGTTGTTGCTTTATTCACAGCAGAATTTTTTGAAAACCTAGGGGTAGCTGACTACTGGCAAGCTACTTTTTTAATTTTAGGTATTTTGATTATTTTAATGAATATTGGATTAATGTTTGTTCATGAACCTATAGAGACAAATAGGCAAGCAAAACAAAGAGAAACGGATAAATTAATTGAAGGAAAACTTGGATCTAAAAATATAATTACAAACTTTATTGCATATATTACAGGAACTATAGGCGGACCTATTATTAGTTTTTTTAGAAAAAATGGTTTTGCCATTGCAGCTGGAATTTTAGGATTTGTTTTCTTGTTTAAGATAGGTGAGGCATTTATGGGAAGAATGTCTATTGTTTTTTATAAAGAAATTGGTTTCTCCAAAGGTCAAATTGCAATTTATTCAAAAGGACTTGGTTGGATAACAACAGTTGTATTTACTTTGTTAGGTGGAGTAATGGCCATGAGAGCTGGAACAATTAAAACTATGTTCTTTGCTGGTGGGTTGATGGCTATAACAAATCTTTTATTTGCAGTTTTAGCATGGACTGGAAAATCTGAAATTTTATTTGCAATTGCTGTTATAGCTGATGATATCACAGCAGCTTTTGCAACTGTAGCATTTGTTGCATTTATATCATTACTAGTTGATAGAACTTATACAGCCACACAATATGCATTGCTTGCTTCAATTGGTACTGCTGGTCGTACTACTTTAGCTTCATCGTCAGGGGCTTTAGTTGATTGGTTAAACGGAGATTGGGGAACATTTTTTGTTTTAACTACTATAATGGTAATACCATCATTAATTTGTTTGTGGTTAATTAAAAACAAAATTAAAATTGGTGCAAAATAATTTTTATTTCACAGGTAATTTTTCGAATATTTACAAAAATCCTTCGAAAAGATCTGAAGTAACTTCACAAATTATACATGGTGAAAAATTCAAAATATTAGCAAAAAATAAAAATTGGATAAAAATTAAAACTTTATTTGATAATTATAAGGGGTTTATAAAAAATTCAAAATATTTAGAAAAATTTAGCCCCAATTATAAAGTCAGTTCACTAAAAGCAAAGATTTATAAAAAACCTGGAATTGGAACTAGCAGTTGGCTTCCACTTGCATCCAAATTATCTGTATTTGAGCAAAATAAGAATTACGTAAAAATTGAAAAAAATAAGTGGATTAAAAAAGCAGATATTAAAAAAATAAACCATAAAGAAAATAATTTTATAAAAATATTTAAAAAATTTTTAAATGTAAAATATGTTTGGGGTGGAAAAACATTTCAAGGTATTGATTGTTCGGCCTTATTGCAAATATTTTATTTTTATAATAATTTGTTTTATCCAAGAGATACTAAAGATCAGATCAAATATACAAAAAAGAATTCAAAGAAAAGACTATTTAAAAAAGGAGATATTATTTTTTGGAAAGGTCATGTTGCTATGTGTTTAAATTCTAAACAACTAATTCATGCTTATGGTCCAGAAAGAAAAGTAATTATTATGCCAATTATAGAAACAATTAATAGAATTGAAAAAACTGCCAAGCTAAAGGTGAAAAAAGTATCTAGAATAAAAAATTAATTTCTTCCAAAGTCAGGTTTATCAATATCTTGTTTCAATTTGATGATTTTTGACCTTACTTTTTTAGTCTGAATAAGTTTCTTTAAGATAGACTTATTATTTTTTGAGTTAATATCTTTTTTAAATTGATTTAAATTTTTAATAAATAAATCAATCGCTTTTGAAATATTATTTTTATTGTTAAAAAAAATATCTCTCCACATGATTTCATTTGATGCTGCAATCCTAGAAAAATCTCGTAATCCACCAGCGCTATATTTGATGAGCTTATAATTTTGTTTTTTCTCAAAATCTTGTGCAGATTTCACCAGATTATATGCAATTAAGTGTGGTAAATGACTAGTAATAGAAAAAATTTTGTCATGTTTTTCAGCGCTCATAACAACTACTTTTGCTCCAATTTTTTTCCAAAACTTAATTAGAATATTTATATTATTTTTTTTAATATTTTTTTCTTTAATTATTATGCACCATCTATCAGTAAACATATTTTCTTTACCATGCTCTGGTCCACTGACCTCTGATCCAGCTATTGGGTGACTTTGAATCCAATGAATACCTTTCTTTAAAAATTTATTTATAATTTTAGAAGTTTCAATTTTTGAAGAACCAATATCTGTAATCAATGTTTTCGATGGTATAAATTTATTAATTTTTAAAATAATATTTTTGTATTCACTCATTGGTGTACAAAAGATGATTAAATCGGAATTACTTGCACCTTCTTTTAATGATTTAACAATTGTTCCAGGTAATTTTAATCTTTTTATCTTAGCAATATTTGATTTTGATTTTTCATAAATAAATATTTTTTTTGCTATTTTTTTTTTGCTAATACGCCTTAATAAAGATGAACCTAATAACCCACAGCCAATAATTAAAATATTTTTCATTTTTTCAATACTTGCTTAATAACACTCATAAATTTTAAGTTTTCTTTTTTAGATCCAATAGTTAACCTTAATTTATTCTTTATATGATAACCATCTTCTGTTGATCTTAAAATAATTCCCTTATTTTTAAGTTTTTCATACAAAAATTTTGCTGAATATCTGCATTTTTCAAAATTAAGTAACAAAAAATTTGCTGAAACTGAATTTGAAAAAATATTATATGTCTCAAGAAATTTCTTAATTTTTTCAGAATATAATAAATTATGTCTAATCGATTTAGTTATGAAAGCTCTATCTTTCAGTGACTCGGTGGCAGCTAATTGAGCAATACCATTTACATTAAATGGTGGTTTTATAACATTTAGCGCATCAACTATTTTTTTTGATCCATAGCCCCAACCTACTCTCAGAGAAGCTAATCCAAACATTTTTGAAAAAGTTCTAAGGATGAAAACATTGTTTTTATTTTTAAACAAATCTAACCCGGATGAATAATCTTTGTTTTTCATATATTCTGCATAGGCATCATCTATAACTAGTAAAATTTTTTTATTTAATTTTTTTCTTAATTCTAAAACTTCTATTTTCGTTAAGTAAGTTCCTGTAGGATTGTTTGGGTTAGCTATAAACACGATTTTAGTTTTTTTTGTTATTTTTTTTAAAATTTCATTTACTGAAACTTTAAAATTAATTTCTTTTGCATATACAACTTTTGCACCTACAATTTTTGAGTAAATTCTGTACATTAAAAAACTGTATTCTGGTACCACAACCTCATCTTTTGGGTTTAAAAACAACTGGCAGAGCATTTGAATAACTTCATCTGAACCAGCTCCACAAATAATTTTCTCAGAATTGCATTTATATGCTTTAGATATTGCTTTTCTTAAATTTTGAGATTTTCCATCTGGATATTTATCTAAATTCAGATTTTTATTTGATATTATTTTCTTTGCTTTAGGGCTCATACCTAAAGCAGACTCATTTGCAGAAAGCTTAATGACGTTCTTAAGTTTCTTAACTTTTGATTTACCAGGCTTATAAGCCTCAATTTTAAATTTTTTGAAATTTGGAGTTATCATTTTTTTTAATTTATGTGCTCTTTATAGATAAAATTACAAAATTTTATAGAGAATAAGAGGTTTTTTTAAAAAATTGACATAATAAATAAGTTCTAGTAAAAAAATTATGCGCTGATTTAACTGAATTGCGAGCGCTTAAAAAAAACCGCTAAAATAGTTTTTTTTCTCACAATTCGAAACAGTCAAAAACTATGAATACTGAGAAAAACATAAAAACTTTAATTATAAAGAAACCACTAAAATTAGACTGTGGAAAGACCATAAAAGATTTTCCGATAGCCTATGAAACTTACGGTTCACTTAATTCAAAAAAAGATAATGCAATATTAATTTTTCATGCTCTAACAGGAGATCAATTTGTAACCGGAATAAACCCTGTAACTAACAAAGAGGGTTGGTGGAGTTATGCAGTAGGTCCTGATAAGGCTATCGATACGAATAAATATTTTGTTATTTGCTCCAACGTAATTGGTGGATGTATGGGATCATACGGACCAAGTCATAAAGATCCTGATCAAAAAATTTTTGGAACAAATTTTCCTGTTATTACAATTAATGATATGGTGAATGCTCAATATAATTTACTTGATCATTTTGGTATTGATAAACTGTTTTCTATAACTGGTGGTTCAATGGGAGGTATGCAAGTCCTTCAGTTTATTAGCAACTTTCCTGATAAATCTAAAACAGTGATACCGATAGCAACCACATCTAGTCATTCAGCTCAAAATATTGCTTTTAACGAGCTGGGTAGACAAGCTATTACAGCTGATAGTAACTGGAAGGATGGAAATTATACATCAAATGATACTAATCCTGGAAAAGGATTGGCAGTAGCTAGAATGGCAGCTCATATTACTTATTTATCTAAAAAAGGTTTGCAGGAAAAATTTGGAAGAAAGTTACAAGAAAGAGAAGATCTTAAATTTGGATTTGACGCTGATTTTCAAATAGAAAGTTATTTAAGATATCAGGGCTCAGTTTTCGTAGATAGATTTGATGCAAATAGTTATCTTTATATTACTAGAGCTATGGATTATTTTGATTTAGCTAAGCAATTCAATGGTAATCTTTCAGAAGCATTTGTAAATACAAACGCGAAATTTTTTATAATTTCTTTTACTTCAGATTGGCTTTATCCAACCCAAGAAAACAAAGATATTGTGATTGCTTTAAACTCAATAGGAGCTGATGTTGGATTTGTAGAAATTGAGTCAGATAAAGGTCATGACTCATTTTTACTAGACGTTCCTGATTTCTTGAGTGCACTTAAAAACTTTTTAGATAAATCTTACGAAGAAAATTAATTATGAAAAATGAATTTCAGGTAATAGCAGATTTAATTGAAAAAGATAAGAAAGTATTAGATGTAGGTTGTGCCGATGGAACTTTGATGAAATTTTTAAAGGATAATAAAAACATAAATATAAGAGGATTAGAGATTTCAAAAGAAAAGGTGCAAGAATGTATTGCTAAAGGTTTAACTGTAATTGAAGGAAATGCTGAAAAAGATTTAAAGCAATTTCCAGACAAATCATTTGATTATGTTGTTTTAAGTCAAACGCTTCAAGCTTTTCTTAATCCTGAATTAGTTTTAGATGAACTCTTAAGAGTTGGAAAAAAAGCAATAGTTACGATTCCTAATTTTGGATACTGGAAAGTAAGATTTCATTTATTATTTAAAGGTACAATGCCAATTACAAAAACATTACCAGATGAATGGTATAACACTCCAAATTTACACATGTGCACAATCAAAGATTTTTTTCATTTTGTAAAATCAAAAGATATAAAGATTTTTAAATCACTCGCTTTAAATAATCTTAATTCATCAATAATAAATCAGAGTAATTTAGGCGTTAAAAATTTGTTTGCAGATCTAGGTATATTTTTGATAGAAAAATAAAATGCGTATTGAAATTATATCTTGTCTTCAAGACAATTATAGCTATTTAATAATAGACGAGAATAACAATTCTGCGTGTATTGTAGATCCTAGTGAGGCTGAGCCAATAATAAATTTCCTAAAGAATAAAAATATAAAATTAAAATACATTCTTAATACTCATCATCACTATGATCACATTGGAGGAAATCAAGAATTAAAAAAAAAATATGGATCAGTTGTTGTAGGTTTTAAAGGAGACTCAAAAAGAATTCCCGGAATAGACATATTGTTAGAAGATAATCAAATATGGAAAGCTGAAAACTTTGAAGCTAAAATTATGCATATACCTGGACACACATCAGGACATATTTGTTTTAATTTTTTTAAAGAAAAATTAGTTTTTACTGGAGATACACTTTTTTCACTTGGCTGCGGAAAAATATTTGAAGGCTCTTATGAAGAAATGTTTGAGTCTTTGAACAAAATTAAATTATTACCAAAAGAGACAAAAATTTATTGTGGTCATGAATACACTCTTAACAATGCAAAATTTTGTAAAAAATATGATTCTGAGAATAAAGATTTACAAAAAAAAATAGAAAAAATAGAAAAATTCAGAGAAAATGGAATTCCTACCATACCCTCAACTTTAAAAGAGGAATTGGATTGTAATATATTTTTAAGAGCAAAAGATGTAGAAACCTTTTCAAAATTAAGAGATTTTAAGGATAATTTCTAATTAATTCGGCTTGACTAAAGGCTGACTACAACTATATTGCGGTAACTTTAAATTAAATCATACTATGTCATACGCAGTAATAAAAACAGGTGGAAAACAGTATAAAGTAAAATCTGGAGAAATTCTAAAAATTGAAAAACTACCAGACTCTAAACCTGAGACTAAAATAGAGTTTAATGAAATCTTGGCATATGGTGATGATAAATCAATTGAAATTGGAACTCCAAATGTTGAAGGTGCAAAAGTAGAGGCTGATTTAATTCAAAATAGCAAAAATAGAACTATTTTAATTTTTAAAAAAAGAAGAAGACAAAATTCAAGAAGAAAAAATGGGCATAGACAACAATATTCTATGATAAGAATTAACAAAATTTTTTCAAAAGATGGTAAAGTGTTATCAGAAGCTGAAAAAATTTCTAAAACTTCAAATAAAGAAGAAGTTAAGGAAGCAGTAAGCAAATAGTTATTAGGTAAATTATGGCAACAAAAAAAGCAGGTGGATCATCACGAAACGGACGAGATAGTGCCGGTAGAAGACTTGGTGTAAAAAAGTATGGTGGTGAAACAGTAATTCCTGGAAACATAATTGTTAGACAAAGAGGAACTAAGATTTTTCCAGGTGAAAATGTTGGTATGGGTAAAGATCATTCAATATTTTCAGTTGTTAAAGGGAAAGTTGTTTTCAAAAAATCTAAATCAGATAGAACTTTCGTTTCTGTAAAGCCCAATTAATAGTACAACCAATTAAAATAGATGTTGTATTATGAAATTTCTCGATCAAGTTAAAATTTATATTAAAGCTGGAAACGGTGGAAACGGATCTCCTAGTTTTAGAAGAGAGAAATATGTTGAGTTTGGTGGACCAGATGGTGGGGACGGTGGAAAAGGTGGATCAATTATTTTGAAGTCAGAGGAAAATTTAAATACCCTTATTGATTATCGATATCAACAACACCACAAAGCAGAACGTGGAGAAAATGGTTCTGGTCAAAACCGAACAGGAAAAGGTGGTGAAGATTTAATTTTAAAAGTTCCTCTAGGTACACAGGTATTTGAAGAAGATAACAAAACTCTTCTTTTTGATTTTAATAAAAAAGGTGAAGAATATGTTGCAGCTGCTGGTGGAAAAGGGGGTTTGGGAAATACAAGATTTAAAAGTTCTACAAATAGAGCTCCAAGGAAATTTACTAAAGGCACTATCGGAGAAGAATTTACAATATGGCTTCAATTAAAAACAATTGCTGATATCGGTATTATTGGATTGCCAAATGCGGGAAAATCAAGTTTGTTAGCAGCATTAACAAACGCAAGTCCAAAAATTGCAAATTACAAATTTACAACTATTAATCCAAACCTTGGCGTGGCTTCTTACGATAATAAAGAAATTACCATCGCAGATATTCCAGGATTAGTTGAAGGTGCTCACGAAGGTATAGGGTTAGGGATACAATTTTTAAAACATATAGAGAGATGTAAGTCTTTACTACACTTAATTGATATCACCAACTTAGATCTGAATGAGTCTTATAATCAGGTGAAAAATGAATTAAAAAGCTACAGTGCAAAGTTATTAGAAAAAAAAGAACTAATTGTGCTTAATAAAGTCGATTTGATTGATGAAGAAACAGTAAATGAAGTTATAGATCATTTTTCAAAGGGTAAAAATTGTGAGATTATGACAATGACAACTCTGGAAAAAGAATCTGTATCAAAAATTAAAGCAAAGCTTTTGTCTTATGTATCTTAAAAACTCTAAAATAATTGTAATCAAAATTGGATCATCTCTCCTGGTTGATCAAAATAAAAAAATTAGGAAACAATGGTTATCTAGTTTTGCAAAAGATATTAAAAAATTAAGAAATAAAAATCAAAAAGTAGTTATTGTTAGCTCTGGTGCTATTGCTTTGGGTTGCAAGAAAATGAATTATAACAAAAAAAATATCAAATTAGATAAGAGTCAAGCTATTGCTTCTATTGGTCAAATAGAGTTGATGAATTTATTTTCACAAACTTTCTCAAAGTATAAATTAAATATTTCTCAGATTTTGCTTACATTAGAAGATACTGAGGAAAGAAGAAGATCTCTCAATGCAAAACGAACTTTTGATAATCTTTTTGAACTTGGATTTATTCCTGTAGTAAATGAAAATGACACTATTGCAACGAGTGAAATAAAATATGGAGATAATGATAGATTAGCATCTAGGGTTGCGCAAATTACAAACGCAGATACCTTGATTTTATTGTCTGACGTTGATGGTTTGTATACAAAAAATCCTAAAATTTTTAAGGATGCTAAACTTATAAAAAAAATTGATGATCTAAAAAAAGATCTAAAAAAAATCTATATTAAAGGCGTAAATGAATATGGAAGTGGTGGTATGCATACAAAAATTGAAGCAGCAAAAATATGTCAGCTTGCTGGTACTAGTATGGTTATTGCAAATGGACTATATTCAAATCCTATCTCAAAAATAATTGAAAAAAATAACTGCACCTGGTTTAGTCCAAAAATTTCAAAGTTAGATGCTAGAAAAAAATGGATAATAAGTTCTGTAGCACCTAAAGGAGCTTTAATAATTGATGATGGTGCTAAAAAAGCATTAAAATCTGGAAAAAGTTTGTTAGCAGCAGGAATTAAAAAAGTTTCGGGAAGATTTAACAAAGGTGATCATATTAAAGTATTAGATAAAAAAAATAACGAATGTGCTAGAGGGTTAAGTTCCTTTACTTCTGATGAGGTGACTAAAATTATGGGTCATCACTCTAATGAAATTGAAAAATTATTAGGCTACGTTGCAAAATCAGAAGTTATTCATAAAGATGATATGGTAGAAATTTAAATGATTAAATATATGAATTTAATTGGAATAAAGGCTCGAAAAGCTAGTGAGTATAAAGTTACAACTGAAGTAAAAAATAAAGTCTTAAATGATTACGCGAAATTAATTAAGAATGAAAAAAAATTTATTATTAATCAAAATTCAAAAGATATTAATTACGCAAGAAAAAAAGGGTTAAAAGAAAACTTAATCAAAAGACTTCATTTAAATGAAAATAAATTAGATGGAATTATAAATTCTATTTTAAAAATAGCTAAATTAAGGGATCCTATAGATAGCACTTTAGAAAAATGGAAAAGACCAAATGGTTTGAATATTAAAAGAGTTTCAATACCAATTGGAGTTATTGGGGTTATTTATGAAAGTAGACCAAATGTAACTTCAGATGTTGCTAGTCTTTGTTTTAAATCTGGAAATGTAGTGATTTTGAAAGGAGGCTCTGAGGCCATAAATTCAAATAAAGCTTTAGCTAAGCTGTTTAGAAAAGCACTTAAAAAAAATAAAGTTAATGAAAACTTTATACAATTTATTGATTCAAAAAAAAGGAAGCTTGTGGATATTATGCTTTCTAAGATGAAAAAATATATCGATGTCATCATACCTCGTGGTGGAAAAAATTTAGTCAAAAAAGTTTTAGAATTATCCAAAGTACCTATAATCGGGCACTTAGAGGGGCTTTGTCATACTTATATAGATAAAGATGCAGAATTAAAAATGGCTAAAGAAATTGTCTATAACGCTAAATTAAGAAATACAAGTATTTGTGGTGCAACTGAAACTATTCTTATTCATAAAAATATAGTCAAAAAATTTAGTAATCCTATTTTGCAAGAACTTGAAAATAGTGGTTGTAAAATAATTGGCGATAAGATTTTGAAAAGTTATTACAATGGTCAAGTATATCCTGCAAAAGAAAAAGATTGGTCAACTGAATATTTATCATCAATTGTATCTGTTAAAGTTGTTAAAAATTCTGAAGAGGCAATTAAGCATATTAACAAATATGGAACTATGCACACTGACTCCATCATTACAAAAAATAAAAAGACAGCAAAATATTTCCTAAAAAATGTTAAAAGCTCAATTGCAATGCATAATACCTCAACTCAATTTGCTGATGGCGGTGAATTTGGATTTGGTGGAGAAGTTGGAATTTCTACTAATACGCTACCACCAAGAGGTCCTGTAGGTTTAAATCAATTGATTTCATATAAATATGAAATCACTAGTAATGGTAAAATAAGAAATTAAATTGAATAAAACAAAAATAAAAATTGGTGTATTAGGTGGATCGTTTGATCCTGCTCATAAAGGACATTTGGCAATTTCTAAGGAAGCAAAAAAAAGATTCAAACTCAAAAAAGTTATTTGGGCAATTACAAAAAAAAATCCATTTAAAATAGAGAGCAAGACATCTGTTGCTAACAGAATTAAATATTGTAAAAAAATTATTAGTACAAATTCATTTATTAAGGTTAAATTTTATGAAAAAATTATTAAATCAAATAAAACTATTAATTTAATCAATCATTTAAAAAAAGATAAAAGAATTGAAATTTATTTTTTAATGGGTGCCGACAACCTTATTAATTTTCATAAATGGTATAAATCTAAATTAATTTCACAAAAATGTAACATCCTAGTTTTTGATAGACATGGGTATAAAAAAAATTCTTTAAAATCAAAGACATTTAAGCAACTTAATAAGACCAATCTAGAGTTTATTGAGTTTAATAAAGTCAACATTTCATCTTCTCAATTAAGAAAAATTTGATAATCTAAATTCAATTAATGGACAAAATTTCAGACCTAAAAGAAATTGTAATCAACACACTAGATCTAAATAAAGCTCAAGACATTGTAACTATTGATCTTAAAGACAAAAGTTCTATGGCTGATTACATGATCATAGCAAGTGGAACATCATCTAGACATATTCAATCTTTATCAGAACAAGTTTTAGAAAAACTTAAAAATAACGGTGTAAAAGACTCAAAAATTGAGGGTAAAGAAAGTGGAGAATGGAAACTTGTTGATGGGATTGATTTGATTGTTCATATTTTTCATCCAGAAAAAAGAAAATTTTATGAATTAGAAAAAATTTGGTCAGAGCTAATTCCAAAAGAAAAAGTGATGATATGAAAAAAATTAAATTTTTATTATTAATTTTTTTTTCCGTTTTTTATTTAAATAAAACAGTTATTTCAGCTGAAATTGATATTTATAAAAAAATTGATCTCTTCGGTGAGGTTCTAGAAAAAATTAATAAAGAGTATGTTGATGAGTTCAACCAATCTGAGAGTATGGACTCTGCTATCAATGGACTTTTACAATCCTTAGATCCTTATTCATCCTACATGTCTCCTAAAATTTTTGATGAAATGCAAACAGAAACTAGTGGTGAATTTGGTGGACTAGGAATTGAAGTTAGCATGGAGGCTGGTGTGGTAAAAGTAATTTCACCAATAGATGATACACCTGCATCTAGGGCTGGATTAAAAGCTGGTGATTACATAGTCAAAATAAATGATGTCCAGGTTCAAGGAAAATCATTAAGTGAAGCTGTTGATTTAATGAGAGGACCTGTAGGTTCTGGAATAGAGTTAACAGTAAGACGAAGAGGTGAAAGAAAAGCGCTAACATTTAATATCATAAGAGAAGTTATTCAGGTTCAATCTGTAAAATCTGAAATTATAGACGGAAATATTGGATACATCAGGCTTACTTCGTTTAACGATAACAGTAGTGATCAAATAGAAAAGCAAATTAAAAAACTTAAAAAAAATAAAAACTTAAATTCATTTATTTTAGATTTAAGAAATAATCCTGGAGGTCTTTTATCTCAAGCAATAAAGATATCAGATTTTTTTCTAGAAAATGGAGAGATAGTTTCAACAAAAAGTAGAAAAAAATCTGAAAATAGAAAATGGTTTGCAAGAAAAGGAGATATTACTGATGGAAAAACATTATTAGTTTTAATTAACTATGGTTCAGCATCTGCATCTGAAATTGTTGCTGGAGCTTTAAAGGATCACAAAAGAGCAATCATCGTTGGTGAAAATAGCTTTGGTAAAGGTTCTGTGCAATCAATTATTCCTTTAAAAAATCGTGGAGCTATCAGATTAACTGTCGCAAAATATTATCTTCCCTCTGGAAAATCTATTTCTGAAGTAGGTGTTAGACCAGATATTGAAGTAAATGAAGAAGGTGATGATTTTAGAATAAAAACTGATACTGATAATCAATTAAACTACGCTATTAAGTTACTTAACGGATAATATGAATAAAAATTTTAAAGATTTACCACTGAGAAGTGGGGTCGGAATTGTGTTATTGAATAAAGAAAATAAAGTATTCGTAGCAAAAAGAATAGATAATCCTAAAAATTTTTGGCAAATGCCTCAGGGTGGTGTTGATGAAGGAGAGGATAATTTAAAAGCTGCATTTAGAGAACTAGAGGAAGAAACAAGTATCAAAAGTGTGGAACTTATAAAAGAATTAGATGGTACATTAACCTATGATTTACCTGATAGATTACTAGGTATTATTTGGAAAGGTAAGTACAAAGGTCAGAAGCAAAAATGGTTTTTAATGCGATTTATTGGAAATGATAATGAAATAAATATTAATACATCTAATCCAGAATTTTTAGATTGGAAGTGGATTGACTTAGATTTAATTACTGATGTTGTTGTTGATTTTAAACATCATGTTTACAAAGAACTTAAAGAAAAAGTAAAAAAATTAATTTAGAGTTTTTAAAACTTCAACTTTTTGATCTGCTAAATATTTAGATTGATCGTTAATATCGGTTTTATTAGCCTCTTCTTCTGCCTGTTTAAGTAAATCTTGTTGCTTTGATTTATCCATATCCGCAAGATTAAAAATTGTACTTGTTAAAATAGATAGATTGTTATTTTTAAACTCAACAATCCCATCTTCAACATAGTAATTTTCATCACCTGATTTTGATAAAATCTTAATTATCCCAGGTTTCAAAAAGGAAATAATAGAAATATGATCCTTCAATATTCCCATCTCTCCTTCAAAAGCAGGGACCACAACTTCTGAAACATCATCTTTTACTAAAAAAGATTTTTCAGGATTTACTATTTCAACTTTAAACTCTTCGCTCATTAAGCAGCAGCTTCTTGTTCCATTTTCTTAGCTTTTTCTATAGCTTCTTCAATTGTTCCAACCATATAAAAAGCAGCTTCAGGTAAGTGATCATACTCGCCTTTGCAGATTGCATCAAAACCTTTGATCGTTGAGTCAAGATCAACAAGTTTTCCTGGAGAACCAGTAAATACTTCTGCAACAAAGAATGGTTGAGATAAAAATCTCTGGATTTTTCTAGCTCTTGCTACAACTAGTTTATCTTCTTCAGATAACTCGTCCATACCAAGAATAGCTATAATATCTTGTAATGATTTATATGATTGTAGTATTCTTTGAACATCTCTTGCTACTCTATAATGCTCATCTCCAACAATTCTTGGATCCAAAATTCTTGATGTAGAATCAAGTGGATCTACCGCAGGATAAATACCAATTTCTGCAATTTGTCTTGAAAGTACAGTCGTTGCATCCAAGTGAGCAAACGATGTGGCTGGAGCAGGGTCTGTTAAATCATCAGCAGGTACATAAATTGCTTGTACAGATGTAATTGACCCTTTGTTTGTAGTCGTAATTCTTTCTTGTAGGTTTCCCATGTCAGTAGCTAATGTCGGTTGATATCCAACAGCAGATGGAATTCTTCCTAACAAAGCTGAAACCTCTGATCCTGCCTGAGTAAACCTAAAAATATTATCTACGAAGAAAAGTACGTCCTGACCTTCTTGATCTCTAAAGTATTCAGCGACAGTTAATCCTGTAAGTGCAACTCTTGCTCTCGCTCCAGGAGGTTCATTCATCTGTCCATAAACTAGAGCAGCTTTTGAACCAGCTCCTTCTTTTTTAATTACTCCAGATTCAATCATTTCATGATAAAGGTCATTTCCTTCTCTAGTTCTCTCTCCAACTCCCGCGAAAACTGAAAAACCACCATGAGCTTTTGCAACGTTGTTAATTAATTCCATAATTAAAACTGTTTTTCCTACTCCTGCTCCACCAAATAATCCAATCTTTCCACCTTTTGCATACGGTGCAAGCAAATCAATTACTTTGATACCTGTTACAAGGATTTCAGTTTCTGTTGATTGGTCATTAAATTCAGGTGCAGCTCTATGAATTGGCCAACTTTCTTTGGTTTTAACTTCACCTCTTTCATCAATTGGTTCCCCAATTACATTAATAATTCTTCCAAGAGTTTCAGGCCCAACCGGAACTTGAATAGGAGCATTTGTGTTGGTAACTTCATCACCTCTTTTTAGTCCTTCAGTAGCATCCATAGCAATTGTTCTTACAGTGGTTTCACCTAAGTGTTGTGCTACTTCTAAAACTAGTCTGTTATCACCATTTTTACATTCCAATGCTGTTAAAATTTCTGGTAGTTCACCATCAAATTTTACGTCTACTACCGCTCCAATAACTTGTGTGATTATTCCTTTGCTCATGATTATAAACTTTCTGCTCCTGATATGATTTCTATTAGTTCTTTTGTAATTGCTGCCTGACGACTTCTATTATATTCAATAGTAAGTTTGTCAACCATTTCACCTGCGTTTCGGGTTGCATTATCCATTGCACTCATTCTAGACCCTTGTTCGCTAGCTGAATTCTCTAACATTGCTTTAAATATTTGCGTAGAAATATTCTTTGGCAATAAATTGCTTAAAATTTCATCTTCATCTGGTTCAAATTCGTAACTTTCTTCTGAACTATTTTCTTCTCCCTCATTATTTAAAGGGATAATTTGCTGTGCTTGAGGAATTTGAGTAATTACATTTTTAAATTGGTTATAAAAAATTGTACAAACATCAAATTCACCTGCCTCAAATTTTTCAATTACCATTTTCCCAACTTTGTCAGCATCAAAATAATTTGCATTTTTAGACTCTTTGAAAGAAATATTTTCAATTATTTTATCACCATAAACTCTTTTTAATTGATCATTTCCCTTTGAGCCTACAGTAATAATTTTAAGCTCTTTACCTTCATCTAAAATTTTTACAAAATAACTTTTAGCTTTTTTAATAATATTAGAATTAAATCCGCCACATAAACCTCTATCAGAAGTCATCACCACACAAAGATGAGTTTTTTCCTCACCAGTACCTGACAATAACTTTGGTGCATTTTCTTTATCAGATATACCATTTGATAAATTTAAAATAACATTATTCATTTTTTCAGAATATGGTCTTCCCTTCTCAGCATTTTCTTGAGCTCTTCTTAATTTAGCTGCTGCAACCATTTTCATAGCTTTAGTAATTTTTTGTGTAGACTTTACACTAGCTATTCTTTTTTTTAGGTCGTCTAAACTTGCCATAAATTATTAAGATTTAAAATTTCCTTTTAATTGAGTGATTACCTCAACAAGTAAATTTTCTTTATCTTCCTCAAGTTTTCCTGAAGTTAAAATTGACTCGATAATCTCAGACTTATCTGATTTACATTTTTCAATAATCTTGCTCTCAAATTCAGCAACGTCTTTTAAATCAATATCATCAAGATAACCTTTCACTCCACAAAATACTGAAATAACTTGTTCTGCAACAGTCATCGGTGAATATTGTTTTTGTTTTAAAAGTTCAGTTAGTTTAGAGCCTCTATTCAAAAGCTGCTGAGTAGATGCATCTAAATCAGATCCGAATTGAGCAAAAGCTGCCATTTCTCTGTATTGTGCTAACTCTAGTTTCATTGAACCAGAAACTTTTTTCATCGCTTTTGTTTGAGCTGATGAACCAACCCTAGATACTGATAAACCTACGTTAATTGCAGGTCTTATACCTTGGTTAAATAGTTCTGTTTCAAGGAAAATTTGTCCGTCTGTAATTGAAATAACGTTAGTTGGAATAAACGCGGATACGTCTCCACCTTGTGTTTCAATAATTGGCAGTGCAGTAAGTGATCCACCTCCATGTTCGTCACTTAATTTAGCTGCTCTTTCAAGTAATCTGCTATGAAGATAAAATACATCTCCAGGATAAGCCTCACGTCCTGGAGGTCTTCTTAATAGCAATGACATTTGTCTATAAGCAACTGCTTGTTTAGACAAATCATCATAAATTATTAACGCATGCATTCCATTATCTCTAAAATACTCTCCCATAGCACAACCTGTGTATGGTGCTAAAAATTGTAAAGGAGCAGAGTCCGACGCAGTAGCAGCAACGATTGTTGTGTACTCCATAGCTCCAGCTTCTTCTAATGTTTTTTGAATTTGTCTTACTGTTGATCTTTTTTGTCCAACTGCAACGTATATACAATAGAGTTTTTGTTTTTCATCTCCAGATTCATTGATTTTTTTTTGATTAATGATTGCATCTACTGCAACTGCTGTTTTACCAGTTTGTCTATCACCAATAATTAATTCCCTTTGCCCTCTTCCAATCGGAACTAGACTATCAATTGATTTAAGACCAGTTTGCATTGGTTCACTTACTGATTGTCGTGGAATAATACCAGGAGCTTTTACTTCAACCCTGCTTTTTTTAATTCCTTTATCTAATGGTCCTTTTCCATCAATAGGATTTCCTAAACCATCCACTACTCTTCCTAATAATTCTTTTCCAACTGGAGTATCAACAATATTACCCGTTCTTTTTACTACATCCCCTTCTTTAACATTTCTGTCATCACCAAAAATTACGACACCAACGTTTTCACTTTCTAAGTTTAGAGCCATACCTTTTGAACCATCTGCAAACTCTACCATTTCACCAGCTTGAACATTATCCAAACCATAAATCCTAGCAATACCGTCTCCAACTGATAAAACTTGACCAACTTCTGTGACTTCTGCTTTATCACCAAAATTTTTAATTTGTTCTTTTAATATTTTTGTAACTTCTGAAGGATTTATTTCCATTTATGCCTCTATCATTCTATTTTCGATTTGTTGTAATTTATTTTTAATTGAGGTATCGACCATAGTACTTCCTACTTGTACTACCAAACCTCCTATTAAACTTTCGTCATGTTTGTAGTTTAATTTTATCTTTGAGCTAAAATTTTTTGTTAACTCCTCTGTAATTTTTGCAATTTCTTCATTAGATAATTCTTTTGCTGATTTTAATTCTGCCTTAAGTTCACCTCTTTTTCTTGAACAAATCTCAATAAAGCTTTTAAGAATACGCTCAATAAAAAAGAAACGTCTTTTTTGAATTAAGAAACTTAAAAAATTTTTAAATAAAGACTCAAATTTATTATTTTCAGAGATTGTATTGATTACTTTTAATAAATCTTCTTGGCTTGTAGTTGGATCTTTAATCAAATTAGAAAAATCTTCACTTTGCTCAATTAAATTAAGAATAGATGAAGACTGATCTTCGATCTGACTTAAAAGATTGTTTTCCTCTGAAAGTTCAAAAAGCGCAAGAGAATACCTTTCAGCTGAAGTTATTGAAAATCCGGTGTCTTTACTCAACTTGGTTCCTCTATAATGTTGAAGATTATTTAAAAATCACGCCCTAAATAGCATATGACCCTTATGTCTTCAAGTAGCGGATTCGTAAAAAAGGCCTCTTTTTTGCGGTTAATTGAAGTTAATTGGATCAACATCAACTGAAAGTTTTATTCCAGAAGAAAATTTATATTTTGGAATAATTTTTGCAAGAGAGCTTTGTAGTTTCATGGATTTTAAACCTCTGATTAAAAATCTAATTCTAAATTTTCTCTTTAATCTAAATAATGGGGCATTCACAGGCCCTAATATTTTTCCTTCAATTTTATTTTCAATGAAATTTTTAAAATTAATAGCTTCTTTTTCTAATTTAATTTCATTATCTCCCGTTAGGATTAAAGAAATAAACCTTTGAAATGGAGGTAGTTTATTTTTTTTTCTTATCTCTAGTTCTCTTTCTAAAAAAATATCTGGATTTTTACTTGTAATTTCTGAAATCATCTTAGTATTATTTTCATAAGTTTGAAAATATACCGTTGCTGGTTTTCCTGTTCTTCCTGCACGTCCTGAAAGTTGATGATAGAGCTGCAAATTTTTTTCTGCACCTCTTAAATCATGTCCTTGAGATGAAAGATCGATATCAACAACTACAATGCAATTTAAGCTTGGAAAATGAAAACCTTTCGAAATTAATTGAGTTCCAACTAAAATATGCGTTTCATTATTTATAATTTTATCTATTTTTTCTTTAGAATCTTTTTTATTCATTGTGTCACTTGAAAAAATCTCTATTTTTTTTCCAGGGAATTTTCTTTTTACCTCTTCTGAAATTCTCTCAACACCGGGACCGCTAAAAATAAATTCACAAGTGCCTTCTTTTGTACAGTCCCTTTTAAGATCAGATTTGTATCCACAATAATGACATAATAAGTTATTTTTATTTTTATGATAAACTAAATTGATACTACAATTTGGACATGTGAAACTTGTAAAACACTTATTACATAAAGCATTTGGAGAAAAACCTCTTCTGTTTAAAAAAAACAAAACTTGATCTTTTTTTTCTAAATGTAAATTAACTTTTTCAATAATTTTATTTGATAGCCATGATTGTTTTTCAAGTTTGGTATTATTTAAATTAATAATTTCATAATTAGGTAAAGCTGCGTTTTGATATCTTTCATTTATTCTAGAAACCTCGTATTTACCCTTTTTAATATTTTCAAAAGTTTCTATTGAAGGAACAGCAGTAATCAAATTTATTGGAATGTTTTCAAAAGATGCTCTAGAAATTGCCATATCACGAGCATTGTAGGTTATGCCTTCATCTTGTTTAAATGATTGATCATGTTCCTCATCAACAATTATCATTCCTAATTTTTTAAATGGTAAAAATAATGAAGACCTTGCACCAATAATTATTTTTATTTTACCATTAGAAACGCCGCTCCAAATTAATTCTTTCTTTTTTTTTGAAATACCTGAGTGCCAAACTGCGGGCTTAAAACCAAAATATTCTAAAAATTTTTGTTCAAACTGACTAGTTAAACCTATTTCTGGTAATAAAATTAATCCTTGAAAACCCTTCTCTATCAGTGGTTTTAATGCTTCAAAATAAACTAATGTTTTTCCTGATCCAGTTGTGCCTTGTAAAACATGAACTCTAAATTTTTTATTTGAAGCATTCATTTTTTTTAGAGATTTATTTTGATCACTAGATAGCTTGATTAAGGTTTGTTTAATTTTGCTATCAAATATTTGATAAAGTTGATTTTCTTTGTTCTCTACCGCATTACTAGTTAAGAGTACTAACTTTAAAGCCATACCCTTTGGGATAAGATTATATTCTGCAAACCAATTTAAAAAATTTATTGTATTTTTTTTTAACGGAGTAACGTCTAATTTCTTGATTATATTTTTAGTCTTAAAATTTTTATTATTATTTTTTTCAAATTCGTCCCAAACAACACCGGTAATTTTTGATTTTCCAAAAGGTACCATTACATAATCACCAACTTTAAGTTTTAAACTACTTTCATAAGTGAATGGATGATTAAAAATATTTGGTACAAGAATCGGATATTTCATATTTTTATAATATGAAAAAAAATTAAGAGTGTATTGCTCTTTTATCTACTGATAAAGCAGCTTCTTTAACTGCTTCAGAAAATGTTGGATGAGCATGACAAGTTCGGGCGATATCTTCTGCACTTGCACCAAATTCCATTGCAACACCAATCTCTGCAATTAATTCTCCTGCATGAGGTCCAATTATATGTGCACCTAATACTTTATCTGTTTGCTCATCAGCTAAAATCTTAACAAAACCTTCCGCATCATCTATGGCCTTAGCTCTTGAATTAGCCATAAACGAAAATTTCCCTACTTTATATTTTTTATTTAATTCTTTTAATTGTTCCTCAGTTTTACCGATTGATGCTACTTCTGGTGTTGTATAAACTACTCCTGGGATTGTATCGTAATTTACATGTCCAGATTGACCAACTATGTTTTCTGCAACTGCTATACCTTCGTCCTCCGCTTTATGTGCAAGCATTGGACCAACAATTACATCGCCTATTGCATAAATATTTTCAACGTTAGTCTTAAAAATTTTATCAGTTTTAATTCTATTTCTTTCATCAAGATCTACTCCTACAGACTCTAGGTTCAAACCATCTGTATTGGGTTTTCTACCAACAGAAATCAAAACAACATCACACTCAAAATTATTTTTATTACCGTCTTTATCTACTGTTGAAACCACTGCACCAGCTGCATTTTTTTTAATTGTTTCAACTTTATTTTGCATATTGAATTTCATTCCCTGTTTTTTTAATATTTTCATAAATTCTGATGAGATTTCTTTATCCATTCCAGGTGTAATATGATCTAAAAATTCAACAACTTGTACCTCTGCTCCAAGTCTTGACCATACAGATCCCATCTCCAATCCTATATAGCCTCCTCCTACTACAACCATTTTCTTAGGTACCTTTTCTAACTTTAAAGCACCTGTTGATGAGACAATTGTTTTCTCATCTATTTCTATTCCTGGTAATGAAACTGGAACTGATCCTGTTGCAATAACTGTTTTTTCTGTTTGGATGATGGTTTCTTTATTTTTATCATCCTTTATTAAAATTTCATTTTTAGATTTAAAACTTCCGTGTCCTTTAAAATAAGTAACTTTGTTTTTTTTCAAAAGAAACTCAACACCTTTTGTAAGAACGGTTACAGCTTTATCTTTGCTTTTCATCATTTTGTCTAAATTTAATTTTACTTCACCAACTTCAATACCTTTGTTTGCTAAACTTTTTACTTTATGAAATTCTTCAGACAGATTAAGTAGGCTTTTTGATGGGATGCAACCAACATTTAAACAAGTACCTCCCAAAGACCCTCTAGACTCTATACATGCAGTTTTTAATCCTAATTGAGCAAGTCTGATTGCACACACATAACCACCCGGTCCACCTCCAATAACTACAGCTTGAAATTTTTCTGACATTTAAATATCTAAAAACAACCTTCTAGGGTCTTCTAAGTTTTCTTTAATCATTTTAAGGAAAGATACAGATTCTTTTCCATCAATAATTCTGTGATCATAGGATAATGCTAAATACATAATTGGTCTTATTTTGATTTCACCGTCTACAACAATAGGTCTTTCCACTATATTATGCATGCCCAACACTCCAGATTGAGGTAAATTTAGTATTGGAGTTGAAAGCATAGAACCATACACGCCTCCATTACTTATAGTAAATGTTCCTCCCTGGAGATCTTCAATCGTTAGCTTTCCATCTCGAGCTTTTTCTGAAATTTCTTTAATATTTTTTTCAATATCAGCAAAGGATAATTCATCTGCATTTCTCAAAACTGGAACAACCAAACCCTTATCTGTTCCAACAGCAAAGCTAATATTGTAATAGTTTTTATAGACAATCTCATCTCCTTCTATTTCAGCATTCACCGCAGGGAAATTTTTTAAAGCAACCACACATGCTTTAACAAAGAAAGACATAAATCCTAATTTTATTCCATAACGAGTTTGGAAATCCTCTTGATTTTCTTTCCTCATTTCCATCACACTGCTCATATCAACTTCGTTAAATGTTGTTAAAAGAGCAGCATTCTCTTGGGCTTGTTTTAATCTTTTTGCAATAGTCTGTCTCAACCTAGTCATCTTAATTCGTTCTTCTTCACCATATTGAATTTTTCTTTCAGATGGTTTTGGATTTGCGCCCATCAAACTTATTAAATCTCCTTTTAAAACTCTCCCATCTTTTCCTGAACCTTGAATTGAATTAATATCGATATTATTTTCAGTTACTATTTTTCTCACTGCTGGAGACAAGGTTGGATTAACATTTCTTTTAGGAGCAACATCTGGTTTAACTTCCTCAGTTAAAACCAATGGTTTCTCTTTGGGTTCTTCCATGTCTTTTTCTTCAAATACTTTTGGTTCTTTTTTATTTGCATCTAATTTTATTACATTGCTCTCTACAGGAACTATTTCCTCTTGCTTGATTACTTTTTGCGTTTTTGGCGCAGATTTAACCGCTCCACTTTCTGCTGATACAGAACCTAATAACGCTCCTACTTCAACGACTGATCCATCTTGTGAATTTATCTCTGTTAACACGCCAGAAATTGGAGATGGCACTTCTAAGTTTACTTTGTCTGTCTCAAGTTCTACAATTGGCTCATCTGCTTCGACTGTATCACCTGCGTTTTTTAACCATTTTGCAACAGTCGCTTCTGTTATACTTTCGCCAAGAACAGGGACTACTATTTTTTCACTCATTAAAATTAATCAAATACCTTGTTAATTATTTCTTGTTGTTGAGAATTATGCCTTTTGGCATATCCTGTTGCAGGAGTTGCGTCTGGGCTTCTTCCTATATAAGAAATTTTATTATTATTAGCCTTTAAAGTGTCTAATGTCCATTGGATATAATCTCTAACTGAAAACCAAGCACCCATATTTTTTGGTTCTTCTTGACACCAAAAGAATTCAGCATTTTCAGCATATGGTTTTAACTCCTTAACCAAAGCTTTTGCTGGAAATGGATACAATTGTTCAATTCTATACATCACTACATCATCTCTTTTAAGCTTTTCTCTGGCGTCTAACAAATCAAAATATACTTTTCCAGAACAAAGAATTACTTTTCTTATTTTAGAACTTTCTTTTAGTTTAATAAATCCTTTAGACTTAGGATCTATAGCATGATCCCACAATACTCTATGGAAAGTATTTTTTTTGTTAAAATCTTCTAAATTTGAAACACAATACTTATTTCTTAATAATGATTTTGGTGTCATTATGATTAGTGGCTTTCTGAAACTCCTATGCATTTGTCTTCTTAAAGCATGAAAATAATTTGCTGGGGTTGTGCAGTTCATTACTTGCATATTATCGTTTGAGCATAGTTGTAAAAATCTTTCTAATCTTGCTGAAGAATGTTCTGGTCCTTGTCCTTCATATCCGTGAGGTAACAACATTACTATACCAGATGCTCTATTCCATTTTCTCTCACCAGATGCAATAAATTGATCAATTACTACTTGAGCTCCATTAGCAAAGTCACCGAATTGTGCTTCCCAAAGTGTAAGTGTATTTGGCTCTACTAGACTATAACCATATTCAAAACCTAAAACCGCAAGTTCAGATAAAAAACTATCTACTACTTCAAATTGCTTTTGATTTTTAGAAATATTATTCAGTGGAATGTACCTAGAATTGTCTATTTGATTTCTTAAAACAGAATGTCGTTGACTGAATGTTCCTCTTCCAGAGTCTTGTCCTACAAGCCTAACTGGATATCCCTCCTCTAGCAAAGATCCAAAAGCTAAAGATTCAGCTGAAGACCAATCAATTCCAGTACCTTTTTCAACACTTTCTTTTCTAGCATTAAATATTTTAGAGATAGTCTTGTGAATATTTTTTTCCTCAGGAATACCATTTATTTTACCTGAGATTATTTTTAATTTATTTTCATCGAAACCTGTTATACCCCTCTTATCTTTACCTCTTTCAGGTTTATATCTTGACCATGTTCCCTCAAACCATTCTATTTTAGGTTTATAATCTTTTGCACTTTTGTATTGTTCATCAAGTAAATCTTTAAATGATTTAACATTTTGATTTAATAATTCTTCAGTTATAGATTTTTCGTTTACTAATTTATTTCCATAAATTTTGTAAACACTGGGATGAGATCTAATTTTTTTATACATTAAAGGTTGAGTAAATGAAGGCTCATCTCCCTCATTATGTCCAAATCTTCTATAACAAATTAAATCTACTACAACGTCTCTATTAAATTTTAATCTAAATTCAGTTGCTATTCTAGTTGCATAAACAACTGCTTCTGGATCATCACCATTAACATGAAGAATTGGAGCCTCTACCATTTTTGCAACATCAGATGGATAAGGTGAAGACCTCGCAAATCTTGGACTAGTAGTAAATCCTATCTGGTTATTAACAATAATATGAATTGTTCCTCCAGTATTATGTCCTGGTAGTCCAGACATTGCAAAACATTCTGCTACAACTCCTTGACCAGCAAAGGCTGCATCCCCATGAATGAGAATAGGTATAACTTTATTTCTTTGACGGTCTTTATGAAAAAATTGTTTGGCTCTTGTTTGACCTAAAACAACTGGGTTAACAGCCTCTAAATGAGAAGGATTATCTGTTAAACTGACATGTACTGAATTTCCATCAAATTCTCTATCAGACGACGCTCCAAGATGATATTTTACATCTCCAGCACTATCTTCAGAATCAGTACTAAACTCACCAGCAAACTCATTAAAAATTTTTTTGTAAGATTTTTGTAAAACGTTTGCCAAAACATTAAGCCTACCTCTATGAGACATACCTATTTTAACTTCTTTTATATAATTTTGACCACCAATTTTTATTATTTGTTCAAGAGCAGGTATTAAACTTTCGCCACCATCTAAGCCAAATCTTTTTGTTCCCACATACTTTGTAGCTAAAAATTTTTCAAATCCTTCTGCCTGTACCAATTTATTTAAAATTGCCTCTTTACCATTTTTTGTAAATTGAAGTGCATTTTTATCTTGCTCTATCCTGTCCCTAAACCACTTTCTTTCATCTGGGTTTGAAATATGCATGAACTCATAACCTATTTTTCCACAGTAGGTTTTCTTCATAAACTTAAGTATTTCTTTTATATTTGCATATTTACGATTGATTACCCCGTTTAGAAAAATTTTCTTATCGTAATTTTCTTTTTTAAAACCGTAAAAATCTGGATGAAGCTCATCTAGATATTCTGACTCTCTCATTTCTAAAGGATCAAGATCTGCTAATAAATGTCCTCTTAGTCTATATGCTCTAATTAATGCTACAGCACTAATAGAATCTTTATTTGAGTCAGCAAGTAATTGAAAATTAAATTTTTCTGAAGTGTCTAATTTGACATTATCAAAATCATTTTTATCTTGTTCTTCTATTTTTTTTTGTAATTCATCAATATCAATCTTTTTTTTAGTAGGTCCCCATGATGGACCATTAATTTCTTTTGCTATAACATTTAGTTCTTCACCAATTCCCTCAAAATAATTTGCCCAACTTTCTGGAAGATCAGCATCTTTATTTACAAACTTTAAATACATTTCTTCTATAAATGCACTATTAGATTTGTTTAAAAATGAAGTTTTTTCGAAATCAAGATTTTTTGATGAAGACATCTTTTTATTTAATATATCCCTCTAATATTTTTTTTCAATTAGACAGTTTATCAAATAAAGTTTTTCCAATAATTGATGGTGATTTGGCAACTGTAATACCACATTCTTCCATTTTTTTAATTTTATCTTCAGCTCCACCCTTGCCACCTGATATAATGGCACCAGCATGCCCCATTCTCCTTCCTGGAGGGGCGGTAATTCCAGCAATAAATCCAACTATCGGTTTTTTAATCTTATGATTTTTTATAAAGTCAGCCGCTTCTTCTTCAGCTGTTCCACCAATTTCACCTATCATTAAAATAGATTCTGTTTCAGAGTCATTTAAAAATAAATCTAAACAATCTATAAAATTTGTTCCATTAATAGGATCACCACCAATACCAATACAAGTTGATTGACCAAGTCCATTTTCAGTTGTTTGGGCTACTGCTTCATATGTCAATGTTCCTGACCTTGATACAATTCCAACACTTCCTCTTTTGTGAATACTTCCCGGCATAATCCCAATTTTACATTCATCTGGTGTGATTATTCCTGGACAATTGGGTCCAATTAATCTGCTATTAGAGCCAGTTAATTTTTGTCTTACCTTAAGCATATCCTGAATTGGAATACCCTCTGTTATACAAACAATAAGTTCAATTGATGCATCAATAGCTTCAATGATTGCTGCTGCAGCAAATTTAGCAGGTACATAAATCATAGTTGCATCTGCTCCTAGTTCATTTTTTGCCTCTAAAACACTATTAAAAACTGGTCTGTCTAAATGTTTTTGTCCACCTTTTTTTGGCGTAACTCCACCAACAAGATTGGTTCCATATTTTATAGCCTGCTCTGAATGAAATGTTCCGTGTGAGCCAGTAAATCCCTGACAAATTACTTTAGTATTTTTATTTACCAAAACCGACATTTTATTTTATCGCCTCAACAATTTTCTTAGCAGCATCATCTAAATTTTCTGCAGAAATTAATTTTAATCCAGAATTATCAAGAATTTCTTTTCCTTCCTTGAAATTTGTGCCTGCTAATCTCACAACTAAAGGTACAGCAATATTAATTTCTTTAGCTGCATCAACTACTCCTTGAGCAAGGACATCACATCTCATTATTCCTCCAAAAATATTAATTAAAATACCTTTAACATTTTTATCTGAGAGAATTATCTTTAATGCGGCAGATACTTTTTCTTTGGATGCGCCACCACCTACATCTAAAAAATTTGCTGGCTCTTTACCATACAATTTAATTATATCCATAGTTGCCATTGCTAATCCTGCTCCATTTACCATACAGCCAATACTTCCATCTAGCTTGATATATGCAAGATCATGCTTGCTAGCTTCTATCTCGGTAGGATCTTCCTCATTTAAATCTCTTAATTCAACAATTTCTGGATGCCTGAATAAAGCGTTAGAGTCGAAATTAACTTTTGCATCTAAACAAACAATTTTTTCCTCTTTTGTCAAAATTAATGGATTTACTTCAACCATGTTTGCGTCAGTACTTACAAACATTTTATATATTGATTTAATTAATGTTATTGCTTGTTTTTTCGTGTCTTCATTTAAATTAAAAATATTAATTATTTTTTCACAATCTGACTCAGAAATTTCATCACCCATATTAACTTTTGTAGTTATAATTTTTTCAGGTGAACTGCTTGCAACTTCTTCAATGTCCATCCCTCCTTGGTCACTTGATATAAATGCAATTTTAGAACTTGCCCTATCAACCAGGCACGATAAGTAAAATTCTTTATCTATATTTGATGATTCTTCTACGTATAATCTTTTTACCTCTCTACCTTCAGGGCCAGTTTGATGAGTAACTAGTGTTTTTCCAAGTAATTCTTTAGCTGCTACTGTTAGTTCCTCAATAGAGTTTAAAATTTTTACACCACCAGCTTTTCCTCTACCTCCAGCATGGATTTGTGCTTTAAGCACATATTTCTCAGTTTTGAGTGCTTTTGCTTTTTGAATAAGTTCATCAACATTAAGCGCAAATACTCCTTCTGGAACTACAGCTCCATATTTTTTTAATATTTGTTTAGCTTGATGCTCGTGAATATTCATTATTATTTAGATAAATCAGGATCTATTTTAGATGCAGCTTCCCATAAAGCTTTTACAGCATCTATTGAATGCATAAATTCTTTTTTTTCTTTTTCATCTAAATCAATCTCTTCAATTTTTTCTACACCATCTTTTCCAATGACAACTGGAACACCTGCATAAACATTTTTCACACCATATTCTCCATTTAATTGTACAGCGCAGGGTAATAATTTTTTCTGATCATTTAAATATGCTTCTGCCATTTGAACACCTGAAGCTGCAGGCGCATAAAAGGCTGATCCTTTTTCTAAATATTTAACTATTTCTGCACCACCATCTCGTGTTCTTTGATTAATTTCCTCAACTCTTTCTAAAGAAATCTTTCCATCCTTTACAAGATCCAACAATGGTTTACCTGAAATTTTTGTAAATCTTGGCATAGGAACCATGGTATCACCATGGCCACCCATAACCATTGCCTCAATTTCTCTTACTGGCACATTAAGTTCTAATGATAAAAATAATTTAAATCTCGAACTATCTAAAATACCTGCCATACCAACAACTTTATTTGATGGCAAACCTGAAAATTTTTGAAATGCCATAACCATAACGTCTAAAGGATTGGTGATACAGATCACAAAAGCGTTAGGAGCATTTTTCTTTACCCCCTCAGCAACTTGTTTAATAATTTTTAAATTAATTCCAAGAAGATCGTCTCGGCTCATTCCAGGTTTTCTTGGAACACCTGCTGTAATTATAATTACATCTGAATCTTTTATATCCTCATAGTTATCAGTTCCTGAAAACCTAACATTGAAACCATCTACAGATGAAGATTGTGCAATATCTAATGCTTTTCCTTTTGCAATACCACTAGCTACATCAAATAAAACCACTTCATTTACTAATTCTTTTGTTCCTATTAAATGTGCAAGAGTTCCGCCTATTTGGCCTGCACCAATTAAAGATATTTTTGTCATTTATTTCCTTTATTTCATTGTTGGCATAACAAATTCCGCATTTGATCGGACACCTGAAGGCCATCTGGATGTTACTGTTTTAAGTTTAGTATAAAATTTTATTCCTTCCATACCATGCATTCCACTATCTCCAAATAATGATCTTTTCCAACCACCAAAACTATGAAATGCCATTGGAACTGGGATCGGCACATTAATACCAACCATACCTACTTGAATTTTACTTGCAAAAGTTCTACCTGCATCACCGTCTCTTGTATAAATACTAACTCCATTTCCGTACTCATGGTCGTTAATTAATTTTGCAGCTTCTTCAAAAGTTTTTACTCGAACAACTGATAAGACTGGACCGAATATTTCCTCTTTGTAAATTCTCATATCTTTATTTACATGATCAAACAAGCATCCACCTATATAGAAACCATTTTCATAACCTTGAAGTTTTAAACCTCTTCCATCAACCACTAGCTTCGCGCCTTCCTTGACACCTAAATCAACGTAACTTGTAACTTTTTCTAAATGTTCTTTTGTAACTAAAGGTCCCATTTCTGATCCTTTATCCATTCCAGGACCAACTTTTAAAGCTTCAGCTTTTTTTGATAATCTTGATACAAGTTCATCACCAATATCTCCAACCGCAACCGCAACTGATTGAGCCATACATCTTTCTCCAGCTGAACCATAAGCAGCACCCATTAAACCATTTACTGCACCATCTAAATCACAATCTGGCATAACAACTAAATGGTTTTTTGCTCCACCCAAAGCTTGAACTCTTTTTTCATTTTTAGCTGAATTTTCATAAATATATTTTGCAATAGGAGTAGATCCTACGAAACTAACAGCTTTGATATCTTTGTTCTCCAAAATTGCATCAACAGCTTCTTTATCTCCATTTATTACATTAAATACTCCCTCTGGAAGACCCGCCTCAGAAAGTAATTCTGCTAATCTTATTGCGCAAGAAGGGTCTTTTTCTGATGGTTTAAGAATAAAAGTGTTTCCACAAGCTATTGCTATTGGAAACATCCACATAGGTACCATAGCAGGAAAATTAAAAGGTGTAATACCTGCAACAACTCCTAATGGTTGTCTGATTGACCAACTATCAACATTGGTTCCAACATTTTCTGAATACTCACCTTTTAATAAATGTGGTATTCCACAAGCAAATTCTACCACCTCAAGTCCTCTAGTTAAAGAGCCTCTTGCATCTTCATAAACTTTTCCATGTTCTGAAACTATTAACTTCGTTAATTCGTCAGAATTTTTTTCAATTAATTCTTTAAATTTAAATATTATTCTAGCTCTTTGTAGAGCAGGTTTTAAAGACCAACTTTCAAATGCTTTTTTTGCTACCTCAACAGCACTGTCTAGATCAGATTTTGAAGCAAGTCTTACCTCTGACTCTTGTTCACCAGTTGCTGGATTAAAAACTTTTCCTTTTTTATCTGAAGATCCCGGAATTATTTTACCGTTTACGAAGTGTTCTATTAATTTCATGAATACGGTGTTTTAGATCAAAAATATCGAATAGTCTATTTAAACATTAGCTGTTGCTAACATTTTTTTTATTTCAGCTATAGCTTTTGCTGGATTCAAGCCCTTAGGACATGCATTTGTACAATTTAATATTGTATGGCATCTATATAATTTTAATTCATCTGAAACTTTTTTTAATCTAGTTTTTCTCTCTTCATCTCTACTATCAATAATCCATCTATAAGCCTGTAGCAGAACTGCTGGACCTAAATATTTATCTCCATTCCACCAATAACTTGGGCAAGATGTAGAGCAGCAAGCACACATAATGCATTCGTAAGCACCATCAAGTTTTGCTCTATCTTCTTTAGACTGATAAATTTCTGTTGTCTGTTTTGTTGAGTTATTTTTTAACCAAGGTTCAATAGATTGATATTGTTTATATAAGCCATCTAAATCACCAATCAAATCTCTTTTAACTTTTAAATGAGGTAGAGGATAAATATCGATGTCACCGTCTATCTCTGCATGAGGAGTTGTACAAGCAAGTCCGTTTTTTCCTCCCATATTCATGGCACAAGAACCACAAACACCATGAGCACAAGATCTTCTATAAGCCAATGTAGGATCAATTTCGTTTTTAATTTTATTTAGAATATCCAGCACCTTAGATGGGCAATTATTCATATCAACTTCGTATGTATCAATTCTAGGATTTTCTTCTGTCGATGGATCCCATCTATAAATATTTACTTTTCTTAAATTTTTAGATCCAGTTTTGTCTTTAAAATATTTGCCTTTTTTAACCTCTGAATTTTTAGGTAAACTTAGCTGAACCATTAATATACTCGCTCTTGTGGTGGAAAATATTGAACTTCATTTGTTAAAGTTGATTTGTGTACTGCTCTGTAACTAATCTTTGTATTTTTTCCATCACACCAAGCAAGAGTATGTTGCATAAATTTTTCGTCATCTCTTTTTGGATAGTCATCTCTCGCGTGAGCACCTCTGCTCTCTTTTCTATGATATGCAGACTCTACAGTAGTTACTGCTTGTCTTATTAAATTATCAAATTCTAATGTTTCAACTAAATCAGTATTAAATACTAAAGACCTATCTTTAACTGAAATTGAGTCCATACCATCATAAGTTTTTTTAATCTCATCAACACCTTCTTTAAGATTTTTTTCTGTTCTAAAAACTGCACATTTCGACTGCATAGTTTTTTGCATTGAAAGTCTAAGTTCTGCAGTACTATTATTTCCTTGTGCATTTCTAAGTTTATCAAATCTATCTAAACATTTTTGTGTTTCTGACTCAGGAATTTTTTCATGAGGTGTTCCTGGCTTAACTAACTCAGCTGCTCTTTTTGCTGCTGCTCTTCCAAATACTACTAAATCAATTAAAGAATTAGAACCAAGTCTATTTGCTCCGTGAACAGAGACACATGCCGCTTCTCCTATAGCCATTAAACCTGGAACAGTTTTTTCTGAGCCATTTACAGTTAATACTTCTGCTTTATAGTTTGTTGGAATACCACCCATATTATAATGAACTGTTGGTACAACAGGAATTGGTTCTTTAGTTACATCTACATTTGCAAATAATCTTGCTGCATCAGTAATTCCAGGAAGCCTGCTTTCAATAATATCTTTATCTAAGTGACTTAGGTTCAAATGAACATGATCTTGATCTTTTCCAACACCTCTTCCCTCATTAATCTCAATAGACATAGATCTGCTAACAACATCTCTTGATGCTAAATCTTTTGCATTTGGAGCATATCTTTCCATAAATCTTTCACCTTTAGAATTTGTAAGATAACCCCCTTCTCCTCGCGCACCTTCTGTTATTAATGTGCCATGGCCATAAATTCCTGTTGGGTGAAATTGAACAAACTCCATATCCTGAAGCGGCAGTCCAGCTCTTAAAACCATTGCATTGCCATCACCAGTGCAAGTATGTGCTGATGTTGCTGAATAATAAACTTTTCCATAACCACCTGTAGCAATAATTACTGTGTGCGCTCTAAATCTGTGAATTGTGCCATCATTCAAATTCCAAGCAATTAGACCTTTGCATTCTCCATTCTTCATCAACAAATCTAATGCAAAATATTCTATAAAAAATTCTGTATTATGCTTTAACGCTTGTCCATATAATGTGTGTAAAATAGCATGTCCTGTTCTATCAGCTGCTGCACAAGTTCTTTGAACTATTCCATTTCCATAATTTTTTGTCATTCCACCAAATGGTCTTTGATAAATTTTTCCTTCTTCAGTTCTGCTAAATGGAACCCCATATTTCTCTAATTCTAAAACTGCTTTAGGTGCTTCTTTACAAAGATATTCAATACTATCTTGATCACCTAACCAATCTGCACCTTTTACAGTGTCATACATGTGCCATCTCCAATCATCTTCTCCCATGTTTCCTAGTGCTGCTGATATTCCGCCTTGTGCAGCTGATGTATGACTTCTGGTAGGAAATACTTTTGAGATACAAGCTGTTTTTAAGCCAGCTTCGCTGAGCCCTACTGCCGCTCTTAAACCTGATCCACCTGCACCAAGTACAACAACATCGTACTCATGATCTATAATATTATATGCTTTCATGTATTTAAGTTAAAAATTACAATTATTGTAATTACTGGAATTGTTATAGCAAAAAAATTTAGGACTTTGTTTGCGGCATTTTTGGTTTTTTTATCGTTAATATAGTCTTCAAAAACCTCACTTATAGTCAAAGCTGAAAAAAAATAAGCAATAACTAAAAATAATCCAATTAAAAATTTAGATGGTTGTGTTGTTAAAAAATTCACTATTTCAAAATAGCTTTTATCATAGATATTCACTAAATTTATAATAAACCAAAGCATTAAAGGTAATAAGATTGCGGAACTAATTTTTAAGAATAACCATTTTTTTGTTACTGGAAGCATTATATTAATCCTCTGCCAATTAAATAAATTAAGATAGTTAAAACAATCGAACCAAAAATAACTAACATACCTGTAATTTTTGTTGTTTGTAATTCAAATCCATAACCTAAATCCATAATCAAGTGTCTTACTTCACTTAACATTTGAAAACTAAATGACCAGGTTATTCCAATTAAAATAAACTTACCTAAAAAAGTTTCTAAAAAAATTTTAATAATTTGATAGTTACTTTCTCCTAAAAGCATTAATGCAAACCAAATACAAATTAATGTGATCGCAAAAAAATTAATTATTCCTGTAATTCTATGTGAAATAGATACTAATGAAGAAATATGCCATTTATAAATCTGTATATGTGGTGATAAAGGTCTGTCTTCCATATTTTATTTTGAGTTAATAATTGTTTCAGCAATTTCAACAGAATTAAGTGCTGCACCTCTAAGTAGGTTATCTGATACAATCCACAAATTTAATGAATTTTTTTTAGTTTTGTCTTCTCTAATTCTAGATATATATGTCTCATCACTCCCAGCTGCTTCAAATGGTGTGCTATAACCTCCATTTTCTCTTTTATCAATAACCTCACAACCGTCTGCTTTACTCAGAACATCTCTCACTTTTTCTAAAGTATATGGTTTTTCAAATTCTATATTTACAGACTCCGAATGAGATATCAAAACAGGAATTCTTACACATGTAGCTGTAAGTTCTATTGAATCATCTAATATTTTTTTTGTTTCATTTGTCATTTTTAATTCTTCTTTTGTATATCCATCATCTGCAAAAACATCGATATGTGGAATAACATTAAAAGCGATTTGTTTAGTAAAATTTTTTGACTCTATTTTTTTTCCATCTAAATATTGTTTAGTTTGATCTATTAATTCGTCCATTGGACTTTTGCCACCACCTGAAACGGATTGGTAAGTTGAAACTACAACTCTTTTAATTTTGAATAAATTATGTAGTGGTTTAAGTGCTATAACAAGTTGTGCTGTAGAACAATTTGGATTGGCAATAATATTTTTTTTCATATTTTTAATTTCGGCTGCATTCACTTGTGGAACGATCAATGGAACATCAGGATCCATCCTAAAAAAACTTGAATTATCTATTACAGTTGTGTGCTTGGCAGCCTTTTCTGCAAATTTTTCAGCAATTTTTCCTCCTGCTGCAAAAAAAGTTATATCTGCTTTTGAAAAATCATATGTCTCTAAATTTTCAATAACATACTCTTTATCTCTAAAAGAGATTTTTTTTCCTGCACTTTTTTCTGAGGCAACTAAATATAAATTATCAAACTTGAAGTTTTTTTTATCAAATACCTCAAGAGTTTTCCTTCCAACATTTCCTGTTGCACCTACTATAGCTATGTTCATTTTAAAGTTGTTATACTAAATAAAAGGTAAATCGCAAACTTTACCACTACAAATATCACCATTTATGCTTGCTTTTACGTTCTGGTCTATATTCCAATGCGATTTTTTCATCATAGCAATACCAATTACTTTTTTAAAATGAGGCGAATAACAGGCTGACCTTAATTCCCCAATGATTTTGTTATTATCATCAGTCAGATCTAAAGATCCTGTTAAACTTATTTTGTCCAAATCTAACTTCACACCCATTAATTTTCTTTTAATACCTTCGGATTTTATTTTCTTTAATTTTTCTTTTCCTAAAAAAATAATATCACTATCTATGTTTACATATTTATCAAATCCACATTCATAAGGATTATCTCCGTTATCCATATCATTGCCATGAGATAACAGTCCACTTTCAATTCGTTCTATTAAATTAGGGCACCCTGGTTTAATATTAAATTCTTTTCCAATTTCAAATAAATGATCATATAGTTTTAAGCCTGCTTCAGTATTTTGAACATATACTTCATAACCTCCTTGTTTAGACCATCCAGATTGTGCGATAAGGTGTTTTGCACCTCCAAATTCAAAATAATCAAAACCAAAAAATTTTAATTTTGTGATCTGTTCTCCAAATACTTTTTCCATCAATTGAAATGATTTTGGACCTTGTACAGCCATGATATCAACTTTTGGCTCTATGATTTTAACATCAAATTTATTTCCAATTGCTAATCCTTTTGCAAATAATATTACGTCCGTATCTGCAATAGAAATCCACCATTTATTTTCATTAATTCTTAAAACAACTGGATCATTAATTAATCCAGCATTATCATCTATAATCGGACAATAATAACATCTTCCATCTTTAGATTTTGATAAATCTCTACAAGTCATTAGCTGAACTAATTTTGCAGAATCTTTTCCTGAGATTTCTACCTGTCTTTCAGCTGCTACATCCCAAATTTGAACATGCTCTTTTAAATGATGATAAGAATCTTCAATTGAACCAAAGGCAGCTGGAAGCAACATATGGTTATAAATTGTATAAGCTGTAACACCTTGTTCTTCAATTCGAGAAGTATATGGTGTACCTCTAAGTCTTCTTGATTTTGCAATTAAAAAGTTCTTCATTTTTTCAAAAATTCTAAAACTTTGTCTCTCATTTCAAATGCTTTTTCAATCATAATCATATGGCCGCAACCCTCGATTATGTGTGTAGATGAGTTGTTAATTAGACTAGAAAATTTTTTTCCAGCTTCTAGATTTACCATCTTATCTAAAGAGCCAAAAATAAACATTGATGGGAATTGTATTGATTTAGCAGCATCAGAACCATTTTTGTAATTGTTACATGCAACAAGGTCTACCGCCAGTATGTCTCTTATATCTCGAGGTGATTGTATTATTTTTTCTACTGGGTTACCTCCAATAAATCTTTTTGAACCTTCATAACCCCACTTCATCATTAATTTTACTGCATCAGAGTCCCCATTTTTTGCTAGATCAATTAAATCTGGATGTACTGGCATTTTATTTGAGCCTCCAATAAAGACTAATTTTTTTAATCTATCTTTATATTTGTGAGCATATTCAAGTATCTCCAAGCAACCTTGAGAATGACCAATTAAAGTTAAATTATTTAGATTTAGTTCGTTAAAAACCCGTTCTAACCAATCAGCTATTTTTTCAATACTATCTAAGCAAGGGCCATCTGAATTACCGTGCCCAGGTAAATCTATAGATAATACGTTAAAATTATTATTTGAAAAAAACTGTTCAGTTAGAGACCAAACAATATGCGAAAGACCACTTCCATGAAGAAATACTATTGTTTCTTTATTTTGATCAATACCCTGTCCTGCATCAGACGCATAGACATTTTTATTTTCCAATTGAAAATTCAAAAATTACCTAAACTTGTTTTCTTAATTCAAACTTTTGTATTTTTCCTGTCGAAGTTTTTGGCAACTCACAGAAGACAACTTTCTTGGGAACTTTAAATCCCGCTAAAGTTTCTTTACAAAAATCAATTAATTCTTTTTCTGATACCGGCTTATCTTTAACCATTTCAATAAATGCACAAGGAACTTCTCCCCATTTTTCGTCAGGTTTAGCAACAACTGCCGCAATAGAAACTGATGGATGTTTAGAAAGTGTATTTTCTATTTCAATTGAGGAAATATTTTCACCTCCGGAAATAATTATATCTTTTGATCTATCTTGTATTTTTACATACCCATCAGGATGCATTACAGCTAAATCACCACTATGAAACCATCCATCTTTCATAGCTTTATCGGTAGCATCTTTGTCTTTAAAGTAACCTTTCATTACGACATTCCCTCTAATCATAATTTCACCAATTGTTTTTCCATCTTTAGGAACTTCTTTCATTGTTTCTGGATCCAAAACAACTACACCTTCGGTATTTGGATATCTTACACCTTGCCTAGCCTTAATTTCATTTTGTTTTTCCTCATCGAAATTGTTCCATTCATCATTCCACGCACACTGAGTAACATGTCCATAAGTTTCCGTTAAACCGTATACATGCATTACTTCAAAACCTAATGCTCTCATTTTTTTGAAAATTATACTTGGTGGAGGCGCTCCAGCAGTCAAAACATAAACTTTTTGTTTTAATTTTTTTTTGTCACTTTCAGGAGCTCCTGTAATCATATTTAATACTATTGGGGCACCACCAAAATGAGTTACTTCATATTTATCGATTAATTCAAAAATTTTTTTTATGTCAATATTTCTTAAACAAATTGTCCTTCCATTTAACATTGGAACTGTCCATGGATAACACCAACCATTGCAATGAAACATTGGAACCACTGTTAAAAAATTTAATCTATTTGGCATGTTCCAAGCTACTGAACTTCCTGTAGACATTAAATATGCACCTCTATGATGATAAACCACTCCTTTGGGATTTCCTGTAGTACCTGATGTATAGCTTAATGATATTGCTTGCCATTCATCCTCTGGCATTTGCCAATCGAAATTTTCATCACCAGTATTTAAAAAACTTTCATATTCTAAATCGCCAATTTTTTCTAATTTCGATTGATCAGCATTTTTATCATCTATATCAATTATTGTAATTTTCTTATTTAAAGTTTTTAATGCTTTCTTAACTTCTCCATACAATTGTCTATCAACTACTAGCACCTTTGCATCGCTGTGATCTAAAATATATGAAATTGTATTTGCATCTAGTCTTATATTAATTGTATTCAATACTGCACCTGCCATAGGTACTGAGTAATGTCCTTCGAAAATCTCAGGTGTATTGAAGGCCAAAAACGAAACTGTATCTCCTTTTTTAATTCCAATTTTTGACAGTGCGCTAGCAAATTTTACAGCTCTTTTGTAAACTTCCTCCCAAGTATATTTCCTATCTTCATAAATTATAGCTTCATAATTTGGATAAATTTCCCTTGCTCTTTTAAGAAACGTTAGTGGGGTAAGTGGAACGTAGTTCGCTTTATTTTTATCTAAATTTGTCTCGTAATGATTCATTATTAATTAAACTTAAAATTCATTATGTTAGAACTTCCTGAAATAGCAGATTTGTAATGATACTCAGCTCTAGGCAATACCTTATCGAAATAAAATTTTGCGGTATTTATTTTATCACTATAAAATTCTTTATTTTTATCAAAATCATTAAAACTTACATCTAAAATTTTGATCCAAGCATAAGCAATTGAAACGTATCCCAGACTTCTCAAATAATCATTTGCTGCAGCACTTACATCGTCTTTTTCTATTTTATGTTTATCCTTAACCCAGTCTGTAAACTTAAACAAAATATCTAAATAATAATTTAATTCTTTTGAAAATGTTTTTACTTTTTCATTCTTACTATCGCATTCAGATTTAACCATATCTAAAAACTTATTTATAACATCACCATTTTTATTAGATAGTTTCCTAAACACTAAATCTGCTGCCTGAACAGAATTTGTACCTTCATAGATTGGAGTAATACGATTATCTCTATATAACTGCTCTATTCCTTGGTCTTTAGTATAACCATATCCACCATGTATTTGCATCGCATCATTCGTAATTTCCATAGCTAAATCTGTAAATAATGATTTAACAACTGGTGTCATCAATGAAACATAGTCCAAAGCTTCTTGTTTAATTTTTTCATCTGGATGATAAAGACTCACCTCAGTTTGTTGTGATAACCAAAAACATAAAGCTCTTTCACCTTCAATGATTGACTTCATATTAAGTAAAGATCTTCTAATATCTGCATGTTCAATAATAAAATCTGCTCCATTAGTAGATTTTGAATTATTTGTTTTGCCTTGTTTTCTCTCTTTTGCATAGGCAAGTGAGTTTTGATAAGCAATTTCAGAAATTCCTAAACCTTGAATACCTACCACTATTCTCTCAAGGTTCATCATAGTAAACATAGCACTAAGACCTTTGTCTTTGTTACCAATCATATACCCAGTTGCTTCATCAAAATTTAAAACACATGTTGCTGAACCCTTAATTCCCATTTTGCTTTCAATAGATCCTGTTGAAATTCCATTTCTTTGACCAACACTACCATCTTTATTTACAATAAATTTTGGAACTAAAAATAAACTAATTCCTTTAGTGCCCGCAGGAGAGTCCGTTGATCTTGCTAAAACTAAATGAATAATATTTTCAGTTAAGTCATGATCACCAGAAGTTATAAAAATCTTTTGACCACTAATTTTATAGGTATCATCAGATTGTTTGACAGCTTTGGTTTTTAACAAACCTAAGTCTGTACCACAGACTGGTTCTGTTAAACACATAGTGCCACTCCATTTACCTTCGACGATCTTTGGTAAATATTTATCTTTAATTTCATCTGAAGCATGATGATTAATACAATTATAGGCACCAATACTAAGTTCACTATATAATTTAAATGACAAACTGGCTGAGGAAAGCATTTCATCAAAGAACGCGCTTACTGTTTTTGGCATTCCTTGGCCTCCATATTTGGGGTCACAAGACAATGACGTCCAACCATCTTCAATGTATTTCTGATATGCTTCTTTGTAACCCGGTGGTGTTCTGACAACACCATTTTCTAATATTACTGGATTTTCATCACCTGCTTTAGCAAGAGGTAAAATTAAATTTTGATTTATTTTAGCTGCTTCTTCTAAAATATCTTTAACAAGATCTGCACTCACCTCATTATATTTTTCAAGCTCATTATAGTTTTTATTGTCTCTTAATTTTTCAAAGAGAAACATCATATCTTTTACTGGAGCAGTATAACTTGGCATATTTAAAGCTTAGAATAATTCTAGTTTTATTGCAATTTTGAAATTATCGCATCACCCATTGCTGAAGTGGAAGTTTCTTTCATGCCTTCTGACATTATATCTTTAGTTCTTAACCCATCATTTAAAACATCTTGAACTGCTTTTTCTAAAATATCTGCTTCTTTATCAAGATCTAAAGAATACCTCAGTGCCATAGCAAAGCTCAAAATAGAAGCAATTGGATTTGCTATCCCTTTACCAGCTATATCTGGAGCTGACCCGTGTATAGGCTCGTACATCGCTCTCATCTCACCATCTTTATTTTTTGCACCCAAAGATGCTGATGGTAAAAGACCTAAAGATCCCGTTAACATTGAAGCTTGGTCTGACAACATATCTCCAAACAAATTATCTGTTACAATTACATCAAATTGTTTTGGGTTTCTTAAAAGCTGCATAGCACAATTGTCTGCTAACATATGACTTAATTCTACATCCTTGTATTCTTTTTCATGAAGTTCTTGGACTTCTTCTTTCCACAATTGTCCTGCTTCCATCACATTTGATTTTTCACACGAAGTAACCTTGTTTGATCTTTTTCTAGCTAGATCAAAAGCGATCCTAGCTACTCTAGTAATTTCACTAGTCGTATAAGTGTGAGTATTAATTCCTTTTCTTTCTCCATTTTCAATTGGCTTAATTCCTCTAGGTTCACCAAAATATATACCACCCGTTAACTCTCTTACTATCATTATATCTAGTCCTGAAACTACTTCTGGCTTTAGGGTTGAAGCATCGACTAATTGTTTAAAACAAATTGCAGGCCTTAAGTTAGCAAAAAGCTTTAATTCTTTTCTAAGTTTTAATAATGCTCTTTCTGGTTTTTTAGAAAATTCTAAGTTATCCCATGTAGGACCACCGACTGCTCCAAGCATAATTACTTCACTTTCTAGTGCTTTGTAAAAAACCTCATCAGTGATTGGGGTACCATGTTTATCGTAAGAACAACCACCAACTAGCTCCTGATCAATTTCAAAATCTAAAGATTTTTTATCATTAAACCAGTTAATAATTTTTTTTACCTCTGTTATTACCTCCGGACCAATACCATCACCAGGAAGTAAAAGTATTTTTCTTTTTTTTACTTTAATCATTAAATACCCAAGGCTTTTCGTTTTTTAAATTTTTTTCAAATTTCTCTATTTTTTCTGATTTTTTTAGTGATAAAGCGATATCATCAAGCCCTTCTAACAAACATTTTTTCTTAAATGGATCAAC
The DNA here is from genome assembly GCA_902594405.1 of uncultured Pelagibacteraceae bacterium. Taxonomy (GTDB): domain Bacteria; phylum Pseudomonadota; class Alphaproteobacteria; order Pelagibacterales; family Pelagibacteraceae; genus Pelagibacter. The sequence continues at coordinate 85,635 of CACJMB010000003.1, read as the reverse complement.
TTCAAATTTTAGCTCATTATTTCCATAAACTATTTTTTCCTCTTGCAAATCAATAGAAATTTCTTCTTGTCTATTTGCGTATTCAGATAGCTCTTTGATTTTTTCTTCTTCAAGGATTATAGGCAAAATTCCATTTTTAAAACAATTACTAAAAAAAATATCTGCATAACTTGAACTAATTACACAAGTAATTCCAAAATCTAATAAAGCCCAAGGAGCATGTTCTCTTGATGAACCACATCCAAAGTTTTTTCCAGCAATTAAAATTTTAGATTGATTAAATGGATCTTTGTTTAACACAAAATCATTTATTTCTTTGCCTTGATCATCATATCTCATTTCAAAAAACAAATTTTTTCCAAGACCAGTTCTTTTGATAGTTTTTAAAAACTGTTTTGGAATTATCATATCTGTATCAATATTTACAATTGGTAAATAAGCTGGGATACTTTTTAATTTATTAAATTTTTGCATTTAATTTTGATACTTTCTGACATCATCTAAATTACCTGAAATTGCAGCTGCTGCAGCCATTCCTGGACTAACTAGATGAGTTCTACCACCTCTACCTTGTCTTCCCTCAAAATTTCTATTTGATGTAGAGGCGCATCTTTCTTCTGGCTTTAATTTATCCGCATTCATCGCTAAACACATAGAGCAACCTGGTTCTCTCCATTCAAACCCTGAGCTAACAAAAATTTTATCTAGTCCTTCTTGCTCTGCTTGTTCTTTAACTAAGCCTGACCCTGGAACTACTATAGCATTAACATGCGATGATACTTTTTTATCTTTTAGGATTTTTGCTGCTTCTCTCAAATCTTCTATTCTGCCATTAGTACAACTACCAATAAATACTTTATCTATTTTTATATCTGTGGCTGCCATGTCAGGTTTTAGACCCATATACTTTAAAGCTCTTTCAATTGAATTTTTTTTATCTTCATCGGTCTCATTATTTGGATTTGGAACTTTTCCATCAATTGTTATTACGTCTTGTGGTGACGTACCCCATGTAATCATGGGTAAAATTTCATTTGCATTAAGGCTAATTTCTTTATCAAAACTAGCATCAGCGTCTGTTTTTAAAGTTTCCCAATAGTTCAAAGCTTTATCCCAATTTTCACCTTTTGGAGACATTGGTTTTCCTTTTAAATATTCAAAAATTTTTTCATCTGGTGCAATTAATCCTGCTCTTGCACCACCTTCAATTGTCATATTGCAAATAGTCATTCTTTGCTCAACACTTAAAGATCTTATTAAATCTCCAGCATATTCCACAACAGATCCTGTACCACCTGCTGTACCTATTTTTCCAATTATTTGAAGTATTACATCTTTAGAAGTAACTCCTAAAGGAAGTTCACCATTAACATTAATTCTAAAATTTTTAGCTTTCTTCTGAACTAATGTTTGGGTTGCTAGAACATGTTCAACTTCTGAAGTTCCTATTCCAAATGCTAAAGCACCAAATGCTCCATGCGTTGCGGTATGGCTGTCTCCACAAACAATAACTGTACCTGGTTGAGTAAAACCTTGTTCAGGTCCTATGATATGAACAATACCTTGCCTCTTATCATCCATACCAAATAACTGAACACCAAATTCTTTACAATTTGCCTCTAAAGTATCTACTTGAATTTTTGACTCTTCATCTGAAATACCTTTTGATCTGTCAGTTGTTGGAACATTATGATCTGCAACTGCTAAAGTTAAATTTGGGTGCCTAACTTTTCTATTAGAATTTCTTAATCCTTCAAAAGCTTGGGGGCTTGTCACCTCATGAATCAAATGTCTATCTACAAAAAGTAAAGATGTGCCATCATCTTGTTGATCAACTAGATGATCGTTCCAAATTTTATCGTATAATGTTGTAGACATTGAAAAAAAAATTATTTTTTTTCTGTAGAGCTTTCTGATTTTTGTTCTTCTTTAGGAGCCTCTGCTGCTGGAGCCGCCTCTTCTTTAGGTGCTGCTTCTGCTTTAGGAGCCACTTCTTTAGTTGCTTCAACTGCGGGAGCTACATTTTCCTCTGTAACTGTTTCTGGTTTTGCCTCGATATCAATACCAATTTTTTTTCTAATTTTTTCTGCAATCCTTGCTGATTTACCGGTTCTGTCTCTTAGATAATAAAGTTTTGCTCTTCTTACTTTACCTGATCTAATAACCTTAATTGAATCAATTAAAGTTCCAAATAGTGGGAAAGTTCTCTCAACACCCTCTCCAAATGAAATTTTTCTAACCGTAAAAGATGAGTTTAGATCTCTGCTTTTTTTAGCAATACACACTCCCTCAAAATATTGAATTCTTTCTTTTTTACCCTCGGTAATTCTCACACCAACTTTAACAACGTCTCCAGGATGAAATTCTGGAATTTTTTTCTCTGAAAGAATTTTGTTAACGTTATGCTGGTTTATTTCTTCAATTGTTTTCATGTTAGTATTTATCAAATTAATTCTTCTTATATTTTTCCCATAAATCTGGTCTTCGGACGCGTGTTATAGCCTCAGATTGAGATAAACGCCAGTGTTTAATTTTATTATGATCACCTGATAATAGCACGTCTGGTACAGCTTTTTCCTCCCAAATTTGAGGTTTTGTATATTGAGGGTACTCTAGAAGACCATTTTCAAAGGTTTCATCTAATTTAGAGTTTTCATTTCCTAATACACCTGGCAGCAATCTTAAAATACTATCTATAACTACATATGCCGCCGACTCCCCGCCTGACAAAACATAATCTCCGATACTAATTTCCTCTATATTTCTTGTTGAAAGTATTCTTTCATCCACACCTTCAAAATGACCACAAATTAAAGACAGAGATTTTTCATTAGCTAGCTCTTTTGCTAAATTTTGATCAAATTTTTTTCCTTTTGGTGATAAGTATAAAATTCTCTCACTCTCATTTTTGTTTTCATCTAAAGACTTTGCAAGAACATCTGCTTTTAACAACATCCCTGAACCACCCCCATAAGGTGTGTCATCTACTGTTTTATGTTTGTCATCAGCTGCATCTCTTATGTTTACAACTTTAAGTTTCCATAAATTATTTGATAAAGCTTTTCCATAAAGTCCTTTAGATAAAGGACCAGGAAAAACCTCTGGATAAAGTGTAAACACTTGAGCTTGCCACATAAATAATCTTTAAATTATTTTTTTTCCTCTGCTGGAGCTTCTGCTGCTGGAGCTGCTTCTGCTTTTGGAGCTTCTTCCTTAGGAGCTTCTGCTTTTGGAGCTTCTTCCTTAGGAGCTTCTTCCTTAGGAGCTTCTGCTTTTGGAGCTTCTTCCTTAGGAGCTTCTGCTGCTGGAGCTGCTTCTGCTTTTGGAGCTTCTTTATTATCCTCTTCTTTTTTATTTCTTTCTTTTTTTGGCACTGCTTTATTTGGATTATTTCCATTTGCAGGCATAGGCATTAGTTCGTTCTCACCTAAAATTCTTGCTACTCTAGTTGTTGGTTGAGCTCCTTGACCAAGCCAATATTTAATTCTCTCAGCTTCTAGGCCCACTCTTTCTTTTTTCTCTTTTGGTAATAGAGGATTAAAGAAACCAACCTTTTCTATAAATCTTCCATCTCTTGCAAAACGACTGTCGGCAACAACAACTTTATAAACAGGACGTTTTTTTGTTCCACCTCTTGATAATCTTAATTTTAACATTTCTTCTCCTTTTTACTTTAATTGGTTAAATAGCTCTGGCGGTATACCTTTATCTGACATACCTTTCAGATTTCCTTTTGACATCTTTTTCATCATTTCAGACATCATTTTAAATTGCTTAAGCAATTTATTGATAGTGGCCGGATCTGTGCCAGAGCCATTAGCAATTCTTTTTTTTCTAGAACCATCTATTATTTTTGGGTTCTCTCTTTCTTTTTTTGTCATTGATAAAATAACAGCTTCATTTTTAGTAATTATACTTTCATCAATTCCCGCTGCATCCATTTGGGATTTAATTTTAGAAACTCCAGGCATAAAAGACATAATTCCCTCAATGCCACCCATTTTTTTCATTTGTTTTAATTGAGATAAATAATCTTCCATAGAGAATTGACCTTTTTTTAAATTTTCCTCTGCTTTTTTAAGATTTTCTTCTCCTAAATCTTGAGCCGCCTTTTCTACAAGGGATACGATATCCCCCATACCTAGTATTCTGTTTGCAATTCTATCTGGATGGAATACTTCAAGATTATCTATTTTTTCTCCTATACCTAAAAATTTAATTGGAACATTTGAAACATATTTCATACTCACTGCGGCACCACCTCTTGCATCACCATCAGCCCTAGTTAAAATAATTCCAGATAAATTAACTGTATTTTTAAATTCTTTTGCCACTGAGGCTGCAACTTGACCTGTTAAAGAGTCTGCAACTAAGAAAGTTTCTGTTGGATTAATGACAGCTTCAATTTGCTTAATCTCACTCATCATTTGTAAATCGATTTGAGTTCTACCAGCAGTATCAAATAAAATTATTTCAGCTCCATTTAAATTAGCAGCACTTATTGCTCTTCTACAAATATCAGCAGGTTGCTGACCTTCTATAATAGGTAAAGTTAAAATATTATTTTGTTCTCCTAAAGATCTAAGTTGTTCTTGTGCAGCTGGTCTGTAAATATCTAGACTGACCATCATTACTTTTTTCTTTTTATTATTTTCTAAAAATTTTGCTAATTTTGCTGTTGTTGTTGTTTTACCAGAACCTTGTAATCCAACTAACATCATTGGCACAGGAGGTACTGCGTTTAAGTTTACTTCATTATTTGTAGAACCTAATAAGTCTACAAGCTCATCATAAACAATTTTAACAACCATATCCCCTGGTGAGGTAGACCTTATAATCTCTTGGCCTAATGCTTTTGGTTTAACTTTTTCGATAAAATCTTTTGCAACATCCAAAGAAACATCTGCTTCGAGCAAAGCTTGTCTAATGCCTCTTAAGCCTTCATCTACTTGAGCTTCATCAAGTGAAGGGGACTTTTTTAGAGAAGAAAAAATTTCTTCAAATTTATTTGTTAAATTTTCAAACATATTTATTACGCATAGCAGTAACGCACTAGTGGGCGAACCCTCGCTGACTAGTGTCGATCTCTTTGTTTCCAAAGACACCGCAAAGTTAATGTTTTTGCGGAAACGGCAACAACCTATAATAGAGGTTCAAAAAGTCAATAAATAAGTTAAATATCTATATATGGATATTAAAGCTTTTAAAATGGACGGTTTAGGTAATGATTTTGTCATCATAGATAATAGGCAAACAGTAACAAATTTGACGAAAGAGCAAATAATAAAAATTTGTGACAGAAAATTTATTGGTTGTGACCAATTAATCTTGATTAAAAAAAATGATATTTCAGATGCTTCATTAGAATTTTATAATTCAGATGGAGGAATGTCTGGTGCATGTGGAAATGGTACACGATGTATTGCTGATTTATTAGGCAAAGAAAATAACAAAAAAGAAATTGTCCTAACAACTTTATCTGGAAAATTAAAATCAAATATTGTTGGAGACAAAATAGTCTCTACGGAAATAGGTGTTGCAAAAACTAAATGGAATGAGATTCCATTATCCAAAGAATTAAACACTAATAATTTAGGAATTAAAATTAATGATAAAAATAATAAAGAATTTTCTGGTGGAATAGCTGTAAATGTTGGTAACCCACATGTAATTTTTTTTGTCGATAACAACGAAAATTTTGAAATAGAAAAAATTGGACCAAAAATTGAAACCCACTCTCTATTTCCAGAAAAATGTAATGTTACTTTAGCAACTGTTGTTAACAAAGAATTGATAAAAGTTAGAGTGTGGGAAAGAGGAGCTGGACTTACCAAAGCTTGTGGAACTGCAGCTTGCGCAACAGCTTTTGCCGCAAAACAAAACGGATTGATAAATGATAAAGTTGATATTGAATTTTCTACAGGTAGATTGACAATTTCAATTGATGAAAACAATATTATTCATATGAAAGGACCAGTTTCAGATATTGAGGAGATAAATTTTAAAATTTAATGGGAATTTTTGAAAAATTTAAATCAGGTTTTAAAAAAAGCGCCTCAGCTTTTACAACGGGTTTAAGAGATATAGTTGTAAAAAAAGAGATTGATGACAAAACATTAGACAAAATTGAAGATTACTTAATTCAATCAGATGTTGGTATTGTTTCGGCCTCAGAAATAAGAGAAATAATTTCTCAAACAAAAATTGATCCCAATAAAGATTTAACCGAAGAAATAAATAATATTTTAAAAAATTATATTATTTCAATAATGAAACCTTTAGAAAATATTGAATTCTTTAAAAAAAAAGAAAAATTAAATGCAACATTAATTTCAGGTGTTAATGGTGTTGGAAAAACAACTACTATTGGAAAAATAAGTAAAATATTAAAAGGTAATGGAAACAAAGTAATGCTTGCCGCATCAGATACTTTTAGAGCGGCAGCTATAGAACAACTAGAAAATTGGGCGAACAAAGTTGATGTTCAAATTACAAAATCATCTCAAGGCTCTGATCCTGCATCAGTTGCCTACAAGGCTATTGAAGAGGCATTAAACAATGATTTCAATCAAGTTTTAATCGATACAGCTGGGAGATTGCAAAATAAAAAAAATTTGATGGAAGAATATAAAAAAATTGCAAACATTACTAAAAAAATTGATCCTGATGCTCCACATGATGTTATTTTAGTTTTGGACGCAACTTCAGGTCAAAATGTAATTAATCAAGTTGAAGAATTTAATAAAATTATTCCAATAACTGGTCTTATTATGACAAAGTTAGATGGTACAGCAAAAGGAGGTATCCTTTTAGCAGTTGCTAAAAAATATAAACTACCAATTATTGCACTTGGATTAGGTGAAAAAGAAGATGATTTGCAAATTTTTGAGGCCGAAAAATTCGCAGAAGCATTTACTCAAATTAATTAATTAAGGTACTGGAAATTAAAGGTTTATAAAAACTACACTTATAATTTTCTCTAAATTCATAATGTCCACAATTTTTAGCTATAGAAGATATAATAAAATCAAATTTTCCATTTACAGGATAAAGCTCTAACTTTTTTTCAACAATATCAAATTTAAAATTGGCTTTTAAACTTTTTACAGCACTAATCATCACCAGAGTTTTGTTATCTTTTAAAAGATAATATGCAAAATCATCTGGGAAAACTGGGAAATCATACTCTTGCAAAAAATATTTTGCAGTTTTGGGAAACCATTCATAAGAGATTAATGGAAAAGACTCTTTTGTATTATAGTTATAAATATAAAGATCTTTTGGAAAATCATTAATATAATTTGAATTTTCTCCTCGAGCCAAGACTGCTTTTTTGCGAGTTTTAAAATATAATGCAAAATTTTCATCGTGTGAATTCATTTGATCAATATGAAAAAGGCTATCTACAGATGCTAAATTTTCTTTAGCATTTGATAAATTACATAAAGAAAACAAGATAATAAAAAATATGAAAAGATTTTTCATAATGTAACTTAAAAAAAAAATTTGAGTTATATTTGTTTAGATTGTGGCTTAATTTAAACTATCAACAAATGATTTAAGAGCTAATACAAGTTTATCATCATATTCCATCATATGATCGTCATATTTTGTAAAATATGAATATTTGGGTTCACTTGCTAAATTAAAAATTTTTTTGCCCATCCAAAATGGAACTATTTGGTCAGCCTCACCATGCATTACTAATACTGGAATATTAATATTTTTAATTTTTTCATTATTTTCATACTTATCTTTTAAAATTAAACCTACTGGAATATATGGATAAAAATTTTTCGCAGCCTCTATCATTGATGTGAAGGGCGTTTCTAATATTAATCCTGCAAAATTTTTATTCTGAGTAATTTCAGTGGCAATGCCAGTTCCTAATGACTCTCCATAAATAATTATATCTTCTTCATTTAGACCTTTTTCTTTAAGCCAGTTTATTGCACTAACACCATCTGTATAAAGACCCTCCTCACTTGGTTTTCCTTTATTACCGCTAAACCCTCTCCATGCAATAATTAAAAAATTAACATCCATGTCTTTAAAATGATTTAACTTATGGATTCTGTTTTCAAGTGTCCCTGCATTTCCGTGAAAATAAACTATTGTTTTATAACTTTTTAAATTTTTATTATGAAACCAGCCTAAAAGATTAATATTATCAGTTGTTTTGATGGTAACTTTTTCAATGTTAACTTCTAAATTATCTCCAGAATAATTATTCTCATCAGGATGATACATTAAATTTCTTTGAAAAAAGAATAAGAAAATTAATATAATTAAATAAATTGCAACAATACCAATAAATAATTCCAAAAAAAAATTCCTACGTTTTATTTTCATATTTTTTTCTATTTAATATTAAAAAAAATATATAAGAAATAATACTTAAGATTAAGAAAACTGAAAAAGCTGATTTAAAAGCAAATATTTCTGTGTGACCCATGCCTTTAACAATATCTATCACTAAGCCCATTAGCCATTGCATTATGAATGTTCCTGCAAATATTAATAAATTAAATGAAGTTAGTGCTTTACCAGCAGAATAACCTGAAAAAGAAAGGCCCACAGCTGGCTGTGTAACTGATAAAAAAATTGAACTTAAAATAAATAAAGTTATGTAGAATGCACCCGCTTTTGGACCTAACAATATAATCACAAACATTACAGAAAAACTAATTGGCAAACCTAATTTAAGTATTCTTTTTGCAGTAAAACCTATAGCTGAAATTTTTGGTAAAAAATAACCCCACAAAAAAAAGGATATCAACATAGTTACATTGATCCAAAATAATCCTGTAGCGCTCTGAAGTGGTGTATAACCAGCAACTCTAGTCATCCATGGGCCAGCCCATAAAGTTTGTATAGCCATTAATCCCCCATAATTAAATAAACCCATTGGAATTACACTTATAAAAAATCTATTTTTCCAAACTTCAGATAAAGTTCCAGTATTACCTGGCTCTTCCAACTCTTTATTTTTAGTTAAATTCCATTTTGGAATGAAAACTAACATTAAAAAAATACTAATTAAAATTAAGATAGCGATACCTCCAAATATCCATCTCCATCCAAAACTAGGCAATAAAAGTTGTACAGGCAATGTGGATGACAAAAAACCTAATGATGCAATCATTAGCATCCATGAGTTTGCTCTTTGTTGCTGATTTTCTGCATACCATATTCTGTAACCCGTTAACGGAGCCATCAAACAAGCACTTACACCTACACCAATTAGAATTCGCGAAACTAATAATCCAGAAAAACTTTCAGCTAAAGCAAATGATCCTGTTCCAACTAATGCGATTAATAAAAAAGAAGAGACAATTTTTTTTGGTCCATATTTATCTAACAAATATCCAAGGGGTATTTGCATACAAGCAAAACCTAAAAAATAACCTCCAGCTAACAATCCTAAATCAGCTGCTAACAAATTAAATTCTGAGGTTAATACGGGAGAAAGTGTTGCAGTAATTGCACGCAACAAACATGATAAAAAATAACCAAATGCAAATACAAAAAAAACAATAATAGCCTGTTTTTTTGGTAAAATATAATTTTCCATTAATTAAAAGTTTAAAGATATATCTCTATGAACTGAGTTACACCTTGCAACAAATTTAGCTTGTTCTTTAGTTAATCTGTTTTGAAGTCTAAGACCAATATTATGTTTAATAACATCATTATATTTGATTAATTCAGGCATCAAATTCTTATTAGCATCATCTCTCCATGAAACTTCTAAATTAAAAAGATCAAAAGTCTCTGAACTTACTTCAGACAATTTTTGCTCATCTACCTCATCATTATCTATAACAGATATTAGGTCATCTAATTTATTTGCAAATTCTTCGGTTCCAGAAATTTCTCCTAGTTTTTCAAAAAGATTATCAATTATTGATATTGCGTTTTCGTAATTTTTATTATCAATATTATATTTTAATTCTTTTATTTCTGGTGAAAGTTCTTTTAATTTTTCATTATCGTTTATAAACATTACTATTTGATCCAAAGTTTCATAAGCTTCATCAACGTTTTTTCTATATCTTTTAGTTCTTGTATTTTTTGCTTTGTGCAATATTTCAAACTCTCCATTTTTAGCTTTCCAATTTTCAGGAACTTTATTTTGAAGTTCTTTAATTTCTAACTCGTAATTCTCGATCTTTAATTCTAATTTATTTTTATCTGATAAATTATCATCATCTAAATTTCTAATTTCAGCTTTTGTTTTTTTAATTTTCTGGTCTATTTTTCTAATTTTTTTCTCAATTTTTCTTACATTGAAATGCAAGTCCCTATAATCTTTTGTAAATAATTCATATTCTTGCTCCGTTTTTTGAAGTTTTTTAACAATAGCAAAAGTCCCAAACGCATTATCAAAATGCTCTTCAAAAATATCTAGTTTATCCATTGGAAGATTTGCGGGAGTTAATTTCTGCATGTCTTTTATTGCATTAGTAATTCTTTGTTCTTCAGTGTTGTAAATCGCAAATTTATACTCTTGTAAGCAATATTGTAACTTTGGATTCATCGGCGGTGGAGCGACGTTCGATGTTAAATATGTTCTTGCTGGTAGATAGTTTACTAATGATGGATAGAAACCAACAATTCCAAGACCTATTAATTGTAAAATAATGAATGGAACAACACCTTTCCAGATATTTAAAGTAGTAACAAGTTTTGAAGCTACACCTTTTAAGTAAAATAATGCAAAACCAAACGGTGGTGTTAAAAAGGAGGTTTGTAAATTCACCCCAATCATTACACCAAGCCAAATTGCACTTACATTAGCTCCTGGTTCAGCTAATAATATCGGAGCAATGATAGGAACAACAACAACGGCTATTTCTATAAAATCAAGAAAGAAACCTAGTAAAAAAATCACTGCCATTACAACAATAAACTGTGTCCAAAATCCCCCTGGCAAATCTTGAAGAAAATCTCTTACTAGCTCTTCACCTCCAAATGCTCTAAATCCAGAGGTTAACATTGCTGCACCTAATAAAATTATAAAAACCATTGAAGTTGTTACACATGTTTCTGTAACAACCTCTCTTAAAACATTCTCAATTTTGTATGCTCTCCAAAAACTCCAAACAATTCCAATTAAAAAAGTAATTGTAAAAAATCCTGTGATAAAAATTGCTGTAAGATCTCTAGTTTCTACAGCCTTAATATTTAAATTATAATTTTTAGACAAAATATAAATTGGAATAACAGATAAAATTGCAATTATAATTGGATAGTAAGCATCTTTTTTACCTTTATGTAAACGATAACCAGCCATCATGGTTGCACCTATTGCTCCAATTGATCCGGCTTGATTAACGGTTGCAATACCTAAAAGTATAGATCCTAAAACTGCAAAAATTAAAGCAAGGGGAGGAATAATTACTATTAAAACCTTAATCCAAAATTTTGAGTCAAAACTTCCTTTAAATGGAACGGGAGGAGCTGCCTTGGGATTTAGTCTTGCGTAAACAAATACATAAATCATATATAAACCAACCAATACTAAACCAGGTAATAATGCCCCCAAAAACATATCTCCTGCAGAGGTAGATCCCACTCTAAATTCTCCAGGCATATTAAATTCACCAGTTAAAATTTTGTAATCAGTCTGACGCATAGTATTTGCAACGTCTGCTGCGCTAGCTAATTGATCTGCTATAATAATTAATACAATTGAAGGAGGTATGATTTGCCCAAGAGTTCCTGATGAACAAACAATACCACTTGCTAAACTTTTATCGTATTTATTATTAAGCATTGTGGGTAATGATATTAATCCCATTGCTATTACTGTTGCACCAACAATACCCGTGGTAGCTGCAAGTAACGCCCCAACAAAAATTACTGATATTCCTAAACCTCCGGGGATAGGTCCAAACAACTGCCCCATTGTAACTAAAAGATCTTCCGCAATTTTTGATTTTTGCAGCATGATCCCCATGAAAATAAATAAAGGAATTGCAATTAAAGTATCAGTTTCTACATCCCAGTAGTTACTCCTAAAGTTTGTAATACCGGCGGTTAACCATTCTTTGGGGCCATCAACAGCAAAATAAGCACTACTATCTCCTGCAAATAAGTAACCAAAAAAAGCAGCAAGCCCGATTGAAATTATTGCTGATCCAGGTAATGCAAAAGCTACTGGAAAACCAGAAGCTAGTGCTCCAATCATTATAATTACAAGTAAAGCTAAAAATAAATGTTCCATTATTTAATTCTTCAAAAGTTTATGACTGCTACTCATAAAGTAGCTAGTGAATTGAGTTAACATACTTACTGCAAACACAGCTAAATAAACTGCCATTAGATAAAGTAAATATAATCCGTTTGAACCTTGCTGCGTAATTTCAAATGAAATTACAGGACCATTGATGATACTAGCTTTGCCCCCCATGCCTAAAAATATTACAATCAAACATAAAGGAATTCCTAGAATTAATGACCCAATTGCATTAGTCCATGCTTTTTTACGCTCACTAAAACCAGTATAAAGAACATCAACTCTTACATGGCCCTCGTGAATTAATGCATAAGCGCTTGCAAATAAATAAAGGGCTGCGTACCAAAAACGAACTAAGTCACCTTGGAATGCTTGTTCATATTGAAAAATAAATCTTGATAATACAATTAAAAATTCACTTCCAACTACTAAAACTGCTAACCAAATAAACCCTACAGATCTTGTAAAATAACCAATTACAAAAGAAGCTAATATTAAAGGAAAATGTATATATGTAATTCTAAAGGCAGGTATTACTAAATTAATTTTAAGTTGTTCACCAAAAATTGGCTCAACTAGTTTCTCTACAACCATAAATGAGATTAAAAAATCTGCTACTCCAACAATTAATACAGCCCAGAAAGAAGATCTCACAACGTAAGCTGTAATTTTTGTTAAGATCTCAGAGTCTGTCTGTAATGTTTGTTTTATAGATTTCAAAACAAAAAATATAACTCCTATGAGAGATATAAAATAAAATAGTAATTGAATATATGATAAGTTTATTGCTAGTCCCTCTAAAGGCTTATTTAATTTTTTAAAACCAAATAATTCGTAATGAGCAAAAAGCTTTTTAACTCCTGGCCAATCAAACCAAACTGTTAAAACATTATTAATTAGAAAAACTAATGTTAAGGCTAAAATAGAATAACTAAATATTCTTATTAAAATAGATAAGTTATTTTTCGCCATCATATTAAAAATCTTTTAATGATATATAAAAAGAGGGCCCATTTAAGGGCCCTCTAGTAATAATTAGAATTAATTATACTCCTAATGCTCTATTTCTTTGAGCAACATATGGCCCGTCAGACAAGTTAGTCCAAGCACCAATTTCCTTACGACCTTTAACAAAGGCAGCATGTACTTTCTTAGCAAGAGCACTATGTTGTTGAACTTCATCGAAAACTTCAGCAGCACCTTTAGCGAAAGCATCGTAAACTTTATCGTTAAACTTCTCTAGTTTAACTCCACTTTCGTTAACTAATCGTGCTAGTGCAGCTCCGTTTTTAGCATTGTATTCAGCCATTGTAGTTGTGTCAGCCCAATCACATGCAGTTTTAATAATTAACTGATCTGATTTTGACAAACTAGTAAACCAAGATTTGTTAACTCCACAAGCTAGTGTAGATCCTGGTTCATGCATTCCTGGATAGTAATAATACTTAGCAGCTTCCTGGAACTTCATAGCTTCATCGTTCCAAGGTCCTACCCATTCAGTTGCGTCAATTGCACCAGACACAAGGTTTTCATAAATTTGTCCACCAGGAAGTGAAATTGGAGAACCACCAAGTTTTCCAAGAACTTGTCCACCTAAACCAGGCATACGCATTTTTAAACCTTTAAAGTCATTCGCTGATCTAATTTTCTTATTAAACCAACCACCCATTTGCACTCCAGTATTACCAGCTGCAAAACTTTGAGTTCCGAAATCATCTGTTAATTCGTCCCAAAGTTCTTGTCCACCAGCAAATTTTAACCACGCATTCATTTCAGCATATGTGAAACCAAATGGAACCGCAGTAAAATAACCAAAAGCAGGGTGTTTTTTAACCCAGTAGTAATCAGCACCGTGATACATTTGCGAGTTACCTGATGCAACTTCGTCAAATGAGTCAAATGCTTTTACCCTTTCGTTAGCAGCATAATAAGTAACTTGAATTCTACCGTCACTCATATCGCTTAATCTTTGAGCAAGTCTTTGTGCACCAGTTCCTAGGCCTGGAAAATCTCTAGGCCAAGTAGCTACCATAGAAGCTTCAACTCTTTCTTTGGCAACAGCTGGAGCGGATAAAGCAACAGCAGCAACACCAGTTGCAGCTGCAGTTTTAAAGAACTTACGTCTTGAAGGTGATTTAGAAACCTTCAATGATTTTTTTTCTTTAATCATTAGTCTCTCCTCATATAAGTTAATTAACTTTCGCAAGTTAATTACAAATAAAAGTTTAAGTCTATAACAAAAATAGCTCAAGCTAATGGTATTACAATCTGAGGTAGTAAATTAGAGATTAATTAAAATTATTTTTTGTCAAAAAAGGCTTCGTACACCATCATAAAAATTGCAATTGCCATCAATATATAAACTGGCAAGACATCTAGGAAACCAATCATAGTTGATCTTGTTAAAGTAGTAGCCAAGCCAACTAGAAATGCAGTTGCAAGTAATGTTCCTAAAAATACTGTAAACTTTTGCATTTAATTATTACATTCCTTTTCTAGCCAATTAGCAACACCTAAAAATCTATGATCATCATATTTTGCACCAACTAATTGTACACCTAATGGCATTTTATCCTCTCCTTGTAAAAGTGGAAGAGAAATGCTTGGAGTTCCCAAATAGGACCATACTTTATTAAATTCTGCAGAGCCCGTACTCTTCAAGCTTTTTGGAGCAACACCAGGGCTAGAAGGTGACAATACTCCATGATAATCCTCAAACACTTCTTCATAAGATTCGTAACTTCTTTTCATAAAATCTATAGCTTCGGCATACTCTTTTGCAGAATGTTTATTACCTTTAACAATAGCATCCTTCATGGGTTTAGATAATTTTTTTTTATACTTTTTGTAATATAATCCAAAATTGTTTGCTAAATCTGTTTCATAAATTATTTGATGATATTTATGAATGTCTTTAAAATAAGATGGTGTATCAAAAATTTCGATATTTTTTTTAAAAGATTTAATAAAATATTCAAAAGCTTCTTTAGATTTTTTTTCAACATTTTTCCAGTGATCTGTTTTATAAAAAATAAATTTTGGTTCAAACAAAGGTCCTTTTTTTGTTTCTTCTAATATGCCATCAGCTGAATAATAAACTGTTGCGCTATCAAATTTATCTTTCTTAATTAAAACTTTTGCAAGCAACGCTACATCTTCAACTGTTCTACCAAACACACCTATGTGATCTAATTTTTCAGAGGTTTTAAGCACTCCATTTCTTGAAATTAGTCCATAAGTTGGTTTATATCCAACCACACCACAATAAGATGCTGGTCTTATAACTGAACCACCAGTTTGAGATCCTATTGATAGGGGTGCCATAAATGATGCAACAGCAGCTGCAGAACCACTTGATGAACCACCTGGAGTTCTAGAGTGATCATGTGGATTAGTTGTTTTAGGCGGACCAAGATAAGCTAACTCGGCTGTAGCAGTTTTTCCCATTACAATTGCACCAGCTGCTAAAAGCAAATCAATAATTTCTGCATTTTGTGAGTAAGATTTTCCTTTCCTAATAACTGTTCCACACTCTGTTGGCATATCAACTGTTCCAACAATATCCTTCACCGCTATTGGAATACCATGCAAAGGTCCTGTGGGTTTTCCTGATCGTCTATATTCGTCGGCCTCTGCAGCTTTTTCTAGTAAAAGTTTTTTATCAAAATGTACCCATGCTTTTACATCTTTTTCAAATTTATTTATCCTTTCAATATACTTCTCACATACTTCAACCGAAGTCAGCTGTGCGTCTTTTATTTTTGAGGCGATTTCTTCTACTTTTAAAGAAAAAATATCTATCATTTAATTTGCAAATAGTGTTTCAGGTAACCACAGAGCTATCGCTGGAAACATGTACATTAAAAACATTGCAAAAATTACAATTGCCAAGAAAGGCATAATTCCTCTGAAGATATCTAAAAGTTCAACATTAGTTTTTTGCACACCTTTCAAATAATATGCGGACATTGCCATCGGTGGGGTTAAAAAGGATGTTTGTAAATTCAATGCAATTAACATTGCAAAGAAATACGGATTAACTCCAAATACTTCTAGCAGAGGCAAAAATATAGGTACAAAAATAATTAAAATTTCTGTCCATTCTAAAGGCCAACCTAAAAGAAAAATTATAATTTGAGTAATCACTAAAAATTGCCAAGTTGAAATATTTATTGATGTAAAGAAATGCTCAAATACTTCATGACCTCCAAGGTATGAAAATACAGATGAAAAAGTCCAAGATCCAATAAACAACCACATTATCATTGCAGTTGTTTTTGCAGTTAAAAATACAGACTCTTTAAAGTTTTGCCATTTTAAAGTTTTATAAAACCAAGATAAAATCAGAGCACCAAATGCTCCTGCTGCTGCAGCTTCGGCTGGAGTTGCTATTCCAGCTAGAATAGTTCCTAAAACCAACATTATTAATCCAAATAGAGGAACAAAAGATACTAATACCTCTTTTAGAATTTCACCCGTTGGAGGAATGTCTTCTTTTGGTGGTCTTGGTGCTATAGACGGGTTTAACCAAGCTCTTGTAACTGCATATGCAATATAAAGACCAGCTAATAATAGTCCCGGAAATATTGCAGCTGCAAAAAGTCTTAACGGTGATAATTGAGCAATTACTGAATAAACAATTAACATTATACTTGGTGGGATTAAAATACCTAAACATCCACCTGAACAAATTATTCCTGAAGCGAATTTTTTATCGTAACCAGCTTTAACCATTGCAGGCCAAGCTAGTAATCCCATTAAAGTAACAACCGCTCCTATAATTCCTGTTGCCGTAGAAAATAAAGTACAAGTAATTAAAGCAGCTACAGCCATAGATGCAGGAAGTCTGTGAGCAGCTAATCTTATTGCAAAAAATAGTTTTGCTACTATTCCTGCTCTTTCAACCAGATAACCCATAAATAAAAATAATGGGACGGCTGTAAGAACATTATTATCCATAACTGTATAAGTATTTTGAACAAATAATTGGAAAATTCTGTTGTCAAAAATATGCTCCATCATAGTAGCATCGTAATAAGCGTAATATCCAAAACCAATTCCCATTGCCATTAATGTGAATGCTATTGGGAAACCTAAAAGCACAGCAAATAAGAATATGCCCATCATTAAAATTGCCACTTCTGGATTTGTTAGACTAAATAACATTATTTTTATCTTCCTCTTGTGCGGTTCTCATTAACATCTGTTCTGTTTCCTCTGCAACGACCATTCGCATAGGCCATTGCCCTGTTTTGATACAAATGATAGATCTAAAAACTTCTGCAATTCCTTGGATGACTAATAATGTACCTGCAGCAGGTATCATAGTTTTAACCATGTAAATTTGAATTTGCGCTGGGCTGCTCCAGCTAGTTTCTTTTATTTTCCAAGCTAACGCTGCATACTCATAACCGTAAAAGGCTAAAGCCACCACGCCGGGGAAAAAAAATATAAAATAAAGTACTAGATCAATCCAAGCCTGTGTTTTTTGACTAAATAATCTGTAGATCACATCACCTCTGACGTGAGCTTCAGTAGCTAAACAATATGCCCCTGACATCATAAGTATTGCACCATACATTTGCATACTAAAATCAAAATTCCATAAAGTTGGCTTATTAAATACATAGGCCATCACAACTTCATAAACTGTTCCACCCATTAAAATCACTATGCACCAAGAAAAAGCTTTTCCCATTGAAGTACTTAATGTATCGGCAAATTTAATGAAGGAATTCATTTCAGAAAAATATATTAATTTATGTTAAAAAAAAAGGGGGTTTTTAGACCCCCTTTTATAATAATTTAAAAGTTAATTAGATTTGAACTTTCTCAATTGGTCCAAACTCATTTTCATAAGCTAATTTGTAGTTCGGTTGATTCATCAACAGATACTTCATTGTTCTCTTAGCGTATGCTTTTTGAGAGTCTACGACTTTCTTGAAGAAAGCATCTTTTGCAGCAAACTCACCAATAACTTTATCCCAACCTTTTAATTGTTCAGCTAAGATAGCGTCAGAAGTTTGGTAAACATTAACCTTATGCTCATTCATTAATTTAGATAAGTCTTGCGAGTATCTAACTAATGCTTTGAAATAGTTATCTGAGTTAGCAGCGTAAGCAGCGTTTCTCAAGATAGCTTGATGAGCAGGTGAAAGGCTATCAAATCTCTTTTTGTTTACCGGTATTTCGAACATTTCCTGTGATTGGTGGAAACTTCCTAAGTGGTAATGTTTAGAGACATCTTGCATTCCAAACTGTGAGTCTGATGTTGGGTTGTTAAACTCTGCAGCATCAATTAAACCAGTTTTCATTGCTGGCTGAATTTCACCACCTGGTAATTGTCTTACAACCATTCCCATAGCAGTTAAAACGTTAGTCGCTAGACCAACTGTTCTATACTTCATACCTTTAACATCAGATACTTTTGTTACATTTTTTTTAAACCAACCAAATGGTTGAGCTGGCATTGGCATATGGAAGAAACCGTAGTAATTGAATCCTACGCTTGCTACCGCTTCATCATATAAAGCTCTTCCTCCACCATACTCCATCCATCCCATAACTTCTTGAGATGACATTCCGTATGAAGGTCCTGTTCCAAAAAGTGATGCAGCAGGATTTTTTCCGTACCAATATGCAGTCACCCAGTGACCCATATCAACTACTCCTGAACTTACCGCTTGACCAATTTCCGAAGTTTTAACAACAGCTCCAACTGGTTGAAGATCAATCTTCAATTCTCCGTTAGACATGTCGCTAACCATTTTTGCATAATCTCCTGCCATTTCAAAAAAGATATTAGCGCCTGAAGGCCAAGCTGCTTGCATCTTTAATGTTAATGGAGCACCAAAAGCAACGTTTGGCATTGCTACAGCTGTCGCTGCGGCCGCACCAGTTGCTGCTGCTGCTTTGAAGAACTTTCTTCTTGAAGGAGTTTTTGAACCCTTCAATGATTTTTTATTTTTAATCATACACTCTCCTCTAGTTAATTAACTTCAATAATTTAAGCATATAAATAGATTAGAGTCTTTCTAAATAGTGGATCAAAATGACCCATATTGAACAATTTTTAAAAAAATTTTCAATTAATAGTAGAATTTAATTTTAAATTAATTTGTTATCTTCATAAACGCAGCATTTCTCTGCAGGTATATGGAGCTTAACATTCTGACTTGGTATTTCAGTCTCTCGGTTGACTTTTGATTTAATTATAAAATCTCCCATTTTGGCAGTGATTAATTTATAGTTTCCAAGATCCTCAACCTTTTCAACATTAACATCAACTAAGTTTTCATTTTGATTTTGTGCAATTTTAATGAATTCCGATCTAATTCCTAATTTAATATTTTTTGTTTTTAAATTAGATAAATTTGTATGGGTTTTAATTAAAGTATTGTTAATCTTTACACTATTTTCTGAGGAAGCTTCACTTTCAAATAAGTTCATAGCTGGAGATCCAATAAAGTATCCAACAAATGTTGTATTAGGTCTTTCAAAAAGTTCTTTCGGAGAACCGGTTTGAACTACCTCTCCTTCGCTCATGACTATTATGTTATCTGCAAAAGTCATCGCTTCGTTTTGATCGTGCGTTACATAAACTAATGTTGTTTTGTATTGCTCATTAATTTCTTTAAGATTTCTTCTTAATCTAAATTTTAAATCTGGATCAATAACAGTTAAAGGTTCATCCATTAAAACAGCAGCTACGTCCTCTCTTACAAGACCTCTTCCTAAAGATATTAATTGTTTTTGATCAGCAGTTAATTTTCTTGCAGGAGAATTTAAAAAAGATTTTAAATTTAAAGTTTCGGCAACTGAATTAACTCTTTCATCAGTTTTACTTTTAGAAAAATCTCTACATTTGAGTGGGAATGCCAAATTTTCATAAACAGTCATAGTATTATAAATAACTGGAAATTGAAAAACTTGAGCAATATTTCTATCTTCTGTTTTTAAATCTGTAACATCTTTGTCATCAAATAGTATTCTCCCAGCAGAAGGTCTAACTAAACCAGATACAATGTTTAGCATTGTAGTCTTTCCACATCCAGAAGGACCTAAGATTGCATATCGATTTCCATTTTCCCATGTCATTGAGAAAGGATTCAAAGCATAAACTGGATTTGGATCATTTGGATTATATGAGTGAGATATGTTACTTAAATCAATTTTAGCCATTCAAACCTCCAAAAGGCGAAGATGCTAATTTTCCATCAGCATGAAACGCATAAGCTCTGCCAATTTTAAAATTAATTTTTACTTTATCGTGTATCTTAAAATTTAAAACCTCTTCTATTGAAACTATAATTTTTGTGTCTCCTCTTTTTAAATGTAACAATGTTTCTGAACCACTAATTTCTGCAAGCTCAACTTCAAATTCATGTCCGTTTTCACCAAGTTCAATATCAGAAGATCTTAATCCAATTTTTAAACCATCTTCGGTTAGTTTAGATAAGTGTTGTGGGGCCTCTACATCAATGCCTTCAAATCTAATATGATTATCTAAAATTTTAGCTTCTATAATATTCATTGGCGGATCATTAGAAATTTCAGCAACTTTTAATGAGTTTGGATTTTCAAATATTTCCTTTGCTGGACCAACTTGTAAGACCTTACCTTCATCTAAAACAATAACTTCACCATTTAATTCCATAGTTTCCCTTGGATCAGTAGTTGAATAAATTAATATTGTTTCATCTGCTAACCCTTTAGAAAATAGGTTCTTAAACTCTTCTCTAAGTTGCTCTCTCAATTTATAGTCTAAATTTACTAATGGCTCATCTAGCAAAAGTATTTTAGCGTTTTTGACTAAAGATCTTGCAAGCGAAACCCTTTGTTGCTGCCCTCCAGAAAGCTCTTGGATCTTTCTATTTTCATAACCTAACAAGCCTACAGATTTTAAAGCGTCCATTACTTTTTCTTTAATAATACTTTGATCTATTTTTCTTTGTTTCAAAGGAAAGGCTATGTTTTCAAAAACATTTAAATGAGGATAGTTTATGAATTGCTGATAAACCATTGCCACATTTCTTTCCCAGACAGGAATTTTTAAAAAGTTTTTACCATCAAATTCAATTTCACCACTATCTGGCGTTAAAAGACCAGCTATTGTTTTTAATAGAGTTGTCTTTCCAGATAACGTTCTTCCTAGAATTGTATATAGATTCCCTTCTTTAAAATTAAACGATACTTCGTTTAAATGATATTGATCATCTGGTTTGTATGATAAATTATTAGCAACTAAATCCATTACTTAATAGCTCCTGATAAATTTCCTTTTGATAAATATCGTTCAACTATAAATGCAACGATAATTAACGGTGCTACTGAAACTAAAGCTGATGCAGATAAGCTCCACCAAGGAGTTACTGATGAATTTAATGCAACAATTTTAACAGGTAATAACTGCACCTCTGTAAATGTTAAAATAAAAGCAAAGAAAAAATCAATCCATCCAAAAATTATGCAAAACATTCCTGCAACAATTAAACCAGGTATTGAATTTGGTAAGACCACTTTTAAAAATGCTTGATAAGGGTTGCAACCATCAATCAGAGCTGTCTCGTCAATTTCTCTTGGAACTTTATTAAAAAAGTCGACCATAATCCAGACTGCTATTGGCATTAATAAAACAATATAAACAACAATTAGCCCTGTCAGACTATCTAATAAATTTATTGAACTTAAAAATAAAAAAAATGGAATTGACAAAACAATCGGTGGCATAATTCTTTGTGAAATAAAGAAAAAAGTAATGTCATTATTTTTTACAAAACCTGCCTTAAATGTGTATCTTGATAATGCGTAAGCAGACAATGTTCCAAGAATAATACTAATTAAACTTGCAGTACAAGTTACAAACAAACTATTAAAATATGGTTCAATTATATCTACTCCACCTTTGGCTGGAGATTTAATTAAAACCTTCCAACCTTCTAAGTTTGGCTCAAAATCAACCCATGGAATATATGTTACTCCTCCATTAACAGACTGGAAATCTTTGAAAGATGTTGTTAAAGCCCAAAGAAAAGGAGCAACTACAAATACTGTCCAAACGACAATAAAAAAATATTTCAAAAAAATATATAGTTTATTCATTATTTATTCTTTTAATAAAACTTTAGTTAATACTTTTGCTATAATAGTTAGACTTATGATCATGATTATTAAGTAAGTAAATGACATCGACGCTGCATAACCCATCTGAAATTCTCTCAATCCTTTAATAAAGATATAAAAACTTGAAGTTTCGGTAGAGGTACCTGGACCACCTGAGGTCAATACATAAACTGTATCCATAATCTTTGATGCCTCAATTAACCTTATAATTATTGCTCCAATTGAGATGGGGGCCATCAATGGAAATGTTACATATATGAATTTTCTAACTGGACTAGCACCATCAATCGCAGCAGCCAAAAATGGTTCTTTAGGTAATGACAACAACCCTGCTAATAAAAGTAAAAACATAAATGGTGTCCATTGCCATACCTCAACTATTATGACTGTAAATTTTGCAATAACTGGATCTGTCAACCACTTGGGAGCTACACCAAAAACTGATAACAAATCATTTACCGGTCCTAATGATTCATGAAAAAAAGTTCTCCAAATAACTGTCATGATCACTGGAGTTGTCATCATTGGAACTAAAAAAAGAACTCTAAAAAATCTTTTAAATTTAATATCTTTCCAAACCATATGTGCCAGTGCAAAACCAATCACATATTGTAAGATAACTGTTGTAACTGATAAAAAACTTAATCTAAAAAATGATTCCCAAAATCTTGGGTCATCAGTGAATAATCTTATGTAATTTTCAAATCCTATGTAATCTAAACCAGGATTATAACTATTCCATCCTGATAAACTTAATCTAACTACGAAAATAATTGGAAAAATTAGTATTCCTATCAATACAAATAAACCTGGGAACAGAAAGAAATATTTATGCTTAAAATTCATTTATATAAAAAGGATTATATTACTTTTATATTACGTGGCCATTTTAATTAATGGCCACATAAAGTATTTTATAATTATAGCTTGTTGTCTTCCATTTTAACACCAACAGCATAGGCATCTTGAACTGCTTTTTTACCTACTCTGCTTACAATTGCTTCCCACTCTTTAGCAACTTCGTCTAAAGCTTCTTGAGGAGATAATTGTCCTGCTAAAGCTTTTGAAGTTCCTGTAGCAACAGCACTTGTAAATTCAAATACACCTGGAACTCTTAAAGGGAAAACTCTGTTATTACTTTTTTCCATATCTAAAAGTGTTTGAGTGTAACTGTTAGCGATCTCTGGATCCCAACCCATACTATTAATATAAATGTTAGGGTCAAAGTCTGAGTTTTTAAATGGGTTAACACCAAATCTACCAATAGCTAAATCAGCTTGGTGGTTTGCACCATTAGAAAAGAAGCAAAGATAATCAAATGCCATATCTTTTACTTTACTTTTCTTAGCAACACCTACAGCCCAACCCCAAACAATGTAAGGAGCTTGGTTGTATTGGTTTTCCCAGCTATTTGTAACTCTGTTCCAAACTCTATCAGCGCCTGGAAGTGGAGCTGCACCAACTTTATTTTTAATTGGGCTATCATCTTGCATTGCTGCAATAAATGCATCGTCCCAAGAGAAACTAAATAAAGTTTGTCCACCACCAAATGATCCGATTTCATCACCTAGACCAAAGTTAGTTCCTCCTGGAGGAACATATTTAGTAGCTTCAACCCAATCAGTTAATGCTTCAACAAAACCTGGGTTATTGATATTTGGTTTCATAGTTTCTAAATCAAAAAAGAAACCACCTGGAGTTCTAGGGTTTTTAGCATAAGCAACTGATCTGCTGAAAAAAGCTGCAAACATTAAGTCATCTTTTTTCATAACTTCAGCTGAACCATATTCTTTTTCACCATCTCCATCCCAATCCCAATCATTGAAATATTTAGCCATTTGAGCGTATTCTTTCCAAGTTCTTGGAACTCTTAACTCATTACCTGTGTCAGCTTTATATTTCTTCTGCATTTCTGGATTATCAATGACATCTTTTCTGTATTTTAGATAATGTCTGTCACCATCAACTGGGTATTGGTACATAGTTCCATCCCAAGATGATACACCCATGTGAGATTTTGTTACGTCTTTCATCTCAGGTGAGTTCATATACTTCTTAGGAACTGGTGCTAAATATCTTTTCCAGTCATTAATGAAGTTAGAAAATCCAAACACAACATCGTAAGGAGCTTGTCCAGCTTGGAAAGGAACCATTGCTTTTGAGTACAAATCACCTGCTGGTGTATGTGTAACTTCAACTTTTGCACCAGTTAATTTCTCAAACTGTTCAGCGTGTAGAGCTGTTGGCTCACCCATTACCGGTATTGCGTGAGTATTTATTTTAAGAGTTTTTCCTTTGTAATTTTTCTTAGACATCTTCTCATAAGAACAGTCACCAGGAATATCTCCTGTAGCTTTAATATGCGGAAACTGATCGCTCCACTTATCAGCATATGCCATAGGACTAAATATCATCAAACTTGATATTAAAGCCGTCAAGCAAGTTTTCATTATTTTCATTATTACCTCTCTCTTCCTTTACTTAATTACGGAACTAAAACAGCTCTTCCCTTAACCTTACCGTCGTTAAGATCATGGAGCGCTTTATTAGCATCGTCTAATTTATATTCTTGCATGGATAGCTTCACTTTTCCTCGATCAGCTAACTCCATCAATTCATATAACTCAGACCACGTTCCCACTAAATTACCTACGATTGTTTTTTCAGAAATAATTAAATCAACTGCTAATGATTTAATTTCTTCTCCGTATCCAACAATGTAGTAAAAACCACCATTAGAAGTCATTTGAATTCCCATGGCAGTAGATCCTTTTTCACCTACGAAATCGATAACAGCTTCTGAACCTTTTCCTTTAGTTAGTTCTTGAACTTTTTCAATTTCATTTCCATCAATTAAAACTCCGTGATCACCACCAAGTTCCATTGCATGTTTTAAGGCTGTTTCAGATTTCTCAACAATAATAATGTCAGCTGCACACATCGCTTTCAAACATTGAATAGCAATATGTCCTAAACCTCCAGCACCAATTATCGTACAGCTTTGACCTGGCAACAAATGTCTAGTTGCCTTTTTAACAACTCTATAAGCTGTAAGACCTGCATCTGAAAAAGGTGCAACATCTTTAGGTGCTAAAACTTTTGGAAGTTTAATTAAATTTCTAACACTTGTTTTTAATAACTCTGAGTATCCACCTTCTTTAATACTTAATCCAGGAAATGCTCCAGAAGCAGCATGCATATCATTACCTCTTCTGCAGTCCAAACAAGTACCACCTGTTCCTGAAATTAATGGATGTAAAATAACTGGATCACCTTTTTTAAAATCAGTTACGTCTTTACCAACATCCTCAACCCATCCAGCATTTTCATGTCCCATTACACATGGTAATAAAGTTCCATCTGGATCTTGAATATGTTTCCATACTCCTTCAATAATATGTAAATCTGTTCTGCAAACTCCTGCAGCACCAATTTTAACAATTACATCTGATGCTTTTTCGATTTTTGGATCTGGCATTTCTTCGCCTGTAACCCAAACTTTTTCTTTCATTTCTGGGTCATACTTGTGCAAAACCTGTGCTTTCATCGTTTTCTCTCCCTTTTAATTTTCAAAACCTTATTAAAAAATCGAAGTTCGATGGAGTCAATGCCGCTTTTAAGTGTCCAAATAGTTTACAAATACAACCTGTGGTTAGTTGTTGAACACTTTAATTTTATTTATCTTTCAAAAATGGGAAATTTATCTTCAACAAGTAAAGAATTTAAAAATATTCTAAAAAAAAGAGGAATGATGTCTTATGAGATGGGCAAAGAAATTTCTGATAGCTGGTCGAGGTGTATTGCTGAGGGGCTTAATCCCTTTCAAGATCCAAAACAAAGCGTCGTATCTTCAATTGAATTAAAAGAGATTAAAGAAAAAAATGATGCTCTTAGAAAAATAGTTCTTCCTGAATTAGAACTTTTATACTCTCAAATTGCTGGTACTAATTTTATGGTCGCGTATTCAGATGAGAATGGTTTAGTGCTTGATACAATTTATGATAAAACTTGTCTTCAAACAGATGTAGGTAAAACTGTAATACCAGGATCTATTTGGGCTGAGAAAGTCTGTGGTACAAATGGTTTAGGATTATCCGTTGAATTAAAAAAACCAACAATAGTTTCTGGAAAAGAGCATTTTTTTATAGCACATGAAAATATATCCTGTTTCGCAAGTCCAATAATCAATTATGACGGTAAAACTATTGGAATTATAGATGCCTCAACTGACTATATGTCAAGAGAACAACACACTCTGGCTTTAGTCAAACTTGCAACTAGAAGTATCGAAACAAAGTTATTTTTAAAAAAATTTGAACATGAATTGATTTTATCTTTTCATCCTAGACAAGAGTATTTATCAACAACAAGTGTTGGATTATTAGCTGTAAATGGAGATGGCCTAATTGTAGGTGCAAATAGCAATGCAAAAATAATGCTTAATGGATTGGTTGACCTAAAAAATGAAAATTTTAATAAAATTTTTACTAACTCATTTTCATCTATTGCATCAGATTTATTAAATAATAAGACATTAAAGATCACAGACCATTTAGGTTCATCTGTGTTTGTAGTTAAAAGTCAAATTTTTAAAGAAAACAAATTTATTGAAACAAAATCAGAAAAGAGAACTTCTGCATGCAAAAATTGCGAAGATACTAAAATTAAAAGAGAAAAATGTGTTTTAATTAGATCAACATTTAATGAAACAAATAATATTTCTGCAGCATCAAGGAAATTAGGTGTTTCAAGAACAACAATTTATAAACACTTACAGTAAACTATTTTAATCAATGGGATAGTCCCAAGCACTACCACCTATAACTTTAGAAATAGCTGAAAAATCTTTAGTATCGTTTCCATCTTTACAAAATTGGTCATAAATTTCTAAAGCCATTTTTCCTAATGGTGTTTCTGCATTCACACTCTTGGCACAATCATTTGCAAGTTTAAGATCTTTATTCATCATTCCTGCAGAGAAACCTGGACGATAATTATTATTAGAGGGTGTACCATCAATTAAACCAGGTAAAGGAGGATACACTGAAATTGGCCAACTATTACCAGATGCATTTTTCATAATTTCATGAACTTTTTTAATATCTATGTTTAATCTTTTTGCTAACATTAATGACTCTGAAGCAGCAATCATTGCAATACCTAAGGCCATGTTGTTACAAATTTTGGCACCATTACCACTACCTAAATCACCTGCATGAAATATATTTTTTCCCATAATTTTTAATAAAGGGAGCGCTTTTTCAAATGCTTTTTTCGATCCACCAACCATTATATTTAAAGTTGCTTTTTGGGCTCCCATTACTCCGCCACTAACTGGCGCATCAATCATTTCAATTCCTAATTCTGAAGCTTTTTTTCCAATTTCAATAGAAGTTTGAATATCAATTGTTGAACAATCAATTAGCAAACAATTTTTTGATACTTTATTTATTATTCCATTATCTCCTAAATAAACTTCCTTAGAATGCTTACCCTCTGGAAGCATTGTTATAACTGTTTCTACATCATGTGTAATTAGGTCATCTAAATTTTCAATTGTCTTAAGATTTTTATCTTTTGCAATCTCAAGCATTTTTTTTGAAACATCAAAAACTTTTACAGATTTTCCTGCCTTCATTAAATTTTCAGCCATTGGACAACCCATGTTGCCAACACCAATGAAAGCTATTGATTGAGACATTTTAATTTACTTTATTGATACAGTTTCCAGTTCTAAAAAACTCATCTAGATTATCAACTGCTAAATTTCCCATTGCAATTCTTGTATCTTTTGTTGCACTCCCCAGATGAGGTAAAACAAAAGCACTTGGAATTTTTAAATAACCAGGATTTAAATTTGGTTCATTTTTATAAACATCTAATCCTGCTGCATAAATTTTTCTTCTATTCAATGCATCAATTAAAGCTTCATCATCAACTATATCGCCTCTTGCAACATTAGTTATGACAGCACCTTTAGGAAAATACTCAACAGTCTCTTTATTAATTAAGTTCTCTGTTTCTTTTGTGGCTGGACAACAAATTGATAAAACATCTGAGACTGAAAAAAGACTTTTTATACTGTCATGATATGTTGCATCTTGTTCTTTATCTTCACTTAATTTTGAACGATTATGATAATGAATAACCATACCTAAAGATTTTGCAATTTTTGCAATTTTTTGGCCAATACGACCCATACCTAAAATTCCTAATCTTGTTCCCGTTAATTGTTTTCCAATTAAATAATCAGCAGACCATTTCCATCCACCTTCTTTTGCAGACTCAATCCCTTCGGAAGCTCTTCTACATGCTCCTAAAATTAATAAAATTCCAATTTCTGCTGTTGCATCTGATAAAACTTCTGGTGTATTTGTTACTGCTATACCTCTATTTTTTGCTGCCTCTAAATCAATGTTTCCAAATCCAACTGCAAAATTAGAGATAATTTTTACTGAGCTTGGTAATTGATTAATAGTTTCTGCATCTAATTTTTCAGTTAATGATGATAAAATTCCATCACATCCTTCACTCATTTCTATTATTTTTTTTTGAGAATAAAGTTCATCATTAGTATTAAACTTCGCATCAAATAATTTAGAAGCTTTATCTTCACTTTCTCTTATTAAACGTCTTGTAATTAAAACTTTTTTCATAAATCCTATTTTAAAATTTCAGGTTTTGGTCCGCCTGTGTACCAATCTAAAACTTCAATTGTATGTAATATAGGAACTTTAGTACCATGAGAAATTTGGGTAATACAACCAATATTTCCCGTAGAAATAAAATCAGGATTTAAACTCTCTATATTATTAACTTTTTTCTCTAATAATTGTTTTGCAATTTTTGATTGTAAGATGTTGTAAGTTCCTGCTGATCCACAACATATATGTCCCTCTGGTATTTCCATTATTTCATTATTAGTTTTTTCAAGCAAAGATATTGGTTGAGCATGAACTTTTTGCCCATGCTGCATTGAGCATGCAGAGTGATAAGCAACCTTATATTTTTTTCCTTTTGATTTTATATCCAATTTTAAACTATCAAAAATATATTCGGATATATCCCTTGTTAAATCAGATATCACTTTAGCTTTTTTACTAAGCTCTTTATCATCTCTAAAAATAAATCCATAATCTTTCATAGTCGTTCCACAGCCTGATGTATTTGATAAAATTGCATCTAAATTACCTTTTTGATGCTCCTCATACCAAGTATTAATATTATTTTTAAAATCTTGATGAGCATCTTCCTCTTTTCCTAAATGATGATTTAATGATCCGCAGCAACGAATTTTTTTTGGAACAACTACCTCAACACCATGTCTGTTTAATAATCTTATTGTTGCTTCATTTATTTGAGGAGATATTTCTTTTTGTACACAACCAGTCAATAATGCTACCCTTGCAACTTTCTTTTTACCTGAAGCTTTATAAACTTCCTTAATTGGCAAATTTTTTTTTGGAAAACTACTTGGCATCAAATCGATCATATCTTTAATCCTTGAAGGCATTAAAAATTTAAAAGGTTTACTTAATTTAACTAAAAAACTTGATAGTCTAAAAACTTTAGTATTTGGAAGGGTAATAGATAAAAAATATCTAATTAATTTATCAAAAGTAGATCTTTCATAATTTTTTTCGATATATTTTTTTCCATGATCGATTAGATGCATGTAATTAACACCAGCTGGACATGTAGTCATACAGCTGTAGCATGAAAGACATCTGTCTATATGTTTAACAACTTTTTCAGTTGGCTTTTTATTATTTTCCAACATATCTTTAATTAAATAAATTCTACCTCTAGGGCCGTCTAATTCGTCTCCTAAAATTCCATACGTAGGACACGTTGCGTTACACATTCCACAATGAACACATTTTTTAAATATTTTTTCAGAAGACTGATTGTCTTTATCTTTAAGTTGAGTTTCTGTGAAACTTGTTTGCATTAAAAGTCCTTATACATTTTTCCAGGATTAAATAATCCTCTAGGGTCAAAACTTTCTTTGATTTTTTTTGATATCATTAATTTTGTATCATCAATCGTAAATAATTTTTCTGTAAATTCAAAATCCTCGGATTTTTTAATTATTGTTACATATCCGTTATTTTGAATTATTGTATTTTTTACTTCTTTTATATTTTGATCACCAGGTACCTCAATCCAAAATAATGCCCCAGACCAATCAATAAAATATCTGTATTTATTATTGAGAAAACTCATCATTTTTTCAGACTTTGAAGGAGGCACAACTGCTCTTAAAAGATTATTTTTGGTTTCAGAAAATAATTGTAAACTATTTATACTTTTCCAAAAAAGATCGGATTGATAAATATCTAAATTTGATGTTTTGTATTTTTTTAAATTCATTTCGTTTGAAATATCCTTAATTCTTTCCTTAATAGAATTTTGATCCCCTTCAATTCTAAATGCAAAAAAAGCACCCTCTTGATCTAAATCATTTAATTTAAATGCTTTACTTTTATTTGGTGTGAATTTTTTAGATTTGGGTTCATCTGGTACAAACACTGCACCTGATATTTCATTGCTAGAACTCAAAACCATATTAAATAAGTCTGAAATTATTTTTGGATCTTTCTCATAAATAATAATTGTATTTTGAGATGGTTTTTTTGCTGAGATTTTTAAAGTGACTTCTGTAAGAGCAACCAATGTTCCAAAAGAACCACTAACTAATTTAGATAAATCATATCCAGTCACATTTTTAACAACTGTGCCTCCTGATTTAATTATGTCGCCCTTTCCATTGACCCCTCTAAAACCTAAAATAAAATCTCTTACACTACCTACTTTAAATCTTCTTGAGCCTGCAAAATTGCAAGAAACACATCCGCCAGCCGTCCCTTTATTTGATTTTCCTTCTTTAAGGTAACCAAAATCAGTTGGCTCAAATGAAAGTTCTTGATTATTTTTTTCTAAAATATTTTCTATATCTTTTATCAGTGTTCCTGGTTTGACCTTTATATACAGCTCCTCAGGAAGATATTCGATTACTCCAGATAAACTTGAAAAATCTAAGCTCTTTGCCGCTTGAACATTATATCCAATAAATTTTTTACTATTACTTCCGTGAATATCAATTGGAAATTTTTTTTTATAAGCTTCTTTGATTAGTTCTGAAACCTCTAACTCACTTGTGGGTGACAGATGATTAGAATCTTGGAAGATCTGGGAATTTTTCTTCTCCTCTGTGAACATGAACTCTTCCTTCCTCCGCACATTTTCTTAATATTGGATAAACTTTTCCAGGATTTAAAAGATTTTTTTCATCTAATGACATTTTAATATTTATTTGTTGCTGAATATCATTGTCATTAAATGCTTCACACATTAACTCTCTTTTTTCAATTCCTATCCCATGTTCACCAGATAATGCTCCACCCATTCTGACACAAGCTTTAAGAATTTCAGCACCAAATTCCTCTGTTCTTCTAAGTTCCTCTTTATTGCTTCCATCAAAAAGAATTAATGGATGTAAATTACCATCTCCAGCATGAAAACCATTTGCTACTCCCAAATTATATTTCTTTGATAATCTACTTATCTCTTTAAGAATTTCTGAAAGCTTTCCTCTCGGAATTGTTCCATCCATACAATAATAATCAGGTGCCATTGCTCCACATGCGGGAAAAGCTGCTTTTCTTCCTGACCAAAATCCTAATCTTTCTTTTTCATTTTTACTTAACTTAAAGCTATTTGATTTATTTTTTTCTGCTATTTGTTTTATTTGTTTAAACAATTCTTCCACCTCAGATTTCGTTCCATCAAGTTCAACAATCATTAAAACTTCGGCATCCATG
The DNA here is from genome assembly GCA_902594405.1 of uncultured Pelagibacteraceae bacterium. Classification (GTDB taxonomy): domain Bacteria; phylum Pseudomonadota; class Alphaproteobacteria; order Pelagibacterales; family Pelagibacteraceae; genus Pelagibacter. The sequence continues at coordinate 53,448 of CACJMB010000003.1, read as the reverse complement.
GGATAACCTGCATGAACAAATTTCTCTGTTGCATCAATTAAAGCTTTATCCATTATTTCCATACCTGCTGGTGTAATTCCATTTGAAATAATATCTGTTACACAATTCCCTCCGTCTTCAATTGTTGGAAAACCAATTAAAGCAGCTTTAACAGTTTGTGGATTTTTTAAAATTTTAACTGTCACTTCTGTAATCACACCTAACAATCCTTCAGATCCACAGATTAGTCCTAATAAATCGTATCCCTCTTGATCTAAAGTTTTTCCACCTATTCTACAAATAGTTCCATCCATCATAACCATCTCAACTCCTAAAATGTTATTTGTTGTGGTTCCGTATTTTAATGAATGAACACCTCCGGAGTTTTCAGCAACATTTCCACCTATTGAGCAAGCTAACTGACTTGAAGGATCTGGGGCATAGTAATATCCCTTATGCTTAACTGCATGAGTAATTGATAAATTTGTAACACCCGGTTGAGTAACAACACACTTGTTATCAAAATCTATATCTAAAATTTTATTAAATTTTCCAAGTCCTAATAAAATTGCATCATTTAATGGAAGAGCTCCACCTGAAAGACCAGTTCCTGCTCCTCTTGGAATAACTTTAATATTTTCTCTATGGCAAAACTTTAATATCTCACTTACTTCCTGAGTATTTTCAGGTAGTACAACGGCTAAAGGTAAATTTTTGTAAGCAGCTAGTGCATCTGTTTCGTAAGGTCTTATTTCATCTAATTCACTTAAAACATTTTTTTTATCGGTAAATTGTTTAAGATTATTTACAATTAAGTCTTTTTTACTGACTACTGTTCTATCAACTTTTGGCAAAGCTATTTCAGACATAGCTTAGCCTAGCATTTTTTTGATATTTTCCAATGCGTTAGAAATGTTATCTCGAGAGGCTGCAAAGCTAAATCTGACGTAATCTTTACATGTTTTACCAAAAGCAGTACCCGGAACTATAGCAACACCTGCTTCATGCATAGCTCTTTTACAGAATTCACTTCCATCCATTCCGGTTCCAATAACTTTAGGAAATGCATAAAATGCTCCACCTGGTAAACTACATTCTACACCTGGTAAGCTATTCAAGCCTTCATGAATTAATTTTCTTCTCAATGTAAATTTTTCCATCATCTCGTTAATTGAATCATCAGGCCCATCTAAAGCTGCAATACCTGCAAACTGTGCTGCTGCATTTACACATGAAACACTATTGATTAATAATTTATTTACATGCTCAACTAAATTCTCTGGCCAAAAACTCCAACCAAGTCTCCAACCCGTCATAGAATAAGCTTTACTCCAGCCTTCTAACACAATTAATCTTTCTCTTAATTCAGGATAATTAAAAAATGTAGGCATTTCTTTTCCATCAAAAATTTGTCTACTATAAATTTCATCACTTAAAATAGTTACGTGAGGATGTTTTTTTAAACCTTCAGCTAACTTATCTATTTCTGGTTTTTCTACAAAACTTCCTGTTGGATTGTTTGGATTGATTAAAATTAACAATCTAGTTTTATCAGTAATTAAAGATAAAATTTTATCTGCACTAAATTTAAGATCTTTATCTTCTGTTAAATCATAAGGAACTGATGTTGAGCCAGTATAATTAATCATAGACTCATAAATTGGGAAAGCAGGTGTTGGATGAATAATTTCAACTCCAGGCTCACCAAAACATTGTATTGCATAATGCATCGTTGGTTTTCCACCTGGCATAATTATAATTCTTTCAGGATCTACTTCTGCACTGTAACGTTTTTTTATCCATCTAGTTACTGCTTGTCTGCATTCTAAAATTCCATTTGAAAGAACATATCCATGATGACCGTCATCTAAAGCTTTTTTAGCTGCATCAACAACATGTTTTGGAGTTTTAAAATCAGGTTGACCTAATCCTAAATGAATCATTGGTTTGCCTTGTGCTTCAAGTTTTTTTGCTTCAGCTAAAACTGAAAAGGCACTTTCTGTTCCAAGTCTACTTAAAGATTTTGCTAGTTCCATAATTAAAATTTTAAATTAAAGTTGGCAAACTAAACGAAAAATAGGTCTTTGTCTATTTAGATAAAATAATTAATTTTATTAATTAATTGTTAAATCTCCTTTATTTTAGTCTCTATATATTATTTTTGACGCATCAAGATCTTTAACAGACTTACACCCCATTAAAATCATATTTCTTCTAATTTCTTTTTGCATGTTTTCTAAAAGTCTTTCAACACCTTTTTGCCCACCGGCACCTAAGCTAAAAAGAAATGCTTTTCCAAAACTACATGCTGTTGCTCCTGCGGCTAAAGCTTTAAGAACATGTGTTCCTCTCCTTACACCACCATCAAGAATAATTTCTAATTTATCACCAACTGCATCTGAAATTGCTTTAACTTGATCAAATGGAGACCTTGATCCATCAAGTTGTCTTCCTCCATGATTTGAAATCATTATTGCTGTACAACCAATATCTATTGCTCTTTTAGCATCTTCAACTGACATTACACCTTTAAGTGCCATAGGCTTGTTCCATTTTTTTATACAGTATTCTGCATCTTTCCAATTCATTGCAGGATCATACTGCTCATTAATATAATCCATAACTGATTTTGCAATATTGGTACCTTTATCGGTTTTATTTTTAATGTTTGCTAATTCAAATTTTTTATTAGTAAAGTATTTGAAAACCCATCCAGGTCTCATTGCAAAACTCAATAAACTGTCCAAAGTAAATTTTGGTGGTGTGGTAAATCCAGTTCTGTGATCTCTTTCTCTATTTCCAGCAACAAGTGTATCAACAGTAATACACATTCCATCAAAATTAGCTCTACTACATCTTTCAATCAAATCATCAGTGATTGATTTATCTTTATGAATATAAAGTTGAAACAGTTTTGGCCCACTAGAAACATTTGCAACCTCTTCAATTGAAAAAGATGCCATCGTTGACATACTGTAAATTGTATCAAATTTCTCTGCGGCTCTTGCAGAAGCTTTGTCACCCTCTGGATCATACAAACTTTGCATTGCTGTAGGAGATAAAAATAATGGCATACTAATTTTTCTGCCAAAAACAGTGGTAGATAAATCTGGCTCGCCAACACTATTAAGAATATTGGGAACTAAATCACAATCATTAAAAGCTTTTGTATTTCTATTTAAAGTGACTTCGTCATCTGCTCCACCATCAATATAATGAAAAATAGGAGCTGGTAATTTTTTTTTAGCTAATTTTCTAAAATCTTCAAAATTATAACAATCTTTAATATTCATGATGGATGTCTACTAGAAGCTTTTAAAGAAATTAAACATATAACTATTTGCCCCAGGGTTTTTGTCTCCTAAGCTAGCATTAGATATATGATTGTAAGAAAAACCTAATTCACTTGATCTAGAGAGATCTAGCGAAATTTGTAATTCACTTTTGAATTCAATTAAATGACCTAAATCTTTACCATCACCCTCGAAATATAATCCTGGGGTAAAGCTTGGAGTAAAATTTAATACTCCTAACTTATATTGAGCCTGAACACCTGTATAAATATACCCAGCGCTATCAGCTGTTAACAATGCACCCGTAATCGGTGAAAGATTACCTAAAAAAGTATCTCTATTTAAATTTTCATTTTGATGTTGAAAACCAATTAAAGTTGATTTTTTTCCATCATCACTAAAATCAAACATACCTGTATAAACACTGAATTCTGTATTTTGATCTTTTAAAACTTTTTCCTCTGCAATCGAAGAAAGTGCAAATGTGATTATTAGCAGATTGATTATAATTTTTTTTAAATTCATAATTAATTAATTTATTTTTTAGCTATAAAGCTTTTGTAGATTATTGCACCTCCGATTAAAAATATCAATATCGGCAATAACCAAAGAATATATGTGTTTTTATTTAAACCAGGATCGTAAAGTATCCATTCTCCATATTTAGTTTTAAAATACTCATAAATTTGATCTTCAGAAAAACCTTCTTGAAGCTTTTTATCAACTACAATTTTTAAACTGTTTGCAAATTCAGAGTCTGAATCATAAACCGATTGACCTTGACATATAAGACATCGTAAATTTTTAGTTATTTTATTTCTTGTATCGTTCTCCTCAGCATTAATACTACTTAAAGGGAATAATATTATAACAATTAAAAACAATTTTAGAAATTTCATTTTATCAATAAATTAATTTCATCAACTTTTTCTTGGTTAAGAGGTCCAATATATTTTTTAATAATTTCTTTATTATAAATTAAAAAAGATTCAGGAACCCCATATGCCCCCCACTCAATTGCAATTGTGCCATCTAAATCAATAAAAATTTCTTTATAAGGGTTTCCTAGTTCTTTTAAAAAATTTTCCGCATTTTTTAAATTATCCTTATAATTCATACCAATAATATTTAATTTATTCTCTAAATTTAAATTCATCAAAAGAGGGTGCTCTTGTCGACATGGTACACACCAAGATGACCAAATATTTAATAAATAAACCTTATCTAGCTCAAAGATACTTGATGATTTCACATTTTCTCCAGAAAAAAATTCTTTAGTATTAAACACTGGTATCTCTTTTTTTGCATTAACATCTGGAGTGTATATTTTTGAGTCTTCTAAACCTTTATAAAAAATAAAAAATATTATTCCAAAAATAATAATAACTGAAAAAGGTAATATTTTATTTTTCATGATCTTTTTTGTAAAAAGCTAACAATGCCAGCAAAAGATATTAGAATTACTGATAACCAGATCCATAACATAAATGGTTTAACTTGGTATCTTACGTTGAAAAAATCTTGATTTTGAACCAGATTAATTACAATAAATTTATCTGACATAAGTGTTGTTTTGATATCAGCTTCACTTGTGGCAATGACAGGTTGATTATAAATTCTCAGTTCTGGCGAAAATTTATCTTCTTCACCATTTAAATTACTTATAGAAAAATTCGCAATAATAGCATTATAATTTTTTTCTTTTTTCTGTTCAACACTTTCAAAAAATATCTTGGTTTTCGAATTTTCAAAAGTTTCACCAACCTTAAGATTTGTTATAATTTCGCTTGCAAATATATTGTTAAACAAGATACTTAGGATCAATAAACTAAATCCAAAATGAGCAATATTTTGTGAAATATTTTTATATTTTTTTACAAAAAAATCTCGCAAGGTAATAAAGAATAAATAAAGCGCACTGGATATCAAAATTGTATTTATTAAAATATTTTGATTAAAATTTTTTAATACTAAAAATGCTAATAAAATTGAGATAATTAAAAAAGAAATTAAATAGATCTTATCTTCTAGTTGAGATTTGATCCATTTTAATTTTGGACCTATCGCCATCATAAATAAAAATGGAATTAAGAATGGAATAATCAATTTATGATAAAATGGTGGTCCTACAGATATTTTTTGGGAAGAAATTACATCTAAAAAAATTGGATATACGGTACCTATTAATACAACTGATAAAAAATACATCATAAACCAGTTGTTAATTAATATTGAAGTTTCTTTGCTCAACCAAAAAAAACTATAAGATTTTCTGTCATTATCTTTATGAAAAAAGAAAAAAATTAAAATAGATAAAAAAATCAAAATGAATAAAAAAACAAGAATAAATAAACCCCTTTCAGGATCATTAGCAAATGTATGAACTGAATTTAATATTCCTGATCTTACTAAAAATGTTCCACACATACTTAGTGTAAATGTTGCTATAGAAAGAATTATTACCCACGAAGTTAAAATAGATTTTTTTTCTAATACTAAAATACAATGTAAAAGAGTGGTTAATGCAAGCCACGGCATTAGAGAAACATTCTCAACTGGATCCCAAAACCAAAAACCTCCCCAGCCCAATTCGTAATAAGCCCAAATTGATCCAAGCAGTATTCCTAAGGTCAAAAATATCCAAGAAATTATGATCCATTTTTTTATATGTGATGCCCAACTAGTAGAAATAATTTTTAAACTTGTTGCTGCCAAAACAGATGAAAAAATAATTGAAGAACCAACATAGCCTAAATATAAAACAGGTGGATGAATTGCTAAAGCAGGGTCTTGTAAAATTGGATTTAATCCAAGACCTTCAGTAGGTATTGGAAAAATAAAATTAAATGGATTTGATGTTTTAATTAAAAATAAAAAGAAACCAACTATTATTATTTGTTGAAAAACTAGAGTTAAAATTTTGTATTTTACTGGTTGATTTTTAGTCCTTACTAAAAATAAAAAAATAAATAACGTTAAAACGAGTAACCATAATAATAAACTACCTTCATGATTCCCCCAGGTTCCACTTATTTTGTAAAATAATGGTTTGGTAGTGTGAGAATTATTAAATACTGTTTCATTACTAAAATCCGAAATAACAAAAGAAAAAATCAAACACAAAAAACTAATGATAACAAAAAATAATTGTAAAAATGTAAATGATAATATTTTTGCATCTAATATGTTTGAGTTATTAAAATTTTTATATGAAAAATAAAATAATGATAATCCAATTATTAATCCTATTATTAATGAATAGTATCCAATAAGACTATAGATCAATTTATTTTTCTCCTAATGCTTCTTTTACTTCCGGTGGCATATAATTTTCATCATGTTTAGCTAAAATTTTTGTTGCAGAGAAAAAGTTTCTATCTTTTAAAAAACCTTCTGCAACAACCCCTTTTTCTTCGGCAAATAAATTTGGTACGGCTCCTGAGTAAGTAACATTTATTTCATTTTTAAAGTCAGTAATTATAAAATTAACTTCATTTGAACTTATAAAAATAGAGTTTTTTTTAACCATTCCTCCAATTCTTATTTTACTTTTATCTATTTCAGAAAGAGATTTTATTTCAGAAGGAGATTGAAAATATACAACATTTTCCTCTAATGATTTTAAAATCAAAAATGTTGTTAAAATTAAAGTAATTAAGATTATTACTACAAACAGAAATCTTAATTTAACTTTTCGACCATACATGGTTTAAAAGTTAATTATTTGTTACGTTTGCTAAAATTTCTTTATTTATTCTTTGTGATTTTGCAGAATTAGCTTGTTCAGTAGTAAGTGACCCAAATTTAGCAACAAATTTGTTTTGTTCTTTAACAAATTGCATTTTAGTTACCAAATATAAACCTAGGAAACTTAATAAGGTAAAGCTAAAAGCAGACAACACGTACACTGTATATCCGTTCATAAAAAGTAATTCATTTATCATAATCTATCTAAGCCTTTATTTTTAATTTTTATCAGTTCTGTATTATATTTCATTAAGAAAATTAACAATGAAAAAAGAGCAAATGCCGCAGTCATTATCAATAATGGGTAAAGCATTGATGAATGAATTGAGCTTTTTGACAAAATATTAATAGATGCAGGTTGATGGAGTGTATTCCACCAATCAACTGAGTACTTTATAATTGGAACATTAATAATTCCTAAAATAGTTATAAAAGTTGAAATCTTATAGACTTTTTCTTCCTTATCATAAATTCTCCATACAATTAAATACATTGCGTAGAACAAAGCTAAAATTAGCATTGAAGTAATTCTTGCATCCCAAGCCCACCATGTTCCCCAGGTTGGTTTTCCCCAAATTGATCCTGTAACTAAAGCTATAATATTAAAAACAAATCCCGAAGGAGCTAAACTTTTAGAAATTAAAAAAAAGTTTTTGTTTCTAAATACAAAACCACAAATAGATAACAAAGTTATAGAAGAAAATATTCCAAGTGAGATCCAAGCAGCAGGTACATGAACATACATAATCCTGACTGCATCACTTTGTTTATAATCTTCAGGAGATATGACTAATGCTTCAACTAAACCAACACTTAATACAACAATAAACAAAAATAGAACGTACTTAGGTGCTTTTGACGTAATTTTGAAAATCTTGTTAGGTTCAAAAAGTTTAAACATATTTTAATTTAGAATTTTTTTTGGTGATTTCTATTATGAAATAGTTTTCTGATCAAGAATGCAGAGGGGAAATAATAAGATTGAAATTAACGTTTAACACTCTTGACCAGAAGATACTAAAAATATAGCTAATTTGTATGGCCTAGATTTGAGCTAAATGTGGTTGAATGATGGTTGCCTTAATTAGAAAGCTTGAAATAACTAGATCCTTTTTTTCCTGAAAAAATCTCTTCAATTAAAGGGTGTTTTATTGGTTCATCAGAGTCATCCATCAGCAAGTTTTGCTCAGAAACATAAGCTTCATAAGTTATCTCATCATTTTCTGCTAATAGGTGATAAAACGGTTGATCTTTTCTTGGTCTCACATTTTTTGGAATAGATTGATACCATTCCTCAGAATTATTAAATTCAAAATCAACATCATAAATCACACCTCTAAATTCAAAGTGTTTATGCTTTACGATGTCTCCAATTGAAAATTTTGCTTTTTGGACTGGCATTGATCTTAGTATGGGTATTTAAAAATAAAAATCAATGCTAAAAATATAAATGTTTTGTGATGTGGCAAATATGTTAATATCTTTTTAGTGAATAAATCTTTTTTAAAATTTGTTACTGATTTCGGTCCTTTAGCAATATTTTTTTTCTATTATTACAATAGTGGTAAAAATTTATCAGTAGCAATACCTCCACTGATAGTTGCAACTTTAGTTGCATTAGCAGTAGTTTGGTTTTTTGAAAAAAAAATTCCTCCAATGCCTTTGATAAGTGGAATTTTAATTACTTTTTTTGGTGGATTAACAATCTACTTTAATGATCCTATATTTATTTACGTTAAACCAACTATCATTAACATTATGTTTGCTCTTGCGTTATTTTTTGGGAAATATTTTACCAATGAACCTATTCTTAAAAAAATTATGGGTAAATCTATTCCTTTAACTGATATTGGTTGGGAAATTCTTAATAAACGATGGATGTATTTTTTCTTTGGTCTTGCTTTATTAAATGAAATTGTTTGGAGAACTCAAACAGAAGAATTTTGGGTTAATTTTAAAGTATGGGGAATGCTTCCAATAACAATAATATTTACAGGGTTTCAGGTACCATTAATTAATAAACATAAGATTGATGCGTAGTAATTTAAAATTAGTAGTAAATAATCCGCATAATAAAATAGAAGAAAAACATTTTTTTGAAAAAGATGAGCTAAAAATTATATTAGACTTATATGCCAAGATGGTTTCTGAAGGTTCTTGGAAAGATTACGGTTTAAGTATTTCAAGTAAACAAGTGGGGTTTAGTGTTTTTAGAAATGCTACTGAAAATGCCCTATATAAAATTTGTAAAAATTTTAAGCCTAAAAATAAAAATCTTAAATATTTGATTACTGATACGAGTGGTAAAATACTAAAAAATTCTTACGATCTTAGAATTTTATTAAAAAATACCAACTGGAAGAAGCTTCAAAAATAAATTTATCTTCTTTGACCAAATAATCTTAACAACATTATAAATAGATTGATAAAATCTAGATATAAAGTTAAAGCGCCCATTACAGCTTTCTTGCCCATCAACTCACCTGAATCTGAAGCAACATACATATTTTTGATTTTTTGAGTGTCATAAGCTGTTAAACCAACAAATATTAAAACACCTAGAATTGAAATCACAAAATACATCATGGAAGATTTCATAAAGATATTAACAATTGAAGCTATAATTATTCCAATTAGACCCATCATTAAAAAAGATCCAAACTTCGTAAGATCTCTTTTAGTTGTGTATCCATAAATACTCATCGCTCCAAATGTTGCAGATGTAATGAAGAAAACTCTTGTTACACTCATTCCAGTATAAACCAATAAAATTGAAGATAATGATAGACCCATCAAAGCTGCGAAAACCCAAAACGTAGTTTGTGCTTTTGATGCACTCATCTTGTTAATACCAAAACTCATATAAAAAACGATACCTAGAGGAGCTAACATTACAAGCCACTTAAGACCTGATAAATAAATTGCATTCCCCATCTGCGTTAGACCAACGATTGAACCCGCATCATTAGTAACAACAGACATTTTAAATGTTAATAGTGCTACTATTCCAGTTAGCAATATACCTGTTGCCATGTAGTTATAAACTTTTAGCATGTAGGCTCTTAAGCCTTCATCCATCACTGCAGCTGTTTGTTGTGCTGCTTTAGCTCTATTTAGTATTCCGTTTTTATCAAATTCCATAATGAGTAATATATATATTCTTTTACTAATTATTCAAGATACCTTAAAAGATAAACAAAATTTAACTTAATATTTCTAATGAATTACAAAAATTTAGGTAATACCGACATTAAAGTAAGTACAATTTGTCTCGGTACTATGACATGGGGAGAACAAAATACTGAACTTGAAGCATTTGAACAAATGGATTTTTCATTAGATAAAGGAGTAAACTTTTGGGACACTGCTGAATTATATGCAGTACCTCCTAGAAAAGAAACTTACGGTGATACAGAAGAAATTATTGGGAACTGGTTTGAAAAAACAAAAAAAAGAGACAAAGTCATTCTTGCAACAAAAGTCGCTGGTCCAGCAAGAGATTATTTAAGAAGTGGAGAAAATAGTTTTACAGGTCCAAACTTAGAATCTGCTTTAAATGACAGTCTTAAAAGACTTAAAACTGATTATATAGATTTATATCAACTTCATTGGCCAGAAAGAAATGTAAATAATTTTGGAAGACTTGGTTATATTCATAAAGAAAATGAATGGAATAAATTTGAAGATGTTCTTGCAGAGTTAAATAAATATATTGATCAAGGAAAAATAAGATACGTTGGTTTATCAAATGAGACCCCTTGGGGAGTTTTAAATTATCTTCAATTATCTAAAGACAAAAAATTACCAAGGATGATGTCAATTCAAAATCCTTATAGTTTATTAAATAGATCTTACGAAATTGGACTAGCTGAAGTTTCTATAAGAGAAAATATTGGCTGCTTAGCTTACTCACCATTAGCAAGTGGATATTTAAGTGGAAAGTATAGAAACAAGAATTTCCCAAAAGGATCAAGAATGGAGAGAGATTTTGATTTTTGGACAAGGTATAGAAAGCCGAATACTGAGGATGCAGTTGAGCGTTATTACAAAATTAGTGAAAAATTTGATTTAGATATGAGTCAAATGTCTATTAAATTTTGTGAAATCCAAGACTTTATGACTAGTGTAATAATTGGAGCGACTACAATGGAGCAGTTGAAAACAAATATAGAAAGTGTAAATGTAAAGTTATCTGATGATGTCATTAAAGAAATTAACCAAGTACAAACAATTTATCCAAATCCATGTCCATAATTAAAAAAATTACAATATTGTTAGGAATATTTTTTATAAGTAGTGTTGCTCAAGTTTCAGCTCAGGAAATTAAAAAAATTGGTAAATATAAAGATTGGGAGGCAATGGTTGTAATGGATGCTGATGGCAAAGTATGCTTTGCTCAATCACTGCCCATTTTACAAGCACCCAAAACTAATAAAAGAGATGCAAAATTATTTGTAGCATTCAGACCAAACGACAACATAAAAAATGAGGTAAGTGTTACCCCAGGTTATGAATTTAACAAAAATAATTCAGTAACTGCTGCTTCAGGAAAAAACAAATTTAAATTTGATATTAAAGAACAAGGTTTTGCATGGATTGCTGACAACAAAATTGAACTAAAAATGATCAAACAAATGAGAAAAGGATCTAGAATTATGATTACCGGATACAATCAACAAGGTTCTCAAACAATTGATCATTACTCATTACTAGGATTTACTAAAGCTTATAACGCTTCAAGAAAAGCTTGTAGTTAATTCGATGAAATCAAAAAAGAAAATTGTTCTAGCTTATTCTGGAGGGCTCGATACCTCTATAATTTTAAAATGGCTTCAAGAAAATTATGATGCAGATGTGGTTTGTTATACAGCAGATGTAGGACAAGAAATTGATAAAAAAAAAATTATAACTAATGCAAAAAAATTTGGTGTTAAAAATATAATTATTAAAGATTTAAAAGATATTTTTGTTAAGGATTATGTTTATCCAATGATCAGAGGACATGCGATCTATGAAGGTGTTTATTTATTAGGGACATCGATAGCAAGACCTCTTATTGCAAAAGATCAAGTAAGAGTAGCTAAAAAATTTAAGGCTTATGCAGTTTCACATGGAGCAACTGGTAAAGGAAATGACCAAGTTAGGTTTGAATTAGGTTATCATTATTTTGGTCCTAAAATTAAAATCATAGCTCCGTGGAGAATTTGGAAACTAAAATCTAGAACAGACTTAATTAATTATGCAAAGAAACATGGCATAGCTATTCCTAAAGATAAAAAAGGTGCACCTCCTTTTTCAGTGGATGATAATTTATTTCATACATCAACTGAAGGTAAGGTTTTAGAAAATCCAAAAAATTTTGCACCAGAATTTATTTTTCAACGAACAGTTTCTCCTGAAAAAGCACCTAACAAACCATCTTTTGTTACTATTAATTTTAAAAATGGCGATCCTTTTGGGATTAATGGAAAAAAATTATCTCCAGCTAAATTATTAACAAGGTTAAATGATCTAGCAGGCAAAAATGGAATTGGAAGAGTTGACTTAGTAGAGAATAGATTTTTAGGTATTAAATCTAGAGGAGTGTATGAAACACCTGGTGGGACTCTTTTAATAAATGCTCATAGAGCAATTGAGTCTGTTACCTTAGACAAAGAAACTATGCATAAAAAAGATCAGATAATGTCTAGATATGCAGAGTTAATTTACAATGGTTATTGGTATTCAAAAGAAAGATTTAAACTTCAAAAAATTGTAGATTTAAAAAGAAGCAAAGTTAATGGCTCAGTTAAACTTAAATTGTATAAAGGAAATATTATAATTCAATCTAGAGTTACTAATAGCAGCGCTTACTCGATGAAAAAAGTCTCATTTGAAGAAAATAAGTCATTTAATAAATCTAACGTTGAAAGATTTATCAATTTTCACAAAAAAAAGCTTCGTTCATAGGTAGGTTTAGGACAAATTGACATTTGTTTAAATTACCAAAAATTATATCCTAATTAAATGGAATCAATAAAGAACTGGATGAAAGATGCTGCAAATATTTTATTTGACGATAGTAAAAATGATCTGCGTGCACTTCCAAAAACAGTTAGACTGCAAATTTTATTAGTTTTAAGTTTTATTTGGACCACAGTTTTTAGTTTATATATATTTTCATACACAACTTTTGCATTTGGATGGGCTGGACTTTTTTTAGCTCATATTGGTTTAATATTTGCTGTCTACATGACGTTTAAACAATTTCATAAAGCAGAAGCAAAATCAGCTAGTGTTTTTCAAACAAAAAATTTTGATCCTTTTAAAATCATGGTCATCGTGTTTGTAATAGTATTTATATTTGTATTTTCAAAAGGAATTGAAGTTTTAACTAGTCCAAATCCAAACTCTTATTCAATCCCTTATGATGGTCCCTTAAAATCTGCAATTGAAAAATGGCTACCATTTAGTAAAGATAAATAATGGACAAGATAGCGAAAAACTTACAATTAGCTTTAATGGTTATTATATTAATCAGTACGGTTATTGCTGTTGGGATTGAAATTAAAAACATGTTCACTAACCAATCAGTTACGCTAGCAGATTTACTTTTAATGTTTCTATATTTAGAAGTTTTAGCAATGGTAAGAGTTTTTTGGAGCCAACAATCTATAAGTATTACCCTTCCACTTCTTATTGCAATTACCGCACTAGCGCGATTTATTATTTTGCAAGGTAAAGAAATGGACCCTACTGCACTTGTTTATGAAGCAGTTGCAATTTTATTAATCGCTGGAGCAATTGTTGTTTTAAGATTAAGACATAGTGACAAATTGGGTCTAAAGAAAAAAAAATCAAAATAATTTTAAATGATATTTGAAGCTTCAAGGGCCAAGGCCTTAAATCAGTTAAATAATTTTGTTGATAATAATCTTGGAGAATATTCAAAATTAAGAAATTTTGATTTTGGGCCTGAAAAAAGATCTAATATATCTTGCTTATCGCCATATATAACTCATGGAATAATTAATGAACAAGAAGTCATTCAGAAAGCGCTGAGTAAACTTTCTTTTTCAAAAAATGAAAAGTTTATTCAAGAAGTTCTATGGCGAACTTACTGGAAAGGTTGGTTAGAACTAAGACCAAATGTTTGGACAGATTATCTTGTTGAACTAAATCAAATAAAAAATGAATTTCAAAATAATCAAAATTATCTTAATGCAATTGAGGGAAAAACAAACATAGATTGCTTTAATGAGTGGGTAAAAGAGCTTAAGGAGAACAACTATTTACATAATCACACTAGAATGTGGTTTGCTAGTGTTTGGATTTTTACTTTAGAATTACCATGGCAATTAGGTGCAGAATTTTTCATGCAACATCTTTATGATGGAGATGCTGCATCAAATACTCTTGGGTGGCGATGGGTTGCAGGTATCCAAACGCAAGGAAAACATTACCTTGCAACTGAATGGAATATCAAAAAATTTACTAACAATAGATTTCAAAATATAAAATTAAATGAAAATGCTCCTCCCAAAATATCTGAAAAATCTTACCAAATAATTAAACAAGATTTCAATAACCCGCAAAATATTGAAGAAAAAAATCTTTTAATTTTTGAAAATAATCTTTCGTTTGAAATCACTGACTTTAAAGAAAATAATTTTAAAAATATTTACTTAGTTTCTAATAAAAATGAAAATAGAACAATAAAACTCAGTGAAAAATTAGTGAAATTTAAATCTCATTTAATAGAAGACCAAGAGCAAAGATTAAAAAATCAATCTATTGATTGCCAGGTTGTAGATATAAGTGAATTAACAAAAATTGAAAATTGTTATGGTTTATATCCAACAGTAGGTGAAAATTTAGATTTTTTAAATTCGAATAATTTAAAGATAGATTTTTTATATAGAAATCTTGATCAATTGGCTTGGCAATACTGCAATAAAGGATTTTTTAATTTTAAAAATTATATTCCCAAAATAGTTTCGACTTTTAACTAAAACCAACGAACCATCCCAATAATTCCAGCTGTTGCATAAAAAAATTGTAATAATAAAATTCCTTTATGACCACCCCTATAAGCCCAAATTCCAATTAAAATAGCTGACAAAAGCAATAGACAAAAACCAAAAAATTCTATTCCTATATTTAAAGCAACAAACAAAGAATATAATATTGCAGTTATAACCCCTGCCCATTCAAAGATCTTATTATTCATAAAAGTTTTTTAAAATTATTATAAAGGATTGTAGAATAGTTATTCATATCTTTCATGTTATCTTTTGCAGATTGATCAAACTTCTCTAATGCACCATTACCAAGCTGATCCTCTAAAGCTTTTTTGTATTCTGGAACACACCCCCACTCATTGACCGTGGTATCTTTTATTTCTATATGAAATTGAATTCCATAAGCATGGTTTTGATATTTAAAGATTTGATACTTAGTGATTGGGGAAGAAGCTAATAAAGTTACATCTTTATTATTTTCAATACCTTGAACTTCATAAGAGTGCCATTGTAAACTTTTAATCGTATTAGGAAATTTTGAAAATAGTTTATCTTCGTTTTTTTCATTAGAAAAATTAATATCCATAATCCCTATTTCTGCTGGTTTAGATTTGACCACTTTTCCACCAACTACTTCTCCTAAAAGCTGACAACCTAAACAAAAACCTAAATAGGGTTTTTTTAAATCTACAACAAATTCTTTAATTCTTTTCTTTTCTTCTATTAACCAAGGATATTCTTCTTCCATATAGGTATCCATTGGACCTCCCATACAAAACATTCCATCAAATTTACTTAAATCGTCTGGTATTTTTTTACCTTCATCTAACTCAATGGTAGTTAAGTTAAATCCATCAGCTAACATTAAATCTTTAATGTAACCTGGATCTTCTATTTTGATATGTTGTAATACTATTATGTTCACTAAGCTTAACTTAGCTTAGAACACTTCTTGGAACAATATTTTACTCTATCCCAATTTAACTTCCATTTTTTTCGCCAAGTAAATGGTCTTTTACAAACTGGACAAATTTTTGTTGGTAAATTTTCTTTTTTCATCAAATTGTATTTAGTTTAATAAATTTATCAGCTTCAGATAAAATTAATTTTTTTCTATCAGATTTCATTTTATCAAATATTCTTACCATCATTGACAAACGAGGATTTTTTAAAAAAAATTTTCTATTTCGGTCAATAAATCTCCAATAAAGACCATCCATAATGTTACACCAATCACCTTTCTTAAAGTCCATCATTTTCATAAAATATGCAGATCCACAAATATAAGGTTTGGTTGCAAAAGTTCCTCCATCGCTAAATAATCCCATCCCATATACATTTGGAACCATTACCCAATCTGAGGAGTCTACAAACATCTCCATGAACCATTTGTAAACAATTGTTGGCTTTAACTCACAAAGGTTCATTATGTTTGATAAGATCATTAATCTTTCAATGTGATGTGACCAACCGTGATTAACAGCATTTTTAATTGCATAATCTAAAGGTGGAAGACCAGTGGTACCATCATACCAAGAACTTTTCATTTTTCTATTTTGTTTAAAAAAATTTCCAGTTTCCATTTCTTGTGAATAAGACTGATAAATTCCACGCATAAATTCTCGCCAACCAATCACCTGGCGGATGTAGCCCTCTAAAGAATTCATTCTAATTTTATTTTTCTTATGAAATTCTAAAACTTTTTGGATAACAAATTCAGGAGTAATTAAACCTAAATTTATATAAGGACTTAATGCACTATGGAACAAAATATTATCTTTTTGATCAACTGCATCCTCATAATCACCAAATAAGTTTGATTTTTCTTTTATAAAAAAATTTAAAAGTTTAACTACATCTTCGTATTCTGTTGCAAACCAAAAATTATTTGTACTCCCTGGGTGATTTTTAAATTCCTTTTCAATAATAGGCTTTAATTTTTTTGTGTGACTGGTTTCATTTATTTTTGGAAATTTAGGAATTGAAATATTTTTAGGTAATTTATTTCTGTTATCTTCATCAAAGCTCCATTTGCCCCCGATTGGATTACCATCTGAACCCATCAATATTCCAGATTTTTTTCTAACATCTTTGTAGAAAGTTGCCATAAAAGGTTTTTTTGATTTTGATAAATAATTTTTAAATTCAGCTCTTGAATTTAAGAACATAGGAGTTTGAACAATATTCCAGCTTATTTTTTCTTTTTTAAAAAATTGTAAAATTTTTTTTTCAAAAAATTTATCTTCAACTTCAAAACTTGAAATTTCTTTTACTTTTTTTTGTGTAATTATTTTTTTTAATTTTTTTAAATAATCTTCATTAAATTCTTTATCTTCGATTTTAAAGTAATCTAATTTAAATTTGTTTTTTCTTAATCCGTCTGCATAAGAACGCATAGAAGATAAAAATAATAAAATTTTTTGTTTATGATGCTTTTCATAAGTGCATAAACCCTTATCTTCAGCCATAAAAAATAGGTGGTCTTTTTTGAAGCGGTCTAGGTATTTTGTTGGAAATAATTGATTACCAAGTATAAAAAATAACTTCATAGTTAAATATAACTAATAAAATTTTTTATGTCAGAAAAATATGTAATTTTTGGTGCGACAGGTTCTATTGGATCAAGTTTAGCGGAACAATTAAAAAACTCTAGAAACGATATTCATTTAGTTGGAAGAAATGAAAGTGAACTTAGTTCTATCTCTGAAAAACTTGGATGCTCACATACTGTTGCAGATGTTTTAGAGGATGGGTTTATAGAAAAAGTTAAATCAGATATTTCTGAAATCAAAGGCCTAGCATATTGTGTAGGTTCAATTGATTTGAAACCATTAAGAATGGTAAATGAACAGGACTTTCAGAAATGCATGAAACTTAATCTTTATTCTGCTGTAGAGGCTATTAAAGGATATCAGGAAAGTTTAAAAAAAAATAAAGGTTCAATAGTGTTATTTTCAACTGTTGCTGCTCAAAGAGGTTTTACCAATCATGCAATAATAGCATCAGCAAAAGCAGCTGTTGAAGGTTTGACGGTTTCTCTTGCGGCTGAATTTGCTCCTAACATAAGAGTAAATTGTGTGGCACCAAGTTTAACAAAATCTAAAATAGCAGAACCAATGTTAAAAAACACTGCTATAGCTGAAGGCATTGCAAAAGCACATCCCCTTAAAAGATTGGGTGAAGGTAAAGACTCCGCTGCTCTTGCTAAATTCTTACTTACAGAAGATAGTTCTTGGGTTACAGGCCAAATAATTGCAGTTGATGGTGGTAGGTCTAAACTTTCTTAAAGTGATCAAATATTTTTTTTCTATATTTTTCCTTTTTTTATTTTCATCCGAAAGTTTTTCTGAAAATTTTACTTTTAAAAAATTAGCAGATTTAAATGATCCATGGGGATCGAGTTTTATAAGTGATGAAGAGCTTATTATCACTGAAAAAACTGGAAGTATAAAAATAGTAAATATTATTTCTGAAGAATTTTATGAAGTTGAACATAACTTAAATTATTTTGTTCACGGACAAGGAGGCTTGTTAGATATTATCTATCAAAATAATTACTTATGGATTTCTTATTCAGAAAATCGAGGAGATTGGAAAACAAGTACCTCGATTGCAAAAGCTAAATTAAATAAAAAAAATTTAGATTTTAAAAATATATTTCAAGCTGAACCACCAATAGAATCTGGTTATCATTTCGGTTCAAGACTAGCCATAAAAGATAATTATCTTTTTGCATCAGCTGGTGAAAGAGGTGGGGGTATGATTGCTCAAGATCCAACAAACCACCCTGGAAGTATTATCAGAATTCATTTAGATGGTAGTATTCCAAAAGATAACCCTAAGTTTGAAGGAAAATCAAATTGGTTACCAGAGATTTATCAAATTGGTGTTCGCAATCCTCAAGGTCTAACCTATTCCTCTTTTGATGGAAAAATTTATGCAAGCAACCATGGTGCAAAAGGTGGTGATTGGTTTGGTGAGGTAAAAAAGGGAGAAAATTATGGTTGGAAAATTTTAGGTTGGGGTGGAACAAATTATTCAGGCTCAAAAATCGGACCTAAATGGAAACCAGGTTTTACAAAGGCAATCCAATACTGGGTGCCTTCAATAGCAGCAAGTGCCATAACTATTTATAAGGGAAATGAATTTAAAGAGTGGAACGGCGAGGCGCTAATTACTTCTTTAAAAGATAAATCAATGAGAAAATTAAAATTTCAAAATTTATCCAAGATTGAAGAAACAATTATTTTCAAAGATAAAATTGGAAGAATAAGAGATATACAAGTTCACCCTGTTAATGGAAAAATATATTTTCTTGCAGGAAATAGCTTATGGTTAATGGAGAAAAAAAAATAATATGAAAGAAAGACCTTATCATCATTTGCCTGATGGCACTTTCAGAAATCCAAAAGGATCTCCAGTAATAATATCCAAGTCAGGAAAATTTTCTTATAGAACTTTTAGTAAATTGAGAAAAAAAGTTGATTTATCATATCCGAAAGAACATGTTATTGAAAAACAAAAAGTATTAGCTGATTTAGAAAGATATAAAGATAATGATTATATTGCTTGGATAGGTCACGCGACATATCTTATAAAATTAGGTGGAACTACAATTATAACAGATCCTGTATTTTCAAAGAACGCTGGACCACTAATCTTTGGTCCAAAAAGATTTACTAATCCTGCAATAAAATTAAATGAGATACCTAAAACGGATATATTTTTACTCACTCATAATCATTACGATCATCAGGACATGTCAACAATTAGAAATTTTCCTTTTAAGAGCACAAAAGTATTAACACCACTAAACCTCGGTAAATATTTTAAAGGATATAAAGATGTAAACGAAATGGATTGGTATGATCAAATATTTATAAATGGGGATTTGAAAATTTCTTTACTTCCTGCAGTTCATTGGTCAAAGAGAAGTTTAACAGACACTAATAAAACTTTGTGGGGTAATTTTCTTATAGAATATAAAAATAAAAAAATTTTATTTGCGTGTGACACTGGATATGGGGAAGTCTACAAAGAACTAGGTGAAAAATATGGTCCTATTGATCTGACAATGATTAATATTGGGGCTTATAATTTCAAACCAATGTTTGATAAAACTATTTATCATACTACACCAGAAGAAGCTCTGAATGTTGCAAAAGATCTAAAAAGTAAAAAAGTATTAGGAATGCATTGGGGAACATTTGTTTTGTCATTGGAGCCAATTATGGAACCCCCAATTAGATTTAAAGATAATGCTGAAAAATATGGTTTTAATAAAGAAGATGCAATTATTTTTAAAATTGGAGAAGTTAGTCCTCTAGATAAATTGTTATAGAGTTAAATACTTAATTGCAAAAAATATAGTCCATATAGAAGCAATAGTAGAGACAAAAATTGCTTTAATTATATTTTCGGGACTTACATTATAAGCGGAACATAAAACTATAGAAGTAACTCCGCAAGGTGCAACACTCACAAAGAAAGCACCTGGTATTTCAGCTGGTAATCCTGCATTAAAAAACAATAATCCAATTAACAATAAAATTATCGGGGAAATGACTAATTTTAAAACTGAAATAGAAACGGATAATTTATTAATTACATTTTTAGTATAAAATGAAAGAGTTATGCCAATTGCAAACAATCCAACTGGTGAAACACATGCTGCAAGTTTAGACAAAGTGTATTCAATCGGTGTTTGATCAATATTTAAATTTAATAATAAAAATAATAAACCTATAATTATTGAAAGAATAAATGGGTTTAAAAATAAATTTTTAATAAAATTAAATAAATTTACATTTTTTTTTGTAGATAATTCTAGAAAAAAAGCAATTACAGATAATAAAATTATCCCATCCATTAATATGATACTTGCAACTTGTGTAATTACATATTGTTGAAAATATATTTCTGTTATTGGCAAAAGCAAAGTCACATGGTTTGATAATGCAACTGTTAAAGCCCAAATTATAGACTCTGTGATTGATCTTTTAAAATATTTTGAAGTAATTAAGTAAGCGATAATTCCACATATCGATTGCATAATTAAATAAGAGAAAATTTGTTTGAAATCTACTTGTCCAATTTCATTTTGTGCTATTAGTTTAATGATCAATGCGGGGACCGCAATATAGAACAAGAAAAGATTTAAAATTTTAGCATGGCTAAGGTCTAAGACTTTTAACTTACCAAATACAAACCCTAAAAAAGTAATAAATATAAATGGAGTTAGTCCTAAAAAAATTGTGAACATAAATTATTTGATTGTTATTCTATGCATTATTCTATTTCCTTTAAAAGGAGTTGCTTGATGAAGCATAGATCTGTTATCCCATATAGCCAATTGATTTTTTTCCCAAGGCAATGAAAATTGAAACTTCTTCTTAATTTGATGCTTAAATAAAAATTTTTTTAACTTTTCTTGATTTTTTATCTTAGAACTAAAACCAACAAAGTGTCCTGGACTACAATAAATCGAATGATTTGCACTGATTTTTCTAATTATTTTATGGGAAGATTTAAGTTCTTTAATATTTTTTCCTTTTTCTTTTACTCTTTCTTTTGTTGTAACCGAAATTGGACCTTCAGAGGAATATTTAGCTTTAACATTTTTAAATTTTCTTTTTATTGAATTTGGTAATTCTTTATAAGCAAGATATTGAGAACAAAATTCTGTATTAGCTTTTCCTTTTTTTGGCACAAGTTTAGAAAGCAACATTGTAAATCTTGGTGGCTTTTTTGTATAAATTGAATCGGTATGAAACTGTTCACCAAAACTTGGTCCTTTATCAGTTGATTTTCTTTGCACTACTGTAATTTGAGGAAATTTTTTATTTAAACCTTTTAGTCTTGGATAATTGGCTAAATTTCCGAAATATTTTGCAAACTTAATGTAAAGTTTAGAAGTTAATTTTTGTTCCTTAAAATATAACATTCCATATTTATTCAGTGCTTTCTTAATTTTTAAAATATCTTTATTCGTAATGTCTATTAAATTTACAATTATTTCAGCTCCAATATTTTTTTTATTTGGAATTATCTTTAACATTTTTTAAAAAAAATTTTTTTAGGTGATTTATAGTTTGTTTGGGGCTTTCCTCTGGAATGAAATGATCAGAATTAATTTCTGCACCATAAATTTTTTTAAATGTATATTTTTGCCAAATTTTAATCGAATTAAATTGCTTTCCTACTACTCCTTTTTTCCCCCACAAAACTTGGATAGGAATATTTAATTTTTTATTTCTGTCTTTTTTATCGTGCTCTAAGTCTATAGTGGCCGCAGCTCTATAATCTTCACATGTGGCATGAATTCTTTTACTTTGTTTAAAGGCTCTAAAATATTCATCTTCAACTCTTCCAATCGCACGTTTAGATGATCTATTAAACCGACTATGTAACCATCTTTTAGGGTCTGCCATTATCATTTTCTCTGGTAAAGGTGCGGGCTGTATTAAATAAAACCAATGAAAATATCCTTTTGCAAATTTCATATCTGTATGCTCGTACATATCTAGAGTTGGACAAATATCTAATACACTAAAAGCCATAATTTTATTTCTATAATCTCTTGCCATTCTATGTGCAACTCTTCCGCCCCTATCATGTCCAGCAACAAAAAATTTTTTAAAATTTAATTTATTCATCAACTGAACCATATCTTTAGCCATTTCTCTTTTTGAATAATTTTTATGATTAATTCCACCAGGTAAAACAAAACTATCTCCATAACCCCTTAGATCAGCGACAATTACTGTAAAATATTTACTAAGCTCTGGGGCAGTTTTGTGCCACATTACATGGGTTTGAGGGTATCCATGAAGTAGCAATAAGGGAGGACCGTTCCCTTTAAATCTACAAAAAATTTTCCCTTTATTTACTTTTATAAATTTTTTTTTAAATCCACTGAACATGATTAAACTATTAATTATTTAATAGTTTATTTTTTGCCTTTTCGAACTCTTCTTGGGTTAAAACTCCACTTTTGTGTAGTTCGTTTAATTTTGTAATTTCGCTGCTAAGATCATTACTACTTGATGAAGAAACTTGAGTTTCATTTTCTTCTTCTTTTTCTTCTGGTTTGGCTGGTTTGTTTTCAACTTTTGCTTTGAAACCTTTCATTATAGCTGTGCCACCTAAGTAAAATACAAAACCTAGTATTGGTACAGCAAGTGCAAAAAAAATTACTTTTTCCATATTAATCCTCGTCCTCGTCCTCTTCTTCGTTTCTCCAACCTTTTCTGTACATTAAATACCCTGCTAGGATAACAGAAAAAACTCCTGCAATCATACCATAATCAAAACCAACTTGTTTACCATATAAATACCACCCTAATTGGGTCGCACCAATTGGTATTGCAGTTAACAAAATCATTATTATTGCAATCCTGTATTCATATTTCGGTTTTTTCATAAATTAAGCTTATCAAATACAATTAAAATTAAATTGATTTAAATAACCTTGAGACAATTAAACTTATAAGAAAAAGTGTTTATTTTTGTGATCTTTTAAAACACTCAATAGTATTTTTTAATAAACAAGCAATTGTCATTGGACCTACACCGCCAGGAACTGGAGTAAGTGCTTTTGCATTTTTTGAAACTTCATCAAAATGAACATCACCAACTATACCATTGTCAGTTTTATTTATACCAACATCAATAACAATAGCATCTTTCTTAACCCAATCTCCTCTAACAAGTTCGGGTATACCTACAGCTGCAACAATTATATCCGCCTCTAAACATTCAGCTTTTAAATCTTTAGTTTTTGAATGAGTTATAGTTACGGTGCAATTTTCTTTTAATAGAAGTTGTGTCATTGGTTTACCATTTAAATTTGATCTACCCACAACCACAGCTTTTTTACCACTTAAATTAGGTTCAATTTTTTTTATCAACAAATAACATCCAAGCGGAGTACAAGGTATCGAACTTTCGTAACCAGATGAAAGATTGCCTACATTCATTGGATGAAATCCATCTACATCTTTTGAGGGATCAATAGCTTCTATAACCTTCTGCTTATCAATATGCTTAGGTAAAGGAAGTTGAACTAAAATTCCTGAAACAGTTTCATCACTGTTTAGTTCTTGAATTTTTTCTAGAACAGTCTTTTCTTCAACTGAGTCTGGATATTTAATAACTTCTGATTTTAATCCTACCTCATTTGCTGATTTCTCTTTGTTTCTCACATAAATCTGACTAGGTGTTAAATCACCAATAA
Source organism: uncultured Pelagibacteraceae bacterium (assembly GCA_902594405.1). Classification (GTDB taxonomy): domain Bacteria; phylum Pseudomonadota; class Alphaproteobacteria; order Pelagibacterales; family Pelagibacteraceae; genus Pelagibacter. The sequence continues at coordinate 29,194 of CACJMB010000003.1, read as the reverse complement.
GTATAACTGTTAAACCTGGTACTTTATTATGTTTTGATTTTAACCCTGCGACTTCTTCCTTTAACTCTGCTCTTAATTCTGCGGCTGCTTTTTTTCCATCAATTAAAATCATATTTCTTTTCTAAAAAATCATTGGTGCAATGTACAGCTTCATACACATTTCGATAAACCAAATCAATAAAAGAAGAATGATTGGAGAAATATCTAGTGAACCTAAATTTGGCAAAAAACGTCTGATTTTATTCAGGAAAGGCTCGGTTAATTTGTAACTCAACTCTAAAATTGCATACACAAACCTATTTTGAGTATTAAGAACGTTAAAAGCTATTAACCAACTTACAATAACATTGGCGATTACAACATAAGAGTACAATTTTAAAACTTGTAAAACTAAATAAAAAATAGCTATCATTTTTTCTCAACATAAATCGACTGACTTGGGAACGCAAATGAAGCACCATTTTTTTCAACGATTTCTTTAATCGCAATTGCTAACCTTTCTTTAACATCTAGCCAATTATTCCAACTTCCTGATTTTGTGAAACACCTAACATACATATCTATCGAACTATCAGAAAATTTATCAACTCTTACCGCAACTCCAATTGAAGTATTATAATCTTCACTTGAGTTAATGTGATTTTCTATTTCATCTCTAATCTTTTTCAATTGATCTACTGTAGTGTCATATTGAAGTGTGATAATCCAACTAATCAACCAATTGGAAGTTTCACTTACGTTTACTACTGCATTTTCTGCAAACTGAAAATTTGGGATAATTGCAAGAGACTTATCAAACTTTCTAATCGTTGTTGATCTAAATCCAATCTTTTCTACTATACCTTCAATAATTCCCTCAACTGCAATCCAGTCTCCAATTTTAAATCTCTTTTCAACTAAAACTAAAATTCCTGAAATTAGATTTTTAAATAAATCTTGTGCGCCTAATGCAACAGCAACACCAAACAGTCCAAGACCTGCAATAATTGGACCTATTTTAATTCCCCACAATTCTAAAACTGCTGCTAAACCTAAAATAAAAATTAAAATTTTTAATGATTTAATTATCCAGCCAATAAGTTCTCTTGTTAATAATTTATCTAAACCACTAAGTATGTATGAAATTGGTTCTATGATTTGGTGAATTACCCAAAAAATTAAAATAGTAATCAACGTTCTATTAATTGTATCTACCACCTCTCTTCCTTCTAGTGAGAAAGTCATATAGTGGCTTGCAATAAAAAATCCTAATACAATTGGTAAAAATCTTGCTGGACCTACAAGTGATTGAACAAAAGTATCATCTAATTTATTAGTTGTTCTTTTTGATATAATTTCTAATTTTTTAATAACTAATTTGCTTATTAGACCTCTAAAAATTAAGAATAGTAAAAATATTCCAATACCAATTAAGATTTGAAAAATATCAACACCAAGAATTCCTTTATTCCATACTGATAAAAATATCTCTGAAAAATTATTAATTAATTCCATTTCTAAATTTTATATAACAAAAACTCTTCTTCTCCAGGGTTAAAAAGAAAAATCTTTTTCCATTTGATTTCGTTCAGTATTGACGAGGTTTTTTCACCTATACACATCAAATTTGTATTCATCCATAAATTTTCGGTTTGGTAAATCTTTATGAAATTTAAGAAACTTGATGCACTATTTTTAGAGTAAACATAGACCATATCAGGTATATTTAATTTTAATTCATTAACAAATTTCTCATCAAATTTTTGATTATGATCTACTCTGTAATTAATAATTCTTTTTACCTTAAAACCTTCTCTTAATAACTGTTGATCTAAATCAACCGATATTGTTTCACCACTAATGTAAAGTAATTCTTTATTTTTAGACTCATAACTTTGTATAATTAACTCCTTTAAGTTTGTTACATTTCCTTCAGCCGCAATTGTATTTTGAAAACCAACGCTTCTTGCTTTGTTTTCTGTAGCGTTTCCAACACAAAAGCATTTAATATTTTTATCTAATTTTACTGTGTTTAAAAATTTTACTGCATTTGCACTAGTAAAAACAATTCCACCATATTCAGAAAAATTAATTTCTTCATAGTTAACTTTTTCAATTCTTATTAATGGAAGATGAGAAACTTGATGTCCTAATGATTTAAATTTCAATATCATTTTGGAACAATCTTCTAATGGTCTAGTTAATAAAATATGCATACTATCTTTTATATGAATTGTTTGATTTTGCTTTTAAAAGTATTCCAACTTCCTTACCAAGTTCTTTAAATTCATTCAAATTACCAACCTTTTTTTCATAAAATCTTTGTTTGCCGTCAAGAGAAAAAAGTTCAGCCTCCACAATAATCTTATCTCCATCAATCACTGAATGAGCACCAATTGCTGTTTCACAATCTCCATCTAAAACTTTCAAAATATTTCTTTCAAGGTGAGCTCTTTTATGTGTTTCCTCATGATTAATTTTTTTTAAAGTAGAAATTATCTTGCTATCATTCTCCCTGCACTGAAGAGCAATTACACCTTGTCCTGCGCTAGGAATTATTTCTTGAGCTGAAAAAATTTCAGAGATTTCATCTTCAAATTTTAAAAATTTGATACCTGCGTAAGACAATATAATAGCATCATAAATTCCTTCATTTAATTTTCTAATTCTAGTATCAACATTTCCTCTAATTAATTTGCAGTTTAAATCTTGTCTAATTTTTTTTATTTGAAATTCTCTTCTGTATGAAGAGGTTCCAACAATTGACTTTTCATTTAAGTCTTTAAGTTTCTTTTTATCCTTTGTAATTAAAATTTCCCTAGGATCATTTCTTTCAAGGAAAGAATCTGTCCTTAATCCTTCTGTCTCATTAGCAGGCATGTCTTTCAGCGCATGGACAGCAATATCAATATTTTTTAACTGAAGTTCTTTTTCAATATTGCTGGAAAACAAACCTTTACCTCCAACTTCTGACAATCTTATATTCTGCACCTCATCACCTTTGGTTGTGATCGATTTAATCAAAATATCATCATTACTTAGATCAGTATTTTCAATAATTTTATCTTTAGCTTGTTGAGCATAAAGTAAGGCAAGCTTACTACCTCTAGATCCAATTATTATTTTTTTACTCATAAAAATTTATTTCTTACTTGTATTAAGATTGTACAATTATTAAAAACTATTTGAATGAGCAAAAAACCCTTAATTCTTGGAATAGAATCTAGTTGTGATGAAACTGCAGCTTCTTTAATAACTGAAAATGAAGAAGGATTCCCAGTAGTTTTGTCGAATATTGTTTCTAGCCAAGTAGAGGTTCATAGGGAGTTTGGTGGTGTAGTTCCAGAACTAGCAGCTCGTTCACACATTGAAAAAATTGATTGGATTGTCAAAAAAGCTATAGAGGAAAGTGGGAAAAAAATTGAAGAGATAGATGCGGTTGCTTCTACCGCCGGTCCTGGATTAATTGTTTGTCTGTCAGTTGGATTAAGTTTTGGTAAAGCTTTCGCAACAGCAATGAATAAACCTTTTATTGCTGTTAATCATTTAGAGGGACATGCTTTAAGTCCAAAACTAAATTCAAATCTAAATTATCCATATTTACTTCTTTTAATTTCAGGTGGGCACTCACAATATTTAAGTGTTCAAAATCTTGGAAAATATAAAAGATTAGGAACAACTATTGATGATGCATTAGGTGAGGCGTTTGACAAAACAGCAAAACTTTTAGGGGTAGAATTTCCAGGAGGACCTCAAATTGAAGTTTTAGCTAAAAAAGGTAATCCAGAAAAATATGATTTACCAAAACCAATTTTCAGCAAAGGAGGATGTAATCTATCTTTTGCCGGTCTAAAAACTGCAGTGTTGAAAATCAGCAAAAAAATTAAATCAGAACAAGATAAATATGATCTTGCGGCATCTTTTCAAAAAACAATTGAGGAAATTTTATATAAAAAAACAAAGATTGCCTTTACAGAATTTGAAAAAATAAATGAATTAGATGAAAAAATTTTTGTTGTTGCTGGAGGAGTTGCAGCAAATAAAAAAATTAGGTCTATGTTAATTAATCTATGTGAAGAAAAAAATTATAAAAGTATTTTTCCACCTATAGAGTTCTGTGGAGATAATGCAGCGATGATTGCAATGGTAGGTTTGGAAAAATTTAAAATAAATCAATTTGATGATTTAGATTATCCAGCAAAACCTAGATGGCCTTTAGATGAAGATGCAGCTTTTCTTAAAGGTGCCGGGGTTCAATTGTAATGAAATATTGGTTGATGAAATCTGAACCAGATGTTTGGTCAATTGACCAACAAAAAAAAGCTGGAATTAAAGGTGCACCTTGGGATGGTGTCAGAAATTATCAAGCTGCAAAAAATTTAAAAAGTATGAGTAAAGGAGATCTATGTTTTTTTTATCATTCAAACATAGGAAAAGAGATAGTTGGAATAGTAAAAGTTATTAAAGAATCGTATATAGATAAAACAGACAAAACAGGGAGATTTGTTGCCGTTACTGTTCAATTTAAGTCTAAATTTTCAAAGCCTATATCACTCGAAAGTATTAAAAAAAATAAGGATTTAAGCCATTTAGCTCTGATAAAGCAAAGTAGGCTCTCTGTAATGCCTGTTGATTATAAAAGCTGGAAAATTATAAATAACATGAGTAAGATTTAAAAAAAAAATTGTCCTATGCCAAAAAAAAAGAAGAAGAAAAGCAAGGTAAGAAAAAAAAAGTCTAAAATTAGAAAAAAAACCTCAAAAAAGGTGAAGAGAAGATCTAAAGTTAGAAAAAGATCTTCTAAAAAACCAAAAAAAAGAATTAAAGCAAAAAAAGAAAATGGAAATACACCTCCTGAAGTTGTTATTAAAACAAAACCAGAATGGGTTAAAAGTAGCTTAGCAAACAAAAGTAAATACCAGCAAAAATATTCTCAATCTATAAAGAGTAATGATGAATTTTGGAGAAAAGAAGGAAAAAGAATTACTTGGATCAAACCTTATAAAAAAATTAAAGATGTAAAATACAGTACCAAAGAAGTAAAAATTAAATGGTTTGAAGATGGCACTTTAAATGCTTCAGCGAATTGTATTGATAGACATCTAAAAGATAAAAAAGATAAAACAGCTATTATTTGGGTAGGAGATGATCCAAAAGATAGTCAAAAAATTTCTTATAAACAACTTCATCAAAAAGTTTCTAAAGCAGCAAATGGTTTAAAAAAATTAGGAATTAAAAAAGGTGATCGTGTAACAATTTATTTGACGATGATACCAGAGTTAGCAATTTTAATGCTGGCCTGTGTGAGAATTGGTGCAGTTCATTCGATTATTTTTGGAGGTTTTTCAGCAGACTCTATCTCAGGAAGAGTTAATGATTGCGAGTCTGAATACATTATTACTGCTGATGAAGGAGTGCGGGGTGGAAAAACTATACCGCTGAAATATACAGTCGATGAAGCTTTAATGAGTTGCCCAAATGTTAAGAAATGTATTGTTGTAAAACGAACAGGTAATTACATAAACTGGGATCAAAATAGAGATGTTTGGTTTCATGATTTAATTAAAGACGTTCCTAACCATTGTGAGCCTGAAGAAATGAATGCAGAGGATCCGTTGTTTATTTTATATACTTCGGGTTCAACAGGTAAACCAAAAGGAGTTCTTCATACTACTGGTGGATATATGGTTTATGCATCGATGACTCATCAATATATTTTCAACTACAAACCAAAAGATATTTATTGGTGTACTGCTGATATTGGCTGGGTAACTGGACATAGTTACATTATTTATGGTCCACTTTCGAATGGTGCAACGACAATAATGTTTGAAGGAATTCCAAATTATCCTGATAGCTCTAGATGGTGGCAAATAGTTGATAAATATAAAGTGAATACTTTTTATACAGCCCCAACTGCAATTAGAGCATTAATGCGTGAGGGAGATAAACCAGTTAAAAAAACGTCTAGGAAATCACTCAAGCTTTTAGGAACAGTAGGAGAACCAATAAATCCGGAGGCCTGGATGTGGTATTATAAAACTGTCGGAAATTCAAAATGCCCAATTGTAGATACTTGGTGGCAAACTGAAACTGGAGGGATAATGATTGCTCCTCAAACGGGAGCTATTCCTCTTAAACCTGGATCTGCAACAAAACCTTTCTACGGAATTAAGCCAGTATTGGTTGATAAAAATGGAAAAGAAATTAAAGGAGCTGGTGAAGGAAGATTATGTATAGCTCAATCTTGGCCTGGCCAAATGAGAACAGTGTATGGAGATCATCAAAGATTTATCGATACGTACTTTTCTCAGTTTAATGGAAAATATTTCACTGGAGATGGATGTCGAAGAGATAAAGATGGTTATTACTGGATCACTGGTCGTGTAGATGATGTAATTATTGTTTCAGGTCATAACCTGGGAACTGCTGAAATTGAAAGTGCATTTGTTGCTCATCCAAAAGTAGCTGAAGCTGCTGTAGTTGGTTACCCTCACGATATAAAAGGTAATGGGTTATATTGTTATGTAACCTTAAACGCAGGAGAAACAGAAACAGGTGAACTTGAAAGAGATCTAAAACTTTGGGTTAGAAAACAAATCGGACCTTTAGCAACTCCAGACCTTATTCATTTTACTCCAGGTCTGCCCAAGACAAGGTCAGGAAAAATTATGAGAAGAATTCTAAGAAAGATTGCTGCTAATGAGCATGGTGAATTAGGAGACACAACTACTCTGGCAGATCCAAGTGTTGTTGATAGTTTGGTTGAAAATAGAAAAAATATTTAAAACTGTATTAAATCTTTAAATTCTTGTTTAACAACATCCCATTTTAAAATCATCGAATTTAAAACAATCTTTCGATCTAAAGTTTTTAATTCATCTGCAATTGGAGCCCATTTATATAAAGAGAGTGCACTAGGATTAAAAGGTAAGTCTTGATAATAGCCATCCCAATTTATTTTCTCTAATCTTTCATCAAAACTTTTCCTGGCTTCATCAATAATATTTAATGGCATCTTATTAGAAATTTCATCATCTAAAATTTTATTGAAAATTTCATTAGCTTTATGAATATCCTGATAATCAAAATTAACCTTCAAATATGAAAAAGTAAAAAAAGTTAAATCTTGTAATGCAACTGAATAAATATTCCATTTAGCAAGATTTACTGATGACATAAATTCATCGTTATCAAAATGAAGAACGTACCTTGTTCCCATTCTAGTTTTCAGATAATTATATAAAGTAACTTGAGTGGCCCATGCAGATTTAGTTTGAATAAACTGCTCTAATTCATCTAAAGTTTTTATTTTTTTCTTTGGAATAAACGCCTTAAACATGGCGAATAAGTATGTTTTAAAATCCTCAAGTTTTACGTCTCTCCAAGTTAATTTATATTTTCCCATGTTAATTTGTAAGTGCGCCAATTATATCTTAAAAAAGCAAGTAAATAAGTACCTAATATGATCAATTTTTAGGGTTTTCAAAGCTCTCATAATGGTTATGGTTTTATCCAGTTATAACTAAAAAGAGAGGTATAAATGTCAAATCAACAAAAACACTGGGAAAAAACCAGGGGATTGTTATTTATAACACTTGCAATCTGGTTTGTTTTCTCAATTGGCATCTTTCTCTTTGGAGCTGAAATGAACGAGGTCACAGGACCTTTCGGTTATCCATGGACATATTGGTTTACGTGTCAGGGATCTCTTGGTGCTTTCGTAATCCTAATTTTCTGGTTTGCGAATAGACAAGAAAAAATCGATGAAGAGTTCGGCTTTAGCGAAAGAGAGGACGAATAATGAAAGGTAATTTCATAGATAATTTGCCAAAGGTTTATGGAATCTATACTGGAGGATTTATAGGTTTTATAATCATCATGGCAATTGCTGAACAGATGGGTATGACAGCTAAAGCAATTGGTATCGCTTTCGTTGCATTTACTGTATTCATCTATGCATTAATCGGTTGGCTATCAAGAACAGCCCAAGCAGATGCATATTACGTAGCTGGTAGACAAGTACCAACGGTCTTCAACGGAATGGCGACTGCAGCAGACTGGATGTCTGGTGCTTCATTCGTTGCAATGGCTGGTGGTATTTACTTTAAAGGTTATGGTTATATGGCTCTACTTGTAGGTTGGACTGGTGGTTACGTGCTTGTTGCATCTTTATTAGCACCATACTTAAGGAAATTTGGCTGTTATACAGTTCCAGATTTTATAGGTACTAGATACGGTGGTAATTTAGCTAGATTTAGCGCAGTTGTAGTTTTAACTGTTGCTTCATTTACTTATGTGACTGCACAAATTAACGCTACGGGTACTATTGCATCTGTTGCACTTGATATCCCATTCCAATACGCAGTTTATGTTGGACTAATAAGTATTTTATTATGTTCAATGTTAGGTGGTATGAGAGGGGTAACTTGGACACAGGTTGCACAATATATCGTACTGATTATAGCTTACCTACTTCCAGTATTCTGGATCAGTAACAAAATGGGTGCGGGTTTCTTCCCTCACTTTATGTTAGCTGACGAGGTAGCTAGAATTGGTGAATTAGAACAACAGTTCGGTTTTGTTAAAAACGCGGCTGCTGATCTAAAATCAGTACCTAAAGGCTTAGCAGGAATAACTAAAGCTCACTCTGCAGTGAACGCTACACCTTGGGCATTTATTTCATTAGCACTAGCGATGATGATGGGAACAGCTTCATTACCGCACGTGATGATGAGATACTTTACTACTCCAAGTGTAAAAGCAGCTAGAAAATCAGTAGGTTGGTCATTATTCTTTATCTTCCTACTTTATTCTTCTGCTCCAATGTTAGCTACATTATCTAAGTTATCATTGATCGACCCGAATTTACCAACTGGTATTATCGGTAAGACATTTGCAGAAGTGGAAGCGATAGATTGGTACCAAAACTGGAACCAAGCAAACCTAATGTTTATCAGCGACTTTAACGGAAATGGAACTCTAGAATTAAATGAGTTCTTCATGGGTGGTAAAGCCGTTGTATTAGCAACACCAGAGATAGCTGGATTACCTTATGTAATTTCAGGTCTAGTTGCTGCGGGAGGTATGGCAGCTGCCATGTCTACTGCTGATGGTTTAATTCTAGCAATTGCAAACGCTATATCACATGATGTTTACTATAAGATCATTGATCCAAAAGCGGAAACTGCAAAACGACTACTTGTTGCAAGGGTATTACTTGTAATAATTGGTTTTGCTGGAGCAACTATTGCAGCAATGGAGATTCAAGGAATCTTAGGTTCGGTTATCTGGGCTTTTGATTTTGCGATGTCTGGATTGTTCTTCCCACTTGTACTTGGTGTATGGTGGAAGAGAGCTAATAGACAAGGTGCGATTGCTGGTATGCTAGGAGGTCTAATCGCCGGTGCTTGGTACTTAGTTTGGGTACGAACTGGCGGAAGTGGATTCCTAGGAATTACACAGTTAACATTTGGTATCTTCGGATCAGCTGTTAGTTTAGTTTTAATGGTAGTAGTTAGTTTAATGACTGCAGAACCAGATAAAGCTACTCAAAAAATGGTTGATGATGTTCGTGTACCGAGTGGTAAATCAATTCTTGGTAAATCACACTAAATAATCTTTTAAAGGGGCGATTAATTTCGCCCCTTTTATTTCAATAAATTTTCCAATATAAATTTTGAATGTCAGCAAATTTTCATCCTTTAGTATATTTTATTGATTATTTGCTTGGGATCATCATGTGGACTCTTATTGGAAGAGTAGCGATGAATATTTTTCAAAAAGAAGACTCACAATTCTTTTTCATGAGAGTATTTGTGAAATACACCAATCCTCTGATAAAATTTTTTAAACCAATAACACCCTCATTTATCATTGGGCCATTAGTACCTTTGTATGTTGCTTGGTTTTTCTACATGATCAGATTTTATTTAATGCCTTGGATCTTAGGCTATTCGGTGATGGGGATGTTGTCATTTCCGTTGGAGAGTGAAATTTCTAGACAAATTTATCAATTTTTTAATTCATTTTAATTTTTAAAATTGATACTAGTTAATCTAGCAATCAATGAAAAATATACAAATTTCTCCATCAATTTTATCAGCTGACTTCAGTCAGTTAGGTTCAGAAATAAAAAGACTTGAAGAAGGCGGTGCTGATATGATTCATGTAGATGTAATGGACGGTCATTTTGTTCCTAATTTAACAATAGGACCACCTGTAATTAAAGCTCTTCGAAAACATTGTTCATTAAAATTTGATGTTCATTTAATGATATCACCAGTCCATAAATACATAGATGCTTACGCTGATGCTGGAGCAGATATAATTACTATTCACCCTGAAGCTACTGACAATTTAGAAAATTCAATTAAAAAAATAAAAGAAAAAAATAAAAAAGTTGGAGTTTCACTTAATCCCGAAACTAAAATTGATTTGATTTTAGATTTATTAGATCAAATAGATTTAGTATTAATTATGAGTGTAAATCCTGGATTTGGAGGTCAAAAATTTATGCCAGAAGTTTTAGATAAAATAAAAGATCTAAAGAAAATAAAAGAACAAAAAAAGATAGATTTTGACATAGAAATTGATGGTGGGATTAATTTTGATAATTGCAAAAGTGCAATTGACGCTGGAGCAAACATTCTTGTTTCCGGCACAACAGTGTTCAAAAGTAATGATGGAGATATAAAGAAAAATATTAATTTATTAAAATTAAAATAAGTTAATGATTAATACAAATTCCTTGGGCATTTTAGGTCAATTTTATTCTAATATAAAAGAAAGTTTTAAATCAATTTATCAAAATTCAAATTTTTACGAAAAAAAAATATCAAAAACTTTTGATAGTAATTTTGAATATAAACCAAGTCCTCATTTACTTTCGTCTATAATAAAATACCAAAATAAGAAATATAAAATTGAAGACTTTGCTATTGAATCAATTTGGCAAAATAATTTAAGCTCAGAAGATTATGAAAAATTGAATAATTTTTTCTGGTTTTTTAGCTTAGATTTAAAATCTTCAAAAAAAAATACACAAACAGTTATTAAAAACTGGATTTCAAATAATAGTAAATATCAAAAAAGAAGCTGGGAATTTGATTTAACAGCAAAAAGAATTATTTCATGGTTATCAAATCACCAACTCACCTATGAAGATAGTGACCAAAAGTACAGATCTACTTTTGATCACATGATTCAAAAACAGGCTAATCATTTGTTAAATGAAATCAAAAACTCAAAAGAGGTGGAAAATAAGATGATTGGATGCGCTGCAATAATTTTAACTGGATTAGCTTACAAAAATACAAAACAATATCTTGAAAGTGGATTGAATTTATTAAAAAATATCATTAAATTCTCAATTGATAATCAAGGATTTACAAAATCAAGAAATATCCGACAACTAATATTTTATTTAAAATATTTTATAATTATTAGAGAGTGGTTCAAAGAATCTCAGAGTTTAATTCCTGAATATATTGATGAGACCATTTATTATTTAGGCTCAAGTTACGCTTTCATATGGCAAAATATAAAACAAGATATTTTTTTTAATGGTAATTATTCTTCTGAAAATAAAGAATTTGATCAATATTTAAAAAGGTTTGGTTATACTTTCAAAAACCAAATTAATGAACTTGGCGGATATGCAATTCTTAAAAATAAAAAAATAATTCTTGCTGTTGATATAGGTTCTAGTCCTAACAAAACTTTTTCCAACGACTATCAAGCAGGTGCACTATCGTTTGAAATATTTTCAAATGAAAAAAAATTAATTTCAAATGCTGGTTATTACTCAGATAGAAATAATAAATTTAATAAATTATCAAGAAGTACTTCTCTTCATTGTGCTTTAACCATTGAAGATTATTCTTCTTGTAATTTTACTAAGCATCAAAAAAGTTTAATTATTAATAAAGGACTTAAAGTATCGAAAAAAAATGTAGTCTTTGAAAATAATTATTGGAAAATATCAGGTGCACATGATGGGTATTTAATTAAATTTGGAACAATTTATGAAAGAGAGATTGAGTTTTATCCAGAACAAATGAAATTTATTGGCTATGATAAGTTATTTAGAAAAACACCTAATAAAGAAATTAAATTTGATATAAGATTTCATCTTGATCCGAGCTCAAAAGTAATGAAAACTCAAGATAACAAATCTATTCTAATTGAAATAGATGAAGAAGGTTGGAAATTTAGTTGTGATAACTTTGATATTAATATTGATAATGGTTTATATTTCGGTAATAAAAATTCATCTAAGGAAAACCAGAATATTTTTATCTCGGGAATGAATAATGAAAAAGAGCAGATAATAAAATGGGAGATCAGTAAATTATAATGAAGAAAAAAATCAAAACAGCTCTTATTTCTGTATCTGACAAAAAAAATTTAAAACCATTATTGAATATTTTAAAAAAAAATAAAATAAAAATAATTAGCTCAGGTGGTACCTACAAAGAAATTAAAAGATTAAAATTTAAATGTTTAGAGGTTTCTAAATTTACTAATTCTCCTGAGATTTTAGAAGGCAGAGTAAAAACTCTACATCCCAAAATTCATGCAGGTATTCTAAATAAAAGAGAAAAAAAATCTCACTCAAAAGATCTAAAAGATCATGGTTTTGAGAATATTGATTTAGTCATTGTTAATTTTTATCCATTTGAAAACACTCTTAAAAAAACAAAAAACCATAAAAAAATTATAGAAAATATAGATGTGGGTGGTCCTACAATGGTTAGGTCTGCAGCTAAAAACTATAATGATGTGACTGTAATAACCTCTTCAGACCAGTATGAGGAATTAATTAAAGAATTAAAAAAGTTCAAAGGATCTACTTCCTTAAGTTTTAGGGAAAAGCTATCAAGGACAGCTTTTACTGAAACGGCTTATTATGACTCTGTTATTTCAGGCTATTTTAATAAAAAAACAAATACTAATTTCCCTAAGAAAAAAATTTTGCATGGAAATCTTAAAGAAGAACTTAGATACGGAGAAAATCCTCATCAACAAAGTGCAATCTATTCAAGTAGTTCGAATACAAATTTGAAACAAATTCATGGAAAACAACTAAGTTACAACAATTATAATGATATATTTAGTGCTCTAACCATTTCAAGATCTTTACCAAAAGGTAAAGGAACAGTCATAGTTAAACATGCAAATCCATGTGGAGTTTCTACTAAAAATGATTATTTAGAGAGTTATAAATCGGCTCTTTCTTGTGATCCCATAAGTGCTTTTGGTGGAATAGTTTCTTGTAATTTTAAAATTAAAAGAAATTTAGCTATAGAATTAAATAAGCTATTTTTAGAAGTGATAATTGCAAATGGGTTTGATAGCGATGCTATTAAAATCTTAAAAACTAAAAAAAACTTAAGATTAATTGATGGAACAAATTATACATCAGAAGAACGTCTTAAATTTGTATCATTCAACCAAGATATAATGATACAATCAGAGGACCTAAATTTATTTTCAACTAAGCATTTTAAAATTGTTTCAAAAAGAAAACCAACTGCAAAACAACTTAAAGATCTTATTTTTGCTTTCAATGTATGCAGATATGTAAAATCAAACGCAATAGTGTTAGCATCAAACGAAACTACTGTTGGTATTGGTTCTGGTCAACCAAGCAGATTAGATAGTTGTCAAATAGCAATAAATAAAATGAAAAAATTTAATCTTCAGAATCATAATTTAGTTGCTGCCTCAGATGCATTCTTTCCTTTTGTAGATGGCATTGAAAAATTAGTCCAATCAGGTGTTAGAGCCATAGTTCAACCATTTGGATCTATAAGGGACAAAGAAATAATTAATTTTGCAAATGAAACGGATACCGTGCTTCTTTTTTCAAAGACAAGACACTTTAGACATTAGATATTTGATCTATTTTTGCTGCAAGAATAAAATCACTCTCGGCTAGACCTTTAATTGCATGTGTAAATATTTTAATTCTTGCATAACCCCATCCAAACCATAAATCAGGGTGGTGACCTTCGGACTCAGCTATTTCTCCGACTTTATTTACAAATTCCTGACTTTTTAAAAAATTATCAAATTTAAAACTTTTTAATAAATGAAAACCATCAATTTTATCTTCTAAAACTTCCCAGCCATCAACTTTTTTTAGATATTTATGTATTTCATCAGCACTAAAGGGGGGGATGTTCCCTTCACATGGTGTACATTTCTTATTTGCTAAATCACTCATTTATCAGAAACTCTTCTAACATTTTTGAACCATTTTTAATTAAATAATAATTTCCTATAGTATCATAACCTTTCACTAGATTATTAATCTTTATAATAATATTATCTAAGTCAATTTTATATTTATTTCTATCATATATTGAATATTTATATCTATACAGAAAATTTTCTAAATATTTAATATTGTCTTTTTTGTTAAAAATATATTTAGAGAATTCAATTATTATTAGTGGCGACATTTTTTCAATAGTTTCTAACGAACCCTGAATTGCTCTCATTTCATTGCCCTCAATGTCTAGTTTTATAATAATCTGATAATCTAAATAATCTGAAGATTTTAATAAAGAATCAATTTTAACAGATTTAACTTCTGAAATTGATGAAAGCTTAAAGTTTTTATGTGCTTGAGAGCTCTCCCAATCGTTTTCACTTTCATTAAATAATATATTTTCGTCATCTATATTTGAAATTGCATTATTCAAAAAAGATATATTTGAAAATTTATTTAAATCTATATTTTTTAAAAAATCTTTCGAAGTTTGTTTTGAAGCTTCAATGGCAAACACTCGATTTTTTGCTGATAATGATGCTACATAAAAAGAGTAAAATCCATAATTACAACCACAATCAAAAAAAATTATTTTATTTTTTTTTGAAAACTTTTTAATTGTATCTAATTCATGATAATCACCAAACTCACATTTTTTGAGCAAAAAATAAGATGTTTTATTTTTTTTTATACTTCCAAAAACTCTAAAATCATAGATGTTTAAAACTAAATCATGAACTAAAAAACCTCTAATCATTCTAAATATCAAATAATAAATAATACTATCTTTATAAGTTCGAATATCTCTAGAACTTAAGTAATTTTGGAATATTGATGTTAATAATTTCGATTTAATCACAATTTTTGGAGCGGGCAAAGGGGGTCGAACCCTCGACCTTCTCGTTGGCAACGAGACGCTCTACCACTGAGCTATGCCCGCTTGTTCTATAAGTATTAAAATTAGTGCCTTTTTTAATATTAAGCAAGAGACAAAATAATTAGAAAATAAATTTATTATTTGGGTTTGTGACAAACTACAATATTATTAAAAAAATTATATGTGGTATGTTTAAATTATGAAAATAAAAGATCTTCCAGATAAAATCCCAGTATTTCCTTTGAGTAATTTTATAATATTTCCAAAAACTACTGTACCATTAAATATATTCGAACCACGTTATATAGATATGATCAACGACAGTATGAAATCGAATAAATTGGTTGGAATGATACAACCAAAAACCTCAAATATTAAACAAATTAAGCCTGAATTACATGAGGTTGGTTGTCTTGGAAAAATCACTAGTTTTAGAGAAACAAAAGACGAGAGGTTTTTAATTGAAATTAAAGGTTTAATTAGGTTTAGAAAAATTACAGAATTGAGTACAGAAAATAAATACAGAGTCTTACAAATAAATTTTAAAGATTTCTATCAAGACCTAGAAAACAAAAGAGAAGATTTAAAATTTACTGATCTTGAATTAATTTTTAAAGATTTAAAATCACTATTTGAAAAAAGAGGCTTTATAATTAATTGGAAAGCCTTAGAGCAACAAAGTCTTGATGAAACAATTAATGCGCTTGCTATGGCATCACCGTTTTCTTTAGAGGAAAAACAAGTTTTGTTAGAAGCTCAAAATTTAGATAATAGAAAAGAAAAAATTTCTCAGATTTTAAGTACTTATACTTTTGATAATTTTGATAACACAACCATTCAATAATTTAAAAGTTTATTCCCTTATCAGCCACTTTAGTAAATAATTTATTTATAAAAGGGTTTTTTCCTAAAATTTTCACAGATTTGTTTAGAATATTATTATTAAATTTTCTCTCAAAATTAAAAAATTCTTGAACTAAATCAATACTATTTGAAAAAATATAATTTTTATGTTTTATATTTTTTTCAAATTCATAATTTACAGAGCTGTCGAGAGGCAAACCTAAGTCTATTTTATTTTTAATAATATTAATAAATAAATTTATATCTCTAATTGTCATATTAAAACCCTGACCAGCAAGTGGATGAATTCTATGCACTAAATCACCAAACGCTAAAATATTGTTATGATAATAAGATCTTAAATTTAAAGATTTTAGCTCAAAATTTTCAATCTTCTCTATTTTTTTTATTTTATATTTAATATTATGTTGATTTATAAGATGTATTATTTTTTTCCTTCCAATATTTTTTGAGTTATATATTGAATAAACAATTGAGGTTTTATTTTTCGATAATGGTAAAAAAGCTAGTGGACCAATTTTAGTAAATATTTGAACAGCAATTTGGTTTGGAATTTTTTCATGATTAATTAAAGTTGTATAGGCAGAACTATTGTAAATTTTTTCGATTTTTTTACTAAAATATTTTTTTGTAAAAGCATTATTGTAATCAGTATTTACTATTAAATTATATTTTTCTTGTTTTATTAATTTTTTTTTTGATATTATTTTTTTAAAATATTTATTTTTATATAACTTTTTATTTAAGATCTCATATAACTGGTAGTTTTTTATTATCGAAAAAAGTTGATTGTTACTATTTTCAAAATTTAATATTTTTTCATTTTTATTTTTATGAATATAAATTTCTATTTTTTTTAATTTCCAGCTAATTTTTTCTATATTTATTATATTTTCGTTAAAATAATTAAAGTTAGTCTTTGAAATGCCTATCGTTCTAGAATTATTAATTTTATTATTTTTGTTAGATGAAACTAAATCAACAAAAATATTTTGATTAACTAAAGCTTTTGCTAAAGTTAAAGCAGTCAAACCCGAACCAAGTATACAAACTCTCATATTATTTTTAATTTTAACAACAAAAATTAGATGATACAAAGTGATAAAATTGATTCATAAATATGGATATAAAAAAAACAGCCAATTTATTTGCTAATTTTACCATTAAAAGGATAGCGGAAATTTTTGGTATAACTGTTTTCAGTGCTGGCATTTTATTATTATTAGCACTGTTAACCTATTCACCAGAAGACCCTAATTTCATTTTTCCAGAAAACACTAAGATTGAAAATATTTTGGGTTTTTATGGAAGTTTTATTTCGGACTTATTTTTTCAATCAATAGGCTTAATTTCATATTTATTCTCATTTACTTTGATTGTAACTGGTATCAACATTACTAGAAGCAAGAAATTTTTTTTATTAATTGAAAATATATTCTTTGCAATAATTTATTTAATACTAGGGACTTTATTTTTTGCGCATTTTTATTCAGAAGCTTTTACTCTTTATATAAACGGCAATGGGGGCTTTATAGGAGGTTATTTAAATCAAACATTTTTAAATTCAATAATATTAACTAACGAAGTAATTTTTTATTATTTTTTAATTATTTTAAATTTTTTTTTATTTTTAATCAGTGTTAATTTTAATCCAATAAAATTTTATGTACTAATTAAAAATATAAATCAAGTTTTTACAAAAAAAGAAAAACAAAATTATACTGATAAAAGTGAAGTAATAAGTGAATACATACCTCAAGAAGAAATAAGAAACCTTATTCAAGAGGATTTGCCTTTTATAAAGGCTGAGAGTAAAAGCAGAAATACAACTAAATTTAAATTACCAGACTTAGATTTATTGAAGACTCCTTCTAAAAAAGAAAGAGAAAATCTTGAAAAAATTGAATCTCAAGATCCTGAATTTTTAGAAAAAATTCTCTTAGATTTTGGTGTTAGTGGAAATATTAAGAAAGTGAGTCATGGACCTGTAGTAACTTTAAATGAATTTGAGCCAGCAGCTGGTGTGAAGGTTTCAAAAATAATTAATTTATCTGATGACATTGCAAGAAATACTAGTTCAGAGTCTGCAAGAATAGCTACAATACCAGGAAGCAATACTATTGGCATTGAACTTCCAAACAATTCTAGAGAGAATGTTTATTTAAGGGAAATTTTAAACAGTCCTGATTTTAAAAAAAGAGACATTAAATTGCCTATCGCACTAGGAAAAAGTATCTCTGGTAAACCTATAGTCGGGGACTTATCGTCAATGCCCCATCTACTTATCGCAGGTACAACGGGGTCAGGTAAATCTGTCTGTATCAATACCATTATTTTGTCTCTTCTTTATCGACATACACCAGAAAAATGTAAATTTATTTTAATAGACCCTAAAATGCTTGAACTTTCAACATATGAAGGAATTCCACATTTATTATGTCCGGTTATCACTGAAGCTAAGAAAGCTGCTTCAGTGCTTGGATGGGTAGTTAAAGAAATGGAAAGTCGATATAGGCTAATGACAAAAGAAGGGGTAAGAAATATTGATGGGTACAATTTAAAACATAAACTCCCAATGCCTTATATAGTTGTTGTAGTTGATGAAATGTCAGATTTAATGCTAGTGGCTGGGAAGGAAATTGAAAACTATATTCAAAAATTATCTCAAATGGCAAGAGCAGCTGGAATTCATATTATTATGGCAACACAAAGGCCTAGTGTTGATGTAATTACAGGTACAATTAAAGCTAACTTTCCAACAAGAATATCTTTTCAGGTCACCTCCAAGATAGACAGTCGAACTATTTTAGGAGAACAGGGTGCGGAACAATTATTAGGAAAAGGAGATATGCTGTATATGTCATCTGCCAATCGTATAGTTAGAATTCATGCACCTTTTGTGTCTGATAATGAAATTGAAAAAATTAATAATTCATTAAGATCTCAAGCAGAACCAGATTATGTGGATGAAATATTAAGTTTTGCAGATGAAAAAGAAATTGGAGAAAATCAAATTGCAGGAGACAAAGATGAATTGTATCAGCAAGCCTTAGAAATAATTAAGTCTGAAGGAAAAGCATCCACTTCCTTTCTTCAAAGAAAACTTCAAATAGGTTATAATAGAGCAGCAAGGATAATTGACATGATGGAAGCTGATGGAATAGTTAGCAAAGCTAACCATGTTGGTAAAAGAGATGTTCTTTAATGTTAAAATATTTTTTAATATTTTTTTTATTTATTTTAGCTTCTCATTCAAATGCTGAAATTAAGGATAAAATAATTCAAAATTTAATAAATACTAATAATTTAAATTTTAAATTTGAACAAAATATAAATGGAAAAATAGAAAATGGAAATTGTACAATTGAATATCCAAAAAAAATTTATTGTGAATATGCAAGAAGTAATAATAAAATTTTAGTATCAAATGGAAAATCTTTAGTGATTAAAACTAGAGCAAGTTATTACAGATATCCACTTAATAAGACACCTTTATATTTAATTTTAGATAAAGATTTTTTAATTAATAAAATTTATAAACTTCGTGAAAGAATTGTTAATGAAAATCTTGTCAATTTTACAATTGTAGAAAAAGATACTGAAATAAATATATTTTTTGATAAACAGAGTTATGACTTGATTGGTTGGCAAAATATAGATATTTACCAAAATTTTAATATTACTTTTATTTCATCAATAAGAAAAAATAGAGTCCTTTCAGAAAATTTATTTAAATTGCCACCTCAAAATTAAATATTAATGATTTCAGTTTTAAAAATTTTCATACCCCTTGCCATATAATTACTTAAAGCATGTTTATGATCTAAAGAACACGTGTGTGCCCATAAACGTTTTACTCTATCATTTATGAACGATTTTTTAATAGCTTCTGAGAGTAAATAAGATCCTAATTTTTTATTTTGATACTCTTCAAGTATTCCAAAATACGCTAATTCAACTTCATAAATTTTTAAATGAAAAATTAGTTCGAAATATCCAACTAAATCATTATTGTACTTAAGCACGTAAACTTTTATATTTTCATTGGAGAGATGACTTATCCAATTTTCTTCTGACCAAATTAATCTATCTACCCATTGATGCTTTTTTCCAATATTTTTATAAAAGAATTTATTTAATTGAAAATCAATTGGCTTTATTAAGCTTAATGAAAAATCCTCAGAAGGTTTAAAGGTTTCTTTGAGATCTTTAAGTGAATTTATTTCTAGATAATTTCTTTTAACTTCTTTTATCACTCTACCATTTTTCCGACTTTTTCTCCTCCAAATAAATGAAAGTGCAAGTGTGGAACCTCTTGACCACCATGATCACTTATATTTGCTAAAGCTCTATAGCCCTGTCCTTCTTCTGTTGAAATACCAAGCTTTTTAGCAACTATATTAATGCCTTTAAATAATCCAACCATCTCCTCTGAAGAAGCATTCAGACTAAAATCATCTAAATCAATATATTTACCTTTAGGAATAACTAAAGCATGAATTTTTTTTTGTGGATTAATGTCATGAAATGACAAAACAAAATCATCCTCATAAATTTTATTACAAGGTACTTCTCCACGTAAAATTTTTGCAAAAATATTATTATCGTCGTAACTCATTTTTTCCTTTTTTCTAATTCTGACATTACTTCTTCAATTTTTATATCATTAGCTTCGAGATACATTAATAGATGATAAAAAACATCTGCTGCTTCATGAGTTTTGTTAGAATTTTCCTCCACTGCCTCTATCAATTCATTAACTTCCTCTAAGACCTTTGCCTTGCTTAATGATTTGTCAGTGAGCAGCTTATTAGTGTACGAACCTTCAACAGGTGAAGATTTTCTCTCTCGTGCAAGTTTGATTAAGTTTTCTAATGTATTAAGCATATTAAATTCTAACAGGAATTCCTTTTGAGTCCAAATATTCCTTGGCCTCTTTCACAGAGTGCTTACCATAATGAAATATTGATGCCGCTAAAACTGCGCTTGCATTTCCTAATTTAATTCCATCTACCATATGATCTAAATTTCCAACTCCACCAGATGCTATTACTGGAATATTTACCTTTGAAGATATCTTAGACATTAGATCAATATCATAACCAACTTGAGTACCATCCCGATCCATTGATGTTACTAGAAGCTCACCTGCTCCACTGACTTCCATTTTTTTTGCAAATTCAATTGCATCAATACCTGTATTATTTCTTCCACCATGTGTAAAAATTTCCCATTTACTTCCATTTTTTTTTGCATCTAATGCAACAACAATACATTGTGAACCAAATTTTTTTGAGCTTTCTACTACTACTTTTGGATTTTGAACTGCAGCAGTATTAATTGATACTTTGTCTGCCCCACAGTTTAGTAGTTTGTTGATGTCCTCAACACTTCTAACACCACCTCCAACTGTCAGAGGAACAAAACATTTCTTCGACGTTTTCTCTACTACATCGTAAATAGTATCTCTATTTTCATTTGATGCAGTAATATCTAAAAAGCAAATTTCATCTGCTCCACTGTCAGAATAAATTTTAGCTTGTTCGACGGGATCGCCTGCATCCTGCAGATCAACAAAATTAATTCCTTTTACAACACGTCCATTTTTAACGTCTAAACATGGTATAATTCTATTTTTAAGCATCTAATTCTTTCACTAATTCTTCTAATTTAATATCACCATCATAGATAGCTTTTCCAACTATGATACCTTCAATGTTTTTATTATTTAATTCCTTAGCCTTTTTAATATCATCTATTGATGAAACTCCACCAGATATGATTACTGGACAATTGGATGTATTAGCAATCTTTGCTGTCTCTTCAAAATTAGGACTTTGCTTCATCCCATCTCTGTTTATATCAGTATAAATCAATCTACTTGCACCAAAATCATTCACCTCTTTTAAATAATCTAGAGTTAATTGGTTTGAATTTTCTTTCCAACCTGAAACTGATAAATACCCATCCTTAGCATCTAAACCTAAAGCAATTTTATTTGGGAATTTTTCACATGCCTCTTTTAAAAAGTTTTTATCTTTTATAGCTGCACTTCCTAAAATAACTTTTTCAACACCAGCATCAGTATATTTATGAATACTACCAATACTTCTAACACCACCCCCTACTTCAATTTTTAAATTAGATTTTTTAACAATTTCTTGGATAATATCTAGATTTACTGTCTCACCACTTAATGCCCCATCTAAATCAACTATATGCAAATTTTTAAATCCATGATCTTTATATTTTTCAGCTTGTTCCACTGGAGACATGTTGTATTCAGTTTTATTATCAAAGTCACCTTTGACTAGTCTCACACACTTCTTATCTTTAATATCTATCGCGGGAAATATTTTCATTATAAATTTATAAAATTATCTATTATTTTAAGCCCAGTTTTGTCACTTTTCTCTGGGTGGAACTGTGTTCCAAAAATATTTTCTTTTTCAACAGAGCAAACAATATTTGAAGAATAATCTGTCGTAGCTGAAATTACAGTTTTATCTTCAGGTATAAATTCATAACTATGCACAAAATACATATGCGAATTATTTTCTATATTTTTATAAATCTTACTATCTTTCAAAATATTTATTTGATTCCAGCCAATATGAGGAAGTTTGTAATCTCCATTTTGATTATCTATTTTTGATACTTTTCCAGAAATCCAACCAAGACCCCTGGTTTCTGTTTGTTCGTAACCAATATCTGCAAACATTTGAAGTCCCACGCAAATTCCAAGAAGTGGTTTTTTATTATTTATTGCAAATTCACTTAACGTATCAACCAAACCACTGATGTTGTTAAGTGCATCAACACAACTCTTAAACGAACCCTGCCCTGGTAAAACTACTTTATCTGAAGATTTAATCTTATTTAAATCTGAGGTTACCTCGATATTTACTTTATCTTTGGCAACTTCCTTAAAGGAGTTTATCACCGAGCTAATATTGCCCGAATTATAATCAACAATTGTGACTTTCATTAAACTTATAATGAGCCTTTAGTGGATGGAATACTCTTTTTATTTCTTGGATCCATCTCTAGCGCAGCCCTTAATGATCTTGCTAATGCTTTATAACAAGACTCAATGATATGATGGCTATTATCTCCATAAATATTTTCAACGTGCATAGTAATGCCTGCGGATTGAGAAAATGCTTGGAACCATTCTTTAAATAGCTCTGTATCCATCTCACCTAGTTTCTCAACTTTTAATTTTACTTTCCAAATTAAATAAGGTCTGTTTGAAACATCTATCGCAACTCTTGTTAATGTTTCATCCATTGGAATAACTGTGTGCGCATATCTTTTTATTCCTACAAATTTTTTAGCAGCTTTCTTTAAAGCCTCACCAATTGCAATACCTGTATCTTCTGTTGTGTGGTGAAGATCTATATGAGTGTCCCCTTTTGCTTTAACTTTTAAATCAATTAGTGAATGCTTTGATAATTGTTCAAGCATGTGATCTAGAAAACCTATCCCAGTGTCAATTTGGTATTTTCCTTTGCCGTCAATGTTTACTTCAACATTGATACTGGTTTCTTTTGTTTTTCGAGATACTTTTCCTTTTCTAGCCATATATTTTTAATGGTATACATACATAATCACACTATATCAATATCAGTCTGAGCACTTGAAGTATCAAAAATAGTTACCATTTATTAGGTATGACAACAATTGTTCTGGTTAGAAAAAATAATGAAGTCGTAGTCGCTGGTGATGGACAAGTCAGTATGGGAAATACTGTTGTTAAAAGTACAGCTTCAAAAGTCAGAAAAATTGAAAAAAGAGATGTGGTTGCTGGATTTGCAGGATCAACTGCTGATGCATTAACTTTATTTGAAAGGCTTGAAGGAAAATTAGAAAAACATGCGGGCAACTTATCTAGAGCCGCTGTTGAGTTAGCAAAAGATTGGAGAACAGATAAATATTTAAGAAGATTAGAAGCATTAATGGCTGTTGGAGATAAAAACAATAGCTATATTATTTCTGGAACAGGAGACGTGCTAGAGCCAGAAGGAGATGTAATTGGAATTGGTTCAGGTGGAAATTACGCTTTAGCAGCTGGGAAAGTTTTAATGGAAGGCAATATGTCTGCGGAAGAAGTTGCTAAAAAAGCAATCAAAGTTGCAGCCGATATATGTGTATTCACAAACGAGAATGTAAAAATAGAAAAAATTTAATGGATAATTCAAACGTAACACAGCTACACCCAAAAGATAAAAATCAAAAAGAAGAAGTATCTTTAGTAAGCTCTTTGTCTCCTAGGGAAATAGTTTCAGAATTAGATAGGTTTGTTGTTGGACAAAATAAAGCTAAAAGAGCTGTTTCGGTTGCATTGAGAAATAGATGGCGAAGACAGGCTCTTAAAGGTGAAATGAAGAATGAAGTTCTACCTAAAAATATTTTAATGATTGGGCCAACTGGGGTTGGAAAAACCGAGATTTCAAGAAGGTTATCGAAATTAGCAGAAGCTCCTTTTGTAAAAGTTGAAGCCACAAGGTTCACAGAAGTTGGGTATGTTGGAAGAGACGTTGAACAAATTGTAAGAGATTTAATTGAGATTGCTATCTCAATGGAGAAGGTAAAAAAAAGAAAAGAAGTTTTTGCACAAGCTCAAAAAGCTGCTGAGGAGAAAGTTTTAGACGCTTTAGTTGGAAAAAAAGCGAGTTTGGCTACAAGAGAAAGTTTTAGAAAAAGATTAAGAAATGGTGATCTAGATGATAATGAAATTGAGATAGCTGTAAGTGACACTAGTTCAGGTGGTGCATCTTTTGAAATACCTGGAATGCCAGGTGCTAATGTTGGAATGATTAATATTGGTGAAATGATCGGTAAATCAATGGGGAATAAAGAAAAAAAGAAAAAAATGACAGTTAAAGAATCCCATGAAATTTTAATAAATGATGAGTCAGATAAATTAATTGAACAAGACAAAATTATTAAAGCAGCAAAACTTTCAACTGAAAACAACGGAATAGTCTTTCTAGATGAGATTGATAAAATTTCAGCTAGGACAGATAGAGTTGGTGGGGATGTCTCAAGAGAAGGTGTTCAAAGAGATTTATTGCCTTTAATTGAAGGAACAACTGTTAACACAAAACATGGTCCAATTAAAACTGATCATATTTTATTTATAGCATCAGGTGCATTTCAGCTTGCTAAGCCATCTGATTTACTTCCTGAATTACAAGGGAGACTACCGATAAGAGTTGAATTAGAAGCTTTAACTAGTGAAGATTTTAAAAGAATTTTAAGAGAACCTGATTTTAGTTTAATCAAACAATATATAGCTCTTTTAAAAACCGAAAATGTGGATCTTGAGTTTTCTGATGATGGAATAGATGCAATTGCTAATATTGCATCAGAGGTAAATGCTACAGTAGAGAATATTGGTGCCAGAAGACTACACACAATTATAGAGAAAATTTTGGATGAGATTAGTTTCACAGCAACAGATCGAGCAGGTGAAAAAATAATTATCAACAAAGAATATATAAATAAAAATTTAGATACTTTGGTTAAAGATACTGATTTATCAAAGTTTATTCTTTAAAAAAATCAAAGATATCCAAGTTCTCTCATTTCTGTATTAAATGATTTCTCGATTTTATTTTTTAATTCGTTTGTTAGTAATTTTTTCCAATCCCTATTAGAACCTTGTTTAAAAAAAGTAATATTATTATTATCTTTTCTTTTAACCGCTTCGATAAAACCATTTTTTTCTTCCATTTGTTTTAAATTTTCAAAATTGGTTGTATTTATAGCATTTTCCATTTTTTTTTTATCAATTTTAAGATTTGTGTTAGAGATCTTGGCAATAAATTTAAGCACATCTTGAAAAATTACATCTGGTTTTGAGACAATGTCCTCATATTTAATTAATAAATATTTGTTGAATTTATTCAAATGTTTCCATGAATTATAGTTATCTGCCCATGTTCCTAAATGAGTTAAAACATGATTTTGAAAACTATCATAATCCACCATTCCTTTTAAATAAGTATTTGTAAACATATCACTTGCTGACTGCTCAATAGAAGTTTCGTAATGATTGGAATATGAAGTAATGACGTTTCTCGGATCTCTTACAATGTAAATTGCACCTATAGTATTATCAAGATTGGTGAACTGATTACCATTTATTGATTGAAATGTACTATGAGTTTTTACAAATAAGATAGATTTTTTATATTTTTTATTAATCATTTCCTGGGCTTTAATATAATTTTTTAACACTTCGTTTTCATCAGTAATATCTATACCCAGATTTTTAAATAAATTAATGTGAGGAAAAAATTTTATAAATTTTAATTTATCAAAATCAAAGTTTCCATCTTTTGTAAAAAAATATGCTGCAATTAAAGCTCGCAAATATGTATTTCCACTTTTAGGATATGATGCTAACCACAAGATCATATATTATAGTAAACCATTACTTCTTTTTTTTTTTAAAAAAATATAAAAAGATCCAGCTCCACCATCTTCTATTTTGGCTTCTGATATCTCACTTATTTTATCCATTAAGTTTTGATTGTTTGAAATAAACTCAGGAACAGAATATTTTAAAATACTAAGGTCTTTTGATACATAAGGATTTTTTTCATTATCAGAATGCAGACCTTTTCCAGTTACCACAATCAATTTGTTAATATTTTCCAAAAATGATTTATTTATAAATTCCTCTACCAACTTGTTTGCATCTGCCAAAGTATAACCATGCAAATCTATAGATCTAATCTTAAAATTTTTCTTATTTTCTTTATTTAAGTCTTTGTTTGGTAATTTTTCATCGCTGTTAATAAATTTATCCCAATCCTTTTTATCCTTATCTGAAATATCTTTGATCAATTAAGTAAGAATATTAACAAGCTGCCAATTTGGATTGGATGATGTTGTGTCTCGAGAAAAAACCCATGTATCATAAATTTTCTTTATTTTTTCGGGATCACCAGATACGATTTTTTTTTCTTTATCTCTTATACATGTAATTACTTCCGCTATAAAATCTACAGTCACGTTAAGTATTTTACCAATTTTTTTATGTTCTTTAATAATTGCAGAATTTACACCTATAAATGTGATCTCTGCATAGTGACCTCTTATACTTCTTTCTTTAAGTGCATCGTTAAATTGATTATAAATTTGATCATTTAATAGAGATCTGCTGGTAGTTATTTTATTATCATTGTCACTAAAATCAGTAATTACAGTTTCATAAGCAATTTTTGCTCCCTTTAAAAATTCTTTTTGAGCATCATCATCAAATTTTTCGTTTATTTTATTTGGCCGATCTTGATTTACAGTTTTTAAAACTTCTTTTAATTTAGATTGAGGTTCACCCTCAAATCCAGTTCTTTTACCAAGTATCCCTCTTAATCTTAAGAAAATAAAACCTGCAATCATTGCTAATAAAATTATGTCAATGTATTCAAAACTGTAACTCATGATATTATAGTAATTACTATGTTGATTAATTTCAACTAGCAATTTAGATTAAGGACAAATGAACCCATTTTTTTTATCAATTATTTTAATTCCTGTAATTGAAATCTACTTATTTATAAAGCTAGGATCTCAAATTGGTGCTTTTACTACAATTTCATTAATATTTGCTACTGCTGTAATTGGAATTTATTATGCAAAGTATGAAGGCTTAAATACAATAAAATCTGCAGTTAAGCAGCTGAATGAAAACAAAAAACCTACTTATGAGATTTTTTCAGGTGCAGCAATTGCTTTTGCCGCCATACTTCTTATAATACCAGGTTTTGCTACAGACACATTGGGCTTTTTAATGATTTTTCCAATCACACGAAGACTTATCTTTCATAGGATACTTAAAAAATTCAACAATAAAAGTATAAAAACAAAAGATTTTATTGAAGGAGAATATGAAGATATAGAGGATGAAAACAATAATGACAAAAAAATATAAAATTTTAACTAAATATATAAAAGATATGTCTAGTGAGACACCAAACTTAGAAACTTATCTTTTTGTAAAAGAGCAAATATCTAAATATTCGCTAAACATAGATATTCAATCTAAAGCATTAAAAGATAAACATGTAGAAATAAACACTACTTTAAAATTTGGTGATAAAGAAAATAATGATAAAAAATCTTATTTTGAAATGGTTTTTTCTTCCGTGATCAAAATTAATAATGAAGTGAATGAAAAAAAAGATATTGAAAAAATTATATTATGTGATGTGCAGGTAGAAATATATCCTGAATTAAAAAATTCATTTGAGAATATGTTGAATAATTCAGGCTACACAGATATGAAAATAGGAAAAGAAATAAATTTTGAGGATCTTTATAATAAAAGGTTTAATTAAAATAGTTTTTTTTTAATTGTTTACTTAAATACTCTTTATGCGCTTTCAAATCATTTTTTGAAGGTAAAATTACTTTTTTATAATATTCAACTTTTTTAGTATTTTCTGTTTTGATATTTACGTCTTTATCAGAAAAATTTAAGGTTGGTTCTTTTTGATCAATTAAATTTATATAAACTTTAGATAATAGTTCACAATCGATCAGTGCTGTGTGCTGAATTCTTTTAGAGTTATCTATTCTAAAGCGTTTACATAAAGCATCAAGACTTACAGACGAACCAGGAAATTTATCTCTAGC
This sequence comes from uncultured Pelagibacteraceae bacterium, assembly GCA_902594405.1. Taxonomy (GTDB): domain Bacteria; phylum Pseudomonadota; class Alphaproteobacteria; order Pelagibacterales; family Pelagibacteraceae; genus Pelagibacter. Next base: position 548 of record CACJMB010000003.1, on the reverse strand, counting down.
CAAAACAAGAGTATCTACGAATTTATTTTGGATTTTATTTTCACCAATTAAACTTAACTCATTATTTAAATGAGCGAGGTCAAATTCTGCATTATGAATTATTAATGTTTTATCTTTAATAAATTTAAGAAAATCGTCTTTTATTTCTTTAAATTTTTTTTGTTTAAATAAAAAATCATCAGAATACCCATGTACCTGAAATGCTTTTTCAGAAACTTTTCGCTCTGGGTTTAAATAAAAATGAAATTTGTTTTTTGTTGGTATTAAATTGTCTAACTCTATACAGCCTATCTCAACAATTCGATGACCTTCGGCTACTGATATTCCCGTTGTTTCTGTATCTAAAACAATTTCTTTCATTTACAAAATTTTATTTAAAATTTTTTTTACTCCAATATTAACAGATTTTTTTGTAAATTTATTTTTAATTATAAATTGTGCTTTTCTTTTTTTATATATAGGTGTGAATTGAATTTTTTTAAATTTTTTTATAAGTTTGTTGTTAAAATTTGGTCTTTTTCTTAATCTTTTTTTTACATCTTTATCTT
>CACJMB010000002.1 GCA_902594405.1 uncultured Pelagibacteraceae bacterium | reverse complement strand
ATTCCACAAAATTGTAGTTTCCCTTTGATTTGTAATTCCAATAGTAAGTATATTACCTTTTAAACTTTTAGCTTTTTTAATTACTTGCTTTAATGCTTTAAGTGTTGTCGACCAAATTTCATTTGGATTATGTTCTACCCATCCATTCCTAGGAAAGTATTGTTTAAATTCATATTGAGAAATAAATTTAATGTTCCCTTTAGTATCAAACAAAACAACTCTTGACGAGGTTGTTCCTTGATCAATGGAGACAATAAATTTTTTCAAAACACTAATCTATGCCAAGATGTTTTTTTCTTTTTCCAACCCAAGTTCTAATCAAATTATCAAAAATCAATCCTATAAACGCAACACAGATACCGAGAGTTAAACCAATTCCTGCTCCATTTTTATCTGAAAGTGCTTTTAAAATGTATTGACCAAGATCTTCTGTTCCAATGAAAGCTCCAATTATCACCATAAATAAAGCAAAAACTATTGTTTGATTTAAACCAAGCATCATATGTGGAAATGCTAATGGAAACTCAATTTTTGTTAATCTCTGAAATTTATTTACACCAGACATTGTTGCAGCTTCATGTAAGCCGACAGGGACACTTCTTAAACCTTCAATGGTGTACCTTGTTGCAGGAATTGTTGCATAGACAATTACAGCAATTAAAACAGATGTATCTGTTATTCCAAAAAGCATCATTACAGGAATTAAATATACAAATGATGGGAATGTTTGAAATATATCGCAAACTCCTAGCATAAATGCTGCAGATTTTTTGTTTTGAAAACATAATGTTCCAACTGTAAATCCTATTAAACAAGAAATAACTACACCAAAAGTTGCCATGTATAACGTTACTAGTGCTCTATCCCACCATGGACTTAATGCTATAAATAAAGTCAAAGCAGCAACAACTAATGCTGATCGAACTCCTCCAATTAAATATCCTGCACCAACTGCTAGTACCAATGTAGCTACTGCAGGCATTCTTAAATATAAAGCTCTCATCGGCTGAAGCACATCTTGAATTAACCATGTATTGAATGCTTTAATATACACGAAGAAAGTATCAAAAATCCAATCAACTCCTTTATTCCAAAAATCTGCTGTTGATATTCCTTTATTATGAGGAATTTCAAACAAGTAATTAAAACTACCTTTGAAAATAAAAGTCCCAACGTATGCAAGAATTATTCCAATTACGAATGAAGCTGCAAAAAATATTACGTTTTTATTTCTTTGGAAAAATGTCAGATTACCAAAATAATCTGTTTGTTTATTTGCCCATGCCAAAGACATTTTATCAAGTAAAATTGCAATTAAACTAATACATAAACCAGCCTCAAGTGCCAGCCCTATATTGAGCTGATTAAGTGCTAACAACAAATTAAATCCTAATCCTTTCGCGCCAATGAACGCAGATATAACTGCCATTGAAAAACAAACCATAATAACTTGGTTAACTCCAATTAAAATATCTCTTCTTGCTGTTGGAATTAGTACCTTGAACATTAATTGCCAATTGGTACAGCCACTCATTCTTCCAGCTTCAATTACTTCCGGTGGTATGGCTCTTAAACCTAATATTGTTAATAATATCATTGGTGGAACCGCAACAACCATAGTAATAATTACAGCAGCGTGATCACCTACTCCAAATAAAACAAGTGCAGGAACTAATACAGCGTATTGTGGCATAGTCTGCATTACTAGAAGAATTGGGTACAATGCTTTTTCAACACGTTTACTTTTGTAAGCTGCAATACCTAGGCCTAAACCAAAAATAAATGAAAGTGGAGCTGCAACAAGTATAAAAGAAAGCGTTTGCATTGATGGTTTCCATTGACCAAATATAGAAATATAGATCATTGTTAAACCTGCAAACAAAGCCAATCCTTTTCCACTTAATTTATAAGATAGTAGAGCTGCTCCAGCTGCAACAATGGTCCAAGGTAAACCTGGCAACTCCAACCATGGATAAGCATCAATAAAATCCCAACTTGTAAATGCAACAATAGTTTCTAAACCTCCAAGTAAAATTTCCCTAATTAATTCAATTAAAAAGTCATAAATGAAGTTAAATTTCTACTTATCTCTAATAATAATGGTCGAGTTTTAAATTCTTGAGTATCTTCGTTCCAAAACTCCATTGGCATCCATTCATTCATTAAGAAAAATAAAGAGTCGTTTATCCAAATAGGTAGCCATCCTAGAAGTGGAGGCAATCTCCAAAATACATCAAAGGCATAATACCTAACCTCTTTACCTAGAAAAAAGTAAACACTTTGGTTTGGATCTTTAACAAATTCAGCCTGGCCTCTTATAAATTTATAAGTTTCAGGAACATCAATTGCAAAACATAAAGCAAAAAATACAATTAATAAAAATAACCATTGAAATAATTTTGGATATTTTTTTAAATACTCCATATTTTAACTACCGTTTTTTCGTCCTCCAAAAACTGTATCTATTATTTTTGAAGGTTTAATTGATCCTACAATATTATTATTTGAGTCAACTACTCCTACTAATTTTTCTTGAGTAAGTATTTTTTCTGCAACATTTTCTATAATTTCATCTTTTGATACTTTTAAATCTCCTAAATTGTCTTTACTTGAAGCATCCATTACATCCTCAATAATCAAAACCTTCTCTCTCGGTACTTCTTCAGTAAACTTTCTTACATATTCAGTTGCTGGATTTAGCACGATATTGGCCGGTGTATCTAATTGTTCAATTATACCATCTTTCATAATTGCTATTCGATCAGCTAACTTTAATGCCTCATCAAAATCATGAGTGATGAACATGATGGTTTTCTGTAATTTTTCCTGAAGTCTTAAAAACTCATCTTGCATTTCTTTCCTAATCAATGGATCTAATGCAGAAAAAGGTTCATCTAAAAACCATATATCAGGCTCTACTGCTAATGACCTTGCGATTCCTACCCTCTGTTGTTGTCCACCTGAAAGTTCTCTTGGAAAATAATTCTCTCTTCCATCTAGTCCAACTAGTTTTACCATTTCCATTGCTCTACTAATACTCTCTTCAGTATTAGTGCCTTTTATTTGAAGCGGAAAAGCAATATTTTCAACAACTGTTTTATGAGGTAACAAAGCAAAGCTTTGAAAAACCATTCCCATTTTATTTCTTCTAAGCTCAATAAGCTCTTTATTATTTAATTCTAATAAATCTTGACCTTCGATAAAAATTTTTCCACCGGTAGCATCCGTTAATCTTGAAATACATCTAAGAAGTGTTGATTTACCTGAACCAGACAAACCCATTACTACTAACATTTCTCCTTTTGCAACTTCAAAAGAAGCATTATTTACTCCAACAATACATCCTCTTTCCTGAAAGGTTTTTGCATCTACATTGCCATTAGACTCTTCAAGCATCTTTTTGGCATTTTCTCCAAAAATTTTGTAAACCGATTCACATTTGATTACAGTTTCAGACATAAATTTTTTTAAAGTTATCTTAAATTCAATAAAATTAAAATGTTAATAATTGTTACCTTTCTTAATTAAAAATTTTTAATAAAATAAACTCTAGTATCAATTCCGGTACTTAAAAAACTTAAAGCTTCTCCACTTATAGTAATACTTTCATCAACACCTACGTTATTTCCACTAACTGTAAAACCCGCAAAACATTTGTTTTTTTCTTCATCCCATTTGACAAAAGTTTCATCAATTTTATTTCCATTAATTGTATAAAGCTCATGTGCTCTAAAATTTAAAAAATTAGCTCCCATAATTGCTCTTTGTGGAATTAGTTTAGTAGCCTTACATACTTGCTCATATACCTCATCGGATAATTTATAATGATCTGTGCCATCAAATGAGACCAATATACCAGAAGGTAATTTAGATATTAATTCACTAAGCTTTTTTTCCTCAGCAATTCTTTCTTCTTCTAACTTCATTCTTTTTACCAAATCATCACCCTGACCAAAAATTCCATTTAAAATGCTAAAAGACATAATCACTAGAAGAGTAATAATTATGAGACCAATAAATTGCCTTAAAGATTCAGGTAAAGCTTTTATTTTGTTAATATAATTTTCTTTTGACATTATTCTTGTAACTTACCGTTTTTCCAAATACCTGATTTTTGTTTTCCATCTGCCCAAGTAAATGTTCCTTGTCCATTCATAAAACCTTTAGACCACTCTCCTTCATAAGTAGACCCGTCAGGAAAGGTTAAAGTTCCTTGTCCGCTCCATTCACTATTTTTAAATTCCCCTTCATAGATGTAACCATTAGGCCAAGTTTCGACTCCTTGACCTTGTTTTTTTGTATTAACCCACTCCCCTTCATAAGTAGTTTTATCGGTATAAACCCATTTACCAAAACCATTTTCACAGTTACCTTCTTTACATCCAGTGCTTCTTGCTAAAACTGAGGAGCAGATCAAAAAACTAAAAAATATTATAAGAGAATATTTTTTCATTAATATATTTTACACAAATTGATTTAAAAAAAAATCCCCCCCAACGGAGTTGGGGGAGATTTTAATTTTTTAACTATAATCCTTATTTAGTAAATGCTTGCCAAACTGACTTATTATCAGCTAACCATTTTTTAGCTGCATCTTCGTGAGTCATTTTGTCAACGTCAACTAAAGCTGCCATTGCACCAATTTGACTTGTAGAGAATGACATTTTTTTGAACGCTGCTGCTGCATCAGGATGAGTTTTTGGGAAATCCTCATGAACTGCTTTTTTCAAGTATCCATCAGGAGAACCACATTTACCATCTCCACCATCTTCTGGTCTGCAACCAGCTGTGTATGGAGGGAAGTCAATAAATGTAAAACCAGCACCGTCTGTAAAGTTTGGTGTCCAGTTAAATATAATTGTTCCTCTTCCTTCTTTTTCAGCTGCAGATAACTCTGCCCAAAGTGCATCTGCACTTCCAGCAAATTTAACCCACCAAAGATCACCTAAACCTAAAGCGTCAACTCTTTGAGGAATTAAGTCACCGTGCCAAGTTTGTGGACCTTCCAACATTCTTCCTTTTCCATCTGGAGAGTCAGGTGTTGTAAAGTTTTTAGCACAATCAGGGTTTTTTAAAGCTGTCCAATCTGGTAGACCTGGGCACAATCCTTTTTCAGCAACCCAGTTTGGATATCCCATATCCTCAAGAGTTCTTGCCTCATGATCACCCCAATCTAATAAACCACCTTTGTCTAAAGCAGTTGTAAATGACTTACCGAATGCAGACTCCCATACTTCGTGAGAAATAGTTACGTCTCCAATTCTAATTGACTCATAAACTGCTTGAGAGTCAGCGTTTACGTATTTTACGTTGTTACCCATGCTTTCAAAAATTCCACCAATAACATATGCCATTACAATTTGAGATGACCAGTTATGTGTTGGGATTACGATGGGCTTCTTGCTATCAGCATTAGAAATTCCTGCAAAACTTACAACAGAAATCACTAGAGCAGATAGTAATGATATTATTTTTTTCATGTATACCCCTCTATTAATATTAATATTTAACAGTCTATGACAAAAGGAATAGATAGGTAAACAATAATTAGTTCTAAAAAATATATATATATTTAAACAATAAAATTGGTGATAATAAATATAACAATATAAAAAAATTAAAAATGTTTGGAACAAGTAAAGACATTAAATACCCTGGTTTAAATATTTTACCACCTGGAGTTGAACGACATGTTGTTAATGGTGGTGCTCTTACAGCTTTTCAAATTTTTCCAGATGATGAATTAGAAATTATTAATAATGAAGGTAATCAAATTTGTGAAATCATTTGTTTTAATAAGGATGGTAAATCTGATGTTGGAATTTTAAATTTAAAACCAAACAATGAAAAAAATTTCATTAGAAATATTCTTAATGGTAAAGATGAAACAATATTAGCGACAAATCATCAATTAAAAAAAAGAAACTTAAATATTTCAGATTCAAAATCTTCAATCATATTTGATCCAGATACTAAAGCAGGAGAAAGTATCAAATTTAAATCAAAAGATAAGTGTTATGCTATTTTTGCAGCACCTGGTGAGGATATGGATGTCACAAACCAAAATCCTCCAAGTGATTTAACAATTTTTATTAAGAGATCTAAAATCGTTAATGATAAGGAATTAAATGTAATACCTGATCCTGTCTTTGAACCTTTGTATGAAGAAAATATAAATAAAGAAACTTCTATATCTTACCAAGTAAAAGAAGGTGATTATATTCAAGTAATCAGTCCAACTGGAAGACAGTGTTCTGACTTCGTAGCATTTGATACAAGAAAATTAGAAAAAGGAATTGAGAAAGGATTGGACTGGCAAACTACAAGAACATTTATGGGCAATACTTTTCCTGGACCTGGATTACATTCAAAATTTTATGATACAGACCATGAGCCTCTCGTTGAGGTAATAAGAGATACAGTGGGAAAACATGATACTTTTAACCTAGCATGTACTTCAAAATATTATGAAGATGCAGGATATTTTGGTCACCCAAACTGTTCAGATAATTTGACTGAGAGCATGTCAAAATTTGGAGTACAAAAACAAAAAGGTTGGCATGCGATTAACCTTTTTTTTAATACTTCTGCTGCTGGTTTAAATTCTGTGATATCCGATGAGTCTTATTCTAGACCAGGAGATTATGTAATGTTTAGAGCTTTAAAAGATTTAACAATTGGAACAACAGCTTGTCCTAGTGATATTGATGCATGTAATTCGTGGAATCCTACAGATATTTTTGTTAGAACTTATGATAAAAATAAAGAATTTAGTAAATCATTTGCTTTTCGAATGAAAACAGACTCAGAAAAAAAATTAACAAGAAATTCCGGATTTTACGAAAGAACTTCAAAACTTACTAGAAACTTTGTTGATGCAAGAGGTTTTTGGTTGCCAAATGATTATACTAAACATGGTTTAGTTAATGAATATAATGCTTGCAGAAACGATGCTGTATTAATTGATCTATCATCACTAAGAAAATTTGAAATAATAGGTCCTGATGCAGAGGAGTTAATGAACTACGCACTTACAAGAAATATAAAAAAACTTTCTGTTGGACAGGTGGTTTATTCTGCAATGTGTTATGAAAATGGAATGATGTTTGACGATGGAACTCTCCTAAGATTAAGCGAAACAGGTTTTAGATGGATTTGTGGTGATGAATATGCTGGAGAATGGTTAAAAGAAATTGCTAAGAAAAAAAATTTCAATGCCAATGTTAAAAATTCTACAGATCAAATAAGCAACGTTTCTTTACAAGGACCGAAAAGTAGAGAAATTTTAAAAAAAATTATTTTTACACCACCTACTCAACCTTCGATCGATGAGTTAGGATGGTTTAGGTTTACCATTTGCAGAATAGAAGAATTACAGGGAATTCCTTTAATTGTTTCAAGAACTGGTTATACCGGAGAATTAGGTTATGAAATATGGTGTCATCCAAAACATGCTCCTGAAGTTTGGAATAAATTAATGGAAGCTGGCAAAGATGATGGCTTGATACCAGCTGGATTTGCTGCATTAGATAAACTTAGAATTGAAGCAGGGTTAATTTTATTTGGAAATGAATTTGATGGACAACAAGATCCTTTTGAAGCTGGCATAGGCTTTGCAGTGCCTTTAAAAACTAAAGAAGAGGATTTTATTGGTAAAGAAGAATTAATTAAAAGAAAAGCCAATCCACAAAAAAAACTTGTTGGTTTAGAACTTGTAGGAAAAGAAATTGCAGGCCATGGAGACTGTGTGCATATAGGTAGATCACAAGTAGGTATTGTTACTAGCGGATGTTTATCATCAACCTTAAATAAAAATGTTGCTCTTTGTAGAATTGATTTACAGTATTCAGAAATAGGTACAGAAGTAGAGGTAGGAAAAATAGATGGACACCAAAAACGAATTAGTGCAAAGGTGGTTGGGTTTCCATTCTATGACCCAACAAAATCAAGGGTTAGAGCATAAAGAAAAATCATGCCCAAAGAAAAAAAAACACTCTTAGATTTTTGGGAAGATCAAATGAGACAATCTCATACATCAAGCAATTACTTTTTTAGAAAATCACCATCGCACTATCATATGATGTTATTGGTAATGTCCGCATACAAAGAAGGTAAAAAATTATCAGTAGAAGAATTAAAAACGAAATTATTCAAGACTTCTAGACCTAAATCAGCTTTAATAATTACAGAAGCTTGTGAAAAAGGATTCTTTAGACTTGAAAAAACTTCAACTGATCAGCGAATTAAAAATATAATGCCTAGCGAGTCTTTTATTCAAGAATTCAACGATTATTTGGTTACTTTAAAAAACATAAGTTATTAGCCCAAATTTTTAAATAAATTCGAAGTATCTATTTTTTATATATAATTTTTAGTTCTATAAAAAATTATATTAATTACCCCTACCAAAAAATAATGTTTTGGCATGACGACATTACCTTCGAAAGCAAAAGTAGTTATCATCGGTGGTGGAATTCACGGACTAAGTACTGCATGGAAACTTTCTGAAACATATAAAAATCCTGGTGACATAATTGTATTAGAAAAAAAAGATACTGCAGCAGGTGCAAGCGGAATTGCTTGTGGTGTTGTAAGAAATAATTATTTCCAACCAGCAATGAGAGAGTTAATGGCTCACTCAGTTTCAGTTTGGGAGAGTGATCCTAAAGCATTTAAATATAATCCAGTAGGTTATTTACAAATTTCTCCTGAAGTAATGCATGAGGATGTTGCAAGTATTTATGAACAACAAAAAGCAATTGGTTACGAGTCAGTTTTTATTGAAGGTGAAAAAGATTGTTCAAATTACATGAAGGGTATTTTTGATGATTGGCAAGCTCAAGGCATCACTTCAATACTTCATGAAAAAAAAGGTGGATACGCATTTAACAAAGATTCAATTAAGGCACTTGAAAATAAATCTACATCAAATGGTGTACAGATTATGAAAGGTGTAAAAGTAACAGGATTTAAAAGAGGAAGTAACAGTCAAGCTGTTACAGGAGTAGAGACAGACAAAGGTACAATTGAGTGTGAACAGGTTGTTATCGGCGCAGGTCCATGGGCGAGAGATTTTTGGAATATGTTAGAGTTACCTAAAACGGCTAACATAAAAGGCAAAGACGGTAAAATGCATGTGACGGATATGTGGACTTACTGGATGTTACAAGAGGGTGTTATTGGCGTTGAGCCAGATTTTCTAAAAACAAATGACGGAAAACAACCTCCTGTGGTTCATGTAGACTCGACTGCTCCGTTATATTCAGACAAAACTAAAAAATTATTAACAGATAAAATTTGGGGAATTTATTACAAACCTGATATTGAAGGTTTGGGTGTACAAGGAGGAACTTCTCCTTACATAGTTAAAAAACATTTTGATGAAGTAAATGTTGATCCTTATGGAATTGAGTCACCTGAATATCAAACAACAGACGCATTTAGTGAAATGTGGTGTTCAGCTTTAGCGCATTGTCAAAAAAGATTTGAAGGGAAATCAGATTTATATAGAAAAGGACCATCGGGTGGACTCGGATGTATGACACCAGACTCGTTTCCAATCTTTGATAGATTTTTTGAAAACGTTTACATGATTGCAGATGCCAATCACGGTTACAAAATGATTGGAGTTGGAGAACTTGTTGCAAAAGAAATTCTTGGTACTGAGAGTGATTTATTGAAGCCGTTTAGATTCAACCGTTACGAGAAGGGTGAACTTCATCCTACTTCGAACAGTCCGTTCCCTTGGAGCTAGACTCTAAGCCTAGACACAAATAAAATTTTCAGCTACGCTTGAATAAATTATAATTCATTGAGGGGTGAAAATGACGGATCTAGAAAAACATGTTAACCAGCCAGGTAGAGCAAAACTAGTAAAGAAAGTTCGAGAAAAAATTAACGAACTTGGAATAACTTATATTTATTATCAATTCATTTCTGTAACAGGTAGAGTTGTTGGTAAAGGTATACCTGCAGATCACTGGGAAAGAACAGCAGAAAAAGGATTTCAATTAGTTTACGGTGCTACTGCAAACTTGTTCTTAGATCGTCATAATAATTACATAGGATATGGACCAGAAGCTATGGAGCTTGTTGGAATACCTGATCCTGAAACTTTTGTTCAGTTACCATGGGATAAAAGAGTTGGAAGAGTATTTGTAACTTGTTTTAGAAACAGAGAAGAAAGAGTAAATCCAGGTGGTCATTTAACTTCAGATTGCAGAGGAAATCTAAGAATTTTCATGGATGAATTTAAGAAAAAACATGGTCTAGAATTAAGAGTTGGTACTGAGCCTGAAATGATGTGGTTAACAAAAAATGAAGATGGAACACCTACAGGTAAGGGTTTTTCTAAACCATTCTGTTATCATATTGATCAATTCGAGTCATTAAGACCAGTATTTATGAAGGTTATTGAATACGCAAAAGCCATGGGTCTTGATATGATTCAAGGGGATCACGAGGATGCTCCTGGCCAATTAGAATTAAACTGGACCTATGATAATGTTTTAAGAAACGCAGATAGATTATCAACCTACAGACAAATTTGTGCTCAAGTTGCAAGAGAACATAATTTAATCGCCTGCTTTATGACAAAACCATTTATGGGTGTTTCTGCAAGTGGTTGTCATACAAATATGTCTTTATGGAAAGGTGGAAAAATAAAAGTTAACAAACTTGGAAACAAAACTCTACCAGGTGTAGAAGAGGTATTTAGTTATGTTGAGGGTGGAACTAATACTTTCATGCCTGATACAAAAGATATGCAATTACCAGGTAAAATTGGTTTGCAATCAATTGCGGGTATCATGAAGCACTTACCAGCATTAACAGCTCTTGGTTCTTCAACTGTAAATTCTTATAGAAGATTATGGGATCAAGGTTTTTGGGCACCAGTGTATGCTGACTGGGGATATCAAAACAGAACTTGTGGTTTAAGAGTTTCTGCTCCAGGAAGATTTGAATATAGATCAGTAGACTCTATGCATAATCCTTATCTATTAGGTGCTGCTTTATTAAAAGCTTGCGACGAAGGTATAACTAAAAAAATGAAACCAGCAGCTCCAGAATCTAGAAATATTTATGAAGCTCAAAAAGCTGGTAAAGATGTTAAAAAACTTCCATTAAGTTTAGGTGAAGCTTTGGATAGACTGGCAGAAGATGAAGTAATCAAATCTGCAATGCCAGATGAAATGTATAAAGTTTTCCATTGGTACAAAAACGATGAGTGGGAAAGATTTCTTGGTGCAACAACACAATGGGATCTGGATACTTATCTTGATTGTCTACCGTAGGTCACAGAAATAGATAGAAAGGGTATAAATATATGTGTGGGATAGCAGGTTTAATTCATAGAGGTAAATCCTCAAATGTTGGAAGTGAACTACAAGGTATGCTTCAAGCATTAAAACATAGAGGAGAAGACTCAACAGGTTACGCTTTATATGGAGATACAGATGGTAAAAATTTCATAATGCGTTTTAAAGTTGGAGAAAACGTAGGTGAAGGAAGTTCATCGGTTATGGAAGATGTATCTGTTTACGATGAAAGAAAAAAAATTGTAGATCAAACTCTAGCTGAGATGGGTGCTAAAGTAGTTAAAGAAGAGAGAACTCTTCCCTACTCGCTTAGATATGAGATTGATTATGATACAAAAGATTTATTAGATTTTTCACAAAGAATTGAAAGTATTCCAGGAGTTGAAATTCTATCTATGGGAAAATCATTAGAAGTAATTAAAGATCTTGGTAATGCTAAAATGGTCTGTGATAGATATAGCTTAGACAAAGTAGTTGGAACACATGCTATTGGTCATGCTAGAATGGCAACAGAGTCTGGTGTAGATATTAAATCTGCTCACCCGTTCTGGGGTTATCCATTTAGCGACGTATCTGTAGTACATAATGGACAATTAACTAACTATTGGAATAACAGAAGAGTTCTAGAAAATAAAGGTATGAGATTTATGTCTGAGTGTGACTCAGAATTAATCGCAGTTTATCTTGCAGAAAAAATGAGAGATGGCGCAACCTTAGAAGAAGGAATGAAAGAGTCTTTAACTGGTTTAGATGGAGTTTTCACATACTTCGTTGCAACAAAAGACTCATTAGGTATGGCAAAAGACACTATGGCTGCAAAACCTTTGGTTTTATATGAATCTGATGATTTAGTTGCAATGGGATCAGAAGAAATAGCAATAAGATCAGTTTTACCACAAGAAATTGATACTTATGATCCTTTTGATGGGGAGGTGAAAGTATGGCAAATCTAAAAACAGTATCTAAAAAGTCAAAAGCCCAATCAATGGGTATGCACACTGAGGTATTAACAGGAAGAACTCAGCAAAAATTCTTTAATCCTGATGAAGCCGAAAACTTTTATTACTTTGGCACATACGATGTAGATTTTAATAAAAGAACAGAGCTTGATGTTAAAGACATGACAGCACCTGAAGCTAATAAAGAAATCGATAACTTAATGAGTCAAGGATACGGAACAATAGTTATTAAAAACCCTCAAGGTAAACACAGTCTAGGAGTTGGTATTTTAAATAAACTGAATTTAATTTTTGAAGGAAGTTTAGGGTATTTCGGCATGGGTTCTTGTGATGGTCCAATAGTTAGAATTAATGGAAGAGTTGGATGGTCATGTGCAGAAAATTTAATGGCTGGTAAAGTAGTGATCGAAAAAAATGCTGGATCTTGTTTTGGTGCGGCAATTAGAGGTGGAGATTTAATTTGCAAAGGTAGTGTTGGTGCCAGAACTGGTATTGATATGAAAGGTGGAACTATAATAATTGGTGGTGACGCTGGTGCATTTACTGGTTTCATGATGCAAAGAGGAAGAATAATTATTCTTGGAAATGTAGGAATAAACTTAGGTGACTCAATGTACGATGGGACAATTTTCGTAGGTGGAGAAATTGGATCATATGGTAGTGATGCAGTAGACGCTGAGTTAACTAAAAGCGATCAAGATTGGCTAAAAAGAAAATTAAAAGTAGCTGAGATTGGTGAAAATTTTGATGTTAGTAAAATGAAAAAAATTGTAGCTGGTAAAAAACTTTGGAATTATGACAATTTGGAACCTACAGAGAAGAAGGGAGCAATATAATGCCTAAGAAGAAATCTAAAAAAGTTAAAAAAAATGGAAAAGGTGTTGGTGGAAAAGCTGATGTCCATGCACATGAAGAAGGTAAAAGAAACAAAAGTTTATTAGGTCATAATGCTATCTTCACTCCAGAAGTAATAGACGATATTCATATTAAATCTCAATTAGGAAGATACAGAATGCGAGGAATGGCATTGATGAAAAAGATTCCTACTTTTGATGATTTAGTTTTCTTACCTGGAACACTAACTAGATTTGTAATCGAAGGTTACAGAGAAAAATGTGAAACAAAAACTGTTATTGGACCAAGATGCGAAAATCCAATTGAGCTAGATATTCCAGTTTATATTACAGGAATGAGTTTTGGTGCCCTTTCTTATGAAGCAAAAACTGCTTTAGCAAGAGGAGCAACAATGGCAGGAAGTGCTACATGTTCTGGAGAAGGTGGAATGATACCTGATGAAAGAAGATATTCTGAAAAATGGTACTACCAATGTATCCAATCAAGATACGGTTTTAATCCTCATCATGCACAATTAGCAGATGGTATTGAAGTATTTATTGGACAAGGACAAAAAGTAGGAATGGGTGGACACTTAATGGGTCAGAAAGTTACTGATCAAGTTGCAGAGATGAGATCATTACCATCTGGTATCGACCAAAGATCTCCAGCAAGACACCCTGACTGGCTAGGACCAGATGATTTAGCTCTAAAAGTAGAGGAGTTAAGACAGTTAACAAAAAATAAAGTGCCAATTCAATTAAAGTTAGGTGCATCTAAAGTTTATGATGATGTTCGTATGGCTGCGAAATGTGATCCAGACTCTATTTATTTAGACGGAATGGAAGGATCAACTGGAGCAGGACCACACATTGCTGCTGCTAATACTGGAATTCCAGGAATTGCAGCAATTAGAGAAGCAAGAAGAGCAATTGATGATGTAGGTAAAACTGGAAAAGTTACTTTAATTTATGCTGGTGGAATTAGAGATGGTGCTGATATGGCAAAAGCTTTAGCTCTTGGAGCTGATGCAATAGCTATTGGTACTGGATCAATGATTGCATTAAATTGTAACAAAGATATCCCAGAAGCAAACTTTGAAAAAGAAATGGGAGTAAAAGCAGGTGAATGTTATCACTGCCATACAGGACGTTGCCCAGTAGGAGTTGCTACACAAGATCCTAAGTTAAGAGCAAGATTAAACCCTGATGATGCAGCATTAAGAGTTTATAATTATCTTCACTCGATGACTTTAGAGGCTCAGCTTTTAGCAAGAGCTTGTGGAAAAACAAATATCCACTCTTTAGAGCCTGAAGATTTAGCTGCTTTAACATCTGAAGCATCAGCTTTAGCTAAAGTTCCATTAGCTGGAACTAACTACACAGTTGGTGTTGATAACTACCACAAAATATAGAGGTAACTATGCCAAAGAAAAAAAATAAAAAAGTAGTAAAAACAAAAGAGATCAAAGGTCAGTTAGGTAAAAAAAAAGAGACAGCCAGAGAAAAAATGATTGGCCAGTCTATCGGTTACAGATATGATGTTAATCTCTTACCAGACTATTCTAAAATAACTCCGTTTCTAAAAAAATATATAGAAGCGATGGGATGGGATGATTTAAATTGGTTGGAAGATGTTCACATGGGTTATGAGGAAGATAGACCAGCAGTGTTCTGTAGAAATGCGAATGGTTGGGTAACAATTCCAAAATCAATTAAACTTCCAAACAATCAACAAGATAGAGATATGATTGCAAGAGAACTTTTAGTTAAGTTTCAAATGTCTCCAAAACATCCACTTGTTGATTTGAAAAAAGCATACTTAAAATTTTAATTTTTCAATTAAAAGTTGATTATTTTCAAAAACCTAGCTTCTATGCTAGGTTTTTAATACTCTTTATGTTTGTATCGAATCATAAAATTTAATAGGGTTTATTCAAACTAATATGGAGTAAATATGACTGATCAGTTAGGTGCTCTTACTACCATATTTACAGAATTTTACTACTGGGTGACAGTAGTGCTGATGTTCTTAATTCACGTCGGATTCTGTATGTATGAAGTTGGAGCTTCTCGATATAAACACCATCAACATACTCTTATGAAAAATACTATGCTGATACCTCTGGTAACAGTAACGTGGTTTTTATTTGGTTGGTGGATCTACTGGGCTTTCCCAACAGGACCGGGGTTGGCACCATCAATAATGAATGAAAGCACTGCACTCATCACCGATGAGTCTGCATTTAGTGCTACTTGGTATACGGCAACAAGTGATTTAATGGCTGTTAACTTAGGAGACCATATTTCTGGGGTCTTCTGGGCTGCATTCCTTTTATTCTCTTGGACAGCTGCTTCTATCGTATCTGGAGCAATCATTGAAAGGATTACAACTTTTGCATTTGGAATTTTAGCAATTGCAATTGGTTCTGTATTTTGGACAATTGATGCTGCATGGGGATGGCACTTCGACGGCTGGATGCTAAAACTTCTAGGATATCACGACGCTTACGCATCAGGAGTAATTCACGCAATCGCGGGTGGATTTGCTTTAGGTGTTCTAATGGTTTTAGGACCAAGAATTGGTAAGTTTTCATCTAGCGGTGAACCAAGAAACATTGGACCAAGAAATCCTTGGCTAGTAACAGTAGGATTATTTTTAATTTATACTGGTTTTTGGGGATTTTATGCAGCATGCAACATACCTATTTTCGATCTAGGACCAGAGTATGGTATGGAAGGTATATCTTACTGGACAGCAACAAATATCTACGTAACGCCTACTACACTTAGTGGTATTACATTCAACTTCTTGATGTCATTATCAGGAGGATTGTTAGCTGGATATTGGATTGCTAAAGGAGATCCTTTCTGGACTTACTCAAGTGGTCTAGCAGGTGTGATCTGTGCTTCAGCTGGAAATGATTTATATCACCCAATTCAAGCAATGATCATTGGTATGATCGGTGTTGTTATTGCATACAAACTACATTACTGGGTTGAACGTAAGTTCAAAATTGATGATGCAGTTGGTGCCGTAGCAGTACATGGTTATGCTGGATTTGTAGGTCTTGTTATTTGTGGTTTTGTCTTAAATGGTTATCCATCATCTGGTTACAGTGTTGGTGCTATGTGGGACGGAACAACTTATGCAACAATTAATCCATTAGGACAGTTCATCGGAGCATTAATTATGTTCGTTGTTCTTGGACTAATACCAGGCTACATCATAGCTAAAGTTCTTAACGGCATGGGTAAATTAAGAATCCCTCGTGAAGTTGAGATAGCTGGATTAGACTATGAAATGATGGAATCTGCTAAAGAAGATGAAAAAGCAGTTTCATCTGCAACCAGGTAAAGGAGGAAAATATGGCTACAGTTACAAACTGGATAGATCATCTTAATAAGCCAGCAGAAGAAGTTGCTGGTGCAATTTACCCTGGTGCTGGATCTAGTGAAGGCATACTGGTAATCATTGCAGTGATCTTATGGATTGGTTGGCACATTCTTACAGCAAAATCTGAAAGCGATGAACTTTCAAGGCTTGCCAAGAAGAGACATAGTGCTAACGATCATAAAAGTAATATTACCGACTGGTAATTAAAATTAAAATTTGGGCGCTACTTAAATGTGGCGCCCTTTTTTATGTTCTAAAGTTATGGAAGATAATAAAGAAGAACTAAGGCCATCAAAAATGAGGGGTGTAGCGTTTCCTAAGGCCAAGTATGGTGCAATACTAGCTGTAATTGTAATTATTGTTGTAAATTTAATTTATTATAAAGAAACAATTTTATCTTTTTTTAAATAATTGTGTTAACTTAAGTTGTGGCTAAAAATTTATTTCAAATTGCTAAGCAAAAAAAAATTAAATATTTTTTAATCAGTTTTGTAGATTTATTCGGTGTATTAAGATCAAAATTAGTCCCTGCTCACGCCATAAAAGAAATGCAAACTGCAGGAGCTGGTTTTGCTGGATTTGCAGCATGGTTAGATATGACACCTGCTGACTCAGATATGTTTGGAATTCCCGACCCAGATAGTTTAATTCAACTTCCATGGAATAAAGAAATTGGATGGTTGGCATCTGACTTGTGGATGAATGGCAAACCGGTAGATGCATCACCTAGGGTGATGTTAAAAAATCAAATAAAAAAATTAAAAAAACAAAATTTAACAATGAAATCAGGCGTTGAGTGTGAATATTTTTTAATTTCACCTGACGGAAACTCAATTGCAGATCCAAGAGATACACAATCCAAACCTTGTTATGACCAATCTGCATTAATGAGAAGGTATGATTTAATTAAGGAAATTTGTGACTGTATGATTGAAATGGGATGGGGCCCTTATCAAAACGATCACGAGGATGCTAACGGTCAATTTGAAATGAATTGGGATTATTCAGATTGCCTAAAAACTGCAGATAGACATACCTTTTTTAAGTTTATGGTAAAAACAATTGCTGAAAAGCACGGATTAAGAGCAACATTTATGCCTAAACCATTTGGAAATTTAACCGGCAATGGCTGTCATGCTCACGTATCAGTTTGGCAGGGTAGTAAAAATAAATTCTTAGATAATAAAGATAAACTTGGTTTAAGTAAAATGGCATATAATTTTTTAGGTGGAGTAATTAAAAATGCATCATCTTTATCTGCGTTTTTTAACCCAACTATCAATAGTTACAGAAGAATAAATGCACCACCTACAAAATCTGGAGCATCATGGTCACCGAGTAGTATTTCGTATACAGGTAATAATCGTACACACATGATCAGAATTCCTGATCCTGGAAGATTTGAATTAAGATTAATGGATGGTTCTGCTAATCCTTACTTATTGCAAGCAAGTGTTTTAGCAGCTGGTTTATATGGTTTAAAAAATAAAGTTAATCCAGGCAAACCTTTGGATTGTAATATGTATGAAGACCACGCTAAATATCCAGACTTACCCAAACTACCTGATGAACTTGCACAATCATTAAATTTATTAAAAAATAATAAAGATATGAATGATGCTTTTGGCAAAGATGTAATTAATAGTTATATAAAACTAAGAAGTTCAGAAATGAATGAATTCAAGTCAAAAAATAGTTTTGATAAAACAAAAGATGTTACAAAGTGGGAAAAAGATAATACTCTAGATTGTTAGTACATGACTATATTATCTAACGGTCATCAATGGAAATATACAGAATTTACTGATAATAAAAATTATTCATTTGATAAAAAAGAAATACTTAATTCTTTAACTACAGAAGAAATTGATGATGCTTATAAGAGTATTTCTAAGTGGAAAGGTTATTCTCCTACTCCTCTGCTTTCTTTAAATAAACTTTCAAAAGAATTAAATTTAAACAAAATCTTTTATAAAGATGAAAATAAAAGATTTGATTTAAAATCTTTTAAAGCTTTAGGCGGTGCTTATGCAGTAGAAAAAGTAACCGAAGGAAATAAAGATATAGTAGTAGCAACAGCTACTGCTGGTAATCATGGAAGATCAGTTGCCTGGGGGGCAAGAAGATTGGGATTAAAATGTAAAATATTTATTAGTGAATTTGTAAGTGATGCGAGAGGCAAAGCTATGTCTAATCTTGGAGCAGATGTAGTTAAAGTAAAAGGTAATTATGAAAAATCATTGATGGAATGCATAAAACAGTCTACTGAAAATAATTGGCAAATAGTTCAAGATGTTGCTTGGAAAGATTATGTAATTGTACCCAAGTATACGATGGCAGGTTATACAGTCATGATGAAAGAAATAGCTGATCAAATCCAAGAGGAGAAAATAACTCACATCATTTTACAGGCAGGTGTTGGCGGCATGGCTGCTGCGATGGTTGCAGGTATAACAAGATATTTAAATCATATTCCAGTGATTATAGTTGTTGAACCTGATAGCGCAGCATGTGTGATGGAAAGCATTAAAACTGGTAAAATAGAAAAAATAGATATTAAAAGAGAAAGTTTAATGGGTGGCATGTCGTGCGGTGAAGTATCATTGGTCCCATGGGAAATACTCAAAAATTCAGTTAAACATTGCATTAGTTTACCAGATGATGATATTGCAAAAACTATGAAACTACTTGGAAATTCAAGCTTTAGTGATGATAAAATAATTGCAGGAGAAAATTCAGCGCCTGGAGTAATCAGTCTGATTACAAGTTGTGAAGATCAAGCAATTAAAGAAAAATTAGATCTAAATGAAAAATCTAATGTCTTGGTTTTTGGCTGTGAGGGAGATACTGATCAAGAAATGTATCAAAAATTGATTAACCAAAATTAAACCAATGAGTAGCACAGGTATTTTTTGGATAAGAGAAGATTTTAGAGTTGAAAATAATCCCGCTTTATCTTTTGCAACTCAAAATCATGATAATGTAATTGCATTATATATTTATAACAACAGGGATTTTGATGACAAAAGAGAGGCTCAAAAATGGTGGGTTTTTAAATCTCTAGAAATTTTAAAAAAAGATTTATCAGATTATCAAATTAATCTTGAAATAGTAAAAGGTGACGAATTAGAAATTTTTTCTAAATTTAATAAAAAGGATAAGCTTTCTGTTTATTGGAATAAAATTTATGAGCCAGATGTTATAGCTAGAGGAAAAAAAATACGTGACTTATTTATTAAAAATGAAATTAATTATAAATATTTCAAAGGAAATATTTTAAACGAATTTCAAGAGATAACAAAAAATGATGGAACTCCCTTTAAAGTGTTTACCCCTTTTTGGAGAAATGCGGAGCAAGTTTATTTAAATAAGCCTCCAAGTAAAAATTATATTGTTAAAAAGAAAACGAAAAAGATTTCATATTTTAAAAAGTGTATTGAACCAAATGATATTTTACCAAAAAAAAATTGGTATAAAAAATTTGATAAATATTGGAAAGTTTCAGAAAATGATTCAAAAAAAATACTTAAAAATTTAATTGAAAACAAAATTAAAGATTATGGAACTTCTCGAGATATACCTTCTATCGAAGGAACCTCTAAATTATCTCCTTACATCAAACATGGCCAAATTCATGTAGGCAGTATTTGGAAAAAATGTTCTGAAATTAAATCAAAAGGAATTGGTTATAGAAAATATATTAATGAGCTTGGTTGGAGAGAGTTTTCACATAGTTTAATTAATTATTTCCCAGAATTCTTAAAAGGAAATTTTAGAAAGGAATTTGATAAATTCCCTTGGGCAAAAAACGAGAAATTCTTAAAAGCATGGAAAAAAGGAATGACCGGTTATCCTATTGTCGATGCAGGTATGAGAGAACTATATGAGACCGGATGGATGCATAATAGAATAAGAATGGTTGTTGGTTCATTTTTAGTCAAACATTTGAGAATTAATTGGACTGAAGGTGAGAAGTATTTTAGAAATTGTCTACTAGATTTTAACAAAGCAAATAATGTTGCTCAATGGCAATGGGTTGCTGGCTGTGGGGCAGATGCAGCTCCTTATTTTAGAATATTCAATCCAATACTTCAGGGTGAAAAATTTGATAAAGAAGGCAATTATGTAAAAAAATGGGTTCCTGAACTTAAAAATGTTCCAAATAAATTTATTCATAAACCATGGGAAATGGAATTAAAGTATCAAGAAGCTATAAAAACAATTATTGGCAAAGATTACCCGGGCCCTATTGTTGTTCATGAAAAAGCTAGAGCTGCAGCTCTTGAAGCGTTTCAATCTTTGAAGAAAAAATAAATTTAATTTTTATTCCCCAATAAAATGATGAATTATAGTTCTTTTTTGAACCTCTAATCTGTGTTCAAATAAATATATGCCCTGCCAAGTTCCAAGCAACAATTCACTATCTTTCACACTTAGAGAAATTTGATTATTTGTTAATGCGGATTTAATATGTGCAGGCATATCATCTTTTCCCTCCGTAGTATGAACATATAGTTTGTTATCCATAGGAGCTAATTTATCAAAATAATTTATTAAGTCTGTTTGTACATCTGGATCTGCATTTTCTTGAACAATTAAAGAGGCACTTGTGTGCTGAATACTTAAATTAAGAATACCATTTTTAAAGTTATTTTGACCAATCCAATTAATTGTATCATTAGTAAACTCATATAACTTTTGACCATTAGTCTTAATTTGAAGATTATAAAATTCTTGTTTCATTAATTATACTCCTTCGATGTAAGCTCATACAAACGACTAATGGTTCGTTTAAATGGTTTTTCTAACAATCTTGAAGAGGTAAATTGATCTAAATTTATATCAGCTGTAACTGCTAATGAAATATTTTTATCATAAATTACATCTAACAAAGTGATAAAACGTTGTTGTTGATTTGAATTCACATCATTAAATCGAGGTATTTGATCTATTACCATAAATTTACAGTTTTTAACTATTTCTAAATAATCTTCCGCTCCTAAATTTTGATCACAAAGTTGATTAAAGTCACATCTAACAATTCCCTCATAAAAGTTTTCTATTTTAAATTCTCTTCCTTTAACATTAATTGTTATTGAAGATTGTTTTTTATCCTTTGTTATGGTTCTAAAAAATTTATTAATCTTAAAATTGGTTTCTTGATTAAGTGGAAAAAAATATCTTTGTTTTTGATTGTCATTAGATTTTCTATAATCATCCTCAATTTTTAATTCATACTCGATGGATTGATCTTCCATTATTTTTATAAAAGGTATAAATTGTTCACGTTGAAGACCTTCTTTATAAAGTTCTGAAATTTTAGTGTTTGAAGTAAGAATAATTTTAATATCTTCTTTAAATATTTGTTCAAATAGTTTTCCTAAAATCATTGCATCAACAATGTTTGTTACTTGGAACTCATCGAAATAAACTAATGAAGCTTTTGATTTTAAATTTTTAACAAATTGATTGATTACATTTTCTTCATTTTTTTCTTTTTGCTCATGGGCAAAATCATGAAAGCCTAACATAAATTCATTAAAATGCTTTTTTAATTTTTTTTCTTCAAGATGATCATAAAAGAAGTTTAAAATCATTGTTTTACCAACCCCTACACCACCATATAAATAAAATCCTTTTTTAGTTTTTTGTTTGGAAAATAATTTTGAAAAAAATGATTTGTAAATACTATTATGGTAATCTTCTAATTTTTTAATAACTTTGATTTGATTAGGATTAACTTCTAAATTTTGATTTTCACAATAAGATATGAATTCTTTTTCAAATTTTTTTGGCATCAATTTTTTTTAGTTTTAAAGTCAATACCATACTCTGATCTTGGTCCTTTCCTTAGCCCAAATGGACCTGAGATAAATAAAGTTAATGGTTTGGTTCCTGGTTCCAAATCTACTCGATGCAAATTATTTGCTGATCTAAAACCAATATACCCTGGTGGACGCCAAAACTTGCCAGTACTTAATGTTTCCCAATAACCGCCTCTTAAAATTATAGTGATATAAGGAAATGTGTGATTATGAACTCCTTCTCCATGGTCATCTGCTAGCATCTCATGAATTAATATATTGAATGGAAACCATTTAGGTCGATACCTCATCAAAACATAGTAACGGTTCATCCAAGGCTTTGCCTCTTTAAAATTTGGATGTGAAGGTCCTCTATCTAATACAACTTTTTTTCTGCCAATTTTTTCTAAAAATTTTAAGAACATGTTTAGTTATATTGTGCAATTGAACCATTTCTTACTACATATAAATTGTTATTAAATATAAACGGTCCAGAGACTAATCCATTAGAAACTTTTTCAATTTTTATTATTTTTCCATCCTCAATCCCAGCTACGATCATCTTGCCATCTGAGTTAGTTAAAAATACGTTTTTGTCTCCAATTACAAAACCAATTGGATAAATATTTTTTCTTTTTTTATATTTGTAATTTAGAAATAGATCTGTAATTCGAACTATATTGCCTTTATTTTTGTCAATTAAATATAAATAACCTTCATTAGAGATTGTAAAAATTAGATTTCCAATCAAAATAGGTTTTACATTAGAATTAACTTCATTTACCCAGTTGATGGTTCCTGTTTTTAAATCAATTGAATAAAACTGATTTTTATTATTTGAAAAAAATCCAGAATTCCCATCTGATACTAGTTTAGAAGTCTTAAAGTTATAAGTTTTATTTATTATTGAGCTACTTTGTGTAGGTAGTTGCCATGTAATTAAACCTGTTTCAATATCTGCAGCTGTAATATCTCCTATAGAATTATTGAAAATAACATTATCGTTTAAAATAATTAAAGAATATTTAATATTTGAAATTGTAAATGAGTCCTCTGTTTGCAAATTCCAACATTCAGAACCATCTTTAATTTTAAAACATCTCAATGTATTTTTATAATCGATAACAAATATTTTATCTTTATGCTTTTTAATATTTGAATTAAACGGATAATCATTATTTTTGGACCAATTTAATTCTCCAGTACTAATATTAACAGAATAATATTTTGCTATACTATCAGTTACTAAAAGATTTTGACCATCTAATAAAAAATCAAGTTTTGGTTTTAATTTTTTTTCAGATTTTGAATAATGATTTTTTTTCCAAATAACTTTCTGATTATTGTCATACCTGATAATTGTGCCCTTTTTATCGAAAAATATTATACCATTTTTTAAAAAAATTGGTTTGAAATCTAATTGATTAATTTCCTCTAACTTTGAAAATTTAAAGTTACTAATCTTTGTTAATTCACCTTTGTAATTTTGCAAACCAAGATTATTTTGATTTTCATTTTTTTTATTATTTTTTTTTATTGATGATAAATCCAATTTTAAGTCTCTATTAAATTCTGAAACACTTATATTTTCTTCTGCAAAAACTTTTGTTATTTTTTTATCTGTTTCTAATTTATTTTCTTTATCTTTCCAAATTCTGGAATTTTCATTAAATGAACAGTTATTAAGAAAAAATAATACAATGAAAGTAAAAATTAATTTATTCACTCAAGTCTCTGTTCAATCTTTTCTCTGCTTGAAGCCTTATATCTGGATTTGAATTTTCTAATGCTATTATTTGGTTGAAAAATTCTTTAGCTTTCTGTTTTTGATTATTTGCATAAAAGTATTCTGCCATTAAATATAAAGAATGTGATTTCCAGACACTTTTTGAATTAATCAATGGATTTAACATATTTAGAAGATCACCCTCCTGAGCGTTATCTGCATTGTAGAGTGCCTTCTTGTATATAATTAAGTTGTTAATCTCACTGTCTAACGAAGTGTCGTTTATCAATATATCAAATAATGAATTAATTCTGGACTGATCACTTACAAGATTATTATCAATGATGAAATAAAGGGATAAAGGTGAATAAGTTGGGTCTTTCTTGTTTATAATTTCAATCAGGCTACTAGCTGTTTTTTCTTTTGTTTTTTCTGAATAATCAATGATTATTGAATTATAACTATCTGAGATATCTTTTTTTTTATTAATTAAATATTTATCGTAACTAAAAACACCAACTATAATAATTATTAAGATAATTATACCTGAAATTATTTTATTTTTATTATTTACAAAAAAATTCTTAATTTTTTCATTTCTTGTATTGGTATTTATAATTGATAAATCTTCGTCCATAACTAAATCATATTCCTTAAAACGTACTGCAGAATACCTCCGTTTTTATAATACTCTAATTCATTTTTTGTATCAATTCTGCATAAAGTTTTAATTTTCTTTATTTCGCCAGAAGCATATTTAATTTCGACTGTCACTTCATCTGAGGGATTTACACCTTTTTCTATATTTAAAATGCTAATTAATTCAGAGCCAATTAATTTTAAATTTTTTCTATTTACATAGTCGATAAATTGTAATGGCAATATACCCATTCCAATTAAATTAGATCGGTGAATTCTTTCAAAACTCTCTGCAATTACTGCTTTTATTCCAAGTAATTTTGTTCCTTTAGCTGCCCAATCTCTAGAAGATCCAGTTCCATACTCTTTTCCACCAATTACAACTAAATCTGTTCCTCTTTTTTTATATTCAACTACCGCATCATAGACGGGAAGAACTTTTTCTTCTGGATATAACTTTGTAAAACCACCTTCTGTACCGGGAGCCATTTCATTTCTAATTCTTATATTTGCAAAAGTTCCTCGCATCATAACTTCATGGTTACCTCTTCTTGAACCATATGAGTTATAATCTTTAGGTAAAATTTGGTGTTCCATGAAATATTCACCAGTTGGACTATCTTTTTGAATACTGCCAGCTGGGGATATATGGTCAGTGGTAACCATATCACCTAAAATTAATAATGGTCTTGCATCCTTAATTTCTTTGAATCCTTCTGGTTTATCTGGCAACGAGTCAAAAAATGGAGGTTTTTTTACATATGTTGATCCCTCATCCCAATTATAGATACCGCTTTTATCAGTTTTAATTTTTTGCCATTGAGTTGGGCCCTCAGAAACATTTGAGTATCTTTGTATAAACATCTCAGCATTAAGTGAATCTTTTAAAGTTTCTTCTATCTCTTTATTTGAAGGCCAAATATCTTTTAAAAATACATCTTTTCCATCTTTATCTTTTCCTAATGAATCTTTGTACAAATCAACTTCCATATGCCCAGCTATTGCATATGCAACAACAAGTGGGGGTGAAGCCAAATAGTTAGCTTTTATATGTGGAGAAATTCTTCCCTCAAAATTTCTATTTCCAGATAAAACTGAAACAGCATAAATATTTTCTTTTTGGATCGCTTCTACAATATTTTCTGGAAGTGGTCCTGAATTTCCAATGCAAGTTGTACAGCCATATCCAACTAAATTAAAGCCAAGCTGATCTAAATAAGTGTTTAATCCAGCTTTTGCCAAATAATCTGTAACTACTTGAGATCCAGGTGCTAAAGAAGTTTTTACCCAGGGTTTAACCTGTAAACCTTTTTCAATAGCTTTTTTAGCTAATAGTCCAGCTCCAATTAGAACATTTGGATTAGAAGTGTTCGTACAAGATGTTATTGCTGCAATTAATATTGAACCATCTTTAATTTCATAATCTGTATTTGTTACTTTTGAAATTGATTTTTCATTTTTATTTGTAGCTTCCTGCAATACTTTTTTAAACGAACCAGGTGCATCTGTTAAAAGAACTTTGTCTTGAGGTCTTTTAGGTCCTGAAATAGTTGGTACAACTGTAGACATATCTAAAGATATAATGTCAGTAAATTCTATTTCGTTACTTGCCCATAAACCTTGTTCCTTGGCATAATTTTCTACGACATCAACAGTTTGTTGATCTCTTCCAGAAAATTTTAAATACTTTAATGTTTCTTCATCAATAGGAAAAAAGCCACAAGTAGCACCATATTCTGGTGCCATGTTTGCAATTGTAGCTCTATCTGCAAGAGTTAAATTTTTTAAACCCTCTCCATAAAACTCAACAAACTTACCAACCACACCTTTATCTCTTAACATTTTAACAACAGTTAAAACTAAATCTGTTGCAGTGGTTCCTTCTGGCAATTTGTTTTTTAATTCAAAACCAATGACTTCTGGTATTAACATAGAAATTGGTTGACCTAACATTCCTGCTTCAGCTTCAATTCCTCCAACACCCCATCCTAAAACAGATAAGCCATTTACCATTGTTGTATGGCTGTCTGTTCCAACTAAAGTATCTGGAAAAAGATATTTTTCCCCTTTAAATTCTTCTGACCAAACAACTTTTGACAAATATTCTAGATTTACTTGGTGACAAATTCCTGTTCCTGGTGGAACTATTCTAAAATTATCAAATGCCTGTTGTCCCCATTTCAAAAAAGAATATCTCTCTCTATTTCTTTCAAATTCTATATCGACATTTTTTTCAAAAGAATCTGCTTTTGCAGATTGGTCGACTTGCACAGAGTGATCAATTACAAGATCAACTGCAGACAGTGGATTGATTGAATTTGGATCTTTATTTTTTTCTTTGACTGCTTCTCTCATTGCAGCTAAATCTGCAACCGCAGGTATTCCTGTATAATCTTGAAGCAAAACTCTTGCTGGTCTATATGCAATTTCAGTTTTAGATTTTTTTGTCTTTAGCCAGTTTTTAATCGCTTCTATTTGAGATTTCGTTACACTTAAATCGTCTTCGTATCTTAATAAATTTTCTAGTAAAACTTTAAGAGACTTTGGAAGTTTATTTATTCCTTCAAGTCCATTTTTTTCTGCTTCATTTAATGAGTAATAATTATACTCATTGTCGTTAACTGTGATTTTTTTAAGTGAATTATAAGAATTTTTGTTTCCTGGGGTCATATTATAAATAAAAAGTTATTATGCTTGTTAAAAGAAGCAGTGACATAGCATAATTAAAGTAATTAATAAATTTCTGATTTGTCGCAAATTTCCTGAAAAATTTACCTAAAAAAGTCCACAGAGTTATACTAGTCACTGAAACAATTAAAGCCATAATGATAATTTGAGTAGTATAACTTACAAAGGTCTCTCCTGGATTAATGTAAGTTGAAACAAGAATAATTGATGCGATAACGCCTTTAGGATTTAAAAATTGAAAAACAAAAGTTTCATGAAACTTAATTGGATTTGTTTTTTTATTTTCCTGATCAGAAGGTCCTGAAAAAGAAATTTTGTATGCTAAATAAATTAAAAATAGAGTTCCTAAATATTTCAATACTTCTTGAATTAAAGGATAAAGCTTAAAAATATTTATCAACCCTAAAGCTAAACATAATAACAAAAAAGGAAATCCTAAAGTTACACCAATTATATGAGGTAGTGTTCTTAGAATACCAAAGTTGAAACCAGAATAGAAAGCAACGAAATTATTTGGTCCAGGAGTAAATGCAGCAACTATTCCAAATAAAGTTATAGAGAGAATTTCAGGATGCATTACTAAGCGATCGGTAATCCATTTTCTGCTTTTTGAGAGGGATGAACAAGTATAACCTTACCATCGGCATCAATTGCTCCTAAAACCAATACTTGAGAAACTATTCCAGCAATATTTTTTTCAGGAAAATTACAAACAGCAATAACTTGTTTTCCTTTTAAATTCTCCTCATTATAATAATGAGTAATTTGAGCTGAAGATTGTTTAATGCCAATATTGCTTCCAAAATCAACTTCAACCACTAAAGATGGCTTTCTCGCTTTTTCATTTTTTTTAACAGAAATTACAGTACCAATTCTAATATCTACTTTATCAAAATCATTATAGGTAATTTGCTCTTTAATCATAATATAATATAGTGTTTTAAGTTTATGAGTATAGATAACAATTTATATGAAAAATCAATCAAGATTTTAACTGACTTAATCGCATTTAAAACCATCTCAGGTCAAGATAACAGTAATTTAATTGATTATTGTGAAAAAATTTTAAAGAACATCGGTATAGATACTTTCAAAGTTTATGATGATGATAAAAAAAGAGTTAATCTTTTTGGAACTTTAAAAGCAAAAAATCAAAGCACAAAAAAACCTATCATATTATCTGGACACACTGATGTGGTCCCAGTGTCTAAAGGTTGGAGCAGTGATCCATTCGTTGCAACTATTAAAAATGATAAATTATATGGAAGAGGCTCATGTGATATGAAAGGATTTATTGCATGTACACTTGCTTATGCACCTATCTTCAAAGAAAGTAATTTAGATAGAGACTTACATTTCTGTTACACATTTGATGAAGAGACTGCATGTATTGGAGCTCCTTTATTAATAGAGGAATTGAAAAAAAGAGATATCAAAAATGGAATTTGTATAATTGGTGAACCAACTAAAATGAAAATTATTGATGCCCACAAAGGTATGAATGAATACACAGTTCACTTTGGAGGACTTGCAGGACATAGTTCTAAACCACATTTAGGAGTAAATGCAGCTGAATATGCTACTAGATATGTTGGAAAACTTTTAGAAATTAGAGAAGAATTAAAAAAAAGAGTTCAAAAAGATAGTATTTTTGATCCTCCACATTCAACTTTATCAATTGGGGGAATTAAGGGTGGTATTGCCCATAATGTCATTGCAGATAAATGTAGTGTTGAATGGGAAACAAGACCAGTTGTTAAAGAAGATGGGGAATTTGTTACGAATGAAATTGATAAATATGCAAACGATGTACTCTTACCAGAAATGAAAAAAGTATTTCCAGATTCTTATATTAAAAAAGAAGTGATAGGTGAAGTTGTTGGTTTTAACAGATTGGATGAGTCTGAAGCATGTGAATTTGTATCAAATATAACTGGTGATAATTCTAGAGAAGTAGTTTCTTTTGGAACAGAAGCTGGTTTATTTCAAGAATTAGGAATCAGTACAGTTGTTTGTGGACCTGGTTCCATAGAACAAGCTCACAAAATTGACGAGTTCATAGAATTAAATGAAATGAAAAAATGTCTTAAATTTTTAGAAGGTGTAAAAGATAAATCGGTAAATTAACTCCAACCACCTACGGCTTTTACTTCTAAAAACTCTTCTAAACCGTGTTCACCTGCTTCTCGACCTATTCCAGAATGTTTAAAACCACCGAAAGGTGCATCAACTGCAATACCTGCTCCATTTACATCAACCATTCCAGATCTTAATTTTCTCGCAACTCTTTGTACTTTTTCGGAATCTTGAGTTTGGATATAATTTGTTAATCCATAAGCAGTATCATTTGCAATTGTTATTGCCTCTTCTTCTGTTTCAAATGGGATAACAGATAAAACGGGTCCAAAAATTTCTGTTCTTGCAACTTCCATATTATTATTTACGTCCGCAAAAACAGTTGGTTTAACAAAGTAACCTTTGTCTAATCCATCAGGTTTACCTGTTCCTCCAGCAACTAATTTTGCACCTTCATCTATTCCTTTTTGAATTAAAGTTTGTATTTTATTGTATTGAGTTTCTGAAATAACTGGACCTATATGTTCTCCCTCTTTTTTAGGGTCACCAACCTCAAAACTTTCAGTATATTTTTTTAATCTCTCAATAGCCTCTTCATACATTGATTTTTCAACTAACATTCTTGTTGGCGCATTACAAGATTGTCCAGAATTTCTAAAACATCTTAAAGCACCTCTTTCAATAGCCTCTGGATCAGCATCTTTAAAAATTATATTTGCTCCTTTACCACCTAATTCTAAGCTTACTCTTTTAAAATCTTTAGCAGCATTTTGTGAAATCAAAGCTCCTGCTCTTGTTGATCCCGTAAAAGAAATCATATTAATATCTGGATGACTTGTAAGAGCATCACCTGTTGTTGCTCCATCACCATTAACTAAATTGAACACACCTTTTGGAAATTTTACATCATCAATAATTTCAGCAAGTATCATTGAAGATAGTGGTGCTAATTCTGATGGCTTTAAAACCATTGTACAACCTGCAGCTATTGCTGGCATTACTTTTAAACAAACTTGGTTCATCGGCCAATTCCAAGGTGTTATTAATGCACAAACACCTTTTGGTTCATAAATTAATCTTTGATTAGGAGCATGCTCACCTAATGTTTTTTCAAATGCAAAATTTTTTAAGTATCTAATAAATGATTTAATATGACTTGCTCCTGTGCCTGCTTGTAATTTTGTTGCAAAATCTTTTGGAGCACCCATCTCAAGAGTTATAGCTTCTGCAATATCTGCCCATCTTTTCTTATAATTTTCATAAAGTTTTTCTAATAGTGCAATTCTTTCTTCTTTGGAAGAAAAGGCCCAAGACTCGTAGGCATCTTTAGCTGCATTAACAGCAATATCAACATCAGCTTTGTTCCCTAAAGTAATTACTGCACAATTTTCTTCTGTGGCAGGATCAATTACTTTAATTTCCTCAGAACTGTTTGGCTTAACCCACGCTCCATTAATGTAAAAATTTTTTTTGTCTAACATGTTTTGACGTTATCCTTTCTTTATGTTTTTGCAAATAAATTAGTTAATTCATAAACAATAGTTGCTGCTGCTAAAGAAGTTACTTCTGCATGATCATATGCTGGAGAAACCTCAACAACGTCTGCTGAAACTAAATTTAATCCAGACAAACCTCTTAAAACATTTACCATTTCTCTTGTAGTCATCCCTGCAATTTCTGGTGTACCAGTACCTGGAGCAAATGCAGGGTCTAGAACATCAATATCAATTGATAAGTATAGAGGATTGTCTCCCACTCTTTTTCTAATTCTTTCTGCTATTTTATCGGTTCCTTCTGTTTGAAACTCATCACAATGAATTATTTTAAATCCAAAACTTTCATCATTTTTAATATCATCTCTACTATAAAGTGGTCCACGAATTCCAACATGCATAGAAGCATCATCTAAAAATAAACCTTCTTCTCTTGCTCTTCTGAATGGAGTTCCATGAGTATAAGGTGCACCAAAATATGTATCCCAAGTATCTAAGTGGGCATCAAAATGAACTAAAGATACAGGACCCTTATTTTTTTTATTGATTGCTCTTAACAGTGGAACTGCAATAGTATGATCTCCACCTAAACTTATAATTCCTCCAACCTTATTTAGTAAATCTGTTGCGCCTACTTCTATTTGTTTGATTGCTTCATCAATACTAAATGGATTGCAAGCAATATCACCAGCATCAGCTACTTGTTGGATTTTAAAAGGCTCAACATCATAATTAGGATGATAATTAGTTCTCAAATGTCTAGATGCTTGCCTGATGCTTTGTGGACCAAATCTTGCTCCGGGTCGATAACTTGTGCCAGCATCAAATGGAATTCCAACAATTGCAACGTCACAACTTTCCACATCTCTTAGTTCGGGAAGTCTTGCAAAAGTGCTTGGGCCAGCAAATCTTGGAACTTTAGTTCCACTAACTGGTTGAATTGGATTTTTGTTTCTTTCTTTTTTCATTTTTTAATAATCTAAGATAATATTATCTAATCTAATTCGTCTATAATAATTTAATGAAAATTTTATTTTTATTTATTCTTATTTTTCATATTTCGCATGTAAATGCTGATGAAATTTATAATCTGATAAAAATTCCTAATTTAGAAATTTATAAATTAAAAAACGACAATAATATTCGTTATTTAAGCGCTAAAGGTAATTTTAAAATTGGTGCAAATAAGAACATTACTTGTGACAAAGTTGATATAAATAATTTAAATACAAAATTTCCTTTAATTGAAAAAAATCTTAATCGATATAATTCTAATTTTCTTAATAAGATAAAATTAAAATATATTGTATTTTGTGAAAATTTATTCATCTCTGAAATTAATACTGGGGGAATACCTGATAATAAAAACAGGACATTAATTTTAGATATTAATTTTAATAGAAAATATTTTGAAAGAATGATGCACCATGAAATTTTTCATATGATACAAAATACTCACATTGAATATTTTGATGAGGATAGATTTTCCTCTTTTAATCTAAAATCATTTAATTACGCTGAATGTTCAACTTGTTCTGATAGATTAAATTTAGATCTATATGAAAAAACTGATGGTTTTTTAACAGAATATTCTAAATCTATCCCATCTGAGGATATGGCTGAAATTTTTTCATTTTTAATGACTGATAAAGAAACAATTGAAGATAAAATTAATAGTGACAAAATCCTAAATAACAAAGTGAATTTTATAAAATTAAACTTAGCTAAAATAGATAAAAATATTTTATGATTAAAACTATTAAAGCCTCAAAATCAGAAAAAATTTTATTTATATTTTTAATTAGTCTTTCAATTTTTGCTTTTACATCTTTTTTTTTATTAAAAAATAAATGTCTATTTGTTGGAAAAAATAATTTAAGTAAACTTAATTTTAATGAACCAAATAATATTGCAGTAATGAATGTTGAGTGTGGAAATGTAATAATTGAACTTTATCCAGATATTTCTCCAAAAGCGGTAGAAAGATTTAAAATTTTAATTGAACAAAAAATGTATGATGGTTCTGCTTTTTATAAAGTTTCAGAAAATACTTTTGTACAAGCTGGAGATATTGAGTATGGAAATATAAATAATTTAGATTATTCCAAAATTGGTAGCGGAAAGTCTGGATTAGGATTGTTAAAATCAGAACTGAGCGATGATTTTAAATTTACAGAGGGAAGTGTAGGTTTTGCTAGAGCAACAGAATTTGATACAGAAGATAGTGAATTCTTTATTACATTAAAAGAAATTCCAATTTATCAAGGTGAATATACTCCAATTGGTAAAGTAGTTTATGGTTTAGATATATTAACTAAAATTAAAACAGGTAATAAAGCAATTTATGTTTTAAGACCTGATTATATTAAAACCCTGAGAATGTTTAATTCTAATTAACCAAAGGTTTGCCAGTCGACAATGTGTGTTTAATTCTTTCTTGAGTTTGTTTTGTTTCTATCAATCTCATAAAAGAGTCTAGTTCTAATTTATAAAGATCATCCTCTGACAATTCTTTTTCAATAGTAGTGTCTCCACCACTTAAAACGTTTGCAAGTTCAGTTCCAACATGCATACCATGATCTAAAATTACCTTTTCGTTGTATAATTTCTCTAAAACCTTAACCATTTTATCTCTCAACGGCTTTCCAGAAAGTTTGAATTTGCACTCTTCTGGAGGAACAAAATCATTATTTTGATCAATTAAATTTTTTGATTCCTCAAAAAGACTGTTTCTGTTCATTATTTTTTTGTCGTCTGGTCTTAAATACTTTAATGGCTCAGCCTCGATTGGAGATGTAGCTGTTTTAGCATAACCAATAATATCAAAAACTTTTAGTGGTGCATAATCTGGGTCTGATTTTGCTTCTTCTGTTTGTGACCATCTCCACAACATTTCCTTACATCCCCCACCTGCTGGAACTAATCCAACAATAGTTTCAACTAATCCAATAACTAAATTTGTGTGTGAGGCAACAAAATTACTTTGAACTAAAACCTCAAAGCCTCCTCCAAGCGTAAGTCCAGAGGGAGCTGATACAACTGGGTACTTAGAGTATTTTAAAGTTTTGCATGTATCTTGAAAATACTTAATGAATTTTTCAATTGATTTAAAATCTCCTTTATCAGCAAAATTCATAGTATAACTTAAATTTACACCTGCTGAAAATTGCATACTTTCATTAATTATTATTAAGGGTTTGTCAGTTGCATTTTTCAGTGCATCCATTGAGTCATAATCTAATGCACAAGCTTTTGTTGTAAATTCAACAATATTAAAATCTTTAAATCGATGAATTTCAGCTGAATTATTTTTATCCAGTTTAATTGCTAATGGTCTTATTTTTCCTAAAGTTTGAATGTCTGTATAAATTTGTCTTTCTCCATAGAAATTTTCATCTTTTGTTTTTGATAAATTTTCTAAAAATTTATTATTTTCAAAGTTATCGATTCTTTCAAAGAAATTCTTTACCCCTATAGATTTTAACATTTCAAAAGGACCCATTGCCCAATTAAAACCAAGTCTCATAGCTTCATCAATATCATTAAACTTATCGGTAATTCCTGGAACCAGTGAAGATGCATATTTAATTATTTTTGAAATTACAATCCAAGCATACTCACCATACTTATCTTTTCGATTAATTAAATTATTGATGTCAACAGTCTCAATTCCTAAATCTATTTTTTTTGTTGCTGAATACTCTCCTGTTTCTAAATTAATCGCTTCTAAAATTTTTTGATCTCCGCTTTTATTCATTCTATAAAAGCCACCTTTTCCTTTACGACCGGTGTAGCCTGTCTCAATTAATTTTTTTACTAATGGAATTTCTTTTGCAACAATTTGAAATTCATCTTTATCTGAAAGTTCTTTTATAAAGCTTTTTAATACATCAGCCATCAAATCAATTCCAATCAGATCATACAATCCAAATACTCCTGTTTTAGGTATACCCATTGGTCTACCAAAAACTGCATCTGCTTCTTCTATTGAAAGTTTAATTTTGAATGCTTCCGTCATGGCAACCTGCATAGCATAAACACCAATTCTATTACCTAAAAACCCTGGGGTATCATTACAGATTATAGCTCCTTTACCAAGCTCAACTTCACAAAATTTCTTTAAAGAATTAATTTTATTTAAGTCGTTATTTTCGTTTTTAACAATTTCTAACAATCCCATGTATCTGACAGGATTAAAAAAGTGAGTGATGCAAAAATCTTTTTTTTCTTCGTCATTTAGTTTTTCTGATAGAACTTTAATTGGAATTGACGATGTATTTGATGAAACTATTGCACCTTTTTTTCTGTTCTTAAATATCTTTTCATAAATATTGTGTTTAATATCAATTCTTTCTACTACTGCCTCTACCACCCAATCTGCATCTTTTACTACGTCAAAATTTTCTTCAATATTTCCAACATTAATATTGTTAATTTTGCTCTTATCTATTAGCAATGGAGGTCTAGATTTATGAATTCTTTCTCTAGCTTTTTCGCTGATTTCAGTTGTTAAATCTAAAAGAGTAACTGGTACGTCTGCATTACATAAGTGGGCAGCTATCCCGCTCCCCATTGTACCAGAACCAATAACTACAACTTTTTTAATTTCCATAATAACTTCTATATATGAATAAATTATTTGGGTAAATTATCTATTTATTCCTCTTAATCTCTCAGATCTTCTTCTTAATAATTCAGCAGTTACAAGAATTAAAGTTGATAAAAGAATTAAACATGTGGCAACTGCAAGAATTGTCGGGCTCAACTGTTCTCTTAAACCTGTCCACATTTGTATTGGAATAGTCGTATTTTCTAAACCTGCTAGGAATAATACCACAACAACTTCGTCAAAAGATGTTACAAAAGCAAATAATCCCCCAGAAATTACACCGGGTAATATCAATGGAAGAGTTATTTTCATAAATGTATTTACTGGGTTACTACCTAAACTTGCTGCGGCTCTTGTTACGCTATGATCAAAACCTGAAAGTGTAGCTGTTACAGTAATGACAACAAAAGGTGTTCCTAATATAATATGTGCCAAAACTATTCCTGTGTGAGTTGCTGCTAAACCAGCTTTTGCCATGAAAAAGAAAATTGCAACACCTGATATAATTAATGGAACAATCATTGGAGATATCAAGGTCGCCATTATCAATCCTTTATAAGGCATATGTCTACTGCTGAGTCCTAGTGCAGCTAATGTACCTAAAATAATTGATCCGATTGTTGCAAAGATTGCAATTATGAAGCTATTTTTTGCTGCTAGTCCCCATGGATTTTTAGTTCCATAAATCATATCTTTATACCATCTCAAAGAGAATGCATCAGGATCAAGATTTTTCATTCCTTCAGAGAAAACCAAAAATTCCTCCGCATTAAATGATAATGGAAAAATTACAAACAAAGGTGCAATTAGAAAGAAAAATACAAAAGTACAAATAGCAATATAAATATAGTGCCAAATTCTGTATCTTGTTTCTGTGTAACTTGGTAATGCCATATTATCCTAATTTAATATTATCAACTCCAACTAATTTATTATAAATCCAATAAATAACTAAAACTCCAGTCAACAACATTAATCCCATAGCTGATGCGAAACTCCAATCAAGAGTGGTCTTCATATGAAACGCAATTTGATTACTTATTAATGTTCCTGAGGCACCTCCAACTAAAGCTGGGGTTATATAATACCCAATCGCTAAAATGAAAACTAATAAACATCCGGCACCAATACCTGGTATTGTTAAAGGGAAGTAAACTTTCCAAAATGCAACAAAAGGTGTTCCACCTAATGATTTTCCAGCTCTCATTAAGCTTGGTGAGATAGTCTTCATAACACTATAAAGTGGAAGAACCATAAATGGCAATAAGATCTGTGTCATTGCAACATATGTCCCAACCTTATTGTACATCATCTCAGGCCTGTTATCGTCCGCGACTAAACCAATCATTACAAAGAAGTCATTCACTATTCCTTGCTGTTGCAACAAAATCATCCAACTAGCTGTCCTTACAAGTAAAGATGTCCAGAAAGGAAGCAGCACACAAATCATTAATAAGTTGCTGTATTTCATTGGTAGTGTTGCTAATAAATGAGCTATTGGGTATCCCATAAAGAAGCAAAAAAGTGTTACAAAAAATGCAATTTCTAATGTTCTAAGCCATAGAATTCTGTGTATTCTTCTATCTTCATCTACTTGGGCTATGCTCCCATCTGCAGCAAAATACATGTCCATTCCCTTTAGATATTTTGAAGCTGTATAGGGAGGTGCAGTTCTTTTAATTGCTTGCCAATATTCCACATCTCTCCATCTTTTATGAAGTTTATTGATTTGCTCTTTTAAACTAGCACTTTCATCAATTTTTTTTCTTTTGATTTGTCTAAAAAGTTTTTTGGTAATCGTATTAAAACCATTTTTTTCTTTATTTAATCTTTGTCCTAATTTTCCATGCTGCTGATTTTCAGCAAGTAGTTTGTAATCCTCATAAAACCCCCGATATACTTCTTCTGGAGG
This sequence comes from uncultured Pelagibacteraceae bacterium, assembly GCA_902594405.1. Lineage (GTDB taxonomy): Bacteria > Pseudomonadota > Alphaproteobacteria > Pelagibacterales > Pelagibacteraceae > Pelagibacter. The sequence goes on along the minus strand of CACJMB010000002.1, from coordinate 165,778 downwards.
TAACTCGTCTAAATTTTCCCATTTCTCCATCGCTTTAAATGTTTTTGGAAGCATATTGGTGACCATTCTGTCATCAACACTCCTCATAAACATATCTCCAATTGGAAAGATATAAGTAATTACAAGAAATAATAATAATGGAGCTACAAGAAGAAATGCCTTTATTTTATTCTTCTTTTCAGCTTTTTTTAAACTGACCTCTAAAGGTATTCCGTCAGTTGTTAAAATTTGTTTTGTTTCAGAGCTCATAAAAAAATAGGGCGGTTAAAAATAACCGCCCTAAATATATTATATAAATTCAGTGTTTAAAACTGAAATTATAGACCTGCTTTCATTGCTTCCCACTTCTCACTGATCTCAGTATTGTTATCAGCCCAGAAGAATGGGTCTACTAAGAAATAGTTCTTAGTGTTTGCAGGAGCAGTTGGCATTTGTGGCATCATGTTAGTTTTACCATCTTTGTACCAAGGCTCACCAGCAGTAATTACATCAAGAGATGATTTTCTCCATGGAGCATATGCAATGTACTTCGCACTACCAGCTAACATTTCAGTGTTAGTCATCATAGCTAAAGCTTTTTTAGCATTTGCTTCATCTGGTCCACCTTTAACAAGTGCGAAATATTCGTAGTCAAGACCTTGACCATCCCATACTTGTTTAATTGGAGCGTTCTCTCCAACTTCAGCGTTAAAGAATCTTCCGTTCCAACCAGTTGCCATTACAACTTCACCAGCAACTAATAATTCAGGTGGTTGAGCACCTGCAGACCAGAATACACATCCACCATTTGGATCTGTACATAAAGCTTTGATTTTATTCATCGCTCTATCGATTCCACCATCTTCTAAAAGTTTTCTGTAAACTCTAGTTCCGCCATCACCCAACTTAACACCATCAGCTGCTAAAGCGATTTCTAAGTTTGTTAAAGCACTTTTATAGATTGCTCTTTTTCCAGGAAATTTTTTAGTGTTAAAGAAATCCTTAATTGTTTTAGGCTCTTTACCACCAAATGCTCTTGTATCAAAAGCATAGTTCCAAGAATATAAAATGTTACCTACAGCACATTCACTTGGCATTCCTGTGAAGAAGTCTTCACTCGCAGGAGTTCCATCTGGTGCAGCTGGGAAGTCTTTGTCAAAATCAAATTTAACAAATAAACCTTCATCACATCCGTTAATAGTATCGAATGCAAATAAGTCTATGATATCCCAAGTTATAGCACCCGCTTCTTTTTGTGCTTTGATTTCTGATAAACCACCAGAATAGTCAACCCAGTTGATTTCTATTCCAAGTGCTTTAGCAGTAGGATCACCATACCCAAGCTTTTGTGACTCAGTATAAGCTCCACCCCATGATGCTACTGTAACAGCAAAGGCTGAAGAAGTTAGAGATACAACAAAAGAAAGAGCTAGTAATAATTTACTTATTTTTCTCATTATTCCTCCGTTTAAACGTTGATATAAATTAATTTATATAAGTAAAATTACAACAAATAGGGATGATTAAGTCAACAGCTGATTTTGTCTTTAAAATGTATATTAGATATACATATTTTTAATTGAAATTATTTAGGGTCTAATGCTCTGGCGTCAACACTATTCCACCCAATATTTATATCTTGACTAACTTTTAATTCTAAATTGGATGTACTGTTAGGAACTTTAAGAATAAACTCAGAACTTCCTAAAAGATTCAATCTAACTCTTGTATGATCACCATGATAGATTACTTCCTCAATCTTACCAGTAAACATATTATCCATCTTATCAGTTGGATTTATTAATGCTCTTTCAGGTCTTAATGAGACTGTTGTTTTCTCACCTTTAGACTTAACAGAAATTGGATTAGCTAATATTTCTGAATTTGCTAATTTAACTTTGCATTTATCTTTAGCGATATCAACCACCTCTCCATTAAAAGTATTATTTTCACCAATGAACTCAGCAACAAAAGAATTTACTGGCTTCTCATAAAGTTCAGCTGGATTTGAAAGTTGTTGAACCTTTCCATCATTAAATACTGCAATTCGGTTTGACATAGTTAATGCCTCACTTTGATCATGAGTTACATATACAACTGTTACACCAATACTTTCATGAATATGTTTAATTTCATATTGCATGCTTTCCCTTAAATTTTTGTCTAGTGCTCCAAGAGGTTCGTCCATTAAAACAACTGCAGGGTCAAATACCAAAGCTCTAGCAACTGCTACCCTTTGTTGTTGACCACCTGAAAGTTGAGCTGGCATTCTTGTTTCGAAACCGCTTAATGAAACCATCGATAATGCTTTATCAACTTTTTTATCTATTTCATCTTTTTCAACTTTTCTTACTCTTAATGGAAAAGCTAAGTTTTCATAAACTGTCATATGTGGAAACAATGCATAGTTTTGGAAAACCATTCCGATCCCTCTTTTATGTGGAGGAATATTCGAAATTATATTTCCATCTAATAATATTTCACCGTGAGTTGGCGTTTCAAAACCAGCCAACATCATTAAACAAGTTGTCTTGCCTGAACCAGATGGACCAAGCATTGTAATGAACTCACCTTCTGCAATGTCTAATTGAAGATCTTTGACGACAAGGACTTTACCGTCATAACTTTTATCTACTTTATCGAATTTTACAAATTCTGGATTTTTAGACATAAAGGTGAATATAAAACATTTGTATAAATAGATTTCAATAGCTAATTAACTCTTAATATGAAGCTCTTTTGGAAAATTACAAAACAATTCTGATCCATTCTCTGTAACTCTTATAGCCTCAGATGCTTCAACGCCCCAATCTCCAAACTGCATTACCGCTATCATGTGGAAACAAACATTAGGTTCTAGAACTGTCATATCTCCCTTATAAATATTAAGAGTATGCTCACCCCAATCAGGAGGATAACCAATTCCAATCGAATAACCTGTTCTAGATTTTTTTTCTATTCCGTATTTATCTAATATTTTCCAAAAAGCTTGAGCAACATCATCTGCTGTATTCCCAGGTTTAATTTGACTTATGCCAGCATTTAAAGCTTCAATTGTTTTGTTCATTGTATCAATCTTTAATTGATTAGGTTTTCCAAGCAAAACTGTTCTCGCCATTGGAGCATGATATCTCTTATAAACTCCAGATAATTCAATAATTGTAGCCTCTCCTTCTACAAATTTATCTTGTGTTGCTGTTAAATGCGAAGCTGAAGTACCTTTCCCTGTTGGAAGTAATGTTGCAATACTAGAATATTCTCCTCCAAATTCCTCTGTTCCGTAGAATAAAGTTTTTTGAATTTCGCCAACTGCATCGCACTGTCTTACTCCTGGTTTAATAACCTCCATTGCAGTTTTCATTCCTTTTTCAGAAATTTTTGCAGCAGATTTCATGAAACCTATTTCAGTATCTGATTTTACTAACCTTGCCCAATTAACTAGACGATCGCTGTCTTTAATTTTTGCATTGGGTAATCCCTGCTTTATTTTTTCATAACAAAATGCAGTGAAGTAATGTGCATCCATTTCTAATCCAATGCATAACTTGTCCCATTTTCTTTCTTTTATAATCTCTACCAAATTATCATAAGGATGTTTTGGCCATGTATGAATGTAATTTTCGTCATAAACTAAAATATTCTCATCCTTTAAATAAGTTTTAATATATGCGCCACCTGCATCTTGAGCTCTTACAAAACATAGGGGCTCGTCTGCATCTATATGAACAATTGCGCATTGAGCATAATAAAAAGACCAAGCATCATACCCTGTTAGATAATTCATGTTGTTAGTGTCATGTGAGATTAAAAGATCGATGCCTTTTTCTTGCATCATTTTTTTAACTTTTGTTAATCTTTGCTTATATTCTTCTTTTGTGAACAACATTAATTTTCTTTAAATAATTTACCAAATCCTTCAACTGAATTATTTTTATTTATTTTAACAAGCGTATCCCAAATCAATGCCTGATTGCTAGATAAAACTGTAATATTTAATTTTTTCTCTAATTTATCAATTATTGGTAATACTGGTAAAGCGGTACAAGAAACAAAGAGTGCCTCTGCCCCATTTAAATCTATCTCAGATAGAACATTATATAAATAATTCTGATCAACTTTTCCAATATCGTAATCAGCTTCTATATCGAAGTAAGAGTTTGAAGTAACTTCAAATCCTTCGTATTTAAAATACTCTAGAACCTCATCGTTAAGTTTTTTGCTATAAGGTGTGAATAGACTTATTTTATTTATATTTAATTTCTTTAAAGCTTTGATTGCAGCGGTACTTGGAGTTGTCACTTCTGCCATAGGTTTTGCGGCTTTTATTTTTTTTTCAATAGATTCGTAGCCCGCAGCTATTGTTCCAGATGTGCAGCCATAAACAACACAATCGATATCCTGATCAGGTAATATATCTTTTGTTACCTCAGTTACTTTGTTTGACATTTTGATCAAATTTTCTTTTGTTAGTGGGTTATAGCATTCAATACGATTTACAAAGAAATCAACTTCTCTGTCTTTAATTACGTTTATAAAATCTCTTTCAATCATAAAATCGCTTGCAAGCGCAATAAGTCCAATTCTTGGATTTGATTTGGTAATATATTTAGGATCTATTTTTGTTGAATTCATATTTTAAAAAGTGAATATATCAGAAGTTCTTTAATAATCATTAATATAAAAATTAGGTATGAATATAAAAGATACTTTCGTAGCATCCTTGGTGCCTATTTTTTTAGGCTTTGGTTTTGTAATAGCTAAACCAGCATTTGAATCTTTTCCTCCTATTCTTTTGATGGGTATAAGATTTATGTTTGCTGCATCATTATTAATTTGGTGGTTTCCAATTCCAAAAGGATATTTAAAAAGAATTTTTGCTGCATCATTAGTGGCTAATACTTTACAATATAGCATTACATATTCTGGTTTAGATTTAATTGATGCATCTGCAGCAGTTCTTTTGGTTCAAACAGAAGTTCCATTTGGAGTTATTTTTGCTTACTTCATGCTTAAAGAAAAACCAACTATTAGAGCTTTGATTGGTATAGCTATCGCTTTTGTTGGTGTTTATATTTTAACCGGATCTCCTAACTTGGATGGAAAATTTATTGGAATTGGACTTACGATTTTAGGTTCAGCTGTATGGGCTCTTGGACAAGTTATGGTTAAACCATTAAGTAAAGAAATAAATCCTTTAGCGTTAGTTGCTTGGTTAGCCTTATTCTCTGGACCAATATTAGTGATATTATCTTCAATAATTGATGGAAACACAATTAATTATTTAACAAATGCAAAATTTGATCATTGGATTATTGCAATTTATATAGGTTTCTTCATGCAACCAATTACTTATGGTTGTTTCTATTATGTTTTGAAAAACAACCCACTTTATAAAGTACTGCCGATTGTAACTATGGGGATACCGCCAACAGGTTTATTAGCTGCTATTTTTCTTTTAGGAGAAAAACCAACTCCAGAATTATTTATAGGTGGTGCAATAATCATAGTTGGTGTGATTTTAATTGTATTTACAAAAAACAAAAAAGAAGAGGAAATAAAATGAAAATAGGATTTATTGGTTTAGGTAATGTTGGAGGAAAACTTGCGGGAAGTTTATTAAGAAATAACTTTGATCTTACAGTAAGAGATTTAGATGAAACTATAACAAATTCTTTGAAAGACTTAGGTGCTAAAATTGCAAAGTCTCCAAAAGAATTAGCTGAACAATCCGATTTAATCATTACCTCTCTTCCTTCTCCTGAGGTTTCTGCAGAAGTTATGGAAAGTGAAGATGGAATTCTAAATGGTTTATCAGAAAACAAAATTTGGCTAGAAATGAGTACCACAGACGAAAATGAAGTAAAAAGACTTGGAAAAAAAGTAATAGAAAAAAAAGCTATCCCTTTGGATGGACCTGTGAGTGGTGGATGTCATAGAGCTGCAACAGGTAATATTGCTATATTCGTGGGTGGAGAAAGAAAAGCATTTGAAAAAATTTTACCTGCATTAACTGTTATGGGGAGAAAAATATTGCATACTGGTGAGCTTGGTACAGCAAGTGTATTAAAAGTAATTACAAATTATCTAGCATCTGCACATTTAGTTGCATTAGGTGAGGCTTGGACTGTAGCAAAAAAATCTAATTTAGATTTAGCAAAAACTTATAAAGGAATTGCTATTTCCTCTGGTAATTCATTTGTGCATGAAACTGAAAGTCAGGTTATATTAAATGGATCTTATAATATAAATTTTACAATGGATTTGGTTTTAAAGGACACAAGTCTATTTGACAATCTTGCAAAAAAACTGAACGCTCCTTTAGAAATTTCTCCACAAATAGTTGAAATTTTTAAAGATGGTCAAAAAAAATATGGTTCCAGAGCTTGGTCATCAATGATTGTGAAAAGGATGGAGGATTTAAATAATATTAATTTTAGAGCTAATGGTTTTCCTGATGAGTTGGTTGATAATGAACCTGAGGAAAAAGGATATGAAATTTAATTAATGTGTTAAGATAAAAAATGTTAGATAAAAGAAAATTTTACATAAATGGTAAGTGGGTTGATCCAATTAAAAAAAATGATTTTGACGTAATTAATCCATGCAATGAAGACCCGTTTGCTGTTATTTCTCTAGGTTCAAAAGAGGATACAGATTTAGCTGTTAAATCAGCAAAAAATGCCTTTGATACTTGGAAAGAAACTAGCAAAGAAGAAAGACTCGGATTACTTGAAAAGTTATCATCAGTTTATAAAAAAAGATTTAATGAAATGGCTGAGGCTATTTCTCTTGAAATGGGTGCGCCAATAGATTGGGCAACAGATGTTCAAACAGCTTCAGGGAAAGATCATTTAGATGATTTTATTTTAAGATTAAAAAATTTTAAATTTGATGAACACTTTGATAATAAATCAGATAATCATATCTATTATGAGCCAATTGGAGTTTGTGGATTAATCACACCGTGGAATTGGCCAATTAATCAAATTGCTTTGAAGGTTGTCCCCGCATTCGCAACTGGATGTACAATGATTTTAAAACCATCTGAAATTGCTCCTATTTCTGGAATGCTATTTGCAGAAATGATTGATGAAGTAGGTTTTCCAAAAGGTGTATTTAATTTGGTAAATGGAGACGGCGCAGGAGTGGGAACCCACATTTCAAGCCATCCTGATATTGATATGGTTTCTTTTACAGGCTCAACACGAGCAGGAAAATTAATTTCAAAAAATGCCGCTGAAACAATCAAAAGAGTTTGTCTTGAATTAGGTGGAAAAGGCGGAAACATTGTTTTTGCTGATAGTTATAAAGATGCAGTAAGAGATGGCATTCGAAATGTAATGAGCAATTCCGGTCAATCTTGTGATGCACCAACAAGGATGCTTGTTGAAAAATCAATTTACGAAAGAGCTGTTAAAGAAGCTGTAGATGAAGCAAACAAAATTAAAGTAGATCAAGCTTCAAAAAAAGGAGACCATATAGGACCAGTAATTTCTAAAATTCAATATGATAAAATTATAAATCTTATTGAAAGTGGAATTTCTGAAGGCGCAACTCTTGCAGCAGGTGGACCTGAGCTACCAAATGGTTTGAACAAAGGATACTTTATCAAACCAACTATCTTTACAGATGTAACTAATGAAATGAGAATTGCTAAAGAAGAAATTTTTGGACCTGTATTATCTATAATTCCATTTGAAACTGAAGATGAGGCAGTCAATATTGTAAATGATACTTCTTATGGTCTTGGAAATTATTTGCAAACTGAAGATAGAGAAAAAGCACACAGAGTTGCAAAAAAATTAAGATCAGGCTGTGTTTATATTAATGGCAATGGAGCTGATGCCGGAACTCCATTTGGTGGTTACAGACAATCAGGTAATGGGAGAGAAGGAGGTGTTTGGGGCCTTGAGGAATATCTTGAAGTAAAAAATGTTACTGGTTGGAGTTAACCGAATTTTTTAAATATCTTAGTCTTCCAATAATTTCGTCTCGATCCATGTAATAACCTTGTAAATGTCTATGACCTGAGTTTGGATCATATTCAGTTCTACCGTGTAATAATCGTCTATTGTTAAAAGAAAAAATATCACCTGGTCCTAATCTAAATTTAATCTGGAATCGATCGTCATGAAGCAAATTTCCAAATCGGTGATGAGCTTTATAAACTTTATCCATCAAATCAGGATGACAGTCTAAAGCATCCATGGTTGCTACACTAAACCTTATATCATGGTAATCGTTATCTTTTGTTAGAGATATCGCGGGTGCGTAATAACTTCTTACAGACTCTTGTGTATAATCCATGTCTCTAAATTTTAAGTGAACGTTTACTAGCGTATCAAATATTTCTTTCTCATTTTTTCTCAAATAATCCGCTACTGCAAAGCCATCTACGGCGGACGAGTCTCCTCCGGTTGCAGAATTTACTAAACAATGAAGAAATTGATATCCAGGTGGTGTTTCAAACCATGGTAAATCCATATGATTTCTTAAAGCATGTGCTGTGTAAGCTGAATTATTTGGTTTAGGAATGTTAATTACTTCAAATGGTGTTTTAAAAAAAGTTTCTCTAGTATGGCTAATTCTATTTAAAATTTTAAAGCCAGAATTATTTTCAGTTGGAGCATTTTTTACTATAGCAATTCCAGTATGATGTAAAAGCTCTAACCATCTGATAAGTCCTTCATCTGAACTCATAATTTCATCATGCTCAATCTCGATTGACTTCAAGTCATTTTGTAAAGAGTTATCCCAAAGTTGATAAGGAGATTTATATTTTAAATTATTTTTTATTGTATAGCAGTTTTCCCTTAGCCAATTTTGGTCATAATAACTTATATGGTCACCTTCACTCCATTCAATTTCAAGCTTACCTTCATTATTTACAGCAAATTTCTTTGGATTAATATTGTTTGATACTTTTAAAATATTAAACATTCTATGACGTGAGTCTTTATCGTGTGCAGTTGGACAATTGTCTCTCAGCCATAAATAATTAAATTTACTTTTTTTTCCATCACTCCAGTCAACTTCTAAATTTGTAGAATTTTTAGTTATATTTTTAATTGTAAAATTTTGTTCCATTAATTTTTATAATTTGAATGTTCTCTCTCCAGTTTTCTTAATAAAGCAGCCCACTCTGTTTTTCCATCATAATTATAATCATCAGAGTCACTCATGTTTTCCCAGAAATATGCAGCTTTTTGTTTATCTATTTCATGTTTATTTAAACCCATAGCAAGATTTTTTACCTGAACTGAACATGCTTGCTCCAGATAATAAGCTCTGAAAAATGCTTCTGCTGCAGTTTTTCCTACAGTGTAATATCCATGATTTCTAGTAATCAAAATATCGTGTTTGCCAATTAGGTTTTCAAATTTGCTTCCAAATTCTTTGTCCTCAACAAATTCATAATCAATATATCCAACAAGATGATTTAAATAAACTGCAGCCTGTGAGAGATACATTAAACCCTCTTTAGTGCCACCAACTGCCATCACATCGTTGGCATGTCCGTGAACATAAAAATTTACATCGTCTCTTTTATTAAAAATCCATTGAGCAAGGTTAATGCATCCATCATTTAACCAAGGTCCATCTGAGTCTAATTTTTTTCCGTTTTGATCAATTTTAACTAAAGATGAAGCGGTAATTTCTTCATAAAACATTCCGTATGGATGAACAAAAGAACAATTTTTATCCTCAGCAGATCTTGCGCCTGCACATTGATTTGCAAGATCAGTCATACCGTACATATGTAAAATTCTATAGAGAGCGGACAACTCTAGTCGCACATCTTTATCTGTTTGCGCCATAAATAAAATTCTTATTTAAAAAATAAGTAAAAGCAAATAAATACAACCGTTATTTCTTAAAACAATTGTAAGTTGTATAATATTTGTTTTACATATGATGATTGTAACTGTTAGAACATTACATCATGTCAAAAATTGAGATCAACAACGTTTACAAAATTTTTGGAAATAACCCTTCCTCTGTACTGCCAATGGTAAAAGATGGTGCAACAAAAGATGAAATTTTAGAGCAAACTGGTCATACCGTTGGATTAGATAATGTTTCGCTTAAAATTGAAGAAGGAGAAACCTTTGTTTGCATGGGTTTATCGGGATCAGGGAAGTCAACACTAATAAGACATTTAAATAGACTAATCGATCCAACTGATGGCGAAATTTTAGTTGAGGGCACGAATGTAATGTCACTTGATAAAGAGAAGCTTATTGAATTTAGAAGACATAAAATGAGCATGGTGTTTCAAAGATTTGGTTTATTCCCGCATAAAACAGTAATTCAAAATGTTGGTTACGGATTAGAAATGCAAGGGAAAGGTGAAGATGAAAGAAATAAAATCTCAATGGAAAAAATTGATGCAGTTGGTCTTACTGGTTTTGAAAATCAATACCCTGCTCAATTATCGGGAGGAATGCAGCAACGTGTTGGTTTAGCAAGAGCATTAGCTACTGATACAGATATTATGTTAATGGATGAAGCTTTCAGCGCTCTAGATCCTCTGATTAGAAGTGATATGCAGAAACAATTAATTGATCTTCAAGCAGAACTAAAAAAAACAATTGTATTTATTACTCACGATCTAGATGAATCATTAAGATTAGGTGATCATATCGGGATACTAAACTCTGGAAAATTAGTTCAAGTAGGAACTCCCGAGGAAATTATTATGAACCCTGCTGATGATTATGTAAAAGCTTTTGTAAAAGATGTGAACAGAGCAAAAGTTATCAAGGCGAAAATTATTATGAAAACTGCTGATCAAGCTAATGACATAGATAAATCAAACTTAATAAAAGTAAATGAAGATGAATTTATAGAGGATTTTTTGCCAAAAATTGTATGTTCTGATTCAAATTGTGAAGTGGTTGATAAAAGTGGAAATGTAAAGGGATACATTTCAAACCAAGAATTACAGTCTTCATTAACAAGATCATAAAGTGTTATTAAAAATTTTCGAAGTCAAAAAAGAATGGGTTGATTACAACAACCATATGAACATGGCTTATTATGTGCTTGTTTTTGATCAAGCATGGGAAGTTGCGCTTGAAAAATTTAAAATGGGAGGAACTGCAGCAAAAGATCTTAATAGAAGTACTATGGTTGTTGAAACAAATACTAAATATTTAAATGAAGTTAAAGAAGGTGAGATGGTTAATGTTAATCTCACTTATTTTGATCATGATAAAAAAAGATTACATTTAAAAATGGAGATGATTTCTCAAAAAACTAACAAACTTTCTGCATCTATGGAATGGATATCGCTGTATATAGATTTAAGCAAAAGGAAAGTCACAGAATTTGAGGAAGAAAAAATAAAAATAATGAAAGACTTTATTGAACAAAACAAATCAAAATTTTCAACTGAAGGTCTTCTATTCACTTCTAAATTGAAGAAATAATTAAATATTCGAAAGATTTTTTTTTTGATATAGGTGCATAATGAGCACTGACAATAACTCAAAAGGAATTCTTTTAATTATTGCTGCAATGACTTTGTTTGCAATGCAGGATTCTTTAATTAAATTTATTTTTGAAAAAGCTGCACTTTATGAGATTTTTTTTGGAAGGTATTTTGTTGCAGCAATTTTACTTTTTGGATACATCAAATTCAGAGGCCAAAAAGTTTCATTAAAAACTTATTATCCTTTTTTAACACTTGTCAGGGTTATTCTTCATTTTTTGGCTTTTTCTGCATTCTTCATTTCTTTAACCTATATGCCATTAGCTACTGCAAATGCTTTATTTTTTTCATGTCCATTTTTTGTATCAATTTTTGCAAAATTTTTTTTGAAGGAATTTATTGGTATTAGAAGATGGTCTGCAATTGTATTTGGTTTTATTGGCGTATTCATTGTATTAGATCCAAACTTTTCTGATTTTGAGTACAAAAGTTTATTACCAGTCTTATGCGCATTTTTTTATGCAGCTTCAATGACAATAACTAAATATACATCTGACAAAGATGACGTAAACACGCAACTTTTTTATTTCTATCTAATTGCATTAATCCTTTGCGGTATAATCTTTTTATTCATGGGAAATGGTCAATTGAACAATCCTAATTTTGACCCCACTACTCAATTTATTTTTAGAGAATGGTTTTCAAATATTGAATACACATGGAAATTTATCTTATTTTTTGGTGTTGCTGCATCGATTGCTTTTCTTTGTATATTTTCGGCTTACATTGTTGCTTCACCATCAGTTGTTTCATTGTTTGAATATTCTTTAATTATAATGTCTATGATTCCTGGTTATTTTTTATTTAACGAAATACCATCAGCCAGAACCTTTATCGGAGTTGCCTGTATAATAGCAGCTGGGATTTATATTTACCTTAGAGAAAGAGTTAGAGATCAATATATTGCAACAGAAACTCCAGTAAGAAGATGAACAAAAACTATATACCAACAATTAATATATCATCGCTAATTAAAAATAATTTTGAAACTCAAAATGCTTTTAAAACAATTAAAGAAATTGAAAAAGCTTGTAACAATGTTGGCTTCTTTCAAATTATCGGTCATGGAATTAATCTAAAAGAAATTAAAAAAACATGTGAGGTTGGCAACAAATTTTTTAATTTACCAGACAGTAAGAAAAGAAAATTATCACCTAAAAAATGGAATAAAAAAAATAAAAATCTATATAGAGGATATTTTCCTAATGATGTTAATGGAAAAGAAGGTTTAGATATAGGTGATTTGAAGGTCACAAAAAAATATTCAGCAAATTTAAATAATCAATACATAGAATTTCTTAATCTAGGTCTGTGTTTTAATAAAAACTCAATAAATATTTTAAATAAATATTTTGATAATATTTATAGATTGAGTGAAACTTTATTTAAAAGTGTAATAAAACTTAATAAAAAAAACCCCAATATTTCTAGTGCAGCTTTTTCAAGATTAAAAACATTAAGTACATTAAGATTTAATTATTATCCCAATCAAACAAAACCAATAGAAATATCTAAACAAGACGGGGTTGCTCTTGGATGTGAAACACATGTTGATAGTGGTATATTCACAGTCCTCTATCAAGATAGAAAAGGTGGATTGCAGGTACAAAATAGAAAAAACAAAAAATGGTATGATGTACCGTTTAACAAAAAAGCTTTAGTGGTAAACACTGGTAGAGCTTTGGAGTTTCTAAGCAAAGGAAAATTTAAAGCAACTAATCACAGAGTTTTGTGGAATAAAAGTAAGAGACTCTCTGTTCCTTTTTTCTTTGAACCGTCCTATGATTTCAAAATGAACCAATCATTTTTAAATGGAAGCAAATTCAAAAATAATGGTCCAATTTATGAGAAATTTCTTAACAAATCCTTAAAGAAATTTATTGAATATCAACGTTAGTAATAATAAGGTTTAAATATAAAGCGATACATAACTCGTCGTTAAATTCAAAAATTTACGAAAGTGGGATCGGTCGTCTTTAAATTAATTTTTAAAGGAGGCTTTATGAACTTTGGATATTTTTGTAACACTACTAATTGGGATAAAAAACCTTATACCCAACTTTTAGATGAAGCTAGAGAGATCACTGAATATTGTGATCAAAATAATTGGAATTCTATTTGGTATACCGAACATCATTTTAATCATGAAGGAATGGAGTCGTGCACCAATCCACTAATGATGTGCACTGATGCTGCTGCAAGAACTAAAAATATTCGTTTAGGGCAGGCTTGTAACGTAATTACATTTCATAATCCTATAAGACTTGCAGAAGATATTGCTACCCTTGACCAAATGTCAAAAGGAAGAGTTGAAGTAGGTATTGGAAGAGGAGTTTATGGAAGAGAAGCAATCAACATGAATAAAGAAGCTGACTTAAAAGACCAAGCAAAAAATTTTAGACTATTTTCAGAAACATTAGACATAATGAAAAAAGCATGGTCTGAAGACTTCTTTTCTCATCAAGGAGAATTTTATACCTACCCATCTCCTAATTTTATTTGGCAACACGACATGAGTCCTCCAAAAGAAAATGTTGTCGATTTAAAAACAAATGAATTAAAACAAATATCTGTATTACCAAAACCTTATCAAAAACCTTTTCCACCAATTTCTCAAGTAGTTGATGGAGAAAGATCAATTCAGTGGGCAGCAGAAAATGGGCTTAATACAATTATGTGGATCCCAACTGTAAAAGCTTTGAAAAAAAGATTTGAAATTTATAAAGATGCAAAATCCAAAGCTGAAAATAGAGATGTACCACTAGGGGAAGGTATTAGTTTGGTTAGAGATATGTTTGTTGCAGAAACTATGGAAGAGGCTGAAAAAATGGCTGGAGAACATATTGTAAATTATATGAGATGGGTTTGTCATTGGAGAGGATTGGGAAATCATATGGATCCAGATGAAAAATTACCAGAGACAAAAAATAAACTAGATTTATTAAATTATGAATTTCTTCATAAAAGAAATCTATTGTTTGGAACACCTGAGTTTGTAATTGAAAAAATAAAGGAACTTCAACAGGAATTAAATCTTCAAAATTTACAAGTCTGGTCTAACTTTCCAGGTATTAAACACGAAGATTGTATGAGAAGCATCAAATTATTTACAGAAGAAGTAATTCCAAATATAAAACCGATAGACACAAACATTCAAAGAGCTAGTTAGTAAATGGATTTAAAACTTAGAAAATTTGCAAAATTTGTTGATAAAACTTTTATTGAAGGTGGAAAAAAAGCTAAAGAACCTGTTCTGTTAGTTTCGGTTGCAGCTGTTATAGAAAATCCTTGGGCCGGAAAAGGTTTTGTAGAAGATTTAAAACCAGAAATATTAGATCTTGCACCTCAATTAGGAGATCTTTTGGTTCCAGAATTAACAAAAGAAATTGGATCGGGTGAAAAAATTTTAGCTTATGGAAAAGCTGCTATGGTTGGATTAAATGGTGAGATAGAACACGCTTCTGCATTTATTCATACTTTAAGATTTGGAAATAAATTTAGAGATGCTGTTGGTGGAACTTCCTATTTAAGTTTTACAAATACTAGAGGTCCTGCAGGTGCAAAAATTTCAATTCCAATGATGCACAAAACTGATGCTGGATTAAGACCTTTTTATCTTACTCATGAATTTACAATTCATGATGCCCCTAATGAAGATGAAATAGTTGTTGCTATTGGAGGCGCTCCAACTGGACGAGCTCATGCAAGAACAGGTGATAGATATCAAGACATGAAAGAGATGGGCATCGATAAATAATTGATGTCTTACAATTTTGATAACAATCAAAATCATTATTATTTTAATAACAAGAATTCTTTACCAATAATTTTTATTCATGGCGTTGGTTTAAATCAGCAAATGTGGAAACCACAAATTGAATTTTTTAAGGACAATTCATTTATTACTTACGATCTGTTAGGACATGGAAAAACACCTTTTAAAGAGCCAAATTTATCAATGGAAAATTTTACTGATCAATTATCAAATATAGTAAATTACCTAAAGATAGAGAAGTTTAATTTAATTGGCTTTTCTATTGGATCTTTAATTGCAATTGAATATGCCTCAAAATATGAAAATTATTTAAATTCTTTAACTCTAATATCCACTACATATCAAAGGACAGCTGAAGAAAGACAAAATGTAATGGATAGAGTAAATTTAGCAAAAAAAAATATGCCAATATCTCAAATGGCAATGAAGAGATGGTTTTCAGATGAATACCTTGAGCAAAACCCTGAATTATACGATGAGTTTATGAAAATTCTAAATAAGAAGGGAATTGATCAAGAAAATTTTATTAAAGCTTATGAAGTATTTGCAAACTATGAGGACAATCTTGAAAACATAAAAAATATTAAAACTAATACCTTAATTATAACAGGATCAGATGATCCAGGATCTACGCCTGATATGTCAAAAAATTTAAATAAAGATATACAAAATTCAACATATGTTGAAATTAAAAATGGAAAACATTTATGCACTATTGAATATGCAGACGAAGTAAATAATGTAATAATGAAACATATAAATAATGCCTGAGTTAAAAAAATATCAAATGTTTATAGATGGTCAGTGGGTAGACTCTGATACAAAAAAAACTTTTGAAACTTTAAATCCAGAAAATAATAAGCCTTGGGCTGTAGTACCTGAAGCTAGTGCAAATGATGTTGATAGAGCTGTAAAAGCTGCACAAAAAGCTTTTGAAGGTGAATGGCCAAAAATGCTTGCAAGAGATAGAGCAAAATATTTAAGAGCGATTGGAAATAAGCTCAGAGAAAATTCTGAATTATTAGGAAAGATTGAAACGATTGATACAGGAAAACTGTATAGAGAAACTTATCAACAAGCAAAATATATTGCAGAATATTATGATTACTACGCAGGTTTAGCTGACAAAGTTGAAGGAACAGTTCTTCCAATAGATAAACCAAATATCCAAGCAATCACAACAAGAATTCCAATAGGTGTTATTGCAGCTATCATTCCCTGGAATTCTCAAATGTTTTTAACTGCAACAAAAGTTGCTCCTGCTTTAGCTATGGGTAATACGATTGTAATTAAATGTTCTGAATTAGCGCCAGCAACTATGTTTGAGTTTGCAAAGTTAGTTGAAGAAACTGGAATACCAAAAGGTGTAGTAAATGTAGTTTCTGGTTTTGGAGATCCATGCGGTAAAGCTTTAACTACTCACAACTTGGTTGAGAAAGTAGCTTTTACAGGAGGTCCTGAAACTGCAAGACATATAATTAGAAATTCTGCAGAAAATTTATCTGAAGTAAGTTTAGAGTTAGGTGGAAAAAGTCCTGTAGCTGTTTTTGATGATGCCAAACAAGAAAATGCAATTAATGGAATAACTGCTGGAATATTTGGAGCAAGTGGTCAAAGTTGTATAGCAGGTTCAAGGTTGTACTTACAAAAAGGAATTTACAATGAATTTTTAGATAAATTAGCATCTAGAGCAGAAAAAATTAAAATAGGTGCTCCAATGGACTCTGATACTGAAATGGGTCCCTTGAGTAACTTTAAACAATTAGAAGTAATAGAAAAAAATATTAAATTAACTGTTGAACAAGGTGGAAAAATTAAATGCGGTGGTAAAAGACATCCTTTTTCAAATGAGGGGTATTATTTTCCCCCAACAATTATTGAGTGTGAAAATCATAATTTACCAGCTGCTGAAAATGAACTTTTTGGACCTGTATTATCGGTCATGAAATTTGATACTGAAAAAGAAGTAATAGAATTAATGAATGATAATCAATATGGTCTATCTTCAGGTGTTTATACTAGTGATCTCGCAAGAGGAATGAGGGTGTCTAATGCTATCCGAGCAGGAATAACATTTGTAAATACTTATAGATTAATTTCTCCTTCAGCTCCATTTGGAGGTATCAAGGATAGTGGATATGGAAAAGAAGCAGGAATTGACTCAATTAAAGACTACACAAGAGTAAAAACAACTTGGTTCTACACATCAGACGAACCTTCTCTAGACCCCTTCTCTATAAGATAACCCACAACATCAATTAAGCTATCTAAAATAGGATAATTTTGTCATTGAATATTGATTGTATTCATACTTAAATTGGTTTTTATAAATTGTTAACAATAAAGAGGAAGATAATGAGAAAACTATTTATCGCTGTATTTATGTTTGTATCAAGTTTTGGTTCAAATGTAATGGCAGACGGACATTCGATTAAAATGGGGATCATTTTAGGATTCACTGGTCCTATTGAATCTCTAACTCCAGCTATGGCTGCATCTGCAGAGCTTGCATTTAAAGAAGCTTCTGATTCAGGTTCGCTATTAGGTGGAAAAAAAATTGAGCCAGTAAGAGCAGACTCAACTTGTGTTGACTCAGCAGCGGCAACAGCTGCAGCTGAAGGTTTAATTTCAGGTGGTGTGGCTGCGATTATGGGAGCAGACTGCTCAGGTGTAACTGGTGCTATTGCAACTAATGTTGCTGTACCAAATGGTGTAGTAATGATCTCACCTTCGGCTACTTCTCCAGGATTAACAACTCTAGATGACAATGGGTACTTCTTTAGAACTGCTCCATCTGATGCTAGAGGTGGTCAAATTTTAGCTGATATAACTAAAGATAGAAAAGTAAAAAGTGTTGCAATCACTTATACTAACAATGACTATGGTAAAGGTTTAGCTGATGTTTATAAAGCAGCAGTTGAAGCCCATGGTATTAAAGTTACAACTGTAACTGCTCACGAAGATGGAAAAGCAGATTACTCATCTGAAGTAGCAACTCTTGCTTCTGCTGGTGGTGATGCTGTAGCAGTTATTGGTTACCTTGACCAAGGAGGAAAAGGAATTATTCAAGCTTCTTTAGACTCTGGTGCATTTGATAGATTTATTTTATCAGATGGTATGATCGGTCAATCTTTAGTTGATGCATTCGGAAAAGATTTAAGCAAATCATTTGGATCATTACCAGGCTCTACTGGTAAAGGTGCAGGTATATTTGCTGAAGTTGCAAAAGCTGGAGGTGTAGAAGCTTCTGGTCCTTACACAGGTGAATCTTACGATGCAGCTGCTTTAATTGTTCTTGCAATGCAAGCGGGTAACTCTGCTGATAGAGCATCAATTGCGAAAAATGTAATGGATGTTGCTAACGCTCCTGGAACTAAAATTTATCCAGGTGAACTTAAGAAAGGTTTAGATTTACTAGCAAAAGGTAAAAAGATTAATTACGAAGGTGCTACTGGAGTAACTTTTACTGAAGTTGGTGAAGCTGAAGGTTCTTTCTTAGAACAAGAAGTTAAAGGCGGAAAATTCAAAACTAAAAAACAAAGATAATTTTTTATCTTAATTCAAAAAACCCCAGTAATTTAATTACTGGGGTTTTTTTTTAAATCAGCTCTTATAGTAGAAAGAGCTATTATAATTAGAAAAATCAAACATATTAAATTCATAGTTTTCCAGCTAGTTAAGCTTAGAAACACCCCAGCAGACAAACTCGCTGCTGCTTGAATAGTGTAAACGATAAAATCATTGTACCCTTGAGCTCTAAATTTTTCCTCTTCTCTGTAACACAAAACAAGTAAGCTCGTTCCTGAAATAAACAAAAAATTCCATCCTAGACCTAGAAAAATAAGAGCAATCAAATAATTAATAAAGTTTTGTTCAAATAAACTGGTAATAATTGTGACTAAAAATAATAAAACTCCCATATACATAATTTTACTATGACCAAACCTTTTAATTAAATTTCCAGTAACTAGTGAGGGTAAAAACATGGCTGCTATATGAAGCTGAATAACAAATCCAGTCTTGGACAAACTTATTTTCTCCATCAAGTGCATACTTATGGGTGTGGCTGTCATTAAAAAAGTCATTACAGCATAGGCAAAAGCTGAAGCTACAAGTGCCTGTAAAAATCTTGGTTGTGACATAAGTTCTAAAAAACTTCTTCCAGTTTTATATTGATTATTTGATTTCTTTTTAGTTTCCTGAAAAAAAAATAAAAATATTGTTGATGAAATAGATAATGCTGCAAGAGCAAGATAAGAACCTGCATACATATGATCTGAAATAAATCCTTTCGAAATGTTTGCAATATTAGGGCCAATAAACGCCGAACCTATTCCCGCTAATAAAATGATAGAAATTGCTTTTGGCGCATAATCCTTATCTACAACCTCGACTGCTGCAAAACGGTATTGATGACTGAAAGCTATTCCTCCGCCAATTAAAAAACATCCTAAATTATACAAGACAAAGCTTTCTATTATTATTGAGTAAGCAGTTAAAAGAGATGCTAAACATGTACCTATTGATGCATAAATAAATCCTAATTTTCGTCCAATCAAACTCATTAGCTTTGCAGCAAAAAAAGCAAATAACGCAATTCCAACAACTGATAAAGCCATTGGAAGAGTTGCTAAAGATTTTATTGGACTAAATTTCGAACCAATTATACCACTTAAAAAAACGGTAACTGGTGCAGCTGTAAAAGCAAAAATCTGACTTAAAATAAGTAACCAAAGATTTTTATTCATTAAAAGAATAAATACTTGTCAGCCATATACAAAGCCCAAGCAGCAGCAGCACCTAATATAATATATTTCATTATGTTTACTTTATTTCTATTTTTTCTGGAAGTATACCTTTAGGTCGATACCTCATTATAAACAACAATCCTAATCCCATCAGTAAAAATCTAAAATAAGGAACACTTTCAATTAAATGAGCTTTAATTGCATTTGTTTCAGGAATACCTGCTGTAAAGAAATTAATTAAAAACATTGATATTGGTGCAGCTTCAATCCATAAAAACCATACAACAAAACCACCTAAAATTGCACCAAAGTTGTTTCCACTTCCTCCTACAATTACCATTACCCAAATTAAGAAAGTATATCTCATAGGTCTATAGCTTCCTGGAGTAAATAGGCCGTCTTGTGTAACAAGCATTGCGCCAGCAATTCCAACAATAGCTGAGCCTAAAATAAAAATTAACAAGTGTTGTTTAACAACATTTTTACCCATTGCATTTGCAGCTTCTTCATTATCTCTTATTGCTCTCATCATTCTTCCCCAAGGAGAATAAAGAGCTTTTTGAGTTAAAATTAAAAGAATAATAACTACTACTAAGAATAATCCTGAGTAACATAGTTTTACAAATACTGATGAGCCTTCAATTACAAGTTGGTTTAATGCAGCTTGTCGATCAGCCAAATTATCAATTACACTTAATTTTCCTGAATTAAACTTTTCAACTAAGTTTATAAACCAATCTGTCGTTTGTAGATCTACCTCATATGGTGCAGGTCTTTTTAATCCAATAACGTTTTTCACACCTCTTGTGAGCCAGTCTTCGTGTTTAATAATTGCAATAACGATTTCTGAAATAAGAAGTGTTGCAATAGCTAAATAATCAGCTCTAAGACCAAGAGCAACTTTTCCAACTATAAATGCTAAGCCGCCTGCAAAAAGAGCTCCAACTATCCATGAAAAAATTATTGGTAAGCCAAATCCTCCAAGAAAACCTGTTGTTGCAGGATTTACAGCTTCAATTTTTTCAATACCTGGCTCTGCGGTTACTCTAATAATTATAATCCCTGTTATAATAAGAGCTGCAATACTATAGGTTCTTAATTTTGATTTTTCAAAATTTTTCAAAATAAATCTAATAACCAAAACCATTACAATGATTAGCCATAAACACATTAAAATATCAAAACCTCCTGCTCTCCAAGCTTCTTGAACAGGGTCTACTGATATCAATACAGCAGCTAAACCACCTAAAGCTGTATAACCCATAATTCCAAAATTAATTAAACCTGCGTATCCCCACTGAATATTTGCACCCATCGTCATTACCGCAGAAATCAAACAAAGATTAAATATTGATAAAGCTATATTCCAAGATTGAAATATCCCAACCATAAGAATAAGTATCATCATGATACTATAAGCTGCTATTACATTTAAATTTTTTCTCACAATACTTTCCCCTTAAATATTCCTGAAGGCCTGTAAATTAAAACTATTACCAGGATTGAGAACGAGACTGCAAACTTGTAATCTGTAGACAGTAGTTGAACTAAACTATTTGGTTCCATACTTTCAGGTAAAATATATATAAAGAATTTTTTATAAGCATAAGTTAATAAAATTTCAGAAAAAGCTATAACGTATCCTCCTAAAAAAGCTCCAAAAGGATTTCCAATTCCACCGACTATTGCAGCAGCAAAGATAGGAAGCATATTGTTAAAATAAGTAAATGGTTTGAAACTTTTGTCTAAACCATACAATACACCACCTATAGTAGCTAAAATCCCTGCAATTACCCAAGTCACTAAAACTATTTTTTTTGGATCAATACCTGATAGTAATGCAAGATCTTCATTATCCGAATAAGCTTTCATACTCTTTCCAGTTTTTGTTCTATTTAAAAACCAAAATAATAAAGAAACTAAAACTATAGTTACAAAAATAGTTATTACTTGAGTTGACTTTAATGCAAGACCTTCATTTAAACCTGTCATCTCTTTAAATTCACGAGCTTTAATAATAAATTTTTCTCCATCAAAAAATCTTCTGTCACTAGGTCCAATAATAATTCTTACCACTGCTTGTGTTACAAACATGACACCAATACTTACCATTGCAAACTGAACTGGAGGGCTTTTCTGATGTCTATAATATTTGAAGACAAATTTATCTATTAAAAGCATATATAGAATCATCAAAATAATTCCAAATGGGATAGCTAATAAAGCAGTAGGCAAAACACCTAAAGAAACACCTAAAGATTGAAAGTACCATGTAAATAAAATCGTTGCCATGGTTCCAAAAGACATCATGTCTCCAGTTGCAAAATTCGCAAATCGTAAAATTCCATAAATAAGTGTTACAAATATTGCCCCCAGCGCTAACTGAGAACCATAAGTTAATGCGGGAATGAAAATATAATTTAATAAAAGAATTATTGCATTTACAAAATCCATATTATCCTCCCAAAAAAGAGCTTCTTACTCTTGGATCGTCTAATAATTCTTTTCCAGTTCCTGAATAACGATTTTCTCCAGTCACTAGCACATAGCCTCTATCTGAAATGCTTAAGGCTTGTTTTGCATTTTGTTCTACCATTAAGATAGCAACGTTTGTCCTTTTTACTTTTACAATATGATCAAATAATTCGTCCATCACAATTGGTGATACACCTGCAGTTGGCTCATCTAACATTAAAACAGTAGGCTTAATCATCAAAGCTCGACCAAGAGCAATTTGTTGTCTTTGTCCTCCTGAAAGTTCTCCAACCATTTGATTTCTTTTCTCTCTTAAAATCGGAAACAATTCATAGATTTCTTCAATAATGTTCTGAATTTCATCCTTCATAAGAAATGCACCCATTTCTAAATTTTCCTCAACAGTCATTCCTGCAAAAACATTTTTTGTTTGAGGTACGAAAGAAATGCCTTCTTTAACTCTGTCTTGTGGTGATAATTTTGAAATATCTTTACCATCAATCATAACTGATCCAGATTTTAAATTTAATAAACCCAACATTGCTTTCATGGCAGTTGATTTACCAGCGCCATTAGGGCCTAAAATAGAAACTATTTCTCCTTTATTAACGTTTACAGAACACGAACTAATAATGTCTGGACCATTTCCATAACCACCTGTCATTTTTATTCCTTCAAAATAAGCCATTAGTTTGTATCCTTTAATTTTGATCCTCTTCCAAGATAACTCTCAATAACCTTTTCATCTTTTTTTGCTTCTTCAACTGTTCCTTCAAATAAAACCGATCCTTCAGCCATTACAATCACTGGGTCACATAATCTTCCAATAAAATCCATATCATGTTCGATCATACAAAAAGTATAACCTTTTTCTTTATTAAGTTTTTCTATTGCGGTTCCAAGATCTTTAAGCAAAGTTCTATTAACACCAGCCCCCACCTCATCTAATAATACTAATTTAGCATCCACCATCATTGTTCTTCCAAGTTCTAATAATTTTTTTTGACCGCCTGAAAGATTTCCTGCGAGTTCATTAGAAAGATGTCCAAGGTTTAAAAATTCAACAACTTCTTTTGCTTTTTCTTTAACTGCGGCTTCTTCCTCTGCAACTAAACCTGGTTTAAATAATGCTGTCATTAGCTTTTCGCCTGATTGATTTCCTGGAACCATCATTAAGTTTTCTAGAACAGATAAATTTGAAAACTCATGAGCAATTTGAAAAGTTCTTAATAATCCTTTAGAAAATAATTCATAGGAAGGAACATCAGTAATATTTTCATCGTCAAAAGTTACGCTTCCTCCTGAAGATTTTAAGTTTCCTGCAATTAAATTAAATAAAGTTGTTTTGCCAGATCCATTAGGTCCGATTATACCTGTGATTGTTCCTCTTTTAACTTTAATTGAACAATCTGAAACAGCAGCTAATCCACCAAAATATTTACTTAAATTATTAATCTCTAAAATATTTTCAGACATTTGATTTATTTGTTTAGTCTTTTGTGAATACTATTTAAAGTTCTTTCTAGAGATTTATAAAATCCAGCTTTGGTTAATTCTTTAACACCCTGTTCATTTAGTCCTCTAGGCGTTTGAGATTCTTTAACTAGATTTTTTAAATTTTCTTTTGAATTTACGACTGCATCTTGAGATAAAGCCAAAAATAAAGATGTTATGTATTTTTGAGCATTATTTCTTTTTACCCCTCTTTTTACCAGCCAATCAGTCATAACTCTTAACACCTCATAAAATGGTGCCATCATTCCAGATGTTGACCAAAAATTTATTGAAGATTTTTCATTTTTAATTTCTACAGTTGTTCCCAAATTATTAAAAAATGCTTTTACTTTTGGATTGGGAGGACAAATAGGTACAGGACCTTTTTTTAATGAAATTGGAGGTAAAGGTATTGCTCGTACAATTTTTGCTTTTACTTTAATTGCTTTCTTTAATTGAGACAAAGTTATAGTAGAAATGAAACTCACAACAGTTTGATTGGATTTAAACTTTAAATCTTTAATAATTTTTTCACCAACGGTCGGTGTCACAGATAAAAATACCCAATTACACTGATCTACAATTTGCTGATTGTTTTTGGCTATTACAATTTTTTTAAACTTTCTTTTTAAACCCTGTGCTATTTTTTTATTTCTTGGAGAGATTATAATTTTTTTATATGAAATTTTTGATTTACATATTCCAGTAATAACTGAAGAAGCAATTTTACCTGTACCAATAAAACCTAAATTCATAATTTTGGATACTTTATATTGATTATATTGAATTAATTAACAAAAAAAGATCCTCTTATTCGTAACAATTCTCTGCTTAATTCCTTATTTTCTTTAAATGGCTTTCTACCATGAAGCCAAAAGTAATTATTTGCAATTATAGAACAACCTACGGGTAGTTTTGTTATTACTTTATTTTTACTTTCCTCCAACGCATCCGATAACCTTTGCAGAAAATTTCCTTGATCCATATTTTTTGGTTCTGGAAATTGATCAATATAAGAAATTTGTGGTCTACCTTTTTCATCTGATGAAAATACTGGATGTTCAACTTTGTAATCTACATTTTTACTTTTTGGAGATCCCCAAATAAAATTTTGTTTACCAACTGGATCATTTGATAATTCATGACAATGCTCCCAATCATCTAAATGAAGCATGGCCGTTTCTCCACCTTCAACATTTTTTTCTTCTAACTTAGTCATTACTAACCAATCAGTTACCTCTTTTACATAAGTACCATCAGTATGAAGATCCATATTTCTGTAAGCTTTTCTTAAGTATGAGTCGCTTGCATCCTCATGTTTTACATGAAACCTTGCATAATATTTTCCTGCCATAGAGTCATGATTGGGAATGCCAATTAAGTATGCAACAGCTGTAGACAATTTGACTAAAAATTTATCATTGATTTTCGAAGAAATATTACTCGGGCCAATAATGAAGCAACCTGTAGATCTGTCTCTTATAATGGAATTCATTAACTTGCTTAGTTTATTTCCTGTTAAATCATCTAAACTCTTAGCAATAGTAAATCTTGTAAATGGTTTTAGTTCTAATGCAGTTAAATCAAATTTATTAAAGGGGAAAATTAGTTTTTCAATTATTTCGTCTTTTAATCTAATATTCAAAATTCTTTTTGATTTTTCGTGCTCCTGCACATCTATGCCAGATATTTTTTCCATAAGAAATTTTAGGTTAACTTAAATAATAAATCAATTTTATTTAAAAATAACTTGCTAATACAGCCATGCACACTGCAGAAAAAATTGTTGGATATACATAATTTTTTTTTGAAACAAAAAACACTGCCAGCGACAAGATAACAACAGTAAGTCTTAATAAATATCCTGCTTCATTTAAAACTCCTACAGGAAAAATGATTGTTCTTGCTATCAAAGCAGCTAAAGTTGCATAGGCTAAACAATTAAACCATTTAAAAATTTTTGAAGTTTCTTTTATTCCTTGAGAACTTACAGCTCCAAGAAACCTTGATAAAAAAGTCGCAAGTGAAGTAACCAAAATTGCATAAACTACACTAACTGACATTTATTTCTCCAATAAGATAAGCTGCTGTTCCACCTACTACACCTCCTAATAAAATTGACCACTCTGGTGAAAAAAAATAAAAAATTGGTCCTAATATAGACCCTAACAACACTGAAAGTGTAATTTGAATTGTTTTAGATGCTCCAACCATCATGCATAAAAAATAAATAGGATTTAAAATTGCTAAACCCATCATTATTTCTTTATTGAGAAATTCTGAAAAATAAAAACCAAGAAATGTACCTAAGACAGCAACACTCCAAGTAGCACTTCCTATTCCTATCCAATAATCAATTCTTTGTTCTTTAGGGATTGATTTGTAATTACTTTTCATAATCAACCAAGCGGATACAGCTATAAAATGACATGAGAAGTAATATTTCCATTTTGGTTGGTTTTTATGCATCATTAATGGAAATAAAGAGACAGCCATTGGATATAAACGAGCATTTACAAACCAAACTGCTAAAAAAATATTTAAGAGTGATGCTCCAACTAATAAAGACTCTGCCATAACTAAAGATCCTGGCAAAGCATAAGTCAACATTGTGGAAAAAATACTTTCCTGAATATTAAATCCTAAATTTTTAAGAAGTGCACCAATAGCAATAAAACAACAGCCTAAAGCAATTGCAGGACTGTCATGTGCTAAAATTGATTTATATCCTTTAAAGAAAATTTTTTTATTAATCATTAACCGCCAAGGAATAGTCTACCAACATCTGGATTTTGTAATAACTCATCTCCTTTGCCGGCGATTGCAGTTTGTCCTGATACCAGAACGTATCCTATATCTGCAAACTCTAAACCTTTTTTGGCATTTTGCTCAACTAGAATTATAGTTTTTTTTTCATTCTGTTGAAGATCTCTTAAAATTTCAAATACCATATCAATGTATCTTGGTTCTAAACCGATTGATGGCTCATCTACCAATAATACCGATGGTTTCATAACTAAAGCTCTAGATATTTCTAATAATCTTCTTTCACCGCCAGATAACACTTTTGCAGGCTGGTTTCTTCTATTTCTTAATCTTTCATATTTTTCTAAAATTCTTTCTGCTTCTTGAAATGATTCTTCTGTTTTATCTTTTATATATCCACCCATTAATAAGTTTTCTTCGACTGTCATGTCCGGAAAAACTGAATTATCTTGTAAAATATATGCGATACCAACTGACTTTAGTTTTTCAGCTGGTGTTAGATTAGTAATTTCTTTTCCATCTATTTCTATTTGACCTGAAAAAATATTTGTAAAACCATAAATTGAATGAAGTATTGTAGATTTACCTGCTCCATTTGGGCCAATTAAACATAGTGATTGTGCTTTGTTTACAAATAAATCAAAGTTGTGCAAAATTTCCATTTTTCCATAACCAGCACTTAAATTTTTAATTGTTAAATGAATTTCATTTGGAGAAAGTTTTTTTAAATCTTCTGGTGTTGGAGCTTTACCTAAAACTTCATATTGATTAGACATTATTGAGCTCCTAAATAAGCATCGATAACACGCTTATCATTTTTAATTTCATCTGGCGAACCATTAGCTAACATTTTACCGTGAGCTAAACAAAAAATATTCTCTGCTAATTGCATTATTACTCTCATGTTGTGCTCGATAACTAAAAGAGTAATTCCAAAGTCTTGATTTACTTTTATTAATCTATCTATAATTCCATTGATCAAAGTAGGATTAATTCCTGCAGTAGGTTCATCTAACAAAAGCATTTCTGGCTCATTCATTAATGCCATAGCAAGCTCAAGAAGCTTTTGTTGTCCAAAAGATAAGTCTCCAGCTCTTAATTTTCTTTTTTGATATAGTCCAACAAAATTTAATAAATTTTCTGCTTTTTCAGTTAATTCCTGTGGGATCTTTGAAAATAATTTTAATACACTTTCATCGCTACCTTTATGACTGATAAGCATGTTATCTATACAATTTAATTTTCCATAAATTCTTGTTTGTTGAAAAGTTCTTAATAAACCAAGTTTAGCTATAACTGGTACTGGAAGTTCAGATACTTCCTTACCATTAAATTTAATTGATCCTTGATCTATAGGATAAGTTCCAACAATAGAATTAAATAATGTTGTTTTTCCAGATCCATTCGGACCGATTAATCCCACTATTTTTCCTTTTTCAACCGACATAGAAATATCAACATTAGCTTTTACTCCTCCAAAAGATTTACTAACGTTATTTACTTCAAGAATACTCATTTTATTTCTACCTGTGCCTTTCGGTCTGCTTCATCAACTACTTCTCCAAATCGTTCTGGATATTTTTCTCTTAGCCATCCCATAATTCCTTCTGGGAAGTAAATTACAATTACAACAATCAAAACTCCTAGAGCTACATACTGCCAACCTAAGAAGAATGTCCAAAAACCTTCTTTAAATATATGAAATACAGTTGCTCCAATAACTGGTCCCCATAAAGTTCCTTTACCACCTAATATAGCCATTAGAACCATAAACACTCCCATTTCTCTTCCATCAAATGCAACATCGGTTGAGTCTATGTATCCTACTAAGCCACCCATAATACCTCCCGCTAAACCACAGAAGAAAGCAGATATCATCCAACCAATAATTTTATATTTCATAGTCTCTATTCCCATCGCCTCTGCTTTATCTTCGTTATCTCTTATAGCATTCAAAATTAATTTAAATCTTGTAGAGTAAATTGCTTTGACAGCAAGAAAAGTTAAGATCAAAACTAAGAAACTTAAAAAATAAAAAAATTCACCTCTAGCTTCCAAACTTCCTACATTAGGAAAAGGGGGAGTAGTAAAACCTTGACCTGCTCCAATAATTTCAATTCCACCGGAAATTTCACCTGCAGCAACACCTAATCCTAGAGTACAAATAGCAAAATAGTGTCCTCTTAATCCTAAAATTGCATATCCAATTAAGCCAGCAACAATTGTTGGTACCACGGCGGCAACGACAAGTCCCATAGCCATACCTTGAAAAAATTGAGCTGGAGTATGAACAAATGTTTTTTCACCACCACTTTCGGTCCATTCAGCTAATGGAAAAAACATTCCAACTTGAACCGAGGCGCATAAATACATTCCTAGTCCATAAAATAATATATTTCCAAAAGTGTTATATCCCATTTCGCCCCCTTGAATATTCCAAGTGATTGCAAGAACAATCAATATACAAAGAATTGATAATTGAACTTTAAATGCTGGAAATACAAAAGGAGCAGCTAAACCAAAAATTATTATACCTATGTATAATATTAAATTATTTTTGTTCATATAAGTTATTAATTTTATCCCTGAAATTTTGATCTACTGTAAAATAATGGCCATCTTCATCATGAACACTTGACCCTGATGAATGATATTCATCTAAATGCTTTTTAAATTCATCTATATCAACTTCAATAGATTTCCCCTCGTTATCATTAATTTTAACTTTTCTCATTTTAAATACTCTCTTTTTCTAGAAAGTTTAAATCTTCTGTAAACTAGAATTAAAACCAATAATAAAAACACTGAACCAATTCTAAATTCTGTACCCAATATATAATCTGCAAACTCTTCAAAAACTCCTAATCCCATTCCTGACATTGCAACACCGGGCAAGTTTCCTAATCCTGCAACAATCACAATCATAAAAGATCTAATCGTATATGGTAAACCCATATAAGGATGAATAGTAAATGTTATTGAAATTAATGCTCCAGCAACACCACAAAGAGCAGCATTTATTCCAAATGTTGCAGCATAAACTTTTTCTGTATCAACCCCTAAAATCTTTGCAGCTCTTGCATTTTGAGCTGTAGCTCTAATAGCTCGGCCAAGCTTAGATCTTTTCATGTAAATTACTAAACAAACTGCGAACAAAATACTTATAAAAGCTGAAAATATTTTTGAATTAGGTAACACAACGTTGTTATCAAACAACATAGTTGTTCCGTAACCAGAGTTTGCAAGTACAACATCTGCACCGAATGCAAAGTTCATTAATTGCATGAAAAGAATACTTATTCCAAAAGTCGCTAAAATAGAGATAAATAGATCTCTATCTACTACTTTATTAATAACGAGTTTGTAAATCGCTATACCAACAAAATACATTATAACTGGAGCAACAATTACTCCCCATGCTGGATGAATACCGTACAGATACATGAAGTATGCAATATATCCTCCTAAAATAACAAGATCTCCTTGTGCAATGTTAATTATATTCATCACTCCCCATTGAAGTGCCATTCCATATGCAATCAATGCAAACAAAACACCTAGCAAAATACCATCCAAACAAGCTTGAACAGTTATCATTGGGTATTGAAATACAAGAAAATCCATAAAAAATATTTTTGGTTTATATAAAAAAAAGCCCCCTATGACTAGGGGGCTTTAATATTTTATTTTATCTTTCTGACCACTTTGGCACTGGGTGAATTAACTTAGCTGATGCCCATTTTAATGGAGCAACAACTTTATTTTCACACTTACCAGCGTCATCACACATTACTTGGAACAGTACCATTGGCTTGTCAACGTTCTGACCACCAGGTGCAAATTTAATATTTCCATAGAATGTTTGCATATTCGTAGCTGCAAGAGCATCTCTTACTTTCTTTTGATCGAAAGAATTTGCTCTTTCAAATGCATCTTTGAATACCAATAAAGCAGCTGAAGATTCAGCAGATTGGTAAGGTGGATCATAGCCAAACTCTTTCTCAAAGTCTGCAGCATAAGTCATACCATCTTTAAAGAAATCATCCTTATAAGTTAGTGACTTGTGCCATTGAGAAGCACAAAGTGCATACTGTGAATTTTTACCATGCTGTTTAGATAGCTTAGCTGCATCACAGTGCGTCATAGCTAGCATTGGAACATCAACTTTCATTTCAGCAATTTGTCTGATTGCAGTTAATGCACCTTTTGTATGACCTGATACAACAAGCACATCTGGTTTCATCTGTTTTACTTTAACCAAAGTAGCAGCCATATCATTTAGCTCTTTAGGCAATTTATCGTCGATTATGATTTTAGAACCAGTTCTTTCTGCAGCATCTAAAATACCTAATCTAACGTCCTGTGAAAAAGCATCTTGTTCAAACGCTTGAGCAATTCTTACTGGTTTTCCACCATTTAACTCAACCGCTGTTTCGATAGCAACATCAAGATATAGGTTAGCTGGAGCTAATACAGCAAATAGATATTTGTAACCTTTTGTAAACAAAGATCTAGATGCACCATTTGCTTCAACCATTGGAACACCATATTTTTCAGTCACTGGCGCAATCGCTTTAGTTAAACCAGAACTGTAAGGGCCAAGCATAAACTCAACACCATCTTGTGATATTAACCTTTCTGCAAGCTGTGCAGCTCTCTTAGGGTTTGACTCATCATCGTAATAAATAATATCAAACTTATAAGTCTTTCCACCAACTTTAACACCACCCATGCTGTTAATTCTATCAACGGCCATGTTGTAACCATTTTGAGTATGAACACCATTAGATGAGTATTTACCAGTTAAGGAAATCGCAGCACCTAAAATAATTTTGTCACCAACTACTTTTGCAAAAGATGCAACAGAAGTTGAAAATAAAATTACTAATGCAGAAACAAAACTTAAAATTATTTTATTTAATCTCATTTTATTTCCTCTTTAATTAATTAATTATATAATGATTAAATAAAGAAATTTTATTTTATGCAAGTGGCAATAAAGACCAAAAATGATTTAATATTGCTGAGTTATAACAATTATTCCAGCAATAATTACTAAAACACTCGCAGAAATTGTATTAATTGTTTTTGGGTTTGCAGTGATCCACTTAATTAATTTCTGTGCAAGCATTGCGTAACCAATCAAAGATAAAAAGTCTAAAACAATGTAAGTTGTAATTAAAATTACAAATTGTGCCAATAAATTTGAATTAAAGTCAATAAATTGGGGAAATATAAAAGGAAAAAACATCCAAGCTTTTGGACTTGTTCCAGCCACTAAGAAACCATCTCTAAAGAAAGATAAGTTACTTTTTTTTATATCTCCTTCACTTGAAATAGTTTTTGGACGTGATTTATAAATATCGTAAGCAAGATATAAAATATAAATTACTCCTATCCATTTAAATATATTTAATATTGTTGAGTTCTCAGAAAAAAAAGATCCTATTACAAATATTACTAATGTTGCTTGAATAAAATTTGCTGTTACATCCCCTAATGCCGACCAAACACATTTTCCCACCCCGTAATTCATTGAATAAGAGATAATCACAACTCTAGGAGTTCCAGGTGTAATGAATAAAAAAATTATTATCTGTAGATAAAGTATGAAATCTAAGGGGAGCATAAAAAAAGATAGTCCTTAAAAACCGGGAGCTAAAGATGGCTAAGAAGGACTATCTGATACATAATATCAGAGGTTAAAAAAAATGCATTAAATTTTTTTTTCAAATATAAAGGATTTATGAAAAAAAAAGGTCACAGACCAGTTACTAGAGTCAAAAACCCAGAGCCCAAAATGGACGATCCCGATTGGATCATTTGGGCAGCCTGGGCAGATAGGATCACTTTTGAGGAAATCGAAAAAAAAACTGGGAAGAAAGAATCTGATGTAATTAAAATTATGCGAGGATCTCTAAAACCATCCTCTTTCAGGTTATGGAGAAAAAGAGTAAATCAAAAAAGTATAAAACATCGAAAAAAATTTGAATATTCTAGAAAAGAAATAGCTAGTAAAATTAAAAAAGGTGACTATCTATAGTTCATGAAAAAAATTACTATGTATACAGGTCCGCTATGTAATTATTGTGAGGCTGCAAAAAGATTGTTAGCTAGAAATAATGCGCCTTATAATGAAATTGATATTTCAAAAGTTGATGGAGCAATGGATGAAATGATTAAAAAAGCTAATGGAAAAAGAACTATTCCACAAATTTTTTTTGATGACCAGCATATTGGTGGTTATGATGAAGTAAGGGCATTAGAAAAAGAAAATAAACTTCAAGATCTTTTAAATAATTAACTCCATTTTTCTAAAGCTAATTGTTTCTTTGCTAATAAGTTTAAATCTTCTAACTTAACTCTTCCTTTATAATTAATTTCATAGTCCTCAGCAGAAAAATCTGGTGGGCTTTTACCTTCTAGAAATTTTTTTGATTGTTTTATTGTATAATCAAGATTTTTTTTACAATAAGGTGTTGCACCAACGTAAACAACATTAGAATAATTTTTTCCTGCATGTTTGTCTTCAACAGCATGGATGACGTCTGGATGCCACCAAACAGTATCACCTGGTTTCATTTTTGGAATTGAAACCAAACCTTTTAAAAGTAATGAATGATAATCTTTATTTACAGATAACGCTCTACCAAGTTTTGATCCGCACAATTCATTTTCAGGAACATCATCTTGCAATGCTCTTGTTAAAACATATGTCATTGCTTTAGCAATTGGTATTAATTGTAAAGTTCCATCGTTAGGACCTTGTTCTGTTAAAGCTGTCCAACCTTGAAAAGTTCTAAAAACATGTGCAACTGCAGGAGACTCAAACTCTATTGTTTTATCTCTATATTTTGCTTCAAATGGATTATATTTTTCAAAGTTGTCAGTAAATATATCTCTATAAATTTTTTGATAATGACTATCAGTCCATCTTTCAATAGATCCAGCATCGCAATGAGGAGAAAGACCCAAAGTATCATCACCTGGCTCTCTTCTTCTAACTCTATCTGCATAAGATAATTCTTTATTAGGATCAAAAACCTCATATTCTTCATTTTTATAAACCCAAAGATTATTAAGCCATTTTTTTACTTTGGCCATTTGCTCTGAATGTCTAATTTCTATTTGTGCTTTGGACCAATAAAGACCGAATATTTGAGGTTTGCCTGATTTAAGATCACTAAAATATTTATCTAGATCAGCTTTCTTCTTTTGATCTTCGTAATAATTATTTTCGTCAATATATTTCTCTAATTGGAGATTTAAATTTTCAATAAATTTGTCTTCAAAAACATCCCGGATTATTACACATCCCCTTTTTTTTATATCTTCTATTACTCTTGTTTTGTCTTGATCTATTTCATTAATACTAATTTCTGGAATTATGGATTTATTGTTTTTTTTAAAATTTAATATTTCTTGTATTTCAGCTTCTATAAATTTTTCAATTTTAGCAAAATTTTCTCTATAATTTTTTGAGTGATTTCTGAGTTCTTCTTTGACTTTTTTAATATCAATATTTTCGAACATTATATTTAGCTCTTAGGTTTAAAGACTAAACATACTCCATTATTACAAAATCGCTTTCCTGTAGGTTCGGGCCCATCATCAAATATATGACCATGATGACCTCCACATTTTCTACAATGGTATTCAGTTCTTGCATAACCTAAATGGTGATCTGTTTTTGTTTCAAACACATCTGGTAGAGACTCATAAAAGGAGGGCCAACCAGAACCACTCTCATATTTTGTTTTTGAATCAAATAATTTTTCTCCACAATTTGCACAATGAAAACTTCCTTCTCTTTTTTCATGATTAAGTTCACTAGTACCTGGTAGCTCTGTTCCTTCTTCAAATAAGATTAATTTTTGCTCTGCAGTTAAATTTGGATTTATTTTTTTTGTCATGAACTTATATATTTAGCACAAGATTGATGTAACATTGAATGTAATTCAACAAGTTTGTTAAAATCCTTGTTGTAACCACCACCCAAAACCCCACAAAATGGTATTCTTCTTGAAAAAAAGTTATCTACCACAAGTTCATCTCTTAATTGAATTCCCTCATCAGAGATTTTTAATTTTCCTAATCGATCATTAAAATGAATATCTACGCCAGCAATATAAAAAACAAA
Organism: uncultured Pelagibacteraceae bacterium; assembly: GCA_902594405.1. GTDB lineage: Bacteria > Pseudomonadota > Alphaproteobacteria > Pelagibacterales > Pelagibacteraceae > Pelagibacter. The sequence continues at coordinate 130,907 of CACJMB010000002.1, read as the reverse complement.
ATCAAAATTTTCTTGATTTAGCTCTTTTAAATAATGTTTGAGAGTCTTTATATAAGCATCATCCTCTAAGTTATCCTCAAGTTCTACATCTAAATCGCTATTTGATTTTTTTGCCGGATAATTGGTTTTTGAATGCATGCTAAACGTAAAAACACTTCTATTATCTTTAAAAATTTCTGAATTACCATTTCCTTGATGAACATCCAAATCAACGATTAAAATTTTATTAGCTAGACCTCTATTAAGTAAATAATGTGACGCAACTGCAACATCATTAAATACACAATAACCCGCACCTCCATCATAACTTGCATGGTGACTCCCACCCGCAGTATTACATGAGATGCCATAATTTATTGCAAGTTTAGATGCTAGCACAGTTCCACCTGTAGCAACTAAAGATCTTTGCACAACACTATCTACAAGTGGAAATCCAATTTTTTTTACTCCTTCTTTACTTAAAGTTTTATTTTGAATATCTAAAATATAATTTTTTGAATGTGCATAACTTAATGTTTCAAATGAACAAGCTGAAGGTTTATGAAATTTTTTTACTATTTTATTTTGGGTTAAGTAGTTTGCTAATTCACCAAATTTATTAATAGGAAATTTATGATCATCACCAATTTTAGCAAAATAATCCTCGTGATTAACAACAGGTAGTTCCATTTTTACTCTAGAACTCTGATAGGCTTTCCATTTACACAAGCCTCTAATCCTTCAATCATTTGATTATAAAAAATACTATAATTTTCAGCTGTAACATAACCAATGTGAGGAGTGAGCAATGCATTTGGTAAAAATCTAAGCTTATTATTTTCAGGTAAAGGCTCTTTTTCATATACATCAATTCCTGCACCAGCAATTACATTAGTTGATAAAGCAATAATTAAATCATCCTCATTTACAATAGGTCCACGAGACGTATTTATCAAAAAAGCTGTTTTTTTCATTTTATCTAATTCTTTTAAAGTAATGCAGTCTTTATATCTTTCACCTCCTTGAACATGAATTGAAAGAACATCAGAATTTGAAATTAAATCTTCTTTACTGCAAGGCAGCACATCTAATTCTTTACACTTATCTAAGTTAAGATTTTCACTCCAAGCCATTACTTGCATACCAAAAGCTTTTCCGATTTTAGCGACTTCACTGCCTACCCTGCCTAATCCAATTAAACCTAAAATTTTTCCCTTTAATTCTACCCCTATAGTTGTTTGCCAATATCCTTGATACATATTATCGAACTCTTCTTTAAAGTTTCTTGCCAAGCCAAGAATTAGTGCCCAAGTTAATTCAGGCGTTGGGTTGATATTTATATCTGTTCCACAAACTATAATTTTTCTTTTCTTAGCGGCCTCTAAATCAATAGATCTATTACGTAATCCACTTGTGATTATAAATTTTAAATCATTTAAATTATCAATTAAATTTTTTGTAATTGGAGTTCTTTCTCTCATTATTAATAAAGCTTCAAAATCAGCTAACTGATCAATTGCGTCTGCTTCGTCTAAAAAAGGTTCACTAAAAATCTTAAATTCATATTTCCCAGACAGTTTTTCTAAATCTACAAATTGTTGAGCAACATTTTGATAATCATCTAATATAGCGACTTTAAGCATTTTTAACTTTCTTATTTGATAACAATATTCCTGTAATAATAAAACAAGCGCCTAAAATATGATAAAACATAAATTTTTCACTAAAAAAAATCATCGCCATTATTGCGCTCAAAATTGGCATTAGGTGTAAAAAAACACCAGATCGATTAGCACCAATCATAGATATTCCTTTTATCCATAAAATAAAAGATGCCAAACCAGGAAACAAAACTACATAAGATAGAATTAAAATAAATGGTAATTCTAAGTTAATTCTAAATCCAATTTGATATTCAATAAAATAAACTGGTATCAAAAATATTAAACCAAATGTAATTATTACTTGAAGTAATGATATTTGAGTTAATTCATATTTTTTTCCTTTTAACAATGTAGAATATAAAGCCCATGAGAACATTGCTATAACCATAGTTATGTCCCCTTTGTTAAAATCTAAATTTTTTAATATCTCTATATTTGCCTTTGTTATAATCATAATTACACCAGCAAAAGAAAATACTACCCCTATAATTTGAAAAATATTTGTCTTTTCAATTTTTAAAATTGAAGAAAATAACATGATCATCACAGGTATCGTTGAAATCATTAAAACTCCACTAATCACCTGAGTAAAATTTAATGAGTAATAAACAATTGAATTAAATATTGTAATACTAGTAACTCCCAAAACAATGAAAAGCTTATAGTTTTTAATTATATAATTTCTTTTCTCTAATATTTCGGGAATTGTAAAAGGTGCTAAAATCAACCAAGCGAAAAGCCATCGGTAAAAATTTAGTGAAAAAGGTGGAACTTCATAAAAACTTGCAAGTTTACCTACTACAAAATTTCCTGCCCAGAAAGTTACTGTTAAAAATAGATATAAATAAGCTAAAAAATTATTATCTTTAGTCACTTAACTAAATCTAAGCGAACTATAAGGTTTTAAATCTAAATTTGTATTTTCGTTCGCTATCATCCCTGAAACAATCTTTCCAGAAATTGGACCTAAAGTCCATCCTAAATGATGATGCCCAAAACAATAATAAATATTTTTATGATTTTTTGATGGTCCCATAACAGGTAAAAAATCTGGTAAAGTTGGTCTAAATCCTAACCATTCATCCTCATGCTCAGGTAAATCACCAAGCATATATTTTGCATTATTTATCAAATTTTTAACTCTTGATTTAGATAATGGATTATCTAATCCACCAAATTCTACGGTTCCAACAACTCTTAAACCTTGTTCCATCGGTGTAATTCCAAATCCACGGTTAGAAAATATTACAGGTCTTCTTAATAAATGGTCACAATTTTTAAAATGAACATGATATCCACGCTCTGTATCTAAAGGTATTTTTTCACCAAGATTATCTGTTAATTTTTTTGAAAAAGCACCACACGCTATTACTGCTTTATCAAAAACGTAACTTTGAGTTTCAGTTTTAAAAACTGGTTTTTCTTCATCAAAACTAATATCTTTAATATTTACTTTGTTAAATTTTCCACCTTTTTGCAAAAATAAATCAAATAGTTTTAAAAGAATTCTTTTCGGATTTCTTGCATGTCTTGCATAAGGATAATAAACGCCTGCATGGTAAAATGGTTTAATATGTGGTTCAAGATCGTGTATTTCTGCTTTAGTGACCAATTGTTGTTCAACACCTAGTTCATCTCTAACTTTAATTTCTAAATCTCTACTTTTTAAATCTTTATCATTCCAGATATAAAGAATTCCTTTATTTTCAACCAAACCTTCTAAGTCTATCTCTTCAAATAATTCATCATATGCAGGTAAAGCTAGATCTAAAATTTGGTGCATATTTTTAGCAGTATGCATCATCTTAGTTTTAGTAGTATTCATTATAAATTTTATAAACCACGGAATCATTTTAGGAACATAATTCCATTTTAAAGCGAGTGGACCTGAAGAACTAAGCAACATTGCAGGCACATCTGCCAGAACGTCAGTTCTATTTAAAGAAAGAGATGCATAAGGTGAAAAGTGACCTGCATTACCATAAGAGGCGGCTTGGCTACCTGGGTTGTCTCTGTCAAAAATAGTTACATTGAAACCTTTTTTTTGAAGAAACAAAGCATTAGATACACCTTGAATTCCAGCTCCAACTATTCCTACTTTAAGATTTTTATTCATGAAATTGTTATACAAGTAAAAATTAATTTATCAGAGTGACAAATTATGCAAATTTAAATTTTATTATGCAATCATTTGTTTATGATTGATTTTTGCACTCAAAACTATGCCAAAGCCAATCATTGTAGCTAACATTGAGGAACCTCCATAGGACATTATTGGTAATGGAGAACCAACTATAGGTAGTAAACCTAGAACCATAGATAAGTTTACAACAATATAAATAAATATTGCAAACGCATAACCAAAACAAAAAAGTCTAGCAAAGTTACTTCTTGAAATAGATCCTATTCGTAAAATTCTAAAAATTATTACTGAGTATAATATTAAAAGACCAACAGAACCTATAAAACCAAACTCCTCTGAAAATAAAGTAAATATAAAATCTGTATGTTTTTCAGGTAAAAAATCCAAATAACTTTGAGTACCTTTTAAAAAACCTTTCCCATCAAGGCCACCTGAACCTATGGCTATTTTAGATTGTATAATTTGATATCCAGCACCTAAGGGATCTCTATCTGGATCTAAAAAAGTTAGTATTCTCAGTTTCTGGTATGGTTTAAGAAATGAAATTATAAAAGGTAACGAAATCAAAAAAGTAATAAATGAGTAAATAAAGTACTTTATTTTTACTCCTCCTAACCACAAAATAATTAATCCACTTAAAGCAATTAATATCGAGGTACCAAGATCGGGTTGAGAAATTACAAAAATAATAGGAATTAATATAATCGACAAAACTATTGTAATACTAGTAAATGAATTAACATTTTCTATTTTTAGTCTGTGATAATATTTTGCAAGACACATTATAATAGCTACCTTCATAAGCTCTGATGGTTGTAGAACAAATAAATAAAGATCCATCCATCTTTGAGAGCCAGATGACTTAATTCCAAAAAATGAAACATAAATTAATAAAAGTATTACAATAAAGTAAATTAAGTATGAAAAATTGTGCCAAAATTTTATATTAAAGAAAGCCACAAAAATCATTAAAGGAAAAAAAACTGCAAGTTTTACAAAATGATTTTTAGTATGAAAAAGTATTTCACCTCCATCTGTAGAATACATAACAAAAACACTTAATACAGAAAGAAGGATGACAGAAATCAACAATATATAGTCTAAGTTTTTTATTTTTTGAAATAATGTAATCTCATTACTCAATCTATCGTGTTGAAACATTTAAACAGTAATCCTTTCAAAATTTGATTGTTTGTTTCTCAAATCATGTCTATCAATAATTAATTTAAATAGTTTTTTTGCTATAGGTGCTGCTGCCTTACTTCCTGAACCACCATGCTCTACAATTATACTTAATGCATATCTTGGATTTATATAAGGACCATAAGCAACATATAACGCGTGATCTCTATCTTTGTATGGTATTTGCTCTAATTCTAAATCCAATTCCCTTTCTCTTTTGCTAATTCTCTTGACCTGGGCTGTTCCTGTTTTTCCTGCAAATTGATATTTGGGATCATCAATTCTTGATTTATATGAGGTTCCAAATCTCTCATTTGTTGAAGCAAACATTGCTTCTTGAACAATCTTAATATTTTTTTTGTCTTTAAATAACTTTTTGTCTATCAATTCCTCAGAGTCAGTATCAAACAACAACCCACTTTCCATTGATTGTTTTGCATCTTCATAAGAAACTGGATTACTATCCACAATTATTTTTGGTTTTATTTTATAACCTCCGTTTGCAATTTGTGCAGTCATCATACAAAGTTGTAAAGGGGTTGTTTGTGTATAACCTTGACCAATACCTGTGATTAAAGTTTCACCTAATACCCAGCCCTTGCCAAGATTATTTTTTTTCCATACTGTATTAGGAAATAATCCTTTTTTTTCATTATCAAAATATTCACCTAATACTTTTTTTCCTAAACCAAATTTTTCAGCTGTTTTATTTAATCTATCTACTCCTAACAATCTTGCGACTTCATAAAAATAAGTATCACAAGACTGCTTCATAGCATTTTTTAAACTTACCCACCCATGTCCTTCTTCTTTCCAGCAATGAAATGTTTGTTCATACAATTCCATTTTACCTGTGCATTTAACTTTAAACTTTGTATCAACCACATTGTTTTCTAGTGCAGATAGGGCAACAATTGGTTTTATTGTTGAACCTGGTGAGTATAGACCTGAAAGAGTTTTATTTATTAATGGTTTTAATGGATTGTTTCTAATTAATTGCCATTCATCTTGACTTATTCCAAATAAGAATAAATTTGGATTGTAAGATGGAGATGAATACATTGCTATTATATCTCCAGTATAAATATCCATTACACTTATAGATCCTGCTTTTTCATTGAGCAATTCTCCACAAGCTTTTTGTATTTCTGTATCTACAGTTAAACGTATTTTTGATCCTTGCTCACCTTTTTGATGCTCAAGTTGATTAATTCTTTTACCGTAAGCATTAACTTCATATCTTTGAATAGCATTTGTTCCAATTAAATGATTTTCAAGTCTTTTCTCTAAGCCTAATTTTCCAATTTTCATACCTGGCACAAATCTTTCTTGGATGGTTTCATTTTCTAAAATTTCTTGTTCATTTGGCTGACTCACGTATCCAAGAATATGAGTGTATACATCATTAAATGGATAGTTTCTGGAGATTGTCATTACGGGTTTAACACCTACAAGATCGTATAAATAATTATTAATTTTTACAAATTGACTCCAAGTTAAATTTTCGGACACAATAATACTATCCCACGGTTTTAGCTCTGCTTTTAATTTAGTTATTCTTGCAATTCTTTTGTCACTTAGATTTAGAAGTATTTTCAATCTAACTAATAAATAATCGAAATTCTCAACTTGCTCTGGAATTATATGTAATTGATAAACTTTTAAATTCCCTGCAATTACATTTCCAAAATAATCTACTATGTTTCCTCTTGTAGGTGGGAGTTTCCATTCTCTAATTCTGTTTTTGTCTGAAAGTGTTAAATATTTTTTATTTTCGTTTATTTGTAGAGAAAATAAACGGACAACGATACCAACAAAAACTACTACTTTTGCTGCCCCGATTATAAACATCCTTCTATTGATTACATCAGTTTTTCTTATTCCTGAATTAGATTTAATCATTTGTTTGATATGAGATTTTTTCGTTTAAAAAATTAAAAAATAAAAAAAATATTGGATAAAATAAAAAAGTAAAACCTGAGTTAATTAAATAATTAGTGTAATCAACTTTAATTAAAAAGACTAAATCTAAAATAATTACTTGAATTGAATTTATTAATAAAATTGTGAATAATAATGATATCCAGTCCTTTATAAAGTTTGGGGTTAAAGTAATATTTCTTATATAAGCTGTTACTGAGCAAAGAATAAGATAGCAAAAACTACTAATTCCTATTGGTATACCTATTACAACATCATTAATTATACCTGCAAAGAAAATTGCTAGATAACCTAATTGGTCAGGATTTCTTAAAGTCCAAAAGAAAATTAATAGATGGACAAAATTAAACGCAAAATAATCAAGTTTTAAGTAATTAAAATCAAATTCATTAAATACAGAAAAAAACAACATTATAAATGGTAGATATGATAAAAATATTTTTAAAAAAGGACTTTTATTAAGTGATGGCATTATTCTTCTCCACCTATTTTATAAGAAACTATTTTTACATAGTTGAGTTGTGTAAAATCAGAAAAAAAATTAACTTTTCCTTCTGAAATATTATCAATTTTTCCAACTGGTATACCGGGTTTGAATAAACCACCAAGACCTGAAGTGTAAGCAAAAATTTCTTTATTTTTAAAATCTTCTCTAAATTCTTCTTGAGTATGTTCAATTATTCCAAAATCACTTCCTGTCCCAGAAATTACAGCCTGTATATCATCTGGTTCCAATACAGATGGTATTTTACTATTAAAATCTGACAATAGTAATGCCCTTGAATTAGTATAGTTTACTTCAATTATTTGTCCAACTAGATAAACATCATCAATGACAGCCATTCCAATTTTTACTTTATCTTTTGATCCTTTATTTAATACTACTGATTTTAAATATGGACTGTCTTTATCAATTAAAACTCTGGCAAATATTTCTTGTGAATTTATACTTTCATCAAGTAAATCTCTGAGCTTTTTATTTTCTGCAGTTAAAAACTGATTTTGTAATTTAAGTTGGTCAGAATTTTCTATTTTAATTAATTCTTTCTGATAGCTTTCATATAAGTCCATATGTGATTTAAATTTTAAAGTTATTTCTTTTAATTTATTTTCTGGAATTGATGCAATATGTGATGATCTATAAATTACTTCATTAATTCCCAATTTAACAAATTGTATAGCTTTAAAATTTAAATTACTTAGAACAATTACAAAAATTGATAAAACGATTAGAGTAAGTAAAGAAAATTTTTGTTTATCTTTTTTTTTTAAAAAAGCTGACCTGATGGCAATTACAAAATCATCTCTGCCAGTAGCCATTTTTTTTAATATTCAGATAACATAGTAGAAAAAGTTTCTTCTTGATCCAAAGCTTTACCTGTACCAACAGCTACACAGGATAATGGGTCATCTGCTATATGAACTGGTAAACCTGTTTCTTTAGAAAACCTTTTATCAATATTTTTTAACAATGCACCACCACCTGTTAATGTTAAACCCATATCAACTAAATCAGCTGACAACTCAGGAGGAGTATTTTCTAACGCATCTTTAATCGCGCCAACCATTTGTTTCATAATGTCGTTTAGTGCCTCAGCTGTATCTTCCTCTGTAATATTAACTTCCTTTGGAGTACCTGATCTTAAATCTCTTCCTTTAACTGGGTAAGTATTTGTTCCAGTTGGAACGGCTGTTCCCATTTCTTTTTTTATTTTTTCAGCAGTAGTATCGCCAATTAATAAATTATATTCTTTTCGCATATAATCTACGATTGCGGTATCCATTGAGTCACCTGCAACTCTTAAAGATTTAGAGTAAACTAATCCACCTAAAGACATTACTGCGATTTCACTTGTACCCCCACCAATATCTACAATCATTGAACCAGTTGCTTCAGAAATTGGAAGATTTGCTCCAATAGCTGCTGCAATTGGCTCTTCAATTAACTGAACTCTTCTTGCACCCGCTGCTAGAGCACTATCTTGAATTGCTTTTCTTTCAACTGGTGTTGAACCAGTTGGTACACAAATTAAAATTCTAGGGTTAGCAAATGTACTTCCTTTGTGAACTTTTTTAATAAAATGTTTGATCATTTCTTCAGTGACGATAAAATCTGCAATAACACCATCTCTTAGAGGTCTAATTGCACTAATGTTACCTGGTGTTCTTCCAAGCATTGTTTTTGCTTCATCTCCAACAGCTAATACATTTTTTTTTCCACCTTGATCAACTATTGCAACAACCGAAGGTTCATTTAAAACTACACCTTGACCCTTTAAAACAACAAGTGTGTTTGCTGTTCCAAGATCAATTGCCATATCTTGACTCCATATTTTTTTAACACTGCTAAATAATCCCATTATATCCCTCTTACTTTCTGACTTTCTTGCTCCATTGGAGCTGTTTTATCTCGTTTAATTATCATTTTATTTAATGCATTTATGTAAGCATTTGCTGATGCAACTAAAGTATCTGTATCAGCTGCTTGACCTACAGTTGTTTTGCCCTTTTCCTCTATTTTTACACTTACTGTTGCTTGTGCGTCTGTCCCTTCTGTAACTGCATGAACTTGATAAAGCTGTAAGTTAACATCGTGAGGATATAAAGTTTTAATGCATTTGAATATTGCATCCACTGGACCATCTCCAGTTTCTGTTGCATTTTTAACATCACCGTAAACATCCAAAGTCATTTCTGCTTTTTGTGGCTCTCCTGTTCCAGCAAAAACTTTTAAAGATTTAAGAGTAATTGCATTAACTTTATTATCTACAATTAGACTATCATCTACTAAGGCAATAATATCTTCATCGTAAACATGTTTTTTCTTATCTGCTAAGACTTTGAATTTTGCAAATGCATTTCCTACTACATCGTCAGTTAAATCTGGATAACCTAGGCTGTTTAATTTATCTTTAAATGCATGTCGCCCAGAATGTTTTCCCATCACTAATGATGTTTGCTTAACCCCTACACTTTCAGGTGTCATTATCTCATATGTTTGTCTATTTTTTAACATTCCATCCTGATGAATTCCTGCCTCATGAGCAAAAGCATTTTTTCCAACGATAGCTTTATTGTATTGAACAGGAAATCCTGTTGCATTTGAAACAATTTTTGAAGCTTTGCTTAAGAGTGTTGTGTTAATTCCAGTTTCGTATGGCATTAAATCAGGTCTTGTTTTAATTGCCATAACAACTTCTTCAAGAGCAGCATTTCCTGCTCTTTCTCCTAATCCATTTATTGTACATTCAATTTGTCTTGCTCCAGCTTGAACTCCAGCTAATGAGTTAGCTACCGCTAAACCTAAATCATTGTGACAATGAGTTGATAAAATCGCTTTATCTATATTTGGAACTTTGTTTAATAAAGTTTCAATAATTGTAGTAAACTCAGATGGTATTGTGTAACCAACTGTATCAGGAATATTAATTGTTGTAGCTCCATTTTTAATTGCTAACTCTACTGTTTTGCACATGTAATCCATATCTGTTCTTGTTCCATCTTCACAAGACCACTCAACATCATCAGTAAACTTTCTTGCATAAGCAACATGTTTTCCAATTGATTCATAAACATCTTCTGGAGACATATTTAATTTATGCTTCATGTGTAATGGACTTGTAGAAATAAATGTATGTATTCTAAATCTTGGTGCATGTTTTAGAGCTTCATAAGCTCTATCAATATCTTTTACTGAGTGTCTTGAAAGTCCTGCAGGAATAGAATTTTTTAAAATTTTACTTACTTCTGAAACCGCTTCAAAGTCGCCTGGTGAAGCTATAGGAAAACCTGCTTCAATTATATCGATACCTAATTCATCAAACACTCTAGCGATTTGAATTTTTTCTTCTAAACTCATAGATGCGCCTGGCGATTGCTCACCATCACGCATAGTAGTATCAAATATAAAGACTCTATCTTTATTGCTCATAACTAAAATTTTTAGAAAATCTATAATACAATCTATGAGAGAGATTGCAAAATAATTAGTAAGATAATCACTTTTAATGGACCATTTTAGGCTTACATAAAATTAATTATAAATAGACTCAATTTTAGGCATTAACCTTAAAAGCTCTTTTGTATATTCATGCGTTGGTTTTAAAAATAAGTCCTCAGTATTTGAAACTTCACATAATTTTCCATCTTTTAAGACGCCAATTCTATCGCACATTTGTCTAACAACCGGTAGGTCGTGACTAATGAATAAAATTGTTAAATTTAATTGTTCTTGAAGATCTTTAAGTAAATTTAATATTTGGGCTTGGATACTTACATCCAAAGCAGAGGTAGGTTCGTCACAAACCAAAAGTCTTGGTTGTGTAGCAAGCGCTCTTGCAATTGATATTCTCTGTCTCTGTCCTCCTGAAAATTCATGTGGATATCGATCCGCAGAATTTTGAGTTAATTCTACAGACTCAAGTAAATCATAAATATAATTATTTAAATCTATATTTGATATAGATGGGTTGTGAAGTGTGATTGGTTCTGCAATTATATCTTTTACTTTTAATCTTCCATTTAGTGAAGAATAAGGATCTTGAAATATCATTTGAATTTGTTTTCTAAATTTCATTAATTCGAATCTTTGTTTTATTTTTGTAATACAAACGTTGTCAAAGAAGATATCGCCAGATGTAGGTTTAAATAAATTTACAATCATTTTAGCAATTGTAGATTTTCCACTTCCACTTTCTCCTACCAAGCCGAAAGACTCACCTTCTTTTATATCAAAAGAAACATCATTAACAGCCATCACAGAATTCTTAGAACTTTCTGTAAAAAAATTATCATCAAAACTTTTACTCAAATTTTTTATCTGAACTAAGTCTTGATTTATAATTTCCTTCTTTGACCATCTATTTAATATTTTGATATTATTTTCTTTTTTGTCACTATTTTCTTTTTCAACTATTACAAATCTTGAAATTTTTTTGTTAGTTGGTGGAACTGAACTTACTAAACTTTTAGTATAATTTTCTTGTGGTTTGGTTAATATTTTTTTGGTTTCACCAATTTCAACTAGATTGCCACTTTTCATAACTGCAACTCGGTCTGCAGTTTCAGCTATAACCCCCATGTCATGAGTAATTAAGATGACCGCAAGGTTTCTTTCTTTTGTTAATTTTTTAATTAGTTCTAAAATCTGAGATTGTATTGATACATCTAATGCTGTTGTTGGTTCATCTGCAATTAACAATTCTGGCTCGCAACATAGAGCTAAAGAAATTACTACTCGCTGTCTCATTCCACCTGAGAATTGGTGAGGATAATTATCAAATCTTACCTCTGCATCTTTTATACCAACCTCTTTTAATAAATTTATAGATTTATTTTTTGCTTCTTCTTTGCTTAATTTAAGATGAGTTTGAATTGTTTCAATTAATTGTTCGCCCACTGTAAGAATTGGGTTAAGTGAAGTTTGAGGATCTTGAAATATCAATCCAATTTTATTTCCCCTATATTTTACAATACTTTCAGAATTTTCATGAATGTTAAGATCGCCTAAAATAACTGACCCGCTAGAAACCTTACCTGGTTCATCAATTAAATTTATAATTGCATTTCCTACTGTACTTTTTCCTGAGCCAGACTCTCCAACTAATCCTAAAATTTCTCCTTTGTTTACTTCAATATTTACATTCCTAGCAGCATTAACTGTTTCTTTTCTCATTTGATAATCGACACTAAGATTATTTATTTTTAAAAATGTCATTTTTTTAATTTTGGATTTAAAGTATCTCTCATCCAATCCCCTAATAAATTTATTGAAAATGCTAAAATAACTAAGAAAATTGCTGGAAAAAAAGTTATCCACCATTCTCCTGAAAATAAAAAATCATTACCAAGTCTTATTAATGTCCCTAAAGAAGGTGTTGTTGGAGGCACACCAACTCCTAAAAAACTTAAAGTAGACTCAGCTAAAATAGCAAGAGCTAAACCAATTGTTCCAATTACTAACACTGGTCTTAAAATATTTGGTAAAATATGTTTAAACATAATTATTATATTTGAAACTCCAATTATTGTTGATGCCGAAACATAGTCTTTATTTTTTTCGACCAAAGTTGCGGCTCTAGAAACTCTTGCAAATTGTGGCCACTCTGAAATACCAATAGCAAATATCAAAACATAAATTGCCATTTCATCATGCATTTCTCTCGAGATTAATCCTCTTGCTATACCATCAACTAATAATGCCATCAAAATACTTGGTACTGTTAACTGAACATCGGTTAACCTCATTACTATCATTTCATATTTTCCCCCAAAAAATCCAGCCGTTAATCCCAATCCAACTCCAAGGATTAAACTAAAAATTATCGCAGAAAAACCTACAATTAAAGAAATCCTACATCCATACAAAATTGTTGATAACATATCTCTTCCTTGTCCATCAGTACCTAAAATAAATTTAGTAAGACCATCTTCTGTCCATGATGGTGGTGTGAATGCATCCATCAGTGAGAGAGAGGATGGATCAAAAGGATTGTAAGGTGTTATCAGCTCAACAAAGAAAGAACAGAAAAAAATTATAAACAAAATAGTAGATGATACAATTGCAGTAGGAGATTTAATAAAACTATGATAAACATCACTATCTTTTATTCTTTCCCAAGTACTTAAAGATTTGTTACCCACTTGCAGTATCTCCTTTAACTCTTATTCTTGGATCAATTAGATAATAAAGAATATCAACTATAAAATTTATCATCACAAAAACAAAAGCTATAAATACTAAATAAGCTGACATGATTGGTATATCAACGAACTGAACTGCTTGAATAAATAGGAAACCCATTCCAGGCCATTGAAAAACAGTTTCAGTAATGATTGAAAACGCAATTAGTGTTCCAATATTTATTCCTGCTATAGTTATTACTGGTATCAATCCATTTTTTAATGCATGTTTATATTTAATACTATTTTCACTAATACCTCGAGCACGCGCAAATTTAATATAATCTGTTTGTAATATTTCCATCATCTCTGCTCGCACAAGTCTGATGATATAAGTCATTTGGAAAAGGCTTAATGTTACTGAAGGAAGTATAATTGCTTTAAGTCCTGAAACTGTTAAAAAACCTGTGGTCCAAAAACCTAAATCAACGACTTCTCCTCTTCCAAAAGAGGGCAATATTCCTAAGATTACTGCAAATAAATATATAAATAATATACCAATTACAAATGTGGGGAGCGAAACTCCCAGTAAGGAGATGGCTAAAACAAAATCACTTAAAAAACCTTTTCGATTTATACCTGTATAAACTCCCAACAATGTACCGGTTATAAGTGCAATTAGTGCTGAAATAACCACAAGTTCAATAGTTGCAGGCAATCTTTCAACTATTAATTCAGAAACAGGTCTTCTTAATTGATATGAAATTCCAAACTCACCTTTAGAAGCATTAACTATAAATCTCGAAAATTGAACATGTATTGGATCCATCAAACCAAGTGTTTCTCTCAATTCTGCTCTTTCCTCATCAGAAGTCTCTTCTCCAACCATGTTATTAATTGGATCTCCAACAAAATTAAATAAAGAAAAAGACACAAAGGCAACAACCAACATCACCAAAGCAGATTGAAACAGCCTTTTAAAAAAATATTTTATCAATTTGTGAAGGTTAAAAGTTACAAGCCCTTTAAATTTTTAAAGGGCTTGTAATAATTTTTAATTAGTTAAAACTAGCAGTTCTGAATAATGGTTCGTTATTCGGTCTGATAGGAACATCAACATTGCTTTTAGATGCCCAAGAAATCACTTGGTGATGCAAAGGAAGATAAGAAATATCATCTTTTACAATTTTCCAAGCTTTTGCAATTGCAGCATTTCTTTTATCTAAATCAACTTCACCTTCCATAACTCTAATTGCAGCATCAACGTCTGCGTTACTAAAGTTAACTTTGTTCCAGCTAGCACCAGTTTCATATAAATAATGGAAAACATAGTGACTATCTAAAGTTGGAACACCCCATCCTAGCATATAGAAATCACCTTGATCATCTTTAAGCTCTTTGAAGTGTTTACTTTTAGTTTGAGCAAATAGGTTAACGTTAACTCCAATTTTACCTAACATTCCAACTACAGCAGTACAAATTGCTTCATCATTTACATATCTGTCGTTAGGACATCTAAGTTCAACATCAAAACCGTTAGGATAACCTGCATCTGCTAAAAGTTTTTTTGCAGCATTAACATCGTAAGGTAATCTTTTATCAAGATCAGCTGTATATCCATTTACACCTGGGAAAGTTATAATTCCTGCTGGTTCGCTTAAACCTCTCATAACTTTTTTCTTGATCGCTTCAATATCAATTGCTTGATAAAGAGCTTGTCTTACTGCTTTTTTCTTAAATGGATTATCACCTGTATTACCAGTTCTTAATTTGTCAGCTGCTTGATCCATACCTAAGAAAATTGTTCTCATTTGAGCTGTACTTTCAACTTTGTGACCTGAAGAAGATCCGATTCTTTTTAAATCTTGAACAGGAGCATCGGTAACTAAATCAATCTCACCAGATAATAAAGCAGCAACTCTAGTCGCTGCATTTTTAATAGGCATTAACTCGATTTGAGTTACACTCTTATCTTTCATTTCACCCCACCAGTGTTTGTTTCTTTTAAACACTGTTTTTGTATTTGGTTCTCTTAATGTTATTTTGAAAGGACCAGTTCCTAATGCATTGGTAGCTGAGAATGTTTCTTGTCCTGCATCCCAGTTTTGTGGTGACATTGCAAAGTTTTTTTCTGACCATGCTTTAGACATTATAAAAATGTTTGATAGCTGGTTTAAAAGAATAGGGTTTGGTTTACTTGTTGTAATTTTTACAGCATAATCCCCAACTGCCTCAACATTAGAAATGGTGCTGATATATTCTTTAAAGTCAGATGTTCTTTGTTTTGCTCTTAATATACTGAACACAACATCAGCTGATGTCATTCCTGAACCATCTGAAAATTTAGCATCTTCTCTTAAAGTAAATATCCAAGTATTTGGATCTGTAGCTTTCCATTTTGTTGCTAAAGCAGGTCCTATTTTCATATCCAAACCTCTTTGAACTAGAGCTTCATAAACTTGCCTAGACACTTGTGTAGTTGGACCCTCATTTTGTGCATGTGGATCTAGTGTTAAACTGTCTCCTTGCATAGACCATTTAATAGTTTTTGCCCATGCTGAAGAAAATCCGAATACTAGAACTAATGACAATAGTATTCTTACTATATTTTTAGTCTTCATTATTCCCCTCATTTTTAAAATTTATTTAAAAAAGTATAAGTGAAATAATCGAATTATAGTAGCAATAATTTACTGATAAAATTTAACTTTTATCGCTATCAACTAATTTTTTCTTACCTATCCATGGCATCATAGCTCTTAGTTCTGCACCAACTTTTTCAACAGGATGCTCAGCTAATTTAGCTCTCGTAGCAAGGAAGTTTTTTTGACCATTTTTGCATTCATCCATCCACTCTTTAGTGAATTTTCCAGATTGAATTTCAGCCAAAACTTCTTTCATTCTTTTTTTAGTTTCTTCTTTGTTTACTACTCTTGGTCCAGATTGATATTCACCATATTCAGCAGTATTTGAAATGGAATAATTCATGTTCGCAATTCCACCTTCGTAAATTAAATCAACAATCAATTTAACTTCATGAACTGTCTCAAAATATGCCATCTCTGGTTCATATCCTGCTTCAACTAAAGTTTCATAGCCATTTTTAATTAGCTCAACCAAACCTCCACATAATACAGTTTGTTCACCAAATAAATCTGTTTCAACTTCATCTTTGAATGTAGTTTCAATAATTCCTGATCTTCCTCCACCAACTGCTGAAGCATAAGATAAAGCTAAGTCTCTCGCCTTTCCTGAACCATCTTGATGAACAGCAAATAAACAAGGCACTCCACCTCCTTTTTCATATTCACTTCTAACTAAGTGGCCAGGTCCTTTTGGAGCAACCATAAATACATCTAGATCTTTTCTAGCTTTAATTAAATCGTAATGGACATTTAGCCCATGAGCAAAGGCAATACTTGTTCCTTCTCTTACTCTTTGTTCAATATGATTTTTATAAATTTCTGCTTGTAATTCATCTGGTGTAAGTATCATTACTACATCGGCCCATTCTGCAGCATCTGATAAATTCATTACTTTCAATCCTTTTGACTCTGCTTTTGCTGCGCTCGATGAACCTTCTCTTAAGGCTACAACAATATCTTTTACTCCACTGTCTTTTAAATTTAATGCATGTGCATGGCCTTGGCTTCCATAACCAAAAATAGCAACTTTCTTGCTCTTAATCAGATTTACATCTGCATCTTTTTCATAAAACATTTTCATATCGTCTCTCCTATTAAATTAATTAAATATTTTAGCACCTCTGGTCATAGCTACTGCCCCTGTTCTCGAAGTACTTATAAGTCCCAGAGGCTTCAATTTTTTATTCATGACGTCTATCTCTCTTCTTAAAGCAGTTATTTGAATTACCGCTGAAGTTTTCGTTTCATCTAATATTACGGGATTAAATTTTTTACAAGCATTTAAGCATTTTTCAATTTTATTTCTTTTACCCACAACTTTAAATAAAGCCATTTCCTTAAATATTACGTCCTTATCCTCCCTTTTAAATTCAGCAACTTTATGAACAGGTACTAATTTAGTTAATTGAAGTTTTATTTGATCAATTACTTGAGGTGTTCCAGTTGTAACAATTGTTATTCTTGAAATGTTTTTAACAGCATCAACTTCAGCAACTGCCAATGACTCAATATTATATCCTCGGCCTGAAAATAGACCAACCACTCTGGCTAAAACTCCAGCTTCATTATCTACCCAAACCACAAAAATATATGTGTCAGATTTTTGTTTTTTCGAAGGGATGCTATAAGCTGATTTTGATTTTGGCATTATGATTATACTAAGGCTTTGCCTTTTCCTTTGATTTTATTTTCCTCTTGATCATTTGGACCTAAGATCATTTGGTTATGTGGTTTTCCAGATGGGATCATTGGGAAACAATTCTCGTTAGGATCCACATGACAATCAAATATAACTGGTCCATCATAATCAATCATTTCTTGAATTTTATCATCAAGCTCAGCTGGACTGTCTGCTTTAATTCCTTTGCATCCATAAGCTTCTGCCATTTTCATAAAATCAGGTAATGCCTCAGAATAACTTTCAGAATAATTTTTTTCATGGAGCAATTCCTGCCATTGTCTTACCATTCCCATATATTGATTATTTAAAATAAATATTTTTATAGGAAGATTGTATTGAACTGCCGTAGACATTTCTTGCATAGTCATTAAAACCGAAGCTTCTCCCGCAATATCAATTACTAATTTTTCAGGATGAGCGATTTGAACACCAACTGCTGCTGGCAATCCATACCCCATGGTCCCTAAACCGCCAGATGTCATCCATCTGTTTGGTTTATTAAATTTATAATGTTGAGCAGCCCACATTTGATGTTGCCCAACCTCAGTAGTAACATAAGTATCTTTGTTCTTAGTTATCTCATAAAGTCTTCGAACGGCATGTTGAGGTTTTATACTTTCATCACTATTTACAAAATTAAGAGAATCTTTTTCTCTCCATTTTTCGATTTGTTCCCACCACTTAGCTATATTTGATTTATTTGATTTGCTATGACCATTTTTTCTTTTGGAAATTGTCTTATTAATTTTACTTATTACACTAGTAACGTCCCCAACTATTGCAAGGTCCACTTTTATAATTTTATTAATTGATGATGGATCTATATCAATATGAACCTTTTTTGAATTTGGTGAAAACTCATCAATTTTTCCAGTAATACGATCATCAAACCTTGCACCAATGTTAATTAAAAGATCACAATCATGCATAGCATTATTTGCTTCATAAGTACCATGCATACCAAGCATTCCTAAAAATTGATTATCATCTCCAGGGTACGCACCTAATCCCTGAAGTGTAGAAGTTATAGGAAAACCAGTGAGCTCAACAAATTCTCTTAGAGCCTGACTTGCTTTTGGACCTGAGTTAATTACTCCTCCACCACTATATATGATTGGTTTTTTTGATTTACTTAATAAATTTACTAATTCATCGATTTGATCTTGAGAAAATTTATTGTGGGATTTTCCATTTAATTTTTTTTCTTTGTTTGGTTTTTTGTATTTTGTTTTTGCAAACTGAATATCTTTTGGAATATCAATTAAAACTGGTCCAGGTCTACCTGTTGTTGCAACTCTAAATGCTTCATGAATAATTTTTGAAAGATCATTAATATCTTTAACTAGCCAATTGTGTTTCGTGCAAGGTCTTGTAATTCCTGTGGTATCACATTCCTGAAAAGCATCTGTTCCAATTAAATGCGTTGGAACCTGACCAGAAATACAAACCAATGGAACAGAGTCCATATACGCATCGGTTAATGCTGTAACTACATTAGTAGCTCCAGGGCCTGATGTAACTAAAACTACACCTGGTTTTCCTGATGATCTAGCATACCCTTCAGCCGCGTGACCAGCACCTTGCTCGTGTCTAACTAAAATATGTTTTATAGAAGGATGATTTTTTAATTCATCATAAATTGGTAGCACTGCGCCACCTGGATAACCAAAGATATGTTCTACCTTTTGGTCTTCAAGACACTTAAATACAATTTCTGCTCCAGTTAATAATTTTGGCATTAGGCAATCTAGCTGAAGTTGTGCTCATTGGTCAAGTTTAAGAATGAAAATTTTAAATTTTTTTCAAAAATTTATTTATGTCTTGCGGCTTTAGTTTCATCCAGCTCATCATATTGCCTCTAGCCCAAGTGCTTTGTCTTTTGGCGTATTGTCTAGTTTTTATGGCTATTTTTTCTTTAGTATCATTCAAATCTTTTTCTTTTTTTAAATATTCTCTAATTTCATTAACTCCAATAGCCTTATTGGCACTTTTATCTTTTCTAACCCTTAGCTTTATGAAATCTTTTACTTCTTTTATTGCTCCATTTTCTATCATTTCCCTTGTTCTTAAATTGATACGCTCGATTAGTTCTTGTCTAGGATAATCAATATAAACTTTAAAGAAATCATCTTCCACGAAGTTTGATTTTGTATTTTTAAACCATTCATGTAGAGATTTTCTTGTAAACTTTTTTACTTCATAGGCTCTGATAGATCTTTGAGTGTCTGTAGGGTTTATTTTTCCAAATGAGGATGGATCTAATTTTAATAATTTTTCATAAAACTTTTTTTGTCCTAGTTTTTTTTGCAAATCTCTGATTTCGGTTCTTAATTTTAATGAAATATTAGGTATTTTAACTAAACCATCAGTCAAAGCTTTAAAGTACAAACCCGTGCCTCCAACAAGAATTGGTATTTTTTTTCTTTTTTGAACTTCGCTAATTTTTTTAATTACTAACTTAAGCCAATCACCTGTAGAGAAGTTTTTTGTAACATTATGAAAACCATACAAATGATGTTTTATTTTCTGGTATTTTTTTGGATCCGGTCTTGCTGATAAAATTTTAAGCTGCTTGTATACTTGCATACTATCTGCATTAATAATCTCTCCATTAATTTTTTTTGCAAACTTAATAGCAAAACTTGATTTACCTGAAGCTGTTGGACCTGAGATTAATATAATCTTGGATTTTAAATCCATGATCAGTCTAACTTAACACCGATGTATCTTCGTTGATTTTGATTGTTATAGATAGCAAGTAAAATGGTTTTCTGATTTGAGTTTAGAACTTCCTTAGTAATATCTCTTAAATCATCTGCAGATTTAATTTTTTTCTTCTGAGCTTCAATAATAATACTATTAAGTTCTATTGAATTTGCTACAGGACTATTATTTGCAATTTTTGTTATTACAACTCCTGTTGTTTGGTTTGGTAATTTTCTGTTTTTAATATCTTCTTTAGTCAATGGTCTTACTGCTATTCTTAAACTCTCAATGATCTCTTCATTATTTTGTTTTTCAGTTTCTTGATTTTTACTTATTTTAAAATCATCTGAAGTTTCTAATCTTCCTAAAATAACATTTTTAATAATCTCTTTTTTGTCTCTCCAAATTTTAACCTCAACTTTTTTTCCAACCTCTGTTCGTGCAACGATCGCTGGTAGTTCTTTCATTTGATTTATTTTTTCTCCATTAAATTCTAAAATAATATCACCAGCTTGTATTCCTGCTTTTTCTGAAGGACTATTTTCTGCAACACTTGCAACAAGTGCTCCTCGAGCTTTATCTAATTTTTCAACTTCAGCAATTTCTTTTGTTACATCTTGAATTCTAACTCCTAACCATCCTCTTTTTGTTTCACCAAATTCGATTAATTGTTTAATTACAATTTGAGCACTGTTAGACGGTATAGAAAATCCAATTCCAATAGAACCATTACGTCCGAGAATTGCTGTATTAATTCCAATTACATTTCCTTCCATATCAAACAAAGGCCCTCCAGAATTTCCAGAATTTATGGATGCATCTGTTTGTATGAAATCTTCATATCTTGATAAACCAATTGATCGATTTCTTGCTGAAATAATTCCAGCAGTAACAGTTCCACCTAAACCAAACGGATTTCCAATTGCTAAAACCCAATCACCAATTCTTGCTTTATCAGAATCTCCAAATGCTACAGGGATAAACTTTTCATCTGTTTCTAATTGTAAAACAGCAATATCCATTAGAGGGTCAGCACCTAGAACCTTTGCTTTAAATTCTTGGTCACCATTTACCCTAACAATAATATCGTCAGCATCTTGGATAACATGATTATTTGTAACTACAATTCCTTTCTCATCAATTATAAATCCAGAACCAAGTGCAGCAGATTGTCTTTCCTGAGGTGTTCCAAATTCTTTAAACATATCTTCAAAAGGAGACCCCGGAGGAAATTGAAAAGGAAAAGGATTAGTATTGGTTACGACGGTTGTTGTTGTAGAAATATTCACTACAGATGGCATTAATTTTTCTGCAAGATCAGCAAAAGAAGCAGGAACTGGTTTAGAGTTTACATTTAACGAAAAGCTAAATGATATAACTAGAGTTAAGAATATAAGTTTAATCTTATTCATATTAGCTCTTAATGTAATAAATAATTATAAAACCTATTACAGCAAAAATAAGTCCACCTGATCTAAGCTGACTATTTTTAACAAGTTCTAATTTTTTCAACATACTTTTCATTTTTGCTGGAAATAAGGCGTACAAAATTCCCTCAATAAATAAGAAAAGACCAAAAGCTATAACTAGCTCACGCATTTAAGAATTATTGCTGGATTTCAGGTTTTATATTTCCAAAAAATTTAAAAAATTCACTATCAGGTGATAAAATTAAAGAAGTTTCGCCACCAATAAGAGCTTTTTCATATGCTTGCATAGCTCTATAGAAAGCAAAAAATTCTGGATCTTGACCAAAGGCGTCAGCAAATATTTTATTTCTTTCTCCATCACCTTCACCTTTCATTATCTCAGATTGCTTTTGAGCATCTGCTAAGATTACAGTAACTTCTTTGTCTGCAGTTGATGTAATTGTAACTGCCATCTCAGCACCTTTTGCTCTAAATTCTTTTGCTTCTCTCTCCCTTTCAGTCTGCATTCTTCTATAAATCGCATCACTGTTTGCTTGAGGTAGGTCTGCTCTTTTAATCCTAACATCAACAATATTAATTCCAAAGTTTTGTGCTTCGTTATTAACACCTTCTTTAATTAGAGACATTTGCTTAGATCTATCTTTAGATAATAATGTTTGTAATTCCTCTTGACCTAATACATTTCTTATTCTCGAATTTATAATTGTCGATAATCTTGATCTTGCAACTCTTTCGTTTCCAACTGAAATATAAAACTTCAGAGGATCAACGATTTGAAATCTTGCAAATGCGTCCACAATCAAACGTTTCTGATCTGATGCAATAACCTCTTCTGGCGGAGCGTCTAAATTTAAAATTCTTTTGTCTAAATAAACAACGTTTTGAATAAATGGAATTTTAAAGTTTAATCCTGGCTTCATTATAATTCTTTTTGGATCACCAAATTGAAGAATAATTGCTTGGTTAACCTCTTTAACTATAATTACTGATAAAAAAGCTACAACTCCGATTGCAACTAATAAACCAACTAATATTTTTCCAGCTTTCATTTTAATTTGTCGCTTTCTTTTTTAACTCAGGTAAAGGTAAGTATGGAACTACACCTGAACCTGCATTTTTTTCAATAATTACTTTATCAATATCTGCTAAAACTTTTTCCATAGTTTCTAAATACATTCTCTCCTGAGTAACCGCTTTTGCATTTTTGTATTCATTGTAGATAGCTATAAATCTGCTTGCTTCACCCTCAGCTTTTGCAACAACTTCTTTTTTATATGCTTCTGCAGCTTGTAAAATTTTTTGTGCTTCCCCTCTTGCTCTTGGAATTACATCATTTGCATAAGCTTCAGCCTCGTTCTTAGATCTTTCCATGTCTGCTCTTGCAGCCTGAACGTCTCTAAATGCATCAATTACTTGATCTGGTGGGTCAGCCTTTTGTGTTTGAACTTGTGTAATTTGAATTCCGCTTTCATAATCATCTAAAATACTTTGTATTATATTTTGTGTCTCAACCTCAATTTTAGATCTACCTTCTGTTAAAATTGGCTGGATATCACTCTTTGCTATCACTTCCCTCATTGCAGTTTCAGCAGCTGCTTTAACCGTACCTTCTGGGTCTTGAATTTTAAATAAAAAATTTCCAGCATCTTTAATTACCCAAAATACTGAAAAATCTATATTAACAATGTTTTCATCTCCAGTTAACATCAAACTTTCCTGTGGAACATCAGCAACGCCGCCACCTGTAGAAAAACCACTGTCTCTTTCAGATCTAAATCCTATGTCCATTCTATTAACCTTAGTGACTTTCGGTGTTTGAACTGTTTCAACAGGAAAAGGTATATGATAGTTCAAACCAGGCTGTGTAGTTTTTACAAACTTACCAAATCTTAATACAACACCTTGTTCATCGGGTAATACTCTGTAAAGTCCACTCGCTAACCATACAAAAACTAAAACTAATAAAATTAGACTTATTGATTTTCCTCCTGAAGTTTTTCCACCAGGTAAAAATCTTTTAATTTTATCTTGAAGATCTCTAATTAATTCGTCGACATTTGGTGGAGTAGGACCTCTACCTGATCCATTACCACTACCGCCTCCACCAGGAGGTGCTCCCCAAGGACTTTGGCTTTTAAAATCGTCTGACATATGCAAAAGTATATAGTGTCTTTATTGCAAAAAACAAGTAATGATACTTTTATGACTGATAAAAAACCTGAACTTAGTGCCGCAATGAAAAGTAAGCTAGAACCTAAAAAATTCACCAAAAATCCTATTCTTGGAACTAAGTTTACAATTGCAATCTCTAGTGCAAAAGGCGGGGTTGGAAAGTCTACTTTTGCAACGAATCTTGCTTTAGCGTTAAAGAAAGTTGGATGTAAAGTTGGTCTTTTAGATGCAGATATTTATGGTCCATCAATTCCTAAAATGTTTGATATTAATGAAAAACCAAAAAGTGATGGTCAAAAATTAGATCCTGTTACAAAATATGACATTCAGTGTATGTCGATTGGTTTTTTAGCTGATCAACAAACACCAATGATATGGCGTGGTCCTATGGTGACAAGTGCAATCAAAACTTTTACTCAGAAAGTAAATTGGAAAGATTTAGATTTTATTATCGTTGATATGCCTCCAGGAACTGGTGATACTCAACTTACATTTTCTCAAGAAATAAAAATGGATGGTGCAATAATTGTAAGTACACCTCAAGAAGTAGCTCTTTTAGATGTCAAAAGAGGAATTAAAATGTTTGATAAACTTGGAGTTAAGATTTTGGGTTTAGTTGATAACATGAGCTTTTTCATTGGAGATGATGGAAAAAAATATAAAATTTTTGGAGAAGGTGGAGTTAAGAAAACTGCAGAAGAATTTCAAAAAGAATTTTTAGGTGAAATTCCAATTAATCCTGAAGTGGGTAAAACTGGTGATGAAGGAAAGCCAATTGTGGAAACTAACCCTGAGCATGAAATTTCTAAAATATATTTAAATTTTGCTGAAAAAATTAAATCAACTTATCTTTAAGATCAAAAGCAGTCATTAATTCATTCCACTCTCTTTTAGACAATCCAGAACTTTCAACATCTACAGTTTCACCTTTAATAAGTTTTTGAATTATAACTTTTCCTTTTGCAGAAACTTCTGTGCCTCCTACTCTATAATCCATAAATGCATCATAAGTTATAGGAACCCATTTTTTTACAGTATCCAGCATAATGTCTGCATAAACTCTTATTTCATATTGAGCGTGACTATCAGCTCTTAATCTTAAAAAATTCATTAAATTTAATAAATCAGTTTTCCAATACCATTGGGTATAAGTATTTAGTGTTAAATTCATTCTTGCAAGTTCTCTCGCTAGACCTTTTTTATTTTCATCAATAGTTGATCCATCAAATCTTTCATTAAGCATAGTCTCATAATTATCATAAGTTCTCTCTGCATCACTTTTTAGAAGTTCTAAAACTTCCTCTGCCTGTTTTCCTTCCAAGACATCTCCTCTACCCTGTCTGTTACTAGTTGATTGAGCGGCTAAATTTTCTTGTGATGGCAAATAAAATTCTTTATCCAAAATTGAATACCTTGCAGAATATTCATTTACATTTGCAGTTCTGTGTCTAATCCATTGTCTTGCAATAAATATTGGAAGCTTAACATGATATTTAATTTCACACATTTCGAATGGAGTGCTGTGCCAATGCCTCATTAAATATTTAATTAAACCTTTGTCAGTTGAAACTTGTTTGGTTCCTTTTCCGTACGATACTCTGGCTGATTGAACTATAGATGTGTCATCACCCATGTAATCAACAACTCTTACAAAACCATGATCTAAAGCTGGAATTGCTTCATATAGGATTTTTTCAAGCTCAGGAGCAGTAACTCTTTTTGTTTGGTTGCTTTGAGATTGTTGATTTTTTATCTCTTGTTGTTGTTCTTTAGTTAATTTCATGATTGTTATTGAATCTGTTGTAATTACTTTTATATTAATAATGTTGGTTTTCCAACTACGACGATAAACGAATTTCGTAATAACCATTGCGGACGTGGGGGCAGTACCCACCACCTCCACCATTACAACTTATGGGGGTGAACTAGATTCGACGGGTGACTAAAGGCTATTCTTTCGTTCGGGATTGTTCCACCGTAACGGGCTAATTTATAATTGCTAACGAAAGTTACGCACTTGCTGCCTAATTAACTTAGTTAATTAAGCAAACGGGGTCTGGGGCACCTGGCAACAGAACGCCCCCTATTTAATTTAATTTTTTTTTAATTTCAGCTTGAGCAGCAGCCAACCTTGCAACAGGAACTCTATAAGGTGAACAAGAAACATAATTCAATCCTGCTTTAGAACAAAAAGATATACTATGTGGATCTCCTCCATGCTCTCCACAAATACCTAATTTAAGATTTTTATTTTGTTTTCTTCCTTTTTCTACTGCTATTTCAACTAAATCTGAAACTCCTTCATCTATTGAAACGAAAGGATCAACAGAAAAAATTTTGTTTTCTAAATAATCATTTAAAAATTTACCACTATCATCCCTACTAATTCCAAAAGTAGTTTGAGTTAAATCATTTGTTCCAAAACTAAAGAATTCTGCATGCTTAGCTATCTCCTTTGCTTTTATTGCCGCTCTAGGTAATTCAATCATCGTTCCAACTAAAAATTCTATTTTCAATTTATTTTCTTGTTGAACTTGACTAGCAGTTCTAATTACTAATTCTTTCATTATTTTAATTTCAGCCTCTGTAGATACTAAAGGTATCATTATTTCAGGAAATGCAGATTTAATTTTATTTTTTTTGAGGTAAGCCAAAGCCTCGAATATTGCTTTGCATTGCATTTCATAAATTTCAGGAAAAGATATTCCTAGACGACATCCCCTATGACCTAACATAGGATTTTGCTCATGGAGCTCTTCAATTCTTGTCTCAACCTCTTTAACTGGGAGATTAACTATACTAGCAACCTCATTAATTTCCTTTTCTGTACGTGGTAAAAATTCATGTAATGGTGGGTCTAACAATCTAACTGTGACTGGTAATCCACTCATGATTTTAAAAATATCTATAAAATCTTTTCTTTGATGTGGTAACAATTTTTGTAATGCTATTGCTCTATCTTCTTTTGTTTTAGATAATATCATTTCTCTTACAGATAAAATTCGTTCTTCATCAAAAAACATATGTTCAGTTCTGCATAATCCAATACCCTCAGCACCAAAATCTTTTGCTGTTTTGGTATCTTTTGGTGTCTCAGAATTTGTTCTTACTTTTAATTTCCTAAAGCTATCTGCCCAAGACATTAACTTGGAAAAATCACCAGATATTTCAGGCTTCACAGTTGAAACACTTCCAGCAATAATTCTTCCAGTTGAGCCATCAATAGTGATTACGTCTCCTTCTTTAATCTCCATTGAAGAAGTTTTAAAAGATTTATTTTCATAGTTTATATCAATTTCACTTGATCCTGATACACATGGTCTACCCATACCTCTCGCAACAACAGCTGCATGACTTGTCATTCCTCCTCTAGCAGTCAAAATTCCTTTAGCAGCATGCATTCCTTGTATATCTTCTGGGGAGGTCTCTACTCTAACCAAAATTGTATCTTGCATAATTGCGGTTAATCTTTCAGCCTCTTCTGATGTAAATACAACTTTACCACTGGCTGCACCTGGTGATGCTGGCAATCCATTTGCTATAACATTAATTGAGCTTTTTTCATCCAAAGTAGGGTGCAAAAGTGTGTCTAAAGAATTTGGGTCAATTCTTAATACAGCTTCCTTTTTAGAAATTAATTTTTCTTTAACCATATCAACTGCGATCTTCACTGCTGATTTTGCTGTTCTTTTTCCTGATCTTGTTTGAAGCATCCATAGTTTACTATTTTCAACTGTAAACTCTACGTCTTGCATATCTTTATAATGCGTCTCTAATTTTTTCAAAATTTTTTGAAGTTCTTTAAAGACTTTAGGCATAGACTCTTCCATTGATAATTCTTTTACTTTAGCATCTCTCCTAGCTTTTTTTGTTATGTATTGAGGTGTCCTTGTGCCCGCTACAACATCTTCGCCTTGCGCATTAATTAAATACTCACCATATATTTCATTTGATCCATCTGATGGATTTCGTGTAAACACAACTCCCGTTGCACAATCATCTCCCATATTTCCAAAAACCATTGATTGAACATTTACAGCAGTTCCCCACTCGGCTGGGATTTGATTTAGTTTTCTATAAACTTTTGCTCTATTACTTTCCCATGATAAAAATACTGCGCTTATTGCTCCTAGCAATTGTTCATGAACATCTTGAGGAAAATCTTTTTTTGCCTTTTCTCTTACTGTTCTTTTAAAATCTTCAATTAGTCCATCCCAATCACTTTCATCTAAATCTGTATCTAACAAAACACCTTTTGTAAGTTTATAATTTTCAATTAATTCCTCAAAATGATAACCTTCTACACCCATTACCACATTACCGTACATTTGAATGAATCTTCTATAACTGTCTTTAGCAAATCTTCCATTTGAAGTTTTAATTGCTAAAGCTTTAACTGTTTTATCGTTAAGACCCAGATTTAGAATAGTATCCATCATACCTGGCATTGATACTCTTGCACCAGACCGCACAGATAATAAAAGTGGATTTTTTAAGTCCCCAAATTTCTTAGAAACATCTTTTTCGATTAATTTTAATTCTTTTTTAATTTGAGAAATTAAACTTTTATTTAATCTTTTTTTATCCTTATAAAAAATTTCGCAAACTTTTGTGGATATTGTAAAACCAGGAGGCACTGGAAGACCCATTCTTCCCATTTCAGAAAGATTAGCACCTTTTCCTCCTAAAAAGTTTTTAGGATTTTTAATTTTTTTACTATCCTTAGAATTAAAGTTTAAAATAAGTTTTTTCATTAACGGGAGTCGATTAGAGCAAAATTAACATAATTGTTGAACGTTTTACACATCATTTGGATTAGTTCCAATCTATTCTTCTTTGTGACCAGATCATCTTCGTTCACAATTACATTATCAAAAAAGTCAAAAACCTCTCTTTTGACGCTAGCTAAATTGTCCAATGTTTGAACATAATTTTCATCTTTATTAATGCCTGAAAAATATTTCCTTAATTCACTAATTTTTTTAAATAGGTTTTTTTCTAACTCAGTTTTAAAAATTCCAGGGTCAGTTGTATTTGATAATTCTATTTTATCTTTTTTTAATTCACTGTCTAAAATGTTTGAGGCTCTTTTATAGCTTGCAATAATATCTAAACCATTTGGTTTGTTAATAATTTTATTTAAATGTTTAGCTTTATTAAAAATAATAACAGATTGATCTAAGTTAAAAGAACTAGTTGATGCTTGAATTATATCATTTCTAATATTTTCTTCCTTCATGTGATATTTTAATCTATCCATTAAAAAATCTGATAATTCATTTTGTAGGGATTGGTTATCAATTTCAAAACCTTGATCTAAATACAGGCTTAAAGAATAATTAATTAGATCTTTTATTTTAAAATCTTTTTTATTTTCAACTATTATTCTTATTACCCCCAATGCTAATCTTCTTAGAGCATACGGATCTTTCGAACTTGTTGGTTTTTGATTTAAACCAAAAAAACCAACTAAAGTATCTATCTTATCAGCCAAAGAAAGGGCTATGCTAAATGGTTTTTTTGGAACTCTTGAGCCTGAACCTGTAGGTAAATATTGCTCACTTATCGCCAAAGCTAAATCTTTGTCAAAACCTTGTGCGTTAGCAAAATAACCTCCCATTACACCTTGAAGTTCTGGAAATTCACCTACTAGTTCTGATAATAAATCAACTTTACAAATTGATGCTAACAATTCAACTTTTTCTTTACTAATTAAAAGTTCATCAGATATCATTCCACCCAATTTTCTCATTCTTTGGGCTTTATCGAAATAACTTCCTAATCCTTTAAAATAATTCATTGATTTTAATTCAGTAACTTTTTTGACCATATTTTGAGATTTATCTTTTTTCCAAAAAAATTCTGCATCACTTAATCTTGCTTCAACTACTCTTTCATTTCCTAATTTAATTAATCCCTTTTTATCTTTTTTGTTTGCAACCACTAAAAACTCGTTGGTAATATTTTCTTTATTATCAAATATAGGAAAATATTTTTGATGGTATTGCATGGTAATAATTAATATTTCTTTTGGAATATTTAAAAATTTCTTATCGAATTCACAAAGAAGGATATTTGGTTGATCTGTTAAATCTACAACCTCATTAAGTAATCTCGGATTATGTTGAATTTTAATATTTTTATTTTTTAATATATTGTTAATTTTTTTTTCAATTAACTTTTTTCTTTCGTTGTGATCAACAATAATATCAATTTTTTTAAAAAAACTTTTATAATTTTTAAATTCTAAAAATGACTTTTTATTTTCCTCAAATTCTTTGTCAATAAAAGTTGAGTTAGAAGATGTTAGATGATGAAAATTAAAATTTAATTTTTTTTTATCAAATACAGCTAAAATTGATTTTAACGGTCTCCCCCAATTTAGGTCAAAGGTTCCCCAATTCATTGATTTTTTCCATTGAATTTTACTTAATAATATTGGGATAAATTCCTCTAGCAATTCATGTGTGTGCAATTTTTTTGATTTTGTCTTGAAAAAATAAAATTCTCCTTTGTCAGTTTTCTTTTGGTAGAGGTCCTTTTTTACGATTTTATTTGACCTAACAAACCCCTCTAATGCTACCTCTGGTGACTTGATATTTGGACCTTTAATCTCCTCAGATTTTAATACAACATTCTTTTGAATACCTTCAAACAATACCACTAGTCTGTTTGGTGTTGAATATGATGAGCTTTTTTTAAATAAAATTGATTTTTCTAAAAAAAAATCATTAAAACTTTTAAGTAAATCTTCCCTTAAATTTTGTTGAAGATTTGAAGGTATTTCTTCACTAAATAATTCTAAAAAAAACTCTGACATTATTTTTGACTGTCCAACCAAACGCCTGCTGCAGATTTTGTAATATCTCTTATTCTAGCAATATAACCTGCTCTTTGTGCAACACTGATTGCACCTCTTGCATCTAAAATGTTAAACACATGACTGGCTTTTAAACATTGATCATATGCTGGTAAAGAAACTTTTTTTTCTACCAAATCTTTTGCCTCGGACTCATGCATTTCAAACATTTTCAAAAGTGTTTCTACATTCGCGTGTTCAAAATTATACGCTGAAAATTCTTTTTCGGCTTGATGAAATACTTCGTGATATTTTACACCTTCATCATTCCACAATAAATCATAAACATTTTTTTCTTTTTGAGTGAACATACAAATTCTTTCTAATCCATAGGTGATTTCAACTGAAACAGGTTTACAATCAAAACCAGCCATTTGTTGAAAATAGGTAAATTGAGTAATTTCCATTCCATCACACCATACTTCCCATCCCAATCCTGCGGCACCTAATGTTGGACTTTCCCAATCATCTTCAACAAACCTTATATCATGATCATTATGATCTATCCCTATAGTAGACAAACTATTTAAATAAAGTTTTTTTATATTTTCAGGAGAAGGTTTGATTAAAACTTGAAATTGATAATAGTGTTGTAACCTGTTTGGATTATCTCCATATCTTCCATCTGTTGGTCTTCTTGATGGTTGTACGTAAGCTGCTTTCCATGGTTTAGTTCCTAGTGATCTTAGGGTAGTAGCTGGATGAAAAGTTCCTGCACCAACCTCCAAATCGTAAGGCTGAAGAATAATGCATCCCTTTTTACTCCAAAATTTCTGAAGATTTAAAATTGTATCTTGGAATGTTTGAATTTTTTTTTTTTCTTTTTTTACTTTAGAAACCATATCTTTGCCAAATTGACCTTTCATCTAAAATACTTGCTATTTGATCTACTTGATTGCTAGATGAAGAAAGTTTTTGACTTAACCATCCTTTTGATTTTTCAAATTTTTTAATAACTACATCCTCACCAAATTTATCTTTTAATACTTCATGTGCGTCACCTATTCCATCAATCAATCCTAAATTTTTTGCTTTACTGCCTGACCAAAACTCACCAGAAAAAAGTTCTACATCAGATTTGTTTAATTTTGATCCTCTACTTTTTTCAACAACATCTATAAAGTCTTTATGAAGATCCAATTGAATATTTTTTAATCTTTCAATATCCTCGTTTTTTTCTTCTAAAAATGGATCAAGTGTGCTTTTGTTTTTGCCAGCAGTATGAACTCTTCTTTCAACCCCAATTTTTTTTATCAACTCTGTAAATCCAAAAGAAGAATATATCACTCCTATGGATCCAATTATTGAACTTGAATTTGCATAAATTTCGTCCCCAGCACAAGAAATCAAATAGCCTCCAGAAGCTGCTACGTCTTCAGCGAATACAACAACTTTTTTTTTATGTTTTTTTGCTTGTTGTCTAATAAAGCTGTAGATTAAATGAGATTGAACTGGTGATCCTCCTGGAGAATTGATTGATATAGCAACACATGCCGCTTTTTTCAGAGAAAAAGCCTTTTTAATTAGTTCTTCTTGACCTGCAAAATCAATACCTTGTTTAAATTTTCCTGCATTACCAATAACCCCACTTAATTTTAAGTGAGCAACAATTTTTTTCTTTTTAAAAAAAGAGAACATAGTTAAGTCTTATAGAATTATTTATTGAATATAAAGACTACTTATAATTGAAGAAACTGGTGCGTCAATTGATAAGTAATATATATAAACAAATTATACTAATTTAAAAATCTTATGGGAACAGTTGTACAGCTTAAAAATCAAATAAATGATTCATATTTTCAACTTAAAGACTCGGTTGAAGAAAAACTGATTTTAACCGAAGAAAAAATAAAATCAAAATTATCTAGTGACGTACAGCTGGTTCAAAAAATGACAAATTATCATATAGAAACTGGAGGAAAAAGACTAAGAGCTTTACTAACTTTGGGTAGTGCAAAATTATGCGGTTACTCTAAAGGCTCTAGAGATATAAATTTAGCTGCGTGTGTTGAATTAATTCATAGCGCAACATTGATGCATGATGATGTAATTGATGAAGGCACTGTTAGAAGAGGAAAAAAAACTTTAAACAAAGTTTGGGATAATCATTCGTCAGTTTTAATTGGAGATTATCTATTGAGTAGATGTTTTGAAATGATGGTAGAAGACGGAAACCTAGAAGTTTTAAAATTATTATCGTCCACTTCATCTAAGATTGCTCAAGGAGAAGTTCTACAACTTCAACACAAAGGTGAAGTTGATATGCTGGAAGAAACATATTTAAAAATAATCTCAGCTAAAACTGCTGAGTTATTTGCAGCAGCAACTAAAGTTGGTGCTATTTTATCTGATGTAGAAAATAAAGAAAAAGATGCTTTAGAATTTTATGGAAGAAACTTGGGATTAACTTTTCAAATAGCAGACGACACACTCGACTATAATGCTGAGCTCAAACTATTTGGTAAAAAAATTGGTCAAGATTTTTTTGAAGGAAAAATTACCTTACCAATAATTTTACTTTTTCAAAAATTAGGAAATGATGAAAAGAAAATTTTATCAAATATGTTTAAAAAAGAGTTAAGAACAAAAGATGACTTTAATGAAATTATTGCTCTTATAAATAAGTATAAAATAATTCAGGAATGCTATCAAAAAGCACAGCACTATATAAATTTAGCCTCAAATTCTCTAAGTGTATTTAAGGACTCTGAAGAAAAAAATATTCTTAAAAGATTAACATCATTTAGTTTATCAAGAAATTTTTAAGGACTTAATAAAGACTTTATCCACTTCCCGGAGTTATCTTTATTGTATTTTAATCTCTCGTGGATTCTGTTGTCACCATCTAACCAAAATTCAATACTATTTGGAGATAAAACCCATCCAGACCAGTGACTTGGTCTTGGTACATCTGATTTGTTGCTATATTTTTTTTTATAATCTTGTATAGATTTTAACAATTGTTCTCGCGAATTTAATTCTTCACTTTGCTTAGAAGCCCATGCTCCTATCCGGCTTTCATACGCTCTAGATGAATAATATTCATCTGCAACCTGATCAGAAACTAATGACACCTTTCCATTAATTCTTATTTGTCTTAGGAGACTTTTCCAATGGAAACACATCGCAGCATATGGATTTTCTTTTAATTCATTTCCTTTTTGACTATTTAAATTTGTATAAAATACAAATCCATCCTTGTTGAAATCTTTAAGTAAAACCATTCTAACTGAAGGAATATTTTTTTTATTTGACGTGGCCAAAGCAACAGCGTTTGGATCATTTGGCTCAGTTTTCTTTGCTTCCTCCATCCATTCATGAAATAATTGAATTGGATCATCTATATCAAGAAAGCAACTATTAAGACCTAAAGAGTTTTTTTGATTCATAATTTAAACAAAATAATCTATATAATATAAATAATGTCATTTAATACTTTTGGAAAGCTATTTCGTTTCACAACTTGGGGAGAGTCTCATGGGCCTGCAATTGGTTGTATTGTCGATGGTTGCCCTCCAAACATAAATCTTAAAGAGCAAGATATTCAAATAGAATTAGACAAAAGAAAACCAGGACAATCTAAATTTACAACTCAGCGAAAAGAGGATGACAAAGTTCAAATATTGTCAGGAGTATTTGAGGGAAAAACTACAGGAACACCCATTTCACTTATAATCTACAATAAAGATATGAGGTCCAAAGATTATAGTAATATTAAAGATAAGTTCAGGCCAGGTCATGCGGATTTTACTTATTTTAAAAAATATGGAATTAGAGACTATAGAGGTGGTGGTAGATCTTCTGCTAGAGAAACTGCAGCAAGAGTTGCAGCCGGTGCAATAGCAAAAGTTGTACTTCAAAAAAAATTAGGTAAAAAATTTAAAGTAATTGGTGCAGTAACTCAGCTAGGAATTCTTGGATGTGATACAAATCAATGGAACGATAAAGTAATTTCAAAAAATCCATTTTTTTGTCCAGATAAATCAATGATTAAATTATGGGAAAAATATTTGCTTGGTGTAAGAAAATCAGGATCCTCATGTGGAGCAGTGATTGAAATAAGAGCAAGAGGTATCCCGGTTGGTTTAGGTGCTCCAATTTATTCAAAATTGGATACTGACATAGCTTCAGGTCTAATGAGTATTAATGCAGTTAAAGGTGTAAATATTGGTGCAGGAATGAACTCAGCACAATTGAGTGGAGAACAAAATTCAGATGAAATTTCTTCAAAAGGAAATAAATTAAAATTCAATTCAAATAAAGCAGGTGGAATTCTTGGTGGAATTTCTACGGGCCAAGAAATTATTGCATCTTTTGCTGTCAAACCAACATCGTCAATTTTAACTAGTAGAAAAACTATAAATAAATTTGGGAAAAATACTTCAATATCTGTTAAAGGAAGACATGATCCTTGTGTAGGAATTAGAGCTGTACCAATTGGTGAAGCTATGATGAACTGTGTTTTACTTGACCACTACTTAATGAATAAAGCCCAATGTAGTTAGCTTAAATTAATTTTTTACAACTCTTATTGTATCTTTTTGAAACAAAATATTAGCAATTTTCTTAGAAATTTGAGAACTGTTTAATCCAGCTTTATCGTACATTTTTTTTGGATCATCTTGTTCAATAAATTGATCTGGTAAAGTCATTGATCTAAATTTTAAACCTTTGTCAAATACTCCTCTTTCGGCTAATAAATTTTTAACATGAGAACCGAAACCACCTATTGAACCCTCCTCAACAGTTATCATAGCCTCATGTTCCTTAGCAGATTTTAGTATAAGTTCTTCATCTAAAGGCTTAGCAAATCTGGCGTCTATTAAAGTTGTTGAAACTCCTTTTGCTTTTAATTCCTCTGCAGCTAACTTGCACTCTTCAAGTCGAGTACCGAGGTTTAAAATACAAACTTGTGTCCCTTGTTGAACAACTCTCCCTTTACCAATTTCAATTTTTTCGTCTATTGATGGGAGATCAGCACCTACTCCAGTTCCTCTTGGATATCTAATTGCAGAAGGTCTATCATTTATATCTACTGAAGTATTAATCATTTTAACTAGTTCAGCTTCATCACTTGCTGCCATTACTATAAAGTTAGGCAAAGTTGATAAGTAAGTTATATCAAATGAACCAGCATGTGTTGAGCCATCAGCACCAACTAATCCTGCTCTATCTATAGCAAATCTGACTGGTAAACTTTGGATCGCAACATCGTGGACAACTTGATCATATGCTCTCTGTAAAAATGTAGAATAAATTGCAGCATATGGTTTATATCCTTCGGTTGCTATACCGGCTGCAAAAGTTACAGCGTGTTGTTCCGCTATTCCAACATCAAACATTCTATTTGGAAACTCCTTGCCAAAAATATCCATACCAGTCCCTCCTGGCATCGCTGCTGTTATTCCTACTATTTTGCTATCTTTTTTAGCATGTTTAACTAACGTGTTTGCAAATACTTTTGTATAAGCTGGAAGATTTGATTTGCTCTTTACTTGTTCGCCAGTCTCAACATTAAATTTTGACACTCCATGATAATGATCATTTGCTTTTTCTGCATAAGAATAACCTTTTCCTTTTTGAGTTTTGATATGAATCATTATAGGACCCTCATGTCTTGATTCTTTTGCATTTTTTAAAATTGGAACTAGGCTTGATAAATCATGACCATCTATAGGACCTGCATAATAAAAACCAAGTGAACTAAACAATGTACCTCCGGTAACTGCTGAACGGAAAAAATCCTCTGCTTTTCCTGCTTTAGCACTAAATCTTTTTGAAAATGCAGATGTAATTAATTTTAAGGTTTCTCTAAGACTAAAATATATTTTACCAGTAAATAATTTTGCCAAGTAAGTTCTCATTGCTCCAACTGGTTTTGCAATTGACATGTCGTTATCATTTAAAATAACAATCATTTTTGTCTTAGATGCTCCAGCATTATTCATGGCTTCATAAGCCATACCTGCGCTAATTGCTCCATCACCTATTACAGCTATTACATTGGAAGACTTATTTTCTAATTTATTTGCCTCTGCAATTCCTAATGCAGATGAAATAGATGTTGAACTATGTGCTGCTCCAAATGGGTCATACTCACTTTCAGATCTTTTTGTAAAACCTGATAAACCATCGCCCTGTCGTAAAGTTCTAATTTTATCTTTTCTTCCAGTTAAAATTTTATGTGGGTAAGATTGATGGCCAACATCCCATATTAATTTATCATTTGGGGTATCAAAAACATAATGAAGTGCAACTGTCAATTCAACAACTCCCAAACCAGCACCAAGGTGACCTCCTGTTTCTGAAACAGCACTTATCATTTCCTCCCTCACCTCATCTGCTACTTTTTGTAAATTATTTTCAGAAACTTTTCTTAAATCAGATGGAAAATTGATATTATTTAAAAATTGATAATTTTTTTTCATTTTTTTCTATTCAGTATATAACCTAATGTTTCATTTATTTTTTCAGATCTTGAACCATATTTTCTTAAATTCTTATTAATATCTTTTATTATCTTATCACAATACTTAAGTGAGTCATCATAGCCTATTAAATTTATAAGTGTTGCCTTGCCTTTTTTTTGATCTTTTCCTGTTTTTTTCCCAGCTTCCTTAGAATTACTTTTCACATCAATTAAATCATCAGCTATTTGGAATAATAAACCAATTTTTGATCCAATATTTTCAAAAAATTTAATTTCTTGGATTGTTTTTTTCTTAATTATTGCTGGAGCTGCACAACAAAAACTAAATAACATTCCAGTTTTTTTTATTTCCATTTCTAATATTTTATTCCTTGATATTTTCTTTCTCTCATAACTTAAATCTAAATATTGCCCACCAGCTATTCCTAGATGTCCTGAACATTCTGATAATTTTTTGATTAGGTTGATCTTTATCTTTTCATTTAATTTCAATTTAGGACTTGATAAAATTTCAAAAGCTAAAGTCAGCAATGAATTTCCTGCCAGAACTGCTGTAGACTCACCAAATTTAATGTGAGCTGAAGGTTTTCCTCTTCTTATATCATCATCATCCATGCAGGGTAGATCATCATGAATAAGAGAATAAGCATGAATACATTCAACAGCCGACCCAACTATTATCAATGTTTTATAATCTATTGAAAATAATGACCCTAAGTCCATTAAGATTTTAGATCTTATTTTTTTTCCACCTGGAAACAAACCATACTTCATGGGTGACTTTAGCTGAGAATATTTCTGTGAATTAATATATTTTTTAAGGAAAATATTTGTATCCTTAGCTATTTTATTAAGCTGTTTTTTCATTTTTTTTAGTTATCTCTTTAATCTTTTTATTTGTCTCTTCTCCAATAGATTTAAAATTTTTATGAAATTTCTTTTCAATAATATTATTTAATTTTAGAAGTTCTTGATAACTATTAACTGAATTGTTTAAATCATTTTCCTTCTCTAGAGACTCTATAATCTTATTTGCTTTTTCTGTAAGCTCCTCAACTGAATACTGATCATAATCAAGTGGTAATATTTTATCTTTCATATAATAATAATTATTAATACATGAAATCTATTCAATCAAATATCAAAAAAGCAAAAAAATATTTAGATAATAATCATTGTGTTGCAGTACCAACAGAAACTGTTTATGGATTGGCTGCAAACGCTTACTCGAATAGTGCAGTTAAGAAAATATTTAGTCTTAAAAAAAGACCATTAAATAATCCTCTAATTGTCCATTATTACGATATTCAAAGACTTAAAGAAGACTGTGATATAAATGATAATTTAGTTAAACTTTACAAAAAATTTTCTCCAGGTCCGATAACTTATGTTCTGAAATTAAAAAATAACTCAAAAATATCAAAATTTGTCACTAATAATAAAAAAAGTATTGCCGTACGTTTCCCTAAACATAAATTGTTAAGAAATTTATTAAAAAATTTAGATTATCCGGTAGCGGCACCTAGTGCAAATATATCCTCAAGATTAAGTTCAGTTAAACCATCTGATGTAAAAGAAGAATTTGGTTCAAAAATAAAATATATTTTAAATGGAGGAAAAAGTAAAATTGGAGTTGAGTCTACAATACTAAACCTTTTAGAAAAGCCCTCACTTTTAAGATATGGAGGCCTAGATACTAAAAAAATCGAAAATGTTTTAAAAAAAAAATTATTAATTAATACAAATTCAAAAAAAAAATTATCACCTGGTTTATTTCCGTTACATTACTCACCTGGGATACCTTTAAGAGTCAATGTTAAAAAACCAAAAAAAGATGAGGCTTATTTATTAATTAAAAAAAGAAAATCAAAATTAAAAAACTATTATTATTTATCCAAAATGAAAAATATAGATGAAGCTGCAAAGAATTTATATTCAACTTTAAGAAAAATTAAAAATGATGGTTTTAAAAAGATTGCAGTCGAAAAGATACCAAACAAAGGTCTTGGCAAAACAATTAATGATAGATTAAAGAGAGCCTCTAAATATTGATGACAAATTCTATTGAAGTAATAAATCTATCAAAAAAATATAAAGATAAAGTAGCAGTAACTAATATAAATTTTAAAATTAATGAAAATGAAATGGTTGGTTTATTGGGACCTAATGGATGTGGAAAAACTACAACTATTGGAATGATTTTAGGATTATTAAAACCAAGTAGTGGTGAGGTTTTAATCAACGGAGAAAATATTGAAAAAAACAAAATCTCACTTCTTCACAAAATGAATTTTATTTCACCATATATTGAATTACCTAAAAAACTTAAAGTTAAACAAAATTTAGTTGTTTATGGAAAATTATATAATATTCAAAATTTAAATGATCGAATAGATCACCTTGCAAATAAACTTAGATTAAAAGACCTTTTAAACAAAATTACAGGAGAACTTTCTTCTGGACAAAAAAACAGGGTAAGTCTTGCTAAAGCTTTAATAAATGATCCAACGGTACTTTTGTTGGATGAACCCACTGCTTCATTAGATCCTGAAACTGGTGATTTTGTAAGATCGTTTTTAGAAGAGTACAAAAAGGAAAAAAAAATATCAGTTTTGCTTGCCTCTCATAATATGGAAGAAGTAAAAAGATTATGTAGTTCTGTTTTAATGATGAAAGATGGTTTAATAGTGGATAGAGGAACACCTGAAGAGTTAATAACAAAGTATGGAAGAAGAAATTTAGAAGAAGTATTTTTAGAAATTGCGAGAAAATAAAAATGAATTTAATAAGAATTTATGGTCTTTTTTTAAGACACTTTTATTTAATAACTAGATCATTTCCAAGAATATTAGACTTAATTTATTGGCCTTCAATTCAAATTACTCTCTGGGGATTTATTTCTAATTTTTTTGCAGCTCATAGCACTTACTACAGTGGTGCAGTAGGAGTTATTCTTTCATGTGCAATTCTTTATGATTTTTTATTTAGAACCAGTATTGGCTTTAATATGTTATTTTTGGAGGAAATTTGGAGCAGAAACTTTACAAACCTATTTATTGCTCCTATGAAAATTAGTGAGATAATTATCTCTTTAGTTTTAACAGCTTTAATTAGAGCCTTAATTGGTTTAATACCAGCAATATTGTTAACTTCTCCATTGTTTGGAATTTCATTGTTAAAACTTGGTCTTCCTTTGGCTTTTCTTTTCTTAAGTTTATATTTATTTGGAATTACGCTTGGTCTACTTGTGTCAGCAGGATTATTAAGATTTGGTCCATCTTTTGAAAATATTGCATGGTCTACCATGTTTTTGTTAGCACCTTTTGGCTGTATATACTACCCAGTTGAAATATTACCAGAAATATTCCAATCAATCGCTTTCGCATTGCCATTAGTATATATTTTTGAGGAGACTAGAAATATTTTAGTTAATGGAACAGTCAATTATGAAAATATAATAAATGCAGTCTATCTTAATGGGTTTTATTTAATTTTATCAATATCCATATTTTATTACTCTTTCGATAAAGCAAGAGAAAAAGGAACTTTGATAAACATGGGAGAATAAATTGGTGCGCCTGCTAGGAGTCGAACCCAGAACCTCCTGATCCGAAGTCAGGCGCTCTATCCAGTTGAGCTACAAGCGCATATAGTATTAATATTATATTTTATGGAAAAAAACATTAATTTTATAGTCAAAGAGAATGAGAAGAATTTAAGGGTTGATGTTTTAATTAACAAAAGAGAGGAATTAATTAGTAGAACTAGGATTAAAAATTTAATTTTAAGAGAAAAGTTAACACTAAATAATGAAATAATTAAAAGTCCGTCAAAAAAAGTCTCAATTGGTGATACTATAAATCTTAAGATTCCAGAGCCTGAAATAGCATCCCTTAAACCTTACGAATTTAAATTAGAAATAATATACGAAGATGATGATCTATTAGTAATTAATAAACCTGCCGGAATAATCATGCATCCAGGAGCTGGAAATTATGATAAGACAATTGTTAATGCATTGATGCATTATGACAAGGATTCTTTATCAAATATAGGTGACGAGTTAAGACCTGGTATTGTTCATAGAATTGATAAAAACACATCTGGTTTAGTTGTAATTGCAAAAAACAATGAAACTCATGAAAATTTATCAAAACAATTTAGTGATCATACAATTATAAGAGAGTACCAACTTTTAATATGGGGAAAATTAAGACCCTCCTCAGGAAGAATTGAGACATTTATAACTCGTAGTTCAAAAAATAGACAACTTATGGAAGTTAGTAGTTCTAAAGGTAAGAAAGCTATAACAAATTATAAAACACTTGAAATTTTTGAAAATCAGAAAACACCAACCTTAAGTTTAGTTGAATGTAAATTAGAAACAGGAAGAACACATCAGATAAGAGTTCATATGAA
Source organism: uncultured Pelagibacteraceae bacterium (assembly GCA_902594405.1). Taxonomy (GTDB): domain Bacteria; phylum Pseudomonadota; class Alphaproteobacteria; order Pelagibacterales; family Pelagibacteraceae; genus Pelagibacter. The sequence continues at coordinate 89,035 of CACJMB010000002.1, read as the reverse complement.
TTATAAAGGTAATAGCCTAGTTGGAGATGATAAATATAAAAAAAAATATAAAAAGTTAAAAAATATTGATTTAGATATCCAAAATTCAATTACTAAATTAAATAGACAATTTCTGCATGCAAAAACTTTAGGATTTATACATCCAAGAACTAAGAAAGAGATGATTTTTTCCTCACTTTTGCCACAAGATCTAAATAATATTCTAAAAATGCTTAGAAACACTGAAGAATAAATTATTGAAAATTAGGTATAATTAATTAAATAAACACCTCTATGAGCACAACAATGAGTAACAATCTGCCAACCCTTTCTAATGAAGGTGGACTATCTGCATATTTAGAGCAGATTAAAAAATTTCCGATGTTAGCTGCAGAAGAAGAATATATGCTTGCAAAAAATTGGAAAACGACTGGTAATATTAAAGCTGCAGAAAAACTAGTTACTAGTCATTTAAGATTAGTTGCAAAGATTGCTATGGGCTACAAAGGATATGGTTTGCCTATTAATGAAATGATTTCAGAGGGAAATGTAGGTCTTATGCAAGCTGTTAAGAAATTTGAACCAGAAAAAGGTTTTAGATTGGCAACTTATGCAATGTGGTGGATAAAGGCTTCTATTCAAGAATATATTTTAAGATCTTGGAGTCTTGTCAAAATTGGAACTACTACTGCTCAAAAAAAATTATTTTTTAATCTAAAGAAAATCAAAAATCAAATTTCTCCAGAAACTGAAGGTGACTTAAGAGATGAACACGTTGATCATATAGCTAATAAGCTCGATGTAAGTAAAGAAGAAGTTGTTTCAATGAATAGAAGACTTTCTGGAAAGGAGTTCTCACTAAATGCTCAAGTTGGAGAAGATGGCGATGAATGGCAAGACTGGTTGGTTGATAAAGAACTTGATCATGACTTAAAATTTGCTCACCACGAGGAAATGGAACAAAGAAAAGATTTATTAAAAGACTCTATTAAAGTTCTTAACGATAGAGAAAGAGAAATTTTATACTCTAGAAGACTAAATGATGACCCAACTACACTAGAAGATTTAAGTAAAAAATATAAAATTAGTAGAGAAAGAGTTAGACAAATAGAAAATAAAGCATTTGAAAAACTCCAAAAGCACATGCTTCTATTAGCTAAATCAAAAAATCTTTTACCTGCAAACTAAACTTCAAAAGGGTTTTCAATTAAAATAGTATCATCTCTTTCTGGACTAGTTGAGATACTTGATACTTTTGCACCAATAAAATCTTCAACAGCAAAAATATATTTTTTTGCATTTTCAGGTAATGAATCTAGATTTTTAACTCCATTTGTAGACACTTTCCAGCCTGGAAAAGTTTCATAAATTGGTTTTATTTTTATTTGATCTTCTACAGCAGCAGGTAAATAATCTAATCTTTTACCGTCAAGCTCATAAGCAACACACATTTTAATTTCATCTAATTCATCGAGTACATCCAATTTTGTTAAAGCGATACCATCAATCCCTGAAACTTTAATAGTTTGCCTTACCAAAACACCATCAAACCATCCACATCTTCTTTTTCTACTTGTAACAGTTCCAAATTCTTTTCCACGTGTTCCTAAAAGTTCACCAGCATCATCAGTTAACTCTGTAGGAAAAGGACCTTCGCCAACTCTTGTTGTGTAAGCTTTTGTAATTCCAAGAACATAATTTATAGAATTAGGACCACAACCAGTTCCTGTAGCTGCGCTTGAGGCAACAGTGTTAGATGAAGTTACAAAAGGATAAGTTCCATGATCTACATCAAGTAAAATACCTTGGGCTCCTTCGAATAAAATCCTTTTTTTTTGTTTTTTAAATTGATCAATCTTTAGCCAAACTGGCTGAGAAAATTCTAATATTTTAGGTGCTATTTTAAGCAAATCAGATTTAAGCTGATCTTTTTCAAAAATTTTTTTTCCTAAGCCTTTTCTAATTGCATTATGATGAACTAGCACAGAGTCGAGTCTTTGATCTAAATTTTTTTCAGATCTTAGATCCATAACTCTTATAGATCTCCTTCCAACTTTATCTTCATATGCTGGTCCAATTCCACGTCTTGTAGTACCTATTTTGCTTTTTCCTGCTGCATCCTCTCTAATCTCATCCATTTCTCTATGAAAAGGCAAAATTAAATTTGCGGACTCTGAAATAATAAAATTATTTACATTTACTTCTACACCTTTAGATTTTATTTCTTCTATTTCCTCTAATAAAGCCCATGGATCCACGACAACTCCGTTGCCAATAATTGATATTTTGCCTTTTCTAACTATTCCAGATGGCAATAATCTCAATTTATAAGTAACACCATCAATCACTAAAGTATGACCAGCATTGTGGCCTCCTTGGAATCTTATTACAACATCAGCCTGTTCAGATAACCAATCAACAATTTTTCCTTTACCTTCGTCACCCCATTGAGATCCAACAACGACTATATTTTTCATTATTTAAATTTTCTGTTAACTTTTAAGGAAGTGAGATGGTTAATTGGGCCATGACCTTTTCCATATTTTGGGTTTGATTTAATTGCAGAATTTACATACTTAATTCCTAGCTCACAAGATTTCTTTACTGTTTTTCCACATGATAAAAAAGTTGTAACTGAGCTAGATAAAGTACAACCTGTGCCATGAGTATTCTTTGTTTTATGTCGCTCACTTTTGAAGATCTTTGTATCTTTTGAGTTTATTAAAATATCTATTACTTCTTTATTTTTTAAATGGCCACCTTTTATAAGTACATTTTTAGCTCCTAAACCTATAAGTTTATTTGCTGCAAAAATCATATCCTCTTTTGTTATAATTTTTGTTTTAGTCAAGATTTCTGCCTCGGGGATATTGGGTGTAATAAGTGATACTCTTTTAATTAATTTAAATTTTAACATTTTAATAGCTTTAACATCTATCAGTTTAGCCCCTCCTTTAGCAACCATCACTGGATCTAATACAATTTTTTTAACTTTGATTTCATCTAAAGCTTTTAGTACCATTCTAATAACCTCTGAAGAATGTAGCATACCAATTTTTATTGCATCAGGTCTTATATCTTTACAACTATAAATAATTTGATTAAAAATTTCCTTTGGATTGATCCCAACAATTGATTTTACACCTGTGGTATTTTGTGATGTAACTGCAGTAATTGATGTCATTGCATAAGAACCAAGAGCAGTGACAGTTTTTATATCAGCTTGAACACCTGCTCCACCAGATGAGTCGGATCCTGCAATAATTAATATTTTAGAATTAGGTTTCAATTTATTTAATTTTTTTCGTAATCATATTCACACATTTATATAGAAGGACTTTGTTTTCACTTTCTCCCATTACTCTTATTTTAGATTCTGTTCCTGATTTTCTTACTAAAATTCTTCCTTTGCCTTTAATTAATTTATCTGCATTTTTTATAATTTTTTTTATCTCTGGTTTGTTAATAATATCTTTGTCTTTTACTTCGATATTTTCCAATAGCTGAGGTGTTTTCTTAAATTGTTCAAAAAATTCACTTGCCTTTTTTCCTTTTCTTAAAGCAAAAAGAGCTTCTAAAGCTACTAACAAACCATCTCCTGTAGTTGCAAATTTACCTAAAATAATATGTCCTGATTGTTCACCACCTAAATTAAAATTATATTTTTGCATTTTTTCTTTAACATATCTGTCTCCAACATTTGCCCTTAAAAATTTTATTCCTTTTGATTTAAAAAATTTTTCTAAACCATAATTTGACATTAATGTTCCAACAACTCCCCCTTTTAACATTTTTTTATTTTTCCACCTTGTTGCTAAAGCAGCTATAATTTGGTCACCATCTATTATATTGCTTTTTTCATCACACATTATAATTCTATCAGCATCTCCATCTAAAGATATTCCGATGTGTGCTTTATATTTTTTTACAGCAGATCTAATTTTTCTTGGGAAAGTTGATCCACATTTTTTATTAATATTTAAACCGTTTGGTTTAACACCTATTGCTATGACTTTAGCTCCTAATGATTTCAATAATTCAGGACCTGCCTTATAACCAGCGCCATTTGCGCAATCGATTACAATTCTTAGTCCTCTTAAATTAAACTCTTTTGTAAAATTTTTTTTTAATATTTTAATATATTTTTTAGTACCTGTTTCTAATCTTTTAACTCTTCCTAACTTTTCAGAATTCGAAAGATTTTTTGAGATTTTCTTATCTATAATTCCCTCAATCTTTTTTTCTATTTTATCTGATAATTTCATTCCATCAGGACCAAACAATTTTAAACCATTGTCAAAATGTGGATTGTGAGAGGCTGTAATCATGATACCCATATTAGCCTTCATTTCTTTCGTCAGCATAGCCAGCCCATTAGTTGGTAAAGGTCCTAAGGTGTAAACATGCATACCAGCTGAAGCCAAACCTGAAACAAGAGCTGGCTCAAGTGTATATCCTGACAATCTAGTATCTTTTGCAATTATTGCTGTTTGTTTTCTTTTTTTTTGTGATTTAAAGTATGTTCCGCTAGCAAGCCCAAATTTAAAGAACATATTTCCATTTATAAATTTACTATTAACTGCTCCCCTTATTCCATCTGTTCCAAAATATTTTTTTGTCATTAATTTTTGACTATTTCATTAAAAACTTTAATACCTTGCTTAACTTCATTAACATCATGAATTCTTAAAATCTGAATTCCTTGCATTAAAAGATATATTGAAGAGGCCATAGTTCCACCGATCCTTGTTTTGCTATCATTGTTTGTTGATATATCTTTAATAAATCTTTTTCTTGAATTCCCTACTAATATAGGAAAACCTAATGAATGAAAAATAGAAACACCTCTTATAAGATTCATATTATGTTTCAAATTTTTTCCAAATCCAATTCCAGGGTCTAAAATTATATTATTGTGTTTAATACCCTTAGACCTTATTAGCTTAATCTTATCTTCGAAATAATCATATATATCTAATAATTCATTTTTATATTTTGCTTTCTTTTGCATATTTTCTGGTGTCCCGACTGAATGCTGTATTACGAATGGTATTTTATACTTTTTTAAAATATTTATTGTTTTGGGATCATAACTTAATCCTGAAACATCATTAATAAGTTTGACTCCCATTCTAATACCATTTTCCATAATTCTGGACTTTCTTGTATCTAAAGATATTGGTATTTTTTTTACAATTAATTTTAATATCTTATTAATCCTATTCCATTCTTGGTTTTCATTTACAGACTTCGATCCTGGTCTTGTAGACTCCCCACCAACATCTATTATAGATGCACCACTTTTGTATAAATTAGTAGCATGAGTAATGCCCTTATTTTTTTTATTAAATTTTCCTCCATCTGAAAAACTATCAGGAGTAAGATTTAATACACCTAAAATATTTGGAATTTTTTTAAAATTAAAATTAGAAAAATTTATTTTTTTTGAATTTATTTTTTTAATATCTCCTTTTATTTTTTTTTTTAAGATATTTGGTAATTTCTTGACTTGGTTTATAGAAATTTTTCTGATCTTTTTTCTTGTAATAATCTCAACATGGTCAAAAGATATTTCTTTAATCTGATGTAAAGGAATAGATTTTTTTTTATTTACTAAAATTTTAGATTGATTACCAAAGTAGAAATTACACGCTCTTGTGTAATATCTTTGCATTATTTATTAATGAACAATTTTAGGTTTCAAGCCCATAGCACCCAAAGCTGAGTCTTGATCATCTTTTGTTTCAGGATTATCTAAAACTTTATCCTTAGGATATAAATTTTTATTAATTATATTCTCTATTTCTTCACCAGTTAATGTTTCGTAGGTTATTAAAGCTTTAGCAATTTTATGTAAGTCGTCTATTTTTTCTGTCAAAATTTTCTTAGCTTGATTATATCCTTCATCAACAAGTTTTCGTATTTCTTTATCAATTTTTTGAGCAACCTCCTCTGAAACCGATTGAGTTTGCGTAACTGATCTTCCTAAAAATACCTCTTCTTGATTTTCTCCATATTCTACTGGACCCATTTCCTCGCTCATGCCATATTTTGTTACCATAGCTCTTGCAAGCTGTGTAGCTTGGTTAATATCCGAACCACTTCCACCACCTGCCCCTGTAGATATATTGTCTTTTCCAAATATTAATTCTTCAGCAACTCTACCTCCAAAACAAACTGCCAATCTTGCCTTTAAATATTTTATTGAGTAACCATGTTTGTCTCTCTCTGGTAAATTCATTACCATTCCAAGAGCTCTTCCTCTAGGTATAATAGTAGCTTTATGTATTGGATCGTAGCTAGGCATATTAAACGAAACTAAAGCATGTCCTCCTTCGTGATATGCTGTAAGTTTTTTTTCATCTTCAGTCATGACCATTGAACGTCTTTCAGCACCCATCATTACTTTATCTTTAGCTTCTTCAAATTCTAATAATGTTACAATTCTTTTATTTTTTCTTGCTGCTAATAACGCTGCTTCATTAACAAGATTTGCAAGATCGGCTCCTGAAAAGCCTGGTGTGCCTCTGGCTATTGTTCTTAAATTAACATCTGGCGCCATTTTTATTTTTTTTACGTGAACTTTTAAAATTTTTTCTCTTCCAATAATATCTGGATTTGAAACTACTACCTGTCTATCAAATCTTCCTGGTCTTAGTAATGCTGGATCAAGCACATCTGGTCTGTTTGTTGCTGCAATAATAATAACACCTTCGTTTGTGTCAAAACCATCCATTTCAACTAATAACTGATTTAATGTTTGTTCTCTTTCATCATTTCCACCACCTAAACCAGCTCCTCTACTTCTTCCAACAGCATCAATTTCATCAATGAAAATTATACATGGAGAATTTTTCTTACCTTGTTCAAACATATCTCTTACTCTAGAGGCACCTACTCCAACGAACATCTCTACAAAATCCGAACCCGAAATAGTGAAAAACGGAACTCCTGCTTCACCTGCAATTGCTCTTGCTAACAAAGTTTTTCCTGTTCCTGGAGGACCAACAAGAAGAGCACCTCTTGGAATTTTACCGCCCAACCTACTAAATTTTTTTGGATCTTTTAAGAACTCTACTATTTCTTCTACTTCTTCTTTAGCCTCCTCTACGCCAGCAACATCATTAAAAGTAACTTTTCCTTTTAACTCATTCATCATTTTAGCTTTTGATTTACCAAATCCCATTGCCCCGCCTTTGCCACCTTGCATTTGTCTCATAAAGAAAATCCATACTGCAATAAGTAGTAACATAGGAAACCATGATAAGAGTACGCCAAACAATGAAGGCATTTTCTCCTCTAGAGGTGCTGCTGAAATACTTACACCTTTCTCTGATAATTTTTCTATAAGATTTGGATCATTAGGAGCATAGGTTGAAAAAGAATTTCCATTTGAATAAACACCTTTAATATTATTTCCTTGGATCTCAACTTTTAGAACTTCACCGTTTTCAACTGAATTTAAAAAATCTGAAAATATTATTTGATTTCCACCTCTAATATTAGACTGAGGACTTTTAAACATGTTGTAAAGACCTATAGTTAAAAAAACTATAATTCCCCACATTGCTAAATTTTTTAAATTCATAGGTTTAAAATAAGAATTATTATTAAATTAACAAGTGACAAAATATCAGTTATTTCATAGAATTAATGCTCTTTTGATACTATAACTGTGCTATTTACCTTCTTTATTACACAGTTTCCTAAAGTAGTTATGAATGAGTTATCATTTTTAATTCGATAAATTAGTTTATCAATTTTTTTTCCTCTTACTGGATAGTATTTTTTACCAACACCTTTTAAAACTTCTGTGAGAGACCTAAAAACCACTTCTTCTGGCTGAAGAAAAAAATTTTTATTTAAAATGACAAACTTATTAATATATGAAATTGTTGAATTGTCTTTTAAATTTTTTTCTACAAAGTATTTAATTGACTCGTTAGCGAATCTTAAATTTTTAATCGTTAGATAAAACTTATCATTATCCAATCCCTCTAATTCCAAGTGCTTTATAAAATTTCTAACTTTTACTCTTTTAAAATCATCGTTTTTATTCGAGGGATCTTCAACATAATTTTTAAAAAATTTTTTTGTAATATATTCTAAATTTTGCTTAGAAAACTTTAACAAAGGTCTAATCAAATTAATATTTTGTAGATTAGTTTTTTGATCAAATGACACCATGCCATTTAAACCGCTGCCTCTCAAAATTCTAATAAAAAAATTCTCTATTAAATCATCCTTATGATGACCTAATAAAATATTATTTATTTTTAATTTTTTTGCCATGTTGATCATGAGTGCATATCTTTTATCTCTTGCAATTGATTGAATATTGCTTTTTGGTTTTTTTCCAATCCACGTTAAAATCTCAAGATTAGTAGACAATTTTTTTAAAAGTAATTTTACAAACTTTGCCTCTTTTGTTGAATTATTTCTAAGTTTATGATCAACGTGTAAATATTTTACTTTTAGATGTTTTTTAATCGAAAAAATTTTTGATAAAAAGCATAAAGCTAGACTGTCTGGTCCACCAGAAACTGCAACTATAAAATCCTCTTCTAATTTAAGATTTTTTTCAAATTTTTGATAAATTTTAGAAGTTTGTTTATCTTTTAATTGATTTAATAAAAACTTATGAGTCTTGTTTGATGCATTCAAATTTTTTGGACTCATATTTTGCTTTTTGTATTACAGACTGATTTGCATTAGGATATTGTAATTCTACACCATTTATCATTTTACATCCTTGGTCTTTTTCACCAATTTGAACCATTGATACTCCAAGTTTTAATAGATTAATTGGAGCTTTTTTTCCTTTAGGATATTTTTGGTAACCCTCTAGATAAGCCGAAGCTGCATCAGTATATAATTGTCTTATTCTGAATGTTTCTGCGTACCAATATTGCGCGCTACCAGCTAATTCATGATCTGGGTTAGATAGAACAAATTCCCTAAATGCCCTTTCTGCTGTGCTATAATCTCCAACTTTTAAGAAACTCGTTGCAAATTCATATTGCTTCTCTGCATTTAAGTCCTGAGGAAGTATTTTTTCTTCAGACTGAAAAGTTTCTGTTACAATTGAAGCTGTAGTATCAACAGACTGAATTTGTTGTGAAGTTTCATTTGTTTCTGTATCCTTATATGAAATTGTTCCTAAGTCTTGAGGTTGCGAACTTCCAGGTAAAACTTTTTGCTCATCTGTTTTTGGCTTTGAACTTAACTGATTTTCTACGCTGCTTATATTTTCAGAGCTAATGTTGGTCTCTATATCTTGAAATCTTATTTGGTTATCTGCTTGAATTTTTGAAACACGGGTAGATAATTTATCCAACTTAAAATTTATTTCTTCAAATTTATTAGTGAGTTCTCTAAACTGATCCTCAATCTCAGATAATTTTAATAAATGTCTAGTTAAAACATCTTCTGAATTTTGATCCAAGTCTAAAACTGAATCATCATTGGTGTTTGCTTTTATTTCTATAGATCCAGAGTAAACTGCTCTTTCAAGAGTTTTAAGATCATTTTTTATTATTTCTAATGTTTCATAAATATTATGGTTATCTGCAAAAGAAATATTAATAAAAATGAAATTTAATATTAAAAATAATTTTAAAATTACTAATTTAAATATGAACATCATTTAAATTAGATTTATGATTATAAAAATGGCAAAAAAAAGACCCTAAATCCAATAAAGGTTTTAGGGTCTTAAATTTTAAAAAATTAATTTGCTTTAACAGTTACTGATCTTCTGTTTTTTGACCAAGCTAATGGGTTTGAACCAGAATCAACTGGTCTCTCCTTACCATAACTTAATACAGTAATTCTGTCAGAAGATATTCCGTAAGTCATTAAATAGTCTTTAGCTGCATTTGCTCTTCTTTCACCAAGAGCCAAGTTGTATTCTCTTGTGCCTCTTTCGTCAGCATGACCCTCAAGAACTACATTTATGTTTGGATTCTTTCTTAACCAAGCTGCTTGGGCTCTTAAAGTTTCTCTTGATGCAGTTGTTAATATCGACTCATTTGTTGCAAAGAAAACTCTGTCTGGAACACCATCAGCTAAATACTCAACTGTGTCTGTTCCTGTGTAAACATCACCTTGCATTTGACCTTGAATGTCTGTTGCCACTTCTTTTTTAGTTGCACATGCAGATAGCACTAGGCAAGCTGCTAATACTAAAAGTGTGTTTTTTAAAATTTTGTTTAATCTCATTAAATTGCTCCTTGCTGCTAATTTCAATTTCTTAACTTTTTCACAACTAAATAGAGGTTTCAAGTCTAAAAATCAAGAAATTTACAAAAATTAATCTTTAATTACTTAATAAAGATGACCACGATGGGTCTGAAGCATCTGTTGGTGTCTTTATTTGACGCTCATTATAACCCGTTAAATCTATAGACCACAATTTTGCAGAAAAGCCTTCTCCTTTGGAGTTAGTTTTTGTCTCTCTATAAAATATTAATACCCTACCATTTGGAGACCAAGATGGCGCTTCTTGATAATAATTTTCAGTTAACAACCTTTCGCCACTACCATCAGTTCTCATTACACCAATATAAAATTTACCTTTATGTAATTTTGTAAATGCAATTAAATCTCCTCTCGGAGACCATACAGGTGTTCCATATAAACCGTTACCAAAAGAAATTCTTTTTACATCACTTCCATCATTCTTCATTACATAAATTTGCTGATAACCACTTCTGTCAGAATTAAAAGTAATATATTTTCCATCAGGAGAATAAGATGGGGAAGTGTCTATTGATGGATGATTAGTAATTTTTTCAACAATTCTATTTTCTAAATCCATAGTGTAAATATCTGACTTTCCGTCTTTAGCAAAACTCATAATTATTTTTTTACCATCAGGTGAAAAACGTGGTGCAAATGTCATTCCAGGAAAATCTCCAACTACCTCTTGTGTACCAGTTTCTATATCTAATAAATAAACCCTTGGCATATTTTTAAAGTAAGACAAATAGGTTACCATTTGACTTGCTGGATTAAATCGTGGTGTTAAAACCAACTCATTACCTAATGTCAAAAATTTATTATTAGCTCCGTCTTGATCCATGATTGCTAATTTTTTTATTCTTTGTGTTTTTGGTCCTTCTTCTGAGACATAAATTATTCTTGTATCAAAATAACCTTTTTCACCCGTAAGCCTTTCGTAAACTTTATCAGAAATAATATGCCCTACTCTTCTCCAATTGTTAGGAACTGTGGTAAAAGCTAAAGCCATCATTTCTTTGGCAGCTAAAACGTCCCATAATCGAAACTCAACTCTTAATTTATCGTCAACATAATTTACTTTGCCAGTAATAAGGGCTTGAGCTTTAATTAAATTCCAATCTTCAAATCTCGGTTTTAAATTTGCAATATCAGGAGCTTGTAAAAAAGCCTTTTTATCAAGAGGGTTAAATAATCCTGAAGTCCTCAAATTGTTCTCAACAATATTTGATATTTCAGAACCAATATTTTCTTTTTTAAGTATTTTTTCAAAACCTTTTCTAGACTCTTCATCAATTGATAGGGGGGAAACTGCTAATGGAAGTGGATTTAAATTTCCCCGAGTTATATCAACCTCTATTAAAGCATTTACATTGATAGGTATTAATATAAATAATAAAATTAAAATTTTTTTTGTCATTTGAATATACTACCCTTCTAACATCTCTCTTGCATCAAAATTTAATTGTAATTCTTTCCATCTTTCATATCCAGTTGTTGGAACTCTTAATGGTTGGCATAACTTAACAGCTCTCAATGCACTTTCTGCTAAAACCTTATAAAATCCTTGGCCTGGTTTATTCATTCTTGCATGGTCCAAAATTTCTGTTTTTGATACTGTTCCATCAGGTTTTAATTTTAACTTTATTCTTACTAAAAGATTTTCATTATACGGTAATCCTAATGGAATACTCCAACACCCAAATATTTGTGCCTTAAGAGCGTCCTCTTCGCTTAATGTAAGACCTGTATTTTCTACATTTCTTTCTTGATCTTGAGTAATGTCGTCATTTGTTTTTAAAACTTCTGCACTCTCTTCTTTTGATTTATCAATTAAAGCAGCTATATTATTTGGATCAAACAAATCTTTTTTTTCAAATTCTGATACCTGTTTAACTTCATCATCTACTTTTTCAGGATTTTGTTTTTTTTCCTCTTTTGTTTCGACCTTTTTTAAAGTTTTGTCTGGAAGTGGAATTGCTTCAGGTGTTTCATTCTCTATTTTTTTATTATTTTGATCAGGTGCCAAAACGGTTTTTGTTTTCGTTTTTTCTACTTTTTTTGGTGGAGCTTGTTCTGAAACAAGTTTTTTTTCTTTCTCTTTAACTTTCTCAATTATTTTTTTAGCCTTAGGCGCAAATGGAATATTAGTTTTTTCTGCTATTTGAATTAACTCAACTGATACAATTGGTGGAATATCAACTGGTTTCTTTGCCAAAAAAGGTAAGCTCATAGCTGTAATGAAAATTAAGAAAGCATGTAAAGCAGAAGAAATAATTAAACTTCTATTCACTTTAATTACCTTTGTTTGTATGGTTCTGAAATCAATGCTACTTTAGTAAAACCAGATCCAGATAGTAATCCCATTATTTCTAAAACTCTTCCATAATTTATAGTTTTATCTCCTCTAACATAAATTCTGGTATCAGTTCTATTTTTTGAAACCGCCAAAACCTTTGCAATAATATTATCGTATTCAATTTTTGCTTCTTGAATAAAAATTTCACCTTTTGCATTAATTGAAAGTGTTAAAGGTTCTGTCTCTTCTGGCAAAGAGTCTGCTGAACTTTCTGGTAAATCAACTTGAACGCCAACAGTTAACAATGGTGCTGTAACCATAAAAATTATTAATAGTACAAGCATTACATCCACAAAAGGAGTAACATTTATTTCACTCATTGGTTCTTTAGAAGAACGATTTAATTTAAATGCCATTTAAATAATTGTTAAAAATCTTTTCGAAAAATTTTCTAATTTTTCTGAATATTTTTTGGCATCATTATTGAATTTATTATATGCCACTACTGCTGGTATTGCAGCCAATAGACCAAGTGCAGTTGCAAATAAAGCTTCGGCTATTCCTGGCGCAACTATCGCAAGACTTGTGTTTCTTGAAATAGCTATAGATTGAAAAGAATTCATAATTCCCCAAACAGTGCCAAACAATCCAATAAATGGCGCTGTTGAGCCAACTGTTGCCAAAAAGGTAAAACCTTTTTCAATTTTAGTCATTTGTTTTTCGATTCCAGCTTCTAGAGAAGCGCTCATTCTTTCACTAATGTTAGTTCTATTTTTTTTTTTAAGTAATCCTTCCATTGCATCTTGAAACACAAGTGACATAGGATCCTCAAGTTTACTAGGTAAACTGTTGTAAAAAGTTTCGGCAGATTTAGAATTCCAAAATTTTTCTTCAAATTCTTCTGAAGATTTAGTTATTTTTTTAAATAAACGAAACTTTTCAATAATTACAGCCCAAGAATATATTGAGCACAATATTAATATAATCATCACAGACTTAACAATTATGTCTGCTCTAAAAAATAAACTGAATAATGAAAAATCAGTATTTGTTCCTAATTCAACTGCTTTTGCTGCTATATCCGCTTCCATACTTACTCATCACACGTAAATGTGTCATGATTTTGTCTTTTAATTTAAATTGATTATTCTTCTTTTTGATAAGTTTCGTAGAAAAAACTAGCTATTAGAATAGCATCTGCCTTGTTGTTATCTTTTTTTTTTGACAATTGTGATGAAAAATATGGAAAAATTTCAATAGCTCTTGTTCTGCTCGCATCTTTTTCTGAATTAATAAGGTTAAAATATTTTTTCCACTTAGCAGGCCTAACATAATAAACAGGTAAATGCATTGCGCTGCATATTCCTTTTAAAATACCGAAAGATTGACCAAAATTAAACATACTGGTAACGCCTTGTCCAGGCATTGCAGAAACTTGTTCAATTACAACTTTTATGTTTTTTTTATCAAATTTGTTTATCCTTTCACTAATTTCATTAAATATTTGAGCACCATTTACTTGTCTTTTATTCTTCTTACCATCTGTCATTGTTGGCATTTCAATTACGTCTTTTATTATACCATCTTGAAAAAAACAGATTGAACCTGAGATGCCTGGATCAATTCCAATAATCATCATTAAATACCACCTAAATTAACGTTTGAATAAACGTTCTGAACATCGTCATCTTCCTCAAGAGTTTCTAAAAAATCTAGAACATTATCTTTATTTTCATTAGTTACCTCAACACTATTTAATGGGACCCATTCAATTTCTGTAGAAATAAAATTCGCAATAATTTTCTCAAGATTTTTTTTTACATTATATATTTCGCTAATTTGACACTGAACCTCATGATAATCCTCATAAGAAAAACATTCATCAGCTCCCGACTCAATCGCTAAATCTAAAATTTTTTCATCTGATATCTCTTTTTTATCAATTTTGATTATACCCAATTGTTGAAAATTGTGAGATGCTGAACCTTGAGTTCCTAAACTCCCACCACTTTTTTGAAAAATAGTTCTAATATTTGATGCGGTCCTATTTTTGTTGTCTGTTAAAGTTTCAACTATAACAGCGATCTTTTCTGGTCCAAACCCCTCGTATCTTAAATTTTCAAAATTTGCTCCTGTAGCTGCAGAAGATTTATCTATTGCTCTTTCAATATTATCTTTAGGCATATTTGCAGATCTAGCAGCCTGTACTGCTGATCTTAGTCTAGGGTTCATTGCTGGATCTTTGTCACCAAGTTTTGCCGCAACAGTAATCTCTTTTGATAATTTTGAAAATATCTTTGATCTCTGCTTATCAGCCTTACCTTTTTTATGTTTTATTCCTGCCCAATGTGAATGTCCTGCCATGATCTTTAAATATTTTTTAGTTGATCTCCGTATACATAGCTTTTGATGTCTATTGCTAAACCTGTTTTTATATCACAATCTACTATAACACCACACAAAGTAGCATCTCCAGTAGCGGGAAAGTGTTTCACTGAATTCTTTTTTAAAAATCTATTTAAAGAATTTTCTTTATTCATTCCAATCACTGAATCATAATCCCCACACATACCTGCATCGGTTTGGTATCCAGTGCCATTATTAAGTATTCTGGCATCATTTGTTGGAATATGAGTATGGGTTCCAACCACGAGAGTTGCCTTTCCATCAAATAAATGTCCTATTGCATTTTTTTCGCTAGTAATTTCACCATGGAAATCAACTACAAGTAAATCAAAATCCTTTTTTATTTCATTTTCTTTTAAAAATTTTTGAGAAGCTTCAAAAACATCTTCACACTTTTTCATAAAAACATTGCCCATCAAATTAAGAACTCCAATTTTTATATCATTCTTTGTTTTATAAATCTGAAAACCTTTTCCTGGTGCGGGTTCAAATAAATTTTTAGGTCTTAATAATCTCTCTTCTTTATCAATAAATTCCATAATTTCTTTTTGATCCCAAACATGATTGCCAGTTGTGATAACATCAACTCCACAATTAAAAAAATCCTTACATATTTCTTTAGTTAGCCCAACACCTTGAGCTGCTGCATTTTCACCGTTTACTATTACAAAATCAATTTTGTTTTTATCAATTTCACTTAATAAAGTGCTTGTTAATTTAGAACATCCTGAAATTCCAACAACATCTCCTAAAAATAAAATTCTCATTGTAAAATTTTTTTTTCGGTTATTATTAAATCAAGTTTCTTATCATGCTTGTTGATAGGTATTTTTTTTATCTCCTGGTATGAAAATCCTAATCCAATTTTAAATATTTTTTTAATTTTAGATACTTTTTCTAAATAACGATCATAAAATCCTCCACCATAGCCTAATCTATTCAAATCATCATCATAAGCTACTAAAGGAACAAATATTATATCTGGGTAAATTTTCTTTCCTAAAGTTGGCTCAGCAATTCCATACTTATTAATTTTTAAAGGATCTTTATTTGTCCATTCAAAAAAATCCATTTGGTTATTTTCTCTAATTATTGGTAGGGAAATATTTGCCTTTTTGTTTCTTAAAAAATAAAGCATATCCAAATCATCAATCTCATGATTACAAGGGTAATATCCTCCTACATTTTTGAGATTAATTTTATTTTTTTTTAAAAATCGATAAATTCTGTCAGGATTGAGACTAAGTTTTTTATTCGAATTTTTTTTTCTAAGATTTAAAATTTTACTTCTTAGCTTAGATTTGCTCACAGACCTACTTTGAAATGTTTTCTAATTTTGCTTTTTTTACAAAATTTGATATTTGATCAGCAGCTTCATCGATTAAATTTTCGTATTTTTTTTGATTATCGTCAATTTCTTGTTTTAAATTTTCATGATCAAGGTTTAGTTTTGCAATTTCAGATTCTTTTGTGTCCCTATAATCGTAAATTAGAGATTTTAGTTCTTTAAATTTTTTTGATAGATCATTTAATTCTTCTTTTTTTTGATCTACTTTTTTCTTAGTTTCGTAATATTCATCCATTATTTTTACAGCTGTAATTAATAATAATTTATTTTCACCTAGATTTCCCAAATCATTTTTTAAATTATTAAACTTTTTGTTAATCTGAATTAATAATTCTTCTAAGTGCTCTTCTTGTCCATCTTCACAAGCGAGCAAAAACTCTTTATTGTTAAATTTTATACTTACATTTGCCATTTATCTATTTCATCCAATAGTGTGTCAGTTTCTTGATTAAGTTCGTCAATTTTTTCAGAAAATTCAATTTGTTTTCTTTCTTCCAACTTTTCTTTATTTTTTAAATCCTCAAGTTTTTTTGACAAATTTTCATGTTCCTTGAGTAACGTTTTATATTTTTCTTCAATCTGTGTTTTTTCAATTTCTAATTGATTTTGTTTTGTGCTTAAATTTTCTATATTTTTTTGTAATTCAGGGTTTGTTAGATCTAAATTTTTTAATTCTCCTAATGCAATGTTTAATTTTTTTTCTTTTTCGTCTATAGAATTCATATATATATATTTATATTATTAAATAGATTCTTCTTAGTCTAGTCAGGATAATTTTGAGCAAAGTACACAATGTTTTAGCTAATTGCATCAGATTTTTATCAATTGATGCTGTTCAAAAGGCAAATTCAGGTCACCCAGGAATGCCTATGGGTATGGCAGATGTTGCAACAGTGCTATTTAAAAATTTTTTGAGATTTAATCCAAAGAATCCAGATTGGTTAAATAGAGATAGATTTGTTTTGTCTGCCGGTCATGGTTCTATGCTTCTGTATTCTTTGCTTTACTTAACTGGGTATAAAAGCATATCGATAAATAATATTAAAAAATTTAGGCAGCTAAATTCTATTTGTGCTGGACATCCTGAATATCATCCAAAAACAGGTATTGAAACTACAACGGGTCCTCTTGGACAGGGTATATCTAATGCTGTTGGTTTTGCAATCGCTGAGGAAATTTTAAAAAATAAATTAGGTAAAGATTTAATTAATCACAAAACTTATGTTTTAGCTGGAGATGGATGCTTAATGGAAGGAATAAGTCATGAAGCGATGAGTTTAGCGGGACATTTAAAGCTTAAAAATTTAATTATGCTATTTGATAACAATTCAATTTCAATTGATGGTCCAACAAATCTTGCGGTTTCAGATAATTTTAAAAAAAGATTTGAAGGATATGGTTGGGATTATATTTCTATCAACGGTCATAATGAAAAAGAAATTTTTAAAGCACTAAAAAAAGTTCAAAAAGCTAAAAAACCTACTGTGATTTCTTGTAAAACAAAGATTGGATATGGTTCACCGAATAAGTCTGGGAAAGCATCGTCCCATGGTAGTCCATTGGGAGTAGATGAAATCAAGCTTGTAAGAAAAGCCTTAAATTGGAAAACCAAACCTTTTCATGTACCAAATAAAATTTTAAATGAATGGAGAAAAATTGGCCAAAGAGGTGAAATTTTAGAAAAAAAATGGAACAAAGTATTAAAAAGAAAAAAAATAAAATTTAATCAAACTTTAAAAAATAACTTTACTACGGTACTTAAGAAAGAAAAAGAGAATGCAATAAAGGAGCCAAAAAGTTTAGCTACTAGAAAATGTTCAGAAATGACATTGGGTGCATTAACAAAACAAAAAAATAATTTAATTGGTGGCTCTGCTGATTTAGCGGGATCAAATAATACAAAAACTAAAAACCATAAAATAATTAAACCTGGAGATTTTACTGGTAACTACATTCACTACGGAGTGAGAGAACACGCAATGAGTGGGGTTATGAATGGCATCGCACTTCACAGTAATCTAATTCCTTATGGAGGTACTTTTTTAATATTTTCTGATTATTGTAAACCTTCAATCAGATTGTCTGCCTTAATGAAAAAAAGAGTCATTTATGTAATGACTCATGACTCTATTGGGCTTGGAGAAGATGGCCCTACCCATCAACCTATAGAACAGCTTTCGGGCTTACGTGCTATACCTAACCTAAATGTATTCAGACCTGCAGATAGAATTGAAACTATCGAATGTTGGGAACATGCATTAAAAAGCTCAAAAACACCTAGCGTGCTATCTTTAACAAGACAAAATTTAAATCCAGTAAGAAAAATATACCCAAATAAAAACCTATGCTCATTAGGTGGTTATGAAGTTTTAAGAACAAATAAAAAAATTAATCTAACAATATTAGCGAGTGGATCTGAAGTTAATCTAGCGTTAGAGGTTAGCCATAAATTAGCCAAAGATAAAATATATTCCAAAGTAATATCAATGCCTTGTATGGAACTTTTTGAATTACAATCAAAATCTTATAAAAATAAAATTTTAAAAGAAACAAAATTTAAAATATCTATTGAAGCTGGATCAAGCGATTGTTGGAAAAAATATGTAGGTGATAACGGTATTGCTTTTGGAATTGATGAATTCGGAAAAAGTGCACCCTATAAAGATATTTATAAATATTTTGGACTAGAGAGTACAAATATTAAAAATATCACTAAAAAATTATTAAATAAATAAAATGACAATTAAAATTGGAATTAATGGAATGGGACGGATTGGTCGTATGGTTGTTAGATCAATTGTCGAAAGTAAAAATAAAAATTTAAAAATTAATCATATAAATAACAGATCAAATTCAGAAACTACATCTAAATTAATCAAATATGATTCTATACATGGAAAATTAAACGCTGATTTAGATAATGATCAAAATCATTTAATAATTAATAAAAATAAAATTACATTTTCTCAAGAAACAAAAATTGAAAACATAAATTGGAAAAAACATGATGTTGATTATGTTTTCGAATGTACTGGAAAATTTAATTCTAAAGAAAAACTTCTTGCTCATATAGAAAATGGTGCAAAAAAGGTGATCGTTTCTGCTCCATGTAAAAATGCTGATAAAACAATAGTATTTGGTGTTAATGAAAATATAATTACTAAAGAGGATAAAATAATATCTGCAGCTTCGTGCACAACCAATTGTCTAGCGCCAGTAACCAGTGTTCTTGATGAAAAATTTGAAATTGAAAAAGGTTTTATGACTACAATTCATGCATTTACTAGCGATCAGAGAATTTTAGATAATTCACACAAAGATCAAAGAAGAGCAAGATCTGCTAGTCAATCAATAGTTCCTACCTCAACAGGAGCTTCGAAAGCAATAGGAGAAATAATACCAAACTTAAAAGGGAAGCTAGAAGGTGTTGCGATGAGGGTGCCCACTCCTAATGTTTCTCTTGTTGAATTAGTTTTTTGTACAAAAAAAGATATTAATATAAAAAAAATTAATGATGCTTTTGAACAAGCATCAAAAAATAAATTAAAAAACATCTTGGAAGTTACTCATGAAAAATTAGTATCTATAGATTTTAATCATCATCCTGCTTCTGCAATAGTAGATGCTTCTTTAACAAATGTAGTTGGAAGTAATATGGGTAAAATAACAGCCTGGTATGATAATGAGTGGGGCTTTTCTAATAGAATGTGTGATATTGCTGAAACTTTGCATAAAATCTCTTAATGAGAAGTATTATAAACGAAAAAAATCTAAACAATAAGAAAATATTATTAAGGCTAGATTTGAATGTCCCTTTGAAAAGAGACAAGATAACAGACACAACAAGAATCGATAAAATTCTTCCTACATTAAATTTTTTGATTAAAGAAAAAGCTAAAATTATAATTTTATCTCATGTTGGAAGACCAAAAGGTAAAATTGTTGAAGAGCTCTCCCTAAAACCAATTTGTGAAGAATTGCAAAATAAATTAAGAAAAAAAGTAAAACTTATTAACGAAAATATTAAAGAAATAAAAAATAAAAATTTCTTCAGTAACTACAATGAAGATATTTTTATTTTAGAAAATATTCGATTTTATTCAGAAGAAGAACAAAATGACAAAAAGTTTGCTGAACAGCTGTCAAATCTTGGAGACATATATGTAAATGACGCTTTCTCTTGTTCTCACAGAGCTCATGCCTCGATTTATGAAATTCCAAAATTCTTACCCTCGTTTTCTGGGTTACAGCTAGACTTAGAAGTGAATGCACTTAATAAAATAACTTCTGAAATTACCAGACCAATTACTTGTATTATTGGGGGATCTAAAATTTCAACTAAAATTAATGTTATTAAAAATTTAATTCCTAAATTTGATAATATTATAATCGTTGGGGGTATGGCTAATAATTTTATAGAATATTTTGGTAATAATGTTGGAAAATCTATCAAAGAAAAAAATTGTAATAAAATAGTTGAAGAAATCATCTCTCTTTCAAAAAAAGAAAAATGTAAAATAATCTGTCCAGAAGATGTAATTGTATCTAAAGATTTAAATGGATCTCCTCAAAATAAAGAGTTGAACGAAGTATTATCTGATGAAATGATATTAGATATTGGTCCAAAAACTATTGATAAAATAACGAAAATTATTGATAACAGTAAAACTATACTTTGGAATGGACCCGCAGGATATTTTGAAAATCCAAATTTTGCTTACGGAAGTAATCAAATAGCAAAAAAAATAATTGAAAATAATAAGGCAAACAAAATTTTTTCAGTTGCTGGTGGTGGGGACACAGTTTCTTTATTAAATAATTTAAATGTAGTTAATGAATTCAATTTTGTTTCAACTGCAGGTGGAGCTTTTTTAGAATATCTTGAAGGTAAAAACCTTCCTGGTATAACCGCATTAAATTAAAATGTCTGAATTAAATAAAATTGCACTTAAAATAATTTCCAACGGCAAAGGTATACTTGCGGCTGATGAGAGCAATGGAACTATGACAAAAAGACTTGAGGCAGTAAAAGTAAAATCAACCCAAGAAAATAGACTTTCCTTCAGAGAAATTCTTTTTTCATCAGATGGAATGAAAGATTGCATAGGTGGTGTTATTCTTTACGATGAAACCATAAATCAAATTTCGAGTACAGGAAAATCAATACCAGATTTAATATCTAGCTCAGATGCAGTTCCTGGAATTAAAGTTGATACTGGTGCGAAAGATTTAGCAAATTCCCCAAAAGAAAAAATTACAGAAGGATTAGATGGCCTTAGAGATAGATTAAAAAAATATTATGATCTTGGAGCAAGATTTGCAAAATGGAGAGGCGTCTATTCTATTGGCGAAAAATATCCAAGCGAACTAGCAATTAACAGTAACGCTCATGCACTTGCTAGGTACTCTGCACTAGTTCAAGAAAGTGGAATGGTTCCAATTGTAGAACCTGAGGTATTGATGGATGGAAATCATTCTGCTGAAGTTTGTTTAACTAAAACATCAGAGGTAATTAAAAAGTGTTTTGAGGAACTAATTTTACATAAAGTTGATCTATCAGGAATAATATTAAAACCAAATATGATTTTGTCTGGCAGCCTAACAGAAAATAAAATTTCTAGTGAAGAAGTTTCTATCAAAACGTTGGAATGCCTTAAAAATTGTGTACCCAATGAAGTTCCTGGGATAGCTTTTTTATCTGGAGGGCAATCTGAAATTGAGGCTACAGAAAATTTAAATTTAATAAATAAAAACAACAATACTAATTTTATAATGACCTATTCATATGGAAGAGCTCTTCAACAAAGTGCTTTAAAAGTTTGGTCTAATGATATTAAAAATGTAGAGGCAACTCAAAATACTTTTAATCATAGAGCTAAAATGTGCACCTTAGCTGCTCAAGGAAAATGGTCTAGCGAACTTGAAAATAAATAAAAAAAAATTTATTTACCTTATTTCTCCTAACAAAATACTCAATTCTTTCTACAACAATCTAAAATTAGTTCTAAAAACAAAAAAAGTAAGTTTTTTTCAACTTAGACTTAAAAGTTATTCTCTTAAAAAGAAAATTATAATTGGAAAAAAAATTAAGAATATTTGTAAAAAAAATAAAGTAAAATTTATTATTAACGATGATCCTTATCTTGCTTTAAAATTAGACGCAGATGGTTGCCATCTAGGTCAAAAAGATATGAATATTAACATAGCAAAAAAAATACTTGGTAAAAAAATTATAGGAATTACTTGTCATAATTCCATAAATTTAGCAAAAAAAGCCATTAAAGCTAAGGCTGATTACATTGCCTTTGGTGCTTTTAATCAATCTAAAACTAAAAAAACTAAGCATGTAGCCTCTATAAAGATTTTAAATAAAGTTAAAAAATTTACAAAAACTCCAACAGTAGCTATTGGTGGAATTAATGCTGTTAATTATAAAAATCTATTATTGAATAATGCCAATTTTTTAGCTATCTCAGGCTACATTTGGAAAAATAAAAAATATAAACCTTTGCAAGCTATAGAAAGATTAAAATGAAAATTAATGCAGGAGAAATAAGAGTTGGAATGCTCTTAGAATATAAAAATGACTTATGGCAAGTTTTGAAAACCCAACATGTGAAACCAGGAAAAGGTGGTGCGTTTGCTCAAGTTGAAATGAAAAGCTTAAACAAAAATACAAAGTTAAATGAAAGATTTAGATCAAGTGAAACGGTAGAAAAAGCATCATTGGAGGAAACGACTTTCAATTATCTTTATAGTGATGAAACTAATTATTTTTTTATGGAACCAAAAACATTTGAACAAATA
The DNA here is from genome assembly GCA_902594405.1 of uncultured Pelagibacteraceae bacterium. Taxonomy (GTDB): domain Bacteria; phylum Pseudomonadota; class Alphaproteobacteria; order Pelagibacterales; family Pelagibacteraceae; genus Pelagibacter. Next base: position 65,957 of record CACJMB010000002.1, on the reverse strand, counting down.
CAAATAAAAAAAGAAACTGTAGGCGATAAGGGTAAATTTTTAACTGAAAACCTACAAGTTTCTGTAAATTTTTATAATGAAAACCCGTTATCAATTGAATTACCCAACCAAGTACATTGTAAAATTGAAACTACTGATGCAGCCCTTAAAGGACAAACTGTGTCATCATCTTACAAACCAGCAACTCTTGATAATGGTTTAAATATTCAAGTTCCTCCATTTATTGAAGCGGGTGATGAAGTCGTAGTTGATACTAGGAATTTTGAATACATTAAAAAAATCTAAAATGATCTCTATATCCTCAAATTTAAACATTATGATCAAAGCAGCTGAAAAAGCCTCAAAGTCTGTGATAAGAGATTTTGGAGAAGTTGAGAAACTACAAGTATCTAAAAAAGGACCCCGAGATTTTGTTACAAAAACTGACAAACATGTTGAAAAAATTCTAATTGAAGAACTTTCTAAAACAAAAAAAAATTATTCTTTTTTATCAGAGGAAGTTGGTTCAATTGAAAACAAAGATAAAGATAATATTTGGATTATCGATCCTATAGATGGTACAACAAATTTTTTACATGGCATTCCTCATTTTGCAATTTGTTTGGCACTTGAATCTAAAAAAGAGATAATTAGTGGTTTAATTTATGATCCTATTAAGGATGAAATGTTTTATGCAGAAAAAAATAAAGGAGCTTATCTAAATAATCAAAGATTACGAGTATCAAATAAAAACTTAATAGATGAATGTTTATTTTCTAGTAATCATGAAGGAGTCAAATTCAGCAATTTGAATATGAGATACAGCGGATGTGCAGCTTTAGACTTGGCTTATGTAGCTTCAGGTAGATTAGATGGTTTTTTTCATAATAAAATTAATATTTGGGACGTAGCAGCAGGAGCCTTGTTAGTAGAGGAGGCAGGCGGGATAGTTAATGATTTAGATAAATTCGATCATAATAATATTGATATTCGAGCATCAAGTGGTGCAATTAATGATAAAATGCTTAAAAATTTAAAGAACTTTTAATTGTGTTCTAAGTTTCTTTTGCTATAAGTCTCGATATGAAAAAAGACATACATCCAAACTATCACACTATTAAGGTTGAGATGACAGATGGCACTCAATTTGAAACAAAATCAACTTGGGGTGCTGAGGGCGATATATTAAAATTAGAGATAGACCCTAAATCTCATGCAGCTTGGACTGGTGGAAAGCAAAAATTAATGGATAAAGGTAGAATAAGTAAATTTAATAAAAAATTCCAAAATTTTAAATCAGAAAAAAATAGCTAAATGTCAAACGCACCTTTAATGCCAATGGCAACTGCCGTATGGTTAGTAGAAAATACCACATTAACTTTCAAACAAATAGCAGATTTTTGCAAACTTCATGAAGTTGAAATACAAGGAATTGCAGACGGTGAAGTAGCAAAGGGTATTAAAGCATATAATCCCATTATATCTGGTCAACTTTCAAGAGAGGAAATTGAACTATCATCAAAAGACGAGAATAGACCTTTAAATCTTAAGAGTAGTGATATTGAAATCTCAAATAACGATAAAAAAATAAAGAAATATATTCCTCTATCAAAAAGACAAGATAAACCCGACTCTGCTTTATGGCTAATTAAACAACACAATATATTAAAAGATTCCCAAATAGCCAAGTTGGTTGGCATTACTAAAAATTCTGTGACATCAATAAGAAATAAAAGTTATTGGAATTATAATAATTTAAATCCAAAAGATCCTGTTGCTTTAAATTTATTCACTCAAAAAGATTTGGTTGAGGCTGTTGAAAAAGCTGAAAGAAGAATAAAAAGAGAAAAAAAGGAAAAAGAAAAACAAAATAAATCAACCCAAGCATCTGTATAATGAATAAAATTAATAGACATAGATTTATAAAAGTGTTATTTAAGCGCTTTTTTGGAGGTAGTTATTAAGATAGAAGTTAAAGATAATAATATTGAACAAGCTTTGAGGGTTTTAAAAAGAAAACTTCAAAGAGATGGTTTCTTTAAGGTTATTAAATTAAAGAATACTTATGAAAAACCATCAGAAAAGAAAAAGAGAATACTTCAAGAAAATATTAAAAGAGTTAAGAAATTAAATAAGCTAAAAAATAGAATTTAAATACCGCGGGGTGGAGCAGTCTGGTAGCTCGTCAGGCTCATAACCTGAAGGTCGGCGGTTCAAATCCGTCCCCCGCAACCAATTTAGTTATATTTTAAAATTAGATTTTTTGCTATCTACTAGAAAAGCTTTGACTGTTTCTATAGTTAGTTGATTGAATGATTTTCCAAATTTTTCTATTTTCTCAATTACGGCTGGAGGAATAGTAATTATATGGCAGCCCAATTGTTTAGCTTGCAAATAATTATACGGTTCTCTTACACTAGCCCATAAGATTTCTACATTTTTATAATTTTTTGCTAATTTTATACTTTTGACAAATTCAGGGATTGGATCTTTTCCAGTGTCTCCTGCTCTTCCAGCAAAAATTGATATTATCACTTTTGTTTTTTTATTTATTACTTTAAGTATTTTTGCAGTTTGTTTAGCTGTATATACAGCGGTTATATTCAACTTAATATTTTTATTATTAAGTTCTTTAATTACATTTCCTGTAAACTTATTTTTTGAATTAACTACTGGAACTTTTACATACACATTTTTACCCCAACTATTAATTTTTCTGCCTTGCTCAATCATAGAATCTTGATTGTCAGCAAATACCTCAAAAGAAATAGGTTTGTTTCCACAAACTTTAAGTATTTGTTTACAATAAGATTTATAATCTTTTGCACCAGCTTTTCTCATTAAACTTGGATTGGTGGTAAATCCTTTTACAATTGATTTTTTATTGAATTTTTTTATTGAGGATATGCCTGCAATGTCACAAAAAATTTTTGTATTCATATGATCTACAAATTCTTAGTAATATCCTCTGTCATTTTTTTTGCATCTGCAAACAACATCAAAGTATTTTCCTTATAAAAAAGATCATTGTCAATTCCTGCATATCCTGGTGATAAGCTTCTTTTTACAAACAATACTGACTTACATTTCTCTACATCTAAAACTGGCATTCCATAAATTGGACTTTGAGGATCTGTTTTTGCTACAGGATTAGTAACATCATTTGCACCGATCACAAATGCAACATCTGCATTTGCAAAATCATTATTTATTTCTTCCAATTCAAATACTTCATCATATGGAACATTTGCTTCAGCCAACAAAACATTCATATGTCCTGGCATTCGCCCAGCAACTGGATGAATAGCGTAAGATACTTTTATATCATTCTTCTTTAGTGTATCCACCATTTCTCTTAAAGCATGCTGTGCTTGTGCTACTGCCATACCATACCCTGGAACAATTATAACTGAAGATGCATTTTTCATTAAAAAAGCTGCATCATCTGCATTACCACTTTTTACTGGTCTTTGTTCCTTGTTTTGACTTCCAGAAGTTTGGTCTGTAGCACCAAAACCACCTAAGATAACATTAAAGAATGATCTATTCATTCCTTTACACATTATATATGAAAGTATCGCACCAGATGATCCAACCAATGCACCTGTAATAATTAAGGCTGTGTTTTCCAAAGTAAATCCAATTCCAGCTGCAGCCCAGCCTGAATAAGAATTCAACATTGAAATTACAACTGGCATATCTGCACCACCAATAGGAATAATAATTAAAAATCCAATTAAAAAAGAAACTGCTATTAAAATCCAAAATAAATTAGATGATTGAGTTGAACAAAGGTAAATTGTTAATATTACAATTGATATTAACAATAAAGCATTTAATATGTGCTGACCTTTAAATGTTATAGGTGCACCTGACATTATTCCTTGTAATTTTAAAAAAGCTATAACAGAACCAGAAAAAGTAATTGCACCAACAGCTGCTCCTATCGCCATTTCAATCAAACTTGCAAGCTTAATATCTCCTGGTACGCCAAGATTAAAGGCTGCAGGGTTTATAAATGCAGAGATAGCAACAAATACTGCTGCTAGACCAACTAAACTATGAAAGCCTGCAACTAATTCTGGCATTGCAGTCATTGGAATACGATATGCTATAAACGCTCCAATGCTACCACCAATAGCCAAAAATATTAGAACATAAATAAACCCAGAGCTAAAATTACCAACAGAAAGAAATGTAACTGTTACAGCAATAACCATTCCAATTATTCCAAATAAATTTCCTTGTCTTGAAGTTTCAGGAGATGATAGGCCTCTTAAAGCTAAAATAAATAATACACCAGATACCAAATATAAAATTGCAGATAAATTTGCAGACATTAATTATTTATCCTTTTTCTTTTTTTTATACATTGCTAACATTCTCTGTGTGACTAAAAATCCACCAAAAATATTAACAGCAGCTAAAATAATTGCTAAAAATCCATAAACACTAGATGATGAAAAAACTACTCCATCACTTCCGGACAAAGCAGCAATTATTGCACCTACAATGATTACTGAAGAAATTGCATTAGTAACTGACATCAGAGGGGTGTGTAAGGAAGGTGTTACACTCCAAACAACATAGTAGCCAACAAATATTGACAATATAAATATACTTAATCTAAATATAAAAGGGTCTATTTCCATAATACTACTTAATAAGTGTTTTCTCTATTATTTCATCTTCTAAATTAATATTTAATTTCTTATTTTCTTTATCTTGTAAATTAGAGATAAAATTAAATACATTTTTAGCATATAAATTAGAAGCTGATACGGGTAATTTATTTAATATATTCGCCTCACCCAAAATTTTAACGCCGTCTTTTTCGACAATTTTATTAACTTCAGTAAATACGGTATTTCCTCCTTGAACTGCTGCTAAATCATAAATAACTGAACCTGGTTGTAAATTTTTAAACATTTCCTCTTTAATTATCTTTGGAGCTTCTCTACCTGGAATTAAAGCTGTACAAATTATTATATCAATTTTTTTTAATGTTTCTGAAAGTAATTCTTCTTGTTTCTTTTTAAATTCATCAGATGCTTCTTTTGCATAACCACCTTCAGTTTCTAAATTTTCAGATCCCTCAACAGTAAGAAATTTTCCACCTAAACTCTCAACTTGTTCTTTTGAGGCCATCCTTACATCTGTTGCAAATACTACAGCTCCCATTCTTTTAGCTGTTGCAATAGCTTGTAATCCAGCAACTCCAGCTCCAACTACCAATACTTTTGCTGCAGGAATTGTTCCAGCTGCAGTCATCATCATTGGGATTGCTCTTTCATAAACTTGAAAAGCTTCTACTACAGCTTTATAACCAGCTAGGTTAGCTTGTGACGATAAAATATCCATTGATTGCGCTCTTGTAATTCTTGGTAGCAACTCTAGAGAAAAACAATTTATTTTTTTCGACTTTAAATTCTCTAATTTTTCTTTATTTGCGAAAGCATTTAATGAACCAATCAAAGTTTGATTTTCTTTAAACAATGATAATTTTTCATCAACAGGTAATCCTAATTGAATAATAATTTCAGAATTTTTAATTATTTCTTCTTCATTATCTAAAAAATTAACTCCTAGATTTTTATAATCTTCATCATTAAATCCTAAGTGAGTTCCATAATTATTTGGTAGTGTTAAATTAAATCCTAAACTGATATATTTTTTTGCAATTTCTGGGGTTATTGCTATACGCTTTTCAATGTCTCGATTTTCTGAAACTGAGGCTAAATTCATAATAAAAATAAGTTAAGATATTATAAAAGAAATATTGCCATTAAAACTAAAACTAAGATTACTGCGACAGTTCCCCACAAAACAAATTTTGTAAAATTATTCCAAGTCGTTTTATGGTTTTCATTATCCATAAAAACTACTTCTGTCTTGCTTTAAACTTAGGGTTGGTTTTATTAATAACGTAAACCCTACCTCTTCTTCTTACAAGTTTAGAATTAAGGTCGCGCTTTTTTATTGATTTAAGTGAACTTTTAATTTTCATAATTTTTTCCCTTAATAAACGAAGAAATGTAATCTTTCAAATTTATTTTTCCAAATCTTTGAATTATCTTGTTATTTAGTGATATTTTGACCAATGAAGATGAATATCTTTCTCCAGGTCTGGCTTTTACATATCTAATTTTAGTCTTAAACATTTTAGCTGTTTCTAAAATTGAATATGATTTTTTGTGTGAAATACTGTAGTGGGTGCATTTATTTTTTTTCCAAGCTTCATAGCAAACTTCTATTGTATCAGTTATATGGGTGAATTTTCTCGATTGTGAACCAGGCTTAACAATAGTTAAAGGAATTTTATTTTTATATTGATTTTCAAAAATGCCAATAACTGTTGCCATATTGCCTGTTTTGATTTGTTTTGGTCCATAAACATTATAAAAATAAATTATTTCAAATTTAAATTTAAACCAACTTTTTAAATTTTCTAATAATTCTAGATTTTTTGATTTTGTAAATGCGTATGGAGATAGATTTTTATCTTTTCCTAAATTTCCTAAACTTGCAGATGTAGCTGAATAAATTATTTTAATTTTATTATCTAGACAAAACTTAAAAACTTCTTTTGTTCCTATGGAGTTTGATTCATAGCATTTATCAAATTCTTTAAAACTTTGAAATATTCTAGCAAATTCACCAAAGTGAAATACTGTATGAATATTTTTTTTATATTTATTTAAAATTGCTTTTATATTTTTAGTATGACCAGTTAAATATTTAACCCTTGCATTTTGAATATGATTTTTTTTACTTCCAGAAGAATAATTGTCTAAACTTATTAATTTTTTATTTGTTTTTTTTAAAAGAAATGAAATTAAATTAGAACCTACAAAGCCTGCTCCACCTGTTATTACAATGATATTTTTCATCAAGATTTAGCCTGGCAACGTCCTACTCTTCCATGTCTTAAGACAAAGTACCATCGGCGCAGAAAGGCTTGACTTCCGAGTTCGGAATGGGATCGGGTATTGCCCTTTCGCAATAATTACCAGGCAATGACTTATAGATATACAATTCTTTATTGTAAAGTATAAATTTCTAAATAATCTATTAAGATAACAATGAAAATATCAATAATAATACCAGTTTTTAATGAGGAAAGATATATCCTGGATATACTTAAGAGAGTTAACAATCAAAAAAAAAATCATGATTTAGAAATCATCATAAGTGATGATGCATCTACCGATAATACATTAACACTTTTAAAAGAAAATACACACTTGTATGACAAACTTATAGAAAACAAAGTTAATAAAGGTAAAGGATCCGCAATTATTAATTCTTTAGATAATGTAAGCGGTGAATTCATATTGATCCAAGATGCCGATTTAGAATACGATCCAAAAGATTACAATCAGTTATTTTTACCAGCCAAAAATTTAGGAGCAGACGTCGTTTTTGGTTCTAGATTTCAAGGAAGTGGTGCAAAACGAATATTATATTTTAAAAATAGATTTGCAAATTTTGTTTTAAGTCTTTTGGTAAGTATTCTTACAAATATTAATTTTTCTGATGTTGAAACAGGTTATAAATTAGTCAAAACTGGCATTTTTAAATCTTTAAATCTTTCTGAAAAAACTTTTGCAATTGAAATTGAGATTACAATGAAACTTGCGAAACAGAAATTAAAATTTTATGAGGTTGGAATAAGCTATAATGGTAGAACATATGAAGAAGGAAAAAAAATACGTTTTAAAGACGGATTGATAGCTTTATACAAAATATTTTATTATAGATTTTTTAATTAATGAAAAAATATAAAATAGCAAAAATCAGTAGTAAAATTTATTCAAAAAATAATTATAGTAATACGAACTATACTGGCTTGGCAAAATTTCTCTATTACTTTAATCATAAAATTTTAAGTCTTAGAATAAATAACAATTACAACAAACACATAATTGAAATTGGTGGTGGTGCAAAACCACATATTAATTTTATGGATTTTTCCTATATTAAAGAATATACAATAGTGGACGATTTAAAATACAAAACACAACTCAAAAAATTATCTAAAAAGTATAAAAATATTAATTTTAAATTTATAAATTATAAAAATTTGAAACTTCCTAAAAAAAAATTTACCAGACTGATCGCATCTCATACATTTGAACATTTTAAGAATTTTGAAGAAGATTTTTTAAAATTATTACCATCTTTAAAACCTAACTCATTAATATCAATTGCATTACCATGTGATCCTGGTTCAATGTGGCGATTGCTTCAATACTTATACTATTTTAAACAAAAAAAAAATTATGGTTGGAAAAATTTTGCAGAAAAAGACTTAAGTCACGCAAGAGACCATTTGACTCCTGTTCAAAATATACAGAAAATTATTAGATATTATTTTAAAACAGTGAAAAATTATTATTTTCCATTTTTAATGCCATCAATAAATTTGAATATTTTTTTAATCATCCAATTAAAAATGAAAGATTTTAAAAAAAATAATAATTAAAATTTACTTATGTAAATAATTCTTCCATTTTGTTTAAATGAAACTTTATCATTATGATTGACACATATTAACTTAGCGTTGAAACAAGTTCTCCAAAAATTATCACCTTGAGTTGATCTTGAGTATCTAAAATTTTTATTTTTTTCATTTATTTGTTTTGTCAAAGGCTTTGCATACCACGGAAAATTTGTAAACCTATACATATCATCTCTATTTGTTTCTGAGATAATTCTAGATACATTCGAAACATTAAAATAAATTAAGCCTATAATCAAAAAATATATATATCTTTTTTTTATAAAATCTTTCTTTGTTCCAAATATACTCTCAAAAAATATGAATAAAAATATAGCTATCGCTCCAAAGCCAAATCTATACTGTGGAAAATTTATTAACCAAAATAACACAGATAAAAAAGAACCAAATAACAAAAATCTTAGATTTGTAGACTTGATGTTTTTTTTATTTTTAAAAATAAAATTTCTGATTACTAAAAAAATGAGAATTAAAATTAAAACAAATGGTAAAATTTTAATATAAAAATGGCCTTGCAACCAGTTTGGCAACCAATTAAAATTTTTATTATACTCCAGCTCATTAAGTTTTTTATTTTTTTGGTGATAAAAGCCTCTAGACCAATACTTGGATATTTTTTTGGAGTTTTGAATTTCTTCGTAATTTAAGACCCAAGAATATTTTGTTTTAGATAGGCAAGTATCTTTAATTAGGTAATTAATACATCCTGTTTTCAATACACTGTTAAGTGAAAAAATTAAAATTAATATAATTTGAGGATACAGAAAATGTTTGGTTTTAATAAATTTAATAATATTAATTTTTTCTTTAAAAAATAAAAAATGAAACAAAATAATTGGTGCAAAATATATGTTTGTTACTTTGATTAGTATTGAGGTTGAAAAAATTAGTATTAATTTACTTGAAGAATAAAAATTAATATTTTTTGCTCTATAAATAAATTTAGAAAATAAATAAATTAATATAAATTGACCAACATAATCATATCCAAATTCAGAAAATCGTTTAAACTTAAAAATTATTATAAGTAAAAAAAAAATATTTATGAAAACATTTTCTTTAGAGTTTATTTGTTTATACAGAAAGCCAATTGTGGACAAAAATATCAAATACAAGGGTATATTAACTAAATTGTAATCAAAAAAATTAAAATTAAACAAAGCTTGAACAAAAGAGAAAATTGAGGAATAAAAATACCTTGTATCCAAATTTGCTAATCCAAATTTTATATTTGAGTCAGAAATTTCAACTATGTGCTGAAAATGATAAACTGTAAAATCTTCGTGGGATTTTGAGATTAATAAACATGTAAAAAAAATTAACGAAAGAATTAATATAAATTTAATCTCATCAATCTTTATCTTTCTTAAAAAAAAATAAAAGCCCAAAAATATAATTAAGAAGTTTAATATTTTGTAATTTCCAACTAAAAAATAATAAATTACAGAAAATGGAATAATAAAGATTAAGCCAATAAAAAAGTAATTAAATACATTTTTGTTATATTCTTCTTTAAATAAATACTTATTTGTAAGAGCTCCAAAACCAATAAAAGAACACAAGCCAAAAGAAGTTATAATAAAGTATAGGACTGTATCGATAAATATCATTTTTTATTTACTGCTTCATTTCTAATTGATAATTTTTGAACAATATAAGAGTATATAACTAGATAAGTTAAAATTATTAATATACTTGAAATTTCAAGGCGCATAAAAAAAATTGGTAAAAAAATTAATAAACTCAAAATCAGTATTGTAATTTTAAATTTAAATTTATTTAATAATAAATGATGTATATGATTTTTGTCAGGATAGAATGGATTTTTTTTGTTAAAGAGTCTTAACAAAAATAATCTAAACATATCAATACCTGGTACCATCATAAGAATGAAAATTGTATCAGCATCTATGAAAATATTTTTATTGTAAAATTTTATAACTACGTAAGCGATAACAAATGAAGACAATAAAACACCGCTATCACCCATAAACAATTTACCCCTACTATTTAAAGCTAATATAAAAATAATGGAAATAAAGAGTATAATTAACAGAATGTTTAATGAGTCATAATTAAATAAAAAACCTAAAAATATTAAGTAATAAATACATGATTGCATATTTATCCCATCAAACATATTGCAAGCATTTAAAAAAAGTAAAAAACACAATATTGTAAAAGTAAATGAGTACTGACCAAGATTGATTGATTGATCTAAAAATGAAAATCTAAGTTGATTAATTAATACTGAATTATCATAGTAAATTAGGAGAGAGATAATTATTAATAAAAACAAAAATTTTATAGCTGGTCCAATATCAATTTTATCATCAACGAACCCTACTAAAAAAATTGCTAAAGTAGAAATTAAAAAAATTAGATAATTTATTCTACTCTCAAAAAAAATATCGATTGATGTATAATCTAAAATGTTCAGTTCTAAAGATAAAAAGATGAAGAAAAAATTTATTACTATTATTAAACCACCCAAAAGTGGGGTTTTAATTTTATGAATTTTTCTATTATTTGGAAAATCATAAACATTTATAAAAATACTTATTTTTTCAAAAAATATTAAAATTAAAATATTTAAAATGATTAATAGTAAGTAAGTTATTATCACCTTATTTTATTTTTACCTAAAAAAATTAAAAAACCAATTGGAAAAAAAATTAAAATTGATAACCAATTATTAAATAAATTGCCAGAAGGAACAACTGGCCATAAATTTATAAAAATACCAATTACAATCATTAAAGAGGGATAATTAATAAAATTCTTGTCTTTAAAATTAATAATATATATTTTTTTAAGTATTATTGATGTTGAATATATAAATATACATAAAATACCAAAAAAACCTATTATACCATTTTCTGCTAATAGTTGAAAATAAAAATTGTGTGGATGAGTGGTACAACTAAACTCATTTATGTAATACCTTTTATCTTTACACAGTATTCTATACATTTTAGTTCCTACACCAAAAATTTTGTTATCATAAAACATATTTAAAGCTGTTTTGTAATGAGAGTCATATACTTTTGTAAATATAAATTTTTTATTATCTTTTTTTTCTGAACTAGTATTATCAAAAAACATAGTTCTAAATGGATCAAATAAATTATAATATACTGAATGTGATATTTTTTTGTTAAATTGCATTAATGTAATTAAAATTAAAGATAAACAAAAAAAATAGATAAAAATTAACTTTCTTAATTTAATGTTAATCAGAAAAAAAAGTGAGCTAAACAAAATAAAAAGAAATAATGCAGATCTTGATCCAGACAAAAATATAATTAGTCCCAAAAAACTAAGTATAAATAAATAAAGGAAATGGTGCTTTTCTGGATTTAAAAAGTAATACAAAATTGCAAAAATAAGCGGAGTTAATCTTATTAAATAACTACCTAAAACAGCTTCGTCATTAAATAAACCGTTTAACTTATCAGGGTTTTCTTGTTTAAAACCTAGAACGTTTGTACCATAAAAATATTGGAACAAAGCATCTAAACAAACGATTGCAATTGTTATAATTAGCACTTTAGAAAAAATAAAAAAAATTTTTCTATTTCTATCTAAAAAAAATGAAATTGCCCAAATTAAGATTATGAATCTTAAATGAAACAAAGAACTTTTTAATGATAAATAAATATCATCAACGAATAATGATCTTAAAGAAAAATAGGTCCATAAAAATATTAAAAAAAAAAAATATTTATTTTTTAAAATAGTTAACTTTTTTTCTTTAATTATTATTATTAAAAAAAAAATATCTACTAATATTACAGACATATCAGATAAAAATGGACCAGTTACAAGAAATATAGGTAAACTTATTATTAAAAAAAAAGATATATTTTCTAAAAATTTTGTCATTCAAATTTTTTATATAATTAATTTAACCAAAATTTTCTATAATTTAGAAATAGGTCCAATATTGTATATATTCTTTAAATATACTTACAAGATTATTTTAAATTCCTTTTCTAAATTTTTAAGAATATTTTTTTTATCAAAAAATTTATTTGCAAATATTTTTCCATTTTTACCTAAAGACAACCTATCTTTTTGCTTCATCTTACAAAATTTTAAAACATTTTTTGCTAAAGAATTGGAATCCCCTGCTTTACTAACAAAACCACACTTTGACTTATTTATGATTTGTTCAGTCTCACCAGAAATTGATGCAATAATTGGTTTTCCAGATTTCATATAAGTCTGCAATTTTCCTGGGATAGTTTTTTTAAAAGTATTTCTATTTTGCAGACTTAAATAAAGACCATCCGCACTATTTAAAAAACTTCCAATTTTTTTAAGTGGAATATGTTCAATTAATTGAAAATCATTTTCTAAATTATTTTTTTTTATGTGATAGATTAAATTATTTTTCCACCTACCATCTCCTACAATAATCCATTTAACTAAATTTTTATTTTTTATTAATTTTGCACATCTTATTAATGTTAAAAATGATTGTGCCTCTCCTATATTACCTGCAAATAATATTTTTATTTTTTTTGTTTTTTTGATTTTTTTAGTTTTATTCTTGATAATTACTTCTTCAGACCATGCGGGAAAATATATACATTTTGTTTTAGTATATTTTTTAATTTCTTTTTTAATTGAATTAGACTGGGCTAAAATTAGATCACTATTATTATAAATAAAGTTAACAAATACTCTTAAAATTTTAATTAGAAATTTATTTTTTATTAGCTTTAAATCTATAACTGTGTCTGGCCATAAATCTAATACCCAAAGTACAGCTTTTTTTTTAAATATTTTTTTAAATATAATTGCAGGTATTGCATTTAATATTGGAGAAGGACAAAAAATAAAAATAATATCAAATTTTTTAGTAAAAATTTTAAAAAAACCAATAAATGATGAACTTAGAAAAAAAGTACAGTAATTTAAGAAAATTGATAAATTACTTTCATTTCTTAAAATACTTGGAACTCTCAAAATTTGATTATGTTTAAAAAAATTATTTCTATTTTTTTTTTTAAATAAAACTTTTTTTGGATAACTAGGATAAGTTGTAAGAACAAAATTTTTTTTGTTAGAAAAATGTTTTACAAGTTCATTTATTCTAAAATTTTCTGGCCAAAAATATTGTGTAAAAAAAAAAATTTTCAAATTAATCTAATTTCCAAACTTTTTGATTAACATAATCAATATAGCTTATTAAAATATTATAAAAAATTTTTGAAAAACCTGGTGATTCGTAATCTTTAATTTTGAAATTATTATGTCCAGTTTCTTCAAAATGTTTAATAACATTTTCAATTTTATCTAAATTAAAATGTATCATTGGAACTGCTCCATAAACCATTCCTTCCTGACGTTCATTTGTGTACCTTAAATTTACTGCTGCAAAATTCATAATATTTGACTCTTCTGTAATAGATCCACTGTCAGAAAAAACTATTTTAGAATTTATTTGTAGATGGCAATAATCTGAGTAAGCAAAGGGTTTTGAAAATAAAATCTTTTTAGATTTAAATATAGTCTCTTTTTTTATTTTTTTAAGTGTTCTTGGATGAGTTGATACAACTATTTTTTCCAATTTTCTTTTTTCAAGATAGGATAAAAAATTTAAAAATTTTTTAAAGTTTTTTTCATAATCTAGATTTTCTTCTCTATGAACACTTACCAAAAAAAAATTATTTTTGTTTAATGATAATTTTTGGAGAATTTTAGAATTTTCGATTTTTTTTCTATAAGTTTGATATACCTCATATAAAGGAGTTCCTATTTTAAAAATTCTGTCAGGAGGTAAATTTTCTCTTATTAAATTTTCTTTAGCTATTTCACTGTAAGTTACATTTATATCAGATATATGATCAATAATTTTTCTGTTAATTTCCTCTGGAACTCTTTGATCGTAACATCTATTACCAGCTTCAATGTGAAATATTGGTATTTTTAATCTTTTCGCTGAATAAGCAGATAAACAACTATTAGTATCACCTAAGACTATAATTGCACTTGGTTTTTCTTTAATTAATATTTTTTCCACTTGAGTTAAAATTTTTGAAATGGACTCAATCGTTGAAATATTTGATTCAAAAGATAGATTATACCTTGGCTCTTTAATATTTAGATCTTTAAAAAATATTTTATTTAATTCGTAATTAAAATTTTGCCCTGTGTTTATAAGAATATGCTTCACGTTTTTATCTAACAAGTTTATTAGTTTAGACAACCTAATAATTTCAGGTCTTGTTCCTAAAATTGTAATTATTTTCAGTTTTTTCATATTTTAAAAGTATCAGGTTTCTTAACATCAAAAATTTCGTTGCACCACAATAAAACAATTAAATCTTTATTTCCTATATTTTTAATATAATGCTGGTAACCGGGTATGCTTTCAACTACTTTTAATTTTTTATCGCTTAATCTAAAAGAAAGTTTTTTATTATTTGAGATGTCAAACATTTTAAAGATTGCAGATCCACTTACGACCAAAAACTTTTCTACTTTTGAATGATGAAAATGATGACCTCTAATTTTCCCTTTTTTTGCAACAAAAAAAGACAATTGACCGTCTTTTTTAGTTCTAAAGAATTCAGCAAAAGAACCCCTTGAGTCACTTTTGTTAGTTAAAGTATAAGTAATTTTTTTTTTTGGCAAATAACTAATGTAAGTGGAATATAGATTTTTATTTAATTTCGTTGATATATCGGGAATTATTTTATCATTTCTTGAAAGCTCAAAACTATATATAATATTAGAAAGATTTTTTAAAGTTACAATGTCAGTGTAATTAGGTTTATAAATATTTTTTATATTTGATTTCTTTTTTAAAAAATTTTTCAAATATAAAATTAAGTCATCAATATAAAGTAAACCTATTTTTGTTTTTGGACTCGATATGTATATAGGTTTATTTCTTGAAATATTATAGCAATAAGTACTTACTACACTATTAAAATTAGGTTTTGACCATTTTCCATAAATATTAGGCAATCTTAAAATAAAAATTTTATTCTTATTTTTTTTTTTTAAATTTAAAAGCAATTTTTCACACTCTTTTTTAGATTTTCCGTAAGAATTATTTTTATTTACTTGCGTTGATGAACTAAAAACAATTGGTGTTTTTAATCTTTTATAAGATAAATGATCACAGATAAATTTTGTTAAATTTACATTATCTTTTTTAAATGTTTTGTATTTTGTAGGTCTATTTACACCTGCAAAATGAAAAATAAAATTAGATCTTTCCAATAATTGTTTTAATCTTTTTTTTGGCGTTTTGCGTGTAATTTTATTAATTTTATAATTTTTATTTTCCACAAAACTATAAATTAAATTTTTTGCTAGAAATCCATTGGCACCTGTAACAGTAATTTCCATTAACTTATAAAATTTTTCTCTTTCAAAATATCTTTAATTATTTTTGACGTCTGATTAACATTAAGCCTTTTAGTATTTTCAGATGTGTAATCAGTTAAATTTATTTTATCCTTAGACCCATTAGAAAAATATTTGTCATAATTTAAATCTCTATTATCAGAAACAATTTTAAAATACTTTTTATAATCTTTTGATTTATTGAGCTCTTCTTTAGTTAATAATGTTTCGTGTATTTTTTCACCGTGTCTAATTCCAATTTTTTTTATCTTAATTTTTTTCTTTGATATTTTTGCTAAAGCCTCGGTTATAGTTTTAATTGTAGCTGCAGGAGATTTTCTCACAAATATTTCTCCATTTTTTCCATTTTTAAACGCAAATAAAACTAAATCTATAGCCTCATTCATACTCATTAAAAATCTTGTCATATTTAAATTTGTTACCGTTAAAGGTTTGTTTTTTTTTAATAAATTTAAAAATAATGGTATAACTGATCCCCTAGAGTAGATCACATTTCCATATCTAGTAATACAAATATCAGTTGAATTAGAAATTCTTGATTTTGCAACAATTACTTTTTCCATCATAGATTTTGAAGCGCCCATCGCATTAATTGGATAAACTGCTTTATCAGTGCTTAAACATACAATTTTTTTAACCTTTGATTTTATTGCTTCGTTTAGTAAATTATCCACTCCAATAATATTTGTTTTTACAGCCTCCATTGGGTAAAATTCACAGGAAGGAACTTGTTTTAATGCAGCAGCATGAAAAATATAGTCAGCACCTACCACAGCTTGTTCGATACTTTTCTGATCTCTAATATCTCCTATAAAAAATTTTAATTTTTTATCATTAAATTTTTTACGCATATCATCTTGTTTTTTTTCATCTCGGCTAAAAATTCTAATTTCTTTTGGCTTCATTAACATAATTTTTTTAACCATTGCATTGCCAAAAGAACCTGTGCCACCTGTTATTAATATAATTTTATTTTTGAAATAATTATTCATACCATTTATTTATTTCAGAATTTTTTTTATCTAAATTTCTATCTATATATCCTCTCATGTAAGAAATTAATCTTAAAAAATCTATTAATAAAGGTATATATAATAATTTAAATTTATCCAATCTTGATATTATCTTTTCTAATATTTTAATAATTTTAATAATGCCAATCAATTTAGAGAAAAACTGAAAAACAGTGTTATTTTCAATTTTATAATAAATTGTTTTTTCGGCTGCTAAATTATTTACTTTTATTAAGTTTTGCATACCGTCTCTTCCTAAATGGTAATATTTTTTTATGTAATTATTAATATCTGGCTGACCTTCGTCATGAACTATTGTAGCCTTTGTTTTAAGCAACTTATATCCATTGGAAATACATCTATAACCAAATTCAAAATCCTCAAAACCATATCCAGTAAAATTTTCATTAAATAGACCAATTTTATTGGTTTTATCTGATTTTATAAAACCCATATTCATTGCTACAATTTTATCTGGAAGAAAATTTAAATTTTTATCAAAATTGTTTAAAGTAAAATGTCTAGATTGTTTGAATCTAATATGATTGAAACTTTTAATATATTCCTGAGGATACAAAACTATACCTGATAAAATTGTATTTTCATCAATATTTGAAAAATCATTTAAATAAATTTCTAAGAAGTTTTCATTAGGTATACAATCATCATCTATTAAAATTAATCTATTAAATGATGATTTATTAATTCCAAAATTTCTTTTTGAGGCAAGTATATTTTTTTTTATATTATAGTATTTAATATCAATGTTATCTTTATAAGCTTTAAATTTTTTATCATCATAATTACTAAAACTATCACAAATATTTACTTCGATAAAAATATTATTTGATATCTGACTATTTAAACTATCTAAAATTTTTAAAATTGGTCTTTCTCTTCTATATGTTGGGATTACAAGACTTAATTTTTCTGTAATCATATTTTAAATTTTAAAAAGTTCCGATCCTTTATTTATTAAATCAAAATTAATATGCTGCAATTTTTTTAGCTTTTGTTTTAATTCTGACTGTTTTTTAGGATGAACTATAAATAGGAAATATCCTCCACCACCAGCACCTAAAATTTTACCTCCTAATGCACCAGCATTCAACGCAGAATTATAAATTTCATCCAAACTCAATGAGGAGACACTTTTATCTAAACCTCTTTTTAATAACCATCCTTCATGAAGAATTTCTCCTAAGTTTGAAATGTTTCCAAGTTTTAATTCTTTTTCAAAACTTAAAGCTAAATCAGAAAGCTTATAATGATTAACAAATTGTTTCCCAGATTTTTTTATTTTGAATAATATTTTATGTGCTTTCCTGTTAATACCTGTATAAAATAACATTAAGCTACCTCTAAATTTATTTAAATTATCTTTGCTAACTTTAATATTTGTTACCTTTACTTTTTTATTTTTAAAAAACTCAATTTTATTTAAACCTCCAAAAGCTGTTGAATATTGGTCCTGCATCCCAATAGGTTTTTTGCATTTTTTTATTTCGATAGTGCACGCATCAGTTGCTAATAATTTTTTAGATATTTTTAATCCTTTATATTTTCTTAAAACATGAGATAGACCAACTGAAAGAGCACTTGATGATGCTAGCCCACTACCAGATGAGGGTATATCAGCTAAAGTTGATAATTCTACACCATTAAAAATACCATGAAATTTTAGAGCTTCTCTAATTATATCATGTTCAAGCTTATAAGAACTCTGAACATTTTCAGTTTTTGAATATGCTGCTCTAATTGTTTTGTTGTATTTTTCATTTAAACATACATACATATATTTGTTAATAGTGCTCACTATTACCCTTCCAGGTTGGTTTGAATTTGGATTAAAATAATCTGACCCACCACCAGCAAAACTTATTCTTAGAGGAGTTTTTGACAAAATCATGTATTCATTTATATTCCCTTAAGTGAAATTTCCAATTAAAAAGTACAGTAATCTAAAATCATATAAATCTGCTTATTATGAAAGTTTTAATGAGGCTTTTAAAAGTATAGATAATAAAAATCTGAATAAAGTAATAAATTTCTTAGAAAAAATATATTTAAAAGGTAATCATAAAATAATGGTATGTGGAAATGGAGGATCTGCTGCTTTAGCAAACCACTTTGTATGTGATCATCAAAAAATTCTGTATGAAACAAAAAAAATTCAACCCAATATGATTAGCCTATCTTCAAACTCAGCGTTGATGACTGCAATTTCAAATGATAATTCTTATGAAGATATTTATGGTGATCAAATTTTACAAATAGGAAAAAAAAAGGATGTTTTGATCACAATTAGCTCATCAGGAAATTCAAAAAATATAATAAAAGCTTTAAAAGTTGCCAAAAAAAAACAAATAAGGTGTATATCTTTAACTGGATTTAATGGAGGTCTCTCAAAAAAACTAGCAGATTTTAATATTCATGTAGAATCATCTAATTATGGTATAATTGAAAGCCTTCATCACACTGTAATGAATCTTATATCTCAATTTCTAAAGAACAAATATTTAAGTTATAATAAAACAAAAAATACTTTTTATTAAATTTATTTCCTTAACAAATAATTAATAGCATCTTTTAAATTTTTTTTATTAGTGCAACCTTTTACTTCTAATTCACCCACACTAATAAATTTTACACCTGTTTTTTTTGAGGCAAGAAAATCTGAAAATCTATCTCCAATCATATACGATCGACTAAAGTCTATGTTATGTATTTTGTTTGCAGATAAAAACATTCCATTATTTGGTTTTCTATTAATACAATTTTTTTTTAAATTTTTAATCTCGTTTTTAAAGCCCTTTTTAGGATGATGAATGCAATAAAAAATATCGTCAAAATAACCACCGAATTCAGAAACCTTGTTTGTTAAATAAGTAAAATCCTTTTTTAATCTATTTAAAGAAATATAGCCTTTGGCTACAGCTGGCTGATTAGTTAATATAATTGCTAAAAAACCTTTTTTGTTAATTTTTTTAATACTTTGTAATGAGCCTGGAATAAAATTTTTACAGTTTTGATATTTTCCATCATTTTTATCAAAATTGATGACACCATCTCTATCCAAAAAAATAGCAGGTATCTTACAATCTATATTTCCTTTTAAATATTTTTGGGTTTTTAAATCTTTTTTTGCTTCTTTAATTCTATCAATCGTTCCTAGATCTTTAATGTATTCTCTAGTTTTATATCCATAAACTTTATATTTTTTTTTAAAAATTTTGTAAATAAAATCTTTTGTAAAATCTTGTTTTTTATTTTGATTAATAAATTTTAACAACTTTCCATTCACTAAAAAAATTCCAGCTAATGACATATTAGGTAATATTTTTTTTTTATGAGGTTTTTTATAAAAATTTATAACTTCTGAATTGTCATTAATTTCAACACAATCACTATCATAAGGATGAGAATTAGGATGGACAACTAAACTAAGTTTGCTCTTCTTTTTTTTGTGAAACTTTAAAAATTTATTAAAATTAAAATTAAATAATAAATCACCAAAAACAATTAAATAATCTACATTCTTATTATTTTCAGGTAAATTTTTTAAAGCACTAGCAGTTCCTTTTTGTTCAACTTCATCTATGATTGAAATTATTGAATTAGAGTACTTTTTATTTACATAATCTCTAAAACCTTTAAAATTTTTATTAGATATAATAAATATTTTTTTTTTTAGTTTAATTAAACTCTTTAATTGATAATCAATTATTTTATTATTCTTTGTAATTAAAATTTCTGCTTTTGAAAAGCCTTTAGTAATTTTTTTAACTCTAGTACCCTTTCCACCAACTAAAATTACTAATGATATCACCTCAATAAACTTTTTTTAAATAATTTTTAACCGTTTTTTCTATTACCTCTTTTGAATTTAATTTAAAATTAAACCCTAATCTATTTATTTTTTTTGTAGAATATTTATAATTAATAACATCACCTTTCCATCCCTTTTTTTTATTTTGATAAACTGGTGTTATTTTAAAGTTTAAATTTTTTATAAAAATATTAACAATTTCTTTTACCTTAATTCCTTTATCTCTCGTGCCAATATTGAAATAATTTACATAATTTTTAAAACTTAAATTTTTGATATAAATCATACATCTAATAATTTCTGAAACATCTGAATAAGGTTTTTGTTGATTTCCATTACCCAGAACATTCAAAATATTTTGATTACGTTTAATTTTATTGATGAAATCAAAAATTATTCCATGTGTTAAATTTTTCCCAACCACATTTGGAAATCTAAAAATATAAGCTTTCAATGATTTTTTTTTTGAAAAATTTTCAATATATTTTTCAGATTTTAGTTTCATTATGCCATAATTACTTACAGGTTTTTTAGGCTTATGATTTTCAACAATACTCTTTCTGATATTTCCATAAATTGCTGAAGATGAAGAAAAAATAAATTTAGTATCTTTTTTAAGATAATTTTTAATCAAACTTAAAGTTCTTATAGTTGTCATGTACGTATCTTTTGTATCTACTTTATTATTATTTGCCCCTTGTTGAATATCTGAATTAGCTGCCAAATGCCAAACCTCGCTTAAATAATTAGTTTTAAGAATTTTAGAAATACGTGTGTTTTTTATTTTTTTGCTTAAATCAATTCTATAAAAGAAAAAATTTTTCTTATTTAAAAAATGTTTAATAAATTTAAATTTTCCCAATTTCAAATTATCTATACCAACAATAATCACATTTTTATTTATGTATTTTTCAATTAAATTTGATCCAACCATTCCTGCTACACCTGTAATGATTATTATTTTTTTCAATTTAAATAAAACTTATTGTTTAAAATTAATTTTTTTATCTATGATATAAATTGGTCTTTGTTTTATTTTAGGAATTAATCTTGCAAGATATTCTGAAATAATTCCAATTGAAAAAAAAATTGCAGAGGAAACTACTAAAATTAATGTAATAACAAAGAATTGATATTTAAAGACAAATAGTTCAAAAAAAGTCAGTATTAGATATGTAAAAAAAATAAAGCTGGATAATAGAAAACTTATTGAAGAAATAATAGTTATTAAGTGGAGTGGTTTGACGCTGTAAGAAAAAATTCCATTTAAACCAATTTTAATTGATCCAGTGTATGGATTGTATTTAGTAATCCCTATTTTTCTCTCTGGTCTTTCAAATTTGATAATTTTTTGTTTAAAACCAACAAATGATACCAAGCCTCTTAGAAAAAAATCTGTGTCTTGCATATTAATTAATTCATTTGCTATTCTTCTTGAGATCATTCTATATTCACCAACATTTTTTGGAATATTGGTGTCACTCATACTTGAAATAATATTATAACCAACATTGGAAATAAAATTTCTTAAAATATTTTCTTTAATTTTTAAAGTTCTTTGAGCAAGTACTGCTTCATAACCTAAATTAATATATTTATACATTTCCTCTATTAGTTCAGGAGGATCTTGTAAGTCAACGTCGATAAAAACAATATTTTTTCCATTTGAATTTTCTAATCCGGCCAAAGTTGATGCTGGTTGTCCAAATCTACGTGAATTAACTATAAGTTTGATATTGCTATTTTTTTCAATTTCATTGGTAATTATATTTTCACTTTGATCTTGACTTGGATCTAAAACAAAAATTAGTTCATATTTCTTATCCATTTTGTTCATAACCTGAACAACACTTTCTATAAATGGAATAATGTTTTTTTCTTCATTATAAACTGGTGTTATAATTGATATATCATTCATAATTTACTATTTCAAAACCTTGGTTTTTATAGATAATTTGGCAATCATAAGAGCTAATTTTTTTAAAATTATATTTGAAATCATTTATTGCTATTTTAACATATAAATTCTTAAATTTATCATTAAAATTATATTTAATATTTTTACAAGACTTAATTTTTTTATAATTTAGATCCCAATTATTATCTAATTTAAATTCTGTTTTCATCACAGAAGGAAATGAGTCTATTCTACCGATACCATTATTATTTTCACTATACTTATATATGGGAAAAAAGATTAAAATTAGAACTATTATTGTATTTGTGAATTTATTTTTTTTAAAATCATATGTTAAAAAAAAATAGAAGAAAAAACTAAAAAAAGTATAAATTTTAATCACTGTCCAATAATTTTTTGTCAATGTAAAATATGAGATTAAAAAAATAAAATAAATTAATATAATTTTATAAAAATTATTAATTTTTTCATTTTTAAAAAAAATATGGACCAATTTAACGCATATTACTTTTATTAAATAAAAATTTATAATTGTTAAAAAAATAATATAAAAAAAATTTAAAAAATTGTTAGAATTATTTGTTGTTAGGTGATAAAAACCAAAAATAGAAGGTAAAATATTTAATAAAAAAAATGTATTTCCACTCTCTAAATTAACATTTTTAATTAGAACAACTAAATCATAAAAAGAATTGTTCTCGTTCCAAAGATCTTTTATTTCATTAACAACTTCTAAATTGTATATAGGGTTTGCCTTACCTAAAATAAATGCTCCATAGTACCCCCAAAAATCTTTGGTTGAACCTAAACTATTACTAATTTGGGTAAAAAACAAATAATTATATGTTGATTGATAAAGAGGCAATGTGATTAAAAAAAATAAAATTAGGGGGAGAAAAATTATTTTAAATTTTTCAGTTTTTTTAATTTCTTTGCTCCTCATTATAACAAAAAGAAAATATATAAATAATGGTATAAAAATTGCTGATGATCCTTCTGGATAAACTATAAAAGAACACGATGAATAAATTGCTATCAATGAACATTTTAAGAATAAACTATCTTTTTTTTTTGTCTCCAGGGTAATAAGATTCTTAAATATAATTATTAATAAAGGTAAAGATAATAGATGTGCAAAAGCATCAATTTCGTAAATATAAATAAAGAAAAAACTAAAAATAAAACCTAATGAATAAATTAAACGTAATTTTTCATCTTTGAAGTAATTAAAAAAAAAGGAATAACTAGATGAAAAAGTTAACAATAAAATTATTGATTTGGCGATAAAACCATTAACAAACATATTTAGATTTGTAATTTTACTTATACTTGCTAAAAAAATTTGAACTGATGGTCTTGCATAAATAAAATTTGCATATTCTTTTAACAATGAGTCATAATTTTCATTATTTGAAATTATAGATAATATCCCCTCAAAATTTATATTTGCTATTATTGATGCTGTGGATAAATAGCTAAATGTATCATAAATGTTACCTCTAAAAACATAAAATTGATTTCCATATAGTATCGCAGGCAAAGAAACTACAAAATTAATTAAAAAAAAATTTAATAATATTTTTTTTTCAATCAAATTTTTATGATTGGTCAATAAAATAAATATCAAAAAAATTGTCGATATAGCTAAACAAAAAATAACGAATATAAATATGTTTTGTTTAAAAAAAAAGTAAAAATAATTAATTAGTATAATATAAATACTAAAACCAAAAATTATTGACTCATAAGAATCTTTATTTGAAAAATATTTTTTAATTATAAAATTTCCAAATAGGTAAAATTTTATTAAATATAAAATTGGTACAAATGTTATAAATATATTTGTCAATTTAAAAAATCTTTCTGATTATTCTATTTACAATTGAACTAAATATCATCGTCAACAGTTAAAAATTAAATAAAAATTTATCTAAATTTTTACTAATTTTTGTTAATAAAGATAATTAATTATTAAACACTATATCCTTTTTTTATAATTACGAAAACTTCTTTAGAATAAAAAATATAAAACAAGAAAGGTAATAGTTCATTAGTCTTTATCATTTTTTTGCTTATAATTTATATGAATTAATATGAACTTTATTCAATTATATTGTTTCTAACACACATCATTTTTTCAAAATAAAATTACAAGATCGATAATATTTTGAAAAAGAATTTAATAAACTTTCATAAATTATAAAATCAAAATTACTAAGTTTTAATTTATTTTTTAAATATAATTTTTTATTAAGATTTTTTTTATTATTAAAAAGTAAATTTTCATTGATTGAATTTATATTTTTTTCTAAAATTTTTAGTGAATGAATAACTTTTTCAGTATTCCAATAGTATCTAGACCTATCTAAATAACTTTCTAACTTTAAATATTCTATTTTTTTTTTGCTTCCTTTGTAATAATTTTTCCAAAAAACCTGATTTTTTTCCATTTCTTTTAGAATTTTTTTTTTAATTTGTGATAAGTTATTTTTAAATTTAATTTTTTCTATTTTTTCCAATTTTATAATAGCCTTCAAGTAGTTAAATGTAAGTTCTGGGCCTACTTTTAAGAATTTAAAATTATTTTTTACTAGTTTCTTTAGTGAATTTAAATCTTGATAATCAGTAGAATGAGCTTCGTAGGTTAAATTACTGCTATCTACAAGAATTTTTTTTTTAGAAAATGAATTCATTTTTAATTTATAAATTTTTTGATTTGAAAAACCTAAACCAGGTTCGATGACAAGTGAAAAATTATTTTTCAATTTTTTATATTCTTTGATATCTTTTTTAATTGAATTTATTTTTGTATTTTTAAATTTAAAATTATTTTCTCCACCTGCTATAGGTACTTCTGTTCCAAACACAAAAAAAATATTTTTTATTTTTTTTTTTTTGACAGAATCAAAAATTAATCTAGACCTATTAAATATTTTTTTTTTTGATAAATATTTATCACCTTTGAGTTTCATCCCTGTATCAATATGAATTTTTTTATAACCGGCCGTTACTACAGCTCTAATAAGTTGCTTAGCATTTTTTATAGCTTTATTTGCTCCTAAATGTTTCCATGGAAGTGGACCTAAATGATCAGCCCCAAAAATTATCTCATTTTTAAAATTTAAATTTTTAGCTATTTTTTTAATTTTATTAACGAACTGTTTAGGTTTCAAATTTGTGTAACCACCATACTGATTAATTTGATTTGAGGTAGTTTCTATTAATAAAGGTAAATTATTATATCTTGCAAAAATTATAAGCGATTTAAGCACATTCAAATTTGAAGTACAGAAAGATGGTAAATTTTTATTTTGTATCATTCTGAAAATAGATATCCCAATATTTATATTCTTTATATTCCTCTACAGATCCGATATGAGTATAATTTGTTAATTTAATAAATGAAACTTTTACAAGTTTATTTAAAGTTATATATTTAAAATAATCGTCAATTATAATTTCTCTTTTTAAAGATTTGTAATACTCAGAACACACAAATTCATTTATATATTTAAATACGTTAGCACTATTTATCCAAAAAAATCCCGCTAAGCCCACAAGTTTTTCATTAAAGACTGATTTAACTTTTATGTTTCTGACTTTTTGGTTTTCTAATACAAGCTGAGTATGTGCATTGTTTAATTTTTTTTGTATAGATGAAAAATTAAACCCAAACAGACACAAATCTATGTTTTTATTTTTAACTTTTTTCAAAATATTGGTGTCAAACTTTCCAAAACAATCACATGAAGTCAGAAAAAAATTTTTTTCATTCACTAGAAATTTTGAAGATTGCTTTATTGTACTAAACATTGAGTTGTTTTTTTTTATTATAATTAAATTTGTGTTATTTATTTTTGGTATTTTTTTCTTTAATTTATTTGTTGTAATAATCATATTTTTTTTTGAACCATAAAAGTCAAAGATATAGTTAAAAATATTTTTATTTTTATAAGGTAGTAAAAATTTTTCTTTTTTAAATTGTTTCAGCCTTCTACCTTTGCCTGCCATTAACATAAACGTTTTATATTTTTTATAAAATTTTTTATTATTTAAATTAAAATCACTTGTCTTAATTTCTTTCCTCCATTTAATAAAATCCTCGTACTGTTCTGGTGTACCCAAATGTACAAAATTTTTTATGTTAAAGTTGTAAACATTTATCTTTTTTTTTATTAAATAATTAATTAATGATAACAAATAATATTCTGTCTTTTCGTGAAATTTTTTTTTTCTAGAAAAATAATTATCTATATAATTTTTATTTTTAAAAAAATAACATCCGATTGCTAAATAATCTTTTTTATAATCTTTTAAAAAAGGTTTTTTTTTGGACATTTTATAAATTTTATCATTCTTTATTTTACAGAAATCAGATTTTTCATTTGTTTCTAGATGAGGATGAAAATCTGTGTGTGTAAAAACACAAATTTCTTTATTTCTCAAAAAATTTATAACTTTTTTAAAATTCCAATTCCAATTTATATCTGAGTATGAAATAAAAATTTTTTCATCATCCTTTATGATTTCATTAATTTTTTTCCAAGCTTTAAAAACACTATAAGTCGGACCATTTTCATGCTTATTTATTGTAATTATTTTTAAATTTTTTTTATGAAATCTTTTTCTAAACTTTTTAGAAATTTCTTTATTTAAAATTAAAATTATTTTTAAATTTTTATCGTTAAAATTTGAAACTAATTTATCATAAACTGTATTAAAATTATCTACTTTTAATAAAGTTTTGTAAGTTTTATATTTCTTATCAAGAAATCTTTTTCCCTTTCCTGCCATGGGTATAATTAAATTTAAAGTTTGCATAAAAATTAAAATTATATTATCATTAAATTTCTCATCAAGTTGTGAATATAAATTTTTCTATAATACTTCCCTGTTATAACGAAAGCTCTAACATCAAAGAACTTTATAAGGAACTAATTTCTCTACAATCACAACAATTTTCTTTTGAAGTAATTTTTGTAAACAATGGCTCATTAGATGATACAGGCTCAAAAATAGATGAAATAATAAATGATTTACATAAATCCAAAATTAAAAATTTTATTATTACTAAGTTAGATTTGGAAAAAAACCAGGGTTATGGAGGAGGAATAACAAATGGATTAAAAATTGCAAAAGGCGAGTATATCGGATGGACACATGCAGATCTTCAAACGCCTTTAAATGATTTTTTAAAGCTATACTGTCTTGTAAAGGATAAAAAGAACATTTTTGGAAAAGGTAAAAGAGTAAATAATAGAAAATTTGACAGTTTAATTACAAAAATGCATGAAATTTCTGCAACATTTATACTTAATAAAAAATTTAATGAAATTAATGCTCAACCTAAAATAATTAATAGAAATGATTTATTTAAATTTAATAACCCCCCAAAAAAATGGACTACTATTGATACTTATTTTTATTACATATCCTTAATAAATAATTTCCAGATTATAGAATTAGATGTTATTTTCAAACCCAGAATTTATGGCCAGTCAAAATGGAAAAATAATTTTACAACATTTATCAAACATTTATTTTTTAATTTCATATATTTATTTAAATTAAAATTTAATGATAAAAAAAATAACACAACAAAATTTTATACTTAGTTTATTAGAAAATTTAGTAAGGTCTAATTTTTATCTATTCATTTTTTTCAGATACTTAACTAATAAATTGTTTGCCAAATTAATTTATGAAACAGATTTTAAGTTTATTTATTATATAAATAATTTTAGTTTTTTTAAAAATAAAATTATATTAGATATTGGAGCAAACGATGGTATTTCTGTAAAAGCAATAAGAAAATTTACTAAAAATAAAATTATTTCATTTGAACCAAATGAAAAAAATTTTTCAAAAATTTTAAAATTACAAAAAAAAATAGATAAAATTCATGTTTATAAAATTGCATTATCAAACAGAAAATTAAAAAATGTTTCGATATACGAGGCATATTTCAAAAAATATCACCTTTCACCATTTGATAGTTTGTCAAAAAAAAACGTCATAAAGCATTTAAAACAATCACTTTTTATTAAAAATATTGAAAAAAAAATTTCTATTCATAATTCAATTGTCAAAACAAGAAAACTTGATGAGTATAAACTTTCTCCTTGTTTTATAAAAATTGACATTCAGGGCCATGAATATGAATGTATATTAGGATCATTAAATACAATTAAGATAAATAAACCTATTTTGATGATTGAATATGATAAAAAAATTATTAATAAAATTTATACAAAATTAATAAAATTAAATTATAAAAAATTTTTCTTTGTTGCCAAAGAAAAAAAACTATATGAACATAAAAATGAAAAAGTATTTAATATATTATTTATACATAGGTCTTTAATCAGCAAAATAAAAAAAAATATTAAAATTGAGTTAATTAATGATAATAATTAAACATAGAATAAATAAAATATCTGAGTTAAAAAAAACGCCAACTAAATATGGAGTTGAAATTGATTTGAGATCAGATAATAAAAATATAATTCTTCAACATGATCCTTTTTTAAAAGGAGATAAATTTATTAAATGGATTAAAAAATTTAAACATACATTTTTAGTTTTAAATGTTAAAGAAGAAGGTCTAGAAAATAAAATAATTAAAATTTTAAAAAAAAAAAAGATATCTAATTTTTTTTTTCACGATCAAACATTTTCAAGTTTACTAAAAAATAAAAATAAAACAAAAGTGTCAATAAGATATTCAGAATTTGAAAATTTGAAAAATTATGACTTTTTATTTAAAAAAATTAAATGGATATGGATTGATCATTTTACCAAGTTTCCTCTAAAAAAAAGTTTTTATAAAATTTTAAAAAAAAAAAATGTCAAAATTTGTATTGTTTCGCCTGAACTTGTAAATATAAAATTTAAAAATAAAATTATTGAATTAAAAAATTTATTGACAAAAAATAAAATAAAAGTTGATGCTGTTTGCACAAAATACCCTGGAGTTTGGGAAATTCATAATAATGATTGAAAAAAATTTAATTCGCAGTGTCAAAAACAAAATAAAAAATGAAAATATAAAGATTATTTGTATAGATGGCATCTCATGTTCTGGCAAGACCTACTTTTCTATGAAACTAAAGGAGTACTTAAAAAATAAAAATAAAAATATCCAAATTGTAAGTAAAGATCTTTTTTTATATTCAAGAAAAAAAAGAATTAAACTAATTTCTAAATTCTTATTTCAAACTATGAACAACCAGGATGAATTACATTACGATATAGAAAAAATTAATTTACTTTTATTAGCAATTAAAAATAAACAAAAAGTAAAATTTAAAAATTTATATAATCGTAAAAATGGTAAAAATGATCTCAAAATGGTTTTTAATTTCAAAAAAAAGAAGTTAATAATTTTAGAGGGTCTTTATTTTTTAAAAAATATTGAAAGTCTAAGATTTAAAACCTATTCAATCTTTATTTTTAGAAACATTTACAGTTGCCTTGTAGAAAAAATTTTTAGAATTAGAGATAAAAAAATTTCAATTAAAGATGTAATAGCTGAATTTACAAATCTTCATTTAATGAGTTTTCTTTATTATCTTAAAAAATATGATTTTAATTTATGTTTAGAATTCAGTAACAATAAATTTATTAATAATAAATTTGGAAAAAAGAAACAACTTTTGTCTATAAATTCTTTTCAAAAAAAACATAAGTCAATTGAAATTAAAACAAATCAATAATTTATGATTTTAAAAAAAAAAGAGTATTTATTTATTTTATTATATTTTTCTTGTATTTTTTTTTATTTATTAGATCCTGAACTTTTTTGGAAAATTACAATTACTCCAAGCGTAAATATCCAATCTATTTTTGACTCATCAAAAGAAATTGCCATAAGTTCTAATAAATTTTATGATTTGCGATATCTACAATACATTGCTAGTTATATAGATAACGTTTTTCTATCCTCAGATACATTGTACAATTCATACAAATCGCATGGGAGCGAAATGGTTATTAATTATCCAAGGATTTGGATTTTAATTGGTCACTATTTAAATATAAAATCTGATGTAGTTTTATATTCAACTTATATAATTTTCTTTCTACTTTATTCTTATATTTTCTTCAATTTTACCAAAAAATTTCAAACTTATTTCTTTTGCTACTTATTTATTAGTGGTTCTAATTTACTATTATTGGAAAGAGGGAATGTTGATTTTATAATTATAGTATTAGTTTTTTATACTTTTTTGAATAAATTTAAATTTATAAATTACTTTGGTTTTTTACTTGTTTCTTTTTTAAAAATTTATCCAGCTTTCAGTTTATTATTTTTTTTAAAAAATAAAAAATCAATTATTTATATTCTATTCTTATCATCTATATTTCTTATATATTTACTAATAACAAAAGATGATATAAAAAATATTAGTCTTGTTAATCCAGTTAATGGTCATATTTCTTATGGATTTTTATCTATCATTATAAATATAAAAGAATATTTAAATATAAATTTAAATTTTATTTTCTTTGTAATAATCAATATTTTGCTATTGGTAATTGTGTATTTAAAATATTTTAAAGATAAACTAATCAAAGATGATTTGGATAATAGAAATATTTTTCTATTAGGTGGTGGAATATTTATATTTACATTTTTAATTAATACTCATCATGATTATAGAATGATGTTTTTAATTTTCTGTATTCCTTTAATATTAAAACTTAAAAACAACCTTTTAAAACTATTTTCTTTATCAATATTAATTCTTTCTTTGGAGCTACAAAGATTGCTTTTTTTGTTTGGTTTTTATGGAGGAATTATAAATTCTATAGCAAAAATAACTCTCTTTCATGTAATTGGGGTATTTTATATTCATTTAATTTGTGATTTTTATCAAAAATTTTTTAAAAAAAATAAATTCTAAAAATTAAAGTATTTTTTTTAAATTAGATTTAATAACAGAAAATAGAATATCCATATTTAAATAATAATTAGGTGATGTTCTTTTATTATACTCAAAAAAATTTATTTCTTTTTTATTATAATTAATTTTTTGTCTATTGATTTTTTTTTGTAAAATAACTTTTCTAACTTTATTTCTGAATTTTTCCCAATTAAACTTATTTTTCAAAATATTTAAATTATCATTTTGGATTTTAAATAAGATTTTTTTATCCATTTCCTGAAATTTTTTTATCTTTTTCACTGCTTTTAATGTTTGATTATTTGGAATAAAAATTTTTTTAGTAAACTCTTCATATCCACAGCCTTTAGTAATTATAGGAATCAACCCCCAAGAAATTGCCTCTAAAATTATACTTGGATTAGCATCGTTGTTACTTACTTGTATTAAAAAATCGTAATTTTTTATTTTTTTATTTGAAGTTTTTTTTGTAAAGTCTAACCAACCATAAAATTTTTCATCAAAAACTTGTTTATTTCCTGCTGATGCAAAATTTTTACTTCCAATTTCTTTTATTATTTTTCTTAAATATTTTAGATTTTTTGCAAAGTTATTATATGAATAATCATTACCAATATAAATTATTTTTCTGTTGAATTTTTTGTTAATTTTTTTTTTAAGAAAAGGATATTCTTTTCTATCAAGTGCTAAATCTAATTGTATCATTTTTGATTTCCATGATTTGAAGGGAGATTTTTTAATTCTATTAAACCAATAGCTACCGCATATTGATATAAACAAATCACATATTGGAATTAAATCATATAAATGACTCATTTGTTTAGGGTCTTCATTATAAGGTTGGAGTAAAATTTTTTTATTCCAATTAGAGTGATTAATTGACCTTCTAAAAACTGTAAAAGGATTAGTGTGAGCATGTCCAAGCAATATATCACCTTCATTAGGGATAATTTTTTCAATACTTGTCCAGCTATAAAATTTAAACTTAAATTTATCTTTAAGTGAATAAAAAACATTATTACCAATTGACCATGGATTAATATTTTTTTTTAAATCAAATGGATAAATTAAGTGAATAGTTCTTTTTGTTTTTTTTAAATGTTTTAGTTTCAAGTTTTTCATAAATCATTTTAATCTTTTGTTCAAAATTCTTTTTTTTTGTTAAATTTTTATCAAATGACTCGGGACTAATTTTTTTTAAAAGTGAGACATCTAAAAGTTTTCTTTTTACTCCATCAGGATATTTTTTATTATAAAAAATTTTTCCATTATAATTTGAAATTTTCTTAATAATTTTTACTAAAGTTCTTATCTTATAATCTACTCCAGGACCTATATTGATATGAGAAAAATTTCCTTTAGTATATTTATGAATTTTTTTTAATGGTAACTCTACCAAATCTGAGATAATTTTAGCTGCATCTTCAGAATAAAGAAATTCCCTTTTTGGATTTCCAGAGCCCCAAATTTCCACTTTTTTTAAATTTTTTTGTTTTGCAAAAAAAAATTTTTTCATCAGTGCTGCTAACACATGACTATTTTTATCATCATAGTTATCATTTGGACCAAATAGATTAGGTGGGATTATAGTAATAAAATTTGGTAATTGATTGTTAAACTGTCGATTATAATTTTCACACAACTTTAAACCTGAAATTTTAGCAATTGCATATGACTCATTTGTTTTTTCTAAATTCGATAAATTTAAGTCATTTTCCTTAAAGGGTTTTTTCCAAAATTTTGGATATATACAGCTAGATCCTAAAAAAATAAATCTTTTACAAGAATATTTGATTGCACATGTTATTAAATTATTTTGTATAATCATATTCTCATACAAAAAATTAAATGGGTATGTATTATTTGCATAAATACCACCAACTCTTGCGGCAGCTAACACGACTAATTTAGGTTTATTTTTTTTAAAAAAATTATTTACTTTTTTTAAATTTAACAAATCTAATTTTTTTTTTGATACAGTTAAAATTTGTTTATAACCTCTCAATTTAAATTCTTTAAGTAAAGCAGAACCAATTAATCCTTTGTGTCCAAAAATTACAATTTTTTCATTCTTAATTTTGTAATTTAAGTTCATATTCAATCATTTCTTTTACTAATTGATTAAGTGAAATTGTTGGTTTCCATTTAAGTTCTTTTTTAGCTTTTTTTGAGTTACCTCTTAAAATCTCAACTTCATTAGGTCTAAAATATTTTTTATTAACTCTAACTATTATTTTATTATTTTTTTTATCTAAACCTATTTCTTTATCTTTTTTTCCCTTCCAAATAATATTAATTCCTAAAAATTTGTATGTTTTTTCGATAAATTCTTTAACGGTATAACTTTTGTTTGTTGAAATTACATAGTCTTGTGGAAATTTTTTTTGCAACATTAACCACATATTTTTTACATAGTCTTTTGCATGACCCCAATCTCTAACTGCATTCAAATTTCCAATTTCTAAAATTTCATTTTTTTTTCTATAATATTTAACTGCAGACATAACTATTTTTTTCGTTACAAAAGTTTCTCCTCTTAAAGGACTTTCATGATTAAATAATATTCCACTGCAAGCAAATATGCCGTAACTTTCCCTGTATATTTTGGTAATCCAATGTCCATATAGTTTAGCAGCTCCATAAGGACTTTTAGGAGCAAAATATGTACTTTCAGTTTGTGGAGGTTTGCTTTCACCAAACATTTCTGAGGTAGAGGCTTGATAAAATTTTATTTTTTTTTTCTTATGTCTTTTTATTGATTCTAATATTCTAAGCACACCTAAACCATCAGCGTTAGCTGTGTACTCTGGAGTTTCAAAGCTTACTTTTACATGACTTTGAGCTGCAAGATTATAAATTTCATCTGGATTTATTTTAGTTATGAGCTGAGAAATATTTAAACTATCAGTTACATCACCATAATGTAAGAAAAAAGATTTGACCTTTGCTTTCTCATAATACTTTTTATAAAGACCATCAATTCTATAGTTGTTAATAGTTGAGGCTCTTCTTTTAATTCCATGCACGATATAATTTTTGCTTAAAAGGAATTCAGCAAGATAATATCCGTCTTGACCTGTAATACCGGTTACCAATGCAATTTTTTTCATTTATAAGTAATTATGAAATTTTATAAACTATTTTAAAACTATGAAAAGAAAAATTTATTTACAAATTTCAGGTGGATTAGGTAATCAGTTATTTCAGTATGCATTTGCAAAAAACCTTTCTATAAAATTAAATTCAAAATTAATAATTGATGATGTAACAGGTTTCCTGATAGATAGAAAATTTAAAAGAAAAAAAATGTTACCAAAAAACTTCACATATAAAAAAATTAACTTTTTAGATTTTTTAAAGATAAATATTTTTATAGCTATAAAAAAGTTTTTTTTTAAAAAAAAAAAATTTTTAAGTATTTTTAATAATATTTTATTCGATGAAACCAGAACAAATAAATTTGAAAAAAATATTGAAAATAAATTTGATAAAAAAAAAAATATATATTTGGTAGGTTTTTTTCAATCAGAAAAGTATTTTTTAGAAAATAAGGAATTAATAGTTAAAAATATCCTCAACAATACAAATATAAAAATAAGAAAATTAGAAAAAGAAATAGATAATAAATCAATTTTAATTGGTTTAAGATTATATGAGGAGGCTCCAAAAAATATTAAAAAAAAATTTGGCGGAATTGAAAATATAATATTTTATAAAAATTCAATTAAAAAGTTTAAAAAACAAATTTTAAAACCTAAGATTTTTTTTACATCTACACACCCAGAGCTAAATAAATATAAAAAAAAAATTTATTCAAAAGGTAAACTTATCAATAAATTAAATGTAAATAAGCTCTCAGAAATTGAATACTTAATTTTTATGTCTTCTTTCAAAAATTTTATAATCTCAAACAGTAGTTATTATTGGTGGGCAGCATATTTAGCCGAAAATAAGAGAAAAATTAATATTATTTCATCAAATAAATATAATAATCTAGATACAATTCCAAAAAGGTGGAAAAAAATAAATTATTTTAAAAAAAAATAAAAAAGTTTAAGTATAGTAAATTAAAAATTTTACTTGTTGTGTTATTAAAAAAAAATGAACTACGCAGTTATAGATAACTTTATAAATAAAGATGAATGCAGAAAATTGATTAGTATTTCTAATAAACTGCTTAATAGTAATGAAGTAATCTCTTATCATGGAAATAGATCTGAAGTTTTTTCAACCTATGACTCATTTAAAAATATGATTGTAAACGAAAATGATTTAAAAAATTTTAATGACTATATAAATTCTAATAAATTTTTTGAATTAGTTTGTAAAAAATTATCAATAGAAATTTCTGATTTTGAATTAATAAAATTTTATAATGTTCAAAAATCTAATCATTTAAACAAATATAGAAAAAATGTTTCTTTAATTCCTGATAACACATTATTAAAAATTTATACTTTGAGAAAAATTAGAGAATTAAAAAGTAAAATATTTTTTAATAATTTTATAAATAAAAAAAAAAAATTAGAGTTATTATATGGCTTTAGTAGAGCTGGGAATAATTACAAACAAGCCATACACCGAGATAGTGATTCAAGATTGATTGTTTTTTTAATTTACTTAAATGATGCTGACGAAAATTCAACTGGAGGCAATCTTGATTTATATAAAAAAGTTAGACAAATTAATGATATTGAAAATCCAAACATAAACTCATTAGAAAAATTAATTAGTATTAATCCTAAAGAAGGTAGACTTGTTATATTTAAGAATGCAGATGATGCCTATCATGGAGTGGAAGTGATGAAAAATTACTCAAATTACAGATATTTTATTTATGGAGCATTTACATTATTAAATGCAAAAAGTCCTTTTATATCCAATAAGAAAATACCAACCGAATTTTTTTTATATTAAAAAATAATTTATAAATTTTTAGATTTTTTTTCTAAATTATAAATAATTTTTTTTACTTTTATTAAATCTTCTTTTGTGTCTACTGCTACAGATTTATCACTTAACTTAACACATTTAACTTTAATACCTTTTTCAAGAAATCTAAGATATTCAATGTCTTCTTCAAATTCTAATTTACTTTTTTTATTTGAATAAAATTTTTTTAGTTGTTTTTTTGGAAATGCATAAATACAAACTTGTCTATATGCAAAATTAAACTTACTTTTTTTATTAGCTGGAATTGGGGATCTTGAAGCATAAAGTAAATATTTATCCTCAGAAAATACTACTTTTGGAACGTGAAGACTTTTAAACATTTTACGAGATTTAATTTTTGTATATCCTGTAACTATTTCTTTTCTGTATTTTTTTGAATATTTAATAATTATTTTTATATCCCTTGGATTAAATAATGGTTCATCACCCTGTAAATTTATGTAAACATCAGCATTAATTTTTTTTGAAGCTAAATAAACTCTATCAGTTCCAGTTAAACAATTTTGTTTTGTCATTATAACTTTGATATTATGTTTTTTACAAACTTTCTCTATTCTTGAGTCGTCTGTCGATACATAAATCAAATCCCTATTAACTGCTTTACAACATTGATTGAAAGTTCTTACTATCATTGGTAAGCCGTTAATATTTTTTAACGGTTTGCCATCAAGTCTCCTTGATTTGTACCTTGCTGGAATAATCACAATGTATTTCATGATTTTAAATTGTAGACTGATTTAAAAGGTAACGTATAAGATGAAGGCGTTATTGCTAAAATTTTTTTTGCACCCTTAGAAGTTGTATATTGATGAATTAAATTATTAATTAACTTCGTTCTATTATCATTTGCTCCATATCCATCAAACCCTGCCAAAAGTATTTTTTTAGATTTTCCGCAGGTTGCAATAGCCAAAGCATAAGCAAGAGTATAAAATCTTGGGATAATAGTTCCATATTTATAAAACTTATAAGTATTTTGCTCTAGTCCAACTCCAAAATTCAAAATTTTTATTTTAGATAACTTTTTTTTTATATCTTCATCCAAAATGCCTTCTGGTGCAACTAATGGTCTAGTTAGTTTTTTAAATGAATTTATATCTGCAATAAATTTTAATGGATTGCACGCAGCATAAACATCTATTAAATTTTTATTGATTTTTACATTATTATTCACAGCAATTACATATGGATCAAACTCTTTAATAAAAATTTCTATTGCTTTCAAATATTCTTCACTTTTAGGACCAGAGGCAATTAATAGTACTTCTCTACCCTTTGTTTTATTTAATGGTGACCAGCTACCTTTTTTCATTTTAATATCCTTTTGAAATTCTGCTCTTACTAAATCAACATTATATTTGCTTCCTTCATTATTTTTTAATTGATCTATTGCAGCCATAATTTCAGAGTCACGAAAACCAGTAGAAATCATTTCTTGGATATAAGTTGGATGTATTCCATATTTACCAGCGAAATAGTAAAAACTATTAGTCCCCCATTTATATTTTCTTTTCAAGTCATTAAAATTTTTACTAATTAAATTTTGTAATGGGATAATATCAAATTTTTTTTTATAAAATTTTTTATACTCAATAATAAAATATTCTGTTGCAGCATTACCAGCACCTCGTCCCATACCCATAATTGTACTATCGATCCATTGCACTCCTTGCTCCATACAATGTATGTTGTTAAATAGTGCTTGCCCCAAATTGTTATGCATGTGAACACCGAGTTGGCCTTTCCAGTGAGTTTTGATAATTTTTATAATTTTGTCAATCTCTTTAAATTTCATACTTCCAAGACTATCTGCAAAATATAAAATATCTAAATTAGTTTTGCTGAGTTTTTTTGAAACTTCTAATATTTTTTTATCTGCCTGTTCTGAGATTTGCATTAAATTAATAGCGACTTTATAGCCAAGTCTTTTTAATTCTTTTAAAATTTTTAATGATTGGTTTACTTCATGAAAATGACAAGCAATTCTTACCATATCAACTTTGGATTTTGATTTAGAATTAAATAACAATCGTACAGCTTTTAAAATATTTTTCTGATTTAATATTTGGGAAGCGTTTACCATAATAACTATTTTAATTGATGATGGAATTTTTAAGCTTTGTAAATAATCATCAGTCGTATACCAATTAGAACCTCTGAAATTTGTAGAAGTAAAAGATCTAAAACCAAGTTCAACATATTTAATGCCTACTTTTGACATAACTTTTAAATAATCATTTACTAATTTTGAAGAAAAATCCCAATTATTATAATATCCACCGTCTCTAAATGTGCAATCGAGCATATTAGTTTTAATTAAATAATTCATGAAAAGATTTTATTTATAGATAGCTTATTTTATATTATTCTTAGTGAAAAGATAATTAAAAGTATTATTTAGACTTTTATTTTGAATAAAATCAATATTATTTTTTTTCCAAATAAATTTAAAATTATTTTTTTTCATTATCTCTAAAACATATTTTTTTTGATCAATAAAATTTTCGTTAATTTCTATTAAAATTTCTTTTATGTTTGGATCAATTAAGTAATTTTCAGCTCCTTTTAAAATTAAATGTTCGATTCCATCAACGTCAATTTTAATGTAATTTGGTAGATCGAGTAATTTTTGATCTAACAATGAATTTATACTAGTACCAAAAATACTGTAATTCATTCTTGAAAAAAACTCTTTTCCCTCAAAATCTTTATTTTCTCCAAAAGTGTTCATGGCACCACCTTCAATAAAAAATGACTCTTTCATCATTGAAAAATGATTTGGTAAATGACTTAAAGGAAGTTGACAAATTTTTATTTTATTTTGAAGTGAATTAATGGATATATTCCTACTTAATATTCTTAGATTACTTGAAGAAGGTTCAAATGACATTATTCTTATGTTTTCAAATTTTAATGCTGCATAAATTGAATACAAACCAATATTCGCACCTATATCCCAAAATATAATTTCATTATTTTGTTTAAAATTATTAATCCATTCTAAAGTTTCAGGTTCTTTTTCATATAAAGTTTTAACTCTCCATTTAATTAATTGATTTGGACAAAAAAGATCAACCGTTTTACTGTGTATATTTAATTTAATATATGAATTATTTTCAATAACTTGTCTAAAAATTAAAAAAATATTTGAGTTAAGAATAAGCCTTAAAATTTTTTTTATAAAATTATTCATAACTATCCATGATAAACATCAAAAAAATTATTTTTATAATTAAATATAATAGGCCTTAAAAGCATACAATTGGATTTAATAATGATTTTTTTATTTGTTTGTTTTAATTGAATTATTTTACACGAATTTTTTTTTAATAAATAGTTATCATCATCGATTTTAAATTTTATTTTATCAGATGTTGGGTTTGCAAAAAAAAATTCTGTATTTTCAAATTCACTCAGATTATTTTGAATTGAATATTCTTGATTCATGAACAAAGAATTTTGAACAATATCTGTTTCTATTTCTGAATTTGGATTTTTTTTATATTTTGATAGTAAATTACCATGTACATAAGAATAAAAATCATTATCTTTAGAAAAACCTAAGTAACATCTATTAGCAATTATAAAATCTTGTTCATCATTTGATTTATGATGAAAAATATTAAAATATCCATAATCTTCAATTCCATCTAAAAAATTTTTGTCAATGGTTATTTGATTAAATTTTTCAAGATTTTCAATTTTTAAAGTTTTGATTTTTTCTCCATTTTTTGTATAAAAAATTATTTCAACAAATGTTTTTTCCATGTCATAAAAAAAATTCAATATATCTATAAAATTAAATTTAGTTGTAAAGTTGTTATCTGTTCGCCATAAAAATGAGTCACTGATAGACATATTTTTTTCTTTGTTATTAATTAAGATGCTTAAAGATTTAAAATTAAACTGATTCCTGAACTGGATAATTTTTTTATTTCTTAAGATTTTCTTAATTAATAATTTCATTAAATTTTTTTTTTAGAAGTGAAATTTTATTATATCTATCATCTGATAAAATATACTCATGAGGTGGATGAGTGTGCTCAAATGATATTTGATTATTTTTAATTGAAATATATAATGGAATACATAAGTATTTATTTGTAAACAAATAAACTTCTTTATCTAAATACTCTTCTGATAGATCTATAAAATTTGTTTGATTTGTATAAATTTTTTTTTTGTGAATTATTTTTCTTGTTTTATTATTAATAAAATAAACATAGAAACTTTCGATCATTGGTTTTTTATATATATTTTTTAATAATAAAATGTTTTTATCTGCATTTTTATTTGTGAGTAAACATAGAGAACTTAATACGCTACCTTCTTTTGATATCATGCTAAAAGGATAATCTGATTGATACGATGAAAACCCACCTATATCATTACTAATACGAATATTAGATCTATAAGAAGGGTTAGTACTTGTATAATTATTAAAGTTTTTTAATTCAGAATGCTTAATTTTATTTAAATCTTTTTTATTTATTTCGTCTGAAATAAAAAAAATCTTATTATTATCTAATAATTTTTGATCTAAATAAATAAAACTTTCATCTTCTGCATAACTTAATAATTTTTCAATTTTCCAAAATTTATTTTCTATTATTGCTTGATACAAGCAGATCTTTCCGTTGAGTTTTTTTTTATTTTTAAACTTAGGAATTGTAAGCTTTGTATTAAATAATTCGCTTTTAATTCCAAAAAAATAATTCACTTTTAATTTTTCACTTTTTTGCTATCAAATATTTAAAAAATTTAAAATATAAAAAATATAAAATAAGTTTTAATTGTTTATCTGTTCCTTTATAAAAAATAATACTTTTGAAACCTTCTAAAATATTACTTTTTTTAATTTTATTAATACTCTTCATAAAATAAATTTTATTTTTCACATGCTTTAAGATTTTTTCACTTACTTCATTTTTTCTTTTTTCAACCCAATTTTCTAGTTCCTCAAGTTCTTGAGATTGATTTACAGTAGATAAATTATTATTATGCCATCTATAAAAACTAAGCTCTTTATTCATATACAAAAAGTTTACGCTCTGTATTAAATTAGCAAATGCATCAAAATCACCAATAATGTTATAATTTTCATCAAATGAAAAATTTATTCTATGTAATAAATTTCTTCTAAACATTACCGTTGAAAGCCCAACTTGATAATCAATTATTAACTCTTCAATACTTTTCTTGCCTAAATCATCTTTTTGCTTGGTTTTAATTTTGTCAAAAAATTCATCCACTATGCTATACTTTGAAAAAACAAAATCTAAATTTTCATCCTCTTTAAAAGCATCACATTGTCTCTCTAATTTTATTTCAGACCAATAATCATCGACATCTAAAAATGCTATTAAGTCACCAGTTGTTTTTGACATCGCTCTATTTCTAGCTTTAAATAATTTTGTATGACTTTCTGCATAATGGTAAAAAAATCTTGGTTCATTAAAACTTTTAAAAATTTTTTTACTTTGATCTGTTGATTGATTATCATAAAAAATCAATTCCCAATTTTGATAAGTTTGAGAAATTATGCTCGATAAAGCTTCATGTAAGTATTTCTCTCCATTGAAACAATTCATTATTATGCTGACTTTATTCATAAATTATCTAATTAAATTTCTTAAAATATTTAAATCTCTCTTTGTATCCATACATTGCCAAAAACCTTTATGTCTATAGATGACCAGCTCCCTTTTTTTACAAGCTTTTTCAAGTGGACTCTCTTCTAAAATGCTTTTGTTATTTTTAATATATTTAATAAATTTTTTATTCACCATAAAAAAACCACCATTAATCCATGCATTTGTAATTTTGTTTTTTTCTTTAAATTCTGTCGCTATACCTTTTTTAAATTTAACTAAACCAAATCTAGCTGGCGGGTTTACTGCTGTCATTGTGATTAATTTTTTTTTCTGTAAATGTAACTTTATTACATTTTTAATATTTACATTCGATAAACCATCTCCGTATGTAAATAAAAAATTTTCATCTTCTATATATTTTGATGCCATTAATAAACGACCGCCAGTCATTGTTTTAAGACCAGTTTTAATTAGTGTTATTTCACATTCAGTGTTTTTAATTTTATATTTTAACTTGACCACTTTTTTATTTATTTTTTTTTTTGTAAAAAATTTAATTATTTCCTCACCCTTATAACCCAAAGCAATATAAAATTTTCTAATTCCATATTTTAAATATATTTTCATTACATGAATCAATATAGGATATTTATCCAGCCTAACTAATGGCTTGGGTATTGTCTTAGTTATATTATCTAGTCTTGTACCGTAACCACCAGCAAGAATTAACACCTTATAATCAAATTTATTTTTCATTTTTTTATATCAAACTTATTTAAAGCTACATTTTCTACTTCATTGTCTGAGTGCAATTTATTCATAAAATTACAAAGTAAATTTTTTTTTAAAACTCCTTTAAAAGAAAACCATACATCTGGTGGAATTTGAATTACTTTATTTTCATTATGCTTTATCATTAATTTGTAAAATTTATTTTTATAATGAAAAGTAAATAAAACTTGACCTAAAATAATTTTTAATAATGAATAATTTTTTTTATGTTTTTTCCATCCCTTGACTTTATTTTTTTTTATTTCAGTAAAATAAACTTCACCAAATCCTTTAAACAAATTTAATTTGATATCAACAAATTTTTGAAGGTTTCCCTTTTGATTTATTATTTCTTTAGTTTTGGAAATAATTACAACTTTTTTAAAAAATTCTTTTTTATTTAATTCTTTTTTCATAAGAAATAATTTGTTGTAATGAAAAATTCTTTATTTTCTTTTTACTATAAAAATTATTATACCAATCTGAAGTAAATTTTAAGGCTTCATCAGAACTTAATACCGTTGTCCAATTTAATTTTCTCTCAGCCTTGTAACAATTTAAGCTAAGCAATTTTGATTCTATTGAATTCCTTGGAATAACTATTTTCCAACTTGCATTTTTCCATGATTTTGAAAAATATTTTACAACTTCAATTACTTTCTTTTTTTTCATATTTTTATTTGGTCCAAAATTAAAAGAATTTCCGTGTAATTTTTTGGATTGATATAAATTTTTTGCAAGTATTAAGTATCCTCTTAAGGGCTCAAGCACGTGTTGCCATGGTCTAGTTGAATTTGGACTTCTTATAATGATAGTTTTTCTTTTAATCCAAGATTTTACACAATCAGGAATAATTCTAGAGTTTGACCAATCTCCACCTCCAATAACATTTCCAGCTCTTGCAGTCGCAATTCTTACTTTTGTTTGATTTCTAAAAAAAGTTCTTACATAAGACTTTATCATAATTTCAGTGGAAGCTTTAGAGGCACTGTAAGGATCTGAGCCACCAAGTTTATCATTTTCCATATAACCTCTTTTAATTTCTAAATTTTCATAACATTTGTCACTTGTTACTAATACGACTGAGCATTTTTTTTTATATCCTCTCAATGACTCTAAAACATTAAGAGTACCAATTAAATTTGTATTCCAAGTATCTACTGGATTTTTTATAGATTCGAATACAAGAGATTGCGCAGCTAAATGAAAAATAAAATCAGGTTGAAAACTTAATATTTTTTTTTTTAATTTTTTTTTATCTCTAACATCAATCCAAGATGAGTTTTTATTTAAATTCAAACTATTATAATGAGATGGTTTGGTTGGAATATTTTTTGATATTCCTAATAAATTTGCTTCAAGCTCATTAAGCCAAGCAAACAACCACGAACCTTTAAATCCTGTATGTCCAGTTACAATTATTTTTTTGTTTTTAAAAATATCAAAATTCATAAATATTAAAATTTTGTATTACTTATAACCTGACTTTATTAACAATGATAATAAGAAAAATGGAAATAATAAGAATATATCCAAAGATAAGAATGTTGAAGAAAACATAAAAGCTATAAAAAGTTTTTTTTCATTAATTTTTTTTAAAAAAAGATACAAGTTTATAAAAAAAACTGTTCCTAAAATTAGTCCATATTTTAGCAATACAAGAAAAAATAATCCATGTGCTGATAACTTGCTAGTAATATCATTCTTATTAATTATTTGATTTTTTTGCAATCTATATA
The DNA here is from genome assembly GCA_902594405.1 of uncultured Pelagibacteraceae bacterium. GTDB lineage: Bacteria > Pseudomonadota > Alphaproteobacteria > Pelagibacterales > Pelagibacteraceae > Pelagibacter. Next base: position 21,348 of record CACJMB010000002.1, on the reverse strand, counting down.
GTGGATTAGGAAATAAATAATATTGTAAATTATTTGAAATACTCTCAACAACCATTCCATAAGAGTGGATTTTATAAAAAGTAGAGTAACCCATCACATTAAAAATCAAATTATGTGGGCTTATTTTCAATTTTTTAATAAAATCATTTTTGCTATTATCTTCTTTATCACACTCATTAAAAAATCCTATTATAGGAATTTGTTTTATTTTTGGACAGAACTCTTTTTGATAAACTTCTTGCCCTACAGTTGGGTCTTTATCCCAAAAATCTGTTGTAGAGCTAGATACATTTTGAGAAACTATTCCTAAAAATAAATTAAACACAAAAAAACATAATAGTAAAAACTTAGTATTTAAATTTATTAGAGTTAAGACCAATATAGTTAGAAAAAATATTAATCCTGATTTACTTAAGGTTAAATATAAAAAAAGTATTCCAAATAAACTAAATAAAAAAATAAAACTTTTCTTATTTAAATCTTTTAAAAGAATATAAGTAATTATTAAACAGAATATAGCTGTTAAATTTGAGTGTAAATTTAAAAATCTGTATCTGAGTCTTTTTATGTTAAATTCACAATTTTCTATACCATTATTAAATATACAAGTTTGATGGTGAATATAGTTTTTTTTAATTTCCTCAAAAAGAAACAATTCAATATTAATATTATTCAGACTGGTTGATGTTTTAAAAAACAACAACATAATTATAGTAAAAAAGATTTGTAGTATAATTTGATGATTTAAATTTATATTTTTAATCTTATTTAAAAAAAAAAATGTGTTTAAAAAACAAATTAAAATTAAATAAACATAACTTTTATCAAATTTAAAAAATACGATAGTTAAAACAATGAAATTTAGAAAAATAATTTTTTTATCAATTTTGATCTTAGAGTATTTAATTAGAAAATAGAAAATAATCAATATTTGTAAGACGTAAATTAATTTAAAACTAATTATGGAATTTTCAAAAAAAAAGGACCCTAAAAAAATTATTGAAATTAAAATTAAATTTAAAGTATTTTCTTGAATTTTAAGACTGATCATTATTAAGAGAAATCACTCTCCACCTGAAACTGTCACAGTTTGATTTGTCATAAAAGAATTTTTATTACTTACCAAAAAATAGATATAATTTGCAATTTCTTTTTTTTGCGCTGATCTATTCATTGGTATTAATTTAATTCTTTTTTTAAGTTCTCTTATATTTTTGATTTTCTTATGAATTTTAGTATTTGTGACACCAATTCTTAGATTATTATATATAATATCTTTTTTAGATAATTTTTTAAAATATGATGGGATAAATTCACTTGTATGTTTCGACAAAGAATAATTGTAAGAATTTAAACCACCGCCAAATTTAACACCAATGCTTGAACAATTTAAAATTCTTCCATATTTATTTTTTATCATTTTTTTTAAAATGTTTTTAAGTATCAAAGATGGTATTAAGGCATTTATTTTAATACTTTCAACCAAAGAATTAAGATCGCTATTTAGATAAGTTTTTTTAGTCATATAACCTGTCAGATTAATAAATATAGAATAATAGTTATTTAATTTAGTATGACAAAATTTTTTTAAATTTTGGTTATTTAAATTTAAGAAATTTTTTTTAACAAAATTTATCTTTTTGTATGTTTTAAATTCACTAATTAATTTTTTGTCATTTGAATTACAATGCGCTGTAACAGAATAATCTTGTTTAATGAATAATTTTATTAATTCAATACCTATATCCGAACTAGCACCCAAAATTAAAACATTTTTGTTCATCTATTATCTCGAAAATAAGAGGAATTTTTTTCACCCATAAATGTTCCAACAACATCACATAAATTACATGGAGAAAAATTCCTATTAGCATTATTTAACATTTCCCGAATTTTCATAGCTTTTCTGCCAAACCATATATCTTTTAATTTTTCTTTATTTAAATTTCCTAAAATAATTTTTTTACCCCAATCATGTGGACACATTAAAACATCTCCCTGATAATCTAAAAAAAAAGTATATGACGGAATATAGCAGGGAGATCTTAACGGTTCTTTAAGTGAATTAATTTTGAATTCTGCATTTTCCATCAAACCTGAGCGATTACTAAGTGTAATTCCAAAATCATTATCTTCTGATAAATATCTCCTTCTAACTATAAACTGCTTTGAGCTTAAATTTGCTTTTTTACATAAATTTTCTAGCTCATCAGCTTCTTCTTTGCCATCGTATGCACTAATTAAAAGTTTATTTAATCCAGAAAAAAATAATTTTTTTAACCTTTGCATATTCAAAACATCTCCATTCGTTACCATTTCTATGTTTGCTTTGGGTAAATGTTTTCTGACAGAGGAAATCAAATTAAAAATATTTTTGTCAAGTAATGGCTCCACAAAACCACTGTATCTAATTGTTCCTTTGTATTTATATTCTTTAAGTTCTAAACACAATTTCTCATGCAATTCATTTTTTATGAATTCTTTCTTATCTACGAAATTTGGATCACTTCTTGGACAAAAAGAACATTTTCTATTGCATGTTCCTGACTCGCTTATTTCAATTTCTGTCGGCAGGGGGAGTTTTTTTCCATCAAAATCTACAAGTTGTAAAGTTGCTTCAACTATTTTTGACTTGTGCTTTAGATTTGTATCTAAAAATTTTTTTTTAACACCCATATTTTAGAGTTTAATATATTAATTATAATAATATTTACTAATACTTTGTATAAAATTTATAGTTAAAATGCAAAAATTATAGTTTGATTTTCTAAATTACTCTGCGATATTCGATGACTACTTAAAAATTTTTTTAAATACATACCAAATCATATAAATGACTAAAACTGAAAAAATTCGTAGAAATCAAATTAAATTAAGAAACAAATTTTTTGAAAAAATAAATACTTTTAAAAAAAAAAATATTGATATATCAAAAAGTATTTTCACATTTGGTTGTACTTGGCAGCCAAATGCTAGTTTCTACCACCTAAAGTATTTAGCCAAACCTAGCTTAAATAGATTTCTTAGTCTATTTTATTATTTGTTACTAGATACTCTATTTGTAGCAACATTAAAAAATTTTAGAGTAAGATTAACAAAATATAATCATAGATATAATAATCTTATTTTAACTTGGGGTGGTGAAAGGGATTTTGATAAAAATGGAAATTATTTTGATAAAAAATTTTCTTCATCAAATAAATCAAATAAAATATTATGGTATGTTCTAGGGCATGAAAACTTATCTAAAATAAAAAAAGCAAAAAATACTACTATTCACTATAATGAAAAAATTTCTTATAATGTAATATTTCTTTTAAAAAAAATTATTCAAGTTTTTTACAGAAATAATTTTTCAATCAAAAAGACAATTCATTATATTAACTTTTATACCCTATTTGCTGAAAATCTTGCTCAAGAAATATATAAATGTGTTAAAGAATGTAAAATTAAAAACATTGAAATTCCCTATGAGGGTCAACCCTTTCAAGATTATCTAATTAAATTCTTAAAAAAAAAATTATCAAAAGTAAAAGTGATTGGTTATGCACATTCGAGTCAGCCTTTACCTTTACATCTGATATATAAAGATAATATGATTGATAAGCTTATTGCTCATAATCAAAATCAATACTTTCACCTAAACAAAAGATTGTTTTGGCCTAAAAAAAAACTTTTTCTTGAGAAAAGTAAAAAAGTAAGAAAGTTAGATAAAAAAAAATATTTAAATAAAATAATTATTCCTTATGGATTTGAATCTATAGAAAACATTATTGAGACAATTCGACATCTAATAATCAAAAAGAAACTTAATATAAAAAAATTTGATATACGAAACCACCCTTTAATGAGACATTCAAAAAAACACTCGCAGTTAATCAACTCTTTACAAAAATTAAAAAAACTTAATTTTAATATAGATAAATTTAGTAAAAATAAAAGTACGATAATAATTGGTCCAACTTCTGCTGTGCCTGAAGCCCTTCAAACTGTTGATAATGTTTTTCATATTTATGAAGATGGGATTACTCAAACATACAGCAATTATTTTTGGCCCGATATTCAAGTTGAATCAGTAGATAATTCAGTTATAAAATATTCTACAAATGATAAGTCAAAATTATTTATTAAATAGCAATTTCAAATCATGGGAATAAAAGTTTTATTTATATATCCGAACACTTATGGAATGAATATGCTTCCTCCGGCTATAGCTATGTTTTCATCTATTCTAAAAAAACATGGTCACGAAATTCAAATTTTTGACACTACTTATTATTCTTTAGACTATGGGATGGACTCAGATGGTAGCAAAATGGAAAGATTAAATGTAGTTCCCTATAAGATGGAGGAAAAAGGTATTAAAAAAAAAAATTCTGATTGGAAAAGTGATTTAAATGATCAAATTGAGAATTTTAGACCAGATTTATTAGCAATTTCATCAACAGAGGATATGTGGGAACTTGGAATGAGGGTCCTGGATGAAATAAAGGACTATAAGAAAAAAAATAATATTCCTGTAATTGTTGGTGGAGTTTTTGCAACTTTTGCACCTGAAATTTGTATTAAAGAAGAGCTAGTTGATATTGTTTGTGTTGGTGAAGGTGAAAATGCATTGATCGATTTATGTAAAAAAATTGAACAAAATGAAAAATACGATGATTTAACAAATTGTTGGGTAAAAACTATAGGCCCAGAATATCTTAAAGATCGTAATGTAATAAGAAAAAATCCAATTTCAAAACCTGTAAATATAAATGATAATCCTATAATTGATATCTCGCTTTTTGAGGAAAACAGGTTGTATAGACCAATGGCTGGTCAGGTTTATAAAATGATACCAATTGAAACAATAAGAGGATGTCCTTTTACTTGCAGATTTTGTAACTCACCCGATCAAATGAAACTTTACAAAGGTCTTGGTTCAAATTTTTATAGAAAAAAAAAAATGGAGCTAGTTTATAATGAACTCAAACACTTCAAAGATCACCACAAAGTTGAATATAATTATTTCTGGGCAGATACTTTTCTTGGAATGAGTAATAAAGAATTTGATGAATTTGTTGAAATGTATAAAGAAATAAATTTACCTTTTTGGATGCAAACAAGACCTGAGACTGTAACTGATTACAATATGTCTAAACTAAAATCTGTCGGACTTCATAGAATTTCTTTTGGAGTAGAACATGGAAATGAGGAATTTAGAAAAAAAATATTAGATCGAAGATGGAAAAATAAAGACATTATTGAGAAGTTAAAAATACCCAAAAAATATGGAATTGCTTTTAGTGTAAATAATATAACTGGATTTCCAACTGAAACAAAAAAACTAGCATTTGATACTATTGAGCTCAATCGATTTATAGATGCAGATAATGCAAATATATATGCTTTTGTACCTTTTCACGGAACTCCACTTAGAAAAATGTGTGAGGATCTAGGTTTGATTGATCATGATACAATTACAAAATGCTTAACAGCTGAATCGCAACTAAATATGCCACAATATCCTCCTCATGAAATAGAAGAAATAAAAAAATGCTTTGCATTGTATGTAAAATTTCCAAAAAATAGATGGAAAGAAATTGAAAGAGCAGAAAAGAATGATGAAGAGGGAAACAAAATATATAAAGAATTAAAGCAAGAATATTTGGAAAAATATATGCCTAGTCCCGACGCAGATCCTCACGGAACAACACCGCATAAAAAAATTCCAAAAATAAATGAAAATCCTTATTGTATACCCACACCAGATGACAATAGCCAGATAATGAGTGTGAATTTAGATCAAAATTTACAATCTGATGAGGAAATCACTTAAAAATTATTTTTAATCTTTAATAAATAAAATTTATTAATTGTTTCTATAATTGCTGAAAAAATGAAGGTTGATATTAAATTATAAGCAAAAAAAGGTATCGCCAAGGTATAACATAAAATAAATCCTTCAAAAGTGTGTCCATATGAACCCAAAGACCATACTCCAAAATTTGTTACTATAAAAAATATACACGCACCTAAGAGAGATCCAGCAATTCTTGAAAATAAACTTGATAAGAAAAACTGTGAAATTAAACCAATTAAAATAATGCTTCCCCAAGTAAAAAATATTGTTGAATGCAATCCAATTATCAAATCAGTCATAGCTAAAACAATAAAAACTACTGGAATATATTTTTTTCCAAATATTGCTGGAATATAAAAACTCAAAGCTATCAAACTTGTAAAATTTGGTGGGTGGGGGATAAATCTACTTGCTGACAATGCAATCAATACTCCTAAAAATATTTTAAAAAAGTTCATGATTAAAATACTAACATTTAAAAATTATAATACAAAGATTAATATTTTAACCCAAACTTAATTGACCTTTGCTCTTGATTGTACCCATGTGGTCTCTGATAATTTTCATTTAAAAGATTTGAAATTTTTATAAATAAATTACTATTATTAATTTTTTTACTTAATTTCAAATCTATCAAATCTGTACTATCCATTTCAATTGTACTAAATGTTGATGAATGGGTATCAAAATGTTTTCCATAATGATTATAGGAAAGATTTAAATTAAAATCTTTTAAAAAACTTTTTTTAAAGCTTTTGGATATAATTAATCCATAATTTTTTTCAGGCCTCCTAAGCTGGTCACTATTATTCTCCTTTTTACTAGAAAGGAATGAAGAAAATAGTTTTATTGAATTATTTTCTAATTTAATATTTATTTCGTTATTTATTCCAGATTGGTTTAAATCAATATTATCATCATCGTTCTGATATTGATTATTAATATATTCGATATTATTTTTTATGTTTGATTTAAATGCTCTTAATAAAAAATTTATATTTTCATTTATAGAATAATTTGAATAAATTTCATAAGTATTACTTTTTTCTGGTTTTAAATTTCTATTACCAGAATAACCAAAATTATCAGTACCAAATAGTTCGTATAATGTTGGGTTTCTCAAACCAGTCATATGTGAAATTCCTAAATTTAAATCATTGAAAGATTTGTCAAAACTTAATTTAAAAGTTGAATTATTGCCTGTTAGTTTATGTTTATCCCTCCTTGTAAAAATAGAAAAATTTACTGTTTCAAATGGTTCCCAACCAATATTTCCAAAAATAGAGAAGTTATCAATATTTCCTTTTGTTGATGCACTATATGATCCATTATTATCAAAATATCCCCAGTCATATTTGTATTCAGATCCGAATCCAAAAGAAATTTGGTCATTTAAATTATTGGAAAAAATATATTTAGCACCAATTACATTACTTTCATAACTGTCTATAGTGCCTCTTTCGTCATATTCACGATCATAAGTATTTAAATAAATCACATAATCGTTTTTTTTATTATAAATGGAATTTTGAAGTCCAAATTGAAAAGAGGCCATTTTATTATCACCTTCGTATCCAGATTGATTAGAGTCAGAGTTATCGTATTCTGCTATAGTCTGTCTTAGATAAGAAGTATTAAAAAACTTTGTATTTTCATTTATAAATTTTTCATAATTTACATTTAGAGTAAAATTTTGCACTCCATCTTTCTCATCATCAGATTTACCTCTGACGCTGATTGTTTCATTTTTTATACTACCAAACTTAAAATTTAGGGAAGATTCATTATTAACTATCGTCTTATTACCTGATAACTCGTAATTTAAATTATTATCTGAAACTAGTGAAAATGAGTTTTTATAGTCGCCAGTCAATATTATATTAATAGCTCCTCCAATTGCATTAGTGCCAAAATGAGAACTTGATGATCCAGGATATATTTCTATTTGTTGTACAGTTTGAATAAAATCTACACCAAAATCATGTAAACCTTGGGTTGTTGACTGATCATTAATTGGAATACTATTTATCATTACCAATGTGTGATTAGACCCAGATCCTCTCATAAAAAGCGAAGCTTGCTGTCCTTTTGGACCAGATTGAGTGATGTTAATATCTGGTACACTTTTTAATATATCTATTAAGTCTACAGCTCCACTCTGCTCAATTTGTTTTTTTGTTATAATAGTTTTATTAATTGATGAATAGGAAATTGGAGAAGAGTTATCTAATGAACTGGTAATTTGAAGACATGGAATATTTGATTGATTATCCCATAAACAATTTTCTTCATAACTTTTGTTTTCATTTCCTAAAACTACAGCATATTTACTAATAAAAATTAATATTATTAAAATTAACTTAAGCATACCTACATTAACTTGGGTTTAACCCCTTTTTTATTTTAATGCCTCTGCTAATTTTTCATTGTAGAATTAGACTTTTCCTGGTCATAATCCAACAGTGGACTTTACTGGGTGGCGCTCCGACTTTACGGTTCCAGGAAGAGCCAATGAATTTCACACTGATTTCCCACCATGCATTTCAGTATGATAAGTTGATATAACTAAATTTTTTTTTAGTCAAGCTCTAAGATTTTATTTTTTAGCTCGCTTATATCTTGAAAATTATATTTTTTATAATCTTTTTGATAAAAAATATTAATTTCATCTTGAATTCTAAATAAAGATATTTTATTTGTACTACCTAGCAAAACTGATGCAATATCATAACAAAAACAACTAAATAAATTTTCATAATTTTTTTTAGATTGTATTCTCATTCTTTGAGAAAAAACACTCAGACAAAAAGACAATTCTTGAAAATCTTGAGTAATATTATTATCAATAAGATCTTTAATTTTTTTAATTAAATCTCTAAATTTTTTTAACTCATTATTTTTTAAACAATCTAAATGTTCAACAAGTACATTTAATTTCTCAAAACTTTCCAAATATGATTTTTTATCTCTTAATTTTTTCCTATTATTAAAAAAGTTTTCTTTTAATTCTGATGTTTTGTAGTATTCTTTTATCAATTTTTGTTTTGAAATTTTCATTTGAATAGCGCATGATAATTTATTTGAAATATTCAAGTTCCCTTTATGCAATCTTTTTCCTGACCAAACATAAATAAAACCATATTTTGATTTTAATTTTTCTGAAAAAATATTTGAAATACTAAACTTAGTTAATAACTTGTTTAAAATAAGCACTAAATAATTCTCATATTTGAAAACAGAAATTTCATTATACTGATTTTTAGTTAAAGGCATCCAACAAGTAAAAATTTCTTTGTTTCCCTCCTCATCATAATGTAAGTATTTTGAAGACTCAGAGATATCTCCTGGTAAATGAACCATCGGGTAAAATTTTGAAAAAAAATTATAATTTTTAAATAAAATTTTTTTATTTAAATTTAAAACAACTTGTTTTTGAAGAGTTCCAACGAATGATGATTCTCTAATTACGCCTCTTATAAAGCATTTCTTTAACTCTATATCCTTAAACTCAAAATGATTCCATTTACCATTAAGATTAAGCATTTCGGTTAAATTACTTATCAAAGTTCCAATTTCATTTAATAACTCAGGTTCTTGAATTTTAATTTCATATATATTTTTCATTAATTTTTTAAAATTGCAAAACTCTAATTACTTTAAATTTTTTTATATTCTTTAATAAAAATATTAAATATTTTTTTAGCATCTTTTAAATTAGATAGAGTAAATAAAATACAATCTCTAAATGGATCAGGAAGGTTATATTTAATTACAATTTTATTTTTCAAAAAAACTTTAAATATTTTTTTAACATTTGAATTATTTTTAACAGATACACACAAATAATTTGCATTTCCAAATGATTTAACTCTAATATTATATTTTTTAAATTGGGTTAATAAATATTCTTTTGATTTTTCTAACTCTTTTTTTCTTAAATTGAAAAAGTTTGATTTAATTACAATATTTTTGATAATTTCCATTGTTGGAGTGTTTATTTCATAACCTCCTCTAAATTTAGATAAATAATTTACATTTTTTTTATTGGATATTAAAAAACCTACTCTTAGTGACGCTAATCCAAAATATTTAGAAAAAGTTCTTAAAATAATAAAATTATTATATTTATTTATTAATGGAACTAAATTTAAATTGTAATAAGGATAATAAGCATCATCTAAAGCTACTACAATATTTCTTCTTTTGCAGAACAGTATTATTTTTTCAATCTCTTTTTTTTTAAAGACAAAATCATTTGGAGCACCAGGATTTGTTAAAAAAACTACACTTGTTTTTTTATCTATTTTATCAAGGTAAGATTTAACAGTTAATTTAAGATTTTTTTGATAACTTACCTTCTTATAATGAACATTGTAAAGTTTTGAAAATATTTCGTATAATACAAATGTGGGATATGCAGATACAATATTACTTCCTTTATATGTATAACTTTCTATTACTTGTTTAATACCTCCAGTGCAACCTTCAGTTATAAGAATCTTTTCTTTACTTATATTTAAAAATTTTGCTAAAAAATTATAAAACTTAGATATTTGTGGATAATGATTAAGATTAAGTTTTGAATAGTCTAATTTGTTTGATCTAATTTTTCCAGAGTTAAAAACAAGTTCTTGACGATCAATCAATAAATAGTTTTTTTTTTTTATATTATCTCTATATTCTGCTGGTCTAGTTCTAATTAATTTACTTAAGTGTGATATTTTTTTAAAAGCCATGTTTTTATTGTATGAATTCTAAAATTAATGAATTAACAAATAAATATTATAAATTGAAACACATATCTACTTAAAAAGTCACGAAAACAAACTAAACTCATTGACTCTTTTGTAGGTCAACCACTTTATCAAAATATTTCACTAGATTCTTATTATGTGAAATAAAAATTATTGTTTTTTCTTTTAATCCAAAAATTTCTGTTATTATTTCTTTTTCTATCTTTTCATCGAGGTTATTTGTTGCTTCATCAAAAATAATTATATCTGGGCTTTTATAAATTGCTCTAGCAATAGAAATTCTTTGTTTTTGACCACCAGAAATCATCGAACCATCATCGCCAATTAATGATTTAAATTTTTTTTCTTTAAGTTCCACGAATTCATCTAATTTTGAAAAATCCGATGCTTTTTTAAGCTTTAATTTATCAATTTTATTTTCATTGAACTCTAGGGAAATATTTTTTTCAATAGAATCGTCAAATAAAAAAGTTTGTTGGGGTACGTATCCAACAATATTATTTAGACTGTAATTTTTATTAGTTAAATCATTATTATCTATAATAACTTGTCCACTCTTTGGTTTTAATAATCCTAAAATTATATCCATTAGTGTTGACTTTCCTGATCCACTTTTTCCTAGAATAATAATTTTTTCCCCTCTATTTATCTCTAAATTAAAATCTTTAAAAATTTCTGACTTAGTATTTTCATATATAAAAGTTATATTTTTTAATTGAATTTTGTTATTAAAAGATTTTAAAAATATTCTATCATCATCAAAACGATAATTATCATTTTCACTATTTATAATTAAATCTTTTTTTAATACCTCAAAACTTTCTTTACCAAATTTATAATTTTGGAGAGCCTGTAAAATTTTAGCAACCGAGGGTATAATCTTCATGGCTGCTACCGCATAAAGAGTCATGATTGATACAAATTTAACATTATTTTCATCTTTGAAAAATAACACTAATATTGTAAATAAAAATATTGTAACAAATTCTAAACTAACACGTGGTAATGTAGACAGAACAGTTAAATTTCTTTCTATCTTAAGATTATTTAACATCACGTTATTTATCTGACTAACGTACATGTCAACTTTTGAATTAATTTTAATAAACTTTAATCCTTTTAAGAATTCATTTAAATATCTTGTTGTTAATTGATTAAATTTTACAACTTTTTTTCCCATGACTCTTATTTTTTGATGCGTTACTAAAAAATATAAAAAAGAAAAAATAAGAAACATTGCTATTAAAAATATCGTTTTTTCAAAATCATGAAATAGCAGTAAAATTATAATAATTACAAAAAGAAATAACTCTGAAAAAATTGTTACTATCGATCCAAGAAAATTATAAGCAAAAATATTAGTTGTTTGATTTACGTTAACGAGTAATTCTGAAATATTTTTACCTAAAAAAGTTAAATGATTCATTTCAAAATATTTTTTGAGCAAATTATTTTTACAAAAAAAAGCGATTTTGAGATAACAAGTGTTATTAAAAAAATTAATAAAAATAGTAAAAATTGTTTTGAGTAAGTAAATTATTACAAATATTATCAAAATATTTTCAAGCGAATATAATTTTTGTAAATTTAAAGTTATTAAAAAATTAAAGAAAAATTTGTTTTCAATATCCTGACTTAAAATCAAGTCCACCAATGGCATTATCATTGCTAAACTTAAAAGCTCTAAACCAACTAAACATACAGTTAAAATTATACTTATAAATAATTTAAATAAATTCTTATTTCCAATTATAAACGATATAGACTTGAAATTAGATAATATTTTTTGAAGCATTTATAATATTATATTTGTTAAGTTTAAAAAATTATAAATTGAATATTTTATACTTAATACTTTTGATACTATTCTTAAAGCATTTAAAATTGCAAAATTAACTTATAATCAATATATATAATTAATGAACTATAAAAATTCTTTAAAAAACTATCATTTAGACGGGTTTGTTGTGCTCAAAGATGTATTTTCTATAAATGAGATAAATGAAATACTTTTAGATTTAGAAAAAGTTAAAGTTATGTTGAAAAAATTAAATGATAAGAAATTTTTTCATAAAACAAAAGATAATAGGATTAATACTATTCATAATGTACAAGAATTTTATAAAAATAATAAAATCAAGTATTTAATCAAAAAGAAAAAACTCTATTCAGTCTTGAAAAATATTTTTGGTAGTTCATTCAAGATAAGAAATATTGAGTTTTTCTTAAAACCAAAAAAAACTGGAATGCCGAGTCCTTTCCATCAGGATAACTATTATTGGAATATTGAAAATGCAAAAGCTTTAAATGTATGGATTGCTTTAACCAAATCAAACAGGAATAATGGGGGTTTGTGTTATTTAAAAGAGTCTCATAATTTAGGAACTATTAATCATCAAATTTCTTTTGCAAAAGGATCTTCACAAAAGATTCCTGATAATATTTTAAAAAAACTCAATTTTAAAAAATTTTTTCCAGTTCTTAAAAAGGGTGATTGTTTAATTCACCATCCTGAAGTGATTCATGGCAGTTTCGCTAACAAATCGAACTTTAATAGAATTGGTGTTGCTGTAAGTTTTGTTAAAAAAAATGCTAAAATAGATTTCAGAAGAATGGAAAACTATAAAAAAAAAGTAAAGCATAGTCATAAAAAAATATATTCTTAACTAATAAAAGTTTAAAAAGATTAAATATTTTTAATAAAAATATCTTGCCAATTTTTTTCTTTTTTACACCACTTGCTTTTAAACTCTTTTCTAAAATTGAGAAATTCTGTATCATCCCATAATTCATAAAAATTATTGTGATTTTCGTTTAAGAATTTAGCTGCTGAGGTACCATTATAAAATAAAAAATTAAATTTTTTTAGTTTTTTGGTATATGAGCTAAATTCCTCACTAAAACAATTCTCAGAGTATCTAAAAAATGTTATGAATGGAATATCATTTGCCATAAGCTCAAAAAAAGTTGATCCAAGATAAGAACAAACACATATCTTGGAATGAGGAACTAGTTTTTTTAATGAAATATTTGAAAATTTATTCGTTAAATTATTTTTAGTTATATTTTCTATATAACCCATATAAGTTGTGGGTGGACTTTTAATTAAATAATTATCTGTAAATTTTAAATTTTTTAAAAAATTAATATTTTCACTTCTGTTCTTGTCTATTAAATCTCCAAATGGTCCACTTTTAATTGAATACAAATATGACCAATCATTTGGAATTAATAATAAATCATATTTTTTTTTATTATATTTGTTAAATGATCTAGTAATAGAATATTGCTCAAATTTTGGAGGTGATTTTTTGGCCCAGCAGTAAAATTTTTCAGCAAGTTCTGTTTCAATATCTATTTGAGCATCATAATGTAATATAAAATATCCAGCTCCATGTTGGATTATTTCTAAAGGTGTGTTATTTTTGTGAATCTGTCCAGCAATCCAAAAGTTTATCTCGTCTTTTCGAGATAGAATTTGAGTTACTAAAATTTTCTTAATAATATTTTTTTGAGGTAATTCTGATTGTTGTTTTAATAAATTAAAATTTTCCACTATATTAATTGGTAAATTTGCAAACAAAACAAAAATATCTAATAAATTTAATGCTTTATATGCATTTTTATTATTTGCATAAATCTGTTTTGCATCCTCATAAAGACTATTACGAAGATCTGAGTCAAATTTGCAAATTTTGAGTCTCTTGAAAGAATTGGAATTAATAAATACTGGCTTGATTCCTTTTTTAATAATATTTAAGTAAAATCTTAAATCAATAACATCAGTATAAACTTTTTTTTTAAGAGGTATAATATCTACTAATTTAAGAAATATTGAGACAAAAAAGTCAAGTTTTTGTTCTTTAGATTCTGAAGTTCTTATTTTACTTTCAAAATTAAAATCTAGTTTATTTCTTTCTGATAAAATATTAATGTTATCTAAAATTTTTAAATCATCAGCACTTTCCAAAAGATCTCGACTTCCTGAATGACAAATTTCAACGACTTTTGAATTCTTTTTAAAACTTAAATATGGAAAATAACATAACGCACCAGAAATAAGTTGTATTGACTGAAAACCAATAAATTTTAAATATTTATCATCTACATCTTTATACTTTTTTTTGTATACTTCCAAAAATATCTCAAACAGTTGCTCAAATTTAGTCTTTGCAAATTCATTTAATTTTTTTCTTCTTCTATAAATTGATTTATTTTTTATTATTATATTTCTTGAGACCATTTTATTTCTAAATTTTTTACCTAAACTACAATATTAAGCACAATTTATTGCATGATGACATTATATATTCTAGTTTATCATTAATTTATTAAGGCACTTATACCTTGCAATTAATGTAAATCTAATATCTTCTGATTTTTTATGGTCTTGAGAAGTTCTGTGAATCATATTTGCATCAAAAATTAATGATTTCCCTGACTCTATCTTAATATTAATTTTATTTTTTATATTTATTTTATTTTCATTAATAAAATAACGACCCCTTTTATTTAAAGATACTTTTTTTCTTTTCTTAATTAAATTTTCCTCATGTTTAATTAGACCTTTTTTATTGCTTTGTTCAATTAAATCCAGAGATCCATTTACTTTTTTACTTGTCATAGAAATTGGTGTCCACACAACTAGATTACTATGTAATTTGCTAGAGTATTCAAAGTATGCTGAATCTTGGTGCCAACCTAGATATTCTTTTTTTGTGTTTGGCAACATTACTAAAATTTGAAAATCAGCAATACCCACATGTATTTGTTTTGCAGAATTCTTATTAGAAAATAATTTTTTTATTTTGTTCACAACGCTTTTAGAATAAAAAATAGCCTGTATATCTAAATCTAAATTTAACAAGTCATACCTGTTTCCTGCTTTAATAGGATCTTTATTATAAAGTTTGCAAATTTTTTTGTTATAATTTATTTTTTTTTTGAGATCATAATAATAAATGATTTTTTTTTTAATAATTTTTATTTGATCATTACTAAGTAGGTGGTGACTTACATATCCTTTATTTATTAATTTTTTTTTTTTCATTTTGTTTTATAACCAACTATATAATTACTTGGAACTCCATTATATCCTTTAAATAAAAGCTTAAATTGATTTATAGTTAACTTTATTTTGTTAATATCCTTTGTGAGTAAAACTTTATTTAATTTATTAAATTCCTGTGTAAATATTTTAATACTTTTGATTTGTAAATCATTTCGATTTCTTAATATTTTTTCAAGATTATTTAAATAATCATTTAAATTTTTATTTAAATTATATTTTTTAAAATTATATTTTTTATTCTCAAAATCTCCTAAATTAGAATTTTTCATAAATTTAGACCACATTTTTGCGTTTTTTTGAGAGTCTTTAATTATTTTTTTGAAATACATTTCATCATTCATTGAAGCTAATAGAAAATTTATTGATTGAAATACAGTCATTGAAGGGAATGAATTTATAAATTCGTTTGCAACATTTGTGTGTAAGCCATTTATTAATCCTTCAGGTTCTATAGACGGATAGCTTGAATAATATTTTACGTTATTTTTTTTAAACCACTTAAAAATATCGCCTAAGTTAATACCTTTATGTTTTGGGTTAGTATAAAAGTCATATATTATTTGTTTTTTTGATCTTCCTCCAAATTTTAGAGCTCTATTAATTGTTTCACTAAATAGTTTATTGCATATTTTTACAACATTTGAGCTAGAGTTATTTATAGACAAATAATTAATTATATATCTATGTAAACTCCTTTGAAAATGTGAATAATCGAAGGCTAATTGAAGAATACAAAACCCATCTTTCTTGAGATTTTTAATTAATTTATCAAAACCTAATTTAGGATTATTTGTATGGTGCAAAACACCTTCTGAGATTACAATGTCATATTTTTGTTTAGAAGAATAATCAAATATTGATGTATTGGATATTTTGTTTATTTTTTTGTCTAATTTGAAGATTTTAAAATATTTTTTTGTTTGATTTACAGAAATAGGATTTATCTCAACAAGGTCAAGTTTGCCTCCCCATTGAGCATATAAAATATCATGTTCTCCAGTACCGCTACCAAAATCTAAAATTTTTTTATTTTTGAAAACCTCTTTTGGAAGTTTTAAACAATCTCTAAATAATTTTTCTCTTTTTAAGATATATTCTTTAAAATATTTTTTATTTTCAAGGGGTAACTTAGAAGGACTATTAATTTTATAATTTTTTAAAACTTCTTGCTCTATTTTTTTTGATCTTAAATTCAATTTTTTCATTTTTTTTTTAATTCAAAAACTACATAACAATTATTATTATAATGATTAGGACTAATATTTGAACATAATATATAAGTCAAACATAAAAACGGATAAAAAAATATCATAAAAAAAAATTTAAAAATTGTTCTTATAAATAATGGAAATAAAGAATAGAATTTAATTAATATTTTTAAAAGTGGTCTTGTTTGAATATCGTATATTTTCCATGCCATTGGGCTTAACCCTGTATAATAATTTGAGATAATTAAATTATTTTTTTTAAATAATTTAGTCCAAGAATAAAAGGTTTTAGAAATTTTATTAGTTTCAGAATAACGACCATTATCCATATTTTTAAAATAATTTTTTAAATTACCTTTGGAGTTTTTTTTTAATTTATAAAAAATAAAATTTTTTTTTACATTATTTAAAAATAAAAGGACTAAAATTTTTCCATTTTTTTTTAGACATTTTGAAGCTTTTTCAAAGGATAAACTATAATTTTTTAATCCATGAGGAGTATAAAAAAAGATTAAATTTTCTGTATTTCTCTTAATATTTAAATTTTCATAATTCATACACTGGCTACTTTTTGAAAATTTAATTTTTCTGATAGCTTCTACATGATGTGGACGTGCATCAATACTTAATTTAGGTGAAATGTTGAATTTCTTTTTTATAATTTTTGGAAATTTTATTTCACTATTAGTTTTAAAAATATTTTTATTTTTTAAATTAACATTTAAATATCTATCAAACCATATTGGAAAAGAATTACCATGCATAATATAGCTAAACATTCCATCACCAGAACCAATTTCAATATAATTTTTCCTCCAATTTAATTTTAGCAATAAGTCAGAAGTTATTGTGTCATTTACTGCATCGAAAGGTTTTAAAAAATAAATATTTAAGTAATTCCAAAGCCTTAAAAATGAAAACGAACAACTCATTGTTTTTTAAAAACTATATACGACGTACCGAGACCATTATAACCCTTGAATAAATACTTAGTCTTTTTATTTAAGGAATTAAATGAAAAATTTTTTCTTGATATTTCATTTAGTATACTGGTAATTTCCTTACTGAGTCTCTCAAAATTATGAATGGAGTGATCTTTTATTAAATTACTAATTTTGGTTATTTTTTTTGATATTCTTTTTTGGTAGTTACTTATTTGTTTCAACTCTTTTTTACTAACAGTATTATTCTTTTTTTGAAGCTGTTTATAAATTATGTTTACAAATTTATTTATATCATTTTGAATTAAGTTTTTATCACTTTTTATCATATCATAAAAAACCTCAGAGTCTGGTTTTTGTGCGAAAATTGATCTTAAGCTTGAAATCGCATAGAACTCTTTATTTATTTTATCATTAAGTTTTGAAGTTTGGAAACCAGGATCAACTCTTAGAGGAAAAGATGCGTCAGGACTTTTTGAATAAAATTTTAAATTAAATTTTTTCTGCCATTTCATAATTTCTTTCATTGAAAGACCTACATATGCCTGATTTACTAAGTAATCATTAATTATTCCATCTTCTGTTCTAAGACCATATTTAATTGATCTTTGAATATGCTCCGCAAAAAGTTTTTTGGCTAAAGAAAAGATATTTTTTTCATTATTATTGCTTAATTTCCTAACTATAGCCCTATGAAGCAATCTCTGGATCAGTCCTGCATCTTCAACATAACCCAAAATAATATATCCATTTTTTTTTGTAGATTTAACTAATTTTTCAAACAACTTCTCTCTATTATAAACATGTGCAATTACTCCAAAGGAAATTGAGATATCAAAAAAATTTTTTTTAACCTTATAATCTTCAATACTTAAATTTTTAAAGGAAACATTTTTAACATTATACTTTTTTTTAAGACTATTTGCTCTATCTATAGACAATTGATTAAAATCAATTCCATAACATTTGGCTCCAAAATAATTTAAAACTATATCGACTTCACCCGTTCCACATCCAAGATCTAAAACTTTCTTCTTATGAAATAATTCAACAGGAAATTTTAGATTTTCGTTGAATAAATTTAGATGATTTTGAATATATTTTTTAAAAGTTGATTTATTCTCTATTTTTACTTTTGATGGACTTTTTTTTTTAAAATCTCTGAGAACTTTTTTTTGCCAATTTTTTTCTCTATTTTTTCTTATCATTTTTAAAGATCATAAAGTTGTTTAAAATTAAAATATCTAAATCACTATTTTTAAAAACATAAAAAGCATCTTTTGGGGTATTTACGATAGGATAACCATGTAGATTAAAACTAGTATTCAACAAAGCACCACAGCCACTTTTTTCATAAAACTTGTTTATTAAATTATATAATTTAAAATTATCTTTCTTTTTAAGAATTTGTGGTCTTGCTGATTTATCAGCAATATGACTTGCTGCTATCATATTTTCGTATCCTTTTTTAGTAGTTTTAAAACCAATTGTCATGAAAGGTGATTCCAAATTTTTTGGGTTTTCTATATATTTTTTTGAAACTTTGTCTAAAATTATTGGAGCAAACGGCATCCAAAAATCTCTATTTTTTATTGCAGCATTAATTTTTTCTTTAATTAAAATGTTTCTTGGGTCTGCTAAAATAGATCTATTTCCTAAAGCTCTTTGCCCAAACTCCATCCTTCCAACACATCTTCCAATGATTTTTCCCTCAAGTAATTTTTTTACAATTAAATTCTCATTTGTACCAAAAACTATTTTGTATTTTTTTTTATCTAATTTTTTTACTATTTTATTCTCTTCCTCATAACTTGAAGATGGTCCTAAATATAAATTTGTTATTCTTTTAAAATCTTTTTTATCTTTAAGCATATCTTCTCTTAAACATATTGCCGAACTAATACACAAAGACTCATCGCTAGCAGAACCACCAACAAATAATTTTTTCAATTTTTTAATTTCCGCAAGCTTACCCATTGCTTTAATGTTCATAGCAACTCCACCAGAGTATATTACGTTATATGTATTGTATTTTTTCATACAATTTAGCGTCCATGTTTCTAATAATTCCTCTACCCATCTTTGTAATCCCCAGGCTATACTATCAAAACGATATCCCTCTAATTTTTCCTTGAACCAATAATAACTATCTGTGGGTTCAATATTCCATACAAATTTTGTACCAGAGACCCTTAATGTATCCGAAAAGATTTTGTAGGCTTGTTGGGAATATTTTTCTTTACCATAAGGAGCTAATCCCATAACTTTATATTCATGCTCATTCGGCTTCATACCTAATAGGAGCGTCATATATCTATAAATTCTTGCTATTGAACATTTATTTGTTGAAAAGTGTCTTTTAAAAAATCTATTTTTATCAAATGTATTTATTGTAGCGTTTACACCATCTCCCATTCCATCAGCAGTAAGAGCCAAAACTTTTTTACCTATAAGATTAGATGTATAATACGAATAATACGCATGTGCTTTATGGTGATCAATTCTTTTTATTTTATCTTTGCTTATTCCTAAAAATTCAGAAACAAGATCTATTCTATTTGTCCAATGTTTTTCATTTCTCTTTGGATCTTTATAATTTTTTTTCCAGTATTCACTGGGATATTGATTTAAATCAATCTTATTAGGAAATATTTCCAATAATGATTTTGGTTCACTTATTGTTTTATCAACTAGATAAGGTTTCCACCTTAAACTTTGTTCTTGCAAGTAATCATTCACACTCCACTGGCTTTTTCTTACAAGATTGTCATCAAAAGGTGAGATAAAACTAGCTAAAGCTACACCATCTAAATCTTTTGGTTTTATTCCAGCCTCATTTAAACAATAATTTATAGAATTAACTGGAAAACTTTCGTCATTCTTTATTCTCGTAAATCTTTCTTCATTCACTGCTGCTATTAATCTATTATTATCTATTATTGCAACTGAACTTGGAAGACTAGTATATAAAGAGAGAATTTTCATAGCAAATTTATAAATTTTATTATTTTTTTTTGATATGCTTTATCACATTTATTATTTATCCAAAGATTTAAAATGCTTTTTGAATGTAAATCTGAGTTTTTAAGGTTTAGATTTTTATAAAAGAACAAATCTAAACCTGAATACCAGCTACTAACATTAATTTTTTCTTCAAGAAGTGCTTTTAAAAGATAGTCTCTCTTATAAAAATCTTTAAAAAAAATATTTAATCTCCATGGAACTTCTCCTTTAACCATTTTTGGTATAATTACGTTCTTTTTTTTTAGTGCAACTATTTTATTTCTCAAATCGCTGAAATTTTTTTTTCTAATTTGTATTAAGGAATCTAATTGCTTACATTTTTTGTAAATATTATTAATGTGCTTTTGTGAGATATTAAACAAAAAAAACTTTGATTTTAAATTTATTACCTTTTTAAATTTCATAAAATTTACATTTTTATTTTGAAGAAAATAATCATTATAAAATTTAGTATGAATATTATTTACATAATTTATATTCCTAATATTAGTGTTGTTTACTAAGC
>CACJMB010000001.1 GCA_902594405.1 uncultured Pelagibacteraceae bacterium | reverse complement strand
CACGGGAATGAGTTAGCAAAACTTGCAGAAAAAAATAAAGTTAATTTGGAATTTGAAGCTTCAGTTGCTGGGGGTATTCCAATATTAAGATCTATTAAAGAAGGATTAGCAACAAATAAAATATCAAAGGTTTATGGAATTCTTAACGGCACTTCAAATTACATTTTGACTGAAATGGAAAATTCGAATGAGAATTTTGCAGATGTTTTAAAAAAAGCACAGATGCTAGGTTATGCTGAACCTGGTAATCCTAAATTAGACCTAAACGGTTTTGATGCATTTGCTAAAGTAAGAATTTTGTCTGCTTTAGCTTTTAATAGTAAAATTTCAAAATATAAATGCTTAATGGAAGGAATAGAAAAAATAGAATTGAAAGATATTAAAATTGCAAATCAATTAGATTTAAGAATAAAGCTTCTTGGTATTTCTGAGTTAAAGAATAATCATCTTTTTGAGACTGTTCATCCATGCTTAGTTAGTAAAAAATCCTATATAGGTAATGTAAATGGTGTAATGAATGCAGTTATCCTGCAAGGTAAACCAGTTGGTGAAAGTGTATTACAAGGTGAAGGAGCAGGACCTGGCCCGACATCATCATCATTGCTTTCTGATTTGTTATCCATTTTACGTGGTAATATAAAGAAACCTTTTGGTGTTACTGTTTCAAAGCTTAAATCTTTAAAACCATACAATCTAAACAATTACGTTAATTCATTATATTTAAGGTTTGAAGTAAAAGATAAACCCGGCGTATTATCACAAATAACTAATCGTCTAGCTAAATATAAAATATCTGTAAAAAGATTGATTCAGACACCTGATAAGAAAAACAACAAAGCAACAATTGTTATAATTACACATAAAACATCGGAAATTAACTGCCATAATTGCTTATCGATATTTAAGAAAAATAAAAATATATTAAAAACACCAACTTTAATTAGATTGCTTGGTTAATGGAAATTTATTTAAAACTTTTTGAAGTTTTATTTCCAGTTTTTTTTATAGTTGGTATTGGATACTACTTAGGTAAAAAAAATCCAAACTTTGATAACTCTTTTATAACCAGTTTTGCTTCAAATGTAGGTACACCAGCAATGGTTATTTACGCTATAACCTCAACCGGTATATCTTTTGATATTTATGCTAGTTATTTTATTTATTACTTAATAGCAATTATTGGCTTTACTTTAACTGGAATAATAATTTTATACTTATTAAAAACTAAAGACATCATAAGAGAGGTACCAGTTTTTATCTTGCCAAATAATGGGAATATGGGCATACCGATATGTCTTTTTGCGTATGGTTCTCAAGGCCTTGGTATTGCTGCATCTATATCTTCATTAATCATTTTACTACACTTTACTCTTGGTGTTTTTCTTGCTGATAGAAAATTTGATTTTAAAATTTTGATTAAAAATCCACCTTTTTATGCAATAATTTTTTCTGTTGGTTTTTTGTATTTTGATCTAGAAATGCCAAAGGCTATCATTAATCTTACTGAGCTGTTAACTTATACTGCTATTGTTTTAATACTTATGTCTTTAGGTATAGCATTAACAAAGTTAAAAGTATTTTCTCTAACTAACTCAATAATTTCTTCAATTGGAAGAGTAATAATTGGTCCAATAATTGGTTTTATCATAATAATATATTTTGATTTATCAGGATTTGGTGCGGGTGTTATATTAATTCAATCTGCCATGCCTAGTGCAATATTAAATTATCTTATTGGTTCAATGTATTCACCTAAGGAAATAGTTGATAACATCGCGAGCACCATTGTTGTCTCTACATTAATGTCGTTTATCACAGTTCCGCTTGTTGTATTCTTTGCTTTAAAATACTTCTATTAAGAGATATCCTTCTTTTATGAAGGCTATAATTTTAAACGCATCTGCTTGGATGATTGTTCCTGTTATGGATGCTTTTGCTAAGTATTTAAGCTCATCTATGGACGTATTGCAGATTACATGGGCTAGATATTTTTTTACTGTAGTTTTTACGTTATCCTTAATGCTTATCTTTTATAGACAATCATTAGTTTGGACAAAAAAACCAACACTTCAATTAATAAGAGGATTAATTTTTGTTTTTTCTACTTACTTATTTTTTTATGCAATATCCGAAATTTCTCTTCCAAAAGCTTTAACCTTAGCTTTTGTGGCTCCAATTTGCGTTACAGCCTTATCTCCATTTTTTTTAAATGAGAAAGTAGGGCTGAAAAGATGGACTGCTGTATCATTAGGATTTATTGGAACTTTAATTGTAATTAGACCTGGTTTTATTGAGCTTAACTTGGCTACAATGGCAGCTTTAGGTAATGGAATTTGCTATGGATTTTACCTTATAATCACAAGAAAGCTCAGCACCTCTGATAATCCACTCTTAACGCTTTTACTCTCAGGTTTGATAGGAACCATCATTATTAGTCTATTTATGCCTTCTGTTTGGGTTAATCCTACTTCAAATCAATGGATTTTAATGGCTTTAATCGGCCTTATAGCCTCTGTAGCACATCTTTTCCTTATATTATCACTCAAATACGCTGATGCCTCTAAATTAGCCCCTTTGGGCTATACAGAGATTATTACAAATATACTGATTAGCTACTATTTCTTCCATGAGCTACCTGATAATTGGACATATTTAGGACTGTTCATTATTGTTCTTAGTGGATTATACATTTCTAGAAGAGAATATTTGCGCACTAAGCCTAAATAATAGTAAATAAATAAGTACTATTATATAATCTATTACATTAATATATAATTATAAAGAATTGTAATCATTAAATAATTTTATTATTTAATAAATTATATAATAACATATTATTATTAAAAAAAAATTAAATATATCAAAAATTAAAGGAGTAATTTCAATACTTAAGAGTGAAAAAAGGGAAATATGACAAGTATAAAAATGTAAAAACAGCATTATGCATCAAAATTGTTTAATATCAGGGGTTTTTAAGGGTTTTGAATTCATATAATTGGAATAAATTTTAAAAAAGATGAGTAGGGTAGTAGAAATTCAGATAAAATTGATGAGATTTTGGACATTAAATTAGCATTGATATCATTGAAAACTAGAGCAATGCAGTTATAGAATATGTGTTTTAAACGGCCATAGAGGTGCTTTATTTTGTTATATCTCGATATATAGTACAACTGAAGGGTGCATAACACTATTCATACTAAAATACGCTTAAATAATGAAAAAACATTGATTTTACTGATGTTTTTTACGATAAAATAGGTCAAAAAAGCCACTAAATATCAACTTTTTCAGATCTCAATAAACGCAGCTTTGTCTTAATTCCACCTCTCCCTGAGTATCCACCAAGGCCTCCATCGGACCGAATTACTCTATGACATGGTATTTTGGGGGCATAAGGGTTTTTTCCACATGCATTAGCTACAGCTCTTGCAGCTTTTGGCATTCCAATTGCTTCAGCAACTTCTTTATAGGTTTTTACCTTACCTTTTGGTATTTTTTTAAGATAATTCCAAACTTTTTGCTGAAATTTAGTGCCTTTTAAAAACATTATTTGTCTTTTAAGTGAATAGTTCTAGATACTAGATTGTGTAAACCTTGTTTTCTTGAGGTAAAAGCTATCATTAAAAGACCAATAAAAAGGATAATGGCAGATATTCCAACCACTAAGTAGTTTCCAGTGGCTCTCCAAAATCCTATTTTATCATGATTTTCATCATTAATTGTAATATCTAACGCTCTCATTCCGAAAGTAGATCTTTTTGATGATGAGTGTTGAATAGCAAAATAAAGCCATCCAAAGAAAATTCCAATTATCCACCCAATTACAGGTATTAAAGCCAGCACAAAATAAATAATTGCCAAGATTATAAAATCAATCAAATATGCTAAAAAACGATGCCAAAATCCTGCATAGATCTTATTTTTTGGAAGCTTTTTGTAATTTTTTTTCTTAATTAATAGTAAACATAATATTAAGGCTATTAATGATGGAAAAAAAAGCAATATAAGTATTCCTAATTGCCAATATCCTATAGACATTTTTAGTATTTATTTTATTTGACTTTGAAAATCCATTAGTATATTACTAATGATAATTAATTGTTATCAATAGTAATAATATGAGTGAACTAACAACAGACCTAAAATCACTTCATGAGGCAACTCTAAATAACCTCAAAAGCTCTAAAGCAAATAACACGTTAAGAGCTTATAAATCAGACTTTAAAGATTTTGGAGCTTTTTGTGCTAAACATGGTTTAAATTCTTTACCATCAGAGCCTAAAATAGTTTCTTTGTACCTTACTCATCTTTCTAAAAATTCTAAAATAAGCACTTTAAGAAGAAGACTGGTGTCAATTAGCATGGTTCATAAACTAAAAGGGTATTATCTAGATACAAAACATCCAATAATTGTTGAAAACTTAATGGGAATCAAAAGAGTAAAAGGAAGCATTCAAAAAGGCAAAAAACCTATTTTAATCAATCATTTAAAATCATTAATTAATGTAATAGATGAACAAAAAATTCAGGAAATAAAAAAGTTAAGAGACAAGACAATAATCTTAATTGGCTTTGGAGGTGGTTTTAGAAGAACTGAGCTAATTTCAATTGACCATGAAGATTTAGAATTTGTACCTGAAGGTGTCAAAATCACTATTAAAAGATCAAAAACCGACCAATTTGGTGAAGGGATGCTTAAAGGACTCCCCTATTTTACTAATGAAACCTACTGTCCAATTGTTAATCTTAAAAAATGGTTAGAAATTTCTAAAATTAAATCTGGACCAATTTTTAGAAGATTTTCTAAAGGATCATCATTAACTGAAAAAAGATTAACTGATCAATCAGTTGTATTATTAATTAAAGAATATTTAAATATTGCAGGTATAGAAAATAAAAATTTTGCAGGTCATAGTTTAAGATCAGGGTTTGCAACTGTTGCAGCAGAGTCTGGTGCTGATGAACGAAGTATTATGGCAATGACTGGTCACAAAACTACACAGATGGTTAGAAGATACATAAGGGAGGCAAATATATTTAAGAATAATGCATTAAGTAAAATAAAAATTTAATCCTCATTATTAAGAATATCATTTATAAGAATATTAGACATGAACAATATACACAAAACAGCTGTTATTGGAACGGGCTACTGGGGTTCAATAATTGTAAATACATTAATAAGAATTACAAAAAAAAAAATTGTTGTTTATGATAAATTAAAAGAAAATTCGTCATTATTAAAAAAAAAATTTAAAGAAAAAATTTTAATCGCAAATAATTATAATGAAATACTTAGAAACAAAAATATTAAAAATATAATTTTAGCTACACATCCAAGTGTCAATTACAAAATTGGCAAAAAAATTCTTACATTTAAAAAAAATCTTTTTGTAGAAAAACCTATTGTTACAGATACAAAAAAACTTAAAGAATTAATTAAATTAGCAAAACAAAATAATAAAATTCTAATGGGTGGCTATATTTATATGTACAATAATTATATAAAAAAAATTAAATCTATAATTAAAAATAGAGAATTAGGTAAAATAAAATATATCGAAATACAAAGAAAAAACCTTGGACCAATTAGAAATGAAATAGATGCTCATGTAGATTTGGGTTCACACGATATTAGCATATTAAAATTTTTATTTAACAAAAAAATAAAAATAAAAAATTTAACAAAAAGGAATATTTTAAAAAAAAATATTTCAGACATAACTACAATAGATCTAAGTATAGGTAATTTAAAATGTGAAATTATTTCTAGTTGGTTAAATCCAGCTAAAGAGAGAAAAATATTAATAATAGGATTAAAAAAAATGCTTTTGTTTGATGAGATGGAGGTGAGAAATAAATTAAGAATATTTAATAAATATGCCTATTACCCTAAAATAACTAAATTTAGAAATAATTATTTATCAAATAAAGCAAGAATCTATAAAGGTAAAACAGAAAATATTTTTGTAAGAGAAAGTGACACTCTTAAAAATGAATTAAAACATTTTGAAAAACAGGCTCAGTTGAATAAACAACCTTTAACTAACGGAGATTTTTGCTTGGATATTATCAAAATCATTAGTTAAAATTATTTATTATTTTAATTATATAGTTTACCTCTTTCTTGGTTAACATTGGATCAATTGGTAAACTTACACAATCTTTAGCCAAAATTTCTGCATTTTTAAATTTAATTTTCCCGTATATTTTTTTAAAATACTTCATTTGGTTAATTGTATGTGGATAATGAATTCCAACCTGAATTTTTTTTTTGCTCATATACTTAATAAATTTCTCTCTATTTTTGACTGTAATTACAAATTGATGGAAAACAGAGTAATTTGTATATTTTAAAAAATTTATTTGATAATTCTTAATTTTTTGAAAATATTGTTGTGATATTTTTTTTCTTTTGTTGTTTAATTTATCTAATTGTTTAAGTTTGTGAATTAATATAGAAGCTTGTAAGGTATCGAGCCTATTATTTAGACCTATTGTTTCATGTTTAAATTTTTTTAAAGCACCAATATTTCTAATTGATTTTAATTTGTTGTAGATTTTTTTGTTATCAGTAGTAATTATTCCAGCATCTCCGTATGCTCCTAAATTTTTTCCAGGATACAGACTAAATGTACTAATCTTAGTAATGTTTCCTCCCCCTACTCTTTTTTTATTTTTATAATATGCACCGTGAGCTTGAGCACAATCATCTATGATAATTATTTTTTTATTAATTATTTTTTTCAATTTATGAATATTTACTACAGATCCGTATAGATGAACTGGAATGATTGCTTTAGTTTTGTTTGTGATTTTATTTAGAATATTTTCAAAATTAATTAGGGGATCATTATCATTTATATCAACCAAAACAGGCTTTAAACCTGCATTTAAAACTGCATAAAATGTTGATGCATAAGTCATTGCTGGAATTATAACTTCTGAGTCTTTTGGTAAATCTAGTGAAATTAAAGCTAGTGTTATTGCATCAGTACCATTTGAGCATGATACAGCATATTTAGAACCACAATATCTACTAAATCTTTTTTCAAATTCATATACTTCGTTCCCTAAAATAAAATTATTTTTGTTAATAACCTTTTTTATTGAGCTAAGTATTTTGTTTCTTATATTAAGGTCTGATTTATAAATTGAATAAAATTTAATCATAAGTAATTTTAAAATTATTGTTTATAAATTTTATATCTGAAACTTTTTTATTATTTAAATAAGGTGATTGAAAAGTGGGAAAAATAAAAGCTTTAATTCTATTAAAATTTTTCATATTTATTTTTTTTAAATTAAAATATTTCATTTTTTTGTAATCAATTGATTTTCTTGAATAATAAGATCCTTTTGTAAGAATTTGCTTACGAACTTTATAATTAATATTTACTAAATTTTTAAAATTTTTTTTAAGCAACCTAACTGAAGTTCTCATTAGTTTATAATAATTAATAAACGCATTTGAATTTATGTTAATAGGAAATTTTATTTGATCTAGAATTGGCCCAGTATCAATACCATTATCAATCTTGTGCAAAGTTACACCTGAAAATTTTTCCCCATTGAATATTTGAAAAAAGTTAGTATGACAACCACGGTATTTAGGCAATAAACTAAAATGAAAATTAAACAATTCTTTTGATAAAAAGTTATTTGTATTTATTATATTTTCATATTCTATAGAAATAAATATTAAATTACTTATAACATACAAATCTTTTAAACTTGTTATCTTATATTTGTATTTCTTTGCAAATTTTTTTAATGAAGGTTGCCAAGTATCTTTACCCTTATCACTTTTATTAGTCAAAATTAATATATTTTTTTTTGGAATAAAAGATGAGATATATTTTACAAATTCTATTGAACATTCATTTTTACCAGCTATACAAACAATTTTATTTTGTCCAAACATATTTATATTTTTTTTTTATATCAAAGGTTCGGGTAATTATAAAATCTGCAATTATATTGTTTTGAAAATAATTAAAATAACTTTTTTTACTCTTTATAGATCTTAACTTTAATTCTTTTGGTTTGTTAATAATATTAATTAACTTATTTATTAAATCTCTATGATCATTGTAAGTTATGATTTCGTTGTTATCAAAAAAATCCTGATATTTAACTTTAGTATGTATAAAAGGAATAACACCATTTCCCATTAATGAGGCTATTCTATTACTAGATGCATATTTATTAGGACCACCTCTACTAAGATTCAGAGCAGTTTTAGATGTCATTAACTCATTTGTAAAATCATAATTCCATTTAGGTTCTTCATTATACAATCCTAATATATTAAAATTAATTCTTTCATTAGAGTGTGATATTAATTTGTCGACAAATATAGATCTTTCGTCGTATGTATTTTTTTTCAATCTCCCGAAATTCACACCATGGCTCAAGGCAAAAAATAAATCTTTATCTTTTTTGGCTTCATAAAAATGTCCATTTTCAATATTTGGATCTACAGGTATAGGTAAATAATTTATTTTCTTACTATTAATTTTTGTTTTTATTATATCTGGTGATGTTGTTATAAAATAATTATCGATTAAATCATGATTTTTTTCAATTAAATCTAAATTTTTTCTATAACTTGGATCACCTTTTATAACATGGTCTTCATACCAAAGAGCAATTTTAGTATTAAATTTTTCTTTTAAAGTGATGATTGTGCTTCTCGAAAGAGAATTGTTATGACCAAACAGTATTAAATCAGGTTTATAATTATTTACTATTGAAATAATTTTTTTATCAAGAGAATTTTTTATTATTAGACCTTCATTGTGATTTCTATAATCAAAATTAATTACATCATGACCATTTCTTATAAAACCATTAGATATTTTTTTAGCGATTGAAAGATTAAATAGACGATGGTCATTTTTTATTCCAAAATTAGAGATATGTAGAATTTTAAAATTCTTTTTTTTTAGCGGATAAAATATTTTTTTTTCTGATCTTAATTTGTCTAAAAGAATTATGCTACTCTGTGGCGTATGAATTACGTTTTTAAAATTATATTTTTGGATCTTTTTCAATAATTTTTGATCATTAATTAGTTTAGAAATTAATTGAATTAATTGTGATTTATTATTTTTTTTTAAAATTAAATTATTTTCAAAGGTTTCTGAAAGACCTCCACTTTTTGAGGTAATTACGGCACAACCTCTTGAAGAACTTTCTAAAGCAGTTCTTCCAAATGGTTCATCCCAAATTGGGTTTACTACAGATATTGAGGATTTTTCATAAACACCTAGTAATTTATTATGGCTTAACCAGTTATGTATTTTTAAATTAGGATGCTTAAAATTAAAACTCTCTCTCTGCTCATTACCATATACGCAAGCTTTCCAATCAGGAAATTTATCTAAAATATCAATTATTGAATTTCCAAATATTTCAAATCCTTTATTTTTGTTTAATTTACCTGAAAAAATAATAATTTTTTCTTTTTTTGGCATCTTTTTAATTGGATTTATAAAGTTATATATGACTTGAATATTATTCTTGTGTTTGTAATTTAAATTTAAAAAAAACCTTTTCTTTACCCAGTTGCTTACAAAAATTATTTGATTACAATTTTCTAATAAAAATTTTTTATGCTCTTCTTTGTTACTATATCGAATGGTATTTGGATCATTATGAAAAATTAAATTAATTTTTAGTTCAGGATTATTTTTAATTAAATAATATGCATATTCTGGACGATTATGAATTTCAACAATTGATATATTTTTTTTCTTAATTATTTCACTTATATTTTTAATGTATTGTAAGTTTGTGTAGAACTTGCTCTTTAGGCCAATTGGAATTACTTTTTGCGATAAGTATTTATAATTTTTAGGAAGTTTTTTACAAAAAATAAAATCATTACTTTTTTTTGAATTTTTTAGATAATAGTCGACCCAAATAGAGACAGCTCCAAAATCTTTATCTGAAAAACTCTCTTTCAAAGGAAGAATAATTGCAGTTTTTAAATTCATAAAATGATCTTATTTAATTTTTTCAAAAAATTTTAATTTTATTCTTTTTCTTAATATGTAATTTTTTTTTAATTTAAATTCTTCTGACATTGCTTTTTGTTTAGTCATGTATTTTTTCTTATAAATCAGTTTCCAAAAAGAACCTTTTGTAAATTTAGCTCCTTTGCCTGAATTATGTAATAATAATCTTTTTTTAAGGTCATTTGTATACCCAACATAAGAAATTATTTTATTTTTTTTTTTTGAGGCTATTAAATATACGAAAAAACTCATTACTGGCGGTCCCTAGGGGAATCGAACCCCTCTTTCGAGGATGAAAACCACGTGTCCTAACCGATAGACGAAGGGACCGAATTGCTGCTTTTTATTGTAAAATCAACAATTAATCAAGCATATCATTACAAATTTTGTTTTAGTTTTATTACCTTTTTAAGGCTAGAAGATTTATGAGTCACTAATGTCTCTGAAAAGAAATCATTACCTTGAATTTCAATACCCGCAACTAAATCTCCAGAGGTAATTCCAGTTGCACAAAAAATAGAATCACCTGAAATAATTTCATTTAATTCATATTTTTTTGTTAAATCATTTATTCCCATTTTTTTAGCTCTTGCTTTATCCTCGTCAGTTTTAAATAAAAATCTTCCTTGAAAAATACAATTATATGAATCTAAAGCTGCTGCGGCAAGAACACCTTCAGGACCACCTCCAATACCCAAAAATAAATCAACACTATATTTTCCTTCAGTAACCAGTAATGCTCCTGAAACATCACCGTCCGTAATTAATTTTAGATTGACTTTTAATTTAATTAACTCATCTATAATTTCTTTATGCCTTGGCCTATCAAGAATACACACAGTCAAATTTTCTGGATTTTTGTTTAAATAATCACTTAAATTAAAAATATTTTGTTTAACAGTATAATCCAAATCAATTACATTTTTTTCACTAACTTTAGCAGATATTTTTTCCATATAAGTTTCGGGTGCATTAAATAAACTATTTTTTTCTCCAATAGCAATGACAGATAAAGCTCCAGGAAGGTTATTTGCAGCAAAATTAGTACCTTCTAATGGATCTACTGCTATATCAAATTTTGGTCCCTCATTAGTTCCTACTTTCTCCCCTATATAAAGCATTGGTGCTTCATCCAGTTCGCCCTCACCTATTACTATCTCCCCCTGAAAATTAATTCTATTTAATTCACTTCTCATTGAATCTACGGCAGCTTTATCAGCAGCAATTTTATCTTTTTTGCCAACTAAATATGAAGATGCTAAAGCTGCTTTTGAAGTAACATTTACAAATTGATCAATAAATTTTTTATCAATTGCCATTAAATTTTTTCATCAATTAAATCTTCTTGATTTATTTTATTTTCAAATTCTCTCAGACGTTTATATACACTGGCAAGTTCTATAATAGTTGGCCAAGCTTTTAATATGTATTGCATTGACCCTTCTACTCTACCAAATGCTCTTATAATTTGCTGCATAACTCCAAGAGTTACTGCACCAGCAACTATAGCAGGTGCCAAAAAAACATACGCCGACAAAACATTAGCCTGTAAGTAAGCTATTCTTCCAATATTAAAATACAAATATCTAATATAACTTAAAAAATGAATACTTCTAACTCCATCAAATAATTCTTCTATGGTTTTA
This sequence comes from uncultured Pelagibacteraceae bacterium, assembly GCA_902594405.1. Classification (GTDB taxonomy): domain Bacteria; phylum Pseudomonadota; class Alphaproteobacteria; order Pelagibacterales; family Pelagibacteraceae; genus Pelagibacter. The sequence continues at coordinate 272,338 of CACJMB010000001.1, read as the reverse complement.
GGTCTTATAGTTCCGTCATCTTCTGCAATTACAAGTATTTTCCTATAGGCTGCTTCTTTTTTTTGTAGATCATATTCAACACCTACCAATCTCAAAATTAAACCAAGTACAATTAAAAATATTGTTCCTCCAACTGACCAAATTAAAGCTCCAACTATTAAACCGTAATCCCAATCACCAAAAAAGAATATTGGTATTCCTATGCTTAATCCAAACAAGATGGGCATAAACTCAATAAGTATCATTAAAGCTTCAATAAGACTGGTACCTAGAGACTCCATAATTCTAGAAAACTTAATAGTATCTTCTTGAACTCTTTGAGCTGCACCTTCAATTTTTCGAGCCTTATCATAAACACTGTGATACCACTCAACCATAGCGGTTCTCCATCTAAATAAATAATGCGAAGTAAAAAAACTTACTACTACAGCGACACCAACATACATAGCAGCCAAAGTTATAAATGATATTAAGCTTGCCCAGTACTCTTCTATAGTGATTGAGTTTGGAGCTCCAAGGGCTTTTTGAATCATGTCATAAAATTCACCAAACCATTCATTTATTTTTACATCAATTTTAACTTGAATCCAAAGCGAAGATAAGATTATAGCTGAACCGATCCATGACCATAGAAACCAACTTTTTTGAGTGAAAAATCTAAACATTAATTATTTTAAAAAATTATCTGCGTATGATTTCTTTACAGTTTTTCTTTTTCTTGGTTCAATTAATTCAAAATCAATTTTTTTCTTTTTTGCGTAATTGATTGCTAGTTCTTTTGATGAAAATTCTAATTTTAGTTCTGTATAAGTATCAGATGAACTTTCCCAACCCATCAAAGGGTTTTTTGTTGGATCTTTAGTTTTAAATTCTAAAATCCATTTATCATTCTTTGCTAATCCAGATTGCATTGGATTTTTATTTGGAATATAAATAATAGCTTTTTTCATAAATGATGGTCGGAGTGGCAGGATTCGAACCTGCGACCCTCTGGTCCCAAACCAGATGCGCTACCAGGCTGCGCTACACTCCGATCCGAGTACTAATACAGCAGTTATTGATAATTTCAATGTATAAAGATACCAAAAATAAAAGAAATTTGAATAAAATCTGATATATAACGAGGCATGATAATAACTTGCCCAAATTGTAACAAGCAATTCAAAATTGATAAATCTTTAATACCAGATGAAGGTAGAGATTTACAATGTGGATCATGTAATCATATTTGGTTTTATAATATCCAAGAAAAAAATAAAGAAGTACTAGAGTTAAAACAGGAAATCATCAGTGAAGACATTGAATCAAAAGCTGAAAATAGAGAGGATAAAATAGAAAAGAAACAACAACCAGAAGAAATTATTAACACTGAAATAGATAATAAAAAAAAAGAAAAAAATTCAGAAAAACAAAAAAATACAATTTCGCTTAAAAAAACAGAAAAAAAGGGAAGTAAGTTTTTTTCATATTTAATAGTATTTGTTATATCTTTTGTAGCATTAATTGTCTTGCTAGATACTCTAAAAACTCCATTAATTAATGTTTTTCCAGGATTAGAAATTATACTATTTAACCTTTTTGAAACATTGCAAGACATAAAACTATTTATTATAGACCTAATTTAATTTTTTATGATCAATTATATATCTAAACCTTTTAGATGGTTTTTTAAATTAGAAGCTGCAAGTGGACTTGTGTTGTTGTTTGCTGCAATAATTGCATTATTTATAAGCAATTCCGGGCTAGCAGATTTATACTTTGCTACATTAAATAAGTATTTATTTATAGGTATTAATAATTTTGGATTAAAATTATCAGTATTGCATTGGATCAATGATGCCTTGATGGCAATCTTTTTTTTCTTTGTTACTTTAGAAATTAAAAGAGAATTTTTACAAGGTGAACTTTCTAATATTAAACAAGCTTTATTGCCCATAATTGCTGCTGTAGGAGGAATGTTGGTTCCTGCACTGTTTTATGTTTTTATAAATTTAGGTGATAGTGAAACTTTAAATGGATGGGCAATTCCATCAGCTACAGACATTGCTTTTTCTTTAGGAGTTTTATCTTTATTAGGTAAAAGAGTTCCTTTATCATTAAAAGTATTTTTAACCGCTTTAGCTATAATTGATGATTTAGGAGCAATAGTAATTATCGCCCTATTCTACTCCGGAGATTTGAGCATTAAGTATTTAACTTTAATGTTATTAACATTTATTATTTTATTATTAATTAACAAATTTAACATTAAAAAGTTTCTACCTTACTTGGTTGTAGGACTTTTTCTTTGGGATTTTACTCATAACTCAGGAATACACGCAACGATTGCTGGAGTTTTGTTAGCTATGACAATCCCTCATAGAAAAAAAGAAAAAGATTTTTCATTGTTAATTAAAATCGAACACGCAATTAGTCCATATGTTGCTTTTGGAATAATGCCTCTGTTTGCATTTGCAAATGCTGGAGTATCTTTAGAAGGTTTGTCATTTGCTTCATTACTTGATAAAGTACCCCTTGGCATCGTACTAGGATTATTTCTTGGTAAACAACTAGGTGTTTTTGCGTTCTCTTACATATCTATAAAATTGAAAGTGGCTCAAATGCCAAATGATACAAGTTGGTATAATTTTTATGGTGTAGGAGTTCTAACTGGTATCGGTTTTACAATGAGTTTATTTGTTGGAAATTTAGCTTTTGTTGAAAACATGCAATATATGGATGGTGTAAAAATTGGAGTATTAACTGGATCGTTGCTATCTACTTTATTTGGTTATTTTTTAATATTACTCACACCAAACAAACCTAACAAATGAGAAAAGTAATTTTTCTATTTTCTATAATTATGTTTATATTTAAATCCTCAGCAACAGCAAATTATGAAAAAAAGTTTTATGATTTCAGTATAGAAAGTATAAGTGGTGAAACAATAAATTTCGAAGATTATAAAAATAAAATTATTTTAGTTGTAAATACAGCTAGTTATTGTGGATTTACAAAACAATATGATGAATTACAGGATTTGTGGGATTTATATAAAGAAAAAGGTTTGGTTGTTCTTGGTGTTCCATCTAATTCGTTTAATCAAGAAAAAAATAATAATGCAGATATTAAAGAATTTTGTGAGGTAAACTTTAACATTAACTTTCCTATGACAACATTAACAGAGGTTAAAGGTAAAAACGCTCATGAACTTTTCAAATGGGCAAAAGAAAATCACGGTAAATCCGCAGAACCAAAATGGAATTTTCATAAAATCTTGATTAATAAAGAAGGTGAAGTTCAAGACACTTTTGCATCCTTTACAAAACCAATGTCAAAAAAAATAATTAAAGCTATAGAAAATATATTATAAGTTTATTGTTAATCCATCATGTGCTGGAATAACATTTTTAGGGATCATTTTTTTTAGCACTTTATAATCTAATACTGGTGATAAGTTTGTAAGAATAGCTTTTTTGGGTTTAAATTTTTTAATTAAAGCTAGCGATGTTTCTAAATTAAAATGTGATGGATGATAATCATACCATAAGCAATCAATAATTAAATATTGAAGATTTTTAAAATATTTATAATCTTTGTTATAAATTTTACTTACATCACTTATATAAGCTAATTTTTTATTAATTATAAAGCAATTTGATTTTACTTTACCATGTTCAACCATAATTGATTGAATACTAATTTTTTTATTATTATTTTTTGTAAATATTTTTTTTGGCAGTTTATTAAGTTTTAGTGTTGCAGGATATTCTTTTGAATAGCTTTTAAATATATAAGAAAATGTAGAATTTAGATATTTGGAAGTATATTTATCTGCGTAAACATCAAGCTGTTTTTTACTGTTTATATAAAAAGATCTCAAATCATTTATTCCATGAGTTTGATCACCATGCATATGAGAATATAATACTTTATTAATTTTTTTTATTTTATGTCTTAAAAGTTGTTGTCTTAGATCAGGAGATGTATCTATAAGAATATTTTCATCCTTGGTTTTTATTAAAGCTGAACATCTTGTCCTATAATTTTTTTTATTATTAGGATCACAATTTCCAAAGAAACCATCTGGTCTGGGAACACCCATTGAACTACCGCATCCTAGAATAATAAATTTCATTAATTTCAATTAAAAAACAGTTTATTAAAGTTATCGGTAGTTTTTTTTATAAGATCTTCTTTAGATATATTTTTAATTTCAGCTAATTTTGCAGCAGTAAAATCAATGAAAGATGGTTCATTTTTTTTTCCTCTTTTAGGAACTGGGGCTAGAAAAGGACTATCAGTCTCAATTAAGATATTGTCCATTGGAATAGATTTAAACGTATCTTGTAAATCTAATGAGTTTTTAAAAGTAATGATGCCACTTGCTGAAAAGAATGAATTTAAGGTCATTAGTTTTTCTGAGAATTCTTTAGACCCAGTAAAACAATGCATCAAAATTTTAAGGTTTTCATTTTTGTATTCATTTAAAATCTCAAAAGTTTCTTTTTCCGCATCCCTTGAATGAACAATTAATGGAATATTTGTTTTTATGGATGCATCTATATGTTCTTTAAAACTCGCTATCTGCTTGTCTTTTTCACTATTATTATAATAAAAATCTAACCCGGTTTCTCCAATTCCAATAATTTTTGAGTTTTCATTTAGATTTTCAATAATCTGCTTTGAAGTGATAATATCTGTGGAGCTTTCATGAGGATGAATACCAATAGTACCATAGATCATTTCATCTTTATTAATTAAATCTTTTACTCTAGAAAAACTTTTAAACGAAGTTGAGATAGTAAGTAATTTTTCTATACCAACTTCTTTTGATCTTTGTATTACATTAGGTAAATCACTTAATAATGGTTCATGATCTAGATGGCAGTGCGAGTCAATCATTGTTTTTCTCTATTTTTTTAAAAAGTATATCTATTTTATTAATATTATTACCTTTTGTTAAATACTCATTATTAGAAACTGTATCTAATTTTATATTTTTTTCTTCAATGTCAAATATCTTTAATGCCTTTAAAGATGATTCAGGAATAATTGGATATAGTAAAAAACTTATTTTTCTTACAATTTCTAAAGTAGTGTAAACAATAGTATTTAATCTAATTATATCTTCTTTTTTTTTCCATGGTTCTTGATCATTAAAATATTTGTTAGCTTCAAAAAGAGAATTTACAATATAATCAATGTAAAAATTAATATTTTGATTGTCAATTTGTAACCTAATATTATCTAAATTATCTTTATACTTATTTAGTATTAATAAATCTTCATCATGAAATTCAGTTTCTAATGGAATTTTTCCATTACAATTTTTTATTGCAAAAGCAGTTACACGCTGACATAAATTTCCATAATTGTTAGCTAAGTCACTATTGATACAATCTTCTAATCTTTCTTGAGATATATTTCCATCATTCCCAAAAGAAACTTCTTTAATTAAGTAGTATCTTAAAGGATCTAAACCATATTCTTTAATTATTTCAAGTGGATCAAGAATATTTCCTTTGGATTTAGACATTTTTTCTTCTCCTGATAATATCCATCCATGTCCGTAAACTCTCTTTGGTAAATCAATTTTTGCTGCTAATAAAAAGGCAGGCCAATAAACAGCATGAAATCTGAGTATATCTTTTCCAATTAAATGTATTGAAGCTGGCCAAAATTTTTTAAACAAATCATCATTTATATTAGGATAGTTTAATGCACTCAGATAATTTGTTAAAGCATCGAGCCAAACATATATTACATGGTTTTCATTATTTGGAACAGGTATACCCCATGAAAAACTTTTTCTACTTACAGAAAGATCTTTAAGACCACTTTTTACAAAACTAACAACTTCATTTTTTCTAGATTGAGGAGAAATGAAATCTGGATTAGCTTCATAATATTCTAATAGCGGTTTTTCCCATTTTGAAAGTCTAAAAAAATAAGATTCTTCTTCAATCCATTCAACAGGAGATTTTGATGATAAAGCAATTTTTTTTCCATCTAGTTCCTCAATTTCTTCTTCGTTATAAAAGGCTTCATCGGACACTGAATACCATCCAGAATAGTTTGATAAGTATATATCATCATTTTTTTCAAGTTCATTCCAAAGATGTTGAACTGTTTTTTTATGTCTAGCTTCTGTAGTTCTTATAAAATCAGTATTAGATAAATTCAAAGTATTCGAAAGATCTCTAAAGGTTTGACTAATTTGATCACAAAACACTAAAGGCTCCTTACCTGCTTTTTCCGCAGATCTTTGTATTTTTAATCCATGTTCGTCTGTACCAGTAAGAAAATGAACTTCATAATCATCAATTTTTTTAAATCTTGCAAAAAAATCTGCGATAATACTTGAATATGCATGACCCATATGAGGCTTAGCTGATGGGTAGTAAATGGGCGTGGTAATATAATAATTTTTATCCATTTAGTATTTTATCCTCAAATTCCATAAACAATGTTTCTTCATCTAAATTATAAGTTCTAGTATTGTTAATTTTTTCTAAAAAATAATGGTATGACTTTAATAAACTAATATTTTTAATAGATATATTGTTTCTAAAATAAAGTTCAATAAAAGAATAAATGATTTCAATAGTTGATTTATCTTTTTTATAAATTTTATCTTTAATTATTGTTGTTAGTATTGTGTTTAAATCAAAATTAACAAGATCTAAGTCATATTCCTCAGATAACTTAATTAATTTAAACAATTTTCCAGGAGTGGCATAATAATCAAATAACTTATTATTAATAATAGTATTTATGTCATCGTTTAGTAGTTGATTAACAATTCTAATAGACTGATCTTTTGTTAAAAAAACTTTAAAATTTAAACATCTGGATTTAAGAGTTGGAAGCACTCTTTTATTGTTATTAATTAAAATAAAATTTATATTTTCATTAGGTTCTTCTAAAATTTTTAATAAAGCATTAATAGAATTTAAGTTTAATAATTCAATATTATCAATTAAAACAAATCTCTTTTTATTATTAAAAGAGGATTTGTTTAGATTTATTATCAATTCCCTAATCTGATTTATATCAATATTTTTCTTTTCTTCTAATACATCAATTAAGTAAAAATTTGGGTTAGATTTGTTTAGTATAAGTTTGTATGACTTATTATCTGGATTTATTTTATTATTTTTATAATCATAGGGATGTTCTTCATTTTCTGACAATACAAAATTGATTAAATGATATGCTAATGTTGATTTTCCAATACCTTTTTCACCAGATAAAAGAATTTTATTAGGCAAAGTATCTTTTTTAGATAATTTGTATAATTGATTAAAAATTTCTTTGTGCTCAAATAAACTTATTTGAGTTAAGGGATTTAAATTCATTTAATTAATTTTTTAATTTGATTTATTATTAAATCTTCATTTTTTTTTATATCTAAATTAGAATCAATTATTTTGTACGATTTTTTATTCGATTTAGCTAATTTTAAAAAACCTTTTTGAACTTTGTTATAAAAATTCATATCAAACTGATCATATCTATTTAGAGATTTTCTATTTTTTAATCTTTGAAATAAATTTTTTTTATTTACAACATTAAGAAAAGTAAAGTTGACTTTAATTTTTTTTAACAGAAATTTATTTATGATGTTTATAATTTTTAAATCAGCACCCATACCATAATGTTGATATGCAATAGTTGAGTCTATGAATCTATCAATCAAAATAATTTTTTTTTTATATGATTTTTTTATAAGATTTATGTTTTCACTACGTGCTGCTAAATATAAAAGTAAATCAGTATATATGTTAAAATTAGATTTTTTGTTTAAAATTAATCTCCTTATTTTTTCAGAATTAAGACTTCCACCTGGTTCTCTTATTTTTATATAATTAATTTTCTTTTTATCTAAATATTTAGATACTTTATTTATATGATGACTTTTACCACTACCCTCTATACCCTCAAAAACAATGATGGGTTTTTTAGACATCACCCCAAATTAAATAATTTATTGATTTTATTAATCTTGTAAAAAAATTAACTTTTTTAATTTCTTTCGATGAAAGTAAATCATACTCACCAACCAGTTCTTGATCATAAACAACTCTTAAAGTGGCTATTTTTTGATCTTTTTCAATTGGTGCTTCGACTGGTCCATCATACTTAACAACAACTTTTAAAAGTTTTTTTTTTGCTTTTTTGATTGTTTTATAAATATCTTCCTTTGTATATGCTTCAACACTATTCTCTTTTCCTAACCAGACATCAATTTTGTGTAAAGGCTTATTTGCTTTAGCTATTTCTACAAGATCATAGTTGGTGAGACCAAATGTAAGTAATTTTGTGCTTTCTTTAGATCTAGCATTTTTTGAATTAAACCCACTTCCAACAGCAATCAATCTTCTGCCATTTCTATCTATTGATGATGCTAAAGAATATTTTTCAACAGCTAAATAACCAGTTTTTATACCATCTGCTCCAAGATTTTTATAAAGCAAAGGATTTCTATTTCCTTGTGTTATTGGATCACCCCCTGTTCTATCCCACGTAAATTCTTTTTCAGCAAACATTTTGTAAAATTCAGGATGTTCTTTAATTAAATATCTAGACATTTTTAAAATATCTCTAACAGTTGAGTAATTATCGGGATCATTTATTCCTGATGAATTTGAAAAGTTTGTATTATCCATACCTAATTCTTTTGCTTTAGCAGTCATTAAAATTGCAAATTCTTCTTCAGTACCTGCTATACCTTCGGCTAATGCAATACATGCATCATTACCAGAAGCAACAATAATACCTCTTAATAAATTTTCTACAGAGACCTGATCACCTACCATTATAAACATCGATGAATATCCAGATGTAGATAATCTCCAAGCTCGCTCAGATATTATAAATTTTTCATCCAAACTAAGATCGCCTGATTTTATTAAATCAAAAGCAATGATTGCAGTCATTATTTTTGTCATAGAAGCTGGATAAATTGAAATATCTGGATCTTTTTCATAGAGAATTTCTCCAGAATGATAATCTTGTAATATTGCAGTTCTTGCCTTTACATCAAAATTAGCTCTTGAAACATTTGCTAATGAAAAAATAAAAAAAATTACAATTAATAATATTCTAAACATCTTTTAATATCTCTATATTTTCAAAATTTAATACTTTTATTTCATTAAATGATTTTTCCAGTTTTTTTATATCATTAAATGGACCCAATAATACCCTATATTTAGTTTTAGATAATTTCTTAATTACAGATTTTTTTATATTTGTCTCATCTTTTATTCTATCAACCATATTTTCTGCGGAATCCCTGTAATAAAAATCTGCAATCTTTATTGAATATAAAAATTTATGTTTTTTTATTTTAACTTCTTTATCTTTTACTTTACCAAGATTATCTATCGTAATTCCGTCAACAGGAGCTTTTTCAGCCACATTTTTCTCTTCATCAAAAGTCTTTGCTTTTTTAGCTACAAATGTTGAACTTTTTGAGATTAAAACAAGATCAATATAAGGCTCTTTAGGATCAAGTGATAACTCCTCAGCAATTCGTTGCGTAATTACAGAGTTGTAAAAAGATGAGAAAGTAACATTATTAGAGATTACTTCTGCTATAATTGACTTATCGTTAACAGGATTGGTGATTTTAACAAATGAATTTTTTTTAATTTTATTATGAAAAATTAAAAGAGATCTATTATCAATTTTTTTAGATATTTTTTTTTCTTTTTTTAATTCATTATCATAAATTAAAGCAAACCCAGTATTACTATACTTTTGATCACTAATATAAACTAAGTTTTTATCATTTTGATCAAATTGATTACATGCAGATAAAAAAAGTATAGAAAGAATTGATATTAGTTTTTTAAAGTTCATTTTTAAATTTATCTTTTAATGTACAAACGGCTAAAGCAAATCGCAATGACCTATTCCATTTTAATATTATCTCATAGTTATCAAATACAATATAAGCTGGATTTAAAGTTTCGGCATCAGGTATGATATCTTTATCTGGAGTTATAATGGCTACCTTTAAAGAGTTGTACTTATTATCTATTTGATCATTATTTTTAATAAATTTTCTAAAATATTTTAATTTTTTTTTATCGTGAAGTTTTTTTGCGGAAATGTTTAAATATTTACCTGGTATATTATCTGATAAATCAATTCTATAAAAACAAGGATTTTCACTTTTCCAGCCTATTTGATTTAAATAATTAGATGCGGAAGCATAAGCATCATTATTATTTTTTAAATCTATATATCCGTTGCCATCATGGTCAATAGCATAATTTTTCATTGTTGATGGCATAAATTGAAAAAAACCAAAAGCACCTGCCCAAGAACCATATAACGTTTTATAATCTATTTGATCTTTTTCTATTAATCGCAAAAGTATTAATAATTCATTTGTAAAAAATTCTGATCTTCTTTTATCAAAACTTAAAGTTGCCAAAGAGGATAAAATATCCATTTTACCAACATACGTTCCAAAATTAGTTTCTATTCCCATTAGAGCTAATAGCAACTCTCTCTCTATATTAAATTCGTTTTCAACATTATTTATTAACGTTGAATTTTTTTCATAGAATTTTTTTCCTAACGCAACTTTTTTTGAAGATGTTCTTTTTGATATATAAGTTTTAGTATCCTCATAAAATTCAGGTTGATACCTGTCATATTTTATTACATCTGATAAAAATTTAGTGTCGGACATAACTCTATCAAACGTTTTTTCTGAAATATTGTTTTCTAAAGCTATTTTTTTGAAATTTAATTTCCAATTTTCAAATTCTTTATTGATATCAGCAAATGATAAATTAATAGAAATAAAAATAAAAAATAAAAAAAAATTAATTAGTTTCATGTAAATCCTTCAAATATATAATTACAGCAATCCAAATAAAAATAAAACTAACTAATTTTGTTATTGAAAAAGGCTCGTTGTAATAAAAATAACCCAATAAAAACTGAAAAGTAGGAGTTATATAAAATATCATACCTGTCGGCCCTAAACCACAGAGTTCAACTCCCCTAACATATAAAAATAAAGGTATAACGGTCATTGGTCCAGCAAGATAAATAAATAACATCATCGAAGGATCAGATAATTGAAAATCATTGTATCCTTTGCTTGCTATCAAATAAAAAACTAACAGTGCAAATGGTAATATAAATAAACTCTCTATAAGAAGGCCTACATCAGTATCAACATTAATTTTTTTTCTAACTAAATTGTAAAACCCCCAACTTAAAGCAACAATTAAACCAACCCAAGGCAATGATTTAATACTTACTATTATTAAAAAAAGAATTGATAGAACAACTAAGAGAATTGAAAAGATTCTTTTTTTATTAAGTTTTTCTTTAAAAAAAAGATAGCCAAGCATAACGCTTAAAATAGGCATTATAAAATACCCAAAACTTGCATCTATAATTCTATTTGTTGCTACAGCATATATCCATACACCCCAGTTTATAAAAATTAAAAATCCTGAAATAAATAAATAAAATAAATTTGATTTATTTTTAACAATTTTAAAAAAAACATTCCATTTAGAGAAAAAAAAAGTAGTCAGAATTAAAGTAAACGCTGTCCACAAACATCTATGAACTACTAATTCAATATGCCCAATATAAGCGATATGTTTAAAATAAATTACACCAAAAAATCCCCACCAAAAAGATCCAAACCCAGCAAGTAATAAGCCTTTATTAAATTCTTTATTCATAGGAAAGCATGATGCTTGTAATTAATAAGTTTATTAGACTATTTTATGGTTGAATTAAATAATTATAATTATAAAACCTTGCTCACGGAGAGATGGCTGAGCGGTTGAAAGCACCGGTCTTGAAAACCGGCAAAGGGGCAACTCTTTCCTGGGTTCGAATCCCAGTCTCTCCGCCATCATTTTTGTCTATAATTAAAATTTTTATATAAGAAATTGATATTATTATTTTCAAATTCAAAATCAGTTTTAAAACCATTGTAAAAATTATACAAATTTGTGTCATCAATATTCAGTAGTTTTTCTAAATCAAGAAGATCATTTTCATTTAAATTATTTATATATTTTTTTGTAAATGCACCCAAAAGATTATCCATTTCTTTTGTGCCTCTATAATTAGATCGGTAAATAATTTTTTTTTTTAATTCATCTATGTTGATCATAATAATTAGAATATATTAGTAGTTAATGAATAATAAAACAAATTATGAGTATTTATTGTCAGATTTAAGTTCTTTAAAAGGTGTAGGAACTAAAACAAAAAATTTATTAAAGAAAAAAAATATTAATAATTTATTTGATTTACTATGGAAACTTCCAAAATCGTATACAGATAGAAGTTTGTCATCAAAAATAAGGGATTTAAAAATTGGTGAAATACAAACAGTAACTATAATTCCACAAAAGTATAACTTCCCACGAGTAAGAAAATTACCAAATAGAGTTTTATGTAGTGATGAAACTGGAGAAATAGATTGTATTTTTTTTAATAGTTATGAAGGATACATAAAAAAAATACTTCCATTAGGAAAAGAAATAACTGTTAGTGGCAAAATAGGTTATTTTAGGAATAAATACCAAATTACAAATCCAAAATATGTTTCGGAGGATTCTTCTTTAATCAAGCAAACTCATAATAAATACTCTTTAACTGAAGGTATTTCTGAAAAAATATATAATAAAATTTTAAATCAAATAATCAATAATTTACCAGTTTTTAATGAATGGCACTCTGAAAGTATTTTGTCTAAATTTAAAAATATAAGTTGGAATAGCTCAATTAGAGAACTGCACAAACCTGAAAACATTGGAAATTATAAATCAAATTTTTATCAAAGACTTGCTTTTGATGAAATATTTTCAACATTTCTAGTTAATTCAGAAATAAGAAAAAAAATAAAAAGAATTAAGAAAAAAAATAAAATAATTAATATAAATAAACAAAATTCTTTAATTGATAAATTGGATTTTTGTCTTACCGATGATCAACAAAAATCACTTAACGAAATAAATAAAGATTTAAGTTCAACAAATAAAATGTTTAGACTTTTACAAGGAGACGTTGGTAGTGGAAAAACAATAGTGTCTCTTTTAGCAGCAATTAATACTATAAATTCTGGTTTCCAGGTTGCTTTTATGGCTCCTACGGAAATTCTAGCAAGACAACATTTTATGCTTGCGAAAAAAATATTTCCTAAAAATATAACTATAGCTCTTATTTCTGGAAAATCAGAATATAAGATTAAAAAAGAAATACTTCAAAGATTAGAAAATAATAAAATTGATATTATTTTTGGTACACACGCTATTTTTCAAAAAAAAGTAATTTTCAAAAAATTAGGATTAATAATTATAGATGAACAACATAAGTTTGGAGTGAATCAAAGAAAAAAATTGTCGGACAAAGGTGGATCAAATTGTGACGTATTATTAATGACTGCAACACCTATACCCAGAACTCTAACAATGACAATTTATGGTGATATGGATATTTCAATAATTAGAGAAAAACCTAAAAATAGGAAACCAATAAAAACATATAGTAAATTAGAGGTTAAAATTGAAGATGTTTTAAAATTTATAAAAAAAGAAATTAACTTAGGAAATCAAATTTTTTGGGTTTGTCCATTAATTGAAGAATCAAAAAAATTGGATCACTCATCTGCTGTAAAAAAGTATGAATATTTAGAAACCAAGTTTCCAAATCAAGTTTGTTTGCTTCATGGAAAAACTGATGTAGATGAAAAAAATAAAATACTAAACAATTTTTTAAATAATAAATTTAAGATTTTGGTTTCTACAACGATTATTGAGGTTGGGATAGATTTTCCAAATGCAAATACAATTATAATTGAAAATGCTAACAAATTTGGTTTATCTCAGCTTCATCAATTAAGAGGTAGAGTTGGTCGTGGAGATAAAGACTCTACATGCATATTAATGTTTAAATCAAATCTGAGCGAAAATGCAAAAAAAAGAATAAAAATTTTAAAAAACACAAATGATGGTTTCTTAATATCTGAAGAAGATATGAAATTACGTGGGTTTGGGGATATTTTGGGATTTAAACAAAGTGGTATAAAAAATTTTAAATTAGCAGATCCAATTCAGAATAGTGATCTTTTCTTATTAGCTGAAAAAGAAATGAGAAGAATAGAAAAATCAAATGAAGATATAAGTAAATTCAAACCTTTGATAAAATTGTACGATAGAGCTGATATAATTAATGATATTGTCTAAGATTTTTTAGTTGATGTACCTGCTGATACTATGAATTTTGAAGCTTCTTCGAAAGACATATTTAAATATATAACATCCTCAACTGGGAACATTAATAAAAAACCACTGGTTGGATTTGGTGTTGTTGGAACAAAAACATTAATTAAATTTTTTCCTGTTCTTTCTACCATTTCTCCTTTATTTTCTTTTGTTGCAAATCCCACTGCCCAAACTCCTTTTCTGGGATATTCAATTAGAACAACACTCTTTTTACCATCATCTTTTTTTGAAAAAGTTTCAGTCATTTGAACAATTGCTGAATAAACTGTCCTTAAAAAAGGAATTCTTTTAAACAAATCATCAATTAATTTTAGAATTCTTCTTCCAAAAAATGATAAAGACAGGCCGCCAACTATAGTGATGAGTAAAATTGAAATTACAATTTCAACACCAGGAATATTGAAAGGTAAATAACTATTTGGATTAATATTTTTTGGAATTAAGTTTGAAGATATTCCAATTAAAATTTTAGTTAAATATAAAGTAAAACCTATCGGTATTAAAACAACAACACCTGTAATAAAATAATTTCTAAGAGTTAAAGAAAATGATTTTTTATTACTTTTTTTGGCCATAAATTAACTATAACTTGCGTAAACAACAAACAATATTGAAATAATAAATAATACTATTAATATTTTATTGTTTAGATTCATGTTAAACTACTATTATCAAATTTTTTAATTATGAATAGAAGAAAATTCTTATCTTATATGGGCTGTGGATGTGGTAGTTTATTATTATCATCTTGTACAACTGCCCCAATAACTGACAGAAAACAATTAAAAATTGTCTCTGAGGCAAAACTTAATGCTCAAGCAGCTGCAATTTATGAGAAAATAAAAGAAAAAGAAAAAATGAGTGATGACATAAAAACTCTTAATGAAATCAAAGAAATTGGGAAAAAAATGGAAAACTCAATTTCGGAGTATTTTTATAGGGCTGGGTTAGAAGATCCAACTTTAAATTTCGAGTGGGAATATATTTTAATTGATAGGAAAAAAGTAAGAAACGCATGGTGTATGCCTGGAGGCAAGATAGCAGTTTATACAGGTATACTAGAGGCAACTAAAAATACAGACGGATTGGCTGCTGTAATGGGACATGAAATAGCTCATGCTGTTGCAAAACATTCTGTTGAAAGAGCAAGTAGAGCAACTCTTGTTAATACAAGTGCTCAATTAATTGACATTTTTAGTGGTGGAAAGCTATCTCAAGTAAATAGAACTACAGGAATGAATACTGTAGGTTTAATAACTCAGATAGGCTTATTAAATCCTTTTAACAGAAAACAAGAAAGTGAAGCTGATTATTTAGGTATGATTTTTTCATCTTTATCTGGATATGACATTCGTGAAACAGTAAAGATCTGGGAAAGAATGAAAGAGTTAAACAAAGGAAAAGAACCTCCTGAATTTATGAGCACACACCCTTCCTCAGATAACAGAATTAAAGATCTTAATGAAAAAATGAATGAAGTTATTTTAGACTACCCACCAATTGAAATAAGTTAAATCAATTAATGGTGAGCCGTGATGGACTCGAACCATCGACCCATTCCTTAAAAGGGAATTGCTCTACCAACTGAGCTAACGGCCCACAAAATTGATTCATTTTTTTTTAAATGAATATTGTTTGTATACAGATAAATTTTTATTTTTCAATTCGTTGAATTTAAAAGTTTTGATCAATTAAGGTTGTTATATTAGGGAATTTGACTTAATTACTCATACAAAATGGCACAGTTACTCTATCTACAACTTGTCAATGTATTTATTATAAAAGTCATCAAATGTGCCAGAATTAATATTTTTTCTAATTTGTGACATTAATTCTTGATAAAAATTAATATTATGAAGCGTCAATAGCATTGAAGCTAATATTTCATTAGTATTGAATAAATGATTTAGATAATTTTTTGAATATTTATTTAAGTTAAGATTTTCACAGCTAGGATCAAGTGGTGTATTATCATTTTGATACTTATTATTTTTAATATTTACCCTTCCGTTCCATGTAAATGCTAAACCTGTTCTTCCAGATCTGGTAGGTAGCACACAATCAAACATATCTATACCTCTTTTAACAGCGCCTAAAATATCTGATGGCGTTCCAACACCCATTAAATAGTGAGGTTTTTCTATAGGTAAATATTCTTTGATATCATCTAAAACATTAAACATTTCATTTTGTGTCTCTCCAACTGCTAATCCTCCAATAGCATAACCATCAAAACCAATTTTAACTAATTCTTCAAGTGATTTAACTCTTAAATCTTTAAATAAACCTCCTTGTACAATTCCAAATAAAGCTTTATGAGGATTGTTTCCAAAAGCTTTTTTAGATCTTTCAGCCCAATAAAGTGAAAGATCCATAGATTTTTGAATAACATCATAATCATCAGTTTTTTTTGGGCATTCATCCATAATCATTACAATATCTGAATTTAAACCTAATTGTATTCTGATGCTCTCCTCTGGACTTAAATAAAATTTTTTACCGTCAACATGAGAATTAAATATAGCACCCTTCTCTCTATCAATTTTATTCAATTTTGAGAGAGACATTACTTGAAAACCACCAGAGTCAGTTAAAATAGGTAAATCGCAATTCATAAAATTATGAAGTCCACCAGCTGATTCAATTCTTTCAACACCAGGGCGGATCATTAAATGATAAGTATTTGAAAGTATTATTTCAGAACCTGTTTTTTTAATATCATCTATTGTACAGGCTTTAACAGTTGCCTGAGTTCCTACAGGCATAAAAGCTGGGGTTTGTATATTACCACGATGCGTCTCAATTAAGCCACATCGTGCAAATTTATCTTTTTTTAAAACGTTAAAGGCAAATTTTTTTAATGCCATTAAAAAATTTATTGAGATTTAAAACTAATAATCTTATCTGGATCAGTTACAGCACCGTTATTGTTTTGATCACCTCTTTTTATTTTATCAACAAATTCCATTCCCTCGATCACTTTTCCAAAAACTGTATATTGTCGATCTAAAAAAGGAGCTGGTTGAAAACAAATAAAAAATTGACTATTTGCACTATTTGGATCTTGAGCTCTTGCCATTGATAAAGTTCCTCTATCATGTGGTAGACTATTGAATTCTTGTTTTAAGTCAGGAAAATCTGATCCACCCATTCCAGCTCTTCTAAGATCAAAATCTTTAGATTCTGAATTTCCAAATTTTACATCACCAGTTTGAGCCATAAATCCATCGATAACTCTGTGAAAAACAACGTTATCGTATTTACCACTATTTGCTAATTCCTTAATTCTTTTAACATGATTTGGCGCAACATCTTCAAACAATTCAATTTTAACGTCACCATCTTTTAATTTTAATATCATTATATTCTCCTCAGCTATTGATTGATTGGTAATTAAAAAAAACAAAATAAGTATTTTAATAAAAATTTTATTCATATTTTTCTTTTAAAGATTTAATTGTACTTTTTGTAGTAAATTTTTTTATATCACCTTTTAATTTAACTATCTCCTTAACAAATTTTGATGAGATTATTTGATTTTCTACATCAGACATTAAAAAAATTGTTTCTATGTTTTGGTTCAATTTTCTATTCATACCAGCTAACTGAAATTCATATTCAAAATCAGATACAGCTCTTAAACCTCTTAGAATAATGTTTGATTTATATTTTTTACATAAATCAGTTGTTAAAGAACCAAATGATACTACTTTTATTTTTTTTCTATTTAATTTTAGATCTTTAAATAAGGCTTTATTTACTATTTCTATTCTTTCCTCAGAACTAAATAAATAATTTTTGTTACTTTCATCTGAAACACCTACTACTATTTTATCAAACAATTTTAATGATTTTTTTATTACATCTATATGTCCAAAAGTGATTGGATCAAATGTTCCAGGATAAATTGCAATTTTACTCATTAAATTAAATTATCATCAATTTTAATAGCTGAAACAACTTTTTCTTCTCCTGATAACTTAATTATTCTAACTCCTTGAGTGTTTCTACCCGCTGTTCTAATTTCTTTAACAGCAACTCTTATAACTCTACCTTTATTGGTAGATATTAAAATTTCATCACCTTCAAAAACAGGAAAGGATGAGGTAATATTTCCATTTCTTGGTGAATTTACTATTCCTATGATACCTTTTCCACCTCTGTTAGTAACTCTGTAATCTGTATGTGAGGTTTTCTTACCATAACCATTCTCACTTATTGATAAAACAAATTTTTCTCTTGCTTTTAATTCAGATTTTTCATCTTTTGATTTTTTTCCATTTTTATTAATTTTATCATTATCGATAACTGATAAAGATACTATTTGATCATTAGGTGCTAACTCTATACCTTTAATTCCTTTAGAAGATCTACCTTTAAAAACTCTTAACTTTTTGGCTTCAAATCTAATACATTTTCCAAATTTTGTGCTTAAAATTACATCCTGATCATCTTTACAAATTTTAACACCAACAATTTTATCATTGTTATCTAATTTCATCGCAATTTTTCCAGATGCATTAATTGATGAAAAGTCTTCTAAACTATTTTTTCTTACTTTGCCTTGAGCAGTAGAAAATATAATTTGATAATTTTTTAGATCAGTTTCATCTTCTGGCATTGGCATAATTGAGCTTATTGCTTGGTGACTCTTTAAAGGTAAAATATTAAATAAAGACTTTCCTTTAGATGATGATGAACCCTCTGGGATTTTCCATGCTTTGATCTTGTAAACTAAACCCTCGGTAGAAAAGAAGAGTACTGAAGTATGAGTATTTACGGATAATGTTTGAACAACAGAGTCTTGATCTCTAGTTGTTATGCCTGATTTTCCCTTACCACCTCTTTTTTGTTTTTTTACTCCATCTAAAGAACCTCTTTTTATGTATCCTTGTAATGTAACTGTAATTATTACAGATTGTTTTTGAATAGTTTCTTCAATATCGTAATTTAAAACAGCATCTATAATTTTAGTTCTTCTTGGAATAGCAAATTTCTCTTTAATATTTTTTAACTCTTCACTGATTACTTTTAAAAGTTCTTTTTTTGATGAAATAATCTTTTTATATTTAGTGATTAGTTCAGCTAGTTTTTTAATTTCAACTTCGATTTCATTTATTCCTAATGCAGTTAATTTTTGAAGTCTTAATTCTAAAATAGCTAAAACTTGTGGTTCAGATAAAGAATAAAGATTTTTGCCCTTTTTTCCCTCTACTAAAGAAATTAATTTTTGTGATTTATTTATTTTCCATTTGGTTTTTAAAATTGATACTTTAGCATCATCGGGTGTTTTAGATGATCGAATAATTTTTATTATTTTATCTAAATTTTCAACTGAAACCGATAATCCTATTAATATATGAGCTCTTTCCTCTGCTTTTTGAAGATCAAATTTAGTTTTTTTAATTACAACATCTTCTCTAAAAGTTAAAAAATTAGATAAAAAATCTTTTAGTGTGCAAGTTTGAGGTTTTCCCTCAACAATGGCTAAAGTATTAAAACCAAATGAACTCTCTATTTGAGTATTTTTATATAATTGTCTCTTTATAGTTTCTGGTTCTACACCATTTCTTAAATCTATTGCTACCCTAATACCTTCTCTGTTAGACTCGTCTCTAATATCTCTTATTCCTTCAATCTTTTTTTCTCTTACTAATTGAGCAATCCTTTCGTTTAAAACAGATTTGTTTACTTGATACGGTATAGAAGTTATTACAAGTCTTTCACGTCCGTTTTTTTGTTGCTCAATTGAAATTTCACCCCTTATCTTAAAGGACCCTCTGCCATTGTTATATCCTTGTTTAATTATATCTTTACCTATAATTACACCACCTGTTGGAAAATCTGGACCGGGTATATGTTTCATTAATTCTTTAATTTTAATATCTTTGTTATCTATTAAGGCTAAGGTGCCATCTATAATTTCACCTAAGTTATGTGGAGGTATACTTGTTGCCATACCAACAGCGATACCGCCAGCTCCATTTACTAATAAATTTGGAAACTGTGCTGGTAAAACACTAGGTTCTTTCTCAGTTTCATCATAATTGCTTTTGAAAGTAATTGTATTTTTTTCAATATCATCAATTAAATATTGAGAAACTTTCGACAAGCGAGTTTCCGTATATCTCATTGCTGCAGCTGGATCACCATCAATAGAACCAAAATTTCCTTGGCCTTGAATTAACGGTAAACTCATGGAGAAATCCTGTACCATTCTTACTAAAGCATCATAAACAGATTGATCACCATGCGGGTGATATTTACCAATAACATCTCCAACTATTCTTGCAGATTTTCTAAATTGTTTAGACCAATCATATCCGCCTTTGTACATTGCATATAAAATTCTTCTATGAACTGGTTTTAATCCATCTCTAACATCAGGAAGAGCACGACTTACAATTACGCTCATTGCATAAGAAAGATATGATGAGCTCATCTCATCATGCATTGAGATTAATTTTATATTTTTATCTTTAAACTCTTCGGTATTTTTCATAGAAGTTAAAATGGAATTTCATCATCCATATCTGACACTTGTGAAGAATCCTCAATATTATTTTGTTGAGTTGTGTCATTTTGAATTCCGCCACTAGAATTTCCTCCTCCCAACATTGTCAGTGAAGAGTTATATCCTTGTATAACTATTTCAGTTGAGTATTTGTCTTGTCCCGATTGTTCATCTTTCCATTTTCTTGTCGTAAGTTGTCCCTCAACATAGACTTGAGCACCTTTTTTTAAATATTGTTGAACAACATTTACTAAACCTTCGTTAAATACAACTACACGGTGCCACTCCGTTTTCTCTTTTCTTTCACCTGTGTTTTTGTCTTTCCAAGATTGACTTGTTGCAAGGCTTAATCTGGCAACACTTTTGCCATTTACCATTTGCTTAATTTCAGGATCTGCGCCCAAACGACCAATTAATAATACTTTATTTAAACTTCCAGCCATAATATTTAATATTTGTTAAATTAGTTAATTAGAATTATATCACAATTCCTCTGAATATTAATTTTATTAACTCAAAGCAACTAAAATTATGATGAAAAAGATAGTTATTAAGGGCGCTAAAGAACATAATTTGAAGAATGTTACTGTAGAGATTCCAAAAGACAAATTTGTGGTCATAACGGGTCTATCAGGATCAGGAAAATCATCTTTAGCTTTCGATACTATCTACGCAGAAGGTCAAAGAAGATATGTGGAGAGTTTATCTGCCTATGCTCGTCAATTTTTAGATAAAATGAAAAAACCGAATGTTGATTTAATTGAAGGGTTAAGTCCAGCTATTGCAATAGAACAAAAAAATACATCAAAAAATCCAAGATCTACTGTTGCAACTGTAACAGAAATTTATGATTACATGAGGGTATTATACGCTAGAGCAGGAATCCCCTACTCACCATTTACAGGTAAACCCATAACATCTCAAACAATTACACAAATAGTAGATTTAGTTAAAAAATTACCAAAAAAATCAACAATATATATCTATGCACCAGTGGTGAGAGGTCGTAAAGGTGAATATAAAAAAGATATTTTAAGTTACAAAAGAAGAGGTTTTAGAAAAATTAAAATTGATAATGTTTTATATGATATTGAAAAATCACCTAATCTAGATAAAAAACTTAAACATGATATTTCAGTATTAGTCGATAGAATAGTTTTAAATTCAAAACTTGGTAACAGGTTAGCTGAAAGTATTGAAACAGCTGTAAATTTAGCAAACGGTTTAGTTTTTGTAGAATATGAAGATGAGACACTTCCTCAAAAATTTAGAAAAATTGAAAAATTAATTTACTCTACAAAATTTGCTTGTCCTGAAAGCGGCTTTACAATTGAAGAAATTGAACCAAGGCTTTTTTCATTTAACAGTCCTTATGGTGCTTGTGAAGAGTGTGAAGGAATTGGGATGAAATTAAATGTCGATCCAAATTTAGTCGTACCTGATGAAAGGAAAAGTTTAGCTGATGGAGCGATTGAACCTTGGTCAAAATCAACAACATTATATTATGCTCAAACCTTAGCATCTTTAGCAAAACATTATGGTTTTTCTTTAGATGAAAAATGGAAAAAATTACCCAAAAAAATCAAAGATATTATTCTTTATGGTTCTGATGAAGATGAAATCAAATTTAATTATGATGATGGTTACGAGAAATATTCTTATAAAAAAACTTTTGAAGGTGTAATTAATAATCTTGAAAGGAGATTTTTAGAATCTGATAGTGAATGGAAAAGAGAAGCTATTGCTGAATATCAATCTGATACAGCATGTGAAGCGTGTAATGGTGACAGATTAAAAGAAGAGGCATTATGTGTTAAAATCAATGATCTTAATATTAGTGAAGTAACAAAAAAATCTATTTTAGATGCAGCAGAATGGTTTAAAAATTTAGAAAATAATCTTGATAAAAGACAATTCAAAATTGCTGAACATGTTTTAAAAGAAATAAATGAAAGATTAAATTTTCTTTTAAACGTTGGTTTAGATTATTTAACATTATCTAGAGAATCTGGAACATTATCAGGTGGTGAAGCGCAAAGAATAAGATTAGCTTCACAAATCGGATCTGGTTTAACAGGTGTTTTATATGTTTTGGATGAACCATCAATTGGATTACATCAAAAAGATAATGTTAAGCTTATTAATGCTTTAAAAAGATTGCGAGATCTTGGCAATACAGTCATTGTTGTTGAGCATGACACCGAGACAATGGAAAATGCAGATCATATTATTGATCTTGGTCCTGAAGCCGGAAGTAATGGTGGTGAGATAACAGCGCAAGGATCATATGAAGAAATTAAAAAAGATAAAAATAGTATTACTGGACAGTATCTTGCTAATAAAAAAACAATTGAAATTCCAAAATCACGACGTTTAGCTAAAAATGGAAGATTTGTAGAGATCAATGGTGCAAGTGGAAATAATTTAAATAATGTAAATCTTAAAATTCCAACTGGTACTTTTACCTGTGTTACTGGTGTATCGGGTAGTGGTAAGTCTACTTTAATATTACAAACACTCTTTCATGCTTTAAATTTAACTTTAAATAATAAAGCAAGAAAAGCACCTAAATCATTTAAAGGTTATAAGGGTGTAGAATTGATAGATAAAATAATTGATATTGATCAATCTCCTATTGGTAGAACGCCAAGATCAAATCCAGCAACATATACAGGTGCCTTTGGGCCTATTAGAGATTGGTTTACAAGCCTGCCAGAGTCCAAAACAAGAGGGTATAAACCAGGAAGATTTTCTTTCAATGTTAAAGGAGGTAGATGTGAGGCTTGTGAGGGTGATGGCGTAATCACATATGAAATGCATTTCTTACCCGATGTTTATATACAGTGCGATGAATGCAAGGGTACCAGGTACAATAGAGAAACTTTAGAAATTAAATTTAAAGGAAAAAGTATTGCTGATGTTTTGGATATGTCAGTTGATGAAGGATGTGAGTATTTTGAGAATATATCTAATATAAAAACAAAACTATTAACTCTTAAAAAAGTTGGATTGGGTTATATAAAAATTGGTCAGCAAGCAACTACGCTATCTGGAGGTGAAGCACAACGAATTAAGCTCGCAAAGGAACTTTCAAAAAGATCGACGGGAAGAACAATGTATATATTGGATGAACCAACTACAGGTTTACATCAACATGATATTAAAAAACTTTTAGAAATACTTCATACATTTGTAAAACTTGGGAATACAGTAGTTGTCATTGAACATAATCTAGATGTTATTAAAACAGCCGACTACATTGTAGATATGGGACCTGAAGGTGGTGTAAAGGGTGGTAATATTGTCGCCGAAGGAAAACCTGAAGAAGTATGTAAAGTTAAGGAAAGTTATACTGGTCAATTTTTAAAACCTCTTTTAGCTTAAATTTAACAACTTAAAAATATTCAAAAATTAGTGTATAGTTATTAAGAATCATGAGCAGTTTATTGTCATCATTATCAAAAACAGTCCACGCATCACTTGCGTTAGCAATTATTTTGTTTTTAGGATTATTTTATTTAAACGACGGAATTGCTTTTGATACACTATTCTGGAGCTGGTTATTTAGATACATACATGTAATTGTTGCAATTATGTGGATTGGATTACTTTGGTATTTCAATTTTGTTCAAATTCCAAATATGGGAAAAATTCCAGATGAACAAAAACCAGCTATTGGTAAAGTAATAGCACCAGCTGCATTATTTTACTTTAGGTGGGCTGCTGCATTAACTGTTCTTTCAGGTTTAATTCTTGCTCTTCTTAATGGATATCTTCATGATGCAATGACTTTAAGCATTGGTTCAGGTGTTCCAAAACATACTGCAATTGGAATTGGAATGTGGTTAGGAATTATAATGGCATTTAATGTGTGGTTCGTAATTTGGCCAAATCAAAAAAGGGCTTTAGGAATAGTTGAGAGTGATCCAGATACAAAAGCTAAATCAGCTAAAACTGCAATGCTATTCTCAAGAACAAATACTTTGTTATCTTTACCTATGCTACTTTCAATGGTAGCTGCACAAAATATATTTTAATTTATTTTTGATCGTCTTCTCTAAGAACAGTTTTTTGTGAAACTCTTAGTCTAACTAAAACAGTGTTGGCAATATAAATAGAAGAATAAGTTCCAAAAACAACACCAAGTATCATTGCTAATGAAAATCCTTTTAATATTTCTCCACCAAAAAAATAAATTGCTAATAAAGCTAGTAAAGTAGTTACAGAAGTTATTATAGTTCTTGATAACGTTTCATTAATTGAAATATTTGTTAATTCAAAAATTTTTATATCTGAATATTTTCTTAAATTTTCACGCACACGGTCAAAAATAACCACAGTGTCATTCATTGAATATCCAACTATTGTTAACACAGCTGCAATTATTGATAAGTTTATTTCTAAACTAAATAGTGAGAACACTCCTAAAGTTACAATAACATCATGAAACAAAGCTAGAATAGCACCCAAACTAAATTGCCATTCAAATCTTATCCAAATATAAATTAACATTAATGCTAAAGACAAAGATATTGCTATAACTCCTGATTTTAGTAATTCAGCACTTACTTTTGGCCCAACATTCTCTACCCTTCTAAAATCATAGCTATTTCCAAAAGATTTATCCAAATTAGTCTTAATTTCTTCAATAATATTCTTTTTATTATCTTTATTTTCAAATTTAACTAAAAAATCTGTATCATTGCCAAATTTCTTCACTGAGACATCTCCTAAATCCATTTGATTAAATCTATCTCTTAATGAACTAACATTTATTTTTGAATCTGATGCTCTTAATTCAATTAATGTACCACCTTTAAAGTCTATACCAAAATTAAGACCTTTAAATATTAACAGTAATAGTGAAACAACAATTAAAACTGATGAAAGTAGATTAAAGTGATTATAATATTTATTAAAAGCAATCATTAGATTAATTTTTCCTTATCTTTATTTCTTGATACATAAATACTAGTGAACAATCTTGCTATGAAATAGACTGAAAATAGTGTTGTAAATATTCCAACTCCTAAAGTTACAGCAAAACCTTTTACTGGACCTGAACCCATGAAAAACAAAATAATTGCTGCTAGTAATGTGGTAATATTAGCATCTAAAATTGCTGTTCTCGATTTAGTATAACCGCCATCAAAAGCCAAAATATTATTAGTCTCGTCTTTTAGTTCTTCTTTAATCCTCTCAAAAATTAAAACATTTGCATCAACTGCCATACCTACAGTTAGAATAATTCCTGCAATACCGGGCAATGTTAAAGTTGCTTCAAATAAAGTTAAAACACCCAAAAGAATAAACAAATTAACTATTAGTGTTACATTGGTAATTAATCCAAAAATTTTATATTTTACGAACATAAAAATTATCACCAACATAAAACCTATTGCCAAAGCAATCATACCTGCATTGATAGAGTCTTGTCCAAGATCAGGTCCAACCGTTCTTTCTTCAATTATTTCTAATGGTGCTGGCAATGCTCCTGATCTTAATAATAAAGCTAGATCAGTTGCTGTTTGAAAAGTAAAGCCACCACTTATCTGACCAGAACCACTAGCAATCGTATCTCTAACTACAGGTGCACTAATAATTTTACCATCTAAAACAATTGCTAATTGTTTTCCAATACCAGTTGATGTTGCCTTACCAAACCTCTTTGCACCTACTCTATCTAAAGTAAATGAAACAATTGTTTGGTTAGCTTGAGTATCCATTTTTGGTTGTGCATCGAGTAAATTTTCACCACTGATTATAATTCTTTTACTAACTGTGGCTTCTTCTAGGTCATTTTCAAATTTTAACTTTTCAACACCAAAACGATCATTTTCATCATTTGTTACAAAACGAAAAGTAAGGTTTGCAGTTTTACCAAGCAATGATTTTATTCTCATTGGATCATCTAATCCAGGAAGCTCTACTAAAATTCTGTTATTTCCTCTTTTAAGTATGTTGGGTTCATTAGTTCCAACCTCATCTACCCTTCTTCTTACTATTTCTATAGCTTGATCTTGAGAAGAAGTTTTAAGTTTAATTAAACCCTGTCTTGAAAAATTAACTTTTAAATTTAACCCTGTATCTTCAATTTCTAACTGATGTGATTTAAATCTTGGGTAATAAGGGTTAAGGTCACTATTTTCGTCCTTAAAAACATCTAAGACAGATTGCTTATCATCATTTGTTACATTAAAAAAAATGTTCTGATTATCTATTTTAATATTGTTGATTTTAATATTTTTTTCTTTGAAGTAATTTCTAATTGTTGTTGTTAGG
Source organism: uncultured Pelagibacteraceae bacterium (assembly GCA_902594405.1). Lineage (GTDB taxonomy): Bacteria > Pseudomonadota > Alphaproteobacteria > Pelagibacterales > Pelagibacteraceae > Pelagibacter. The sequence goes on along the minus strand of CACJMB010000001.1, from coordinate 245,281 downwards.
TTTTGTAATTTTTGTTCAATTACTGGTTCATTATCAATTTCAAGTAAAAGATATGATCCACCCTGAAGATCTAAACCTAGATTAATTTTTTTATCAAAAAAATTATCATCAAATTTAAAAAGATTTGATGAAGCTATTAAAATAAATAAAACTGAAAAAAAAGTTATAAATACAATTCTTAACTTAGAGAAATAAAGCACTTAACTAAAAATAATTATTTTTTAACTTCTTGTGTATTTGTATTAACAAGACTTTGAATACCAGTTGATTTAACTATCTCAACTTTAACGTTTTCAGCAATTTCTACTTCAACTTTATCATTGTCTATAAGTCTCTCCACAGTACCTGTAATTCCACCAGAAGTAACAACCTTGTCACCTCTCTTAAGGCTTTCAACCATTGCTTTGTGCTCTTTAACTTTTTTTTGCTGTGGTCTGATTAAGAAAAAATAAAAAATAACAAAAATTAAAATTAACGGTATAAATTGTCCTATTCCTGAGCCTTCCATAAATCTCCTTATAAATTATGTGAATACTTATACTATCTGTGTAATTAAAACAACTTTATTTAGCTGAAATCAATTCCAAATTATTCATATACGGTCGCAGTACCTTAGGAATAATAATCGAACCATCTTTTTGTTGATAGTTTTCTAATACAGCAATTAAAGTTCTACCCACAGCTAAACCACTTCCATTTAATGTTCCAACAAAAACAGTTTCCTTGTTTTTATTTTTATATCTTGATTTCATTCTTTGTGCCTGAAATGTTGAACAAGAAGAGCATGATGATATTTCACGATACTTGTTTTCTGATGGTAACCACACTTCAATATCATAAGTTTTTTCTGCACTAAAACCCATATCACCTGAACATAAAATTACTTTTCTATAAGGTAAATCTAGCTTATCCAGAATATCTGTTGCGCAGTTTGTCATTCGCTCTAATTCTTCTAAGCAATTTTCTTTTTCCACAATACTAACCATCTCAACCTTATAAAATTGGTGTTGTCTAATCATTCCCTTGGTGTCTTTTCCATAACTGCCGGCTTCTTTTCTAAAACATGGGGTTGAGGCAACAAATCTCATTGGTAAATCTTTTTGGTCTACAATTTTATCTTTAACAATGTTTGTTAAAATTACTTCAGCAGTTGGAATTAAAAATTTTCTATCAGATCCTTCATCAAATTTTATTTCAAATTGATCGTTTTCAAATTTTGGTAATTGGCCTGTTCCATACATTGTATTATCAGAGGCAATCAACGGAGGTGAAATCTCTTGATAACCATTTTGAACAATATGAGTATCTAGCATAAAATTAGATAAAGCTCGTTCTAGTAATGCTAATTCTTTTTTAACAAATACAAATCTTGATCCAGTTGTTTTTGTTGCAAGATCAAAATCAAGCATGCCTAAATTTTCACCAAGTTCATAATGAGATTTGGGTTTAAAATCAAATTCAGGAACTTTCCCTGCTTTTAAAACTTCCACATTATCATTTTCATCTTTTCCATTTGGAACATCTTGATGAGGTATATTTGGTATACTTGATAAAATATTATCTAATTCAGTTTTGGTATTTTTTTGTTGTTCAGAAATTTTTTCTAATTCTGCAGATATTTCTTTAGATTTTTTGAATAAACTTTCATCTTTAGATTTTGAAATATCTTTTTTTTCTTTTTCTAAATTTTCTTTCTTTTGAATTAAATCTCTATTTAACTCATCAAGCTTTTTTAAATTATTAAAATCAATTTTAACTGAACGTTTTTCAAGATCTCTTTCAAATTTTGAAAAATCTTTTCTAATTTCTTTTAAATTATGCATCAGTTTTTTCTAAATTTTTGTTTTCTATAAATTTTACTGAAAATATTGATAATTCATATAAAATTAATAATGGAATTGCTAAACCTATTTGAGTAATTGGATCTGGTGGGGTAAGTAATGCAGCAGCAGCAAATATAATTACTACAACATACTTTCTTCTCTCTTTTAAAAATTGACTATCAACAACACCTATTCTTGCTAACAAGCTTAAGACAATAGGTAGTTGGAAACTTATTCCAAATGCAAAAATTAGCTTCATAACAAGTGACAAGTATTCATTTACTTTGGCTTCTAATTGAATTGGTAAACTTGTAGACATCCCTGTACTTTCAAATGATAAAAAGAATTTAATAGCTAGAGGCATTATTAAATAGTAAACAAGCATACCTCCCAAAAAGAAAAGGACTGGTGTTAAGATAAGGTATGGAAGTATAGCAACTTTTTCATGTTTATATAATCCTGGTGCAATAAATTTCCATATTTGCATCAGAATAAATGGACAGGTCACGAAAAAAGCTGTGAAAAAGGATACCTTAATATATGTTAAAAAAGTTTCCTGTAAGGCAGTAAAAATAAGTCTTCTATCAGATCCATCATCTTTTACAGCTTGGGCAAATGGATCAACTAAAAAACCATAGATATGTTCTGCAAATATATAACAAATAACAAAAAAGATTATTAGAAATATAAAACTATGTATTAATCTTTTTCTTAGTTCTGTTAGATGGCTAACAAATCCACCTTCATTTTCTTCATTGCTCATCTTTTTTAGTTTCTTTTTTTATTTCATTATCAATTTTTTCTTCATCAATTTCTAAATTAGAAACCTCATTTTGAATGTTGCTCACATATCTTTTTGCAGTCCCTATCCAAGAACCTGCTTTCTTTAACATGATTGGAAAATCTTTTGGCCCAAGAACAACAATTGCAATACCAACAACAATTAATATCTCAAACCAACCAATAGTAGGCATGTGATTTAATCTTTGTTTTCTGAGTCTTTATTTTCGTCGGATATATTTTTTGGCTCTGTATCGTCAGTAACATCTGACGCCATTCCTTTTTTGAAACTTTTAATACCTTTAGCTACATCACCCATCAGACTTGAGATTTTACCTCGTCCAAATAATAAGACTACTAATATAACTACGATTGCTATTTGCCAAATTCCTATGCTCATGAAAAACTTATAACCTTTTTATCCTTAATTTAAAAGTTACTTTTTTGTTAATCTTTCTCCTCTGTATCAAGAGTGCTGTTTAACATCTCGTCAATATTAGAATAAATATCCTCTTTTTTTTCTTCTTGTTTTTCTTTGTAGAATTTTCCAGTTCCAAAAATTGCATTATCAACACTAGAACTGTCAATTAATCCAGCAGCACCTAATTCATCAATTGTTGGTAAATCGGATAATTTTTGAAGATTGAAATGACTTAAAAATTCATCAGTTGTAACATATTGAATTGGTCTACCTGGTACATCTTTACGACCTCCTGGTTTAACCCAGTTGAGTTCCATCAATATTTCAAGAGTATTTGTTCCAAATGCAACGCCTCTTATCTCCTCAATCTCAGCTCTGGTAACAGGTTGGTGATAAACGATTATGGCTAAAGTCTCCACTGCAGCTCTAGAAAGTTTCTTTTCTACTGTCTTCTCTTGTGACATGATATTAGACAAGTTAGGTGAAGTTCTAAACGACCACTTATCTTTAATACAAACTAAATTAATACCACGTTGAGAGTATTCTTGTTGTAACTTCTCTAATGATTTTGCAACACTACCCTTTTTAGTAATTTTGCTTTCAATTGTATCAATATCTAATGGTTCTGCAGCAGCAAAAATAACTGCTTCAATTTCTTTTTCTAAATCAGTTAACTTAGATGGAAATTTAACAATATTATCTTTTGTAATCTTTTCTTTTTTAATCATTATTTTCCTTCACATAAATATCATCAAATAATTTATCTTGTTTCATAGTTAAATTTCCTTCTTTAACTAATTCTAACGATCCAGCAAATATACCTGCTTTACCCGTACGTTTATATTTTGAATTACTTTTAAAATTTTGAGGAATTAAATCATCTAATTTCTTCCAATCAATTAATTTACCGAAAAATTCTCTTATTGTTTTAATTCCATCTTCTGTAGTAAATACAGGCAATTTAGGAATATTCATTTTTTGAAAGTCCTTGGTCATAATAATTGTTGAGTATGACTTAAGAAGCTCAAATAAACTTAAATTATATTCTGTGCTATAAATAGATCTTATATTTCCTTTCATTCCTCTTGATCGAATTTCTCTTCCTAATCTTTTTCTTTTTAACATTTGTTCAGAAAGCAATCTTATCAATTCTAGTTTTTTAAGTTGTAATTTTAATTTTTCAGCAACTTCTTGAACTTTAAATTCTTCTTCTGGTGTTCCTGGAAGTAATAATTTAGATTTTAAATAAGCTAACCAAGTTGCCATTAATAAATATTCTGACGCAATTTCTAAATTTAAATCTTTTTCTTTTGTAATATAATCGTGAAACTGATCTGCTAACTTTGTAATTGATATCTCTTCAAGATCTACCTTTTGAGCTTTGGCTAAATCTAAAAGAACATCTAGAGGGCCATTATAATTATTAATATCAACATTAAATAATGCAGAATCAGAAATAGTCATGCTCAGATATTAACTTAAAATTTTATAAAATAGCGATGTTTTTTTTATGATAAAATTACTAACCTTTGGTGAATTATCACCAACTACCTTCATTTCAGACATTTTGCCATTACAATGAAGAGCAATATTACAACCTGCACTAAATGTTTTAATAGTATTAGTTTTTAAATCATCTTTTAAACTTTTCATTGATAAATCATCTGAAATTAAAATGTTTTTAAAGCCAATTTTTTTTCTAATTAAATTTATAATTTTTTTAGAGTGTGTAGCTGTATTAAATCTATCAATGCTTCGATAAATTACGTGTGCTGTCATTGCAAAATAGCTTTGTTTTTTCTTGAATGGAAAAAAATCATTTTTATTCAAATAATTTAAGTTTTTGGTAACTATAGGAGTAAATTTATGACTATCTACCCTAGCTAATCCATGCCCTGGTATGTGTTTCATCACAGTTCCGATGGAATTTTCATGAAAATAATCAATACAAATATCTCCAATTTTAGAGATATTTTTTTTATTTTTTGAAAAAGACCTATCACCAATAATGTTGCTAGCTCCTTTAAATCTAAGATCTAAAACAGGAACGGTATTTATGTTAACACCGATTGATTTAAGCAAATAAGAAGTTTTATCAATAAATAATTTATAAATAATATTAAATTTTTTCTTATCTTTTGTGAATAAATTGCCAAAATATTCAGAAGTCAAATTATCAAATGAAATAATTTTACCTAATCGATTTACTCGTCCTCCTTCTTGATCAATTAATATTGGGTATTTTTTGTCTTTAAATATCTTTTTTATTTTATCAGTTAATTTTTTAGTTTGTTCAATTGAACTTATGTTTCTTGAAAATAAAATAACTCCCCATGGTTTATATTTTTTTAAAAAAGTTATCTCTTTTTTTGATAATTTTAATGATTTTAAACCAACAATAAAAGCTCTTCTATTCTTAATCATTCTCTAAAAGTTTCCAAAAATTAAACTTTTTTTTCTTTTTTTTGTTTGTTTGCTTAACGTATTCTATTACATTTTGTGTATCATTTTCCAAAACAGGTAAATTTTTTGAGTATAATTTAATTTTTTCATCGTTATTTTTATAAGATCTGTATGATTTCTTTTTATTTTCATCTGAAAAATAATATCTACCAGTCAAAAAAATAAATAAAGCAATTACAACAATAAAGATTAAATACTTAATTTCTTTTAGCATTACATTTTATCTGGTGTATCTACACCAACTATATCCATTCCTGATTTTACTACGTTAGATATTGCTTTTAAAAAAATTAATTTATCTGGTGAAACTATTTTTTGATCATTAATAAATCTTTTTTCTGGGTTTTGTTTACCAAGATTCCAATACGAGTGAAATTCTGAGGCAAGATCATATAAATAAACAGGTATTCTATGTGGTTCTAATTTTGAACTAGCTGCATCAATACATTTGGGCCATTCTGAAATCTTTTTTAAAATTTTGATCTCATCATTTGAGTATTCGAAACTATAATCATCTAATTCAATTTTTGAATTTAAATCTTTATTAATATGTCTAAAGACAGATGAAATTCTAGCATAACAATATTGAACGTAATATAACGGATTATCTTTAGATTTTTCTTTTACAGCATCAAAATCAAAATCTAATTCCACATCACTACTTCTATTAAGCATGATGAATCTAGTTGCATCTTTTCCAACTTCCTCAATTAAATCATCAACCGTAATGTAGTCGCCTTTTCTTTTAGACATCTTAAATGGTTTGTTATCTTTAATTAATTTTACAAGCTGACTAATTTTACAAATCAATTTATCTTTTTTTCCTGATAAAGCTTCAACTGAGGATGAAATTCTTTTGATGTAACCAGCATGATCTGCGCCAAGAATATTTATTAAATAATCAAATTTACGATCTACTTTATTTTTATGATAAGCAACATCACTTGCAAAATAAGTCCATGTTCCATCTGACTTTTGTAAAGCTCTATCTTTATCGTCACCAAAATCAGTAGATTTAAAAAGTAACTGTTCTCTTTCTACCCAGTTTTTATCATCTTCACCAGCTGGAGCTTTAATTTTTCCTTTGTATACAAATTTATTCTTTTCTAAAAATTTTATTACACTCTCTACTTCATTATTTGAAACAATACTTTTTTCACTAACAAAATTATCGTGGTTAATTCCTAAACTCTTAAGATTCTTTTTAATTAAAAGTAGCGCCTGTTCTATAGATAAAGCTGTTAACTTATCGCTTATTTGCTCATAATCATCAAAATTTAGATCTGAATTATCCGAAATTATATTTTTTGCAAAATCAATAAGGTAATCTCCTGGGTATAAATCAGGGTTATCTTGAGGAAATGTTTCGTTAAATTTTACTTCCCTAATTCTAAAATATACAGATTTTGTAAAATTTATAATCTGGTTACCATAATCATTTACATAATACTCTTTTGTAACCTTATGTTTATTAAATATTAAAACATTAGATATGACGTCACCTAAAATAGCTCCTCTACAATGACCAACATGCAAAGGTCCTGTAGGATTAGCTGATACAAATTCAACTAAATAATTATTTTTTTTCTCTTTTTCATTAATTCCAAATTTTTCAGCGTTATCAATTATTTCTTTAATAAAGTTTGACCAAAAAGATGGCTTAAATTTAATATTTATAAAACCAGGTTTAGCAACTGATATGTTTTCTATTAGATCATCACTATTTTTTATTTCAGGTGCAAGTTTTTCAGCCAATTCTATTGGAGAAGTTTTGTTTAGTTTCGATAAAACCATTGCAACATTAGTTGAAATATCACAATCAAATTTTGGAGGCGGTATTTCCGCATTAATACCATTGAAACTTTCTGGAACGATAAGTTGATTTTTTTTACTAAGTTCAACAATAATAGATTTAATTTTATCTAAATATAATTCAAAAATATTCATTTATTATCGTTATAAAGGTTAATTGCGTATCTGTCTGTCATACCAGATATAAAATCTGAAATAGCTCTATATTTGTCTTTAGTCAATTGCTCTTTAGTAAGAAATTTTCTAGGATTTGATTTAATTATTTTAAATAATTTCTTAATTATCATTTTACCTCTTTGATTCTTATTAAGTACCGATTTATTGTCATACATTCTATGTCTTAAAAATGATCTAATTTCTTGTTCTGAATTTTCTATTTTACCTGAAAAAGAAACTATTAATTGATTTGATTTTGATACATCTTTTAATGACTTAATTTTAAATTTTTTAATATTTTTTTCTGTATTACTTAGTAAATCTCTTATCATAATATCTATTGAGTCTCTTATGATTTGGTAAATAGCAATTTTATAATTTTTTTTATTAATTTTATTTTTATAATTTTGATAAATGTCTTTAAAAAATTCTAATTCAACTAGTTCCTCAAGTTTAAATAGGTTTGCTTTGATTCCATCCTGAATATCATGATTATTATAGGCAATATCGTCTGATATTGCTGATATTTGAGCTTCTAATGATGGATACGTATTAAAGTTAATCTTATTTTTAAAAACTTTTAAACCAATTAATTTATTGATCATGCTTAGATCATCTACTGGTCCATTATGTTTTAAAAGTCCTTCTAAAGTTTCAAGAGTTAAATTTAATCCAGCAAATTTAAAATATTTATTCTCTAAAAACATTACGATTCTAAGTGTCTGAAGATTGTGATCGAAACCTCCATAATTTTGCATGCATTCATCTAAAGCATCCTCTCCTGCATGGCCGAATGGAGTATGACCTAAATCATGAGCAAGACTTAAGGTTTCAGCTAAATCTTCATTTAATTTTAGATATTTTGCAATTGATCTTGCTATTTGAGCAACTTCAATTGAATGGGTAATTCTGGTTCTAAAATGATCCCCTTCTGTGTTAACAAATACTTGGGTTTTATGCTTTAATCTTCTAAATGATGCGCTGTGAATTATACGATCTCTGTCACGTTGAAAAGGAGATCTGTATTTTGAATTAGCTTCTTTATTAAGTCTGCCTTTACTTTTAAATACTCCTAACAAAGTGTCTTTTTTCATCCTTTAATTTAAATAATTAAGTATTATATTAGTAATATCAGTGTTCAGACATGATTAAAGAAATTAAATTTACGGATAAAGCGTTAAAACAAATAGATAATTTGTTATCAAAAAAAGACAAAGGATCATTCTTTAGAATCGCTATCAAAGGTGGAGGATGTTCTGGTTTTCAGTATGAATTTACATTTGATAAATCAAAACAAGCTGATGATTTAAATTATCAAAATATTTTAATTGATAAAACTTCAGCTGATTTGCTTAAAGGATCTGAAGTTGATTATGTTTCTGAGCTTATAGGTGAACAATTCAAAATATCTAATCCACAAACCAAATCTTCATGTGGTTGTGGAGTTTCTTTCTCACTTTAATGCTCATTTCATCTTGGAATGTAAACTCTGTAAGAGCAAGAATTGAAAATATCAAAAGCTATTTATTAAAATATAAACCTGATATTTTAATGATGCAGGAAATCAAAACTGAAGATGTAAATTTTCCATATGATGATTTTTCATCAATGGACTATGAAAGTCATGTATTTGGTCAAAAAAGTTATAATGGTGTAGCAATTATATCTAAAAATAAATTAAAAAATGTCAAAACAGATTTAATTAAGGATAAGTTAAAACAATCAAGAATAATTTCAGCTGAATTTGAACATAAGAAAAAAAATATACAATTAATAAACATTTACACCCCTAATGGTAATCCTGTAGATACTGAAAAATATGATTATAAAAAAGATTGGCTTGATCAATTAATAAAGCAATTAAAAACTTTATCTAAAAAAAATTCAAATATTATTTTAGCTGGTGATTTCAATATTATCCCTTCAGCAGAAGATGTTTATAATGTTAAAAGTTTTGAAGATGATGCTTTATACCGACTTGAAATAAGAAAAAAATTTAGAGAAATGATTAATCTTGGTTTTAATGACGTCTACAGACATTTTTATGAAGATAAAGAAGGATATACATTTTGGGATTATATGAGAGGTGCGTGGCAAAAAAATAACGGTATGAGGATTGATCATTTTTTAGTTTCAAATTCTATAATTGATCAAATTAAGGATATAAATATTAATAAAGATCCACGTGGAAGAGAAAAGCCTTCTGATCACACACCAATTGAGATTAATTTAGCTTAAAGATTTAATTTTATTTACTAATTCTTGGTTAATATTTCTTGGACCAGTGTCCATTCTATTATTATGACGTCTTTCTCCAGGTAATCTTACTTTACCCATAGATTTCATTTTTTCAAAAAATTCCTCAGCATGCTTTTGCCAATTAGTACCTGATGTTTTATCTGGATTAATGGCTAGTATAAATTCACCACCACTTGGAGGACCACCATCATTATTATCTTTAGCTGCTGTTTCAAAACTAAAATTGTCTCCAACTAACGCACCTGCCATTAATTCTACCATCATTGCAATTGCAGATCCCTTGTAACCACCAAAGGGTAATAAAACTCCACCATCAGCAATTTCCCCTGGATCAGTTGTTTCTTTACCATCTTTTGTTAAACCAGTGCCAAGTGGAACTTTGTGCCCTTCTCTTTTAGCAACTTGAACTTCTCCCATTGCCATTGAAGCAGTTGCCATATCATAAACAACTGGTGTTTTACCTGGACGTGGCCAAGCAAACGAAATTGGGTTAGTTCCAAATAACGGTTTTATAGCTCCAGCAGGTGCAACAGCAGGCTTGTAAGATGTACAAGCAAATGCAACCAAACCTTCTTCCGCTAATTTCTCCGTTTCAGGCCACATAGCAGCCATATGGTGTGAGTTATTTATTGCTAACACAGCTACACCATTTTCTTTTGCAGCTTTTGCTAATTCAGGTAATCCTTTATTTAATACAACAGGTGCTAAACAATTATTTCCTTCAACTTTAATTACTGATGGAGATATTTTTTTTACTTCAGGTTTACCTTTTCCATTTATCTTTCCACCTTTAAGACCAGTCACGTATGCTGGTAATCTAAACAAACCATGTGAGACAGAACCATCTCTTTCTGCATTTCTAATTAAATCTGAAAGAATTGATGCAGTTTCATCATCGCATCCATTAGCTAAAAGTGTTTTTTTAGCTAGCTCAAATATTTCGTCTAAAGTTAATGATACAGTGCTCATTATTTTGATTTACATTTCTTGCATAAACCAAAAAATTCTAAATTATACTTACTGTATCTCATCCCAGAGTCATCTTCAAAATTTGACAGATATTTTGAAAGTTTTGAATTGTTAATTTCTGAAACTTTTTCACAGCTTTCACAAATAGAAAAAGCTGTAGCTTTGGAAATTTGACAACTAGAATTCTGACAAGCTATAAAGGCATTTCTACTTTCGATTTTATGTATTTTTCCGATTTCAACTAACTTATCTAAAGCTCTATATACTTGTAATGGAGCTTTAATTCCTTTTTTTTGGACATTAAAAAGAATTGCATAAGCCTTCATTGGTTCAGCAGATTTATCAATTAGGTCAAAAATTATTTTTTGATTTTTGGATAGAATATATTCTTTTTGCATCTTTTAATTTTTATCAATTACTCATCAGTTTTTCAATTGAATGGATTGCTTTATTTTTAATAAAGATAAAATAAATAAGAACAAAGATGCTGCTATAATTGAAGGACCAGATGCTGTGTTAAACTCAAGTGATGAAAACAAACCAATTATTACAGATAATAGACCTCCAATTACTGAAAAAAATACCATCTTTCGGGGACTATCAGAGATATTTCTGGCCATTGCTGCTGGGATAATAAGCATTCCAGTAATTAACAACAATCCTACCATCTTGATTGAAATTGCAATAATTGCTGCCATTAAAATTGTAAATGCAGCTTTAGCACGATCAGGATTTAATCCTTCTGCCTCAGCTAGTTCATAATTAACTGTGGAAGCAAATAAAGGTTTCCATATTAATTTCAAAACTAACAATATAATTGCTCCACCTAGCCAAATTATAATTAAGTCGTTAGTTGTGACAGCTAATATATCACCAAACAACAAACCCATTATATCAAATCTAATGAATGTTAAAAAACCTATTACAACTAATCCTACAGCTAAAGATGAATGGGCTAATAGACCAAGCAAGGCATCACCAGGAAGATTAGTTTTCTTTTGTAGCTGAATAAGAATTAAAGCAACTGCTGATGAGATTAAAAAAACAGAAAGAGCTATATTTAATTCAAAAGAATAAGCCAATGTAACACCTAATAAAGCTGAATGTGAAAGTGTATCACCAAAATAAGATAACCTTCTCCAGACTACAAAACAACCTAAAGGTCCTGTAACTAATGCAATTCCAATACCAGCAATTAATGCTCTTATAAAAAAATCATCAAACATATTAATTTTTCTTTATATGACCTTCGTCTGAATGAACGTGGTCATGATTGTGTTCATAAACAGATAGAATTTGAGAGGCTTGTTCTCCAAACAGGGTTTTATATTCATTATTTCTTGCAACATCTAAAGGTGATCCAGAACAGCATACATGGCCATTTAAACACACTACGTGATCCGTAGCTGTCATAACAGTATGTAAATCATGAGAAATTAATAAAATTCCACAATTAAGTGTATCTGAGATTTTTTTGATCAATTCATAAAGAGCAATCTCACCAGTATAATCCACACCTTGTACAGGCTCATCAAGGACTAATAATTCAGGTTTTTTTGAAATAGCTCTGGCAATTAAAACTCTTTGGAATTCACCTCCAGATAAATTTCCTAAATTTTTATTTTTTAAATGAATGACACCTGTCAAATTCAATGCTTCGTCTATTGCATCATCATTAATATTTTCTGTTAAAAGCATAAAATCATAAACACGGAGAGGCAATGTCCAATCTATAGATATTTTTTGAGGAACATATCCAATCTTGTTAGTATATTTCTCAACATTCCCTTCTATATTTTTATAAATCCCTAAGGCAATTTTTGCAGTTGTACTTTTTCCTGATCCGTTAGGACCAATTAAAGTTACAATTTTTCCTTTTTCAACTTTTAACGAAACGCCTTCTACCAACCACTTTCCATTTTGTCGAAAGCCTGCATTATTTAGTTGAACTAAAGTTTTGTTATTAGAACTCATTTATTCCTTGACTTGTTAATGTTATATTATTACATAATGTTATAATATAACAACTAATAAATAATAACTTATGACAAATTTAAAAAAATTACCTATTATTCTTACATTATTATCTTTTTTAACTACATTTACATCAGCAAATGCTGAAATTAAAGTAGTAGCTTCAATCAAGCCAATTCATTCATTAGTAAGTTACCTTATGGATGGTATTGCTAAACCTGATTTAATAGTTGATGGATATGCATCCCCACACGGATTTGCAATGAAACCTTCACACGCAAAAATGCTTCAAAATGCTGACCTAATATTCTGGGTTGGTGAAGATTTAGAGAGTTTTTTAGAAAAACCATTGAGTTCAATTGCTAAGAAAGCAGAAAAAATTGAATTAATGGAAATTAAAGGATTACAGGTATTAAAATTTAGAGAGAGAAATATTTTTGACGAACATGATCATGATGATCACGGACATGACGATCATGGTAAGAAAGAAGATGATCACGACGATCACGGACATGATGACCACGGTAAAAAAGAAGATGACCATGACCATGATGACCACGGTAAAAAGGAAGATGATCACGACCATGACCATGATGACCACGGTAAAAAGGAAGATGATCACGACCACGATCATGACGATCATGGTAAAAAAGAGGATGATCATGACGACCACGGACATGACGATCATGATGGACATGCGCATGGTGAATTTGATCCACACATTTGGTTGGACCCAATTAATGCAAAAGCTATGTTAAATGAAATGGCAGAACATTTAATTGAAAATGATCCTAAAAATGAAGCTAAATATAAAAGTAATTTAGCTAAAGCTTTACAAGAAATCGATAAACTAACAATTGATGTAATGACTGATTTAAGTAGCAGTGTTGCTTCAATAGTATTCCATGATGCTTATCAGTATTTTGAGAAAAGATTTAATGTAAATATATTAGGTGCTTTTACTGTTAATACAGATGTAATGCCTGGAGCAGAACAACTAGCAGAAATCAGAGAGATAATTGAACACGATAAAGTTGCTTGTGTATTTTCTGAACCTCAATTTAACCCTGATATCATTAAAGCGGTTGCAAAAGACATGAATATTAAAACCGGTGTAGTTGATCCATTAGGAGCGACTTTAGACCCAGGAAAAGACTTATATTTCAATTTAATTAGAAATATGTCTGCATCTTTCAAAGGTTGTTAATTAAAAATTAGGTTTAATCCGGGAATTTTTTTAAATTCTCGGATTAACAAATAATTATTACTTTTATTTAATCTCACAAAAAACATTGTATTTATTTTAAAGAAGATTTATTTTCTTTCATAATCTGACTATATGAATGATTTAAATTTATTTAAAAAAAATGGCTTTCTTGTTAAAGAAAATCTAATTTCTCAAACAAAGATAAATAAAATTAATAAAATTGTTAATGAAGTAATTTCAAAAGAAAAAAAAAGAAAAAAAGGTAATGGTACAAATGGAACTCAGTCCTATGATAATTACCATTTTGTTTACAATTCGAGTTCTCCAAAAAATAAAGAAATTCTAAGACTAAATAATCCTCAGAACAGGCATAAAGTTTTCTATGAGTTATCTAGAGATAAAAAAATTATATCTATAGCTAAAAAATTATTAGGTGGAACAGTAAGATTTCATCTAGGTAAATTAAATTTTAAGCTTCCAAATAAGAAAAAAGGAAGTGAAATTGGATGGCACCAAGATTGGGCTTTTTACCCTCATACAAACGATGATTTAATCACAGTTGGTATATATTTAGATGATTGCTATGAGAAAAATGGGCCACTTAAAATAATAAAGAATTCACACAAAAAGAAATTGTACAGCCACCACAGTAAAGAAAATTATTTTGTTGGAAAAATAAATACTAAGAAAAATAAAATAGGAACTAAAGATAGTGTTTCCATAACTGGAACAGCTGGAACAGTAGTATTTTTTCATTGTAGATCAGTTCATGGGTCTGGACACAATCAAATGAATAACTCAAGACCGTTAATTTTATTTGGATATAGAGCTTGTGATGCGTGGCCATTAATCAATGATGGAAATCCTCATCCTGAGGTTGATTTAGAAAATTATGACAAAAATATAATTGTAGGAAATAAATCAATAAAACCAAGATTGACTAAAGTTCCAACCATAATCCCTCTCCCTAAGAAGAAACATTATGTTTCTATCTATGAACTTCAAAAAAATTAAATCACATAAAAGTCTATTGTAATAAATCTTTAACATAACATTCATATAAGTTTTGAATGTTATTTTTAAAAAAATATCTAAAGTGGATCAGTACATTCTTAGTATTAACTGGCATTTTACTTACAAATCTTAATATTTACCCACTGAATATTTATTTTCATGGTCTTGGTGTTGTTGGATGGACAATTTCTGGGTTGTTATTAAAGGATAAGGCTATTTTAACTAACTTTGGATTACAAATTCCATTATTTGTGATTGGTATTTATAAAATTATTTTTTAATGAAAAATATTTTATTTGTATGCACAGGAAATTCAGCAAGAAGCATTATTGCTGAGAGCATTATTAATAATGAATACTCAAATAAATTTAAAGCTTTCAGTGCTGGTAGCAATCCATCTGGAAAAATTAATGTTGATATTAGAAGTTTTTTAGAAAAAAATAAAAATTATGATCTAACTAATTATAGTTCTAAAAACTTTAAAAAGTTTATCGAAAATGAAATAAAAATGGATCATGTAATAACAGTATGTAATAACGCAAATAATGAGGTATGTCCTATTTGGCCTCATAAAAACCAAATTATACATTGGGATATAGATGATCCAGTAACAAAACTTCAAAATGCAAATGATGAAGAAAAGCAAATAATCATTAGAAACACTTTCAATGTTATAAGTAATAAAATTAAAGATTGGCTAAATGAAAAATAAAAATAGATATTTTCTTTCAGAATTTATTGGAAGTTGTTTTCTAGTAATGATCATAGTTGGATCGGGTTTAATGGCAGAAAATCTGACCAATGATACAGCTGTGATGCTAATTGCAAATACTATAGCAACTGGAGCTGGATTGTTTGTGCTAATAACTGTTTTTGCAGATGTTTCTGGAGCTCATTTTAATCCATTTGTTAGCATTGCTATGACAATTACAGGAAAATTAAAAAAACGTCTTCTACCCTTTTATATTTCAGCTCAGATCCTTGGATGTTTATTAGGTGTTGCTTTAGCTAATTTCTTTTTTGAACATCAGATTTTTGAATTATCGACAAAATCAAGAGATGGTATCTATATTTTTGTATCCGAAATTATAGCAACATTAGGACTCATAATTATTATTTTTGGATCCATGAAGTCAGGTAAAATTACTGTAGCTGCATCTGTTGGGTTATATATTACAGCTGGTTATTGGTTTACTTCATCAACATCTTTTGCAAATCCTGCTGTAGCAATAGCAAGAACATTCACAGAGTCGTTTACTGGTATAAGTTATTTAAACACTCCTTTTTATATAGCTGCTGAATTGATTGGTATGTTGATTGCTATATATTTGGTAAAAAAGATTTTCTTAAATAAGTGAATAACCAGAAGATCTAACTGTTCTAATTAATTCTTTTTTATTTTTTAAGTTAACTGATTGCCTTAATCTTCTAATGTGAACATCTATAGTTCTGCTTTCGACATTTATATTATTTGGCCAAACACTTTCTAGTATTTGATCTCGAGAATAAACTCTTTTAGGATTTGTTAAAAAAAACTCTAATAACCTAAACTCAGTTGGCCCAAGTTTAATTTCTTGACCGTCTCTAAAAACTCTTTTTTCAATTCTATCTAACATTAAGTCATCAAACTTTAAATTATCTGATACAGTATTTGGATTAGATCTTCTTAAAACTGCTTTAATTCTCGCCATTAGCTCATTGAAACTGAAAGGTTTAGTTAAATAATCATCTACCCCACTATCTAACCCTTTAATTTTATCTTCTTCTTCACCTTTGGCAGTTAACATGATCACAGGTAAATTTTTAAAACTATTGTCTTTTCTAATATTTTTGCAAATTTCAATACCGGAGAGATCAGGTAACATCCAATCTAATAAAAGTAAATCTGGCTGAAATTTTTTTAATTCCTTTAAACCATCATTGCCATTCAATGACGATGAAACTAAAAAACCATTTTTTTCTAAATTATGTTGAACTAATTGAATTATTGAAGTTTCGTCCTCAATAATAAATATTTTGCCATTCATTTTATTGCTGAATAACTTTACCTTTTGGTCTGCTTCCTTTTAGATACTCGCCTTTAATTAAATAACAAATTGACTCAGCAATATTTGTTATATGATCTCCAGCTCTTTCAAGATTTTTTGTTGCGAAAATTAAATGTGTTGAAAAGTCTAAATTCTTTTTATCTTTAGAGAGAAAATCAATTACACTTTCCATAGCAATATAAGTAAGGTCATCTACTTGCTCGTCTTTTTCCCACACTTCTTTTGCCTTATCATAGTTTTTATTAACGTAACTATCTAGCACATCGTTTAACTGCTTTATAACTAATTCACCTAATCTTTTTAAATTACCTAAAAGTTCTTCAGGTAAATCTAATGGAAGAGGTTTAACTTTCTTTGCATTACTTTTAGACAAATCTCCAATTCTTTCTAAATCCTGAGATATTTTTAATGAGCTAATTGTTTCTCTTAAATCAATTGCCATTGGCGCTCTCTTTACCAACAATGTCATTATTTGAGTATCAATTTTAGATCTGAATTTATTTATTTCATCATCACTTTTAATAATTTTATCAATTGAATCTTTATCAACTTTAATTACCGCATCCATTGAATCAACTAATTGAGACTCGGTTAGACTTCCCATTTTTATAACAGAGTCTATTAAGTACCTTAATTCTTCTTCATAAGATTTTACTGTGTGTTCATTGCTCATAATTTATCCAAATCTACCTGTAATATAGTCTTGTGTCATTTTATTGTCAGGATTTTTAAAAATTTTCTCAGTTTTGCCTACTTCAATTAATTTACCAAGGTGAAAAAACCCTGTTTTCTGGGAAACTCTAACTGCCTGTGCCATTGAATGCGTCACAATTACGATAGTGTAAGTTTTTTTTAGTTCATCAATTAATTCTTCAATTTTTGCCGTTGCAATAGGATCTAGAGCAGAACAAGGTTCGTCCATTAATATAACTTCAGGATTAACAGAAATTGCTCTAGCAATACAAAGACGTTGTTGTTGACCACCAGAAAGACCAGTTCCAGGTTCATCGAGTCTATCTTTAACTTCTTCCCACAATGCAGCTTTCTTTAAACTATTTTCCACTATTTCATCTAATTCACTTTTAGTTTCACCTTTTCCATGAATTTTTGGACCATAAGAAATATTATCATATATGCTTTTTGGAAATGGATTTGGTTTTTGAAAAACCATTCCTACTCTTTCTCTTAAAGATACTACATCTAAATTTTTATCGTTGATTTCAACACCATCTATTTCAATGTTTCCAGATACTTTACAAATATCGATTACATCGTTCATGCGGTTAATACATCTGATGAAAGTAGATTTTCCACATCCAGATGGCCCAATTAAAGCTGTAACTTCTTTTTCGTTTAAATCTAAATTCACATCAAACAAAGCTTGTTTTTCTCCATAATAGACATTTAGATTTTTAGATTTTATTTTTACATTATTCATTAGTTCCATCTTTTCTCAAATTTTTGTCTTAAGTATACTGCTAAAAAATTCATTACAATCAAAAAACTTAATAACATCATAATAGTGGCTGATGTTTTTTCAACAAATCCTCTCTCAGCAGACTCTGACCATAAATAGACTTGTACAGGTAAAGATGAAGAAGGATCAATTGGTGTTGATGGAATATCAACAACAAAAGCAACCATTCCTATCAAAATTAATGGAGCTGTTTCTCCTAATGCTTGTGCTAATCCTATTATAGTTCCTGAAAGTGTACCAGGTAATGCTAAAGGAACTACATGGTGAAATACAGATTGAAACTTAGAAGCACCAACAGCCAATGCACCCTCTCTTATTGATGGTGGTACAGCTTTTAATGATGCTCTACATGGTATAATTATTCTAGGCAAAGTCATGAGTGCTAATGTAATTCCAGCTACTAATGGTGTTGATCTAGGTAATTGAATTGTTGCTAATAGTATTTGTAGTGCCAATAAACCATAAACTATTGACGGCACAGCTGCTAAATTATTAATATTAATTTCAATAAAATCTGTGATTTTATTTTTTGGCGCAAACTCTTCTAAATAAATTGATGCTAACACTGCAACAGGAAATGCTAACAATAAGCAAATAATTATACTATAGAATGATCCAATTAGAGCACCACCTATACCAGCAAGCTCAGGATCACGTGAGTCTCCATTTTTAAAGAAATAATTATTAAAATTTTTAATAATTTTTTTATTTTCAACTAAATTATCATAAATGATTAATTGAAAATCTGAAATTCTTCTTCTATCTTCAGGCAAATCTCTTGGATAATTTCCTTTATGAAGTTGATCAATATCATCAGATGCGGTTATTTCTAAATTTATTTTTTTTCCAATTAAATTGTTATTTTTTAAAAAGGCTCTTTTAATCTCGATTTCTGCATCTGTTGTGAATAAATCAATTAACTGATTTTCTTGATCTAAATCTTGAGCTGGAAATACTTTTAAAAGACTTTCAATTGTAATGTCATAGAAATCAGCTTCTAAAATTTGATCCTCAGTGGCACCATTTTTAATTTCTAATAACTCCTGATCAAAGAAAACCTCTACATTTATAGCCGTTTTCATAAATGCTGAGCTACCTTTTGAAAAAATATTATGCACTAAGATTAATACAAATAATAAAGCAACAAAAATTGATGCTAGACCATAAAACCTAAATCTTTTTTCAGCACTATGTCTTTTTTTTAATCTTTCTTCTTTAGTCATACTTCTCACGATATTTTTTAACTGCTCTTTGAGCTATATAATTAAGAACAAGTGTGGCTATAAATAATGTTAAACCTAAAGCAAAAGCAGATTGAGTTTTTGGACTATCAAATTCTTGGTCTCCAACTAAGATCATTACTATTTGTGTGGTTATAGTTGTTGTAGATTCTAAAGGATTAATTGTGAGATTTGCAGCAAGACCAGCTGCCATCACAACTATCATGGTTTCTCCTATAGCTCTCGAGACAGCTAACAAAACAGAACCAATAATTCCAGGTAATGCTGCAGGTATAACTACTTTTTTTATCGTTTCTGATTTAGTGGCTCCTACCGCATATGATCCATCTCTTAATGATTGAGGAACAGAGTTTATTACGTCGTCTGATAGTGATGAAACATATGGAATAATCATTATACCCATAATTAATCCAGCTGCTAAAGCACTCTCTGACGAAACAGTTAATCCTAAATTTTCTCCAATTTGTCTAAAGAAGGGTCCAACTGTTAAAGCTGCAAAAAAACCATAAACAACAGTTGGAATACCAGCTAAGATTTCAATAATTGGTTTTGAAATTCTTCTGATTTTTACTGATGCATATTCGGCCATGTAAATTCCAGAAAACAGTCCAATTGGGACAGCAACAAGCATTGCGATGAAAGCAATAAAGGAAGTGCCGGCTATTAATGGAATAAATCCAAATGCATCTTTTAATTCATCATATTCTGCAGCAGTAATAGCAGAAGCATCACTAACAAATGCTCTTTGAGGACTCCAATTTGTTCCAAACAAATAATCAAAAATATTGATTACAGAAAAGAATTTTATACTTTCAAAGAGAAGAGAAAATATTATTCCTAAAGTTGTTAAAATTGCAATTAATGATGATGCAAATAATAATCCTTTTAAAATAACCTCGACATCGTCTCTTGCTTTATTATTATTTTTTATTTTTTTTAACGAATAAATTACTGATGCAATAACGATACCAAAAATTAATACTATTTTGGAATTAGTAAAAAGATTTATAAATTTTGCGTAGGAAAGTGCACTTTCTTTTAAAATAATATCTATATCTCCAAAATAAGTTCCAGCATATATAGCTTTAATTTTTTCATAAATTAAGTTAGCTTCATTTTTATCATTAAAAATAGCTCCTTGATTAGCAGCAGTTTCAATAATAATTGATTTAATAATTACTGGTTCAAATAGTGTCCAAATTAAAAGAAATACCAATGAAGGTATAGAACACCATAGAACTAAATAATACCCATAAAATTTTGGTAGAGCATTTAATTTTATATTTTTCTCAATTGAAATACTTTTAGTTTTTGATCTACCGTAGAAAAATAATGATAATGAAAATATTGTGATTAAAAAGATTAATACGAAATTCATTCGCTCAGATTGATATCTTTTAAATGTTACAATTTTGTTACAAATTAAAGCCTTGATTGAAATAAAAAAAAAGGCCAGTAAATACCGGCCTTTTTTTTGGGGATAAGTTTAAATTTATTTAATATTAATTGTATTTAGATCCAAAGCTGCAGTTCTAGTTACCTTGTACTTATCAGAAGCTAGTGGAACTAATCCAATTTTCGCTAAATAACCTCTGTTACCCATAGATTTTTTAGAGGTAAATTCTTTTAAATATTCCTCAATACCTGGAACTACACCAATATGAGCTTTTTTAACGTAAAAGAATAATGGTCTAGCAATTGGATATGAATAATCTTGAATACCTTCTAAAGATGGTTGCACACCTTCAATTGAAGCAGCTTTAACCTTATCTTTATTAGCAACTAGATAACTATAACCAAAGAAACCATAAGCGTCTGGGTTTGAAGTTAGTTTTTGAACAATTAAAGTGTCATTTTCACCAGCTTCAACTGCATAACCATCTTCTCTCATTTTAGCACATTCTTTTTTTGCTTTTTTACCTGCAGCGTCATAAAGTGATTTTGCAGTTTTTGTGCATCCTTTACCCATAACTAAAGAATTCCACGCATCTCTAGTTCCTGATGTTGGGGGCGCTATTAAAATTTCAATTTTTTTGTTTGGAAGACTTGCATCTATATCACTCCATTTTTTGTATGGATTTTCAACAAGTTTACCATCAACATCAACTTTAGCAGCTAAAGCTCTCCACAATTGCTCTTTTGTAAAATCTGCATCTGGAGCACTCACTGCATGTGCAAATGAAATTCCATCATTACCTACTACAATTTCAATAATTTCAGAAACTCCATTTTTTTCACATAATGCTTTTTCTTTTGGCTTAATTGCTCTTGAAGCATTTGTTACATCTGGATGATTAACACCAACACCAGCGCAGAATAATTTCATTCCACCACCAGTACCTGTACTTTCAATAACTGGAGTTTTAAATTTTCCACTTTTACCGAATTTTTCAGCAACCACTGTTGCATATGGGTAAACAGTTGATGACCCTACAATTTTGATTTGGTCTCTTGAGTAACTATTTGTTGTAAAACTTAATACTAAAAGAAATCCAAATATTATGCTTATTATTTTATTCATAATTCTCCTTTTTAGATTCATAATTCGGTTTTAATAAAATTGATTCTTAAATATTTTATTAAAGGAAGGTTAAACTTTTGTTACAATGACTAACTTTTTAGTTGAATTACAAAGAATTAAATTTGATATCTATTGTGGTTCCTTCATTTTCAACACTATTAATATCCATTTCTGCTCTATGTTGTGAAACTAAATGTTTTACAATAGCTAAACCAAGACCTGTACCACCTACACTTCGGCTTTTGCTTGGATCAACAGTAAAAAATCTTTCAGTGATTCTATGTATAGATTCTTTTGGAATACCTATTCCCTGATCTGCTACTGAAACAGTATTAAACTCACCATCTTTTTTAGCAGTAATTGTAATTTCTTTATTTTTATCACTGTATTTGATTGAATTATCTATAAGATTAGTAAAAATTTCTATTAATTTATCTCTATCACCAATTATTTTAAAATTATCAGTTTTATTAAATTTAATACTAATATTATTTTTACTAATTATTTTTTCATAAGTTTTAATAACATAATCAATCAATTCTATAAGATCTATTTCATGCGTTGGTCGTATATGTTCCTGTAATTCAATTTTAGATAATGATAATAAATCTCTAATTAAATTTTCCATTCTCTCAGATTGAGAGGTCATTACTGGAAGTAAATTATTTACCTCAGAATTCTTTTTTAAATCGGAATTATTTTCAAATGTTTCAAGTCCCATTTTAATGGATTGTAGAGGTGTTCTTAGCTCGTGTGATACATTGGCCACAAAATCAGATTTTAATTGTTGGAATTTATGAAATTCAGTTAAATCCCTTATGAATAAGACACAACATACTTCATCAAAAAATAGATTATTCTGATCAAGGTAAATTGTTATATTTAATCTTTGAACAGCTTGATTTCTAATTTCAATTTCAAGATCTGAAATATTGTTACCCTCAAATGATTTATCAATCGAACTTAAAAGATCAGGGTTTCTTAAAAAGCCGCTTATATTCTCTTCTAGTTTTATCTGAAATAATTTATTAGCAGAGTTGTTGCTAAAAAGAATTTTCTTACCTTTGTCTAAAATTATTATTCCTTCAGGAATATAATTTAATAAATCATAAATATTTTTTCTATAATCTTTATTTTCTACAACTTTAATTTGATCATTATTATCTTTAGTTTCAGTTTTAATACCTAATACTTTTTCTTTTTTTAATAATAGATAAGTAAGAAGAACAATTATTACTAATAAAATTATTGTTAATAACTCCATTACTTCACTCTACCATATACATCTTGATATCTAACAATATCACTTTCCTTCAAAATTGAGCCAACTTGAGCTTCAACAATCTTTACAGGTTTTTTTCCTGAATTTTGAACTCTATGAATTGCTTCTAATGGAATGAATATATGTTCACCTGGCTTTTTAATTATAATATCTTTATTAAGAGTTATTTTAGCATTGCCTTGGGTCACTAACCAATGTTCGGCTCGATGATGGTGTTTTTGTAAACTTAGAATGCCTTTTGGTTTTACGTATAGTTCTTTTATTAAAAACTCTTTTCCTTCAAAAAGATTGGTGTATCTACCCCATGGACGGTAATACACGTTTTTTTTCTTAATATATTTGTTTTTATTTTTGTCATACATCTTCAGAATTTCTTTCCAACTACCAAGATCTGACCAAGGAATATCTAGTTTGATAGCGTTAATTTGTTTGGTTTTTTCTAGAATTGCATAATCAAAAGATTTAGCAGTTGCTTTAATAAATGAAGCTTTGTTTAAGTAATAAGTATTAGCTTTATATTTTGCTTTATTAACTGCATTTAAACAATTTCTATAAGTTTTAGGCTGATACTTTTTAAAGTTATTAATAATAGAATCTTTTCTAAGATAAAACATTCCTGAATTCCAATAACCTTTATTCTTTATAATTTGTTTTGCTTTAGCTTCTTTTGGTTTTTCAATAAATCTTGTTACTTTATTAATATTACCTTTAATCTTTTTAGTTAAAAAATAACCATAATCACTAGTTGGAGATTTAGGTTTAATTCCAAAAACAAATATATTTTCTTCATTAAGATTTGATTTATTTTTGTTTATCGCCTTATTAAAAATATTCATTTTTTCAATCAAATGATCTGCTGTAAAAAACATTAAGGGCTGATTATCTGGAATATCTTTAATTAAAGCAGTGCTTAAAATAGCTGGTGCAGTGTTTCTTTTAGCTGGTTCTACAATAATTTTATATTTATTTATTTTATATTTTCTAAGATATTTTTTAATTTGTTTAAGATATTTTTTATTTGTGCTTATAACTGGCGCATCAAAGATTAATGCTTTTGTTCTCTCAAGTGTCTTTCCAAGCAAAGTCCAATTACCAAAATTAATAAACTGTTTTGCTTGATGATTTTTAGAGTTTGGCCAAAGTCGAGTTCCAGCACCTCCACATAAAATAACTGGACGAATTTTCATTAAATCTCTGAATAATCCTTAACTTCTTTTTTCTTACCTGGGTGTGTTGGTGCACCTAAATATGCTGGTCCAACTGTTTGTGCATATTTCCATAATGTACCTGATCCAAAATCTGATTTTCTAGCTTTCCATTTTCTTTTTCTCGCAGCCATTTCTTTTTTAGAAAGCCTTACATTGATTGTTCCTTTTTTGGCATCGATATCGATGATATCTCCTGTACGTAAAAGGCCTATAGGACCCCCTAAAGCGGCCTCAGGACCCACGTGACCCACACAAAAGCCTCTTGTAGCCCCAGAGAACCTACCATCAGTTATAAGAGCTACTTTCTCCCCTTTTCCCTGTCCGTAGATTGCACCTGTTGTCGATAACATTTCTCTCATACCTGGACCTCCTACTGGTCCTTCATATCTAATTATAATTACATCACCATCATTATACTTTCTGCTTTGAACAGCCTTCATTGCACTTTCCTCATTATCAAAGCATCTTGCTTTTCCAGTAAATTGTAATTTTTTAAGTCCAGCAACTTTAACTATTGCACCTTCTGGAGCTAAGTTTCCTTTTAATCCAACAACACCTCCAGTTGGTGATAATGGATTTTTATAAGATCTCATTACTTTTTGTTTTGGATTAAATTTAATTCCTTTTAAATTTTCCTTCATTGTTTTTCCTGTAACCGTCATGCAATCACCATGGATATATCCACCTTCATATAAAGTTTTTAATAACATTGGTACACCACCTGCTAACCACATATCTTTTGCAACATATTTTCCACCTGGTTTTAAATCTGCAAGATAAGGTGTTCTTTTAAATATTTTAGCTACATCCATTAAATCAAATTTAATTCCTGCTTCATTTGCAATAGCAGGTAAATGTAAACCTGCATTTGTAGATCCACCAGTAGCAGCAACAACGGTAGCAGCATTTTCTAAAGCTTTTTTAGTTACAATGTCTCTTGGTTTAATTCCTTTTTTTAAAAGGTTCATAACCATTTTACCACTAGCTTTTGCATATTTGTCTCTTTCCTCATATGGAGCTGGTGTTCCTGCTGAATAAGGTAAAGCTAACCCTATTGCTTCTGATACACATGCCATTGTATTTGCAGTAAATTGTCCACCACATGCACCTGCGCTTGGACAAGCAACTAATTCTAATTTTCTAAGTTCTGCAGCTGACATTTGGCCTGAAGAATGTTTTCCAACTGCTTCAAATACATCTACTACTGTTACGTCTTTTCCTTTGTATCTCCCTGGTAGTATTGATCCACCATATATAAATACACTTGGTACATTTAATCTAACCATAGACATCATTAAACCTGGTAAAGATTTATCACATCCTGCAATTCCTACTAATGCATCATAACAATGACCTCTAACGGTAAGTTCAGCTGAGTCTGCGATTACTTCTCTAGATATCAATGAAGACTTCATTCCTTCATGACCCATTGCAATACCGTCTGTAACTGTAATTGTACAAAATTCTCTTGGAGTTCCACCATTAGCTCTAACTCCTTTTTTAACTGATTGAGCTTGTCTCATGAGTGCAATATTACAAGGAGCTGCCTCATTCCATGTAGAAACGACACCAACAAAGGGTTTTGCTACATCTTTCTCAGTTTCTCCCATAGCATAATAAAAAGATCTATGTGGAGCTCTATCTGCACCTAATGATGTATGTCTGCTTGGAAGTTTCTTTTTATTAAATTTAGCCATTATATACCCTTTATTGTTACTGATATTTTCTCAATATCATTCTTTAAATTATTATAATTATTTTTTTCTTGTTCAACAATCTCTTTTGGAGCACGGTCAACAAAACTTTTATTCTCTAATCTTTGAGATATTTTATTCATATCTTGTTCTAATCTACTTTGTTTATTTGTTAAATTTTCTTTTATTAATTTTAAATCAACATCTTTATCAAAATAAATCTTAAACAAATCACCAGAAACAACCATTGTCGCAGCTGGTTTATCTAAATCCTTATCTAATATATTATTTATTCTGCCTAGTTTTTTTAGAATAATTTCATTTGTATTAATAAAGTCTTTTTGATTTTTATTAATATTACTTATTGATACATCAATAAATGAGCCTGGGCTTACATTTAGCTCATTTTTAAATGATCTAATCTCTGAAATAATGTTAATGATATTTTCTACCTGTTCAGTACTACTGTCCTTATTTATCTCACCCGACAACCAATTTTTAAGCATCAAATAATCACTGCCGTCATTATCAAATTTGTTCTTAAGCCAAATTTCTTCAGTAACAAAAGGAATAAAAGGATGTAGCAAAATCAAAATTTGTTTGAATACAAAAGATGATAATTTTTTAACTTCTGCTTTAGCTTTTTCATCATCTGAAAAAAGTATAGTTTTAGATAATTCTAAATACCAATCACAATACGAATGCCATGCAAATTGATAAGCATTTTTAGCTGCTTCATCAAATCTATAATCCTTAAGGTTTTTTTCTATCTTATTTTTAGTTTCAACAAGCTCTGAATAAATCCATTTGTTAATATTTACATTTAAACTAGGAACTTTATCTATATCTTTAAAATCACATCCATTAGTGATTAAAAAATTATTTGCATTCCATAATTTATTTAAAAAATTTCTATAACCTTTAACTCTATCTTCAGAAAGCTTAACATCAGTACCTGGGGAAGCCATTGATAACAAAGTAAATCTAAGTGCATCTGCACTATATTTTTCAATTAAATCTAAAGGATCAATTACATTACCTTTAGACTTAGACATCTTTTGTCCCTTTTCATCTCTAACCAGTGCATGAACATATATATCTTTAAATGGTTCTTTATTTAAAAATTCTGTCCCAAACATAATCATTCTAGCTACCCAGAAAAATATAATGTCAAAACCTGTAACTAATACTGATGTTGGATAAAATTTATCTACATATTTATTATCATCAGGCCAACCAAGTGTAGCAAAAGGCCATAAGCCAGATGAAAACCAAGTATCTAAAACATCTGGATCACGATTTAATTCAACATCTTTACCATAATGTTTTTTAGCTTGTTGTTTTGCATCATCTTCATTTTCAGCAACAAAAAATTTTTCATCAGGACCATACCAGGCAGGTATTTGATGACCCCACCAAAGCTGTCTTGATATACACCAAGGTTCTATATTGTTCATCCACTGGAAATAAGTTTTCGACCAATTCTCGGGAAAGAAATTTGTTTTTTTTGAATTAACAACTTCTTTAGCTTTAACTGATAATTTACCAGCATCAGCAAACCATTGTTCCGTTAAAAAAGGTTCTATTATAGAATTAGATCTATCTCCATATGGAACTTTGTTTTTAATATTTTCTTCTTTTACAAAAAATTCCTTTTCTTTAAGTTCTTTTAAAATTCTTTTTCTAGCTTCAAACCTATCAAGACCAACATATTCTTTTGGAGCGTTATCGTTAATCTTACCTGCTTCAGTAAAAATATTTATTACTTCAAGATTATTTCTTTGACCTACGTCATAGTCATTAAAATCATGCGCAGGAGTTATTTTTAACGCTCCAGTTCCTTGATCAGGATCTGCGTAATCATCTTCAATGATTTTTATTTTTCTTCTAACAATAGGAATGGTAACTGTTTTTCCAACAAAGGATTTAAATCGTTCATCTTTTGGATTTACAGCTATAGCTGTATCACCAAACATAGTTTCGGGTCTTGTTGTTGCAATTGTAATAAATTCTTCAGTCCCATCTATTGGATATCTGATGTAATAAATTTTAGAATTTATTTCTCTTTGATCTACTTCTAGGTCTGAAATAGCTGTTTTTAAAACTGTATCCCAGTTTACTAATTTCTTATCTTTATAGATTAGACCTTTGTTATAAAGATCTACAAAAACCTTAATTACTGATTTGGATAAATTCTCATCCATTGTAAAGGCATTTCTTGACCAATCACAAGAGCAACCAAGTTTTTTTAATTGGTTAATTATTATGTCTCCGTATTGCTCTTTCCACTCCCAAACTTTTTCAATGAATTTTTCTCTACCAATTTCATTTTTATCAATTTTTTCAGAAGTTAACTTTTTTTCTACTAAAGCCTGAGTAGCTATACCAGCGTGGTCTGTACCTGGTTGCCATAAAGTTTCAAAATTATTCATTCTATGGTAACGAACTAATAAATCTTGAATAGAATTGTTAAGAGCATGCCCCATATGCAAACTACCCGTTACATTTGGTGGTGGAATTACAATTGAGAATTTTTTTGAATTTTCTTTAGGTTTAAAAAGACCATTTTTTTCCCAATAAGAATAAATTCTATTTTCTACATCAGAATGTATATATTTATCGCTACTCATTGATGTTAAAGTTTATAATTTAATAATCTAAATTAACAATAATCAATTTGGATCGTTATTTAATAGACTAATAGAAAAAATTTAATATAAAAAGGCATCTGTAGCTATTAGCTGAAAATAAGATGGCAACGTGGCGGAATGGTTACGCAGAGGATTGCAAATCCTTGTATCCCGGTTCGATTCCGGGCGTTGCCTCCAAAAAAAATCTTGTTTTAGTTACAAAAAAAAGTAAGTTGGCTTTTTTACATTCCTCGGTAGCTCAGTTGGTAGAGCAGTTGACTGTTAATCAATTGGTCGCAGGTTCGAGTCCTGCCCGAGGAGCCAAAATCAAATTAAAAAAAAAGAATATCTCTTAAATTAATATCTAGGGTCTTAATTAAAACTTTAATTAAACTGCTTTAGAAATTCCTGATCCTGAAATTTGTAAAGATTTATTAAACTTTAATTTTTGATCAGCATTGAGTTCTGAATATAATTTTACTAAAAAATTATAATTAACATTCATGTGACCTTCTTGTGATTTTTCTAAATTCACTAAATATTCAGAAAAGTCTTCAAAGAAATAATTAATCGGCACTTTTAAATAATTTGCAAGTTGTAGTAATCTTATCGAACTTACACCGTTAGTTCCTTTTTCGTATTTTTGAATTTGTTGAAATGTTACATTGATTGCTTTTGCTACTTTAGTCTGTGTTAAACCTAAAGCTAATCTTCTTAACTTAAGCTTGTTGCCTAAGTGTTTATTGAAATTATCTTCCATTAAGACCCCTCTTAATTAAATTTTATAAATACTATTGAACCTATTTATTAATGTTACTGCAATAGAAAAATTTGTTTTTTTTTGTAAGAAATTTAAAATAATTAAAATACTGTCAAGCATTAGTTGAATGCAAAATGAACATATTTAGATTGATTTAATCTAAATTTATTGCTTTAAAATTATATATTTTTTATAGTATCTGACTTAAAAACAGCTTAGTTCTATCGCTCTTTGGATTAGCAAAAAACTCTTTAGTATCAGCTTTTTCTACTATCATCCCTTCATCCATAAAGATCATTTTATCTGCTACTTCTTTAGCAAATCCCATTTCATGGGTAACAACTATCATTGTCATACCTTGGTTTGCTAGATTTACCATTACATCTAGAACTTCCTTAATCATTTCAGGATCCAGGGCTGATGTAGGTTCGTCAAACAACATAATTTTAGGCTCCATACAAAGAGCTCTAGCTATAGCAACCCTTTGTTGTTGACCACCTGATAATTGACCGGGAAATTTTTGTGCTTGATCAAGAATTTGAACTCTTTCTAAATGTTTTAAAGCTAATTCCTCAGCCTCTTTTTTTGGCATCTTCTTTACCCAAATTGGTGCAAGTGTACAATTATCTACAATTGATAAATGAGGAAACAAATTAAATTGTTGAAATACCATTCCAACTTCTGCTCTAATTTGTTCAATATTTTTTGTATCTTCAGTCAGAGTATTTCCATCAACAATAATATCACCTTGCTGATGCTCTTCTAATCTATTTATACATCTGATTAATGTTGATTTACCTGAACCTGATGGACCACAAACAACGATTTTCTCTTTTGGTTTAACTTCTAAATTAATATCTTTTAAAACTTGAAAATCCCCAAACCATTTATTTACATTTTTTATTTGAATAATACTGTCAGACATAGTTTATCGCTCTGTTTTATATTTCTGTTCTAGATTATAGCTATACTTACTCATTGCATAACAAATAATCCAGAAAATTATTGCAGCAAATACATAGCCTTCCATAGCAAAACCTAACCACTCTGGATTAGTTTTTGCTAAATTTAACATTCCTACTATTTCAAGTAAGCCAACTACAAAAATTAGAGGAGTATCTTTAACTAAAGCCAAAAATGTATTAGCAATTCCAGGTATTACTAACTTTAAAGCTTGTGGAAGAATTACAAAAATATGCATTTTCCAATATCCCATTCCAAGTGATTTTGCAGCCTCATATTGACCACGTGGTAATGCTTGTAAACCACCTCTAATAACTTCCGCAACATAAGCAGCTTCAAATAAAGAAATTGCTATTATTGCTCTAACTAATTTATCAATAAAAAAATCTTCAGGTAAAAACATTGGAAACATCACGGCTGACATGAATAACACTGTAATTAAAGGAACACCCCTCCAAAACTCTATAAATCCAATTGATATGTACCTTATTAATGGAAAATCAGATCTTCTACCTAATGCAAAAGCCATTCCAATTGGAAAACAGAAAATTAAACAAAAAAATGAAATTATAAATGTAAGCGATAATCCACCCCAAGCTCCAGTTTCAACCCAATTTAATCCATCAAGTTTGCCTAGCTCAATTAATTCTTCATAAAAAATAAAATATTTTAAAGCAATATAAAGAGTTATTGGAACAAAAATAAAATAATAAAATTTAAACTTACCTGGAATAAAGAAACCAATAATGATTGAAACTACAGCAGCAATTATTCCATATGAAAAGTCAAAAAATACAGGACCACCTGATATAAAAAAGAAAATAAATAGGAAAGCTATAAATGGATAAATTACAACATAATATAAAGTTAAATATTTTTTAAATTTTTCAGTAGCAAAATATCCAACAGAACCTAAAAGAGCTAATGCTATGAAAGATAAATTTATTCTCCATTGCTCAGCATTAGGATACATTCCATACATAAATCTTCTAAACCAAACTTTGATATAGGTCCAACAAGCTCCAGTACCTGAACAGACATCTTTACTATCTCCTGCAAAACTTGCATCAACTACAAACCAACTTAAAATTGGTGGTGTTGCTTTAATAATTATAAAAATAATTAATAAAGATAAAACTGCATTAAAATTGTTTGTATTAATATTTTTATTTACTTGATCTAGAAACTTATGACCACTGTGTTCAATTCTTATAAAATACAGCCCAACAAATCCTAATATAATTGGAATTAAAAAGCTTAACGATGAGGGTAAAAATCCAGTGATATTTAAACTAAAGAATGAATTAAGAAAAACATCAATAACACTAATAACAAATAAAAATGAACCCAAATACAAAAAGGTATTTAAATTCTCCTTATCTGGTTTTAAAAAGTTAATTTTTGACATTTATTTTTCCTTAATAGCAATTTTTTTGTTGTACCAATTCATAAGAATTGAAATTGAAATACTTAAGCTTAAATAAGTAAGCATTGTTATTGAAACTATTTCAATCGCTTTACCAGTTTGCATAAGCGCTGTACCAGCAAAAACTAATACTAAATCAGGATAAGCTATAGCTGCAGCTAAAGATGAATTTTTAGTTAAATTCAAATATTGATTAGTTGTTGGAGGAATAATAATTCTTAAAGCTTGTGGCATAACAACTAGTTTTAAAACTTGATTAGGATTTAAACCAATTGATGCAGCAGCTTCTTTTTGTCCTTTTCCCACTCCTTGAATACCAGCTCTCACACATTCAGCAATGAAAGTTGCTGTATATAAAGCTAGTGATAAAGTTAAAGCAATTAATTCAGGGGGTAAACTTAAGCCACCTTCATAAATAAATGATGTTGTTGCTAATTGTTTTAGTTTGGGTATTTCAAAAGATAAACTCACTCCCCCTATTAAAAAACTTAATAAAGGTAAAATAAAAATTAAACCTGCTGATATCCAAAAAACTGGTAATTGTTTACCTTGTGTTTCTTGAACTTTTCTTGCATGAATTCTGATTACAACTATTGCAATTATGGCTGCAATTATTGAGTATAAGAAAACATTCAGATTTTCCCAGATGAATGCTGGAACATATAACCCCTTAATTGTTAGAAAAAAAACTCCTAACATTGCATCTGCATCTTGTGGTAGAGGTAAAGCTCTTAAAGCGGCAAAATACCAAAAAAATATTTGTAAAAGCAATGGGATGTTTCTAAAAAATTCTACATAGAAAGCAGCAAATTGATTTATTAAATAATTCGGAGAAAGTCTTGCAACACCAACTATAACTCCTAAAATTGTTGCAAAAATAATTCCAATTACAGATACTAAAATAGTATTAAGCAAACCAACAAGATAAGCTCTGAAGTAAGAATGTGAACCATCATATTCGATTAGAGAAAACTGAACATCAAAAGAAGATTCTTGAGAAAGGAACCCGTAACCAAAATCAATACCTCTGTTCTCCATATTGATTTGAGCGTTATATGTAAAAAATCCAAAAACCAATACTACAACTAAAACGGTAATTAATTGGGGAACAATTTTTTGTAATTTCAGGTTCATTTGAACGCTTATAAAAAAAAGGGCTAGAAAAATCTAGCCCTTTTTAATTAGTTAAATATGCAATTATCTTGCAGGTGGTACATAAAGAATTCCACCTTTAGTCCATAATTCATTTGGACCTCTGTCAGGTAAAATTCCAGTGTCAGCTATATTTCTTTTGTAGCTTTCACCATAGTTACCAACTTGCTTGATAATTCTTAAACTCCACTCATTATCTAGACCAAAAGCAGCACCTAATTCACCTTCAGCACCAACTAATCTTTTTACAGCTGGGTTGTCTGAAGTTTTCATTGAGTCTGCATTTGCAGAAGTAATTCCATACTCTTCTGCTTCGATCATAGCATTTAAAGACCATCTAACGATATCTTCCCAAACAGAGTCACCTTGTCTTACAACTGGTCCTAAAGGCTCTTTAGAAACAGTTTCAGGTAATACAATGTGATCATCTGGGTTAGACATTTTAGTTCTTTGTGCAGCTAAACCTGATTTATCAGTAGTGTAAGTATCACATCTACCAGCATCATAAGCAGCTACGACTTCATCAGCTTTTTCGAAAGCAACTGGCTCATAAGAAATTCCTTTAGAGTTAAAGAAGTCTCTCATGTTTAACTCAGTTGTTGTACCAATGTTTGTACAAGCTGAGATACCATCTTTGAATTGGCTTGTTGAAGTAATACCAGAACTTTTTCTAACCATGAAACCTTGACCATCGTAGAAGTTTACTCCAACGAAAGTAAGTCCGATATCAGCATCTCTAGAAAGAGTCCAAGTTGTGTTTCTTGATAAGATATCAATCTCACCAGAGGTTAAAGCTGTAAATCTTTCTTTAGCACTTAATGGTGTAAACTTAACTTTGTTTGCATCACCTAGTACTGCAGCAGCTACCGCTCTACATACATCAACATCAATACCAGTCCAATTTCCTGCAGCATCAGCATTAGAAAATCCTGGAAGACCTTGAGATACTCCACATCTTACAAAACCCTTTTTTTGAGTGTTTTTAAGTGTTTTAGATTTTTTAGCAGCCATAGTTTCTGTTGTAAAAGTAAACAACACTGCGACCATAGCAACTAAAGAAGTTAATTGTTTTAAGTATTTAAACATTATTCTTCCTTTATGTTATTTTTATTTGTTAACAAATAATTCAAAATTATTTTTGAATATTCTTAATTTAAGCATGTAAGAAAATAGTGTTCAAGAGAAAATAATATAGTAATCGGATTTAATTCAAATTCTCGTCAAGCAAAATTATATATGATTAATGCGTTAAAAACTTAGAAATGGCGCGCCCTGAAGGATTCGAACCTACGACCCTCGGTTTAGAAAACCGATGCTCTATCCAGCTGAGCTAAGGGCGCAAAATTTAATTGATATATATAATACTAAATTAATTTTTAAAAAGAAATTTTTTAACTATTAATAATATAGATAAAAGTTCAACTCTTCCGATTATCATAAAAAATATGAGAAAATATTTGGTTAAAAAGTGTAAATTCTGAAAATCAAAATCAGAGACACCATAAGCAGATGAATTAACAGTATTCATTAAGGTTAATACAGCTAGTTTGAAAGAATATTCAAATTGAATGTTAGACATAGATAACAGGATGGTTAAAGAAAAAAGAGAAATAACAAAAATTACAATAGTTAAAAAATATTTATTTATATCTTTTGTATCAAAATTAATTTTTGAAAAAACTAGTTTATTCATAAATACATTTTTTGGTCTACTAAAAGAAAGAATTTGATTGATAGAATATTTAGTTAAAGAATATATTTTTAAAAATCTTAAACCTGAGCTTGTAGAAAAAAAAGATCCACCAATTATTACAAGCAATATATATATAAAGTTTAAATTAGTTTGATCAACTTTAAGGGAAATACCTATATTTGAAATACTACTCACTAAGGATAAAAAGCTATATATGAAATTAGCATCATAACTAAAGAAAACAAAAAATATACTTACAACTAAAATAAAATATAAAAATAAATGAATATCTTCATAAAAAAAATTTAAGTTTTTATTTCTTAAAAAAATTAAATTGTATGCAAAAAAAATACTAAAAAAAGAAATTAACATTAAAAAAGAAAATACAATTATTTGAAAGTCATTTATTAAAATTGACGAAAGTTCATTCACAGGTAGAAATCCCCCTGAGGAAATTATCGACATTGCTAAATTAAATGAATTAAATGATCTAATTCCAAGAATATTTAGAATAACAAAAATTAATATGGTTAATCCTGAATATAATAAAAAAATTTTAATTGATTGTTTTAAAATCTCAGACGAGTTAAAAGATAAAAAATTAGTTAAAGATTTTTTTAAACTTTCGTCATAGATATCAATTAAAAAAATAATAGAATATAAAAAATACAACCCACCTATCCATTGTATTGATGATCTCCATAAAATTAAGCCTTGATCGATATGTTTAATATTTTCAAAAACAGTAAAACCTGTTGAGGTAAATCCAGACACAGCTTCGAATAAAGAATTTAAAAAGGATAAATTATAAATACTTAAATAAAAAGGTATCGATAAAATCAAAGGCATTAAAAAATAACCCAACAAGACGGTTAATATTTTTTCAAATATTGAGGGTTTTTTGGAATCAGTTTTAATTTTATAGAAAATTATTCCAATCGCTGCAGAAATAATTAAGCTAAAATAATATGTATTTAGATTTAGATATAAATTAAAATAATATGAATAAATAATATTAAAAAAAGAAAAAAAAGAAATTACTATAAAAAAAAAACTTAAGTATTTTACTCTAAAAAATGACATTTAATTAAATAGAACTAATTCTAAATATATTTTCTACTACTGAAATTGAGTCTTTCTTGGCTAAAAAAACAACTTTATCGTCTTTTTGAAAAACAAAATTTGATCTTGGTATTATAACCTTACTTTCTCTTAATACAGCCCCTATTCTTATTTCTTCAGGTAAGTTAGAATTTTTTAATTCTTTATTAATAAGTTCTGAAGTTTCTATAATTTCAGCTTCAATTACCTCATATTCACCATTCATAATTGTATAAGCTGTTTCAATTGTACCTTTATGAATATGTTTTAAAATACTTGAGACAGTATTCATTCTAGGGTCTATAAGATCATCAATTTTTAAAGAATTTTGTAACAAAGAATAATTTGGCTTATTAATTAAAGCCATTGTTCTTTTATCATCTACATCTTTTTCATCTTTTGCAAATTTCTCAACAAGGACACTTACCATTAAATTATCTTCATCATCATTTGTTAAAGCAAGAACTGTTTCGGCTTCTTGTAAATTAGCTTCTACTAGAACTTCTTCATCTAAAGCATCTCCGTTAATAACAATAGTATTGTTTAATTCACTAGCAAGAAATTCTGCTCTTTCTTTGTTTTTTTCTATAATTTTTACTCTCGCTGCATCCAAAGTTTCTTCAATATTTTTTGCTAAGTTAAAACCTATGTTTCCACCACCGACAATTAAAATATTTTTAGATATTTTTTCATCATGACCAAAAGCTTCTAGGGTTTCTGACATTTGAGAAGAATTTATTATTACATAAATTTTATCATTTTTTCTTACATCGTCATTTTTCTTAGGAATTATAAATTTTTCATCTCTTATAATTCCGATTATATTTGCGTCTAAATTAGGGTGTTTTGTAGTTAAATCATTAAGCTTTATATTGCTTAATTTACAGTTGTCATTAATCAATATTTCCAACAATCTAATTTTATTATCGGCAAAAGGAACGCTGTCTAATGCACCCGGTGCCTCAAGTTTTCTTTGAATTGATTTTGCAATTTCAATTTCAGGTGAGATGATTACATCAATAGGTAAATTTTCTTTATTATAAACTCTTGTAAATTTTGGGTTGAGATAATCTTGAGATCTTATTCTTGCTATTTTTTTTGGAATTTTAAAAATTGAAAAAGCTATTTGGCAAATAAGCATATTAATTTCATCATTTCTGGTAACTGCTATGATCATGTCGGTCTCTGTAGCGTTTGCTTTTTCTAGTATTGATGGATAAGTACCTTTTCCTACTATAGCTTTCACGTCTAAAGCATCATCAATTTTTTGAATATCCTCACTTGATGGGTCAATAACAGTTATAGAGTGACCTTGTTCACTTAGCTGTTTAGCTATAGTAAACCCTACTCTTCCAGCTCCACAAATGATTATATTCATCTAATTAAATTCTTTGATGCCTAAACCTTTTAATTTTCTATGTAACGCACTTCTTTCCATTCCAACAAAATTTGCGGTTTTTGAAATATTTCCATTAAACTTTTTCAGTTGAATAGTTAAATACTCCTTTTCAAATTTTTCTCTAGCTTCTTTTAATGGCACAGAAAGGCTATTTTCAGCTAATTGATCATCAAAATTAGTATTTTTTAAAGATTCCTTAATAATATTTGAAATTTTATCCTTAGTGTCAGGTTGTAATATTGCTATTCTCTCAATTAAATTTCTTAACTCTCTAACATTACCATGCCAATTATGATTAAGAATGTAGCTATTATTTTCATCTATATCTAATTCTTTAATTTTATAATTTTCAGATATTTTTTTTGAAAAATATTTAATTAACAAGGGTATATCTGAAATTCTTTGATTTAATGGTTCAATATTTATTTCAAAAACATTTATTCTATGGAATAAATCTTCTCTGAAATTTCCAATTTCTATTTCTTTTTTTAAATCTTTACTCGATGAACAAATTAATCTTACATCCACACTTACATCATTACTTCCATTAACTCTTTTAAATTTTTGATCGGTCAGAACTCTTAGTATTTTAGACTGTATGTCCAATGGTATTTCTGAAACTTGGTCAATTAAAAGAGTTCCTTTGTTAGCTTTTTCTAGTGCGCCATATGAGATAGCTCCATTTTCTTTTTCTTCACCAAATAATTCTAATTCATACTTATTGATATCTAGTAAAGCACCATTTAAAACAATAAATGGATTTTTACTTCTAGCAGATGCCTTATGAATTTTTCTAGCAATTAATTCCTTTCCCGAACCTGATGGACCACTTATAAAAACTCTACTTTCAGTTACTGATATTTTATTAATTTGATCAATTATATTAACTATATTTTTGCTGTTTCCTATTAATTCATAAGATGAAAATAATTTACTTTCATATTCTCTATTTTGTTTTTTTAAATTAAAGTTTTCAACTGCCCTTTTAACAAAATTAAGTAATCTTTCTTGATCAAATGGTTTTTCTATAAATTCAAAAGCACCATGTTGTAATGACTTAACAGCCATTTCAATATTCGCATGACCAGAAATAATTATAACAGGTGTATCTTTATTTTTAGATTTAATATGCGAAAGAAGCTCAATACCATCATTATCTCCTTTGTCCAACTTAACATCAAGTATTGCTACATCAGGTAGTTTTTTATCGATCTCGGCTAGAGCCTGATTGTAATTGGCTGCCAATCTAGTTCTATAACCAGCATCTATAATTAACTCATTAATTATGTTCCTGATATCAGCGTTATCGTCTACGATTAAAATTTCTTCACTCATTATAGTTTTAAAAATATAATATTAATTTTTGCACCATTTTTAATTGGTATAAAATCTATTTTTCCATTGTGATCATTAATTATTTTATTAACTATTGATAATCCCAAACCGGTTCCATTTTTCTTAGTCGTGAAATACGGATTAAGTATATCTTTAATATTATTTTTTAATTCACTAAAACCAACACCATTGTCTTCTATGATTACATTTATGTGGCTATCATCTTCAGTAAGTTCAATAGCAATTTTTTTGCTGAAATTGTTGTTGTTTTGAGCTCTTTGATTAATACTTTCTATTGAATTTTTAATCAAATTTAAAAAAACCCTACTTATTTGTTCTTTATCACTTTTTAACAATATTTTATCAAAGTTATTATTAAAAGAAATCTCAATTGAATTGTCTAATTCTTTTAGCAAATTTATATTTTCCTGAATAATATCTACTAAATTATTTTCTCTAAAAATAGGCTTGGGCATTCTTGCAAAGTCAGAAAATTCATTAACTAATTTTTCGATTTGTTTTATTTGATTGTTTATAACTTTTAAATTATTTTTAAAATTTTCAGTTTCATTTTCATTTAATTGTTTAGAATATTTATTTTTTAATCTATCTATAGTTAATTGAATTGGTGTAAGTGGATTTTTAATTTCATGCGCAAGTTTCCTAGCCAAACTTCCCCATGCTTCATGTCTTTCATTAATAATTAGTTTCTCTTGTTGGCTTTTCAACCTATCTATCATTAAATTGAAATTTTTATTTAAAGTTTCTAAATCTTTATCAGTTTTAACTTCAGGGACTTTTGCATTAAAATTTCCTTGCCCAATAGATGTTGATGCAAGAATTAAGTTATTGATAGATCTAAAAAATCTAGATGAAAATCTGATTGCGATAGATATAGAGACAAATAATAAAACACTGACAACTATAATATAAATAATAGCAAAAGAAATTTTTATACCAGTGCTTTTTTCCTCAACTGTATAGTAAAAATTAATAGCTTCTTGGGACTCTGTTAAATATCTAGAGATATCTTTATCTAGATACTTAATTACATACAAAAATCTATCTTCAAAATTTTGCAGTCTCATTATTGCTGCAGAAATATTTTCTGGTGCATTAATGATTTTTAATGGACGATCATCATCCAGAACCAAATTCAAAGCCCTATCAACCGGTGGAATATATGG
This sequence comes from uncultured Pelagibacteraceae bacterium, assembly GCA_902594405.1. GTDB lineage: Bacteria > Pseudomonadota > Alphaproteobacteria > Pelagibacterales > Pelagibacteraceae > Pelagibacter. The sequence continues at coordinate 205,286 of CACJMB010000001.1, read as the reverse complement.
CTGATCATCTTTTAAAGTTGAAAATAAAAGTTTTTTATTAATATCTATAATGTGTACTTCATCAACATTTCTAATTAATTTTTGTGTTTCTAAAAATCTTTTATATTCATTTTGATTATCATTTAAAAATTTTTTGCTTTTGTTGGTATCAAAAGCTATCAAAACAATATCAGATTGAATTTTATTTCTGATTTCCTCAACGTAATTCCTTGCTAATTCATAAGAATTGTTAACAACTGTGGTGACTTTTTTGTCAAAATACTTTTCTAAAGCAAAAGAAAACAAAAAGAGTGAAAAAATTGAAATTAATACTGATGGAATTAAAGTAAATAAACCAAAGTATGTAATATATTTTTTATTAGATTTTAAACCATCTTTATCAATATCATTTTTAATTGCGCTCTTAATCTCAACAAAAATAAAAACAAAAAGTGCTATTAAAAGAACAATGTTTAGAACTAATAAAATTTGTAAATTTTGATCTGATAATTCAATAAATCCTTTATCAATAAAAGTTAAAAAGGTTAAAAAACCTATCGATAATGTGATAATAAATAATATTATTAGATATATATTTTTTTTAATAAATTCGTACATTTGAATATAAAAACTACCATATAAATGAATAATTATTTTATAATACTAGCATCAGGACAAAGCAAAAGATTTAATTCAAAAAAACCAAAGCAATTCAATATTTATAAAAACAAGGCTCTTTTTAAACATTCTTTAGAAAAAGCAATAAAATCAAAGCTGTTCAAAAAAATTATATTGGTCGTAAATAATAAAAAAAACATTAAGGAAAAATTCCCTACGAATGTATCCATTATAAAAGGTGGTAAAGAAAGATCTGATTCTTCTTTGATAGCATTGAAATATATAAAGAAATTTAAACCAAATAATGTTCTAATTCACGATGCTGCTAGACCGAATTTTACAATCAAGCTTTTAAAAAATCTAATTAAATCTCTTAAAAACAATAAGGCTGTAATACCTTCTATACATTCAAAAGACTCAATTAAATACAAAGTAAATAACCAACTTTTTAACCTAAACCGAAATAATTCAATATTAACTCAAACCCCACAAGCTTTTAAATTTAAAGATTTATATATTCTTTCGAATAAACAAAAAAATAAAATCACTGATGAAGCAACTTTATTTATTGAACACAATTTAAAAGTAAAATTTATAAAAGGTGAAAACTTAAATAATAAAATCACTTTTAAAGAAGATATCAAAACTAACAAAACTTATTTTGGTATAGGTTTTGATATTCATAGATTAATAAGAGGCAAAAAACTTTTTTTAGGTGGTATAAAAATTCCTTATCATTCAGGACTTAAAGGACATTCAGATGGAGATGTAATTATCCATTCAATAATCGATTCTCTTCTTGGGGCTATGAGAAAAAGAGATATTGGTACTTTTTTTCCAGATAATCAAAATAAATATAAAAATATTAGATCTCCTAAAATGCTTAAACCAATAATTGAGATATTAAATAATAATGATTTTTATATAAATAATTTAGATATAAACTTAATTTGTGAACAACCAAAAGTTTCAAAGTATCGTGATAAAATAATCAAAACTCTAGCCAATTTATTAAATATTGATAAAGAATTAATTAATCTAAAAGGTAAGACAGTAGAAAAACTTGGATTAATTGGAAAGGAAAAAGCAATAGCTTGCGAAGTTATTTGCTCAATAACACAATGAAAAAAATAAATGTTTTATTATCTACTTTTTTTGGTTATGGGTATTTAACCAAAATTCCTGGCACAGTAACCTCTGCTGTAACAGCTGTTTTTATTTATATTGCTTACGAAATTTTAGGTTACACAGATCTTAAATTTTCAATTATTTTTTTTATACTTTTATTCTTTTATTCATTTTATGCTGTAAAAGACTCTGAGCCTGAATTTAAAAATAAAGATCCACGGCAAATAGTAATTGATGAAGTTTTGGGGCAATCAATGCCTTTAATTTTACTATTATATTTAAATCAAACTAATCGAATAAGTATTTCAATTGAAATTTATTACATTTTATCTTTTGTTTTTTTTAGATTTTTTGACATCCTAAAACCTTTTCCAGTAAGTTATTTTGATAAAAACCATAAGAACTATTTTGGAATAATTATGGATGATATAATGGCGGGGTTTTATTCAATGATATTAATATATTTAATAAGCTTAAAATTCTAATGACTATTCAATTACTTCATAAAAAATTAATTAAAAAAAAATTAACTATATCCGTTGCTGAGTCTTGTACGGGTGGTTTATTGGCTCATAATTTGACTAAATTAGCTAATTCATCAAATTACTTTCAAATGGGTCTGACCACTTACTCTAATCAAGCTAAAATAAAAATATTAAAGGTAAATAAAAATATTATTAAAAAATATGGTGCAGTAAGCCATGAGTGTTGTAAGGCAATGGTTCAAAATTTATCTAAAATTTCAAAGAGTAAAATCAATGTATCAATAACAGGAATTGCTGGACCAGGAGGTGGATCAAAAGAAAAACCTGTTGGTCTTGTTTTTATTGGGGTCAAAAAAGGTAAAGCTCTGCTTATTAAAGAAAATAAATTTAAATCAAAAAATCGTAATTCAATTCAAAAATTAACTGTTCGTACCGTAATTAAAATAATCAGTAAAATTATTTAATACTTTCAGCTCTTTTTTGAAACGCGTCTGCTATCTTTTCCAAACCAAATTGAAAAGATTTGGTCATTAAAATATTTAGAAACTTATTTTCTATTTCAAAATCAATATCAAAAATAACTTCAGTTCTATATCCATTCATCCAGTTTCCTTTGTCTTGAAATTTCCAATTATTCTCTAAAAATTTTAATGGTCCACCTATGTTTACAACATGAATTAAATCATCTTTTTTAATATACTTTACATCGCTTTTAAATGTATCTTTAAACGGCCCCTTACCTATTGTTAGATCAGCAATTATATTTGTAATTTGACCATCGTCATTTCTCTCATAAACTTTTGAATTATCGCAGAAAGGAATAAATTCTGGGTATTTTTCAATATCTAAAACAAACTCAATTAGCTTATCTTTTCTTTGATCAATGAGTCTCGTAACTGATGCTTTTGGCATTAATTATTTTTTAATCTGTTTTGTTGAAGTTTCGCAAAATCTTCATCTGCATGATATGAGGACCTAGTTAAAGGGGATGAAGAGACTAATAAAAATCCTTTAGCTTTTGCAATTGTTCCTAAATCTTCAAACTCTTTTGGTGTATAATATCGGTCTAATGGATAATGTTTAGTTGAAGGTTGTAAATATTGACCAATCGTTATGAAATCAACATCTGCAGCTCTTAAATCATCCATGACTTGTAAAATTTCATCTCTTGTCTCACCTAAGCCAACCATTATTCCTGATTTAGTAAAAATATTTTTATTAACTTTTTTTGCATTTTTTAAAAGTTCTAAAGATGCAAAATATCTAGATCCAGGTCGAACTTTTAAATAAAGACTAGGGACAGTTTCAATATTATGATTAAAAACATCTGGTTTAGCATCTAAAACTTTTTTATAAGCATCTCCTTTTCTTAAAAAATCAGGTGTAAGAACTTCAATAGTAGTATTTGGATTTGATTTTCTGGTTTGATTAATCACTTCAAAAAAATGTTCTGACCCACCATCATCTAAATCATCTCTGTCCACTGAGGTAATTACAACATGTTTTAAATTTAATTTTTTTACTGCTTCTGCAATCTTAACTGGCTCAAGTTGATCTAATTTTCCTGGTACGCCAGTTTTAACATCACAAAAAGCACAAGCTCTTGTACAAGTGTCTCCCATAATCATAAAAGTTGCATGTCGCTTACTCCAACATTCAGTTATATTAGGACAGTTCGCTTCCTGACAAACAGTTACAAGATTATTGTTATTTACTATTGTTTTAGTTAAAAAAAATTCCTTACTATTTGTAAGTTTTGATCTAATCCATTCTGGTTTTTTTTTAATTGGATTAACCGGTTTGTTTTCTTTTTCTGGATGTCTACTTTTCATCTTTTTTAATTATATAAATTGTCTCATTTTTTTTACCAAATAAAAATCGTTCTCTAATTAAAGTCTCAATATAATCAAGATCCAAATTAGTACTTAGAAGTGAATTTTTATGATCCATATCTTCTATTTTATTAGTTAGGGTTAATTCTTCTTTTTTCAAGTTAGACAAAAGTTCCTTCTTTTCTATATACGAAAAAAGGCCTCTTTCTCCAGATACTAAGTTGAAACCAAAATAAAAAATAAGAAAAACAGATATTAATAAAAAATAATTTCTTTTTATTAATCGAAGCATTAATTGATCTTATTCATCCTCGCTTTTTTTCCAAGTTCTTCTTCAATACGGATTAATTGATTATATTTTGCAACCCTTTCAGATCTAGCTAAGGATCCAGTTTTAATTTGATTTGAATTAGTACCTACTGCTAAATCAGCAATAAACGTATCCTCACTATCACCTGATCGATGAGATATAATTGTTTTATATCCAATTGTTTGAGCAAATTTAATTACATCTAACGTTTCTGAAACAGTGCCAATTTGATTTAGCTTGATCAAGATAGAATTTGAAGAAATATTTAAGAAACCTTTCTTTAATCTTTCAAGATTTGTTACATATAAATCATCTCCAACAATCTGAACTTTTTTTATTGATTTCATTAATTTATTCCATGCTAACCAATCATTTTCAGCAAATGGATCTTCAATAGACTTAATTTTATATTTTTTTATAATTTTTTGAAATTCTTTAATGGATTTATCTACTGAAATATAACTTTTAGAATGAATAGAGTATTTGTTATTTTTATATAATTCATTAGCAGCCACATCAAGACAAATAGAAACATCTTTACCATTAACAAATCCCGATTTTTTAATTGCACTCACAATTAAATCTAAAGCTTGATTATTACTACTGATCATAGGTGCAAACCCACCTTCATCACCTACTGAAGTTGATAAACCTTTATCTTTAATTAATTTACTTAAGTTTTTAATGACAACAAAACAAATCCGCATTGCCTCAGAAAAACTTTTTGCTCGATCAGGCCTGATCATAAACTCTTGAATTCTAAGACCATTATTTGCATGCGCTCCACCATTAATAATGTTCATTAATGGATAAGGTAATTGAAAGTTATTTTTTTGAGAAAAAGTTTTATACAAGGGTAATTTTTTTGCTTTTGCAGACAATTTTTTTACAGCCATAGAAACTGCTAACATCGCATTAGCTCCTAAGTAAGTTTTTTGTCTTGTACCATCTAAATTAATTAACAAAGCATCAATTCTTTCTTGATTATGGATACTTTGCCCTTTTAATTTTTTTGAAATCTTAGTGTTAACTAAGTTAACTGCACTTAAAACACTTTTTCCTAAATACCGTTTATTATTTTTATCTCTTTTTTCAAAAGCTTCAAAAGTTCCTGTGGAAGCACCTGAGGGACAAATAGCGGATGCGCTATTATTTTTAATATAAACCTCTGCCTCTACTGTTGGATTTCCTCTACTGTCAAAAACTTGACGTGCTTTTACTTTTAAAATTTTACTCACTATTTTTTAATTAGATTATCTATATCGTGTAATTGTTTTAATAGATTCTCTAATTTATTCAATGGTACCATGTTTGGTCCATCTGATGGAGCATTATCAGGATCTTGATGTGTTTCAATAAATACACCTGCAACTCCAACCGCAACTGCGGCTCTTGCTAAATATTCAACAAATTCTCTTTGACCACCAGAGGATTCACCTTGGCCACCTGGTTGTTGAACAGAATGAGTTGCATCGAAAATTACTGGATAACCATTCTTTGCCATTATAGGTAATGATCTCATGTCAGAGACTAAAGTGTTGTATCCAAAACTTGCACCTCTTTCTGTGACTAGGATGTTTTTATTTCCTGAGTCTGAAATTTTTTTAGTTACATTCACCATATCCCAAGGTGCTAGGAACTGACCTTTTTTTACATTAATAATTTTATTTGTTTTAGCCGCAGCAATTAATAAGTCTGTTTGTCGACATAGAAAAGCTGGGATTTGTAAAACATCGACATGTTTTGAAACAATTTCACATTGTTCAGCATTGTGTATGTCTGTTAAAATAGGAACGTTCAGCTCCTTTTTAATTTTATCAAATATAGGAAGTGATGCATCTAACCCTGCTCCCCTTTTGCCTTTTAAACTAGTTCTGTTAGCTTTATCAAATGAGGTTTTGTAAATAAATCCAAGGCCAAATTTTGAAGTAATTTCCTTAATTTTTCCAGCCATATCCATTGCATGTTGTTCTGTCTCTAACTGACAAGGACCTGCAATAATACAAATCTTATTGTTGTTTGAAATTTCTATATTTTCACAATTTACTTTAATCGCACTCATCTATGATTTTTTGCTGCTTTGATAAAAGAAGAGAATAAAGGATGTGGGTTCAAAGGTCTAGATTTAAATTCAGGATGAAACTGAACTCCTATGAACCATGGATGATTTTTAAGTTCAATTATCTCTGGAAGCTTATGATTTGGAGATAAACCTGAAAATATTAATCCTTTCTTCTCAAATTTTTCTTTATATGAAATATCCACCTCATATCTATGTCTATGTCTCTCTTTAATTAATCTAGATTTATAAATATCCCTAATTTTAGATTTATCTTTCAAGATTGCATCATAAGAACCAAGTCTCATGGTACCTCCTAAGTCTTTATCTGTTCCTTTAACTTTTCTTCCACTTTTTTCCCATTCATGCATCAAGCCAATAATATGAACACCGCCTTTATCAAACTCAGAAGAAGTTGCTTTTTTAATCTTTAATTGATTTCTAGCAAATTCAATTATTGCCATTTGCATTCCATAACAAATTCCAAGGAATGGAATTTTATTTATTCTTGCATGCCTTATCGCTTCAATTTTACCTTCGGTTCCTCTTTTACCAAATCCGCCTGGAATTAAAATTCCTGAAACATTTTTAAGTTTATTTTTTATTTCTGAAACTTTTAATTTTTCAGAATCTATTCTAACCAAATTAACCTTAAGATTGTTGGATATTCCTCCATGAGTAAGTGCTTCATCTAAGGATTTATAAGCATCCTTTAATTCAACGTATTTTCCAATTATTGCAATGTTAACATATCTTTTAGTATTAAGAGTGATTTTAGTTATTTTCTTCCAAGGTGTTAAATTATTTGATTTTTTAGATTTTATTTTGAAATAATTTAAAACTTGAACATCCAATTTTTCTTTAGCAAAGCTTATTGGTGCCTCATAAATGGTTTTAACATCAACAGTTTCAATTACATTTTTAATATCAACATTACAAAACAAAGATATTTTTTTTCTATGGTCTAAAGGAATAGGTCTTTCTGATCTACAAATGATGATATCAGGTTGAATACCAATACTTCTTAATTCTTTAACTGAATGCTGGGTTGGTTTGGTTTTTATTTCATCCGATGCTTTTAAATAAGGAACTAAAGTTAGATGAATAAATAACGCATTTTTTTTACCAATATCATTTGAAAATTGTCTTATCGCTTCTACAAATGGTAAACTTTCAATGTCCCCTACTATTCCTCCAATTTCACAAATTACAAAATCTTCTTTAGATGTATCGTGTTTTATAAATTCTTTAATTCTATCTGTGATATGAGGAATTACTTGAACAGTTTTACCTAAATACTGACCTTTTCTTTCTTTTTTAAGAACATCACTATAAATTTTTCCAGTTGTTATGTTATCGGTTTTCTTTGCAGTTACACCTGAAAATCTTTCATAGTGACCTAAATCTAAATCTGTTTCAGCACCATCATCGGTTACAAAAACTTCTCCATGTTGAAACGGACTCATTGTTCCTGGATCAACATTAAGATAAGGATCTAATTTTCTTAATCTAACCTTATAACCTCTTGATTGTAATAAATAAGCAAGGGATGCCGAAGAAAGACCTTTACCAAGGGAAGAAACCACGCCGCCAGTGACAAATATATATCGCGCCATGGAAGTATCTTATAGCGAATAAAAAATGAATTGAAAAGGATTAATTAATTATTTTCTGGAATTGATGGCGTGTCTTCAGTTTTTTCCTCAACAGTATCTAATACTGAGCCTGTAGGGGTAAGTTCTGCTCTAGAAATTATTGTTAGAGCTAGACTACAAATGATAAAAAGTGTTGCTACAATTGCAGTGGCTTTTGTCATAAAGCTGCCTGCTGATCTAGAGAGCATAAAATTTTCTTGGGAAACTCCAATACCAAGAGCACCTCCTTCTGATTTTTGCAATAAAACCAAAAGAACTAAAATAACTGCAAGTATGATGTTGATTGCTAATAATAAAGTTTCCATGTGAGACTAATTAATGGTTTTTTTGATTATATCAATAAATTTTTTTGGGTTTTGCGATGCACCCCCAATCAAAAACCCATCAATGCTAGGAATTTTTTTTAATTTGTCTGCATTATTAGTATTTACGGATCCGCCATATAAAATTTTAGGTTTTTTTTTTTTAAATCTACTTTTAATAAATGAAATAGTTTCATTTAAAATTGCTTCTTTTGGAATTATACCTGTACCAATAGACCATACCGGTTCATAGGCTATAATAATTTTGGATTTATTCTTTATCGATTTTAATCCTTTTTCAATTTGTCTTTTTAAAATTTTATTAGTTTTTTTTTGTCTTCTTTCTTTCAAGGTTTCGCCAATACAAAATATAATTTTGAGACCTGATTTAATTGCACTTTTTATTTTTAAATTAATTAAATTATCTGTCTCACCTAGTTGTCTATTTTCTGAGTGTCCCAAAATAATATACTTTGCTCCAACATTTTTAAGCATAGTAGAATTTACTTGGCCAGTATGCGCACCGTAGTCATAGCTGTGATGACAGTTTTGGGCACCAACCTCTATTTTTGTTTTTTTAAGTCTTCTCGATAATGGACGAATTAATGTATTTGGTGGGCAATAAACTATTTTTAACTTATTTTTTTTATTATTTTTTGAAAACTTTATTACTTTATCAAGTGAATTTAGAGATCTTAAATCACCAAACATTTTCCAATTAGCTACAAAATACATATATTTATTTGTCATAATTGACTTTTTAATCTATAGATTTGTTTTTTACAGATCAATAAATTTATAACGCTATGATTGAAAAATTAAAAAACTTAGGCTGGAAACAATTTGGTGGATTGTTGTTAATTGTTATAATTATCATCGCTTTTGGCTTTGGTGGTTTTGGCGGAGGGTTTAGTACAAATAATCAAAACAATATTGCAAAAATAAATAAAACAAATGTAACAACTCAAGATTTTATTGACTATGTGAACCAAAGTGGAATTTCACAAGAAGCTATTCGAGATAATTTAGACAACAATATTATTGAAGAATTATTATCAGGATTAATTTCAACTACATTGATTGATTTAGAAATTAAAGACTTTGATCTTTTAATTAACGAAAGAACCATACTTAAAAACATTAAAGAAAATAAAAATTTCCAAGATGAAAAGGGTACTTTTCAAAGAATTAAATATGAAAAATTTTTACTCTCCAACAACTTGTCAGCTCCAATGTTTGAATTGCAATTAAAAAATAGAGAATTACAGAAACACTTATTTGATTTTATTGGTGCTGGAACAATAACACCAAATTTTTTGATAGAAAAAAAGTTTAAAGAAAATAATAAATCCTTAGACATCGAGTATTTTGATATGGAAAATCTATATAAAACAAAAGATGATTACACAGCAAATGAAATTGAAGTATTTATTGATGAAAACAAAGATCAATTAAAAAGAGAATATATAGATTTTAAGTATGTGATTTTAAATCCAAAAAATCTAATTGGTATAGAAGAATTTAATCAAGAGTTCTTTGATGAAATAGATTCAATTGAAAACAAAATTTCTCAAGGAAGTACATTTGACACTATATTAGAAGATATAAATGTTGACATTATTGAAGTAAATGAGTTTGCACCTGGCTCTAATAAACAGATTAATGAAGATCTAATTTATTCTAAGAAAGCATCTAAAATAGACTTGATAGAAAGTGGTGATAACTTTTTACTTTACAATATTGATAATCAGTATGATCGAGCTCCAGATTTAAATGATGAAATCATTAAAGGAGAAATAGTTGAGTTAATATATCAAAAAGGTAAATTTGATTACAATAAAAAAATTATAGAAGAAATTCAAAAAAAGGAATTTGATAATTCAAAATTTGAAGAACTTGCAGGTTCAAATAAGAAATATTCTTCTATTAATTCTATAGAAGATGACAAACTCATTGATATTAATTCAGTAAAAATGCTTTATGCGTTACCTGTAAATTCTTTTGCTCTAGTAAATAAAGAAGATAAAATTTTTTTAGTAAAAATTACTGGAACAAATAAAAATTCATTTAACAAAGCAGATGAAAAATATCTTAAATTTGTAAATAGCCAAAATACAAATAATAGAAAAACTATCTTACAATCGTATGATCAATTACTTAATAATAAGTATCAAGTTCAATTAAATCAAAAAACTATTGATAGAGTTAAAAATTATTTCAAATGATTATTAATCGAAGCTTCAAAGATTTTAAGTTTCGACACAGAAGCAAAAAAAATCAAATCATCTTTGCTAAAAAGAAAGTAAAAAATGATGAAGAGGTATTAAACCTAATCAATAATTTCCTAGAAGAAAAAAATAGTTTTATATTTGAGTCTGTAGAAAAAGGTAAAATCAAAGGTAGATATACAATATTTGGTAAAAATCCTGATAAAATATGGGAGTTTAATAATAATAATTCTTATCTAATTCAAAAAAATAAAAAAAGGAAATTAAATGATAAACCAGATAAATTAATTGAAAAAATAATTGAAGATTTCAAGTTTGAAACTCCCAAAAATTTACCTAACATTTGCTCATTAATCTCTGGATATTTTTCTTATGATTCAATCAGATACATAGAAAAAATTCCAAATAATTGTAAAAACGATCTTAATTTACCAGATGTAAGGCTTCTACGTCCAAGAACTTTGGTCATTCATGATAATTTAAAAAAAGAAATTTTTTACATATCTAATATTTTTAAAGATGAAAAAATTAAAAACTATAAAAATAAATATGAAGAAATTAAATCTGATTTGTTTAAATTACTCATTCAGTCATCAATCAAAAATATTGATAAAAAAATAATTCAAAAATCAAAAAATATAAAAGTGAAATCTAACACTTCAAAAAATAAATTTTTATCAATGGTTAATAGAGCAAAAAAATATATTAAATTAGGAGATATTTTTCAGGTTGTTTTAAGCCAAAGATTTGAGGCAAAATTAACAAAGAAACCATTAGATATTTATAAAAAACTAAGAGTAACAAATCCTTCTCCTTTTATGTTTTTCTTCAATTTTGAGGATTTTCAAATTATTGGTGCAAGTCCTGAAATACTTGTAAGACTTAGGGATAATAAAATTACTGTAAGACCAATCGCAGGAACTAGACCAAGGGGTAAAACTAATAAAGAAGATCTTTTTTATGAAAGAGACCTACTTAAAGATAAAAAAGAACTTTCAGAGCATTTGATGTTACTTGATTTGGGTAGAAATGATGCTGGTAAAGTCTCAAAGATAAATTCGGTAAAAGTTACAGAAAGCTTCATTATTGAAAGATATTCTCATGTTATGCATATAGTTTCAAATGTAGTTGGGGAATATAATAAAAAATTTTCAAAATTTAAATCGCTCTTAGCTGGTTTTCCAGCAGGTACTGTTTCTGGAGCTCCAAAAATTAGAGCTATGGAAATTATAGATGAATTGGAAACATCAAAAAGAAAAGTTTACGCAGGTGGAATTGGATATTTTGCTGCAAATGGTGAATTTGATACTTGTATAGCTTTAAGAACTGCAGTTGCTAAAAATAAAAAATTTTATGTACAAGCAGGTGCGGGTATAGTTGCAGACAGTAAACCTAAAAATGAATATGAGGAAACAGTTAATAAAGCGAAAGCTTTAATTAATGCTTTAAGATAATGAAAGTATTGTTAATAGATAATTACGATAGTTTTACTTTTAATTTGTATCACTATATCTCCTCATTAAATGTTAAAGTTGATGTAGTTAGAAATGATAAAATTAATTCTAAAGAAATCATTAAAAAGAAATATGATAAAATTGTTATTTCACCAGGACCAGGCAACCCAAATCAATCTGGCAATTGTATTAAAATATTAAACTCATTATACAAAGAATTACCTTTTTTAGGAGTATGTTTAGGTCATCAGATAATTGGACAAGTTTTTGGATCAAAAATTGTTCAAGCAAGAAAGTTAATGCACGGCAAAACAAGCAAAATCAAATCAAAAAAAATCGGTATTTTAAAAAACCTCCCAAATACATTTGAAGCTACCAGATACCATAGTTTGGTAATTGATAAAAAAACGTTATCAAAAGATCTAGAAATTACAGCAGAGACAGAAGACGGGATTATAATGGGTGTACAACATAAAAAATTTAATATTCATGGTGTACAATTCCATCCTGAAAGTATTAAAACTAAGTTTGGAATGAAAATTCTTAAAAACTTTATTAACAATTAAATTTATGGATCAAATTTTAGAAAAACTTAAAAATAAACAAGATTTAACTTTTGAAGAAAGTAAAACTGCTTTTGAAATATTAATGACAGGAAAAGCCAGTGATAATAAAATTTTTGACTTTTTAACTTTGCTGTCTGAAAAAGGTGAAGTTTCAGATGAAATAGCAGGTGGAGTTTTTGTTCTGAGAGAAAAATCAAAACGAGTAAATGTAAGTGATTGTATTGATACTTGTGGTACTGGCGGTGATGGTATGAATACCCTCAATATTTCAACTGCTTCTGCTCTACTTTTATCTAGCATGGGTACAAAAGTTGCTAAGCATGGCAATAAAGCTGTTTCCTCGAAATGTGGGTCTGGTGATGTTTTAGAAGCTCTTAAAATTAAAATTGATTTAGAACCTGAGGACATAGAAAAAGAAATTAATACCAACAATTTTGGTTTTATGTTTGCACCAAATTATCATAGTGCAATGAGATTTGTAGGACCTGTAAGAAAGAAAATTGGAAAAAGAACTATTTTTAATATGATTGGTCCGTTAAGTAATCCAGCTCTTGTAGAGAGACAAGTTGTAGGTGTTTTTGATAAAAAATTATTAAAAATTTTTGCAGAAGGGCTTAAAAATTTAAATTTAAAATTTGCTTGGATAGTGAATAGTGAAGATGGGTTGGATGAAATATCTCCATATGCAATCACTAATGTTATTCAATTAAAAGATGGTCAAATATCTGAAATAAAAATAGATCCAAATGTTTTGGGGGTTAATGGAGATAATTTTAAAAATTTAGTAGGTGATGATGCAAAATATAATGCTGATAAGATGATTGAAATATTTAAAGGTGAAGATAACGATTTTTCAAAAGCAGTTTGTTTAAATGCTGCAGCGGGGTTAATTGTTGGAGAAAAATTTTCAGACTTTTCTGAAGCATATAATTACACAAGAGAATTTATCCTTTCTGGAAAAAGCTTTTTACATCTAGAAAAAATTCAAAATGTCTGAAAATATACTTCAAAATATCATTCAAAAGAAAGTTGAAAAAGTTGATAAATTAAAAAAATCCCTAGATCTTAAAACTTTGGATGAATTAATTAATAAAAACAACAGCTATATTAATTTTAAAGAAAAAATAGAAAATAATATAAAAAATAATAAAACTTCTATTATTGCTGAAATTAAAAAAGCAAGTCCTTCAGCGGGTATAATAATTGATGATTATAATCCAGTGGATATTGCTCAAATTTATTTAAATAATAAAGCAACTTGTCTTTCAGTTTTAACTGAAGAAGATTATTTTTTAGGGAATTTAATCCACATAAGCAAAATAAAAGATAAAATAAATTTACCTATATTGTGTAAAGATTTTTTTATCGATAAATTTCAAATACCTTTAGCAAAAAGTTATGGTGCAGATGCAATTTTAATTATTTTGGCTGGGGTTTCAGATGATCTTGCATCTGAATTATATGATGAAGCTATGAAATACAATATGTCGGTTATAGTTGAAGTTCATACAGTAGAAGAAGCTAAAAAAGCATTAAATTTTAAAGATGCATTAATTGGAATAAACAACAGAAATTTAAAAACACTTAAAACTGATATAAATACAACTTATGATATTTATGATGTTGTAAAAAGTCACAAAGGTCCTTTAATATCTGAAAGTGGAATTAAGAATAAAGATGAGCTATTAGAGCTTAATAACAAAACATCAATTAACACTTTTTTAATTGGTGAATCACTTTTGAAAAACTTAGATAAAAATTCTATTTTTTCAGTTTTATAGTCAAATAAAGCCCTATTTTGCTGGTTTTTTTAAGTATTGTTAATTTAAAAGAACTTTTATAGAACATTATTTGTACGATATTTGTTCTTATGCTAACAAAAAAACAAAAAAACCTACTTTTATTTATCAACAAGAAGTTGAGAAGTTCTGGTGTATCTCCTTCATATGAAGAAATGAAACAGTCTCTTAATTTAAAATCTAAATCAGGTATTCATAGATTGATTAGTGCTTTAGAGGAAAGAGGTTTTATTAAAAGATTAGCTCATAAAGCAAGAGCTTTAGAGGTAATTAAATTACCAGAAACAGCTTCTGCAAATGATATTTATAATAGTTTTTCACCTAGCGTGATTAAAGGTGGATTAGATGAAGAACAAACTAATTCTGATGAAGCAGAAGTCCCAGTGCTTGGAAAAATTGCAGCTGGAACACCTGTTGAAGCAATACAAAATGAGGTTTCTAGAATTCCGCTACCAAATAATTTAGAAAAAAATGGTGATTACTTTGGATTAAAAGTTCAAGGTGACTCCATGATAGATGCAGGTATTCATGAAGGTGATACTGTTATTATTAAAAGAACAGATACTGCTGATAATGGTAAAATTGTCGTGGCATTAATAGATGAGCATGAAGCAATGTTAAAAAGAATTCGAAAAAAAGGTAAGGTTGTGGCGCTTGAAAGTGCTAATAGAAACTATGAAACTAAGATTTTTGGACCTGATAGAGTAAAAGTTCAAGGGGTTTTAGTATCTTTATATAGAAACTTCTAAAAAAATAGTCTAAACAATATTGATGCCTAAAGTTGCAACACGTTTTGCGCCATCCCCTACTGGAGCTCTTCATATTGGTGGGGTTAGAACTGCTTTATTTAATTGGTTGTTCTCTAAAAATCAAAAAGGAACTTTTCACCTCAGAATAGAAGATACTGATAAAGAAAGATCTAAAGAGGAACACAAAGTTCAAATTATAAAATCATTAAAGTGGATAGGAATTGAACATGATGGTGAGGAATATATTCAATCTAAGAAAATAGATGATCATATTAAAGTTGCAAACAAGTTATTAAAAAATGGAAATGCGTATAAATGTTATTGCTCTGCTGAAGAAATAGAGGAGCAAAAAAAAAGAGCTAGGCAAAAAAAAATGCCATATATTTATAATAGAAAATGGAGAGATGTTGATGAGAAAGATGCTCCTAAAGATATTAAACCCGTAATTAGATTTAAAAGTAAAATAGAGGGAAAATCTAAACTTAATGATTTAGTTCAAGGAGATGTTGAAATTGAAAATAATACAATAGAAGATTTTATAATTTTAAGAAACGATGGAACACCAACTTACAATCTTTCTGCAACTGTTGACGATTATCAAATGGGAATGACACATATAATCAGAGGAGATGATCATAAGATAAATACTTTTAAACAAATACAAATATACAAAGCAATGGGTTGGGATGTTCCAGAATTTGCACATATTCCACTAATTCATACTATTGAAGGTAAAAAGCTTTCAAAAAGAGATAATGCCTCAACTTTGGATGATTACTCAAAAATAGGAATAATGCCTGATGCATTAAGAAATTATTTACTTAGACTAGGATGGTCATATCAAGATAAAGAAATATTTACTCTAGAAGAGAGCATTGAACGCTTTAATTTAGCAGGTATAGGAAAATCACCATCAAAACTAGATATGAGTAGAATATTATCAATGAATGAGCACTATATAAAAACAATCGATGAAAACGATCTTTATCAATGTCTAGACGAATATTGTAAAATTTATAAAGAAGAAATTAAAAAAGACAAAGAAACAAAAGTTAAATCCTCATTATCATTTTTAAAAAATAAGGCTAAAACATTAGAAGATATTTACAATAATTCAAAATTCATCATAAATGATGAAGTTAACTTTAATGAAGATGATATTGAATTAATAGATGATAAAGCAAAAAAAATTATTTCAGAATTTATTAAAGAATTATCATCCATATCAAATATAAATAAGGAGAATTTAGAGCCTGTAGTAAATAATTTGATTAAAACAAATGATACAAATTTTAAAGGAGTCGGTCAGCCAATACGGATTGGTTTAACAGGATCAAAATTTGGTCCTGGATTATATGATATAGTTATTTCTCTTGGTAAAGAAGAGGTTTTAAAAAGACTAGCTAAGATAATTACTTAAAACTAGACAAGCCTCTTCAGATGAAGAAGTTTTAGATCTAATTCCTTCTAATGTTTTTGAACAATCAGATAATTGTTTTTTGATAAGATCAGGGTTTTTTAAAAGATAAATTACAGATCTATATATTTCATCAGCATTGCATTCATTTTGTAATAATTCAGGTATGACTTCACGATTATTGATAATATTAATTATATTTGCAAATTTAACATTAATTAACATTTTAAATATCATAAAATTTATAAAACTAAGTTTATAAATAATTATAGACGGTATATTTGAACTAGAAATTTGTAGTGAAACTGTGCCAGATTTAGATACAGCAAAAACTGAATTAGATAAAACTTTAGATTTAATATTTTCATCTGAAACCACATCTACATTTTCAATATTAGATTTTTTAATTTCTGATAAAATTAAATTTTTGTTTTCATCAGTTGCATGAAAGTAAAAATAAAAATCATTATGTCTTTTGTTCATTAGTTTTATAAAATTAATTAAAATATTTAATAATACGTCTGTTTCAGATTTTCTACTTCCAGGGAAAATTGATATAATTTTTCTATCTTTAGGAATTATATTTTCTACAATTTTTTTGTTATCCTCATTTTTTTCAATTAAAGGATGTCCAACAAAAGTATTTTTTATATTTTCTTCATCGAAATATTTTTTTTCAAAATCAAATAATAAAAGGATATGATCAATAAACTTTTTAATTTTTTTAACTCTATTTTTTCTCCATATCCAAACTTGAGGAGCTACATAGTGAATTGTTTTGATATTAGTATTAATTTTTTTAACTCTCTCAGCAACTCTCATGGTAAAATCAGGGCTATCAACAGAAAACAATATATCGGGGTTAAATTTTATTATTTCATTAACAGTATGGTTAATTTTATTTCTAATTTTAAATATGTTGAACAAAATACTTGTAAAACCTAGATAAGTTATTTCATTTAAATTAAAAATACTTTCAATTCCTAATTTATTTAAATGATTTCCACCGACAGATGAATATTCAATATCAGGATTTTGAGATTTTAACTTAGAAATGACTGTTGAAGCTAATTTGTCTCCAGAAGGCTCGCCTGTGAGTATGAATATTTTTTTCATATTATATTAATAAATATCTTATGTTTATTAGCAAATTTAATGCATTCAGGTTTATTTAGAAAAATATTCTTTTTAGATTGCAAAACTACACCACGTAATCCATATTTTTTAGCATCCTTAAAAGTTTGTAAACCAATTGTTGGCAAATCCATTCTCAAATCTTGCTTCTTTTTCGGTAATTTAATTAAAATACCATATGATTTTCTCTTTAATGTTGATAACATTTTTTTTGTACCCTCTTTTCCCTCTTTAGCTAAAATTTTATCACCTTTAACTACTAACGCTTGAATGTGGTCTAGACTTTTGGTTTTATTAAAAAATAATTTCCCTTTTTTTATTGATATTAAATCTTGTTTATTCGGCTTTAGTTGGGTGTAACAACCTTTCTTTAATGATAGCTCTGGATTAAAGAATATAGAGCTAATGACTTTTATTCCTTCATTATTTAAAATTTTTATTATTGATTTAATTATAGCTGCATCACCTATTTTAGCAGCTCTGATTACACTTGGCATATAATAAATACCTTTTAAATCTAATCTTAAAGAGGAAAAATTTGGTTTTGAAATTTTGCCTGCAAACAGAACTTTTTTACACTTTTTTTGTTTGATTAAATCTATAATTTTCCCAAATCTTCCAATGCTTATTCTAAAAGAATTCTTGTCTTTATTAAATTTATTGTTTTTTGAAAAATCTATAATGAAATATTTTATTTTTTGTTTTTTTATTTTTTTATGAACTAGTTCTGAAAACTCTGTGTCACCTAAAAACAAACCTATCATTTTATTTTGAAAATGGAGTACAAATTGGTCTTTTCTTATCTTTTTCTATAAATCCAATAACTTCTGCCACTAGTTCACTGCTCTTAAAATCTTTTGATAGATTATTTAAATTCTCTGTTAAATTTTCATTTTTAAAAATTTCTTTGTACGCATCACTTAAAATCATTATTTCTTTATTTGAAATATTTTTTCTTCTTAAACCTATTAAATTCAATCCCTGTAAAACACTTCTGTTGCCATGTGCTATTCCATATGGAATTATATCTCTAACTACACCACACATGCCTCCAATCATTGCTGATTTACCTACTCTAGTAAATTGCTGAACAGCTGAATTACCACCAATAATAGCATTATCGTCTATAAGTGCATGACCTCCTAACGGCACATTGTTGGCCAAAATTACGTTGTCTCCAACATAACAATCATGAGCAATATGGGCTGAAACCATAAACAAACAGTTGTTACCAACTTTTGTTAATCCACCACCTCCTTTTGTTCCTGGATTAATTGTGACATATTCTCTAATTTTATTATTGTTACCAATCTCTAACTTTGTTTCTTCACCTTGAAATTTTAGATCTTGAGGATCGTTTCCTATTGATGCAAACGGATAAATAATATTGTTTTTTCCAATTTTTGTTTGCCCTGTAATATTAACGTGTGATTGAATAACTGTACCCTCTTCAATTTCAACATGAGGACCTATGATCGAATAAGGACCAATTTTTACATTTTTAGAAATCTTAGCTTTTGAGTCAATTATAGCTGTTTTATCTATCATTTATTATCTCTTAAAAATTCTCTAATATTTTTTGCTGGATAGCCCATAACTTTTGTATTGTCAGGAATGTCTCTAATGACTCCTGAACCACCACCTATTTCTACATTGTTTCCAATTTTAAGATGCCCTGATATTCCAGCTTGGCCACCAATTTTAACATTATTTCCGATTGTTGAGCTTCCTGCTATCCCTACTTGCCCAGCTATAATTGTATTTTCACCAATTTTAACATTATGAGCAATGTGAATTTGATTATCTAAATAAGTATTTTTACCTATTATTGTGTTAGACATAGATCCTCTATCTATAGTTGCACCACACCCAATTTCACAATTATCCTCAATTAACACTATTCCTATATGTGGATACCTTAAATTTCTATTTTCAATTGGAAAGAAACCAAAACCATGTTTACCAATTATACAGTTGTCTAATATTCTCACGTTATTTTTTACAAGAGTATTTCTGATAATATTATTTGCTCCAATAGAGCAATTGTCACCAATAACAACATTTTTTTCTATGATTGTATTATGTCCAATTTTACAGTCGTTACCAATTGAGACATTTTCACCTATTAAAACATTTTTACCAAAACTAACTTTGTCTTTAAAAATAGTGTCATCTATTTGAGTTACTGTTTCATCAAAGTTATCATTTATCGATTCTGGGTAGAATATAGATGTAACTTTTGAGGTAGAAACCAAAACATTTTTGACAACTAAGGGTAAACAAGTATTAGGTAGTTCTGTTTTTAGAACTTCTGTAGTTAAACAAAAAGATGCTTTAGTTTTTTTTGCAACATCTTTGTATTTTTTTGAATGAAAAAAAGTTATGTCATTTTTGGTACATGAGGTAAGATCTTTGATATCATATATTTTTTTATCTTCATTAATTGTATTAATATTTATATTTAGATAGGTAACAATTTCTGAGACTTTTATAGGACCTTGATTTTTAAAAAAAGGATGGTGCATAATTGCTTTTTATCAAAGCAATTAAATTAAAGTTATCAATAATTATTGCTATTTATTTCTTATCTACAATTGTTGCGGACCATATAGCATCAGCCATTTTTATATCATCAACAAAGGCTTCGCCTTTATATTTCCATACTCGACCATGAGATCTAATTGCTTCTATTTTTAAAATAAGTTTACAATCAGGTATGACAGGGTTTCTAAATCTTGCTTTTTCCACACCCATTAAAAAAACTAATTTATTTTCATAAGTTGATTTATCTAGGCCATGAGCTGTTAATGCAGCAGCAGCTTGACCAAAAGATTCTACTATTAACACCCCTGGCATTACAGGATTATCGGGGAAATGCCCTTGCACAAAAAAACTTTCTTTAGTTACATTCACAACTGCTGTTGCTGATTTTAAATTTACAATATCATAAAGTTCATCAATCAATAGCATAGGTTCTCTATGTGGTAAAAGTTCAATTATTTGAGATTTATTCAAACTTGTCATTATTTTAAATTTTCATCAACAATAGCTATTATTTTTTCTGTTATGTCATATTTTTTATCAGCTATAAATATATTTTTTTGATTTAAAACTAAACCAACTGAATTTTCAGCTATGTATTTTTCTATGTAAGGGGTTATTTTTTTTAGAAAATTATCTAATTCGTTTTTTTTTGTTATTTCATATTCTTTAATAGTTTTATTTCGATCTTTATTAAATTGATCTACTTCTTGTCTTAAATTAATTATTTTTTTTTCAAACTCTTCTTTTGATAATATATTTTTTTGTTTTAATATATTTTCTTCTTTACTTCGAATTTCATCACTTATTTTTTTAAAATTATTGGCATTGTTATTTTTTTGCTTTTCTAAATTTTTAATTATCTTTTTTCCAGAAATAGTATCATTAAGTATTTTTTCGAGATTTAGAAAAGTAATTTTTTGCTCAGCTATAGATAAAGGCTGCTTAATGAATATAAATATTAAAATTAAAAAAAGTTTAAAATGTATTTTCATCAAAAAGTTGTTCCTAAATTAAATCTAAATGATTCAGTTACATCTGTACTATCTTTTGTTAAAGGATGAGTTAAAGAAAAACTCAAAGGCCCAATTGGACTAAAATAATCCATACTTATACCTACTGAACTTCTTATTTTATCTGTTTCTAAGGCTGAATTATAGTCAACTCCCCATAAGTTAGCTATATCCATAAATACAGAAAAATCAGTTGATTGATTATTTTCTAAAATTTGTGGTATTGAGGATGAAAAATTTATTGCTACAGCATAATTTCCTCCAACAAAATCATTACCATCTTTTGGTCCAATTTTTCCAAATTCAAATCCTCTTAATCTTGAGCTTGGTATATAAATTCTTTCAGATAATTTAATATTTTCTCCAGTAATTGAAGTTGTGCCTTTGAGGTACAGTGATGATTTGAAAATATTTTTTTCTAAATATTGAAAATAATTACTGAATATATAGCTGCTAGAAAATGTATTTGAATCACTAATTAATGGTACTTCAACCGAATAATTACTTCTAAAACCATCTGTAGTTTGAAATTTTTGATCTCTTTTATCATAATCAAATTTTAAATTAAAAAATGTATCAAAATAATTGCCTGTTTGATTTTTTTGTCTTGTTGAAGCTGTTGAGTCAGTTTCAATTGTTTCATAAAAAGTATTTAGTCCTAAACTTAAATTTAAATCCTTATAATATTCAAACCCTGTACCAAATGAAATACCAGTTTTACTAGTCTTATATCCAAAATCTGATAATTTGTTCAATTCTGTTGCTTGTATCGAGGTGTAAAAAGATTTATCAGTATTCTTATAATTAGGATTCCTAACAGAAAACAATCCTTTTATTGAGTCTTCAGTGATTGTCATATTTGCATCTAATTTGACGCCACTACCTAAATAATTATTTTCCTTAATTCCAAAACCTATTGTGCCTCCAGATGTACCAACACCTGCACCAGCTGAAATTTCTCCCGTAGGCTTTTCTTCTACAGCTATATTAATAACTTTAGAACCTTCATTTGTGTCTAATATCTCAGAGTCCACGACTTTAAAAAAATTTAAATTTTTAATATTATTTATAGACTTACTTACTAAAATTTTATTAAATGGATCACCCTCATCTAATTCTAATTGATTTCTTATTACATTTTCTTTTGTAATATTGTTACCAAAAATATTTATCTTTGAGACAACAATCCTTTCACTTTCCTCCACATTAAATTCTAAATTAATTTTATTATCTACAATATTTTCAATTACACTTGATTTTATTGATTCAAATTGTTCATTAGTACTTATTTTATCAATTTCATTTATTATTTTTTCTATACGTATAATTGAATATGGTTTATTTTTTAATTGAGCAAATAATTTTAAAATTTCACTATAATTATCAGTATTATAATCAGAAGGTAAATTTAAAGTTAAGTTATCAAAATAATACCTATCATTTTCGATTATATTAAATACCAATTCAAAATCTTGGTCTTTATTAAGTTTTGCAAAGGAAGAATTAATTTCAACATTATAAAAACCTTTGTTTAGATAAAAATTTTTTAATAATCTTTTATCAAATTCAACATTTTCTTTTTTAAGATATTTTCGACCTGAAATAAACTTCCAGGGTTTGTACTCCTCACTTATAATAACTGACTTTAACTTATTATCTTTAAAAAAATTATTACCAGTAAAATTAATTTTACTTATTTTAGTTTTACTACCTAGTTCTATTTCAAAAGTTATGTCGAAAATTCTATTTGTTTTTTCTTCTACAAAAATTTCAACTTTAGGAAAATAATATCCTTCATTTCTAAGGGTTTCATAAACTTTTTCTAGATCATTATTTAAAATCACCTCGTTATATGAAGCTCTCTGTTTTAATGAAAGGTTATCTTTTATTGCTTTCTTTATTTTATTAGCTTTAACCCCTTCAATTTTTATATTTCCAATTATTGGATTCTCTTCTACGATAATAGTTAGCAGGCCATTTTTTAATGTAATTTTTACATCTTTGAAATAATTAGTTTCATATAAATTTTTTAATATTTTATTTAAATTATTTTCATCAATTTCTTGATTTATTTTAACTTCGGAAAACAATTTTATTGTTTCAGATGAAATTCTTTGATTGCCTTTAATAATTATATCATTAACTAGCTCACTACTAAAAACTTTTGAGGTGAATATTACTAATAAGTATATTATTAGTGAAAAATATTTAGATAAATTCATCATTATTCTGGGATTTATACACGGTTTTCAAAATTTTTAAACGTACATAATTATTGAGTTTAATTATATCTCTACTATTTCTTGGTAAAATATTTTTAAATTTATTAAACTCTTTAAGTTTTAATATTTTGAATAATTTTTCATTTATTTCGTGAAATTTAATTTTTTTTTTTAAATAGAGTGAAACAAGAGTATCATTAGCTGAAACAATAACTGTTTCATACAATGATTGTTTAATTGGAAGATGTTTTAAAAGTTTTACCATAGGATATTTTTTAAGATCTACATTTTGAAAATCTAAGTTGTTTAATGTTTTTAAATTCAATTTTTTTGACTTTAGTTTTTTATATCCAGATGAAAAAAGTGAGTTAAATATAGGAATCTTCATAGTAGTTTCGTGTGCTATCAATTTAATTAGACCATTATTAAATTTAATTATTGCATGAATGTAGGATTTAGGATGTGTCAATATTTCAATTTTTTTAAATGGAATCTCAAAAATATTCTTTGCTTCAATTACTTCATAAACTTTATTTATCATTGTTGCAGAGTCTATTGAAATTTTTTTTCCCATCTTCCAATTTGGATGATTTAATGCATCAGATATTTTAGCAGTATAAATTTTATTTAAAGAAAATTTATAAAAAGGGCCACCAGATGCAGTAATAAAAATTTTTTCAATATTATTTGAACCACTTCCTTTTAAAGCAAACCATAAAGAAAAATGTTCTGAGTCAACTGGAATGAAATTAGTTTTGTGTTTGTCTAATTCTTTTTTTATTAGACTCCAGCCACATATGATAGATTCTTTGTTCGCTATTGCAATATTTTTTGTATATTTAATAATTTTTAAAGTTGGTATTAGACCGTCTATTCCTGTGATAGCACTCATTGAATAATCAATTTTCTTTTTAAAAATTTTATTAAAATAATTAAAATTGTTAAAAACTTTTATTTTTAATTTTTTTTTATTTTTGATTATATGTTTATAACTTTTTAAATTTGAAATTATTAAATTTTTAACCTTATATTTTTTTGCCTGCTTCAATAGTAATTTATGGTTTTTATTTGCAGCCAAAAGTACAATTTCAAAATTTTGTCTATCTTTTTCAATAATATTTAATAAAGTTTTACCAATTGAGCCTGTAGATCCTAGTATAGCAATTTTTTTTTTCATATTTTTATGAAACAATAAATAAGTACGAAATTGGAATTACAAAAATCAAACCATCTAATCTATCAAGTAAACCACCATGTCCGGGGAGGATTTTCCCTGTATCTTTTATTTTTGACAATCTTTTAAAATAGGAAATTGTTAAATCACCTAACTGACTTATTATTGAAATAGATAAAATCATAATAAGAAAATTTAAATCAAAATTATTACTAAGTGTATCTAGTTTAAGTGGTACAAGAATTCCAAGAGGAAGTTTTATGTATTGGATATAAAGTAAACCGGCGAACACGGGCATTAATAGACTTCCAATAACTCCTGAATAAGTTTTATTCGGGCTTATCTTTGTTAGTTTTGGTCCTTTAAAAAAATTTCCAAAAATATAACCACCTATATCTGTAAAAATTGATATTAAAATTATAAAAAGAAAAAAATTTAATCCTGCATAAGTTCTAAGAACAAAAGCTGAGTAAAAAGAAAAAATTAAAAAAATAATACCAATAGATTTATATAATATCTTTCTTTTAGTCATTTTCATCCACTCATAAGAGGTAACTAAAAATAAAATACTTAAAAAAAACATAAAAAATAATGAACCGTTAATTATGAACAAAAGTGTAATTGGTAAAATTATTAAAGAGCTAATAAGCCTCTTAGTTAAATTATTATTCATCAAATTTTTCCAAAGTTTCTTTTAATAGATCTAAACTTTTTAATAATCTTATTATAATCATTTTCGTTAAAATCTGGCCACAATTTCTTTTCAAAAAAAATTTCAGAATAAGCAAGTTGCCATAACAAAAAGTTACTTAATCTTTTTTTATCTCCAGTTCTTATTAATATATCTGGATCGGGAATGTTTTTTGTTTGTAAATGTTTTGATAGATTTTTTTCGTTTATCTTATCGTTATTTTTTATTAAATTTTTAAAAGCATTAACAAGTTCAGATTTTGATCCATAATTTAATGCAAGATTAATTTGAATTTTAGTATTTTTTGATGTTTTTTTTTCAGATATATTTAGCAGTTTATTTAATCTAGTTGAAAAATTTTTAATACCTATAATTTTAAGTTTAATATTTTGTTTATTAAGATCATCAATCTTATTTTTTAAAAAATCTTCAAGTAAATTAAAAAGAAAACTTATTTCTTTTTTTGGTCTTTTCCAATTCTCTGTTGAAAAAGCAAATAAAGTTAAAAATTTAACATTGTTTTTAATACTTTCCTTAATGATCTTTTCAACAGTTTTAAGTCCAGCTTTATGACCAGCATTTCTAGAATTTTCATTTTTCAATCCCCATCTACCGTTGCCATCCATAATAATGGCCACATGATTTAAAGGGTTCATATTGTCATTATTTCTTTTTCTTTTAATGAAACTTTATCATCAACTGATTTAATATGATTATCTGTTATTGTTTGAACTTTTTTTTCATTAGATTTTTCATCGTCTTCACTAATCTCTTTTGTTTTTAAAAGTTTCTTTAGATCTTCATTTGCCTCTCTTCGAATATTTCGAATTGAAACTTTACATTTTTCACCGATAGATTTAATTAATTTTTTAAGCTCAGTTCTTCTTTCTTCATTAAGTTCTGGTACAGGTAACCTTATTAATTGTCCATCTATTTGAGGATTTAGTCCTAAGTCCGATTTTTGTATTGCTGCGTCTACTAATGATACATTGTTAGCGTCCCATACTTGAATATTTATCATTCTAGGCTCAGGAGTTGTTATACTTCCAACTTGATTTATTGGCATTTGTTGACCATAAACATCAACTTTAATTAAATCCAACATTGAAGCATTTGCTCTACCCGTACGTAAGGATGATAGTTCTTTAGAGAATACCTCAATGGCTTTATCCATTTTAAGGCTGTATGATTTCTCATCAAACATTTATTCTCCAATCTTTATTCTATAAAACTCTTTAATTTTCAAATCAGCTATAGACAGTTCTTTTAATACATCTTTAACTTTCTTTTTAGGTTCCATTACCCAAGCCTGTGTTAAAAGAGCATTTTCTTCTTTAAATTTATTCATCTTACCTAAGCTTATTTTTTTTGCAATATCCTCAGGTTTTCCAGAGTTCTTTAATTCTTCAGTAACTAACTCTTGTTCTTTGTCTATAATAGATTGATCTATTGAGTTTGACTCTAAAGCTAGTGGGTTTGATGCTGCAATATGCATAGATAATTGTTTGCTGAATGTTTTAACCGTATCAGAATTATCTTTAGTATCTAATGAAACCATTACAGCTAACTTTGCAACATTATCTTTTACAACTGTATGAAGATAGTGGTTATTAACTCCGTCGGTATTTTGAATAGTTTTAGCTTTTCCTATTGTAATTTTTTCACCAATTTTTGCAATTAAAGCTACTAAATTATCATCAACTGTTTGTCCATTTTTCATTTTAGATGTTTTTAAATCTTCAATGTTTGAATTGTTATCGTTGTTTAATTCGCTTAGTTCTTTAACAAAGGAAATAAAATCATCATTTTTTGCAACAAAATCCGTTTCGCAATTTACCTCTATCACAGAAGTTTTGCTGTCGTCTCCACTAACTACTACAACTCCTTCTTTTGCATCTCTAGACATTTTTTTAGACGCTTTTGAAATTCCTTTTACTCTTAAAACTTCAATTGCTTTATCTAAATCTCCATTTGACTCTTTAATAGCTAAGTTACAATCTTTAAAACCAGCGCCAGTAGCTTCTCTAAGTTTTTTTACTTTCTCTATATCACTCATTAATTTAATTTCTCCTTATCATCTTTAGAAAATTTTTTTTCTAATTTTTCTCTATCTAATTCTTCAATAGTTTTTGATTTATTATCATCTTTAACTTTATCTTTTTTTTTCTCCACTTCAGGTATAGAACTTTTAGCACTGTTGATGGTTTCTTTGATTAAATTACAATAAAGATCAATAGATCTTCTTGCATCATCATTACCTGGAATCGGGTAGTCAATATTATCTGGATTAGAATTACTGTCTAAAATTGCTATTATTGGTATACCTAATTTCGCAGACTCTGCAATAGCTAAAGATTCAAAATTTGTATCTATAACAAATACTAAATCTGGAATTTTTTTCATTTCAGCTATACCCCCCAAAGATCTTTGAAGTTTATCTTTTTTTACACTCATTTTTAAAAGCTCTTTTTTAGTAAAACCTCTATTTTCAGCTACTAAATCGCTTTCTAATTTTTTAAGTTTTTTTATAGAATTTGATATTGTTCCCCAATTTGTTAACATACCACCTAACCATCTATAATTTACAAAATATTGATCTGTTTCTTTAGCTACTTCAGCTATAGCTTCTGATGCTTGTTTTTTCGTAGATACAAATAAAATTTTTCCATTATTTGTTATGGTTTTATAAACTTTCTCCAAAGCTACTTTGGTTAACTCAAGAGTCTGGGTCAGGTCTATAATGTGAATTGAGTCTCTTTTTCCAAAAATGTATTTTTTCATTTTTGGGTTCCATCTTAAAGTTTTATGTCCAAGATGAACTCCTGCTTCTAATAATTGTTGTATTGTAACGTTAGGTATTTTCATATTTATTCCCGGTTAAGCCACCACAGTAATTTCCAATTAAGGACCGGAGGTATAAAACCAACAACTGTGTGCGTGTTAATTTAATTTTACGAAGTATTTACAAATATTTACAAAAATTAACAAGCGATTATTTAGTTAATTATAGCCTGAATTTCTTGATTTCTCATAAGATTTAGAGATTTTCGGTCTAATTTACGCAAATTTTTTAATCTAAATTTAAGAATTTTATCTTCTGTAATTAAATTAATATTTATGACAGTTTTACCTTCATGTTTCAACATTCTTGATATTTTTTCAATTTGTTCTTCAGATTTAAGCTCAAATGAGACCTCGGTTATAGGACTGTTAAATAAATCTTTAAGTGAAGCTATTTTTTGAACATTAATTCTAGTAAGCCTATTTTCGTCATTAGTAATATTTTTAAATAGTGTTAAAATAAGAGAATTTCCCTCTTTCAAAACTTCTCTGTTTAATTCTAATACATCAGAAAAAATAAAGAGTTCAAATATACTTGATAAGTCAGTTAGTTTTAAAACAGCATAGGAATTTCCTTTTGCAGTTTTTCTTTCTTGGATTTTTAATAATGTTGCTGCAATATTGGAGTCTTTTAAACTTTCGTCTGAAACAAAGTTTGAATAAAAGTTTATTTTATAATCATCAAAAATCTCTTTAAATTGATTTAACGGATGATCTGAAATAAAGAAACCTAAAGCTTCAAATTCTTTTGACAATCTTTCCTCAAATTTCCAATCTTCAGTTTTAATAAAAATATCTTCGTTAGCACTTTCGTCCTCTGAAAATAAATCAATCTGATTAGTAGCTTTACTTTCAAATATATTTTTATTTTTAGCTATTATTCCTGGAATTGAGTCATATAAAACTTTTCTATTTATATTTAATTTATCAAAAGCGCCCGCTTTAACTAAACCTTCTAATTGGAGTTTGTTTATATCTTTTGGATTTACTCTATTTATAAAATCATGAATTGACTCAAATTTACCATTTAAAATCCTTTCTTGTATTACATTTGATATCGCCTCATAACCTACAGCTTTAATTCCTCCTAATGCATAATAGAATTTATTATCAATAGTTCTAAAATCAGCAAAACACTCATTTATATCTGGACGGACAACTTCAACATTTAATCTTTTTAATTCTTCGTAAAACTCACTTAACTTATTTTGATTTGATATATCCATAGTCATTGATGCTGCAATGAACTCTTTTGGATGATATGTTTTTAAAAATGCAGTTTGGTAAGAAATGATTGCATACGCAGCAGCATGACTTTTATTAAATCCATATTCTGCAAATGGTTCGATTTTTAAAAAAATCCCAGCAGCAACATCTTTTGCTATTCCATTTTTAACAGCTCCAGCAATAAATCCTTGTTTCTGTTTTTCAAGTTCTGCTCTTTTCTTTTTCCCCATTGCTCTTCTCAAAAGATCAGCTTGTCCAGCTGTAAATCCTGATAATTTTTGCGCAATCTGCATTACCTGCTCTTGATAAATAATTACTCCATAAGTTGGTTTTAAAATATCTTCTAAAAGTGGGTGTAAATAATCTGGTTTTTGTTTTCCATGTTTACAGTCATTATATGTTGGAATATTGCTCATTGGTCCCGGCCTGTATAGAGCAACTAAGGCAATAATATCTTCAATATGATTTGGTCTCATTTGAATCAGGGCTTCTCTCATACCAGCACTTTCAATTTGGAATAAGCCAACTGTTTTACCTGTTGACATTAGATCAAAAACTTTTTGATCTTCGTAACTTATTTTTTCTATATCAAAATCTTTAATTTTTTTTCTAACAAGTTTTTGTGTATTGTTAATTACGGTTAGCGTTTTTAAGCCCAAAAAATCAAATTTTACTAAACCAGCATTTTCTGCTGAGTACATATCAAATTGAGTAGATGGTAATAATAAATCTGCAGAAACATCTTTGTATAAAGGAACAACTTCAGTGAGTTTTTTATCTGCTATTACTACCCCAGCAGCATGTGTGGCAACATTTCTATTTAGACCTTCTAGTTTTAGTGAGAGATCAGTGAGTTTCTTTATCCTTGGATCATCATTTATAAGTTTTTGTAATCGTGGCTCCCCAGCAATGCACTGTGTTAAATTTTGTGGTCTAGATGGATCAAAAGGTATCATTTTAGATATGCTATCAACAAATCCATACGCTAATCCCAAAACTCTTCCAACATCTCTAATTACCATTCGTGCTTTTAATTTACCAAATGTTATAATGTGAGCTACACTGTCTTTATATTTTGTAGTTAGATACTCAAAAACTTGATCTCTTTTATCCTCACAAAAATCTATATCAAAGTCTGGCATTGAAATTCTATCTGGATTTAAAAATCTTTCAAAAATAAGGTTAAATTTTATTGGATCAACGTCTGTAATTGACAAACACCAGGCTACTAATGAACCTGCACCTGAGCCTCTACCAGGACCTACAGGGATATCATTATTTTTAGCCCATTTAATGTAATCAGCAACTATAAGAAAATAACTAGAATATTTCATTTCTAAAATAATAGAAAGTTCATGATTAAGTCTGTTCTTATATTCTCTATAAGAATTATTATTTTCCAAATCTTCATCGCTTAAATTAAAGACCTTATTGAATTTGACTTTTAATCCCTCTATAGAATCTTTTTTTAAAATTTCATCTGCATTTCCATCTTTATCACTGCTAATATTAGGCAGTATTGGGTTAGAAAATAATGGTCTATAACTGCATCTTAGTGGAAAATTATAATTATTTTCTAAAGCTTCAGGTAAATCAGCAAATAATTCAGACATCTCGGAGTTAGTTTTTAAATAATGTTGGTCAGTAAATCTTAATCTGTTTTTTTCGTTTACATATGACTTGTTACCGATACAAATTAAAGCATCATGAGCTTCATGCATTTCTTTATCTAAATAAAAAACTTCATTAGTTGCAATAATAGGTATTTCTAAATCTAAGGATTTTTTTAAATTAAATTTTTCAAATCCAATTTCATTTTGATCATTATGTCTTTGAATCTCTAAGTAAAATCTGTCATCAAAAGCATTTTTAATTTTATTATAAAGCTCATCAATTTTGCTAAACTTTCCTTTATCAAATAATTTACCAAATAAACCAAAAACAGTTCCTGAAAATACAGCTACGCCTTTGGAATTGCTTAATAATAATTCAAAATCTACATGTGGATCTGACAATTCATCGTTTTCCAAATACGATAAAGATGAAAGTTCTATAATATTTTTATATCCAGCTTCATTTAAAGCAAACAAAGGGAGTAAACCTGTTGTCTCACCAATTTTAAAATTAATTTGAGTTCCGATTATTGGTTGAGTACCAGACTTTGAGATCTTTTCAGCGAATTCTAGTGCACCGCATAAATTTGAGGTATCACATAAACCTAAGGATTTAATTTTATTTTTCTTAGAATATTCTTGTAAATCGTCAATTCTAGCAGCTCCTTCACAAATTGAATATTGAGTATGAATTTTTAGATGATTAAAATTTTGTGAGACAGATTCAGGCATTAGATGATTTTATACTACCATCTCTCATGTCCAATAGATAATCTGCTTTTTTTGCAAAAAATCTATTATGAGTTGCAAATATAATTATTCTATCTGATCTTTTTTGATTGTGTAAAAGTTTAAAAATATCTTTAGCAGTATTCATATCTAAACTACCAGTTGGTTCATCAGCTAAAATAATTTGAGGATCATTAATAATCGCTCTTGCTATTGCGACTCTTTGAGCTTCACCACCGGAAAGTTGTGAGGGAAAATGATTTAATCTGTTTGAAAGTCCAATTTTTTTTAATAATTTTTCAGCTTTAGATAGCGATAATTTTTTGTCATTATTAAGAGATAAAGAAGCAAAATAAACATTTTCAAGTGCTGTAAAGTCAGTGAGAAGATTATTTTCTTGGTAAACGATGCCTAGTTTTTTAGCTCTAATTAAATCATTTTTTTCATTTTGATTGAAATCAATCTCAAGATTATCAAACTTAATTTTACCAGATGTTGGTTTATCTATTAGTGAAATTAAATTAAGCAAAGTTGATTTTCCAGAGCCAGAGGGTCCCATTATTGCGTAAGTTTTACCTAACCTAAATTTTCTAGATAGACCTCTTAATACATTAATTTTTTTTTCCGTTGTAAAACTTTTTCGTATATTAATTAATTCTAAAAAATTATTCATACTTCAGTGATTTAATAGGATCCATATTTGCAGCTTTAAGCGCTGGAAATATAGAAACTACTATTGTTATTAATATTGAACAAATTGTTATAATTACTATAGAATTAATATTTATTTCTGAGGGCATCTTGCTCAAAAAATATATTTCCTCTGGAAATAAACTAATATTAAAAGTAGAACTCAAAAATTGTCTAATGTTTTCTACATAAATTGAGAATGTTACACCTAGAAATATTCCAAAAATTGTTGCTGAAGTTCCAATTGAAACACCAACAAGAAAAAAAATTTTAATTATAGATTTATTCAAAACTCCAATAGATTTTAAAATTGCAATATCTCGAGTTTTATTTTTAACTAAAATTGTTAAACCTGAAATTATATTGAAAGCAGCAACAATAATAATTAAAGATAAAATAATAAACATCACATTTCTCTCAACTTTAAGTGCTGAAAATAATGAACTATTCATATCAGCCCATGTATATACAAATGCATCGGGGTATAGTTTCATAAGTTTGTTTTTATGATTTTCTATATTTTTTGGATCTTTAAAATAATACTCGGTAAATCTATCATTTTTATTTTTGTCAAAAAAAACTTCTAAAGTGTTTAAATTTATATAAGCAATATTTTCATCATATTCTGATAATCCGCTTTCAAATATTGAGGTTATGAGAAATAATTTTTGTTTTGGTAAAGACCCAACTAACGTTTGAACTCCAGATGGTGAAGTAATTGAAACCTCATCTCCAATATCTAATCCTAAGATATTACTTAAATCTCGACCAATAGAAATTGTATTTTCATTTAAATTTTTAGAACCAAAAAAACTATCATTAAATGTAATTTCTAGATCTTTAAAATCTTTTTCCAAATAACCTTTTAGCAAAACTCCTTTGGTGCCATTCTTGTGAAAAATAACTGCTTCTCCGTCATTTGATAATACACCTTTAGCAAAATCTTTGTCTGACAAAGAGGCTAACGGTTTATCGTAAGGTTTGACAACCGCATGCGCATTAAAGCCTACTATCTTGTCAATTAATTCAGTTCTAAATCCATTCATAACTGACATTACGATGATGAGAACTGCAACACCAAGGCTTATGCCAATAAAAGAAAAAATTGATATAACATTTAAAAAGCCATCTTTTTTTCTGGCTTTTAAAAATCTATAAGTTATTTCTTTTTCTAAAGTAGAAATCAAATTGAATTTTTTTGTTTAGTTATAATTTCTATAATTTTACCTAGTGGTAAATTTTGAGTTTCACCACCGGTTTCCTTAAACTCTAATAAATCACCTTCACTTTTCTTACCAATAAGAATTTGATATGGAGCACCAATTAAATTCATTTTTTTAATTTTTGATGAGAAATTTTCATCTGTATCATCAATGATTGCATCAATATTATTTTTAAGTAATTCTATATTGATATTATTTGCTTTATCTAAAGCTGAGGTGTCATTTTTATTTATCATAGGTATTAAAGCAATATCATAAGGAGCAACAGACAATGGCCATTTCATGATTTCATTTTTTTCATCATATTTGGCCTCAATTATAGCCCCTACTAACCTGGATACACCAATTCCATAAGAACCCATTTTAACAAAATCTTTTTTTCCTCCTGGTAAATCAACAGATGCTCCCATTGGTTTTGAGTATTTGTCACCAAAATAAAATATATGACCTACTTCGATACCTTTTGTAATCAATTGATTTTCCTTAGAAACAATTTTTTCAAACTCTTCTTTATTAAACTTTTCATCAGTTACAGCATAAAACTGTTCATATTTTTTTCTCATACTTTCCAATGACGCTTTTTCTATTTCAGTATCATCACTATCAAGATCAAATATTCTTTTATCTGTGAAAATTTTACTTTCTCCAGTATCAGCAAGAATAATAAATTCATGAGACAAGTTTCCACCTATAGGTCCTGTATCAGCAGCCATGGGTATTGCTGTCAAAGATAATCTTTTAAATGTTCTTAAATAAGAAAGAAAGAATTTATTATAAGAATAAAAAGCTTCTTCATCTGATACATCAAATGAATAAGCATCTTTCATATAAAACTCTCTACCACGCATAATTCCAAACCTAGGTCTAATTTCATCTCTGAACTTCCATTGTATATGATACATAAGTTGTGGGAGTGATTTATAAGATTTTATTGAAGATCTAAAAATTTCAGTAACTTGCTCTTCATTGGTTGGTCCATATAACATTTCTCTATTTTGACGGTCGGTTATTCTTAACATCTCTTCACCATAATCGTCATAACGACCACTTTCTTTCCAAATTTCGCTGGATTGAATTGTTGGCATTAATATTTCTTGAGCTCCAATTTTGTTTTGTTCTTGTCTGACAATGTCTTCTATTTTTTTCATTACTTTAAAACCTAAAGGTAACCATGAATAAATTCCTGCTGAGGCTTGCTTAATCATACCTACTCTCAACATCAATTGATGAGATTTAATTTTTGCTTCTGAAGGATTATTTTTTAATATTGGTATAAATGAATTTGATAAAAGCATCTCAATTAATCATATTTCTTAAATTTAAATATTCAAATTTAATTAATAAGTAAATTATTATGAAAATGACAGTAGTAATTCCAGTGCAATAAAGGAATTTTTTCAGCAT
The DNA here is from genome assembly GCA_902594405.1 of uncultured Pelagibacteraceae bacterium. Lineage (GTDB taxonomy): Bacteria > Pseudomonadota > Alphaproteobacteria > Pelagibacterales > Pelagibacteraceae > Pelagibacter. The sequence goes on along the minus strand of CACJMB010000001.1, from coordinate 170,203 downwards.
TTTTGGATTTTCAGGTGAGCCAGGATCCTCACCATCAATTTTTACAGTCTTTGTTCGATTCACATCAATAGGTAGAATAGCAAAAAAAACTATCCACCATATTATTATATAGATAATAGCTAAGCCTGTTGCGCTCATTAAATTCTTACTAAATTGATATTTGTAAAAGGTTTTTTTCCTGTTCTCTCTTTAGAAAATTTTCTACAGGCAATTTTTAATGCATCAATAAGATTGTGTTCTTGTTGTTTGCTTCCAATTTTAAAAGTTCTTGAGGTTTTCTCTATTTCCTCTTCTAATCCATAAACAAAATCATCTCGATCATCTACAGGTAAACCACGAAATGAAAGAATAGGGTTGTTGTGTATATTACCTTTAGGTGTAATCATAATTGTTACCTCGAGATATCCATTTGCACTTAAATTTTTCCTATCTTTTATCGATTGTGAATCTGGATCAACACTAACACTGCCATCTAAATAGAGTCTACCACTTGGAGCCTTATCATATACTTTAGGTTTTTCACCTGGATATAACTTAACGATATCACCATTTTCAACTTGAACTGGATGTGGTACTTGCATTTCTTTTGCAAAATTAATGTGTTCTATCATGTGTCTATGTTCGCCGTGAACAGGTATTACACATCTAGGTTTTACCCATTGATACATCTCTTTAAGGTCTTCTCTATTTGGATGCCCAGAAACATGAACAAATTCGGTTTCTTCAGATATTACTTCTATTCCATCCTTAACAAGTTGGTTGTGAAGTTTATAAAGTTTTTTTTCATTACCAGGTATGATTTTTGAAGAAAAAATGACAGCATCGCCTTTTTCAATAAAAACATCTGGATGAACATAACTAGAAATTCTCATCATTGCGCCCATTGGTTCACCTTGACTTCCAGTACATAAATACACAATTTTTTCTCTTGAAAAATTTTTAGCTTCTCTTGGATCAATTGGTTCAATAGTATTTTTTAAATATCCACATTGACGTGCAGCTTTATAAATACGATGCATTGATCTTCCAACTAAAGAGATTTGTCTTCCTGTTTGTTCTGCACAATAAAAAGCTGTCTCCATTCTAGCTACGTTTGAAGCAAAAGATGTTATGATAATTCTTTTTTTTAATCGAGACATAACGTTTAGCATATTTTTTCTTACGTCTAATTCTGAACCTGATCTACCAGCGCTAAAAACATTTGTTGAGTCGCAAATCATTGCTAGCACACCTTCTTCACCTATTTCTTTTAATCTTTTTTCGTTTATATTATCTCCGATCAAAGGATTTGGATCGACCTTCCAATCTCCGGTATGCAAAATAACTCCCGCAGGAGTTTTTATTCTAAGTCCGTTTGGTTCTAATATAGAGTGCGTTAAAGTAATGTATTCAATTTCAAATGGATCTAAAGAAACCTTTCCATTTAACTCAACAATCTGTAAATCATTAGTTATATCGATTTGTTTTTCTCTAAATTTTTCTCGAATTAGTACAGCTGTGAAAGGAGTTGCAAAAATTTTACATTGTAATTTTGGCCATAGATGAGCAATTGCACCAATGTGATCCTCGTGTGCGTGTGTTAAAACTATTCCTAATAAATTATCTTTTCTTTCTACTATAAACCCAGGATCTGGATATATTAAATCAACACCTGGAATAGTATCATCTGCAAATGTTACCCCTATATCAACCATAATCCATTTATGATCACTAGGCTGTCCATAGCCGAACAAATTCATGTTCATGCCTATTTCACCTGATCCACCTAATGGACAAAATAATAGTTCATCTTTCATATTATTTAATTAATTTTGAAATCTTTATTAAGCCTTTAATTGTAATATCACGGTTGTGACTTGCTTTCGTTTTTATTGAGTTTTTAAATAAATCTGAAAATCCACCAGTAATAATTACTTTAAAAGATTCTCCAGTCTCCTTCTTAATTAATTTAATAATATTGTCAATTAAACCCGCATAACCCCAAAAAAAGCCTGATCTAACAGCAGAGATTGTATTTTTGCCAATGACTTTATTAATCTTTTTTAAATCTATTTTTGGAATCAAGGTTGCTTTGTCAGACAAGGTATTAAGAGATAATCTCACACCCGGGGCAATAATTCCTCCAAAATAAGTTTTTCTAATTAGTACATCGAAAGTTGTTGCTGTACCAAAATCTAAAATTATAAAATTATTTTTGTTATTCATTAAACTTATAGCATTAGTAATTCTATCTGAGCCTACCTGTTTATAATCTACTTTGATTTTTATAAGTGATTTTAAGTTTAATTTTTTAACCTCATAGCATTTTAGTTTAACTTTTTTCGACAAAAATTTATTAATTATAGAAAATGTTTTTGGAACAACACTACAAAATAATATTTTTTCAATTTTATTTAATTGAATTTTATTTCTTTTAAATAAAATATTAAGCTGCCTGTTGTTTACAGATTTTGATAAAAAAGTAATTTTTTTTGAAATTTTATTATTTTTAGAAACAATACACAATTTTGTTTCAGTATTACCAATATCGCCTAGAATATACATTATTTAATTTTATAAAATTTAGATAAATTTTTTTCAAAAAGTTGTTTTAGTTTATTTTCTACAATTAATTTACTAATACTTTTTTTAGTTACCTCTTGCAAGTTTGTGGCAGGATAATTCCTTATAATTGGATTTTTTTTAATATTTATACCTATACCAGTAATTAAAAATTTTTTATCTCTTACAAATATTACTTCTTGTAAAATGCCACTTATTTTTTTTTTATCAATTAATAGGTCGTTCGGTTTTTTAAATAAAATTTTTTTACTTGTAAATGATGACAGTAATTTTTTGACTAAAAGACAATTGATTTTTGTTATAGCATTAATCGATAGTTTCGTTTTATTTAGTTCATTGAAAAAAGAGATAAATAAATTTCCTTTTGATGATATCCATTTTCTTCCATACTGTCCTCTGCCATTTGCTTGTGTTTCAGCAACAACCATACCTAAGTTGTATTTAGTTTTTTTGATAATTCTTATTGCAGTATTATTTGTGCTTTTAACTTTTTTAAATTTAAATTTTTTTAATTTCATCAAATAATATTAATTCTTGAAACAACTTCTATTAACTGACTTGGGAATATGAAGTATAAAAGAATTAATATCGTTGAAACTGTAAGTGAAAATTTTAACCATAAGCTATGATCTGTATCGTATTTGTCTTTTTCTTTATCAAAGTAAATTATTTTTATAATTCTTAAATAATAAAAAGCTGCAACTACTGTAGATAACAATCCTACTATAGCTAAGAAAAACATTGATTGCTCTAATACAGCTTTAAAAACATAAAACTTAGCAAAGAAACCTGCTAGAGGCGGAATACCTGCTAAAGAAAAGAGTATTACAAGCAAACATAGAGATAATAGTGGATGGTTTTTTGATAATCCTGAGAGATCTTCAATATCCTCATAATATTGATCCTTTCTTCTTAACATCAATAGACAAGAGAAAAGAGCTAAATTCATAACTACGTATATTGAAATATAAATTATAGAACTTTGAATTCCTTCGTTAGAAGCTGTGGCTAGTCCTGCTAATGTGTAACCAATATGTCCAATGGAACTATAAGCAATTAGTCTTTTAATATTAGTTTGCCCAATTGCTGCAACAGCTCCAAAAACCATAGAAGCTATTGATAAGAAAATTATTATCATTTGCCATTGATCAATTAAATTTAGGAAAGGAACATATAAAAATCTTATAAATACAGTTAAAGCGGCGATCTTTGGCACCATTGTAAAAAATAAAGTTACAGTTGTTGGCGACCCTTCATAAACATCAGGTGCCCACATATGAAATGGAACTGCAGAAATTTTAAATGCTAAACCAACTAAGATAAATACAATTCCAAATGTTAAAACATATTCATTAGAATTTAATTGATTTGATATCACATCAAAATTGGTTGAGCCAGAAAAACCATAAACTAAAGAACATCCATATAATAATAATCCTGAAGATAGTGCGCTCAAAACAAAATATTTCAAACCAGCTTCTGATGATTTTAGTTGATCTCTATTATATGTTGCTAGTACGTAAAGAGCTAATGATTGTAATTCTAAGCCCATATAAAAAACAATTAAATCATTTGAACTAATCATCACCATCATGCCAAGAATAGAGCTCAAAATAAGAACTGGGTATTCGATATTATATATTTTAAATGTTTTTAAATAGCTTGATGAAATAACTAAAACTAAAAAACCTCCAATTAAAGTTATAATTTTCATTAGTGAGGACATACTGTCAATCACAACACTTTCATTAAATAAAGTTTCCCTACTAACCGAGAATGTTTCATTTATTGTTATTATTGCTGTAATTAAAATTGCAAACAAAGATAGATTGAAAGTTATTATTGAACTATTTTTTTTAAAAACACCCAAAACAAGTAAAAACATTATTGAAAGTGAAATAAATATTTCAGGCAATACTAAATTTAAATTTTCCATATTATTTACTAGCTATATTTGTGTTATGCATATTAATTAGATCGGTCACAGAAACTTCTATAGTATTTATCAACGGATCTGGATAAAATCCGAAGAATAAAGTTGGAACTGCTAGACAAGATAAAATCAGATATTCCGATCTGTTTAAATCAAACATATTCTTAAGTTCTTCGTTAACTAACTTTCCAAAAACAACTCTTTTGTACAACCAAAGCATATATGCGGCTCCAAGTATTACTCCTAAACTAGCAATTACAGCTACTAAGAAATTATCCTTAAAAGCACCCATTAAAATTAAAAATTCTCCTATAAATCCACTTGTCCCCGGTAATCCCAATGCTGCCAATGTAAACAACATAAATAAAATTGAATATTTGGGTATTATTGTAACTATTCCTCCATACGAATTGATCATTCTTGAATGCATCCGATCGTATACAACACCAACACATAAGAAAAGTGCAGCTGAAACTAAACCATGACTTATCATTTGAATAATACTTCCTTCAATTCCTTGTTGCTGAAGAGTAAATATTCCTAATGTCACAAATCCCATGTGAGCAACAGAAGAATAAGCAATTAACTTTTTCATATCCTCCTGCATTAGAGCAATGAAAGAAGTGAATATAATTGCTATAACACTCAAAGTGTAAATTAAAGGTGTAAAAACTTCTGAAGCAATAGGAAATAAACCCAGAGAAAATCTGATAAAACCATAACCTGCCATCTTTAATAAGATCGCTGCTAACAATACAGATCCTGCAGTTGGAGCTTCAACGTGAGCATCTGGCAACCAAGTATGTACTGGCCACATAGGAGTTTTAACTGCAAAAGAGCTGAAAAATGCTAACCATAAAAGATTTTGATATTTAGCATCAATACCAAGTTCATAAAGCTGAATAACATCTGTTGTACCTGTAATCCAATAAATAGAAATTATTGCAACTAACATTAAAACAGAACCTAGTAATGTATATAAAAAGAATTTAAATGCTGAATAAACTCTTTTTGGTCCGCCCCAAATTCCAATAATTAAAAACATCGGAATTAGTCCTGCTTCAAAAAATAAATAGAATACAACTAAATCAAGTGCACAAAAAACACCAATCATGAAACTTTCCATGATTAGAATTGCAATTAAAAAATCTCTTAATCTATTTTTGACGGAATTATTTACAGATATAATGCATAACGGAGTTATGAACGTAGTTAAAATAATAAATAAAATTGAAATACCATCAACACCAACTTTATAATTAATAAAACCTTCAATCCATGTTCTATCTTCTACAAATTGAAAATTAGAAGTTGATTGGTCAAAATAAATCCACAGATAAATCGAAATTAAAAAATTTACTATTGTCGTGAATAAAGCAACATATTTTGCAGTTGAATTATTTCCTTCTTTATCTTTAGTAAAAAATAAAAATAAAGCACCGACTGTTGGCAATAATATTAAAGATGAAAGAATGGGAAAATTCATTATTTAACTATTAAAAAGGTTAGTAAAGCAGAGAAACCTAATAACATTACAAATGCATATTGATAAATATAACCACTTTGAAATTTAGTTGCTTTAATTGAACATTTTTTTATGAAAGAGGAAATGCCATCGGGACCGAAACCATCAATTATGGTTCCGTCACAAAATTTCCATAAAAATAAACCTATTTTTTTTGAAGATTTAATAAATAACACATCATATAACTCATCAAAGTACCATTTATTTACTAAAAAATTATACAAAGGTTTATTCATTGACGCTATTGAATTAGGTAATTCTTTATTCTTAACAAATAAGTAGTAAGCAATTGGAATAGATAATAAAACCAAACACGGTGTTAAAAGTAAAAACCATAAAGGTGGATGCTCAGTACTCAAAGGCTCTAAAAACTTAATAGATTCTGCCCAGAATAAATTCTCACCATGACCAATAAATAGTCCTTTAAATAGAAAACCAGCAAACACAGCTCCTATTGAAAGAATAAATAATGGAACAAGCATAACTAATGGAGACTCGTGTGTTTCCTCTATCTTAATCTCTTTATTATTGTAATCTCCATGGAAAGTTTTAAATATCAATCTCCATGAATAAATAGATGTTAAAAATGCTGTAATTATTCCAATCCCAGCTGCATAATAACCAGTCGTATTACCTTTTAAATACGCAAATTCTATAATTGCGTCTTTAGAATAAAATCCTGATAAAAATGGAAAACCAGTTAAAGCAAGTGTTCCTATTATCATTAAAGCATAGGTATATGGTAGCTTTTTCCACACACCTCCCATGTTGTTAATATTTTGCTCATCCTTAAATGCGTGGATTACTGAACCAGATCCTAAAAATAATAAAGCTTTAAAAAATGCATGAGTAAATAAGTGAAACATGGCAACATTATATGCACCTACTCCAGCTGCAAAAAACATATAGCCAAGTTGGCTACACGTAGAGTAAGCAATAATTTTTTTTATATCTGTTTGAACCAGAGCAACTGTTGCCGCAAAGAATGCTGTAGTCATTCCAACGATAGTTATAAAATTTAGTATTAATGGTGAATATTCATAAATTGGAGAGCATCTTACTACTAGGAAAACACCAGCTGTTACCATCGTTGCTGCGTGAATCAATGCAGAAACTGGGGTTGGACCTTCCATAGCATCAGGTAGCCAAGTATGTAATAATATCTGTGCAGATTTACCCATTGCCCCTATAAATAAAAGCAAACAAACTAAATCTATTGCTTTAACTTCAAAACCTAAAAAGGATAAATTTTTATCTACAACTGTAGGAATTTGTTGAAAAACTTCCGAGTAATTAACTGTTCCAAATAAATAGAATATTAAAAAAATACCTAAAGCAAAGCCAAAGTCACCTACTCTGTTTACAACAAATGCTTTTATGGCTGCGGCATTTGCACTTTCTTTTTTAAACCAAAAACCAATTAGGAAGTAAGAACAAAGACCAACACCTTCCCAACCAAAAAATAGTTGAATAAAATTGTCTGATGTTACTAGCATCAACATTGCAAATGTGAATAATGATAAATAAGCCATAAACCTTGGTTTATGAGGATCATGGGACATGTAACCAACTGAATAGATATGCACTAAAGCAGATACGGAAGTTACAACTACTAACATTACTGCTGATAAAGGATCAATTAACATTGACCAATTTACATCAAGTGAACCTGAGCTTATCCAGGTAGCTATAACAATATTTTCCTCATATTGATTTACAATTACTTGATAAAGAACATGAATTGATAAGAGTGCAGAAATTGAAACTAGAACACTTGTTACTATCTCAGAATTTCTATCACCGATATATCTTCCAAAAAAACCAGAGATAATTGAAGCAATAAGAGGAAGAAATATAATTGATAGCTCCATGATTATCCTTTTAACTTGTCTATTTCTTCAACTCGTATTGTTCCAGAGTTTCTGAAATACACGACAATGATTGCTAATCCTATTGCTGCTTCTGCGGCTGCAACTGTGAGAATAAATAAAGTAAAGACTTGTCCAGCCAAATCTCCCAAGTAAATAGAAAAAGCCACTAAATTTATATTTACAGCAAGCAATATCAATTCAATACTCATTAATATAACAATGATGTTTTTTCTATTAAGAAAAATACCAATTACTCCAATTGAAAAAATAACAGCGCCTAAAGTCAAATAATGTCCTAAACCTATATCAATCATCTATTTTAACTCCTTTATTGCTCTGAACTTCTAGCACCTCAACACCTTCGGCTCTTTCTCTAGAAATTTGCTTGATATAACTTTGTCTTTTAAGACCTGATCTTTGTCTAAATGTTAATACAATAGCTCCAACCATAGCTACTAATAGGATCATTCCACTTATTTGAAACACATGAATATAATCTGTATATAAAATCTGTCCTAATGAGTGAGTGTTGCTAATGCTTGTTTGAGCTATTGAATTATTAATATCAAAAATTTCTGGTTTATATTTCCAACCACCAATTACTATTATTATTTCAAAGAATATAAGTGTACTGATAATTAACCCTACAGGGATATGTCTGGAGCTTTGTTCACCTGCAAACCATTGGTTTTTTTGTTGGGCTACGTTTAACATCATAACTACAAACAAAAATAAAACTGCGACTGCCCCAACATAAACAATTAACATTATCATTCCCAAAAATTCAGCACCAATCATTATGAAAAGACAAGATATACTTATGAAATCAAGAATTAAGAAAAATACTGAGTGAACGGTGTTTTTAGAGGCGGTTACCATTATAGCTGAAACAACAGCAATTATAGAAAATGTATAAAAGAAAATAGCGTGTGCGATCATTTTTATCTATGGATATTGTCAGCTTTAATATTTGCCTCCAAAACATTCTCCCATCTATCTCCATTATCTAATAATTTTTCTTTTGTATAATAAAGTTCTTCTCTTGTTTCTGTAGAAAATTCAAAATTTGGACCTTGTACTATTGCATCTACCGGACAAGCCTCCTCACACAAACCACAATAAATACACTTCATCATATCGATATCATAACGAGTTGTTTTTCTACTTCCGTCTTCTCTTTCAGCTGACTCGATTGTTATTGCCTGAGCTGGACATACTGCTTCACATAATTTACAAGCGATACATCTTTCTTCTCCGTTTGGATACCTTCTCAAAGCATGTTCTCCTCTAAAACGAGGACTTATTTTACCTTTTTCAAAAGGGTAATTAATTGTTTTTTTTGATTTGAATAATTCTTTAATAGCAATAAATAAACCACCAATGAAATCTGTCATTAATATTGTTTTAAAGAATCTTGAAATGTTCATAATTAATTCACTGGTAAAAGTTTAAAATAAAATAAATAGCTAGCCGTTAATACCACCCAAGTTAAAGAAAGAGGAAGAAAAACTTTCCAACCTAGTCTCATTAACTGATCATATCTGTATCTAGGTACTATGGCCTTAACTAAAGCAAAAAGGATGAATAAAAGAAGAATTTTTAATATTAACCAAATTGCACCTGGAATTAATGTAAATGGATAAACATCAATTGGGGACATCCAACCACCTAAAAATAATATTGCTCCCATTGCACACATTAATAAAATATTTGCATACTCACCTAACCAAAACATTGCATACATCATTCCTGAATATTCTGTTTGATAACCAGCAACCAATTCAGCTTCAGCTTCTGGTAAATCAAAAGGAGGTCTGTTGGTTTCAGCTAAAGCGGAAATAAAGAATATTACAAACATTGGAAATAATGGAATTACAAACCACATATTTTGTTGAGCAATCACGATGTCGTTTAAATTCAATGAACCAACACAGAGTAAAACATTGATAATTATTACGCCAATTGAAACTTCATAAGATACCATTTGAGCAGCAGAACGAATTGCTCCAAGAAAAGGATACTTGGAATTTGATGCCCATCCACCCATAATTATTCCATAAACACCCAGTGAAGAAACGGCAAATAAGTAAAGAATTCCAACATTGATATCAGCCAAAACTTGAGTTGCACTAAATGGGATTACAGCCCAAGCGATTAAAGCCAAAGTCATAGTCACTATAGGAGCCAATATAAAAATTACTTTATTTGAGCTGGATGGAATAATGATTTCTTTGAATATATATTTTAAAGCATCCGCTAAAGATTGTAATAAGCCAAACGGACCAACGACGTTGGGTCCTTGTCTTTTTTGGACAAAAGCCCAAACTCTTCTATCTAGCCAAACTATCATTGCTACAGAAACAAGAACAGGAACTAGTAAGAATAAAATCTTATAAACTTCTTGAAAAACTATGCTCAAGTACTCCATATTAACCTTCTGTACCTGTTGATTTTAGATTTAATTTAGAGTTATTACATTCAACCATCGTTTTTGAAGATCTAGCAATAACATTTGAAAAAAAATAATCTTTTACTTTGATTGTTAAAGTTTCATTTTGAAACTCATTAGTGGAATTATTAATTTCATTTACTTGTTTTTCCTTTTGTAAATTTAAATTATTAAACATGCTGCTTTCTAATTCATCTTTGTCATTAAATAATTTTCTGTTATTCATAAATTCAGCCAGTTCATTAATTATTTGCCAATCTTCTTTTGCTTCACCTGGAGGATATGATGCTTTATAGGCTTTTTGAATTTTTCCTTCTAAATTAGTAAAGTATCCATCTTGTTCAGTATAAGCAGCGCCTGGTAAAATAATATCAGCAGATTCAGCACCTTTGTCACCATGACTACCTTGATAAATTATGAATTCATCTTTTTTATCAAATTCTAAATTGTCTTGACCTACAAGATAAACAATATCAAATTTATGTTCTTTTAAATCACTTATTAAATTATTTTCATTATTAATTATTCCAAGATCAATATTTCCTACTGTTGCTGCATCAGTTGATAAAATATTTAATGAATTCCACTCATCTGAAATTTTATTATTTTTTGATAAATATTCTTTTATTTTATTAAACAAAAATTCTGAAGACTTTAATCTAAGCAGAGATTCACCAATAATGATTATTGGTTTTTTTGAATTAATAATTTCTTTAGATATGTCATGATTTCCTTCAAGAATATTATTTAAAGTTTGAGTTTGACCATCTAAACTTTGATAAGGATAAGTTAAATCACCAACATCATTAAGTGAAATTATTTTTGTGTTGTTGTTTAAGTAAGCTTTTCTAATTCTAGCATTTAAAATAGTTGCTTCATATCTTGGGTTTGAACCTGCTATAAAAATTAAATCTGCTTCTTCAATGCCGTTTATTGAAGAATTGAATAAATAATTTTCTCTTTTTGATGTATTTATAAATCTGTTATCAGACCTTGACTCGTAATTTTTAGTATCAATTGTTCGATCAAAAAATTCTTTAAAAATGTAACCAGTCTCCATGTTAGTTAAATCACCAACAAAACCACATATTTTATCTTTTGATGTGTTTTCAAATTTAGATTTAATTATTTTGTACACTTCATTCCATGATGCCTTTTCAAACTTACCGTTGTATTTGATAAATGGAGAGTCTAATCTTTGATGTAGAAGACCATCACAAGCATATCTTGTTTTGTCTGAGATCCATTCCTCATTAATATCTTCGTTTATAATTGGAAGTACTCTTTTGACTTCCCAATCATATGTATCTACTCTTACATTTGATCCAATTGCATCCATTACATCAATTGTTTCTGTTTTCTTTAATTCCCATGGTCTAGCCTCAAATACATAAGGTTTTGATGTTAGGGCTCCTACCGGACATAAATCTACAACGTTAGCAGACAATTCAGATTGCATTGATTGCTCTAGATAAGTTGTAATTTGCATATCTTCACCTCTTCCAATAGCACCAAGCTCTGGAACTCCAGCAACTTCCGTTGCAAATCTCACACATCTTGTACAGTGAATGCATCTTGTCATTTGAGTTTTAATCAATGGTCCCATATTTTTTTCAGGAACAGCTCTTTTATTTTCTTTAAATCTTGATTTGTCTACTCCATAGTACATCGATTGGTCTTGAAGATCGCATTCACCGCCTTGGTCACATACTGGACAATCTAGGGGATGGTTAGCTAATAAAAATTCCATCACTCCCTTACGGGCTTTTTCTACTAAAGCAGTATTTGTTTTAATATTCATGCCTTCAGCAGCTGGCATAGCGCATGAAGCAATTGGTTTAGGAGATTTTTCCATTTCAACTAAACACATTCTGCAATTACCTGCTATAGATAATTTTTCGTGATAACAAAATCGTGGTATTTCAACTCCAGCTTTTTCACAAGCTTGAAGAACAGTTAAACCTTCTTCAACTTCAACTTCGATTTCATTTACTTTTAATTTAAGCATTTTTTTTATCCAATAAATGTTGATCTACTAAATATGGAATATTATTTTTCTTTTGAACAATAGGATCCAAATTGTTTCTTTTCTCAATTTCTTTTTTAAAATGTCTAAGCAATCCTTGAACTGGCCATGATGAACCTTCTCCAAAAGCACAAATAGTATGTCCTGCAATTTGATTTGTAACATCACCTAACATATCTACTTCATCCTTCGTTGCATCCCCTTTTGCCATTCTCTCAAGCATTCTCCACATCCAACCAGAACCTTCCCTACAAGGTGTACATTGGCCACAACTCTCATGTTTGTAAAATCTTGCGATCCTTGCCATACATTTAATTATGTCTTGATCTTTATTAATTACGACTATACCTGCTGTGCCAAGTCCACTTTTTTCTTCAACACAAGCATCAAAGTCCATTTTTAAAGTTTCACATTTTTCTTTAGGTATTAACGGCATTGAAGAACCTCCAGGAATTACAGCTTGTAAATTTTCCCAACCACCAATTACTCCACCAGCATGTACTTCGATTAGTTCTTTCAAAGGAATGCTCATTTCTTCCTCAACATTACATGGATTATTTACATTTCCTGAAATACAGAAAATTTTGGTTCCAGTATTTTTTTCTCTACCTAAAGAAGCAAACCACTTGGCTCCTCTTCTTAAAATAGTTGGAACAACTGCAATTGTCTCAACATTATTAATTATTGTAGGACATCCATATAGACCTATCAAAGCTGGGAAAGGTGGTTTTAATCTAGGTTGGCCTTTTTTACCTTCTAAACTTTCAAGCAATGCAGTCTCTTCGCCACAGATATATGCGCCAGCTCCATAATGTATATAAATATCTAAATCCCATCCAGTACCTGCTGCATTTTTACCTATTAGATTTTTTTTATAAGCTTCATCTATTGCAGCCTGAAGCTTTTGACCATCAACAAAATATTCTCCTCTTATATAAATATAACAAACATGAGCTTGCACTGCATAAGATGCAATTAAACAACCTTCTATTAATTTATGAGGTTCAAATCTTAGAATATCTCTATCTTTGCAAGTTCCTGGTTCAGATTCATCACCATTAATAACCAAATAATGTGGTCTAGACCCAACTTCTTTTGGTGCAAATGACCATTTTAAACCTGTCGGAAATCCTGCTCCACCTCGACCTCTTAATTGAGATTCTTTGATTTCATTAATTATCCAGTCTCTTCCTTTATCTGTAATTTCTTTTGTATTTACCCAATCACCTCTCTCTTGTGATGAGGATACATCTGAGCCTTTATCATTGTATAAATTTTGAAAAATTCTATCTTGATCTTTAAGCATTTTTTAAATCTATCAACGTTTTTCTGTTATTTTCTGGTTCATTATTTACTCTTCCTCTGTACGAACCAGGTTTTGGAGTTTCTCCATTTAAAATTTTATCTAAAATATCCAAAGTTTTTTGTTTATCTAAATCTTCATAATAGTCATCATTAATTTGCATCATTGGAGCATTTACACATGCACCTAAACATTCAACTTCCATCCAAGAACAGCTTTTGTCATCTGATAATTCACACTCGTTTTCAGAAATCTTTTCCTTACAAGCTTGAACTAATTGATTTGCACCTCTTATCATACAAGGTGTTGTAGTACATACTTGAACAAAGTATTTGCCAACAGGCGACAAATTATACATTGTGTAGAAAGTGGCTACTTCATAAACTTTGATATAAGGCATATCTAAAAACTTAGCGATGTACTTCATTGCAGCTAATGGTATCCAGTTATTATTTTGCTTTTGAGCTATATAAAGTAAAGCCATAACAGCACTTTGCTGTTTACCCTCAGGGTATTTTGCAACAATAACATTTGCTGCTTCTAATGATGAAGCATTAAATTCAAAACTTTCTGGTTGATCTTTTGCTGGTCTTCTTAAACTCATCTGTCTACCTCACCAAAAACGATATCTAAAGAGCCTAATACTGCAGGAACATCAGCTAGCATGTGACCTTTGATTAGATAATCCATTGATTGTAAATGTGAAAATCCCGGTGCTCTTATTTTACATTTGTAAGGTTTGCTTGATCCATCAGAAATTAAATAAACACCAAATTCTCCTTTTGGCGCTTCAACAGCAGTATAAATTTCATCTTTTGGTACCCTATAACCTTCCGTAAAAAGTTTAAAATGATGTATTAAAGCTTCCATTGATTGTTTGATTTCTGCCTTAGGTGGAGGGCTAATCTTACCATCTAATGATTTAATTGGACCCTTTTCCATTTTAGCTAGACATTGTTTGATAATTGAAACACTTTCTTTCATTTCTTCAATTCTGCATAAATATCTATCGTAACAATCTCCGTTTTTTCCAACAGGAATTTTAAAGTCTAAACTTTCATAGCAATCATAAGGTTGAGATTTTCTTAAATCCCATGGAACACCAGAGCCTCTAATCATAACTCCTGAAAAAGAATAATCTAAGGCATCTTCTTTTGTGACTACCCCTATATCTACATTTCTTTGTTTAAAAATTCTATTATCAGTTAACAAACTTTCTAAATCGTTAATTATTTTTGGAAACGTTTCACAAAATTTTGCAATATCTTCTTCTAAACCTTTTGGCAAATCTTGATGAACGCCTCCTGCTCTAAAATAATTTGCATGAAGTCTTGATCCTGAAGCTCTCTCATAAAATGTCATTAACGTTTCTCTTTCTTCAAAGCCCCAAAGAGAAGGTGTTAATGCTCCAACATCAAGAGCTTGAGTCGTAACGTTTAAAATATGACTCAAGATTCTTCCAATCTCACAAAATATAACTCTTATGTATTGCGCTCTAATTGGTACATCTATTTTAAGTATTTTTTCAACAGCTAGTGCGAAAGCATGCTCCTGATTCATTGGAGCTACATAATCTAAACGATCAAAATAAGGAACTGCCTGCATATAGGTTTTGTTTTCAATAAGCTTTTCTGTTCCTCTATGAAGCAAACCAATGTGTGGATCTGCCTTCTCCACCACCTCTCCATCAAGCTCTAGAATTAATCTAAGAACACCATGAGCCGCAGGATGCTGAGGGCCAAAATTTAAGTTTAAATTTTTAATTTTTTTTGTCATTATTTTGAATTTCTTCTTTAATGTATTTTGTTCCTTCCCAAGGACTTTCGTAATCGAAATTTCTATAATTTTGTTCTAGCTTTACTGGTTCACTAATTACTTTTTTTTGATCTTCGCTATATCTAACTTCTGAGTGACCCGTTAACGGAAAATCTTTTCTTAATGGGTGACCTTCAAATCCATAATCAGTTAGTATTCTTCTTAAATCTGGATGATCCTTGAAAGATACTCCATACATATCAAACACTTCTCTCTCCATCCAGTTTGCTGATGGAAAAATGCTAGTTAATGATGGAATAACTTCATTTTCAGCAATTGAATATTTTACAATCAATCTTTGATTAAATTCATGACTTAAAAACAAGTATACTACTTCAAACCTTTGATTTTGTTCTGGGTAATCAACAACAGTTATATCTATTAATTGCCTAAATTTAGTATCTTGATTTGTTTTTAAGAATATAGCTACATCAATAATATCTTCTTTATCTGTTTCAATATAAATTTGGTTATGTTTAATTTCCGTACTGTTAATTTTGGTAGTTAACTCAGAATTAATTTTTTTTTCTAGATCTTCTAAACTTTTCATAACTATCTGATAAGAGATCCTTTTTTTCTAATTTTTTTTTGTAGTTGCAGTATTCCATATAACAATGCCTCTGCTGATGGAGGACATCCTGGTACATAAACATCTACAGGAACAATTCGATCACAACCCCTAACAACTGAATATGAATAATGGTAATATCCCCCCCCATTTGCGCAACTACCCATTGAAATCACATATCTTGGTTCAGGCATCTGATCATAAACTTTTCTTAAAGCTGGCGCCATTTTATTTGTTAAAGTTCCTGCAACTATCATAACGTCTGATTGTCTTGGCGAACCTCTTGGAGCTGCTCCAAATCTTTCTAAATCATATCTCGGCATAGCTGTTTGCATCATTTCAACAGCACAACAAGCTAAACCAAAAGTCATCCAATGAAGTGATCCTGATCTTGACCAGTTAATTAAATTATCAAGTGATGTAGTTATAAAACCATTCTTGCTAAAATCTTCTGCAAGTTGTTTAAATTCCTCAGGAACTTGATCTATTTTATTATTCATTGTGATTTATAGTTTTTATTCCCAGTCTAAAGCACCTTTTTTCCATTCATAAATAAAACCTATTGTAAGTATGAACAAAAAAATCATCATTGATGAAAAACCTAATAATCCAATATTTCCAAGAGATATTGCCCATGGAAATAAAAATGCTATCTCTAAATCAAAAATAATAAATAGGATTGCAACTAAATAAAATCTCACATCAAATTCCATTCTTGAGTCCTCAAAAGGTTCAAAACCACACTCATAAGCTGAAAGTTTTTCAGGATCAGGTTTTTTTGGTGATAGAATAAAGTTTATAACCACAAAAGCACAGCTCAATCCAAGAGCTAACACTAAAAATATTATTATTGGTAAGTAATCTTTTAAAAAATCAGATAACATGGAAATCTATATATCAGTTTTTATCTGTTGTTGAAGGGCTGATACGTCACATTTTTATTAATATTAACATTAAAAAATGGGAAAAAGTGGCGGGAGTGAAGGGACTCGAACCCTCGACCTATCGCGTGACAGGCGATCGCTCTAACCAACTGAGCTACACCCCCACTTTGTTGTTTTGGTGGGCAGTAAAGGACTCGAACCTTTGACCCCCTCGGTGTAAACGAGATGCTCTACCAACTGAGCTAACCGCCCAAAACAAGGCTACTTATTACATCAACACTTAAATAATGTAAATTAATTATTATTGAATACTAGCTTGAGATTTATCGTCTTTTTTAGATATATCAACCTCAACCCACTCTGTTGGTTTAAGTTCTTTTGTTAAAGCTATTTTTATAACCTGATCAGCATATTCAACTGGAGTGATCTTAATATCGTCTATAATTTTCTTAGGCATATCTATTAGATCTTTTTCGTTTTCTTTTGGAATTAAAACTTCTTTTATTCCAGCTCTATGTGCTGCTAATAATTTTTCTTTTAAACCACCAATTGGCAATACTTGACCTGTTAAAGTTACTTCACCAGTCATAGCAACATCTCTTCTTACAGGTATGTTTGTTATTGATGAAACAATTGAAGTTACCATGCCAATACCAGCTGATGGTCCATCTTTTGGTGTAGCTCCTTCAGGAACATGAATGTGAAAATCTTTCTTTTCAAAAATAGGAGGTATGATCCCATACTCTAAACATTTTGATCTTACAAAAGATTTTGCAGCTTTGACTGACTCTTGCATTACATCACCTAATTTACCAGTAATTTGCATTCTTCCTTTTCCTGGCATTGTAACGGTTTCAATTTTTAAAATTTCACCACCATATTCAGTCCAAGCAAGTCCTGTTACTATTCCTACTCTATTATCAGACTCTAATTCTCCAAACTTAAATTTAGGAACACCTAAAAAATCAGATAAATTTTGATTATTTATTCCAACCTCTTTTTCTTCACCAGCTACAATTTTTTTAACAACTTTTCTTGCAAGTTTAGAAATTTCTCTTTCAAGATTTCTTACACCTGACTCTTTTGTGTATCCCCTGATAACTTCTTTAATAATATCATCATCTAACTTCATTTCTTTTTCTTTAACACCGTTATCTTTAATTTGTTTTGGTAATAGATATTTGTTTGCAATACTAATTTTTTCATCTTCAGTGTAACCTGCTAATCTAATTACTTCCATTCTATCTAATAAAGGAGGTAGAATATTTAAAGTATTAGCGGTCGTTACAAACATCACATCAGATAAATCATAATCAACTTCTAAATAATGATCGTTAAACGTTGTGTTTTGTTCAGGGTCTAAAGCTTCTAATAATGCTGAAGACGGGTCTCCCCTATAATCATTTCCTATTTTATCTATTTCATCTAACAAAATTAATGGATTTTTAGTCCCAGCTTTTTTCATCATTTGAATAATTTTACCTGGTAGAGATCCAATATAAGTTCTTCTATGTCCTCTTATTTCTGCTTCATCTCTCATACCACCAACTGACATTCTAACAAATTCTCTATTTGTTGCTTTTGCAATTGATTTTCCTAATGAGGTTTTTCCGACACCTGGGGGTCCAACTAAACACAAAATTGGTCCTTTGATTTTTTCCATTCTTTTTTGAACAGCTAAAAATTCTATTATTCTCTCTTTAACTTTTTCTAGTCCAAAATGATCTTTATCAAGAATATCTAGAGCTTTCTTTAAATCTATATCTACTTCGCTTTTTTTATGCCAAGGAAGTTCTGTCATCCAATCTAAATAATTTCTTACAACTGTTGCTTCAGCTGACATTGGACTCATATTTTTTAATTTTTTTAATTCTTGAAGACACTTTTTTTCAACCTCTTTTGGCATTTTAGCCTTTGTAATTGCTTTATTTAAATTAGTTGTTTCATCCTTGCCGTCTTCAATCTCTCCAAGTTCTTTTTGAATAGCTTTTAATTGCTCATTTAGATAATACTCTCTTTGAGTTTTTTCCATTTGAGTTTTAACTCTACCTCTTATTCTTTTTTCGACACCAATAATGCTCGTCTCATTTTCCATTATTTTGATTATGGTATTTAATCTTTTCTTTACATCCACAGTTTCAAATATTTGTTGTTTTTCAGAAATAGTGGCTGTTATATGAGATGCAATATTATCTGCAATTTGTGACGGGTCTTTTAATTGTTTAATTGTGTTTATGGTTTCATTAGAAATTTTTTTATTTATAGATGTTAATTTTTCTAATCTTCTTAAAGCTGTAGCAGCTAAAGGAAATAAATCCTCATCTTTAGGTGAAACATCGTTATAGTGTGTGTAATCACATGTTATAAACTTTTCATTATCCTTGAAGTCTAAAATTTTTACTCTTTTAATACCTTCAACTAAAACTTTAACTGTGCCATCTGGTAATTTTAACAATTGTAAAATACTTCCTTCACAACCATACATAAATACATCTGTTTTCTTAGGATCATCAATTTCTGAATTTTTTTGAGTTACTAAAATAATTTTCTTATCTTTTTTCATCACTTCATTAAGTGCTGAAATAGACTTATCTCTTCCTACAAATAAAGGTATTACCATGCTTGGAAAGACTACAATGTCTCTCAATGGGAGTAACGGCAGTGAAATTTTGACGTCCATACAAACAATATGGATATTATATTTTATAATGCAATAGGTATTTGTTACTTATTAAGGATATTAAGCCGCTGTGGTCTTATTTGACTTGGATTTATTGTCCCCTTTAGCATGAACTAAAATTGGTTGTGACTGTCCTTTTGCTGCACCAGCATCAACAATAACTTCTTCTATATTATCTTGACTCGGAAGATCATACATTGTTTTCAACAAAATATTTTCCAGAATTGATCTCAAACCTCTTGCTCCAGTTTTTTTACTAATTGCTTTTTGCGCTATTTCTTTAAGTGCATTTTCCTTAAAGGTTAGTTTCGCACCATCTAATTTAAACAACTCTTGATATTGTTTTGTTAAAGAATTTTTTGGTTCTTGTAATATTTTTATTAAAGATTTTTCGTCTAAATCTTCAAGAGTTGCTATCATTGGTAGTCTTCCAATAAATTCTGGTATCAATCCAAATTTTAATAAATCTTCTGGCTCTAAACCTTTCATCCATTCACCAGTTTTCTTATCTTGTGTATTTTTTACATCTGCACCAAAACCAATTGATGTACCTTTGTCTCTTTGAGAAATAATTTTATCAAGACCTGCAAAAGCACCACCACAAATAAATAAAATATTTGTAGTATCTACTTGTAAAAATTCTTGTTGTGGATGTTTTCTACCTCCTTGAGGTGGAACACTTGCAACTGTTCCTTCCATTATTTTAAGTAGAGCTTGTTGAACTCCTTCTCCAGATACATCTCTAGTAATTGATGGATTTTCAGATTTTCTACTAATTTTATCCACTTCATCTATATAAACTATACCTCTTTGAGCTTTTTCAACATTATAGTCAGATGCTTGTAACAATTTCAAAATAATATTTTCAACATCTTCTCCAACATAACCTGCTTCTGTTAGAGTTGTTGCATCAGCCATAGTGAATGGAACGTCTAGAATTCTAGCAAGGGTTTGTGCAAGCAATGTTTTTCCACAACCTGTAGGACCCACTAAAAGTATGTTAGATTTTGAAAGCTCAACATTTTTACTTGTTTTGCTCTCATAATTTAATCTTTTGTAATGATTGTGTACTGCAACTGATAATACCTTCTTTGCATGAGCTTGACCAATTACATAATCATCTAATACTGAACAAATTTCTTTTGGAGATGGAAGGCCATCTTGATGTTTTACAAAAGTATCTTTGCTCTCTTCTTTTATGATGTCCATACATAATTCAACACATTCATCGCAGATGAAAACAGTTGGACCAGCAATCAACTTTCTTACTTCATGTTGACTCTTGCCACAGAAAGAACAGTAAAGAATATTTTTATTATTTGTTGTCATTTTAAATTTTATAACGAATCAATTTAATTACTCTATTATAGAAGACTCACACTAATCAAGTTTTCGATTAATAATGACTCAATATATTGTATATTAAGATCTTTTTTCTACTACTTCGTCAATAAGACCAAAAGATTGTGCGACATCTGCTGTCATGAAATTATCTCTTTCAAGAGCAGATTTTATTTCTTCAACACTTTTTCCAGTATGTTTTGAATAAATTTCATTAAGTCTTTTCTTTAACGACAAAACTTCATTAGCATGAATTTCAATATCAGTTGCCTGTCCTTGAAAACCTGCTGATGGTTGATGAACCATTATTCTTGAATTTGGTAAAGAAAATCTTTTTCCTTTTGTGCCAGCTGCAAGTAAAAAAGAACCCATAGAAGCTGCTTGGCCAATACATAAAGTAGAAATATCTGGCTTCACATATTGCATTGTATCATAGATACCAAGACCAGCTGTAACTAATCCTCCTGGACTATTTATATATAAATAAATTTCTTTTTTTGGATCCTCTGCCTCTAAAAATAATAATTGAGCGGTAACTAATGATGCAACGTTGTCATTAATTTGACCTGTTAAAAAAATAATTCTTTCTTTTAATAATCTTGAATAAATATCATAAGCTCTTTCACCTTTACTAGATTGCTCAACAACCATTGGTACAAGATTGCTCATATATTCTGATAATTTTGTTGTCATAAGTTGATTCGTTCTACTTATACAACTTGAGATTACTTTTTGCTAACTTTTTTTGTCTTTTTCGGTGCTGGCTTTGATTTTGCCTTTTTAGTTGCAGGTTTTTTTTCTTTCGCAGATGTTGTAGATGATTTTTTCTTGGTTTCTTTTTTTTCTTCTCCATGGCTATGGTCATGGTCATGGTCATGCTTATGAGCTTCTTTTAAAATCTTTTCAGCCTCTTCTTTTGTAATTTCTTTCTTGTTTGCTTTACCTTTTTCTTTAATTGAATTTAAAATTTTTTCTTCATATACGGTTCCTCTTAAACTCGCTAATGCAGATGGATTTTTTTGATAAAAATCCATAACCATTTTTTCTTGACCAGGCATCATTCTTAGTTGTTTTTGCACTTCAGCCTGAATTTCTTGTTCAGTTACTTTAATTTGATTTTTTTCACCAAACTCATTTAGAATTAATCCAGTTTTAATTCTTGTTATTGCTTTTTCTTCAAAGTTTTTTTTATTTTTTTTCGCTTCTTCTTCAGACATACCTTGTGAAAGAATTTTTATTTCTTCTTCAACTAAATTTTCAGGAACTTCATCTACTTTAATTTTCTCTATTTCTTTTAAAATTTGATTTTTAGATAATTGATCTAGAGAGTTTTTATATTCATCATTAATTTGTTTTGAGATTAATGTTTTTAAATCTTTTAAATCTTTTGCTCCTAAATTTTTTGCAAAATCATCATCAATTTTTACTTCTTCTGATTGTTTAACGCTTAATATTTTACAATTAAATTTTGCTTTTTTATTTCCTAATTCTTTTTCAGGGAAATTTTCCGGTAAAGTTGCTTCTACAACTTTTTCATCATCTTTCTTAACACCAATTAATTGTTCATCGAAACCTTTCAAAAATAAGTCTTTACCTAAAGTTAACTGAGTATTCTTTCCTTCACTTCCTTTAAAATCCTTGCCATCAACTGTTGCTTTATAATCTAAAGAAACTAAATCTCCTTTTTTTGCTTTTGTATCAGCGCTGACTTCTTTAAAATTTGGTTGATTTTTAGCGATTTCTTTTATTCTTTTATCTGTTTCGCTATCATCAATTTTTACTGTGTATTCATCAAATTTAATATTTTCTAAAGATTTAATTTCTACTTTTGGCAATTCTGTTACTGATAAAACATACTCAAGATCTTTATCTTCACCGTAAGTCTTTAGATCAAGCTTGGGTTGACCAGCTGGTTTAATTTTATTTTCTTCTAATGCTTTTGTGGATGTTTCTTTTAAAACTTTATCTAAAACTTCTCCAAAAACTGCTTTACCAAATTGTCTTTTTAAAATTTCTTTTGGAACTTTGCCTGGTCTAAATCCTTTAAGATTTACACTACCTTTTATCTCTTCATATTTTTCATCCATATAAGAGTTCATCGTCTCTTTATCGATAAAAACTTTAACGTCTTTGTTTAATCCTTTTTTATTTTCTACTGTAACTTTCATAATATTTTAATGGTAGGGCGAAAAGGACTCGAACCTTCACATGTTGCCATATTGGTTCCTAAGACCAACGCGTCTACCAATTCCGCCATCGCCCCACAAATTACGAGGTTTTATATATTATTGAAACTATTTGTCCAATGACAATTGTTAAAAAATTATCTATTTATCTAATAAAATTTATACTAATTTATGAAAATGATTGTTTCACCTTGCATAAGTATTTGTAAAACTGATCCATCGACAGGCTATTGTTATGGTTGTGGGAGAAATAATGAAGAAAAGAGAATTTGGAAACTTGAAGAAACAACTGAAGAGTGGAAAAATAATAATTTAGAAATAATTAGAAAAAGGCTTTCAGGTTGGCAATTAGATAGTTTTAATGAATCTTATGATCATAAAGTTAACAATGGTATATCTCTTTTCAAGAAGAATTTAAAAAATGAGTAAATCATCAATAGTCATTATTATTTATATAATTGGTCTTATTTTCGGTGCCCTTGTGTTAGACATTTGGAGTGCTGAAACAAGTCCAAAAGCATTACTAGGTATAGGTTGGACAGCATTATTTTTGATTGGCTTATTTTTTGCAGATAAAAATGAAAAAAAATAATCGTCTTATTTTTTTTTTATTTATTTTTTTCATTCTAACTCCAATTTCTAAATCATATTCGGAAATCATCATATTAAGTAAATGTGATCACAAAGAAGATGGTTTTTTGAAAAACGAATATATATTAAACCTCAATGAATTAATCATGACACGTAATTACGTTTATAATGAAAAAACTTATCAAAAATATAAGATTACGGATTTAAGTGTTAAAAAGAAAAACTCCTATGTGAGAAATATTTATGAAGAAGATGGAAAAATACTCACATTAAAACATGGATATCCACAATTTTATACTCAAATTTTATTTGAAAAAGATAAACCTGAAATATTTGTTAAGGCTGTTTTAAATGATGTTGAAAGTTTATCCAAAATCTCTACTTGTAAAAAAATAGAGAAATTTGATCAACAAAGTTAATTTTTACTTTTTTTTTCTTCTTTATTTTTTGTTAAAAATTTTTTCTTAAGTTCAAATCTACTATTTGTAATGTTTGAACGATGCTTTGCATATGCTTGCTTTTGTGCTTGTCTCATTGCTCTTTTAGATGACATAATAATTTAATTTAATATTCAATTTCTAAAGTATCAATAACTTTTAAGGTCTTATCTGAAATAACAATCTCTCCAGATGAAGGTGCGTAATTTAAAATTTCAGAAATCACTACATAATGAGTAACAAAAACTAAGTTTTGGTCTTTATCCCAAGTGCTTATAAATTTATCAAAATCAATAATTTGCTTTTTTCTATTATTGGCAAATTTTGCACTAAAAAAAGAATTCAGAAAATTTTTAGTTTCATATTTTTTAAAAGCAATAGATGCAGTTTCTTTGCATCTGCACCATTCACTAGAATAGACTTCTCCTATTGGAATTTTATTTTCCTCAAAAAAATCACCAATTTTTTGTGATTGAACTCTACCAGCATCACTTAAATTTCTTTGGGTAGCACAATCATTAATATTAAAATTATCTGGATCACCACCGCCAGGAGCATAAGCATGTCTTATGAAAATTAATTTTCCACCCTTTTGTAATTCATTAATTAAAGTTTGTTTTGAATCTGCTTTAACTGAGGGATTAATGCATATAAATATTATAATTAAATAATTTAAAATTTTCATTTATGAACATTAAAATAGATAATTTAAATAAAACAATTCTTAAATGTAAAAAATGCCCAAGGCTTGTTGATTTTATAAAAAAAATTTCAACAGAAAAAAGAAAGCAGAATATAAATGAAACTTACTGGGGAAAGCCAGTTACAGGTTTTGGTGCAATTGATGCAAAAATTTTAATAATTGGATTAGCCCCAGCAGCACATGGGGGAACAAGAACTGGAAGAGCTTTTACAGGTGATAAATCTGGAGATTTTTTATTTAAATGTTTATTTAAGGCTAAAATATCAAACCAACCAAATTCAGAAAACCTAAATGATGGTCTTAAATTAAAATCAACATATATTACTAATATTTTAAAATGTGTTCCTCCAGGAGACAAACCTAAAATAGAAGAACTAAATAATTGTTCAAAATATTTTGATAGTGAGATTTATAATTTAAAAAAATTAAAAACTATTATTGCATTAGGAAAGGTGGCATTTGATAATTGTGTTAAATTTTATAAAAAAAAATATACTTTTAATCAAAAGATAAAATTTATTCATGGAAAATCCTATTTACTACCAGGAAATATTAAACTAATTGCCTGTTATCACCCTAGCCCTAGAAATGTAAACACTAAGCTTGTATCTGAAAGAATGATTGTAGATTTGTTTAAAAAAGCTAGGAAAATATCTATTAACTAGAAGTATAGGGTTTAAAGTCTAATAAGATTTTTTCTGGAATTTTTACTGGCTTGAATTTTTCATTTATAAATACTAGATGAATTTTAGCTTCTACGATCAATACCTCATCTTTAAATATAGATTGACTCATTATGAAAGAAGTTTTTGATGTAGAGTCTACAAAAGATTTGATTTGTAAATTATCTTCTAAATATGCAGATTTTTTATATTCAATATTGCACGATTTAACAATTATAAGAGCGCCAAAATCATTTTTTATTTTTGTATTGCTTAATCCAATAGTTGATAACGCTTCAGTTCTAGCTCTTTCTAAATATTTTAAATAGTTAGCATAGTATACAACTCCACCAGCATCTGTATCTTCATAATAGACTTTAACATTATGACTAAAGTTTTTATGCATAAATTAATAATATCAAATAAATAAAAATTTAATAGAAACTAAGATATAATATCTTAGATGAAAATTTATATAATTTGGTTAATCGGAGTAGTTTTATGGAACTTTGGATTTCCAAATGCAATTCCAATCGCTGATGTTATCGCTGCAATTTTATTATCATTTTTAAGTATTGGATTAAAAAAGTATTTAAAATGGTAATTAATCTGCTGAAAAATAAATATTCTGAAAATAAGAAATTGATTTCATTTTTGAATTATCAGTATCTGCCATTATAGCTAGGCCGTCTAATTCATTTACATCTAAATCATGAAATTTTTTAAAATCTTCTTTCACATTGGCTTTTACTGTCACCCATTCATTTAGGTTGTCTTTGGTGGTTGCTAATACATTATCTATAGATTTTTTTGTATAAGGACTTGGTCTATTTTCACCAACATCACTATTACTTGAAAAAACATAATTAATTGCTCTATTTGATAAAGGTGTGGCTCCAGTTTTTTTAATCGCAAAAACACGGGCGGCATAATCATGTCCTTTTTTCGTATTCTCTTTAATCCCACGAAGATCCTTCTCTATTTTCCATGTAATATTGATAAAAGGTGTTTTATTTAGATCAATTTTGATCTCTTTTCCAAGGCCCGAAGCAGCGTTGTCTGCTACTGCTTTTAAAAAATTACCATTTTCATTTGATCCAACAGTATAAGAAGTATTGTTATCTGCTCCTCTTACTTTACGTATCTCAAGTGCTGACAATTCTTTTTCAGTAAATTCAAAAACTTTAACAGTTTCCGAATATGCTGAGCCAAGAAAGATTAATGATGTAATAAAAATATAAAAAATTTTTAACATGTTCTTCTTATAGATAGATTATTTATAAATTCAATATTCAGTCACAATTTCAACATTCTAAATTCAAAATTGATTGTTAAATGAATACTGTGAAAATTATATCTGTATTTATACTTTTGGTTTACTGGTCGTTTATGATATCAGCTCCTGTTGTATCTAAGGAACTTAAAACAGGCGGATCAAGAGCTCTTAACTCAAAAATAGACTTAATTTCTAAGGTAAAAGGATAATTTTTGGGGCAACACATGTGCCATCGTGTATTTGCTTAAATGCATCTCCACCACTTTTTAATTCTCTAAACTCAATCCAATCTAGTGATCCAATATCTTTATTTGCTAAAATCTTTAAAGTTTGTTCAAAATCTTTATTTGTATAGCAATAAGTGCCAATAACTGTCACTTCTTGTAAGGTCATTTTTCTAAAATTAAAGGTTCCAGCAGGCTGAGTTAAACCTATGTGAATGATAGTTCCACCTGGTTTGACTACTTCGATTGCCTGTTGTCTTGAGATTTCTAGTCCAACCGTATCAAAAACTATATCAAAGTTATTGCTAGCTATTTCCTTGTCATTTGGAGCTACATATTTTGCTTCCAAATATTTGGAGCATTCTTTTAGTCTTAATTTATTTGGGTCAGAAAGAATTATGTCTTTGTTGCCTTTAATTTTTGATAATATTAGTCCACATAACAAACCAATCGCACCACCACCTTGAATTAAGGTTTTGCATTCAGATAAAGGTTTACTCAATGCTTGCTCGCCCATTAACACC
Source organism: uncultured Pelagibacteraceae bacterium (assembly GCA_902594405.1). GTDB lineage: Bacteria > Pseudomonadota > Alphaproteobacteria > Pelagibacterales > Pelagibacteraceae > Pelagibacter. The sequence continues at coordinate 142,643 of CACJMB010000001.1, read as the reverse complement.
GCATGTAAAGAAACAGCAGTTGGCTCTGCTACAGGAGCCTCATTTTTATTTAAACCCTCTGGAATTTCATAAATGTTTTGATCAGGAGTTGATACAAATTCTGCAAAAACTCCTTGTCTTTCAATTGGTTTATTCATGCCCAAAATAATTCTGTTTGGGCAAAGATGTTCTCTTGCACTTGTGCAGTATTCACATTTACCACAAGTAATTAAAGGATTTAAAACAACATCTTTTCCTTTGAATTTTCCATTCTGAACTTCTCCACTTACCTCATGTCCCAATATTAATGGGGGCACTCTTCTTTCATCATGTCCGTGATAAGCATGCATATCCGAGCCACATATACCTGAAGCATGTATTTTTAAAATACTTTCTCCTGAAACTTCAATTGGGTTTGGTTCGTCTCTATAAACTAATTCCTGAGTACCTGTATATACTAGAGCTTTCATATTACTTTTTTGCTAATAAGTAATATGTTATCCAAGCAACAAATGCACCTATTATCCAAGCGTAGGACTGTAAAAACATTAAATTAGTGTTCCAAATTGTAGAGGCTGAAAATATAAATCCAATAATTAAAGAATAAACACCTTTTATATGCCAACCACCTGAATAATAATAAGCACTCTCTTTATCTATAGAATATAAATCTTTATTACTTAATTCTTGATTTTTAATTAAATAATAGTCAGCTGCCATCACTCCAAATAATGGGCCAAAGAAAGCACCAAAAGTATCAACAAATGATAAAATTCCTATTTGGCTCAATATAGTTAACCAGAAGATTGCGATTAGCAAACCAAAAAAAGCAATTAAATAACTAGCGCTTTTTAAACTTAATATTGAGGGAGCAAAATTTATTAAAGAGTATTGAGATGGGATGAAATTGGCAACTAAATTTGTAGAAGCTGAAGCTATTATAATAAAAAACAAAACTACTATTGTTATCTGTATATTATCAAACTTCCCGATTATATCTGTAGGATTAGTAAATATTCTATCTATATCTGAAAATTTTTGATTTAGAAAAACATCAGAACCTGTAACAATAAAAACAGATAAAAAAGAAAAAATAATTAAATTCAAAATCAAACTTAAATTTCCTTTTTTTAATTCTTTTTCATTTTTTACATACCTAGAAAAATCACCAAAACTAATGATTAAAATTGAAAAATAAGCAAATATTGTACCTGCAACTGTTAAGAGAGGTGCTAAATTATTAACGTCTAAAAAATTATTAAGATTAAAAATATTTGAAAAAGCTTCAGTAGTTATTTTTACATCACTTAATAAAACAACGAAGAAAAAAATTAGCATCCCAACATAAACTGTTATCGCTGAGAAGTTAATTATTTTCTTATTATACTGCATCCCAACCGTAAAAAATACAGTCTGTAAAATAATTGTGATTATTATTGCAGACCAATCAATAATATTCATTCCAAAATAATAAAAAATAAATATTTCCTGCTGTAATAAAGAATTATCTATAGAAAAAATTATTATTCTAATTAAATAAACTAATATTTTAGATAAAAAATAAGTTTGAATTCCAAATAAAAAAATCCCAACTAAACTTCTTATAAATCCAAAAAATTTAGCTCCGTTAAATCCTAATGATGATCTTAATAATACTGCAAATGGTAAACCAAATTTTTGGGAAGGTTTTCCGATAATGTTTGAAAATAAATAAACAAAAAAAGATCCTAGTATTATTCCAAAAAAAACTACAAAAATATTTAGACTATACATTAAGTATAAAGAGGATATTAACGAGAAACCAATTACACTTTGTACATTAGCGCCCCAAAAACAAAATAAATCTTTCCAATTCCAAGTTTTGTAATTTGGATTAACTGTGACTAGGTCCCAATTAGAAAGAGAGTATTTTACTTTTGGCTGATTCACTAAATTTATTTTAAACTAATAAATTCTACTGTCCATATAAGAGAGTTGGCAACCATAAGGCAATCTTAGGAAATATTATAATTAAAATTAAGCCTATAATTTGCAGAACCATAAATTGCATCATTCCATAATAAATATCTTTTAAATCCCATTCAGGAACTACACCTTTTAAGAAATACGCTGACAAAGCTACAGGTGGAGATAGCCAGGCGGTCTGGAGATTGACAGCAACCAATATTGCAAACCAAGTTAAATTAAAGCCCAAAGCTTCAATTAATGGTAAAATAATTGGTACAATGATCATCACAATTGGAACCCATTCCAATGGCCAACCTAATAAAAATATAGCAACCATTACAATTGCTAAAATAAAATATTTGTTCATCTCTAAACCTAACAAAAATTCAGTTAACAATGTTGGAGTACCAAGTCTTGCAAATACTGCACCAAAAAAGTTTGATGCAGCAACTAAGACCATTATTAAAGCAGTAATCTCTAAAGTTTTAACTAGTGCTTCTTGGAGTTTAGATAGAGTTAATTTTTTATAAGCTAATGAAAGTAACAATGCACCCATTGCACCACAACCAGCAGCCTCTGTTGGTGTTGCAAAACCAAATAAAATACTTCCCAATGCAGCAAAGACTAGAGCTGCTGGAGGAACTAAGCCTAAGAAGAACTCAATCCAAACTTCTTTCATGCTTGCTGCTCTCATCTCCTCAGGAATTACAGGCCCTAATTTAGGATTTATCATGCATCTTATTGTTGTGTAACCAGCGTATAAACTTGCAAGAAGAATTCCAGGTATTATAGCTGCAGCAAATAGATCAATCACAGGAATTTCCATAATTGGACCCATCACAACAAGCATAATACTTGGTGGAATTAAAATTCCTAAGGTTCCACCAGCAGTAATTGTACCAGCTGCAAGTCTTACATCATAACCAGATCTATTCATTGATTTTGCAGCCATTATTCCAAGAATAGTTACTGAGGCACCAACAATTCCAGTTGCAGCAGCGAAGATAACTGAAACAAACAAAACAGCATAATACAATGCACCTCTTACTCTAGCTAGCATCATTTGAAATGATGAGAATAATCTTTCCATCAGTCCTGCCTGCTCCATCATAATACCCATAAAGACAAAGAGCGGGACGGCGGCGAGAGTTTGTTCGGTCATGACCATCGAGAACTGGAGGGTCATTAAATAAAAGACTAATTTTCCAAAACCTAGATAACCAAATACAAAACCTAAGAAAATTAATGTGAATGAAATAGGAAATCCGACAAAGATAGCAAATAACATTACTCCAACTAAAATAAAACCTAAGTATGCTGGATCTATAAATTCAGCTATCATTCATCTTCTCCTGGCCACTTCCCTCTTGTGGCAGCCCAATAACTTTTAAATAATTCTGAAATACCTTGGATTAGTAAAAATATTATACCAATTAGTAGGCAAGTTTTTATTGGCCACATATATGGCATCCAAGTAGTATCCATTCCTCTCTCACCTCTTTGGATAGATTCTCCTACATATCCAATGGTCATATAAAGGAACACGATTAAGCCTGGAAAATAAAATAAAATATATAACCAAAAATCAATTGTGCCTTGATTCTTAGTTTTAAAATTTCTGTATAAAAAATCTGCTCTGATATGAACACCTTTAGATAGTGCATAACCAGCACCCAACATAAACAGTGCACCATATAAAAATCGACTGATGTCATAGGCCCATATTGTTGGGGCATGAAATAATTTTCTAGCAAGAACCTCGTAAGTCATTGCAAGAATTAATGGCATTAATATCCAACAAACAATGTTTCCAACCCATTTACTAAATTTATCAATATTAACAATTGAACTTGCCATCCATGACGGCATATCACTTGGCATTTTTCCTGAACCGCCTCGCCTTTCGGCAATCATTTCATCTGATATATCTAGTTTACCTGGTTCCTCTGCCATAAAATTTTATATAAAAAATTAGAGCGGACTATTAAGTCCGCTCTAACGTAAAGATTATTTAATGATTACTTTAATGTTGCTGCGTGAGCCATTCCTAGCTTCGCATTAGACATTTGAGCACCACTCCAGAAAGGAACTGCGATATCAGCAAATTCTTTCATAGAGTCCCAAACTTCAGCAAAGAATGCATTTTTAGCTGCGTTTGTTTCTAAACTTTTCTTAGCAGCTGCCATGTATTCTGTGAAGTAATCAGAAGGAGTATCTTCTAATTTTACACCATGAACTTCAGTAAGCTCTTTTAAAGCTTTTCCGTTTTCATAGATTCTGTAACTTAGAGATTTCGCTAAAGATGCATTTGCTGCAACTTCTAAAGACTTCTTCTCATGAGCACTCATAGCTTCATATGTTTTTCCAGTAATATAAAAGTCAGCATTTACGACTACTTGGTGTAAACCTTGTAGATAGTAGTGCTTTAATACTTTTTGGAAACCAAACGTTAAGTCTGGTTTTGGACAACACCATTCAGCAGCATCAATAGTTCCTGCTTCTAAAGCTGGTAGAATATCTCCACCACCCATAGCAACAGATGCTATACCGATGTCTTTATAAGTTTGTCCTGGAATTCCTGGAGGAGTTCTGAATTTATATTTTCTAAAATCAGCCATATCTTTAATTGGTTTTGGAAACCATCCTAAAGCTTCAGGACCAACTGGTTGAATCATAAATCCTTTAATATCTCTTCCCATTTCTTTCCATAGTCTGTCGTATAGCTCTTTTCCTCCACCATACTGAAACCATGATAAGAATGCGATGTTGTCAATACCAACACCACCACCTGCTACTGGCGAACCAAATAACATAGCGGCAGGGTGATCACCTGACCAATAGTGTGTCCAAGCAAATCCACAGTCGATAAGTCCTTTATCAACAGCATCTAAAGTTTCTTTTACACCAACAACTGCTCCTGCTGGCATAATTTCAAACTTAAGAGATCCACCTGTCAAAGTTGTAACAGTGTCAGTAAAGTCTTTTAACATTTTAACTTCATCAGCCTTAGTGTTAAGAACTGTCTGACATTTTAGTGTTTTTGCAGCATTAGCATTTGAAATAAATCCAAATACCATCGCAACCGCAAATAACATTGAAATGATTTTTTTCATTTGTTTCCCTCTCTTTATTTTTAAAAATGAAACCTTGTCAAAGAATGAAATCTAAAACAAGTGTTAATATTGAATAATTCTAAATTTTTTACAGTATTATTAGAAAAATTTATTTTTTAATTTATAAGAGTTCTAAGTAATGGAAAATTTTGATTTTATAATTCTTGGTGCTGGATCCGCTGGATGTGTACTTGCAAATAGACTATCTGAAGATCCAGAAAACAAAGTACTCTTAATTGAAGCTGGAGGCAAGGATAATTATCCTTGGATACATATTCCTGTTGGATATTTTAAAACAATGCATAATCCAAAGACTGATTGGTGCTACAAAACAGAACCTGATGAGAGCATGAATAATATTTCAATCAGATATCCTAGAGGAAAAACTTTAGGAGGTAGTTCTTCTATCAATGGTCTGCTTTACATAAGAGGTCAACACAGAGATTATGATATATGGAGACAATCAGGTAATACAGGTTGGGGGTGGGATGATGTTTTACCTTATTTTATCAAAGCAGAAAATCAAGAAAGAGGAAAAAGTGAGTTCCATGGTGTTGGAGGTCCTTTGTCTGTTTCAGATCAAAGAATACATCTGCCTCTTTTAGATGAATTTCAAAATGCTGCTGAAGAGTTTGGTATTCCAAAAACAAAAGATTTTAATACTGGTGATAATCATGGCTGTGGTTATTTTCAAGTAACAGAAAAAGATGGTTTTAGATGTAGTACAGCTGTTGGGTATCTAAACCCGATCAAGAGCAGGCAAAATTTAAAAATTTTAACTCATTCACATGTCAAGAAAATAAATTTTGAAAATAAAACTGCCAAAGAAATTGAGTATTGGGAAGGAAATGAATTAAAAAAAGTTCAAGCAAATAAAGAAATTATTATTTCATCAGGGGCTATTGGATCTCCTCAAATCTTACAAGTTTCTGGTATAGGAAATCCTGAAAAACTTAAAAATCTTGGAATTGATATGGTGCAAAATTTAAATGGTGTTGGAGAAAATTTACATGATCATTTAATGCTTAGACCAATTTATAAAATTAATGGTTTAAAATCACTAAATAAAAAAATTAATAGTTTATTTGGAAATTTAATGATTGGCTTAGAATATATTTTTAAAAGAAGTGGCCCAATGACTATGGGTGCTAGTCAACTTTGCATGTTTGCTAAAAGTGATCCATCTTTAGAGCTACCAGATTTACAATGGCATGTTCAGCCCATGAGTATGGATACTTTGGGAGCAACAAAAAATCATGATTTTCATGCATTCACGCCCACTGTTTCAAATATCAGACCGACAAGTAGAGGACATGTTAGTATTGTTGATAAAGACTCGAGAACTTATGCAAAAATAAAACAAAACTATCTATCAACTGATCACGATAGAATGATTGCAGCTAAAGGACTTAAATTAACCAGAAAAATTATAATGGAGTCTGAAACTTTCAAAAAATATAACCCAGAAGAATACAGACCTGGCATTCATTTAAATGATGATGAGGAATTAGTTAAAGAAGCCTCTAATTATGCTCAAACTATTTTTCATCCAGTTGGAACTTGTAAGATGGGACAAGATGAAATGTCTGTAGTTGATGAAAAGCTTAAGGTTAGAGGTGTTAATAATTTGAGAGTTATAGATGCATCAATAATGCCAAACATCACTTCAGGAAATACAAATGCACCAACAATAATGATTGCAGAAAAAGGTGCAGACATGATACTAAAGCAATAATGTTTGCAGAATTTTTTACACCTGAGCAAATAGCAATATTAACTCAAATAATTTTTATTGATTTAGTTTTAGCTGGAGACAATGCAATTATTATTGGAATGGTTGCATCTAAATTTCCAGTCGAACAAAGAAAAAAAGTTATTTTCTGGGGAATTGGTGGTGCTGTAATTTTAAGAATTATACTAACTTTACTGACAGCTTATCTGCTACAAATAACTGGGTTAAGATTAATTGGAGGATTATTACTACTTTATATTGTTTACAAGCTATATGTAGATGTAATCAAAGGTTCTGAATCTGAAGAAGAGGTAAAAGTAGATAATTCAAGTTTTCTAAAAGCAATTTGGACAGTTCTACTAGCAGATTTTACAATGAGTTTAGATAATGTTTTGGGTGTTGCTGGAGCAGCTGGTGATCATTATGGATTACTTGTTTTTGGATTAGTTTTATCAATCATTTTAATGGCTACTGCTGCAACATTAATATCTGGATGGATTAAAAAATACAAATGGATTGCTTGGGTTGGATTATTAGCAATATTAGTAGTAGCTGTAGAGTTGATTTACACAGATATTAAAATAATATTCTTTTAATGTATCTTCAAAAAATAAATCTAAAAAACAAATACGCTTTAGTTACTGGTGCAGGTAAAGGACTTGGAAGAGCATGTTCAATTGCATTAGCTGAGGCGGGTGCAACGGTTATAGCTTTAAGTAGAACATCTTCGGATCTTAATAAATTAGAAAAGGATATCAAAAAAGTTAAAGGTAAGATTATTAAGGTTTCATGCGATGTAATGGACTATGAAGATTTAAAACAAAAATTAGATAAAATTAAAATTATTGATGTATTAGTAAATAATGCTGGAACTAACATTCCAGAACCCTTTGAAAAAATTAAACAAAAAAGCATGAATTACCTTGTAGATTTAAATCTTAAAGCAGCATTTAACGTAGCTCAACTTGTAGTAAAAAAGATGCTTAAAAATAAAAAAAGACCAGGCTCAATTATAAATATGTCATCACAGCTCGGTCATGTGGGTATGAGTGGAAGAAACGTATATAATATGACTAAATTTGGAATTGAAGGATTAACAAAAGGAATGGGTGTTGAATTAGCTAAAAAAAATATCAGAGTTAATACGGTAGCACCTACTTTTGTAGAAACACCAATGGTTAAAAAATTTTTTAAAAACAAAAAATTTAAAAAATTAGCCCTTGGAAATATCCCAATGGGAAAAGCGGCTACTGAAAGTGATGTTGCGACAACAGTATGTTTTTTGGCATCATCAGCTTCGTCAATGATAACCGGGACATCAATAATTATAGATGGTGGATGGACAGCTCAATAATTTATAGATTTTTTTTTGTTTTTTTAATTTTTATATCCCCAGTTAAAGCTATTGAATTTCAAGGTAAATTTCTACAAGGTCATTTTATATTAGGTAAAACTGACCCTAATGCAAAAATTTTGGTTGGAAAAAAAGAGGTAAAAGTTTCAAAAGACGGTTTTTTTGTCTTTGGTATAGACAGAGATCAAAAATATGACCTAACATTTACAAAAATTATTAATGGGAAAAAATCAATAACTACAAAAAAAGTTTTAAAAAGAAAATATAATATACAAAGAATAGATGGTTTGGCAGAAAGTAAAGTCACCCCACCTGAGTCTGTTTATAAAAGAATTAAAAAAGAAAATAATGCAATTGGAGAAGCAAGAGCAATTAATTCGGATCTACAATTTTTTAAAGAAAAATTTATCATGCCAGTTGAAGGTATAATCAGTGGTGTTTATGGTAGTCAAAGAATTTTAAATGGTAAACCAAGATGGCCTCACTACGGAATAGATATTGCAGCCAAACAAGGAACGATGATTAAATCTTCAGGTTCAGGTGTGGTTACTATGGCTGAAGATGATTTATACTATACTGGTGGCACAGTTATAATGGATCATGGTCATGGGATATCAACAATATATTCTCATCTAGAAAATGTATTAGTTTCAGTTGGTGATCAAATTAATCAAGGAGATATAATAGGAACTGTAGGTTCAACTGGAAGATCAACAGGACCTCATTTAGACTTTAGAGTTAATTGGTTTCAAACACGATTAGATCCCTTGTCTGTCTTAAACTAAATCTCAGATTTTGCTCTGAAACGCTCATAAATCAACCTAGCTCTAACTCCTAAACTTAAAATTGGATCAGGAGGAAGCCAAGTGGGTTTATTTCTTGCTTCTATGGTTTCAATCTCTTTTGTATTTCCATTACTTGCTTTGATTGCTATTTGCTCTCCAAATAAAGTACCAACTCCAATACCAGAGCCATTGTAACAACCTGCAACAAATATATTGTAATCTATTTTTTCGAAAATTTGAGAACTATTTCTTGTTCTTGAAACAATTCCTGACCAAGAAGATTGAATAATATCATCCGGTAATTCAGGAAATCTTTTTTTAATACCTATTTTTTGTTTTAATGATCTTTTGGTTAATTCAGATTTAGACATTTGATAAGGATTATAAACTTCTGCAGTATTTCTAATTAAAATTCTTCTGTCTTTAGTCATTCTTATAGTGGCCCCCATCGGTCTAACAGGTAATACTCCCCACTCTTTAGGCTCTCCAAGAGATATAAACTCTTCATCTGATAAAGATCTGGTCATACTAGCTGTTAAAGTAATTGGAAAATTATAATTTGATTTTATTCCTAAAGACTTCAGAAATCCGTTTGTAGCAAAAATAATCTTTTTAGTTTTAATTGAACCATTTTTAAATTTACAAATGACTGCATCATTTTTCTTTTTCCAGTCTAATAATGAAGAATTTTCATAAAGATTTACGTTTTCTGGCAATGTATCAATCATAGCTCTAACCAATTTGCCTGGATGTAATAAAATTCCTCCCTTTGTATGGAGAGCGATATTGTAAAAATTGGTACCCAATCTTTTTTTAAGTTCTTTATTTGATAGCAAATTATGTTCAAAACCTAATTTTGATAAAGTATACGAAAAATTTTCTAATATTTTTCTATCTTCTTCCTTTGATGATGCAAAATATTTTCCGCATTCATTCCAATCACAATCTACCTGATATTCTTTAATAAATTTTTTAATAACATCTATTCCCAATTTATAGATGTCTGCTTTTTTTTTATAATTATTTAATTCTTTATCAGAGGTAAAACCATCATTAAGTGTTGTATCCACCAAGTATCCCGAGTTTCTTGAGCTAGCACCCTCGCCTGCTAGCTGAGCATCAACTAATAATATTTTTTGATTTGGGTAAAGTTGACCTAATTTTCTTGCTGCAGATAATCCTGTATAACCCGCTCCTACAATTAACCATTCACAATCTATATTAGATGAGAGTGTTAGAATGTTATTTCTTGGACTTAAATCATTAACCCAACTACAACTATTATCGTTTACAACTTCCATGAAGGAAGATTACGATAATTGGTTGTGATTTAAAAGATTTTAAGAATTTAAAGAAGGCTGCTTCTTCATATCCTCTTTTTTAATACCAGCTACTCTTACTGGTTTTTTCATAGCATCTCTTCTAAATGGTTCCCCTAGCTCTTGGTTAAGAATTACCTCAATAAATGTTGTAATTCCTTTCTTTTGATCCTCACAAGATTGCTTGATTGCATTTGTGGTTTCTTCCATTGTTCTAACAGTTACACCTTTTAAACCACAAGCATCAGCAACTTTAGCATAACTTAATTCTGGATCTAATTCTGTACCAACAAAGTTATTATCAAACCAAAGTGTTGTATTTCTTTTTTCTGCACCCCATTGATAATTTCTGAAAATAACCATTGTTATTGCAGGCCACTCTTCTCTTGCACATGAGCTCATTTCATTCATACTTATTCCAAAAGCACCATCGCCAGCAAATCCAATAACAGGAGTATCTGGACAACCAATTTTTGCTCCCAATATTGATGGAAAACCATAACCACAAGGACCAAATAAACCTGGTGCTAAATATTTTCTTGGCTTTTCGAATGTTGGGTAAGCATTACCTATCGCACAATTATTTCCAATATCACTTGATATAATTACATCGTCAGGCATTCCTGCTTGAATTGCTCTCCAAGCTTGTCTTGGTGACATTCTATCTGCATCTCTTTCTCTTGCTTCTTTATTCCAAACTGTTCCCTCATCATCATCTTCATGATCTAAACTCGAAAGTTTTTGTAACCAAGCTGACTTAGTTTGATGAATTAAGTCTTTTCTAGCTTGTCTGTCAGTGTCACCAGCATTTGAAGATAATTTTTCAAAAATTTGTTCAGCAACTAATTTTGCATCACCACTTATTCCTACAGTAACTTTTTTAGTTAAACCTATTCTGTCAGGATTAATATCAACTTGAATGATATTTGCATTCTTTGGCCAATAATCAATTCCATAACCTGGTAAAGTAGAAAAAGGATTTAATCTAGTTCCCAAAGCTAACACTACGTCAGCTTTTGAAATTAATTCCATTGCAGCTTTTGATCCATTATATCCTAGAGGACCAACAGCTAAAGGATGGCTTCCTGGGAAACTATCGTTATGTTGGTAACCTGAACAAACAGGTGAATCTAATTTTTCTGCAAGTTTTTTTGTAGCTTCTATAGCTCCTCCAATAACAACACCTGCTCCTGATAATATTACTGGAAACTTTGCTTTAGATAGCAAGTCAGCTGCTTTAGCTACAGCATCATTCCCTCCACCTTGTCTTTCAAGTCTTACAATTGGAGGAAGATCAATATCAATTACTTGACACCAATAATCTCTTGGAACATTAATTTGTGCTGGCGCTGATCCTCTTATAGCTTTTTCTATAACTCTATTTAGTACTTCAGCCATTCTTGATGGGTCTCTTACTTCCTCTTGATAACAAACCATGTCTTTGAATAAATTCATTTGCTCTACTTCTTGAAATCCACCTTGCCCCATTGTTTTGTTCGCTGCTTGCGGTGTAACTAATAAAAGAGGAGTATGATTCCAATAAGCTGTTTTGATTGGTGTAACTAATCCAGTAATTCCAGGTCCGTTCTGGGCAATAACCATTGACATTTTACCAGTAGCTCGTGTGTAACCATCAGCAATTAAACCACCATTTGTTTCATGAGCGACATCCCAGAAAGTAATACCTGCATCTGGAAAAATATCTGAAATTGGCATAAAGGCTGAACCAATAATTCCAAACGCATGTTCAATACCGTGCATTTGTAAAACTTTTACAAAAGCTTCTTCTGTTGTCATTTTTGTCATAAAACTAGAACCTCTCTAAAGTGTAATTATACTATTTATAAAATTCGTTTGTTAATTTGTGCGATTAATATATAAGTTTTTACGAATTTCAAACAAACAAATCGACACGATATGGCAACAGATATAATCATACATGATAAAAAAGACAACGTGGGAGTAGTTGTTATTGAAAAAATCACTCCTAAACAAGACTGTGCTTGCTGGATAATGGAAGACGACAGTTCAACAAATATTCAATCCGTAGATGAGATACCTTTAGGTCATAAAATTGCGATGGTTGACCTTAAAGAAGGCGATACTATTTTAAAGTATGGTCACGATATTGGTAAAGTTGTTAAATCAATCAAAAAAGGTGAGCATGTACATGTTCACAATGTAAAAACAAAGAAGTGGTAATAGTATGGAAATTCCAAAGAGCTTTTTAGGTTATAAAAGAGAAAACGGCAGAGCCGGAACAAGAAATCATGTGATTATTTTACCAGTTGATGACATTTCAAACGCATGTGCAGAGGCAGTTGCTAACAATATTAAAGGTACAATCGCTCTTCCTCATTCTTATGGAAGACTTCAGTTTGGTGCAGATTTAGAGCTTCATTTTAGAACAATGATAGGAACTGGATGTAACCCAAATGTTGCTGCAGTAATTGTTATTGGTATTGAGCCAAAATGGACAAAAAAAATTGTAGATGGAATTGCTAAGACTGGAAAACCAGTTGAAGGATTTCATATTGAGCGTACAGGAGATATTGGTACGACAATGAAAGCATCAAAAAAAGCACAAGAATTTGTGATGTGGGCTTCAGAAAAACAAAGAGAAGAATGCCCCTTAAGTGATTTATGGATTTCAGTTAAATGTGGAGAGTCTGATACTACTTCAGGACTTGCTGCAAACCCAACTGTTGGAAATTTAATGGACAAACTTGAGCCATTAGGTGTTCACTTGTGTTTTGGTGAAACATCTGAATTAACTGGTGCAGAACAAGTATGTGCAACTAGAGGAGCTACAAAAGAAGCATCTGACAAATTTATGAAAACCTGGAGCTCTTATAATGATTTTATTTTAAAAGAAGCGACAGATGATCTTTCGGAAAGTCAACCAACAGCTGGAAATATAGCTGGAGGACTTACAACAATTGAAGAAAAAGCTTTTGGTAATTTTCAAAAAATTGGAAATTGTAAATTTATTGATGTTCTTGAACCAGCTGAAGAACCAACTAAAGGAAAGGGTTTGTATTTTATGGACACATCATCTGCTGCTGCAGAATGTGTGACTCTTCAAGCTGCTGCTGGTTTTAATATTCATTTGTTTCCAACTGGACAAGGTAATATAGTTGGAAATCCAATTGAACCTGTTGTTAAATTAACAGCTAATCCATTAACTGTAAAAGGTATGGGAGAGCACATTGATTGTGATGTTTCAAAAATTCTTTCAAGAGAAATGAATTTATCTGAAGCAGGTGATGAATTAATTAAAACTACACTAAGAGTAGCAAACGGTAGATTAACTTGTGCTGAAGCTTTAGGTCATAGAGAATTTGTCATGACCAAACTTTACAGAAGTGCTTAATCAACTTTAGTCTTTCATGAAATTAAAAAAATACCTGGTTGTATTACCGGGTATTGTATTGGCATTCGTTCTTTACACTTTATCTCAAGGTTTCAATAATATTCTTGGTATTGAGTTATTAGGCTATGAAAAAAGTCCAATATCTACTGCGATGATCGCTATTATATTGGGGATGTTTTTCGGAAACGTTTTTCAAATTAGAGAAAGTTTTTTAAAAGGATTAGATTTTACACAAAAGTATATTCTTAAACTTGGAATTATTTGCTTAGGTATTCAACTGAAACCATTTGAATTTTTAGAATTTGGAGCAATAGCAATTCCATTAATTATAATCTGTATAATTAGTGTACTAATAGTAATTAAACTTCTTATTAAAAAATTAAAAATACCAACAAGAATGGCTTACTTAATATCAATAGGCAGCACTGTCTGTGGTACTACTGCAATAATGGCTACTGCTCCTGTAATTGGTGCAAAAAAAAATGAGGTATCATATTCAATTGCTAATATTACATTATTTGGAATTCTTTCGATGCTTATTTATCCGTATTTTGCCAACTTTTATTTCGAAAGCGAGCCTTTATTAATTGGATTGTTTTTGGGAACCTCAATCCATGAAACCTCTCAAGTTGCAGCTGCAGGACTGATTTATGACCAGCAATTTAATAGTCCTGAAACTTTAAATATTGCAACAGTCACAAAATTAATAAGGAACACTTTTCTGGTTATCATGATCCCTTTATTTGCATTTCTTTACAATCGAGGAAAAACTACAGATAAGAAATACTCAATAATAGATATTTTTCCTTACTTTGTCCTTGGTTTTGTAGCAATGATAATAATTAGAAATTTAGGTGATCTAATCTACTCAAATAATTACAATTGGTTAGTTACAATTGAAGGTATTAAGTTTTCCTCAAAAATATTTTTAACAATGGCTATGGCAGCAATTGGTCTATCCACTAATTTAAAAGAAATTAAAAATATGGGCTACAAACCTTTTGTAGTTGGTTTTATAGGAATGGCAACTGTAGGATTAGTTAGTATTACAACTATTGAATTATATTTAAATTTTTTTAATTAAGATTTAACTAATAATTTTTTTCTAAAGTTTGAAATAAATCTTCTTATAAAAGCCGCTCCTACACCTAAAATAATTGCAAACATAATTGTAAATAGTCCATAAAAGAAAGGCATTTCTTTAGAAAAATCAATTATGAATCTAGAAAAGAAGTTTAAATCTGAACTAATTCCTTTAGCGGATCCGTTAATAACTTTTTCTGCGAAAAAAGTATCGTATGCTATCGCTATACCCACTATTAATAATAAAATTGCCAATAAAGCTCTTAAACCAGAACTATCAATTCTTTCTCCTAATTTTTGTCCAACCTGCACTCCTATGATGGATCCCACAACCAACATAGTAACTAAAAATAAATCTATAGATCCATAATTAAATGAATGAAGAAAAGTAACAACCACACTTACAAAAATTGTTACAAATAAAGATGTGCCAGGAACTAATTTAGTAGGCATTTTAATTATATAAATCATTGCTGGAACTAAAATAAACGCACCTCCAATTCCCATAATAGCTGCAATAAATCCAACTAATAGACCAATTATAATTGGAGTAAAAATACTCTCATATAATTTTGATTTTGGAAATCTCATTCTTAATGGAAGACCATGTATCCAATAATGAACATGTAATTTTTTTTTAACTACGACGTTTCTTTTTGCTTTATCTATTTCACCCAAACTTTCAACAAGCATTAAAGTTCCGATTATTGCTAATATATACATGTAGGCCAGAGATATAACTGTATCAATTTTTCCAATACCTTTGAAATAAGTAAAAGTATAAATTCCCAAAGAAGTTCCAATTACACCTCCAATTACAATCATTGAACCCATTTTATAATCTAAAGTATTTTTTAAATAATGCGTGGTAGAACCAGAAACTGAAGTAGCTAAAATATTATTTGCTTCATTAGCAACAGCATATGCGGGAGGTATTCCTAAAAAAATTAGAAAAGGTGTCATCAAAAACCCGCCACCAACACCAAATAAACCTGAAAGCACACCTACTATTGCACTTAATAAAAGTATCTCGATAGGGTTAACAAAAACTTGAGCTATCGGTAAAAATACTTCCATAAAAAATTTAAAAGTTGTTAAAAAACAACTTAGTTAAAAGTGATAAAAGTTCCAACTAAAATCACTCCCCAATAAGCTGTTAAGCTTGCTATAATTCCTGCTTTAATAAATGTAGTTTTAAAATTTGAGAGTTTGTTTATAATTTTTACGTTAGAAAGTAACATTAAATTCGTCAATACACCCACAACGAAATTTGTCAAACAATTATTTATTGTTAAGCAATTTTTTTTGTCTAATAGATGGTAGCCCCAAAAACCTTAACCGCATCGTCCTCTACACCTAAGACCAACCTTCCAAGAAACTCTCCTGGGATCTCTTTATTTGTTTGTTTGATCAGAACAGTTATGTGATCTCCTCTTCTAAGGCAACCGAAAGGTTCAAAAGTCTCTTTAAGATTAGTGATTAGCTTGTTATTGGCCCACTGTTTACCAAGCTCTACTTCGTTAGCACCAAAGAGCATTTGAGTAGAAAAATCTCTTGTAAATCCACCATAATCTTTGAGATTAGATGATTTAACCAAATTATCCCAAATAGGTTTGGCTAATTCATATATTTCATCATCTGATTTAGATAAAATATCCATTTGATTTAATTAAATTATTTACTAAGAAGCTTTTTTCTTCTCGTTCTCATCCACTATATGGTAGACAGGAACTTTCTCCATACTAAACTTACCAGTTTTAGGGTCACGTCTAGAAACTGTTAAACAATGCCAATTTTCATCATCAAGTTTCATATGATCACCTCTATAATAGTAGCCTGGCCATCTAGTTTCCTCTCTAAATAAAGTATGTTCTGTTACACATTGAGAAGTTAAAGCTCTGTGTTTTAACTCCCAAGCTCTCATGAGCTGATGATAATCTTCAGCGCCAACATGCTCCAAGTCCTCTTGTAGCCAATCTAGCAACTCAAGTCCTCTCTTAAGCATATTACCATTAGTCATGTAATTTGAGGTAATTCCACCCACATATTCATCCATGATTTTCTGCAACCTTTGAAGACCTTGGATTGGAGATATATAGCTAGGAGAAACTGTTCCACCAGTAATCTCATTTCTAGCAACTGTGTAGTTTTCTAGTGGTTTATAAACTGCAGTTTTGAAATCCTCACACTGTTTGTCTGAAACTTTAACACCTTCTGCTTTTTTGTCTTCAATGTATTTAACAGCAGCTTTTGCAGCTAATCTACCTTCTGTAAAAGATCCAGATGAAAACTTGTGAGCACTTCCACCAACTGTATCTCCAGCACCAAATAAACCATCAATAGTTAACATTCTATTGTAACCCCAGAAATATTCTGGTGGCGACAAATCCTCAGGGCCGCTAACCCATGCACCAGAACAAGTAGCATGTGAACCCATTACATAAGGTTCAGATGTTGTTAACTCTGGATTTGTATATTTTGGATCAATGTTTTGAGATGCCCAAACAACAGCTTGCCCAACTGTCATTCCTAAGAAATTTTCCCAGCCTACTGTTTCTAAATGTGGATCTTGGAAAGCCTCAGTAGTTACCATATGTATTGGTCCACCGCCTGCAGCTACTTCCTGAATAAATGCATGATTTCTCAAACAAGTTGGTGTTGGATGATGATCAATGTATTCACCAACTAATTCTTTAGTTTGGTCGTACCATTTTTTCTCATAGTTTTCACCATTTGCATTTTGTGTGTATGTCTTTAAATGAAGGAAATATGCTCCAACTGGTCCATATCCATCTTTAAATCTACATAATACAATTCTGTTTTCCATTTGAGTCATCTTTGCACCAGCTGCAATAGGTAATGCATATGCAGATCCGTTACTCCATGGAGCATACCAAGTTCTACCCATTCCTTCTCCAACTGCTCTTGGTTTAAAGATGTGTGAAGCTCCACCAGCAGCAACAATTACTGCTTTTGCTCTAAATACATGGAAATCACCAGTTCTCATATTAAAGCCAACTGCTCCGCCAATTCTGTTGTCTTGAGACTCGTCCATTAAAAGATGAGTAATCATTATTCTGTTATAAATTTTATCTGCAGATTTTTTTGCTGCCTCAGCAACAATAGGTTTGTAACTTTCACCATGGATCATAATCTGCCATTTACCTTCTCTTAAGTATCTTCCAGTTTCTTCATTCTTCATCATAGGCAGACCCCATTCATCAAACATATGAACTGTAGAGTCTACATGACGAGCCATGTCATAACCTAAATCCTCTCTTACCATTCCCATCAAATCATTTCTTGCATATCTAACGTGATCCTCTGGTTGGTTTTCACCCCATTGCATTCCCATGTAGCAGTTAATTGCATAAAGTCCTTGAGCAACAGCTCCACTTCTATCAATGTTAGCTTTTTCAACACAAACAATTTTCATGTCTCTACCCCAGTGTCTTGCTTCAAAGGTAGCACCAGTTCCAGCCATACCTCCACCTACAACTAATATATCGCAATCTTCGTAATGTGTTTTATGACTAGCCATTAATAGTAAACTCCTTTTTTGAACGACTCTTTGGGTACAGTTGGAAGCTCTCCATCTATATTTAACCCTTCTGGTTCAGTGTATAATCTTTGTGAATTTATCTCACCTTGATTAGGTTTGTCCCCATCAGCTAATTTAGGAATAAATTTTCCCCAAGGCTTAGTTGTGATTGGAGATACAAAGTTTTTTTCAGTTCCATTTCTAAATTTAATTTTCCAAGAGATTGTTCCTTTTTCTTCTTCCCTTCTTACTCTAACGCTATGTCCCATTGGAGCAAAATCTGCATATCCTCTAACATCAATAGCATGGTTAGGACAAGCTTTGACACAAGAATAACATTCCCAACAAAAGTTAGGTTCAATATTTTTTGCACGTCTAATATTTTCATCAATGTGCATTATATCTGATGGGCAAATATCTACGCAATGACCACAGCCATCACATCTAGTCATATAAACAAATGTTGACATATTATTCTCTCTCCTTTTTTAATTTTATCATAATTAATAATGTTTAGGTTGTTCTCTTTTAATACCTAAACCAAATTGTTCAGGTGCATCTGCAGGTGGAGGTAAATTATCTCTAGAACCATCCGCTTCTGCTAAATTTTTTTGTATTGCTGCACCAGGTTTGTAAAACATATGTGCAAACTTAGACCAATAAACTCCTCCGAATAAAACTAGGTTTGAAACTATAAATAATACTAAAAATAAATTTGCATCCCATCTTCCCTCTAAATTTAAACTTTGAAGATATGACCAAATAAATCCAGTTAAGGAAGTTGCAATCAGAGCTAATACAAATAAATCTGCTTTAATAATTCTGTACCAAGGTTGAGCTTCAGAATAAACATCAACCCTTAAAAAGAACCAAAACCACGAACCACCTAAGATAGTCATTAAAGCACCTACATGCCAGATCATTGGCCAAATAGTTGGCGTTTCCGCATTTGCTGATGAATAACAAAATATCATTACAACAGACCCAACCCAAAACAATATAGTTCCATACATTCCTAGAAGGTGTGCTACTCTTCTTTTACCAGCACCTAGTTCTGATGTTGTACCAATGTCGTATGCAATTGTTTTTGAAACAACAGCTATTCTTTCACCAGTTGTTAATTCTTTAGTTGCATTTTTTTTTGCTTTTTTAGCATTTTCAAAAAAATACTTAACATTCTTTTTATGAATTATGTCTAAAAGAGTACCTGCAACAATCAATAAAATCATTAACACCACAAAACCTTGCATAACTATAGATGGAACTGTCTCGGCTAAAATTGAAAAAGGATTTGTTGCAAACATTTTGAATACCCTTGTAAAATAAAATTGAATTAATTTAAGGTTTTCTATTCTAGATATTTATAGAGTTCAACCAAAAGTATTGGTCAATTTGTCTTTAATAACAACTCAGGGTTTACGTTTGTAGTGTTGTTTATTAGGAATCACTGACCTAACACCACCCTGAGGATTGTCTACATCCCCTTCTCTTCTTGGAATTAAATGAATATGACAATGCATAATTGATTGGCCTGCAGATTTTCCTGCATTTGTACCTAGATTAAAACCTTTAACACTAGAATCTTGTTTTAAAATTCTTTCTTTAGTTTTTAAAATTAACTCATTGCATGCCTGAATTTCCTCTTTGGTAAGATCAAAATATGTCTCTACATGTCTTTTAGGAACTATAAGACTATGAAGTTCTGAGACAGGATAGCTATCTGTAGATGAATAAGCTAATTGGTTTTCAAACTGGAGCTCTTCTTTTCTGATTTTGCAAAATATACAAGGGTTATTTGGATCTTTCATATTTAAAAAAGAGAATTATATATTTTATTTAATTTATTGAAGCAATTACTCTTTCTTCTCCTCCATTTAAGTTCGTTTATTTTTGAAACTGATGTTACTCCTTTGCCGGATCCGATAAGTATTATTTCATCATAATCATTAATTGATTTAATAGAAATATCTTTAAAATTAATTTTAATTTTCTTGCTTATAAATTTAATTGTGTTTCCAAAATAACAATTTTTTTTAGGTGAAAAAATCTTTTCATTTTTCACAAAAACTATATTTGAAGTACCAGTTTCTAAAATTTTATCCTTTTCTACTAGAGCAATATCAAATTTAGTTGAATCAACTTTGCTTAATTTTGCTAATATTTTTTTATAATAGAGATTTTTGTAATTTGGTTCTACACGTTTATATTTAAACAATAAGAGATTAAAATTACTTTTTGGTTTTGGTCTTTTTCTAATTGAGACTGATATCAGTTTTTTATTTAATGCTATACGAAATAAATTATCAGGACCTTTGTATAAAGTATTTTTGTTAATTAAATCTTTAATTATGTTTTTTAAATTTTTTTTTCTTATTCCATATTTTTTTGTAGATTTTATTAAGTTCTCTAAATGCGGTTTTAAAAGTATCAGCTTAGAAGGTTTTCCAACCATTCGCATTGTGGTGAATACACCTCTAGATCCCCAAAGGTCCTTAAAAGTAACTTCTTTAAGATTACTAAGCTGATAAGATTTTTTTAATAATAGTGTTGCCATTTTCTGTTAAAAAAGATTCTGGATGAAATTGAAATCCATATATTTTATTTTGATTATCCTCAAGTCCCATTGGTATTTTAGTTTTACTACATCTCATAGTTATTTTAATTGAATTCGATTTAAATGGCTCCATTAATTTTAATGAATGATATCTTCCAACTTTAAACTGTTGATTGTTTGTAAAAATTTTACTTTGATTATTTGTTTTTATTTTGGATTGAAAACCATGATAAATTTTTTTTTGCTGTATTATTTTGCCTCCTTCATTATGTAAAATCATTTGATAACCAAGACAAATGCCAATAATTTTTTTCCTTCCTTTGTATTTTTTATAAATATTTGAAGTAGTAGGATAATCCTTTGGTGATCCAGGTCCTGGTGATAAAACGATCACATCACTTTTATCAAGTAATTTGTTATTTAACTCATAATAATTTGAACAAAAAACTTTATCAAATTTTGCAAATTGATGAACAACATTCCAAGTAAAAGAATCTTGATGATCTATAATGTAAATCATTTAAATAACTCCAATAAAGATTTTGCTTTAATATAATTTTCATTAAATTCTTTCTTAGGGGAACTATCTAATACTACTCCAGACGCAGCAGAGATCTCTGATTGATTTTTATAATTTAATATAGATCTAATTATAATATTAAACTTCATATCTTGATTAAATTTAATAAGTCCAAAACTTCCTGTAAAAATATTTCTACTTTCTTTTTCCTGGTTATTTAAAAGTTCTAATGTTCTTATCTTGGGACAGCCAATGACAGATCCTCCCGGCATCATTGCCTTAATGATGTCAATCAATTTTGTATTTTTGTTTAATATTCCACCAATTGAAGTCACAAAATGAAAAAGGTGTTTGTATTCCTCTACATATTTTTTTTTGAGTATTTTGACACTTCCAGGTTTACAAATTTTGGATAAATCGCTTCTTTCCATATCAACTATCATGTTGTGTTCTTTAGTTTCCTTCTCGTTATTTTTAAAATATTTTAGAGCTATATTTTTATTGGATAGTAATTTTTTTTTAAATGTTCCTGCTATTGGTTTTGTTATAATTTTATTTTTTTTCTTATCAATTAATGTTTCAGGAGAACAACTTACTATAGAGTAATCCTTATCTTTTATCATAAATGACTCAGGAGATGAATTAACACGCATTAATTTCCAAAAAAAATTAATAGGATTAATTAATGATTTATTCTTATATTTTGTACAAATTTTAATTTGATAAGTCTCGCCTTCTCTTATTTTTTTTGAAAATAATTCAAATATTTTTTTATATTTTGCATAAGAAATATTTATCTTAAAAGGGCTAAGTATTTGAGTTTTGTTGAATTGATAATTAAATGTATGCTTTTTTATATTAGATATAACTTTAATATCTTTTCTAATTTTAATTATAGTCTCAGGTTTATAAAAAATTCCTTTATAAAAATTTATCCTCTTTTTATTTTTTAAATTAATACCAATCAAATTACATAAAATTTCATAACCAAAAAATCCAAGATATAAATCTGTTTCTTTTTTATATTTTTTTTTCTCTAACGAATTAAGAAATTTATGTATATTTTTTTTTGTTAAAATGATCTTTTTTGAAAAATCTGTATAAATATTATATCCATCATCTACTTTGTAAATTATTAAAGGCTTATCTGATTGATACAGATCCTCTAAATATGGGTTAAATTTAAATTTATGCTGGTTGAGTTCTTTCAATTGCTTTCTCTACTATAGGTAAATGTATCAAACCTGCAAAAATTGATAATGCGATAGATCCGTACCATGCATAATCAAAATTTCCAGTTAATTCATAAAATACACCACCAAGATACGCACCCAAGAAAGATCCTATTTGATGACTCACAAATACTATTCCATATAAAAGTGCCACGTATTTGGTTCCAAATATATGCGCGACAATTCCATTGGTTGGTGGAACCGTTGATAACCATAAGAAACCAAACGTAACCCCAAAAACTACTGAATTAAAAACACTTGGTGGTAAGAAAATAAAATAAATAATTGAAGCTCCTCTTAAAAGATAAATTGCACTTAAAATAATTTTCTTACTATATCTTGTTGCTAAATAACCGCTTGTTATAGTGCCCACCATATTAAAAGCGCCAATTAAAGCTAATACCATTGCAGGAGTCCAATCAGGCAAACCCTTGTCAGCCATATAAGTAGGAATATGTGTTGCAACTAAAGCAATATGCCAACCGCAAACAAAAAAGCCCAAGGTAAGATAAATATAACTTTTATTTGAAAATGCTTCCATTAGAGCCTCTTTTGCTGTTTGATTGTTATCTTGATTAACTCCTTGAGGAATTTTTGGTGTACTTACAAATAGAGCAACTATTAAACCTAACCCTAACAACAGACAAAAATAAAATAGAGTGTTTTCCCAACCTGTTTCAATTAAAGAGTATCTTACCAGTAATGGTGAAACAAAATAACCGAACGAGCCTGCACAAGTAACTATTCCTGTTGCTATAGTTCTATTAGAGGCAGGAAAATGTTTTGCAACCACTGATACTGGTATTCCAATTGCAGTAGATCCTAATCCAATTCCAATTAATACTCCAATTGTTAATGTAAAGTATGCATTAGAATTAAAACCAGAGTTAAAAAGTAATACTCCAGCAAGATAAAATAAAAAACCAATTATAATTGCAATTGCTCCACCATATTTATCAGTGATATATCCAAAAATAGGACTAAATACTCCCCACAATAATAATTGTAATCCCATTACAAATCCAAAGTGTGAAATTGAAATATCTAAATCCGTATTGAAATCAAAATAAAATAAACCAAATGTTTGTCTTATACCTAAAGAAATAATCACAACAAAAGAAGCTGCAATTAAAGTTATCAGTGCTTTTTTGCTTGTAAAAAATTTTTCAGAACTCATTTAATAAACTTTAGAGCTTTTTTTAAGTCAGCAATCAAATCTTTAGGATCTTCTAAACCAATATGTAATCTTACTAAGTGCTCATCTTTCGCTAATTTTAAAAATTTTCTATTACCTGTCTCTCTATATTCTTGATGTAAAGCTAAACTTTCAAAACCTCCCCAACTGTAACCGTACCCAAATAATTTTAATGAATTAACAAATTTTCTTACAGAATTAATATTTTTGCATTTTATCTTTAAACCCATTAACCCAGATGCTCCTGAGTAATATTTTTTCCACATTCTAAAATTGTAAGAGTCTTTTTTATATGGATAGAGTAATTTTATATTTTTAAATTTAGATAAAAACTCTGCAACTTTTTTTGCGTTTTCTCTGTGTCTATCTAGTCTAACATCTAAAGTCCTTAGACCTCTTGTAATTAAATAAGCATCATCAGGTCCTAATCTTAAACCTGTAATCCTCTCAGCAGCTTTAACTTTTGGAAATACTTTTTTATTAACAGCTAATGAACCACCCATTACATCTGAATGACCTGAATAATATTTTGTTGCAGACACGATTGACATATCAAAGCCTAATTTGATAGGTTTTAAGAAGTAAGGGGTTCCCCAGGTGTTATCTATCGCTGTTAATACTTTGTGTTTTTTTGCAATTGATAGAATTTTTCCAATATCTTGAAAATCAAAAGAGTTGCTACCTGGATTCTCAACAAAAATTAACTTTGTTTTTTTTGTAATACTTTTTTCTAATGTTTTTAAATCATGTGGATTATAAAAGGAAGTTTTGATATTAAATTCTTTTAAAAAATTTTCAGTTAATAATCTTGTTGGACTATAAACAGGATCTGCAGCAATAATTTCGTCACCTGGTCTAGTCACACTGAATATAGCTAAAAAAACTGCACCAAAACCTGTTGGTGTAGTAAAAACATGATAACTTTCTTCAAGCTTAGTTAAAATTTTTTGTAATATATAAGTTGTTGATGTGCCTTGTCTTCCGTAATCATAGTGTCCTCCTGTTGGATTTTTAATTGCCTTAGCTTGAGTTTTTCTAATATCTTTCATTGACTTAAAGATAATTGTAGAAGCTCTAACTACTGGAGGATTTACTGACTGATTGTGAAAATCTTTAGCTGTATGTTTTAGGAAAGTCTTGAAGGAATTAACCATAATAAATTTGATATGTTATTAAGACAATGCTATATCCCATTAAAAACGTCAATAAAATTAAAATAAAACTAAATGAGTTACCCAAAGAAACATAGAGGCCGAAGAAAACAAGGGTCTAAAAAAAGAAGAGCTAAAAGAAAAAATAAGAAGAAATAATTCTTCTGCTATTCTTTAATCCAACCACCACCAAGAACTTTATGGCCAAACTGGTCTTTACGGTAAAAGACACATGCCTGACCAGGTGAAATTCCATCTTCTGGAAGTACTAAATTAACTTTAGCATTATTGTTGTCTGTAAGATCAACTTTTGCCTCTAGAAGACTTCCAGTAGATCTAACTTTAACAAATAGATTTTGATCTAAATCCTCTTTGTCAGTTAATAAATTTATTTCTTTTAAAGAAATTATTTTTTTTCCAAGTTTTTCTTTAGGTCCAACTATTATTTCATTTTTATCAGGATTTATCTTTAACACGTAAAGGGCTTCCTTATCTGAGACTTTAATCCCTTTACGTTGTCCAATTGTAAAATTAATAATTCCATCGTGAACGCCGATTACATCACCATCTAAATTTTTTATATTTCCTTTCTGAAACGAGTCTGGTCTAAACTTTTGAATTACTGAAGCATAGTCACCATTTGGAACAAAACAGATGTCTTGACTATCAGGTTTGTCAGCAACATTTAAATCTAGATTTTTTGCAATTTCTCTTGTTTTGTCTTTTAACATTCCACCTAATGGAAATCTTAAATAATCTAGTTGTTCTCTTGTTGTATTAAATAAAAAATAACTTTGATCTCTATTCTCATCTATAGCTCTATACATGTTTGTAGTTTTGTTTTCGGTAATACTTTTTACATAGTGGCCAGTAACTAAAGCATCAGCCTTAAGTTCTTTTGAAACTTCAAATAAATCTTTAAATTTAACAGTTTGATTACACTGAACACATGGAATTGGAGTTTCACCTTTTAAATAGCTCTCAACAAAATTATCTATAACACCTTGTTTAAACTTATCTTGATAATATAAAATTTTATGCTCTATACCTAATTTGTGTGCAACACGTTTGGCGTCCATTATATCTTGACCTGAACAACATTGTTTTGATGCTGCTACTTCTTTACCATCGTCATAAAGTTTTAAAGTTATTCCAATTACATTATATCCTTCCTTTTTCATAATACCTGCTACAGTGGAAGAATCTACTCCACCCGACATTGCAACAACTACGGTAGTATCTAAAGGTTTTTTATCTAAACCAATAGAATTTAAATCTTTATTCATAAGGTGGTATTTATACTTATTTACAATATAAGTTAAATTAAATGATTTTAGATTATGAGCCAGGTGACAAAGTCACTAATCCTCAGAAAAAAGAATGGGGAATTGGGCAAGTGCAATCTATAATTAACGATAAAGTGACAGTTAATTTTGAAAATGCTGGAAAAAAAGTAATTAACGCAAAAAATGTTGAGTTAAAAAAACTTGGAAAATGAAGTTGAACTTAAAAGAGATTGTTGAAAATTTAATTGATAATTTTTTAGAG
This sequence comes from uncultured Pelagibacteraceae bacterium, assembly GCA_902594405.1. Classification (GTDB taxonomy): domain Bacteria; phylum Pseudomonadota; class Alphaproteobacteria; order Pelagibacterales; family Pelagibacteraceae; genus Pelagibacter. The sequence goes on along the minus strand of CACJMB010000001.1, from coordinate 116,217 downwards.
GCTGGAGATTTAGCTATTCAATTAAGAGAAAAAGGTTTGGTAAAAAAAATAAAATCAGACAATACACCAGTAAGTAATGGTGATCTGGAAGTAAACAAATTTATATCAAAAAAAATTTCTGAGGTTACTCCTAATTTACCTATCATTTCAGAGGAGACCTCTGAAAATAAAGATAACCTAAATTTAAAAGATTTCTGGCTTGTTGACCCTATTGATGGAACTTATGATTATATTAATAATTTAGAAGAATTTACCATTAATGCTGGTTTGATAATTAATAAAAAACCTATAGCAGGATTAATAAATGCACCTGCAAAAAAAAGAATGTTTTATTCATATGAAAAAGGTAATGCTTTTGAGCTTAGCAAGGGTAAAAAAACAAACTTAAGCAATTTACCTGCTAAGAAAAAAGAAAATTTAAAATTTATTTCATACTCATCTAAAATAAAGCCTGAAATTCAAAAAATTTATGATGATTTGGGAGTAAAAGAAAATACTAGAATGAAAAGTTCTTTGAAATTCTGTGTCGTTGCTGCTGGCGAATATGATGGTTATGTTGCTGAGCCGAGGGCATATGAATGGGATATAGCAGCTGGTCATGCAATTTTAGAACATGCAGGTGGATCTGTAACTGATTTTGAAGGAAATGAAATTTTGTATGGGAAAAAAGATTTAAAAAATCCAAGTATAATTTTGAAAAATAAAAATATTTTATAATGGATGAACAATTAAGAATAATACTAATAATTATTGTATCTGTTTCAATTTTTGGATTATTGGTTTTCGTTTTCGTAAAAAATTACATAAGAAATAAAATAAATCAGCTTGTAAAAGAAGAAAAAGATAAAAAGTTAAAGTAGATTTATTATTTTTAGATATTCATCTTTTTCTATATCCATTACTTTTTTTGATGTTTCAAAATCAAATCCATTTCTAGCAAGTAACGATATATCTTTTTTATAAAATAAAGTTCTATTATCCTCTGCTCTAGCTGGGCCAATTCTTTTCTTTTTACATAATTTTATTGCTGAAAAAAAATCTTGATCAGAATTATCTTCCTTTATTTTATCCACTGTATCTTTGATAAATGTCTCGTTAATGCCTTTTCCAATTAAATAATTCCTAATCTTATTAATTGAGTTTCCTCTTTGGATCATACTTTTGGCTTTACTTTCAGAATAAAATTGATCATTTATAAATCTATTTTTTTCTAAATCCGACAAAACAATATCAATCAGTTTATTTACATCTTTTTTTCTTACATCAGACACTGATAGCTTCATGTATTTTTTTAATAAATAAGTTTTAAGTTGTTGTTTTGAAGGGGCATACTTTTCAACATAAGCAAAGGCGAAATTACGCATCTCATCGACAGTTACTTGAAGCGTTTTTTTTCTATTTCTTATAGGAATCATTGTTAGATTTAATATAATATATCTAAATGATTGAACAAATTTATACTTATTTCACTATTGAGACACTTTACATGTGGATCAACCTTGGAGTTCTACCTTTTTGGTTTATCTTAATAGTGTTTCCTCAATCACATTTAAGTAGAATTTTTGTAACATCAATTTTTCCATTTTTCATATTAAGTGGTGTGTATATCTTCATTTTATACAAATCTTATTTAATTGGTTATGATTTTGATGGAAATTTCTCTCTTTACCTCGGTCTTAGTGAATTATCTAGATTGTTTGAAGACCATTTATACATAATGATTTTTTGGACTCATTTCATAGCAATAAACTTATTTATTGGTGGATGGATGGTTAAAGATTCTCAAAAGTTTTCTATAAACAAAGTTTTGATGGCTGTGCCATTAATTGTGACTTATTTAATTGGTCCTTTAGGTTTATTTTTATATTGGATAATTAGAATTTTTTACGCAAAAAGAATTAGTTTATATGAGTAATCATATAGATTTTTATTTCGATATAATTAGCCCATATGCATACATCGCACACAAAAAAATTCTTAAATATAAAAATATCATATTTAATTACAAACCAATTTATTTAGGCGGTCTTCATAAGTTAGCTGGAATTGATTCTCCTGCATTTAATAAATATAAATTAAGAAATAATATTAACGATTGCAATTTAGTGTCTGAAAAAAATAATATTGAATTCAAATGGAATTCTAATTTTCCAATAAATTCTTTAAATATAATGAGGGGATATATTAGTGTTAGTAAAGATAAGCAAAATGATTACTTGAATTGTTTTTTTGATGCTTATTGGAAAGATAATTATGACTTATCAAATGTTGAGAATATTTCTAAATTAATAAGAGATTTAAATATTGATAGTAAAGAATTTTTTCAATCTATAAAAGAACAAGCAGTTAAAGATAAATTAATTAAATTAACTACAGATGCTTTTCAAAAAGAAGTTTTTGGAACTCCTACCTTCATAGTAAATAATAAAATTTTTTGGGGACAAGATAGACTTGAATATGCTTTAGAAGAAATAATTAATAATTAAATTATTTTAAAACCACTGCTGCTCATTGCAGCAAATCCACCGTCAATATGAGAAATTTTTTCATAGCCCATTTCTTTCAATGATTTTACGGCCAAAGCAGATCTCACGCCTCCTGCACAAAATAAAATAAGTTCTTTATTTTTATCAACCTGTCCATTTTGTACGATTGGACTATTAGGATCTAAATAAACTTCTAGCATACCTCTTGGAATATGATTTGCGCCCTCAACTCTACCAGTATTATCTAATTCATTTATCTCTCGGATATCAATTAAATTACAATTATTATCTTCAAGCATTTCATAAGCTTGATTTGCAGTAATAGTTTTTATTTCCTGCATTGCTGAATTAACTAAACTTTGAATTGATTTAACTGTCATAATTAATTATTTCTAACTTATGAAAGTTCAAAATAAAACAAGAAAATCTAGTTATTTTAAAAAACTGTTTATAAAAATTTGTAGATTTTTCGATTATGAAATTGTCGATCAAGGTGATCTTAGTTTTCCAACAACGAATAAAAAAGGTTCTAAAAACTTATCCAATTTAGGAATACAGTCTCTTGTTCTACCAATGGGTAGAATTAAAATAAAAAGACCAATTAGATCACTGGATATAATTCTAAGAACATGCGCCTCCGTGAACATGTTAACTCAATCAAAGAAAAGAATTTTTAAATCTAACAAAGATGTTTATTCTTTAAAAACTCTAAAATCCCTTATTAATTCAATTAATAATAACAAAAAAATATTTAAAAAAATAAAGGTTAAATTAACAATAATTGATCACAACTCTGATGAAAAGGTTATTGAAAAATTTAAAAAACTTTTAAAGCAGCAGTTTTTTAAAAGTGAAATAATAAATTTAGATATAAATTTTTATAAAAAAAAAATAAAAAAATTTAATCAAAAAGGTGAAAAAGTAACAATCAATCAGATTTCAAATATGTGTAATATAAACCAATCTTTTCATATTGGAAAAAATTGTGAGGATTTGATTTATTTTGTTGAGGATGATTACATCCATAAAAAAAATGCAATCGAAGAAATGATACTTTCCTATGAGCGTATATCATCACAACTTGGCAAAGAATTAATTATGTGCCCAGCTGATTATCCTTACCTTTATACTAAAATTGAAAATTCAAAGGTAATTCTAGGTAACAATTATCATTGGAGATCAGTTGAAGAATCTTTGTGCACATTTTTAACCAGTAAAAAAATAATAAATAAATATTTTAAAAAATTTGTTAGTGCTTGTGAGTTTGAACATTATCCTTTTGAAAAACCATTTCATGATATATATAAAAAAGAATTATGTATCAGTCCAATGCCTGCTTTAGCGGTTCATTTTACTAACATAAATTCAATATACGGTTTATCTCCTATGATAGATTATGAAAAATTATGGAAAGAAAATAAAATATGACATTAAAAATAAATTCTAAAGCACCAAGTTTTGAAATTCCTGCAACTTCTGTTGGTAAATATTCATTAAAAAACTCTATTGGAAAATATCTGGTTTTATATTTTTATCCAAAAGACGATACACCAGGATGTACTATTGAAACTAATGATTTTAATAAATTACTCACTAAATTTAAAAAATTAGACTGTGAAATATATGGGATATCAAAGGACAGTTTAAAAAGTCATGACAAATTTAAAGATAAATACAAAATTAAGTTTGATTTACTTGCTGACGAACAAATAGAAGTTCTAAAAAAATATAAAGTTTGGGGAAAGAAAAAATTTATGGGTCGTGAATTTATGGGAATAATCAGAACGACTTATTTAATAGATAAAAAAGGTAAAATACTTAAAGTTTGGGATAATGTTAAAGTTAAAGACCATGCTAAAGAAGTATTAGAAACTCTTCAAAGTATTGTAAAAAAATAAAAAAGGCCCCTTATTTCTAAGGAGCCTTAATATATTATAGAGAGATTTTTTAGTCTCTTATTGCGTAAGCTTTAACACCTACTTCTGCAACATCAGTTCCAAGTTTTTCAGCCTGGGCACTAATTCTAAGACCAATAGTTTGTTTAAGAACTCTAAAAGTTATGTAAGAAAGTATGAAGCTAAATAGACATACTGCAATTACACCTGTTAACTGAGTTCCAAAATTTGTATCTGGATTACTTATTGGAACAACTAAAGTTCCAAATATTCCTGCAAACATATGAACAGGGATTGCACCTACTACATCATCGATTTTTTTACTTTCTAAAAATTTTGTACCAAAGTACATAATCAATGATCCAATAGCTCCAATTACAATTGCTAATACAGGACTTGGAGTTAAAGGTTCAGCTGTAATTGCTACTAATCCAGCTAATGCACCATTTAACATCATAACGATATCAGTTTTTCCGCCAAGTAATCTTGTGACCACGGCAGCAGCAACTGTTCCGGCTGCACCTGCTAAATGAGTGTTAACTGCAATTTTACTAATTGCATTAACATCATCAAAAGTTCCCATAGCTAGTTGGCTAAAACCATTAAAACCAAACCAACCAAACCAAAGTAAAAATGTTCCAAGTGTCACTAGTGGAATTGATGATGCAGCGAATGGTACTAAAGATTTAGTTTCACCAGATTTAGTAAATCTTCCTTCTCTTGCCCCTAATACAATAACTCCAGCCAGAGCAGCAGCTCCACCACATGCGTGAACTAAAGTTGAACCAGCAAAGTCAGAAAAGCCTGAAGTTGCTAACCAACCTCCACCCCATTGCCAACCCATTGAAATTGGATAAATAATTCCAGCCATGATTGCTGCAAAAATGAAGAAAGGCCAAATTTTAATTCTTTCAGCTACAGCTCCAGAAACAATAGAAGCAGTTGCACAAACAAACATCGTTTGAAAGAACCAGTCTGAATAATCTGAGTAACCTGTAGCTAGTTCAGAAGAATCGCTCCACATAGAGAAAGATCCTATAAAACCACCTTCTGGAATACCGTAAGCTAAATTATAGCCACATAGAAAAAATATTAATGAACAAATTGCAAATTTACCAATATTTTTGGCTGCAATTGTTGATACACTTTTTGTAGTTACTAATCCACTTTCAAGCATACAGAAACCTGCGGCCATAAAAGCTACTAATACACCACCTAAATAAAATCCAAGTGAATTAAAAATATATTGTCCTTCAGCTGACATCGTTGTCTCTGCTGAAGCAAAGTTAGAAAAGCTTAATAATGATATTAAACCTATAATAAATGTTTTTAAAATATGAGTCATTATCTCTCCTTGTTATGAGGGTCTTTTATAAAAGTTTTTTAAATAATGAATTGCTCATAGGACAAAAGAGTTATGCTATTTAAGCATGTGTAAAATAAAAAGGCCCCATTTCTGGGGCCTTTACTTAACTAACTAAAGAGAGAGAGATTGTAGTTAATTCTTTTTTTTACAGAGGCCCTTCAATGAGATAACGACATGGAGATCGAAGAGCCTCTATATTGCATTGCATGCAATTAGTCACGTATTGCGTATGCTATTACTCCTGTTTCTGTAACGTCAGTACCTTTGGTTTCAGCTTCTTTACTTAATCTAATTCCAAACGTAGCTTTCATTATTGACCAAATTACATAGGACACAGCAAACACAAAAATGTTAATTGAAAGTACACCTATTAATTGTGCACTAAACGTTGCATCAGCGTTTGTTAATGGCACTGCTAATGTTCCCCAAATACCAGCAAACATGTGAGCTGGAATTGCACCTACAACATCGTCAAGTTTGAAACTGAATAATAACTTAGTTCCGAACACTACGATCAATCCACCTACAGCTCCGATGAAAATAGCTGCTAAAGGTGATGGCGCTAATGGTTCAGCTGTTACAGCTACAAGACCACCAATTGCTCCGTTTAACATTTGAATTACATCTGTTTTACCAAACATTAATCTTGTGATTATTGCAGCAGCCATAACACCACCACAAGCAGCAAGATTAGTATTAATAAATATACTTGATACAGCAACTGCATCATCAAATGTTCCAATAGCTAGTTGAGATCCACCGTTGAATCCAAACCAACCTAACCATAATATAAATACTCCAACAGTTACTAATGGAATTGAAGAAGCAGCAAAAGGTTTAATTGCTTTCGCTTCACCTTTGCTATCAAATCTTCCATATCTAGCACCTAACAACATGATACCTGCTAAAGCAGCTGCACCACCTGTTGAGTGTACTAAAGTTGAACCAGCAAAATCAGAGAAGCCTAGTTCTGCTAACCAGCCTCCACCCCATTGCCAACCCATAACGATTGGATAAATTACTCCAGCTAAAATAGCTGCAAATAAGAAAAACGGCCATAGCTTAATTCTTTCAGCCATAGCACCTGAACAAATTGAAACTGTTGTTGCACAGAATACCATTTGGAAGAACCAGTCTGATCCATCAGCATAACCTGTATCAACTGCACTTGCATCTGACCAAGGTGTAAATGTTCCAATGTATCCTCCTTCAGGAATTCCATAAGCTAAATTATAACCAAAAAGCCAAAACATAATTCCGGCAATTGAATATAGACCTATATTTTTAGCACAAATTACTGATACACTTTTTGAAGTTACCATACCAGATTCTAGCATCGCAAAACCCGCTGCCATGAACATGACAAGGAAACCACAAATTAAAAATAGAAGCGAGTTAAATATCGCTTGAACTTCTCCAGAGACAGTTGTCTCTGCCATACCTGCACTACTCATGTTTAATAAAAATATTAAACTAAGAAGCGGTGCTGATATTTTTTTTATTATTTTAGTCATTAGACCTCCACTTGTTTAAGTGGTGTCTTATAGTTTTATTAATTTTTTAAACTAACGCTGATTAGGAAAATTGGGTATGCAGTTTTTGCATATACTAACAGCCCTGAACGTATTTTTAAAACGTTAGGGCTGTTAAAAAAAAATATTATCTGTTGAATACTTCTTTTAAAGCTTTAGCTGGTAAGAATTTTACCTTTTGAGAAGCAGCAATTTGAATCTGCTCACCCGTTCTTGGGTTTCTTCCAACTCTTGCTTTTCTTTTTGCTACTTTATACGTACCAAATCCAGCAATTTTTACTGAGTCATCACCTTTTAGAGCGTCTAAAATAGTGTTGGTAATTGTATCAAAAGTTCGCTCAGCATCTGCTTTGCTCAAATTCAATGAGCCAGAAAGCTTAGCAATTAGTTGTTTTTTGTTCATTTTAGCTCCGGTTTTGTTGGTTAATATTTATACTTGTCATAAACGTTGATAAATCAAGCTTTTTTTTAGTGTATAGTTTTTTAAAACACACAATATCTTGTAAAAACATAAATAAACGTTGGTTTTATTGACTTTTTTAAACGTTTTAGAATGTGAATTATCTAAATAAACCAAGGTCTTTTAGATCATTAAATGTGGTGAAAAACATCAATGATAACAACAAAAACAATCCGATTCGAAAAAAACCTTCTTGAGTTTTTTGAGATAAAGGCTGGCCTAAAACTTTCTCAAATGCATAAAACATCAAATGTCCTCCATCTAACATTGGTATTGGAAATAGATTAATAAGTCCTAAACTTATTGAAATATAAGCCATCATACTAATAAAAGCCAGCACTCCAAACGTTGCAACTTGTCCAGAAATTTTAGCTATTCTGATTGGGCCTCCCAATTGAGAAGTATCTGCTTTACCTAAAATCATTCCTCCGATGTATTTTAATGAGGAAACGCTTACAAAATAAACTTCATAACCTGCATGATATAAAGCCTGAGCAGGTCCTAATTTAACATGGTTAACTTTATTGTTATAAGCTCCAAGCTTAATGCCAACCATTCTTTTATTAATTTTGTTACCCAATCCATCATCACCTTCAACTATATTGGGTTTAACTTTTAGTATTAATTCATCATAAGAACGCTTAACTTTAAAATCTATAAAATCACCAGTAGACATGGTGATAAATTTAGAAACCTCCATAATGCTTTTAACTTCATTACCGTCTATCTCTAAAATTATATCCTCAGCTTTTAACCCTCCTAACATTGCTGGACTGTCTTTTTGGACTTCATTAATGACTGCAGGAGTAAAATCTTTACCCACAAAGGTATAAATTGAAAAAAATATTACTAAAGCTAGTAAAAAATTAGCTAAAGGACCACCAAATACAATTAAAACTCTCTGGTATAAAGGTTTTAAAATAAATAATTTTTCTCGTTCTTCTTCGTTATATTTTTCTAAAATTTCTTGATGGTCAGCTTGTGAATAAACATTTCTATCACCAAAAAATTTTACATATCCACCTAAAGGAATTGCGCAAATTTTCCATCTTGTTCCAAATTTATCGTTCCACCCAAATAATTCTTTACCAAAACCAATTGAAAAATCAGTTACACCTACACCATATTTTCTTGCAAAATAATAATGTCCATATTCATGAATAAATACAACAACAAGAATTAAAATTAAAAAAGGTATTATATAACTAAGCATATTTTAAATTTTAAATGATTATTAATTTATTCACAACCCCGCATTCTGTTACTTTTTGTCTTTAAATTTGTAATATAAAGAAAACAAAATAAGACCAATCAGTACAATACCTACGAAAATCCTCAAATATTGATTAAAAAATATATCTATTAACTCAATCATTTTTTATTTAATCTTTGACTAATCCCTTTTTCTTGTTGTTTGTTATATTCAATATCATTTAATTTGTATAATTCTTCTATTCTAAGGTTTTTAGTTTTAATTGTTGGAACATTATTATTTTTCATCCCAAGATGTCTTGCATAAACAGCTTGTTTTTTACTCGTTTGATGAGGTTGAAAATCTTTAATGTCTTCAATAGTAACCTTGTCTCCTTTAACAAGGTATCCACTTTTAACAGCTTCATTAAATACTTTAATTCCTTTTTTAGTTCGCATTACTGCAGCATTAAACCCTTCATCTTCTCCTTTAGGAGAACCCCCTCTCCAAGTATCTAGAGCTGCAATATCTGAACTTTCTCCAATTGCATCGGGGCATATTTTACATCTAAATGGAACTTTCCAATTACTTTCATCACCCCAAAAAGAATTATAATCTTTATCAAACTCTCTTTGATCTTTTGTTTTGATATACATTCTTCCAGGGTTACCAAATCCTCTGTATCTAAATTCTTCTAACTCTTGTTCCTTAACATTAAAGCTATCAATGAATTCTTGTGATTTTGTAAGTTCTTGAAAACCTCCACAAACAAGAGTGAATATATATTTACAATACTGATCAACTCTTTCATCTGATTTAGCAAGTAATCTTATGGCTCCTGCATCACAAGGTTTCCCAACAAAAGCAAAAGTTTGTTTTTTGTCTAAAGCTTTATGAAATTCACTTAGTGGTGAGGATGGACCGTATCTTGATCTACTTTCACAGTTAATTAAGTCCTCTTTATTAAAACTGTATTTTACAATGTTTCGCATAGGGTTATCTTTATCCCCTGACGTATGCATTATAAAATCTACTTTCTTTTGTTCTAATAAATATAAAGACAATCCATTTAACAAACCTCCTGTTGAGCTTTGAAATCTTATCTTTGGATCAGTAGACCAAGAATAATATAAATCAAAATAATTTCCCCAAACTATATCTTTATTAGATCCTTCATTTTCTTTATGATCTTCAGGGCCTTCTGCAATAACACCAGGACAAACTTTTTTAATTTCTTCTAAAGTATCATTAGTAATTGGTGTTAATTCTTTAGGTTCTAAATTACCTTTGTTGCTCATCTCCATTTCTAGAGAATTTCCTTCAATACTTTTGCAAATACCACAGCCAATACAAAGGCCATTCTTTACAATATCATCTAAAGAATTAATTTTTGTCATTACTCTTTATATGATGGGTCTTTTGCATCACATCTTCTAAGTAATGCTGGCCACTCATTTAAACCTGGTGAAAATAAATCATATTGCTTTTGAGATAATTTCCACATCTCTTCTGTTGCTCTTTCAAGAGGTAATCCTGAACCAGTTGCTTGTACTGCAACTTCACACATTCTAATTGCATAATACATGTTCATAAATGCTTCCCCTGCCGTTGCACCAACAGTAAGAAGGCCGTGGTTTTTCATAATCAAAACCTTATTGTCCCCCATGTTTTCAGCAATTCTAACTCTCTCATCTTTATTAATCGATAGCCCTTCCCACTCATGATAACCAACTTTTCCATAAAGCATTGAACTATCTTGTACTAAATGAGGGATACCATCTTTCAATGCAGTTGCAGCTAATGCTGATGGAGGGTGTGCATGAAAGACAAATTTAGCATTTGGATGATTTAGATGAATAGCACTATGAATAATAAAACCTGCAGTATTAGCCTTTTCAGGTCCTTCTAATACTTTACCATGCTCATCAACTTTAATTAAGTTTGATGCTTTTACTTCTTCATATAACAACCCCATCTCATGCATAAAAAATGTATGATCTGTTCCAGGTGCTCTTGCAGTGATATGGTTCCAAACCGTATCATCCCAACCCATCATGTTGGTTAATCTAAACATGGCTGCAAGATCTACTCTTACTTTCCAATCTGCTTCACTAATATTATTCTTCATATTCCCTCCTTTGAAAAAGTTAATTTATTATTTTGTTCTAAAAGTTTAATCACTTTTAAGTGATTAGAATTTGATCCATATTTTTTAATAGCCTTGTTATATATTTTTGAGGTTAAATTCATTATTGGTAGTTTTAATTTTTGAAGTTTTATAATTTCATTAGCAAGATTTAGATCTTTCATCGATAAACCTAAAAAGAAAGATGGATCATAATCTCCATTAATCATGTTTGGTCCGTATCTTGTTGATGTATAACCGCCACTTGCACTTTTATCGATGATCTCTAACATTGTTTTTGGTTTAATCCCTGACTTTACTCCTAGCATCAACGATTCTGAGAGTGATAAATAGTTTAAATAACAAAGGCTAACTTGTGCAATTTTAGCAGCATAACCAGCACCTGGTTTATTTAGATAATAAATGTTTTTACCTAATATATTAAAGACAAACTTAAGCTTATTAACTGTCTTTTTATTACCACCAATAAATATTGATAAATCCCCTGATTGAGCCTTTAAGTTCCCACCTGATATTGTTGCATCTACAAATTGATTTATTTTTTTACTTAACTTTTGTTTTAAACAATTAAAGCAGGTTAAGGAATTGGTAGAACAATCAATCCAAATTTTATTGTTACCTAATTGATCTATGATTTTATCTTTACCAATTGATAATGCTTTAATTTGTTTTGGTCCAGGAACACAGGTAATAATTACATCAGAAAACTTTATTAATTCTTCTAATGAATTTGTTGCTTTACCTTTTTTAGATTTAAATTGTTTTAAAGATTTAGCGCTTACATCGTAACCTAATAAATCTATTTTTTTAGATTTATGTAAGTTTAATGCCATTGGCATCCCCATATTTCCTAAACCAATAAAACCTATTTTCATATCAATCCATTAATCCATCTACTTCAACATTATTTCGCTCATAATGAATTGGAAGTGCTTTACCGTAAACTTGTTTAGAGTGTTCTGGTTTATTTACTCTGTAATTGTCTTTTACGTATGTTGGTAATGCAATGTAACGAGAAGTATTTCCTTCTATTTTTGTTACTCTATGCATAGAAAATCTTCCTTTAAATATTTGAAGATCACCTGGCTGAAGGTCTAGTGATTTAACTTTATCTCTTGAGCCACGAAGAACTTTCGTTACTTCATCAAAGTTTTCATTTTCAGTGCTTCTTAAATCAGGTGAATATTCAAACAATCCACCCTTTTCAGCTTTTTGAACTAAAATACTTAAAGTAAATTCATTTCCATCAAAGTGCCAAGGAAAGTAATGATCTTTATGCATGATACTGTATGGATTTTTACCTAAAGGATCTGACCATCTATAAAGAGGAAAAACTCCTAAACTATCTGAAATAAATTTTAACATTTCTTCAGACTCGTAAATTTTATTTAAATCAGATTGTTCTTCTAAATCATCTGAATTGATATATCCACTTTCTCTAAATGAAAATACTCTCTTTGGATGATCTTTAGATAAATTTTCATCATCTTTTGAAAAATATGGATTGTGATGATCTTTGGTCCAATGAGTTTTAGGAAGATTTCTTTCAACTTCTTCCTTCATTCTTTTCAAAGATTCGCTAAGTACAAATTTTGGAAGTACACAGCATCCGTCTTTATCAAGTAGCTTTCTATTTTTAGCAATTAAATCTTGATACTCTTTTGATTCTGTTTGATGTATTGGGTAATCTTTTAAGTTAACAATATTTTTTATTTCCATAATTCTCCTTTCAATAAAATTAATTTTTAAAAAAAGAAGTGATTATAATTTCGTGGGTGTTGAAGAATTTATATGATTTTTACAGTCTACTTTTTGAAGTAATAAACTAAATAATTTTGAAGAAAGTCTTGAACTTAAACCTACTCTCGCAAGTCTGTGATGGTGCGTAGATAAGTTTAAATTCATTAAAGAGACGTTATTCTATTTCAAAACTGTCGTAAACAAAATTATGCTAATAAAAATTTTTCAATAACTTTTACAGCTATCTGCATATCCTTTTCTATAGTAAATTCTTTTGGGTTATGACTTAAACCTTTTTGACTTCTTACAAAAAGCATTGAAATAGGACATAAATCAGACATTGCTGATGCATCGTGTGTTGCTCCTGACATTAATACAAATGGATTTAGTTTTAAATTCTGAAATGATTTTTTAAGTTTGCTCATCATTTTCTTATCACAACTAACAGCACTTTGATCGTAAGTTTTATTTAAAATAAATTTAAGACCTCTTTTCTTGCAAATTACACTAATTTTTTTGGAAATTTCTTTTTCTATTTTTTTTCTTTTTTTATCATCGACGCTTCTACATTCTACAAACGATAGAGATTTTGCAGAAATAGCATTTACGCTATTTGGTTTATTTTCAATTGATGCCATCGTTGCTAAAAAGTTTTTATTTTTTTTAGCTAAATTTTCTACAGTATTTATAACCTCTGCGGTGGCTGCTAATGAGTCTTTTCTAAGATGCATTGGTGTAGTTCCTGCATGAGAAGCATAACCCTCAATTTCAAGTTTAAATCTAGATATTCCAGAAATACCATTAACTATTCCAACTGCTAAATTTTTACTTTCTAGAACTGGTCCTTGTTCAATATGAACCTCGAAGAAACCTAATAGATCTTTTTTGTTTCTTTTTAATGAATTAATTTTTGATGGGTTACATCCAAAACTTTTTAAAGCTTGTTCAATTGAAATATTATTTTTATCTTTAAGTTTTAAATCTTTTTTATTAAATGTTCCAGCTAATGATCTTGGTCCCATTAAAGCTGTTGGAAACCTAACACCTTCTTCATCTGCAAAAGCTAAAATTTCTACATTGTAAGGTAAAATAATTTTTTTTTTCTTTAATTCTTTTAAAGCTAAAATTGGAAGTATCACTCCCATAATACCGTCATATCTTCCAGAGTTGTACCCACTATCTTGGTGTGAACCTATCAATAATGTTTTAGCATTTTTTTTAGGACTGACGTATTTACCAATTAAAGTTCCTGCTGCATCCAAACTTATTTTTAATCCAGCATCATTCATCCATTGCTTTAAAAGATTATTTGCAGATTTATGTTCTTTAGTAAAAGGTAATCTGGTAACTCCTTCTGCAGGTTTTGAACACTTTGCAATTTTTTCTATGTAATTTTGTATAATCATTTATTTAGATGGAAGTTTTTTCAGCCACTCTTTGTATTTAATTTTATTAGTCATTTTTAAAATTTTTTCTAATTTTGCTAAAGGATTTGTATCATAATCCACTCTTATATTAAGTGGTGGATTATTTTTTTTAAAGACTAACAATGCAGCAGACATCAATCCCCTTTTGTCGCTACCAAATTTTTTGCCTATTTTAAGAGCTTCTAGCAATGTTTTTGCTAACGGCTCATATTTAAACTTAAAATTATATACAATTTTATTGATAACTTTATCGTTGGATAACATATTTCCACTTACAACTAAATTTGGCAAAACTATATGATTAAAGTATTTTGTATTTTTATTTCCTGTAAATGAAAAACCTTTGCCTGATAAATTTAAACAAGCAACTTGCCTGTAATGTTTTTGCTTATCATTTTTAATAACTTTATTTGTTGCTGTTGTTGGTGAATATTTATTTAAGTTATTTAAAATGTTTTCTCCCCAAATAGTACTTGGATAAAAACCTTGTGAAGCTGTAACACCTTTTTTTATATCTCCCCTTAAGACCCATCCACCTACACAAAGATTTCCTGTTGCAGCAGCTCCACCTATTTCTCCTGTTTTTGGATTTCTCGCTAAAATTGAAAATGTCATAAAATAAATAACCTACTACAAATACTACTCATTTTACTAACTTTTTTAAATTAAATAAAACTGATTTGAGCACTCAGTTTTATTGATCAAGTATTTATGAATTGTTAACATTTCTTAATAATAATAATTTAACTAAGAGGGTAATAATGTTTAGACATGGAGAAAAAATCAAAAAGTTGAGAAAACTTTTTGTAAGTCTTTTATCATTAATATTCATAACTGGTTTTGCTGTAACATCTAATGCTAAGGTATTGGTTGTAGGTCAAATAGCTGAACCAAAATCTTTAGATCCAAGTACAGTTACGGCTGTAAATGACTTTAGAATAGTAATGAATATCTATGATGGACTTGTAAGATATACAGATGGAAAATTAGAAGTTGAACCAGCTTTAGCTAAAAGTTGGGACATAAGTAGCGACGGAACAGTTTATACATTCAACTTAAGATCTGGAATTAAATTTCATGATGGATCAAGCTTTAATGCTGAAGCAGTGAAGTTTAATTTTGATAGAATGTTAAATAAAGATCATCCTTATCATAATACAGGACCTTTCCCGCTATCTTTCTTCTTTTCAGCAATCAAATCTGTTGATGTAGTAAATGCTAATACAGTTAAGTTTACATTGAATGAGCCTTATGCTCCTTTTTTATCTAACTTAGCGTATCCAACAGGTTTAATTGTATCACCAGCAGGTGTTAAAAAACACGGAAAGGATTTTGGAAGAAATCCATCTGGTACTGGTGCATTCAAATTTAAAGAATGGAAATCAAATGAAAGAGTTGTTGTAGACAAAAACTCTGGTTATTGGGATGGAAAAGCTGGAACAGATGCAGTTGTTTTTAGACCTATAACTGATGCTAACACTAGAGTTGCTGAAATGCTTTCAGGTGGAATTGACATGATGGTTGAAGTTCCTCCTGCATCATTAAGTAAATTTGGAGGAAGTAAATTTAGCATAGTTGAACAAGCAGGACCTCACGTTTGGTTCTTGATCTTAAATGCAAAAGAAGGTCCTTTTGCTAATAAAAAAGTAAGACAAGCTGCTAACTATGCAATTAACAAACAAGCAATAGTAAATGACGTGTTAGAAGGTACAGCTGCGATAGCTGCTGGACCAACACCTCCTGCATTTGCTTGGGCGTATAACAATAGTTTACAACCTTATCCTTACGACCCTGCTAAAGCTAAAGCTTTAATTAAAGAAGCTGGAGTTGAAGGTGCAAAACTTACTTTCTATGTTACTGAAGGTGGTTCTGGAATGTTAGATCCTGTTGCAATGGGAACTGCAATACAAGCAGATCTTAAAGCTGTAGGTTTTGATGTTGAAATCAAAACTTTTGAATGGAACTCGTTCCTAGGTGAAGTAAACCCAGGTTTAGAAGGAAAAGCAGACATGGCTGAAATGGCATGGATGACAAACGATCCTGATACGCTTCCTTTCTTAGCGCTAAGAACAGAGTCTTGGCCTGATAAAGGAGGATTTAACTCTGGATATTACTCAAACCCTAAAGTTGATGATCTTTTAAATAGAGCAAGATCGTCTACTGACCAAGCAGAAAGAGCAAAATTGTATCAAGAGATGCAAGAAATTGTTCAAGAAGATGCTCCATGGGTATTTGTTGCTAACTGGAAACAAAATGCAGTTACTAGCAACAAAGTGAGTAACTTCTCACTTCAACCTTCATTCTTACTTTTATTAAAAGACGTTAAGAAAAACTAAAAAAAGTTAAGAATTATAATAGTTGCCCTAGGCTTAAAAAAGCCTAGGGTATTATCATGAATTATCTCCTTCAAAGATTACTATCAGCAATTCCTGTACTTTTAGGGATTACAATTATTGTTTTTTTTATTATTTCACTCATTCCAGGAGATCCAGCAACAGCAATACTTGGTTCTTATGCAACACCTGAGAATGTTAAACTTCTTAATGAACAGCTAGGTTTAGATAAGGGGTTAGTTCAAAGATACTTCATTTGGCTTGGTAATTTAGTTCAAGGTGATCTTGGAAGATCGTTTGCTTTAAATCGTCCAGTATTAGATGAAATTTTAGAAAGATTTAATGCTACATTAATTTTATCAGGAACTGCTTTTATATTATGTTCTGTTGTTGGAGTTTTAATTGGGACAATCTCAGCATTTAAACAATACACTGTTACAGATAAAATAATCACTTTTACTGTTTTAACTGGAATTTCATTACCATCATTTTTTTTAGGAATGATGATGATTTTATTGTTTGCAGTTAATCTTCAGTGGCTACCCGTATCAGGGATGTATGCAATATATGGTGGGGGTGATTTTTTAGATTTAATTCATCATTTAATCATGCCTGCAATAGCACTTGCATTAGTTGCAACTGGGGTAGTTGCGAGAATAACAAGAAACTCTGTTTTAGAAATACTTAGACAAGACTATATTAGAACAGCAAGAGCTAAAGGAGTTAGAGAAGGAAATGTACTTTTCAAACATGTTTTAAGAATTGCAATCGTCACTATTCTTCCAATTTTAGGTTTACAAGCTGGATTTGTTTTATCTGGATCTGTTTTTATTGAAATTGTTTTTCAATGGCCAGGTGTTGGGAGGATGTTGGTCGATGCAATTTTAAAAAGAGATATTTTACTTGTTCAAGGTGGTGTCATGTTTGTTGCTGCTTGTTATGTATTATTCAATATCGCAGTCGATTTGTTACAAAGATACTTAGATCCAAGGATTAAATGATTAATTTTTTAAAATTAATTTCAAGAAACAAACTTGCATTATTTGGTGGGATTTTATTAGTAATTATTTTTGTAGTTTCATTTTTAAGCCCTTTGTTGCCATTAAAAGATCCTGATGTCATTAAAACCAGTGACAGATTTCTTTTACCTTTTTCAGAAGGATATTTACTAGGTACAGACCACTTAGGTAGAGATTTGTTATCAAGATTATTATGGGGAACTAGATTAAGTTTATTGGTTGGAATATCAGCAGCTTTAATTTCAGCAACCATTGGATCAATACTTGGAACTATTGCTGGGTTTTATGGAAATAAAACTGACAACGTTATTATGCGTATCATAGATGTGTTAATGGCATTTCCTTATATTTTGTTAGCACTTGCAATAGTTGCGGTTTTAGGACCAGGTCTTTTCAATGCTATGATTGCAGTTGCTTTAGTAAACATTCCATTTTTTGCAAGAAATATCAGAGGTGTCACTGTCACGATTGCAAATAAAGAATTCATTGATGCTGCAAGATTATCTGGGATGAGTAATTTTAAAATTATTATTTATGAAATTTTTCCAAATATTCTTCCAGTAATAGTTGTTACAATTTCAACGACCGTTGGCTGGATGATATTAGAAACAGCTGGTTTATCATTTTTAGGTTTAGGTTCACAACCTCCACAAGCTGATTTGGGTTCAATGCTGGGAGAAGGAAGAAGTTCACTAATTGTAAATCCTCATACCTCATATGTACCTGGAGCTATGATTTTCTTAATTGTAATTGGAGTTAATCTATTTGGTGATGGTATTAGAGATGCATTAGATCCAAGATTAAGTAAAGGAGAATTAGTTAAACCTCAACCTGTTACACAAATTAAATTAAATAAAAATGTGAAAAATAACAGCAGTTCTTTTTTATCAGTACAAAATTTAACTACAGCTTTTGAATTTGATAACAAATTACACCTAGCATCTAAGGATGTTTCGTTTGATATAAAAAAAGGTGAATGTTTAGGATTAATTGGTGAAAGTGGTTCAGGAAAATCTGTAACAGCCTTATCAATTACTTGTCTTGTTGCTTCTCCTCCAGGAGTAATTGTTGATGGATCAGTAAAATTTCAAGGTGATGATATTTTAAAAATGAATTATGAACAAATTAGAGAGTTAAGAGGAAATAAAATTTCATATATCTTCCAAGATCCTCTTTCTACCCTACATCCCTTGATTAAAATTGGAAAACAGCTTGAAGAAGCATTTATTGAACACAATCATCAAAAAAATAAAGAAGCTACATTAAAGGGTAAAGAGTTATTAAAGTTAGTTCAAATTCCTAATATTGAAAATGTATGGAATTCATATCCTCATGAACTATCTGGTGGGATGAGACAAAGAGTTTCTATTGCAATGGCATTAACTAATGATCCAGAATTAATTATTGCAGACGAACCAACAACTGCTTTAGATGTAACAGTTCAAGCTCAAATATTATCATTGCTAGATACTTTAAGAAAAGAGAGAGGATTATCCGTTTTATTTATTTCACATGACTTTGGAGTTGTTTCACAAATTTGTGATCGTGTGATTGTAATGTATGGAGGCCAAATTGTTGAGGAAGGTAAAACAGAAAATATAATGAGCAAACCAAGACATCCATATACTAGTCAGTTGATGGAATGTGTTCCTCATATTGGATTTGGAAAAAGAAAACTTCCAACGATATTAGGTAGTCCCCCATCAATTACATATAAGAAAGAAATTGGATGTTCATTTGCAAGTCGATGCTTATTTAAAAAAGATAACTGTCTAAATGAAGATATCAAAATAGTTCGGAAAGGAGATAGTGAGGTTAGGTGTTTATATCCTCATGAATAATTCAATGGACATTTTATCTGCAAATAATCTCTCAAAGTTTTATTCAAAAAATAAAGGTTTATTTAACAAACAATCAATAAATTTAAGAGCTGTAAACAATATTAATATTAATTTAAAAGCAAAAGAGTCACTTGGAATAGTTGGTGAGTCTGGTTGTGGTAAATCAACATTAGCAAAAATGTTAGCAGGATTAATAACGCCCTCTTCAGGTGAAATAAAGATACAAGACAAAGATATAAATAATTATAAAAAGTATGAACTACCAAATCATATTCAATATATGTTCCAGGACCCAATCAGTAGTCTCAATCCTAGAAAAACAATCTATCAATCTTTAGCAGCACCTTTAAAATATCTTAGAAATCTTGATGAAAAAGAAATTGAAAAAGAGATTAAAAGCATAATTAAAGAAGTTAGTTTAAAAGAAGAATTTTTAAATCGTTTCCCGCACGAATTTTCAGGAGGCCAAGCTCAAAGAATTGGTATTGCAAGAGTATTACTCTCAAAAGCGAAAATTATAATTCTAGACGAACCAGTTTCTGCCTTAGACGTTTCGGTCCAGTCACAAATTTTAAATTTATTAAATGATTTGCAGAAAAAATTTGAATTGTCTTATATTGTAATTAGTCACGATCTTGCAGTAATAGAAGCCATTTGTGACAGAGTAATGGTTATGTATTTTGGAGATATAGTTGAAAAATCGGATGCTACAGAATTATTTCAAAAACCTTATCATCCATACACAAATTTACTTTTAAAAAGTGTGCCTAAAACCAATCAAAAAATCAAAATTCAAAATTTGATTGAAACAGAGTTGCCTGATCCAATTAATCCTCCTGAGGGATGTTCTTTTTATTCTAGATGTGAAAATAAAACTGAAAAATGTAAAGACCTTAATCCTGAAGAAACCATAAAAGAAAATAGAAAATTTAAATGTTTTTTTCCAAATAATTAATTATTATATCAATTAATTTATGCCTTCTTTTGATGTTATCAGTAAAATAAATTACCAAGAATTTGACAATGCTTTAGCAAATTGTTTAAGAGAAATTAGCAATCGATATGATTTTAAGGGACTTCATATTTCAATTGAACGAAAAGATAAAACGGTGACTACCATTGCACCTGATGAATTAAAATTAAAGCAGGTTAACGAATTATTGCAAACGCATTTAGTAAGAAGAAAAGTAGATCCTAGAGTATTAGAGGTTAAAAGCTCTGAAGGAGCTTCGGGAGGATCGATTAGACAAGTCAGTGGATTAAAAGAAGGAATTAGCCAAGAAAATGCTAAAAAAGTAATTGCTGATATAAAAAAACTTAAACTTAAAATTCAGATTAAAATTCAAGGCGATGAATTAAGAGTAGACGGCAAAAAGAAAGATGATCTTCAAGAAGCTATCACTGCAATCAAAGGAATTGATATTGGGCTACCGATAGATTTTGTAAACTTTAGAGATTAATCCTCTCAAACTATTTGTTGTATTTGGTACAAAAAGATATAAGCAGACACTTAATTACTTAAATATAAATCTTTCCCTACATAATGAATTTCTCTGATCTCAATATCGAAAACAAACTAAAAAAATCAATTGAATTAGCTGATTTTAAAGTTCCAACACCTATTCAAAGTCAATCAATACCGATTAGCTTGGAGGGAAAAGATGTTCTAGGTACTGCACAAACAGGCACGGGTAAAACTTTAGCATTTACTATTCCTATGATTAATAAACTTCTTAAAGACAAGCAAGCGATGGCACTAATTATTTGTCCAACAAGAGAACTTGCAACACAAGTGATGGAAACAGTTTTAAAGCTAAATATTAGAGAAATAGGAATTGGAAATGCACTTTTAATTGGTGGCGAGAGTATGCAAAAACAGCTAAGACAATTGAATAAAAGAGCAAGAATTATAGTTGGAACGCCAGGAAGAATTAATGATCACATTGAGCGTAAAAGTTTAAACCTATCAAAAGTAAATTACCTAGTTCTAGATGAAACTGATCGAATGTTAGACATGGGTTTTACTCCTCAAATAGAATTGATTTTAAAATTTGTACCAAATAAACATCAAACACTATTATTTTCAGCTACTTTACCTGAAAATATTTTAAAAATTTCACAAAAATATCTTAATGATCCTGAAAGAGTTTCTGTTGGATCTTTATCAACACCAATTGAAAAAATTAAACAAGAAACTTTTCAAATTACACCTGATAAAAAATATCATGAACTGATAAATCAGTTAGTTGAAAGAAGTGGTTCTATTTTAGTTTTTGTAAAGACTAAACATAGTGCTGATAAAATAGTTAAGCGATTAAAATATGATGGACATAAAGCTGATACTATTCACGGAAATCTAAGACAAAGTAAAAGAGATCGTGTAATTAGAGGTTTTAGAAATGGTAACAGTCGAATTTTAGTTGCAACTGATGTAGCCGCACGTGGATTAGATATACCAGTTATAAAACATGTAATTAATTATGATCTTCCACAGGTACCAGAAGATTATATTCATCGAATAGGAAGAACTGGTAGAGCTGGAAAAGATGGTTCGGCTTTAACCTTTTTAACTAACAATGACAGAAATATGTGGAGATCAATTCAAAAACTAATTGATCCAGACTTTAAAATTAAAGAAGAAGCAAAACTAAATAATCAAAAAGGAAAGAAATTTAATAAAAAAAATAAATTTAAAAATAAATTTAAAAAGAAATTTTCTAGTAATAAATTAAGTAAAAAGAAATTTAAAAAATTCGAAAATAAAAATAGTAAAAGAAAATTTAAAAATAGAAAAAGACCTAAAAATTTTAGATTTAAGAAAAATAAACGTAAATAAAATTATACTTTTTGAATTAGAGAAGCGCTGTTATTTGTAGGTTTATTAACATCTTTTGATACTTCATGAAAAATTAAATTTGGAATTTTACGTTCTTTTAAAAACGCTGAACCTTGTAATTCTAAATTTAAATAACGATTAATATCAGCTTGGTTTAAAATAACTGGTTGTCTATGATGAATTTCATTTATATTTTCTTTTGCTTCCTCTGTAATTAAACAAAAATGATCATTTTCAAAGATCCCAGCAAAATAAATAGGATTTGTATCTTCACGAGTAAAATAATGGGGAGTTTTTTCTTTCTCTTCTCTTTTCCATTCATAAAAACCATCTGCCACAGCAACACATCGGTTGTTTTTTATTAGTTTTTTAAAAGAAACTTTTTCATCAATAGTCTCTAACCTTGCATTAATTAAAGCTTTAAAATCTTTGTCTTTAGCCCATCCTGGAACTAAACCCCATTGTAGATTTTCTAAAGTATTTCCATTTTTATATTTTTTTATTACAGGTAGTTTCTGATACGGATGGGCATTATAGTTTTCAGTATCCTCAACCTGAATTGCAGATTTAACTAATTTATTTGTTTTTGTTACCGGGTTTTTTACTACGTATCTTCCACACATTATATTGTTTGTTGTTTCATTAATTCTTCTATTTGCTTAATCATTATTTTTGGTGATCTCATAGCAGGATAAATTTCTTGTGCTTGCTCATAACTTCTTATTGCCTTTTCATAATTTTTAAGTTGAATATTTACTAATCCCTGCCCTGCTAAAGCACCAAAGTGTCTTTGTTCTAAGGCTAATACTTGATCTATATCATCTTGAGATTTTTGAAATTCTCCTAGCATATAAAGCACAGTTGCTCTTTTATTCCAGGCTTCAGCCCAACTTTGATCAAGATTGATAACTTCAGTAAAAATATCTTTTGCTTTTATGTAGTTTTGATCTCTCACTAATTGAGAGCCCTCTTCTAGTCTTGCAGTAAGTTTTTCATCTGTTGGATGGGTACTCCATAAAGCCCAAATTTCTTGTTCAATTATAAAAGCTACTTTTGATTTATTTGCTTTTAACTCATTAAACAATTGGTTCAGTCTAGTATCCCTTTCGTTTGCAAAAGTGTTAACCTGTGAAAATAAATAAACCAAAATTACTAACAATAACCTCTTCATATTTAGATATTATCAAATATTAGAATTAGAGTCTTTGGTCTTAAGTGTCTTTGTTGTTATTTTTACAACTATAAAAAGAAATATCTTTTTCTTTTTCCTCTTGTTTTATGTTGGTTGTGATTTCGTGAATAAGTTCGCCTGTTTTTCTAGTATAGACTGCAGACTCAGAATAATTCCTCTCTTTATCGAATGCTTGAATTAAAAATATATCCTTATTTGAAATTTTAACTTCTAAATCAATTTTATTAAAAAATTCTGATAAATTTTTAACATTTAGAACATCTGGTGTTTTAGACTCGATTATTAACTTATTAATATCTTTTCTTTTAATTTGATCTTTTGTGAAAGATTCAAAGTTGTGGTCTGGATTTTTTAAAATTACTTTTTCAAATTTACAATTTAAGTTTAAATCAGAATTTAAAGTAATATTTGTATTTTGAGCTTGAGCAAAACTAAAACAACATAATAAGCTAAATATTGATAGAAAGATTTTCATTTAATTAATTATATTAATAATACTTTTTTTTATTGTTTCACTTACTTTAATTGTTCCATCTTTATTGGGGTGTATACCATCTTGTTGATTTAAACTTGGATTAAGTGCCACACCTTCAAGAAGAAATGGGATTAATGCTAAATTATACTTTTTTGATAACTTTGGATAAATAGCATCAAACTCTTTTTTATATTTTTCCCCATGAGTATCTGGCGCTACCATTCCAGCTAAAATAATTTTAATTTTTTTATTCTGAGCAACTTTTATTATTTGTTCTAAATTTCTTTCTGTTTCCTCTGGTTGAATTCCTCTTAACATGTCATTAGCTCCTAATCCTAAAATAATTAAATCAATACCTGGCTCTGATAAACTCCAATCTGCTCTATTCAATCCACCTGACGATGTACTTCCTGAGACACTTCCATTAATGACTTTAATATTAAACCCAGCTTGCTTAAGATTGTTTTCTAAAACTATTGATAAATGATGTTCTTTAGGCAATCCATAACCAGCCATCAAACTATCGCCGAATAAAACTACCTTTTCTATTGCACTTGCGTTTATGTGCACTAGAAAGAATATCAAAATTTTAATAAATATAGTTTTATTCATGAGTGCTCTTCTTAAATTAAAAAAAATAAATCTCAAATACCAAACTGGTAAAGATAGTATCAGTGTTTTAAAGAATATTGATTTAAATATTAAGAAAAAAGAAACTGTTTCAGTAGTTGGGGAAAGTGGCTCAGGTAAAACAAGTTTAATCATGTTAATTGGAGGCTTAGAAAAACCAACCTCTGGTAAAATAATTTTTAATGATCAAGAAATAACAGGCCTTAGTGAGGATGAAGTATCTGAGGTAAGAAAGAAAAATATTGGAATAATATTTCAATCGTTTTATTTAATTCCTAATTACACAGCAGTTGAAAATGTTGCTTTAACGCTTGAACTTAATAATTTTAAAAATCCAGAAAAAGAGGCAAAGATTTTATTAGATCGTTTTGGTTTGAAACATCGTTTTAATAATTTACCAAGTCAATTATCAGGTGGTGAACAGCAACGGGTTGCCATCGCTAGAGCAATTGCGATGAAACCAGAACTAATCTTAGCAGATGAACCAACAGGGAACTTAGATACTGAAAATTCTATCATGATTGCAAATATTTTATTTAAGTACGTTAAAGAAGAGGGTTCTTCTTTAATTATGGTAACTCATGATCCTAAGCTAGCAGACAAGGCTAAAAGAAAAATAAAAATAAAAGATGGAAAAATTAAATAATCCTTCAGAATTTAGTTTGATTTTTAAATATGCTTTAAAAGACTTAAGTAGAAATTATCATAAAATTTCTAGTATCATTGTTACGCTATTTATAAGTCTTTTTATCTTAAGTGCTATTTTCACAATTGAAGATAGTCTTAAAAAAGAACTTAATGATAATGCTAAAGCTCTATTAGGTGGAGATTTAGAAATTGATTACAATCGTAATCAGGGAAATTTAGATCTTGTTAACAAAGTAAAAGAGTTTGCAACTGTTTCTCAAATGATTGAGTTCAGTACTATGCTTTCAACTACTGGCAGAGAAAAAAATAAATCATTATTTACTAGAATTAAAACTGTAGATGAAAAATATCCTTTATATGGAAATGTTGTGTATGAGCCAATTGGTGCTTATGAAAGAATGCAAAAAGAACCTAACACTATCCTGATCAATGAAAGTTTATCAAAAACACTAAATATTAAAATTAATGAAATCGTAAAAGTTCAAGATCAAAATTTTAAAGTAATTGGAATTATTAAATCAGTACCAGATGTAAGTGGATTTGTTGCATTTGGCGATTGGGCTTTAGCAGGAAAACAAACTTTAGAAATTTTAAAACTAAATGGTATTGGAAGCTTTTTAAACTATGAATATAAAGTAAAATTTAATGACAATGAAAAGCCTGAAGAAATTGAGAAACGAATTGAAGAAATATTTAAAGAAGATCAAAAAGTTAAACTTAGATATCCTGAAAATTCTGCAAGTGGTATAAAGAGAATTATTAATAATTTTTCTCAATTTTTATCTCTCGTATCTATCAGTGCAATGTTGATAGCAGGTATTGGAATAGCAAATACTCTGCTTTCATTTATTAATCAAAACAACATGTCAATAGCTGTTAGAAAGGCAGTTGGCTTTTATTCGGGCAATATTAAAACCCTATATTATCTGCAGTTATTTATACTTTTATTTATCATCACTGTTGTTGCTTATGGATCGAGTTTTTTAATTGTTCCAATAGCAGATAAATATTTATCCGATGGATTAGGATTGAATGTTTATCCAGTGTTTTCTTTGCTAAATTTTTTAAAAATATTTTTAGTGGGATTATTGGTTCTAGTAATTTTTTCTATCCCAACAATCAGTTCTATTGATCAAGTAAAAGCGTCTAATTTATTTAGAAACGTATTTCAAAATCTTCAATTTTATTATTCTAAAAGATCAGTTGTTCTAAGCTTTATTTTATTATCTATCTTAATTTTATTATTCACAGTTGGATCTGAACAGCCTTCTTATAGCTTGGGCTACTTTGCTGCTTTTTTTGTGTGTTTAATTGTATTTTTCTTACTTTCAAAATTAATCATTTTTTTCCTAAAAAAATTCAAATCTAGTTCAATAATTTCTTTAAAAGTTTCAATTAAAAATATTACCCAAACAAAAAGTATAACTCCCATTACAGTCATGTCTCTTGGCTTAGGGGTTACTTTATTATTAACATTGGCTTTAGTTGGTACAAATTTTCAAAGAGAAATTGCTAAATCTATTCCTGATATTGCACCTGATTATTTCTTCGTCGGTATTCAAAAAGGAGAAAGAGAAAAATTTGAGCAAGGTATTTTAAATATGGATCCAAATGCATCTATTGAAATTGTGCCAATGGTATCCTCTGGAATTGTAAAAATTAATGGTGTAGATCCTAACACCTATATTAAACCAGATAATGATAGTTACTGGGTAATTGGTAGCGAACGAAGATCATCATGGGTAGAAAATGTACCTGAAGACAATCCAATTTTACAAGGTGAATGGTGGGATTTATCAAACCCAGATCAACTTCAAATATCTTTAGATGCAAAAGTTGCTAAAGATTTAAATATCCAGTTAGGTGATATTTTTACTTTAAATGTTTATGGGCGTGAAATTGAAGGAAAAATAATTAATTTCAGAGAGGTAGATTATCGAGATTTAAGCATCAACTTTGCAATGTTATTTAATCCTCAATTTGCAAAAAATATTCCACACGAATATTTGGCTACTGCAAAATTTAATTCAAATAAATTTGATGAAACTGAAATGCTTGAAATCATGCCGAGTTTATCAATGATAAAAATTGCAGATTATTTATCAAAAGTTACAGCTGTTTTGAATAAAGTTTTTATTGCAGTTACCTTAATCTCAGCGGTTACTATTGTTATAGGGTTAATAGTAATTTCAAGTGCAATTATGGTTCAAGGGAAAGTAAAAGAATATCAAAATTTAGTCTTTAAAATTTTAGGTTTTTCAAAAAAACAAATAGTTTTTTCATCGTTAATTGAGTTCATCATTATTTTTAAATCTGTAATTTTAATTGCAATATTTTTTGCAGTGATAGGTTCAAAATTTATTATGGAAAATATTTTTGAGCTAGTGTGGATGTTTGACTTTAAAGTTTTAATTTATTTAGGATTTTCAATTGGCTTTGTTACTTTAATTTTAATATTGCTAACAAACTTAAAATATCTAAATCCTAAAGTTTATCCTCTTATAAGAAATCAATAATTAGAATTTAGTAATTTTACTATCCAAAGAAATTAAATTTAATTCTACTTTCAATTTTGGAAATCTTTTTTTTATTTGTTTTTTAATTTTAGAAAACGACTCTTTATGAATTTTTTTTTCATTTACCGGACTAAATTCTTTATTTCCATTAGCAATTTTAGCTGCACCACAATCTTTATGATTAATTACAATTAATTTTTCTATTTTATGTAATTGAATAGAGGTTCCTAAATTGTCATAAAACGTTTTATGCCATTTTTTGAATTTATTATGTGTAACACCAACAGCTGCACCTGCAATTGTGAATGCACTGTATTTTCCTGTTAATTTTTTTTTCTTTAAATGATTATGTACTAAATGTTGAAATCTTGGATCCATACAAGATAACACCATTGCTTTAAATTTTGATTTCATCAATTTAATTCAACTTTAAACATAGCCTCGTTTCTTCTATTCATTGGAAGGGTAAATGGGCTATCATAAGTTGCTCTAATTGGTGGGCTTATAATTGATATATTGTTTTTTTGTAACTCTTTTTCTAAAATTTCTTTATGCTTAATAAAATTTCCATCTGATGCTCGTCCAGAATATCTAAGCACTGCGTAGTATCCTCCTTCAATGTTAACTATTTTAACATCTTCCCTACTTGGATTTGGTACATTTTCTGAGTTAAATTTAGAGGGTAAATAAAATTGCATACTCATATTTCCATTTTTCTCAACTTGGGTAACTGGAGTAGTCATTTTAATTTTCTCTTGAGTATCGTTTCTGCCTGAAATGTAATTAAACAATTTTCTAAAATTACTATCTATTCCAGATGTCATTGTTTCCACCGCTAAACGATCAGAATATTTTCTAATCTCATAAACCTCATTTTTAGAGATAACTTCATAATTTGCTTCTTCGTAAGCCATAACTGTAGAATAAGGTAAAACAAATAAAGTACAAAATACTATAAGATAAAGTTTAATAATTTTCATTGTTACATAACTTTATATTCAAAATTTTGTGTAGTTTCATTAATTTGAATTAATTTAGCGCCATTTCTCTCATGAAAATTAGTTGCCATTTCTGTTAAAGGTGAAAGTGTCACTAATCTATTTAAATGATTAGATTTTTTGATTTTTTTGAACACTTCTTTTACAATTAACTTTCCTCCACCCTTTTTTTTAGACCATACTGTATAAGCAATTGCTATTTGACCACCAGCCTGATCTCTCATTGCTGTTTGTAGAAATGCATCAGTGCTTAATTTTTCTAACTCTTCAACACTTTTAGGAATTTCGTTTGTATAAGCAAAACA
Organism: uncultured Pelagibacteraceae bacterium; assembly: GCA_902594405.1. Taxonomy (GTDB): domain Bacteria; phylum Pseudomonadota; class Alphaproteobacteria; order Pelagibacterales; family Pelagibacteraceae; genus Pelagibacter. The sequence goes on along the minus strand of CACJMB010000001.1, from coordinate 87,180 downwards.
CATAACAGCATGAATTTCTCCTTTATATTCAACTCCAAAAATTTTCCTTCCATATCCTGTTCTAAACTTATTATCTAACTCTGGCCTTACAGGATCTTCATCTGTATTGCATTCTTTAAGCTCAACAAGTTTTGCACCTTTAACCCAACTAAAAAAGTTATCGATATTTTTACTTAAGGCTTGTCGATTTTTTCTTAATCTAGCTTTAATTCTTGGATTAAATTTTTTTTTCATAATTTAAATAAATTTAAACATTTATTTAAAATTTAGTATGTGTAAAAAAATCATATTAGGTAATCATATAAAAGCTTTGAGCTAGTTACGAAAATAAGAGCATATATAAAATTATAAAATAATTTTTCTTCAATAATTTTAAGTAATTTATAACCAATCAATATTCCTAATAATGCAACTGGAAATAATATTGCTGAATGTTTAAAAGATTCTAAATTTGTCATAGACAAATTAATATACAAAGGAAGTTTAATTAAATTCACAAAAGTAAAAAAAAATATTCTTGTTCCAACATAGATTTCTTTTTTCATTCTAAGTGGAAGTAAGTAAAGACTGGTTGGAGTTCCTCCAGCATGGACACAAAAACTTGTAAAACCTGCAACCACCGAACATATTCCACCTTTTAAAAAATTTTTCTCTGATTTTTTTTCTTTGTCTTTTTTAAAAAAGAAATAATGACCTGCAAACAAGAAACCCATTACTCCAATTATAAATTTTAACAAATCTTCTGAAAAATATGAAAAAGTTAAAGATCCAATAATTATACCAATAGCTGCAAATGGAACCATTAATTTTAAAGTTCCTAAATCAAATTCTTTTCTATATTTATAAACAGCAATAAAATCTGAAAATATTAAAATTGGTAAAATAATTCCTAAAGCTTGATTTAGTGGCATCACTATAGTCATTAAGGGAACTGAAATTAAAGTCATGGAACCACCTAGGCCTGATTTTGCAATTCCGTATAAAATTATTGCTGGAACAACTGTAAAAAAAAATAATAAATTTATTTCCATTTATTTAATGATTTTAATAATTTCAATCCTAAAGGGCTAATTGGTTCCTGAAGTATTATTTCTTTTCCAGTTTTTTGTTTTACTAATTGTAATAGTTTAGTTGCTAACCCTTGTTTTCTAAAAATTGGATTAACAAAAATATACTCTACCTCACCTTTTTCATTAAATCTAACAAAGCCTATTGTTGTATTTTCGTTTTTAAAGGTAAAAACTCCCTCAGTTTCCTCAATTTTAAAATTTGAAACTTCCAGATTGTTCATAAATCCTAGTAATTTAGGAGTAAAAGGATAACTGCTATTGCAGCAATAATTGAGCTAACAACAATATAATTAAGCTTAATATTGAATTTTTTTTCTACAAACTCAGTAATTTTTTCCCAGAATAATACTATTAAAAAAATAATTATGGCTGGCAGTATATATTTAATCATAATTAAGCTTTGTCATCACTGACATAAACCGAAACACCTCTTGTATTTAAATCAACATCAAATTTTTTATGTAATGGGGGGAATGCTCTTTGTGAACAATCTAATCTGTCACAGGTTCTGCAAGAAACTCCAATTGGAATTTCAGTCGATTTATCATTTATATTCATATTCTCAGTATAAACGAAATCTTTAGCATACTTCGCTTCGCAACCTAAACCAATCGATAAAACGTTTTTCGATTGACCAAATCGTCCAATTCCTTTTTCTACAGTTTTTGCAATACAAACATATTTTTGACCGTTGTTCATTTTACTTACAGCAGTGTGTAAAACACCTGGTGTTGTAAATGCTGAATAGACATTCCATCTTGGACAAGCACCACCGTATCTTGGAATATCTATACCTGATAAAGAAAATCTTTTAGAAATATTACCTGCCATATCAACTCTTAAAAAATGAAATGGGATACCAGGTAGTTTTGGATCTTGAAGACAAGTAACTCTATGAGCTACTTGTTCAAAAGATGTTGCAAAAGTATTTTGAAGTAATTCTAAATCATATTTTAATTTTTTACATTCAGCATGAAATAATTTATAGGGCATTAAGATAGCAGCACCACAATAATTTAATAAAGCAACTTTAGTAAGTTTTTTTGACTCCTCAGTTGGGAAACTAAATTTTGATAAATAATACTCAACATCTTCAATTGCACCTTCTTGAGCAATTTGAGAGGCAGCATGTAATTTTTTTGTTTCAATCGAACTATAATCACTCAATAAAAGTTCTTTTTTATTTTTATTATAAATTTTTGAAAAAGGTTTACTTTCCTCTGGTATAACATCTTTAACTGTAATTGAATATTCAGATTTTAAATAATCACATAACACCAAATATCGTGTACGATTATTTTTTTTAATTTTATCAAATACTCTGTTTGCAAATTCCTCTAGTTTAGGAAAGTAATTTTTATTTTCTTGAAAAAAATCGACAACAACTTCACCAGGAAAAGAATTTTTCCTATTATCAACAATTTTTCCAGAAATTTTTTCAATCTTATTAATTAATTCGTGATCTTTTTTCTTTAAAATATCTCCAAGTCTTACAATTGCTTTTCCAATTTTTGGATTGGTACTAACTAAATCTTTTACTTCTGGTCCTAAAATATCTAAATCCTCAAACAAACTATCATCTAAAATCTCAGAAATTGTATTTTGAAGATTAATATCTGTTTTTGTTGTAAGATCTGATAATTGAATATTTAATCTTTCACATAAGTTTAATAATAAATCGCCATCAATTTTTCTTTTTCCGCTTTCAATAAGATTTAAATAACTTGGAGAAATGTTTAAATCTTCTGCTAACTTGTTAGCTTGAAGACCAAGCTGCCTTCTAAAAGACTTGATTTTAGGCCCTATTTTTAAATCTATTTGACTCATATTTACTAATTGTAAATTTTGTAAATTTATTTTTACAATATTTTTTCCCTATTTACAAAGCTTTTTAACGTTTTTTATAGATTTTGTAAATTCTGTAAAATATATAATTTACATGGATAAAAATTTAAAAAACACAGAAAATGAAGCTCAAATCATCAAAAAAGAGGATTTAGATCAGCACAATAATAGAGGAATCTATTTGAGAGATGATCATTGTGATTGGGGTTCAAGTGGAATGAGTGAGCTGATCAAAGCTTTGAACGATAGCAACTAATTCATTCTTCTTATTCAATTTTCTAAATTAAAACACAAAGGAAACTAAAAAATGAGTGCAGAAAAAATCTCATACGACTTAAAAAGATTTGCTGGAATAAAAAGAGACTATACTGAGAAAGAAGTTGAAAGATTAAGAGGCTCAATTAAAATTGAATATTCTTTGTGTAAAAACCAATCTCAAAAACTTTGGAAATTATTAAATTCTGAGCCATATGTGAACACACTTGGCTCTTTGTCAGGTAATCAAGCAGTACAACATGCAAAAGCTGGTTTAAAAGCAATTTATTTAAGTGGATGGCAAGTTGCTGCTGATGCTAATACAGCTGGTGAAATGTACCCGGATCAATCTCTATATCCATATGACAGTGCACCAAAATTAGTTGAATCTATGAATAATTCTTTAATTAGAGCTGATCAAATTCAACATATGGAAATGCAAGATGGTGATATGAAAAAAGAGGATAGAACAGATTATATGTTGCCTATTATTGCTGATGGTGAAGCAGGATTTGGTGGTCCATTAAATGTATTTGAATTAACTAAAAAATTTATAAGAGCAGGTGCTGCAGGTGTACACTTTGAAGATCAGCTAGCTAGTGAAAAAAAATGTGGTCATATGGGTGGTAAGGTTTTGGTGCCAACAGGAACAATGGTAAAAAATCTTAAAGCTGCAAGATTAGCTGCTGATATTGCAGAGGTTCCATTAATTATTTTAGCTAGAACCGATGCGAATGCTGCAAAACTAATTACAAATGATTTTGATGAAAATGATAAACCATTTTTAACAGGTGAAAGATCTCCTGAGGGTTTTCATTATGTCAAAGATGGAATTGAACAGGCTATCTCTAGAGGTTTGGCTTATGCACCTTATGCTGATTTAATTTGGTGTGAAACAGCAACGCCTAATTTAGCAGAAGCTAAAAAGTTTGCTGATGCAATACATGAAAAATTTCCTGGAAAACTTTTAGCTTATAATTGTTCACCTTCTTTTAATTGGAAAAAACATCTAAGCGATGATGAAATTGCTTCATTCCAACAAGAAATTGCAAAAATGGGTTATAAATTTCAATTTATTACTCTTGCTGGTTTTCATACTCAAAATATTGCAATCTTTGAGCTTGCTGAAAAATATAGAAAAGAAGGTATGGCTGCATACTCTAGAATTCAACAACAAGAATTTGCTCGAGAAAAAGATGGTTATACTAGCGTTAAACACCAAAGAGAAGTTGGTACATCTTATTTTGATGCAGTATCAAATACTATCAGTAGCGGTCAAAGCTCAACTACAGCAATGGCTGGATCGACTGAGTCAGAACAATTTTAAAAAAATAACTTCCCTCTCCATTTTTTTAGTAGCCCTTAACAGGGCTATTTTTTGTTTGTAATTCATACTAAGACTGCTAAGGGTCACAAATGTCTAATAAAAACTTTGGTTTTGGAACACAAATAAGAAAGTCCCCATATTTTGACTCTACTGTAAAATGGGGAGCTACAGGTTTTTCTGTATATAATCATATGTATATTCCACGAGACTTTGGAAGTCCTGAGCAAAACTTTTGGAACCTTATTGAAAAATCAATTTTATGTGATGTGGCGGTTGAGAGACAGGTTGAAATAACTGGTCCTGATGCATACAAATTTATTCAATTATTAACTCCTAGAGACCTTTCAAAATTATCAATAGGACAGTGTAAATATGTATTAATCGTAAATAACGATGGAGGCATATTAAACGATCCAGTTTTACTAAGATTAGCAGAAAATCATTTTTGGTTATCCTTGGCAGATAGTGATGTTTTGTTATGGGCACAAGGTGTTGCGATTAATTCAGGTTTAGATGTTAAAATATCTGAACCAGATGTGTCCCCTCTACAATTACAAGGACCTACCTCACAAGAAATAATGGTCAAACTATTTGGTGAAGATATCAGAGATCTTAAATATTATTGGTTAAGAGAATATAAACTTGATGGAATTCCATTAATTGTTTCAAGAACAGGTTGGTCAAGTGAACTTGGTTACGAAATATATTTAAGAGATGGTTCAAAAGGAAATGAATTATATGAAAAAATTATGGCTGCTGGTAAAGAACATGGAATTCAACCAGGTCATACATCATCAATTAGAAGGATTGAAGGCGGTATGCTTTCATATCATGCAGACGCAGATATTCATACAAATCCATACGAATTAGGATTTGATAGATTAGTAAATTTAGAAACTGATATAGACTTTATAGGTAAAGAAGCTCTAAAAAAGATTAAGCAAAATGGAATAAAAAGAAAACAGGTTGGCCTTATCATTGATTGTGATCCTTTATCAGGACCTAACACAACTTTTTGGCCAATTGAAAAAGATGGTAAAATAATTGGTAAAGTAACTTCAGCTGCATATTCACCTAGATTAAAAAAGAATATTGCACTTGCAATGATAGAAATTAATTATTCAGGATTAGGAATTCAATTAGATGTTCAAACTCATGAAGGAAAATATTCTGCTACCATTGTAGAAAAACCTTTTTATGATCCTAAAAAGAAAATAGCTAGTAGCTAAGATTTAATATTGTACCCTTTTTTAAGTAAGATAGTAACAATCGTGATGCATCCTAATAAAAAAGCAACCATAGAAACGATACTAACCCAAATATTAAAATCTGATACTCCATAAAATGAAAATCTTAATCCATTTATTAAATAAACTACTGGATTAAAATATGTAACCATCTGCCAAAATTCTGGCAGCATATCTAAAGAATATAAACTTCCACCTAAAAATACCATCGGAGTAATAACTAGGGTTGGTATAATTGACATTTGCTCAAAGTTAGAACTCATCAATCCGATTAAAAAACCAAATAAGGCAAAAGTAAAAGCAACTAAAACTAATAAAAATATCATTAATAAAGGATATTTTACATCTACCTCTACAAAAAATGTTGCCGTTATAAAAATTACAAAACCTACAATTAAAGTTTTTGTTGCACCAGCACCAACAAAAGCAAGAACAATTTCTAAAGTTGATATGGGAGCTGCCAAGATTTCATAAATAGTTCCATTAAATTTAGGAAAAAATATACCAAAGGATGTGTTACTGATTGATTGAGTTAAAAGAGTAAGCATCAATAAACCTGGAACAATGTATGATCCATAACTAATCCCATCAATATTTTCTACATAGCCTCCAATTACTGATCCAAAAACAATAAAATATAAAGAGGTAGATAAAACTGGCGATAACAACGATTGCATCAATGTTCGTTTAAATCTATCCATCTCATGTAGATAAATTGCTTTAAAAGCATAATAATTAAATTTCATTATTTTCCTTTACTAAACTGACAAATATTTTTTCTAATGTGCTTTGTTCTGTTTTTAAATCTTTTAATTTTAAACCTGCATCTTTTAAATCTTGAAGTAAATTTGTAATCCCTGTTTGTTTTGCTTGAACATTATAAGTGTAATCAATTGACATTTTATCTTTACCAATTTCAAGATTATATTTTTCTAAACTGCTTGGTAATTCTTTAACTTCTTCTTGTAAGTCCACAGTGAGTTTCTTGTGGCCCATTTTCTTTAATAATTCTTTTGTTTCATCAACCACTATAATTTCTCCTTGATTGATTACCCCTACTCTATCTGCAATAGCTTCAGCTTCCTCTATGTAGTGTGTTGTTAAAATTATTGTAACACCAGTTTTTCTTAAACTCTCAACAACTTTCCACATATCCTGCCTTAACTCAACATCAACACCAGCAGTAGGTTCATCTAAAAATAAAATGGTTGGTTCATGAGATAATGCTTTTGCAATCAAAACTCTTCTTTTCATTCCCCCAGATAATTGTCTAAGCCTTAAATCTTTTTTATCCCATAGACTTAGATCTTTTAAAACTTTCTCTATATGTTTAGGGTCAGGTTTTTTTCCGTACAAACCTCTAGAATATGAAACGTTATTAAATACGGTTTCAAATTGCTCTAAAGTTAACTCTTGAGGAACTAATCCAATTCTAGATCTTGTTTCTCTATAATCATCAATAATATCAAATTCATCTACTGTAACTTTCCCAGAAGATGGTCTTACTATCCCACAGATAATACTTATAAGTGTAGTTTTTCCTGCACCATTTGGTCCTAGCATTGCAAAAATTTCACCCTTTTTAATATTTAGGTTTATTTTTTTTAATGCCTCAAAACCATTGTCGTACACTTTTGACAGGTTATTTATGCTTATTTGCTCGTTTGACATGTGGTTAGGCATATATAGAGACAATTTATAGTATTACAATAAATTAAAATTTACCTTAATTTTGGTTTAATGAAAAAATTTTTAGTATTTATCTGTTTTGTATTAGCATTTAGCACTAAGGCAATTGGAAAAGAAACCACTTATAGTAAAGAGTTGTTTGATAAAGCTCTATCAGAGGGAAAGGTTGTGGTAGTTAGTTCTTGGATTAAATATTGTACTTCTTGTGCTAGCCAAATGAAAGTTCTTGAAAAAGCAAAAAATGATTTTGATAATATGGAGTACTTTGCTTTTGATGTAACAAATAAAGAAATTGCTCAATTTTTTAACGTTCAATATCAAACAACACTTTTAATTTTTAAAGATAATAAAGAAGTTTACAGAAGCATTGGTGAGACCACTAAAGAACTTATTTATGATGCTTTAAAATCCTCTATCTAAATTTAGTTTTTAAGATTATTGCAGGCAAGAATGTTGCAATCAAAAAAGATAAAAATAATAAAGATTGAGCTATAAATGGTGAAAACAGGTCTTTAGACAAAAATACTCCCACTAATAAACTTTTAGAAAAATCTGGAAATGGAAACATTAAAAATCCAGCAACTAAACCAATTATAATTGAAACATAAGCGGTTTTTTCATCCACTTTATTATAGAAGCTATAAAAAACAGTCACTACAAACGCACAACAAAATAAATCTGCAAGTAAGAATAAATATAAAATATCAAATCCTTTTGAAGCAACACCAAATGCAATTACGGATAAGATTAAAATGAAATATTTAGATATTTTTAAGTAATCAGTTTTTTTATCTAAATTAAAAGTTGCTTTGCCATCAACTACAAATAAACTAGAAATAGCATTAACCAAAGTATCAACAGTAGAAACTGTTAATGCAAGACCAAGAATAATAATCAATAAGGATAAAATTTTAGTTTGATCTTTTAATAATAAACTAAAAAAACCTAAATCAGGTCTAACAGATGGATCCATTGAAAATGAAACCATTCCAATAAAACCCATTAAAAAAACTATTGGAATAATAATAAAGAAAGAAATTATCAAACTTGTTTTTAATGTTTGATAATCTTTTGCTGCATACACTCTTTGCCAGTTTCCTTGATGAAATAAATTAGTTGCTGCAACTGCTATAAAGAAAGTTAATCCAGCAGTATATCCTGGAACATAATTTGAACTTATTAGTTGAGGGTTTTTCTCATTAATTAAAGAAAAAGAAAAATTATCTCCTGAAGATGAACCAATAATTGAAATCAAAATAAATAATAAAACACCTATTACAATCATTTGAATATTATCAGTAAATATTGACGCTCTTAATCCACCATAAAGGGTGTAGCTTAAGGTAGCTACCAAGACTATTAATGCTGTAATCCACAATTCTGTTCCAGATATATAATTAATTAATACAGCAACTGCCGTTACTTCTGCACAAAGAAAAATGAACATGTAAAAGATCGTCATTAACAAAATTAACTTAAATAGACTTTTGCCAAATTTCTTTCTCATAAACTCAACTAAAGAAGATCCTTTTGGAAACTCATTTCTAATTTTTTTTCCAAAATAAATTAAGAAAATCATTGGAAAAGCTGTGCCTAATGCATAACCAATAACAGCGCCTACTCCACCCCATGTTGCAGCCGCTACTGGACCAAATAATATCCAAGCACCTAAAGCTGATGCTACAAGACTTGTCGTGAGTGAAAATAAACCAATGTTTCTATTTGCAGTTAAATAATTATTTATGCCCTTATATTTTTTAGAATGAAAAATTCCAAAAAAGGCAAATATTAAACTAATTGCGATAACTAATATTAATGATGTTGATTGACTTAAAAAATATGTTTTATCCATTTTATCCCTTTCTGAATTACCGGACAGGTTCTTAGGGTATGATCTCAGTCTGTTAAGACACCCCTTGTTAAGTATTTAATGTATTTTTATAATTATTGATAGTCTTTTTAAAAAAAATGTTTTTCAATTAAATAGTGCAAAGTGAAGATGATCAACGAAGCACAAATGATTAAAAAAACTCTTTCCTGATTACTCATTATTTCTGGCCTTTATGATTCATTATTTCGATCATACATTGTGTAGCGTATTGTCTCCATTCAGATGAAGTTTTGTTTTTTAAACTATCAAGATGGTTTCTATTACTTTGAATGTCATCTTTATGCTTAATATAATCAGCCCCGTTTAGGTTTTTCTCCATTTCAGATAAATTAGTTTCCATTGCCTTTATCCACTCGTTTCCAAGCTCAACACATTTTTGATCATCTTTTTCATCGCAAATTTGTTTAAAAAAATTAAAAATAACATCATCAGTATTTACTGAAGTATTCATTAATTATTGCTTACAAGTGCCAATAGATTCTGGACCACAAGTTTGACCATTAGTCCACGTTGCTCCAGTCAAATTAGCTCCATCAAAATTAGCATTAGTGATGTTAGAAGAGGTAAAGTTTGCTTCCATTAAATTAGAGTTTTGAAAATTTGCTTCGATTAAGGTTGCTCCCATAAAATCAACTCGAGTTAAGTTAGCGCCAGTAAAATTAGTTTTTTCAAAATTTGCCCCTATAGAAACAGATTCATAAAGGTTGGCTCTTACAAAGGTAGACTCTGGAAAAGTTCCAAACGATAGATTTGAAGTCATCATTATACTTTTATCAAAATTTACTTGAATGAAACTTGCAAAAGAAAGATTTGAATTTGGAAGATAACTTCCTTGTAAATCTTGTGAGTCTGAAAATCTACAATTAGAATAATCAACACCTTCTGTTAAAGGATCGTCACATGCAGCATTTGAATTTGTGAAAAATAATAAACTAAATAAAGCAAGTAGGATTATTTTTTTCATAAGCAAAGTTAGCAAAAAAAATATGTCAAAACAATGAAGGTTTAAAATTTAATATTAATTTAACAATGTAATTTATTGATATTTTGCAGTATAAAAATCAACTAATGAAAGAATATAACATTGCTTCAATAGCTGGTGACGGGATTGGTAAAGAGGTGTTACCTGAAGGCTTAAAAGTTTTAAAAGATGTTGCTTTAAAACATCAATTTAAAATAAATTTTACAGAATATGATTTTGCTTCCTGTGATTATTACGAGAAACATGGAAAAATGCTTCCTGATGATTGGAAAGAAAAATTAGGAAAACATGATGCTATATTTTTTGGAGCAGTCGGTATGCCAGATAGAGTACCAGATCATATTTCTTTATGGGGATCCTTACTTCAGTTTAGAAGAGAATTTGATCAATACATAAATCTTAGACCCGTAAAACTTTTCCCTGGTATTAATCCTCCTCTAGCCAACAAAAAACCTGGTGATATCGATATGTTGATTGTTAGAGAGAATACAGAGGGAGAATATTCTACTGTAGGCGGAAGAATGTATAAAAATACCGATAGAGAAATTGCAATTCAAGAAACTATCATGTCGGCACATGGAATAGACAGAGTTCAGAAATTTGCTTTTGAATTAGCTAAAAAACGAAAAAGAAAAAAATTAACAAATGCAACAAAATCAAACGGAATTTCAATTACTATGCCTTTTTGGGATGAACGATTTAATGAAATGAAAAAAAACTATCCTGAAATTGAAACAGATCAATTTCATATTGATATTTTAGTTGCTAGATTTGTACTCAATCCTGAATGGTTTGATGTTGTAGTAGCATCGAATTTATTTGGAGATATTCTTTCAGATTTAGGACCTGCTTGCACAGGAACAATTGGAATTGCTCCCTCTGGAAATATTAATCCACAAAATAAATTTCCATCTTTGTTTGAACCAGTTCACGGTTCTGCACCTGATATTGCAGGAAAAGGAATTGCTAATCCTGTAGGACAAATTTGGTCTGGAGCAATGATGCTAGATTATTTAGGAGAAAAAGAAGCATCTAATTCAATAGTTGAAGCAATTGAAAAATCTTTAAGTGACAAAAGTAACAGAACTAAAGATTTAGGAGGTGATGCTGATACTATTAAATCTTCTAATTCGATTTTAGCTAATCTTTAAATTTTAATTTTTTTTCCAGTTTTTGCACTTTTAGTTATAGCGGCAAAAATTTTAAGAGAGATTAAACCATCATTTCCATTTACTTTTGGTTTAGCTTTTTTTGTGACAACATCAGCAAAATGATCAATTTGATTTACTAATGTATTGTCATCTTTTTTATTTTTATCTTCATTAACAAAAATTTTGTTCCACCAACTTCTTTCTTTTTTATAAAACCAATATTTAAGATTGGGAAACTGCAAAGAACCTTTAGTGCCTCCAATCATGTAAGCAGATTGGTTGGTAATTGGATATGCAGGATTTTCTCCTGCAGTTAATTCATAACTCCACGGTGCAACAATTGTATCTGACAAATTCAGTGTACAAAGCGCTCCTGAATCAAAGATCAAGCTTATTGTGGCTGTATCCTCTACTTGGAATTTTCTAGTTTTATTTGTTGTAAATGCTTGCACATATTTGATTGAACCCAATAAATAACAAATCATATCAATGTCATGCACTAAATTAATTCCTAAAGGCCCCCCACCTTTCCTAATTCTCCATTTTTCATTGTAATAAGCTTTGTGTTTATACAACCAACACAAAACATTTGCAGAAACAATGTTACCCAACTTACCTTTGTTAATAATGTCTTTTACTTTAGAGACTATAGAATTGTGTCGACGATGATATCCAATCAATAATGGTGTTTTATTCTTATTAGCACTACTTATAATTTTTTTTGCAGAGTGAATGTTGTCTGAAATAGGTTTTTCTAAAAGAACAGGTATTTTATTTTTTAAAAAACTTACAGTATGTTTTTCATGCAATTGATTGGGGGTAGCAACTATTACAGCATCTAGTTTTTTTGAATTTAAAAGCTCTGATACATTCGAATACAATGGGATTTTATATTTTTTTGATAAATTTTTAGCGTTATTACTAATATCTACTATTGAATGAAGATTTGCTTTCTTTGATTTTTTAATTGCTTTAATATGTTGTAAACCCATTAATCCTGTTCCAACTATAGAGATATTAATTTTTTTACTCATAAATTAATTAATTTTAATTTTTGTAAAGCATGTATACCTTTTATTAGGTTTAATTAAAGTGCTAGGAAAATTTTTTTTATTAGGGGCATCAGGAAAATATTGTGTTTCTAAACAAATACCTTGATAAGGAAATAATTTTTTTTTGTAATTTAGATTTTGTGCTGAATAAAGTTGAACACCAGGTAAATTTGAAAAAAAATCAACTTGAATATTGGTATTATTATTTTTTAAAGTTCCAACATAATTTCTAATATTTTTCTTTACAACAAAAGTGTTATCAAAACCTTTAAATTTAATATTAAGCTTTTTATTTTTAAAATAATCTAATTTTTTTCTAATGTTTTGAAAATTTGAAAAATCGTAAATAGATTTGTTTACATTTTTAAATCTACCAGTTGGAATTAAATTTTTATTTATTTGAAGATATTTATATGAGTTCAATTTTAATTCATGACTATAAATCATATTTTTTTTATTTTTTTCTAAGTTCCAATAACTATGATTAGTTAAATTAACATGAGTGCTTTTATTGGATTTATATTCATATTTTATAAATAGATATTTATTTATTAATTGATAAGTACAATTGACAACAAGATCTCCCGGAAAGCCTTGATCGTCATTTGCTGAATGAAGTTGATATACTACTTTATCTTTTGTTTGATTTAATTTTTTCCATGGGAGAATTGAGAAACCAACTTTACCACCATGCAGTATATTTTTTCCCTCATTTGCATTTAAATTAAATTTTTTATTACCTATCTTAAATTTTGCATTGGAAATTCTACCTGCATATCTTCCACAAGTAGATCCAACACTTGGGTGTTTGTACCGATAATTTTGTTTTGATCCTAAATTTAAAATTAAATTTATTTTCTTTTTTTTGTGATAAATTTCAAAAAGACTGGCACCATAATTAAGAGTTTGTACTCTTAGAAATTTATTTTGAATTGTAGAACTTTCAACTTTCACCTAGATCAAGTTATACCACCATCAACAATAAAGCTTTGTTTTGTGCATCCAGATGATTGATCTGATGCTAAAAACATCACCATTTGAGCAACATCATTAGGTTTTAATTGTCTTTTTAAAGCCTGACTGTCTAAAATCAGCTTTTTGTACTTTGGTGTTAACCAATGTTTTATTTGTCTTTCAGTAGCTATAGATCCAGGGACTACTGAATTGGTTCTGATATTATATTTCCCATACTCTTGTGCAAAAGATCTAGTTAAACCTACTACTGCAGATTTTGCGGTTTCATAAACAACTTTATCACCTTCGCCTAGCATCCAAGAAACTGAACTTAAATTAACAATCGAACCAGCTTTCATTTTTTTCATAGATTTAACGACAGCTTTAGCTGCAAAAAAATAATGTTTTAAGTTGATTGCCATTCTATTTTCCCAATATTTTTCATCCACCTGATCTGTTGTGTGTCTATCATCATTGGCTGCATTATTAATTAAAGCATGTATTGGACCTTTTTTTGCAATAATATTTTTAATTGTTTTTTCTAATTTATTAATATCTAACAAATTACATTCAATGAATGTTGGGGTTCTAAATTTATTTTTTTTAATTTTATTTAAAAGTTTTTTTGTTTCTTTTAGATCAATATCTACAAAATAAACTTCACTTCCTTGCTCACAAAAATGTTCGACTATTGAAGCTCCAATGCCTGAACCACCACCAGTAATAAACACTCTTTTATTTTTTAAATCAGAATATTTAACTTTCATTTTTATATTCTCTCCTCAGTTTGAGCATCAAATAATGATGTTTGAGTTAAATCAAAATATAATTTTGTTTCTTTTGCTAATTCAATTTTTATTGTTGAAGGAAATTTAGCTAAGATTTCTTGATTAGCATAATCAAAAGTCATTATCTGCTCGTGGCCGATGTACTCACTTAAATCCGCTCTTAAATTAATTTCAAAATCACTTTCATTGGATTTTTTAAAGTAAATATGCTCTGGTCTTATACCAAAGAAAACTTCTTTATTATTTAAATTAGATTTATCTATAAATTCATAATCTTTAATTGGAATTTCAACGTTAGAACCACTTACTGAAAAAGATATTCCACCTGAGCTTTCTTTTAAACTTCCTTTAATTAAATTCATAGATGGTGATCCAATAAAGTCAGCTACAAAAGTATTGCTTGGTTTATTGTAAATATTTTCAGGTGTATCATTTTGTTGGATAACACCATGATTCATAATTGCAATTCTTGTCCCTAAACTCATCGCTTCAGTTTGATCATGAGTTACATATACAACTGTTGTTTTTAATTGTTGGTGAAGTTTTTTAATTTCTCTTCTCATCTCAACTCTTAATTTTGCATCTAAGTTAGACAAAGGTTCATCAAATAAAAATATTCTGGGTTCTCTTACTAATGCTCTTCCAATAGCAACCCTTTGTCTTTGTCCTCCAGACAATTGAGATGGTTTTCTTTCTAACAATTGATCAACTTGTAAAAATTTAGATACCTTCTCTAACTGTTGTTCAATTTTTTCTTTTGAAGTCTTTGCTTGTTTAAGACCAAAAATCATATTCTCTCTTACATTCATTGAAGGGTATAAAGCGTATGATTGGAAAACCATTGCAATATTTCTATCTTTTGGCTCTACTTTACTGACATTATAATCATCAATAAAAACGTTACCTTCGTTGATTGTCTCTAAACCTGCAATAATATTTAGTAATGTAGATTTTCCACATCCTGAAGGACCTAATAAAACTAAAAAATTTCCCTCATCTATCTCTAAATTAATTTTTCTTAATACTTCTGTAGACCCAAAATTTTTTGATAGATCTTCAATTTTTAATGTTTTCATTGTTATCCTTTCACTGCTCCTGAAGTTAATCCTCTAATAAAATATTTACCTGCTAAAACATACACAATAAGTGTTGGCACTCCTGCTATGATTGCTGATGCCATGTCAACATTATATTCTTTAACACTTGTGCTAGATAAAACCATGTTATTTAAAGCAACTTGAATTGGTGCTGCCTCACCAAATGAAAAAGTTGATCCAAATAAAAAGTCATTCCAAATTTGAGTAAACTGCCAAATAACTGTTACCACAATTATCGGTGCTGATATTGGAAGTAAAATTTTGAAAAATATTTTAAAGAAACCTGCTCCGTCAATTCTTGCAGCTTTTACTAATTCTGTTGGAACTGACACATAGTAATTTCTAAAAAATAAAGTGGTAAATGGAATACCATAAACGGTATGAACCAAAACCAATCCAACTATAGAATTTGATATACCTAATACTCCTAAAGTTCTAGCCATTGGAAGTAGTATTGCTTGAAAAGGTATGAAACATCCAAATAATAAAAATAAGAATACCCAACTATCACCTTTAAATCTCCATTTAGTTAAAACATATCCCGTCATTGCTCCAATAAAGGTAGAAAAAAATACAGCAGGCACAACCATCTTAATTGAATTCCAAAAATAAGGTCTTAAAAAAGTATCTCCTGCTCCATATCCTCTTCCACCCCATGCAACTGCCCAAGACTCAAAATTTAATCCACTTGGCCAAGATAAAAGTGTTCCTTGACGTATTTCTTCCATCGTTTTTAATGAGGTAACAACCATTACATATAAAGGAAAAATAAAATAAGAAGCAAATAGAATTAAAACAAAATACAAAAACCATCTTAAAAACATATTTGTGTATTTTGATTTTTGTTCAAGCTGTTGGTAAGAAGATGATTGTGTATTATCTTGCATTTTCTCTCCTTAATTCTGAATATAGATATGGAATAATGACTGCAGCTACTGCCATAAACATCATCATCGCACTTGCTGCAGATAACCCAACTTGACTTTTATGAAATGCGGTTTGTGTCATAAATAAAGCTGGCATGGTTGTAGAGATACCTGGGCCACCTTGAGTTAATGCAACAATCAAATCATAACTTTTAATTGAGATATGAACTAAAATTACAAAACTTGTAAAAAATACTGGTCTCATCATTGGTAACAATATTCTCCAATAAACTGTAAACAAACCAGCACCGTCAATTTTTGCAGCTTTAACAATTTCATCCTCAACAGATCTTAATCCTGCTAAAAATAATGCCATAACAAATCCTGCAGATTGCCAAACACCTGCAATGACTATGGTGTAAATTGCCATTTCCCTATTAACCAGCCAATCAAAAGTAAAATTTTCAAAACCCCAATCTATAAACATTTTTTGAATTCCTAGAGTTGGGTTTAAAATCCATTTCCAGGCAGTACCAGTTACAATAAATGATAAAGCCATTGGGTATAAATAGATGGTTCTTAAAACCCCTTCTGCCCTTATTTTTTGGTCAAGAAAGATCGCTAAAATTATCCCAATCGCAATACAAAAAATTAAAAATAAAGCCGTAAAAACAAGCAAATTATCTACTGATATAAGCCATTTTCGAGATGCCCATAACTTTTCATACTGACCAAATCCCCATAATTCGTATTTCGGTAAAATTTTTGAATTAGTAAAAGATATATATAAAGTCCAAAGTACAAAGCCATATACAAACCAACCTATTAACCCAACAGCAGGAGCCATTACAATTTTAGGTAAATTTTTTTCTAACCACTTGAACATTATAAATATTTTTTATTTTGGATTTAAAAAAAAGGCCACTTAATCATAAGTGGCCTTTTAATTTTTATATACTACATATTAGCTAAAACTGAGTCAGCTAAAGCGTTAGCAGCGTCTACAGATGACATGTCAGAGTTAAAGTGCTCTGTGATGATATCTTGCAGTGCAGCTTTCATAGTATTACCTTGAGCCATACCGTGTGCAAAGCTTGGAACTAATCCACCACTTGCACCAGCAGTTTTGATATCTGCATTAGATGTTTTTGCACATTTGTCAAATTCATCCATTGATACGTCTAAACGAGCTGGGATAGAACCTTTATAAAGGTTGAAAACTTTTTGGAAGTTTTTACCCATCATAAGTTTAGCTAATAGCTGTTGGCCAGCTTGTTTGTCTGGATCATCAGATTTGTAAAAGATAAAACTATCTACGTTATATAAGTATCCATTGTTTGAAGGAGTAGCAGCACAGTAGTAATCTACACCTGGAACTTTTCCAGCAGCTGTAAATTCACCTTTTGCCCAGTCACCCATAATTTGGAAACCAGCTTTTCCTTCAATAACCATACCAGTAGCAACGTTCCAATCTCTTCCTGGGCTACCTTCGTCAGTAAAGCCTTTAAGCTTTCTCATTTGGTCAAATACTTTAACTGTTGTTTCGCTTCTTAAACAACTTTCTTTAAGATCTACGTAACAGTTTTTGTAATAGTTATTTCCACCAAGACCCATAGCAACTGCTTCAAATACAGTAGCATCTTGCCAAGCTTGTCCACCGTGCGCAAATGGAATGATACCAGCAGCTTGTAATTTTTCAGCAGCAGCATTTAACTCATCCCAAGTAGTTGGAACTGAAATACCATTTGCATCAAATACAGCTTTGTTTGCCCACATCCAGTCAATTCTGTGAATGTTTACTGGAGCAGCACAATAAGGTCCGCTGTTATTTTCACACTTGTGAATAGCTGCAATCATTGGATCTAATAAGTTATCCCAACCTTCTGATTTAGCAATTGAGTCAATGTTATATGGAGCTACAACACCTTCTTGGTCATACTCTTGAATTGTAGGCCCTTTAATTTGTGATGCTGATGGAGGATCTCCAGCAACGATTCTTGCTTTAAGTGCAACGTTAGCAGCGTCTCCACCACCACCTGTTACGGGCATGTCCATCCATTCACCGCCGTTCGCAGCGAAATCATCTTTTAAAACTTTAAGCGCAGCAGCTTCACCACCAGACGTCCACCAGTGCAATACCTCGATCTTAGGTCCTGCAATTGATGAAGTAGATGTGAAAGCTAATGTAATTAAAGCGATCATTAGTTTTTTCATATCTTCTCTTCCTCTTATATTTAGTTAACTATTTTTTAAAAAAACAAACTATAAGAAGAATGAAGAACAATTGATAACTAAAAAAACTTATTACAACTTGGAATTGATTTAATTTTTTTACTTTTATTTTGCTGGTTATTTTGAATTATAAAAAAAATTTTTTTTTTAAATTCAATTAAGAGTTGAAATTCTAATATGTCGCGCTTCTTCCTAGTCTTGCAGCTCCTCTAACTCCACTAGCGTCTCCATATCTAGGTTTTAAAAATACACCTTCGTATTCTCTACCGATCACAAATTTTCTAACTAGTGAATCTATTTCATGTAAAAAATCTATTTCGTTTGAAACTCCACCTCCAAAAACAAAAGCATCAGGATCCAAAATATTAATGATACTTGAAAGAGACATGGCTAAATTTACCTTGAAATCATCTATAAATCTTTCTGCATCTAAATCATGTTTTCGATTTAATTCGAAAATTTCATTTGTTTTTAAGTTTTTTCCATAAAGTTTATTAAATCTTTTGGCCAAACCTAAGCCAGATAAAAAACTCTCAATCTCTGCTTCTCTGGCATTGCTTGAGTCAAAATTTTCTTTTTTTGCAGCAAAATAAGGAATTTGATTATGACCCCATTCTCCCGCAACACCATTTGGTCCACTTACTATTTTTTTATCAATAACTAAACCACCACCAACTCCAGATCCTAAGATAATACCATAAACAATCTTGTAGTGTTTGCCTGATCCATCTATAGCTTCTGATAAAGCAAAACAATTAGCATCATTTTCACAAAACACTTCTTTTCCAAGTGCTTTACGTAAATCATTTTGAAAAGGTTTTTTTTCTAACCATGTAATGTTAGGAGCATTTTTTACTAATCCTGTTTGAGGAGAATGAACTCCTGGATGACAAACTCCAATTGGAAGTTCTTGTTTAAACTCTTGTTCTAATTGTCTGTGAATATCTCTAATAGCAGTAATAATTTGGGTATAATCTTTTGGACATGGTATTCTAGACCTATGTCTTTCTTGACCATCTTTTTCAAGTACAACACTCTCTATTTTTGTTGCACCTACATCAAAACCTACTTGCATAACTAATATGTAGCCCTCCCACCACTTAAATCAAAAACTGCTGCAGTTGAGAAAGAATTTTCTTCACTAGCTAACCAAGTTACTAATGATGCTAATTCTTCAACCTTTGCAAATTTGTTTCTAGGAATTTTTGATAACATATAATTGATATGTTCCTCAGTCATTTGATCAAAAATTCTTGTTTTAGCTGCTGCTGGTGTTACACAATTTACAGCTATATTTTTTTGCGCAAGCTCTTTACCCAGAGATTTTGTTAAACCAATAACTCCTGCCTTAGATGTGCTGTATGCACTTGCATTTGGATTGCCTTCTTTTCCAGCAATTGATGCTATGTTTACTATTCTTCCATAGTCATTCTTTAACATAAAAGGAACAACCGCTTTACAACAATAAAAAACAGAATTTAAATTTAAATTCATTACTTTTTTCCATTCATCTAAAGGATATTCAGCCACTGTAGTATTCATACCGGCAATACCTGCGTTATTAACAAAAATATCTATTTTTCCATGTTTTTTTTCTATTTCTTCTAAATTTTTATTTACTATTTCAAAATTTGTTACGTCTACTATCTGATGACTTAGATTTTCTGATTTTACTTTATCTATAGCTTCTTTAGCTGCACCTTCATCAATATCCCAAATTACAACTTTTGCACCTGCTTCGATAAATCTTTCGGTTATTGCTAAACCAAATCCTTGAGCTCCACCTGTAACAACTGCTACTCTATTGTTTAGATCAAATTTAATCATATTTTTAAAAACTGATTTTAAATCAAACCAGCGTCTACTGTAAAATTTTGCTTTGTACAACCCAAGGATACTTCTGAAGCTAAGAATAGCACCATTTTAGAAACATCCTCAGGTAAAAGTTGTTTTTTTAAGGCCTGGTTTTTTAATATTTCTTTTTTAAATTTTAGATTAAGCCATAACTTTGATTGTCTTACAGTAGCAATAGAACCAGGAGCAATTGAATTGATTCTTATATTATATTTCCCTAAATCCCTTGCTAAAGATCTTGTTAAACCGTGAATACCAGCCTTTGCAGTGCTATAAGCTGGAAACATCACTGCACCTCTAACCCAACTAACTGAACCTAAATTAATTATTGATCCTCCTTTGTTTTTTATCATGCTTTTTTTTACTGCCTGAATTGCAAACAAATAATGCTTTAAATTAATCGCCATTCTATCATCCCAATATTTTTCTGTAATTTTCTCTAAGCTATGTCTTTGGTCGTTAGAAGCATTATTAACTAAAATATCAATAGGACCCTGTTTTTTTATAATATTTAAAATTGATGATTTATATTTTTTAATATTTTTAATGTTACATTCTACAAATGAAGGGGTTTTAAATTTTTTCTTTTTAATTTTGTTAATAGTTTTTTTTGCTTCATTTTTATTTATGTCAAAAAAATAAACTTCAACTCCTTGCTCACAAAGGTGTTCGACAATTGATGCTCCTATACCCGAAGCTCCACCGGAAACTAATGCGCGTTTTCCTCTTAAATCAAAATATTCAACTTTCATAAATATAAATCTTTAATTTAGTTTAGTATTTTTTTAATTTCTTCTAAAGTAAAAGGTTTTGGTTTTTTGCAGGTTGTCTTTATTTCTTGAGGAATTCCAGTTTGAGAGGCTCTCATGGTAGAATCTATTATATCTAAAACATGAAGAGATAACTCTCCATTACATCTATGCTCTAAATTATTTTCAATTGCATAAGCCATTTCTGATAAACCAGCTCCTCTATAATTTGCATTAGTGGGTGACTCATTTGCTCTAGAACTTTGACTCTTTATATTAATCTTACCTAAAGGCATCATGTCTGTTTTGTGCTCTCCCCAATTACCTCCGGCTGTAACTGAGACAAAAGCAGATCCACCAAACATGTTTGGATCAGGAACAATTATTGATCCTTTGTTTCCATAAAGCTCAATATGATTTCTTTGATGAGCAACAACATCAAATGATAAAGTTATTTGAATTATACAATCATTTTCAAATTGTATTGTTGCCAAGTAAGTTGTTGGTGTTTCAACTTTAAACTTTTGACCTTTTTTTGGACCAATACCAATTTCTCTTTCTTCAAAAACTTTTGTACATCTTCCTTGCACTTGTTTTGCTGGTCCAATTAAATTTACTAACGCGGTTAAATAATAAGGACCCATATCAATAACAGGTCCTCCTTCATTTTCTGCAAACCAACTTTCTGGATTTGGGTGGTAGGATTGAACTCCTGGAAATGCAAATATAGCATTTCCTAATTTAATATCACCAATCACACCATTATCAATTAACTCTCTAGTTTTTTGAATTCCTCCACCTAAAAATGTATCTGGAGCATTTCCAATATAAAGATTTTTTTCTTTAGCTAGTTCAAGTAATTTTTTTCCATCCTCAAAATTAACTGCCATTGGTTTTTCGGCATATGAATGTTTTCCATTTTCTAGAGCCATTTTAGAAACTTCGTAATGTGCTCCCGGGATCGTCAGATTTAGAATTATTTCAATTTCTTTATCTTTTAAAAGTTCCTCTACTGTTAAAGCTTCAATATTATAATGAATTGCGCACTTTTTAGCTGCTTCCATATTTATATCTGCACACTTAACTATTCTAATATTATTAAAATATTCTTGAGCTCTAAAATAAGTTTCTGAAATATGACCACAGCCAATAAGACCGACTTTGAAAATTTTGTTCATAAAGGTTTATACACCTTGTCTTTGTTTGCCTTTTCCTTCTTTATAAAGTTTTAAAGCTTCTTCATTCTCTTTAGTTGTCGGAATTTCTAGTGTAGGGCTATCCCAAAAAGCTGATCCTTCAACCCATTTATAAGCATGAGTTTTAATTGAAATAACGTATGTTACATCGGATGCTTTTGCTCTCTTAAATGCAGCTTCAAGATCTGAAATGGAATTAACATGTTCAGATTTAGCTCCCATACTTTCTGCATGTTTTGCAAAATCAACATCAACTAGTCCAGGAGTATTAGAGCTCTTTAATAAGTTGTTATATTCTTTACCACCTTTAAATAATTGAAGTCGATTGATAACTGCAAACCCACCATTATCACAAACTATAATTATTAATTTATTTTTTGTAATAACTGATGAATAAATATCTGTGTTATTTAAAAGATAAGAGCCATCTCCTACAAAAGAAATTACTTCTTTATCTGGATTAGCCATTTTTATTCCAAGCGCTCCAGAAATTTCATAACTCATACAACTAAAGCCCCACTCTGTTTCATGAGTATTTAGTTCTCTGGGTCTCCAAACTTGAACAACTTCACCAACTAAACCTCCTGCTGCAGTAACAGCAATATCTGTTGGGTCAGAGTTTCTGTAAATTGCACCAATTACCTGAACATAACTTGGAACTTCTTGATTTGTTGGCGCGCTCTCTTTATCTATATGTTCATTCCAAGATTTCAGTTCAGTTTGAGATTTTTTATTCCATTCTTCTCCAGCTTTCCAACTACCTAATGCTTGGGATAGCTCTGTTAATGAAACTTTAGCATCTCCAATGACCGCTTGCGCTAAATGTTTGTTAGCATCAAATCTTGATACATTTATTGAAACTAGTTTAAAATTTTCGTTTTCAAAATTTGCCCATGAACCAGTTGTAAAATCTGCAAGTTTGGTTCCAACTGCAATTGCTAAATCTGTTTCTTTTGCTAATGAATTTGTATTTTTTCCACCTAAACCGCCAATCTGGCCTGCAAAATGAGAATGATCTCTTTTCATTGTAGAATATCCCATTACAGTTTGAGTAACTGGTATGTTGTGTTTAATTGCAAATTGACTTAACTCATCCATTGCATCTGAGTAAAAAACTCCACCACCTGAAATTATAATTGGATTTTTAGATGACTTAATTTTTTCTGCTGCCTCTTTAATTTGAAATTCATCCGGTCTTGGTCTTCTAATCGCGTGAACTCTTTCTTTAAAAAATTCTTCAGGGTAATCAAAAGTTTGACCTTGTATATCTTGACTTAAAGCGATACATGCAGGACCACAATCTGCAGGATCTAACATTGTTTGAACTGCTGCCGGGAATGATTGAATAATCTGCTCTGGTCTGGTTATTCGATCAAAATATCTTGTAACTGGTTTAAATGCATCGTTAGCTGTTATTCCTGGGTTATTAAAATGCTCAACTTGTTGCAATACTGGATCTGGCATTCTATTTGCATAAGTGTCTCCAGGTAAAAATAAAATTGGTAATCTATTACTCATAGCAACTGCAGCAGCTGTAACCATATTTGTTGCCCCGGGTCCAACAGAGGATGTTGCTACAAAAATTTGTTGTCTTCTTTTTGCTCTAGCATAGCCAATTCCTGTAAGTGCCATATTTTGTTCGTGATGACCTCTATATGTTGGAAGTTCTTTTTGATTTTCCTCTAGTGCTTGACCTAAGCAAGCTACATTTCCATGTCCAAAAATTCCGAAGACACCTGGAAATAAAGGTTCTTTTTTACCGTTAATTAATATTTTCTGAGCAATTAAATATTTAACTATCGCATGAGCACATGTGAGGGTAATTTTTTTCATAAATATGTTTATCTTTTAATATGTATAATGTTTATATATAATTCTATTTATAAATTAAAAAACCTAATTAAGTAAACTTAAAAATAAATTCTATGTACGAAAAATTTGGACAATTCATTGACGGTAAATGGCAACAAGCTGAAAAAAAAGAAACTTACGACGTAATCAACCCTGCAACAGAAGAAGTGATTGGAAAAGCATCGAAAGCTTCATCTATTGAAGTACAAAAAGCATTAAAGTCTGCAGAAAAAGGTTTGGAAGTTTGGAAAAACACTGCACCATGGCAAAGAGCTTACGTGCTTAGAAAAATTGCGGACATGATGAGAGAAAAAAAAGATGTTATAGCAAAATGGTTAACTCTTGAAGTTGGAAAACCTCTTGCAGAAGCAGTTGGTGAAGTTGGTGGTGGAGCTGATATTTTTGAGTGGAATGCTGAAGAAACAAAAAGAATTTATGGTCAAACACAACAAAGTAGATTTCCAGATACTAGAGTTCATGTTTATTATCAACCCGTAGGAGTTGTTGCAGCTTTAGTTCCTTGGAATTTCCCAATAGTTTTAGCATCTAGAAAAATTTCTACTGCTCTAGCTGCAGGATGTTCTGTAATTTGTAAGCCAGACGTAATTACCCCTGGTGCTGTAATGGAATTAGTAAACATTTGTAAAGAAGCTGGAGTACCGGATGGTGTTGTAAGTCTTTTGTCAGGTGATCCTGCTGAAATATCAAATGAATTAATGGAGTCTGATATAATTAAAAAAGTATCAGTTACTGGATCAACTAGAGTTGGTAAAATTATTTTAAAAAAAGCAGCTGATAAAGTCCAAAGAGTTACTATGGAGCTTAGCGGACACTCTCCTTTTATTGTATGTGAAGATGTAGATATGAACAAAGTAGCTGATATAGCAATAACTGGTAAATTTAGGAATAACGGTCAGGTCTGTATTTCACCAAATAGATTTTATATACAAGAAAACAGAAAAGAGGATTTTATTAATGCCTTTATTGAAAGGGCAAAAAAATTAAAAATTGGAAACGGTATGGACGAAGGTGTAGATCTTGGACCTTTAACTACCGCTAAAAGATTGGAAGAAATAGAAAAACTAGTTGAAACTACTAAAAAAGAAGGAGCGAAAGTATTAATGGGTGGACAAAGACCTTCTGGTTTCAACAAGGGATACTATTATGAACCAACAGTCTTTGATGATGTTAAAGATAATTTTACAATCATGAAAGAAGAGCCTTTTGGTCCACTAGTACCAATTTTAACTTTTAAAACTTTTGATGAAGTAATTGAAAGAGCAAATGATAATGACTTAGGATTATGTAGTTATTTATACACTAACTCTATGGATAAAGCTCACATTGGATCTGAGAAATTAGAGTCTGGTTGTGTTGCAGTTAATACTGGAGTTGTTGCTATTGCTGAGGCACCTTTTGGAGGAATAAAACAAACTGGTTATGGTCGTGAAGGTGGTTCAGGAGCGATAAAAGATTATTTAAATGTGAAATACACTCACATGGGATTAAAAATCTAGGAAATGAGAAAAAATAAAATCAAACAAATGATGAAGGAAGGTAAGCCTGTTATTAACGGCTGGTGTGCAATTCCAAGTACAGCATCTGTTGAAGCAATGGCTCATCAAGGTTGGGACTCTTTAACTATTGATATGCAGCATGGATTAGTTGACTACAGTAATGCGCTTCCTATGCTTCAAACAATATCAACAACGGAAGTAACTCCTTTAGCTAGAGTTAATTGGAACGAACCAGGTCAAATTATGAAAATTTTAGATGCTGGATGTTACGGGATTGTTTGTCCGATGGTAAGTAATAAAAAAGAGGCAGAGAATTTTGTTCAAGCTTGTATGTATCCACCTGATGGTTACAGAAGTTTTGGTCCTATTAGAGGTTTAATTTATGGTGGAGCTGATTATGCAGATCATGCTAACGAAGAAATTCTAAAATTAGCAATGATAGAAACAAAAGAGTCTTTAGAAAATCTTGATGAGATAATGTCTACACCAGGTGTCGATGGTATTTATATTGGTCCAGCAGATTTAAGTTTAGCAATAGGTGAAAAACCTGGTTTTGATAGGTCAGAGTCTACAAAAGCTTATTCTGAAATTTTAAGAATTCTAGAACATGCTAAAAAAAATAATATTTTCGCAGGAATTCATAACGGTACTACAGAATATGCAACTAAGATGATCGAAAAAGGTTTTGATTTTGTAACTATAGCTTCTGATTTAAGAGCTTTGAGTGCTGGCGCTAAAGCCACAGTAGATAAAATGAAAGGTTCTTTATCAAAAAAAGACGACAACTCTACTTACTAATCAAGTTGGTCTAAAAATTCCTCAAATTGTTTTTTTTCTAGATTAGACGATTGTTTTTTTCCTGGAAATTTTCCATTCATTGAATCTTTTTTAAAAGCCTTAAGAGCTTTTACTCTTTCTAGTTTTATTTCATTTCTTAGTCTCAATAAATTTCCATATGCTTTTGAATGTCTTGGGGGATTTTCTGTATCGCCACAGATATCTTCCATAAATAAATACATTACATCAGCGTTTTTACCTGAGCCTAATGAAACAGTAACTATATCTGTACGCTTTGATATTTCACCCATCACATTTTCAGGTATTACTTCACACTCAGCTGAAAAAGCACCTGCATCTTCTAATCTTTTAAACTTTTGAAAAAGTTCGTATGCTTCATCAGCAGTTTTACCCACAGCTCTTAAGCCACCAATCCAAGTAGATTTTCTTGGAACTAAACCTAAATGCCCCATTACTGGAACATCTTCTTTAGCCAGCATTTCAACTATATCCATACTTCTTGGTGTCATAACTGCATCCGCACCATTCTCCAATGCTTTAAAAGCTCCACGCATAATATCCTCTGCAGTTACAAACTCATTTAAGACTAAAGCAGCTGTTAAAAATAAATTTTTTGAACCTTCTCTTACAGGAATTACATTTTTTGCATTTGATATAATCATATCAAATCCTGCCTTTTCAGCGGCTTCAGCTTCTTCAACACTATTCGCTGTAACTTGTGTAAATTTTCTTTTTCCTTTTGCTGCTTTTAAATCCCCAACAGTCAAAGTTCGTTTTGCTGGTTTTGCAGCCCAAGTATAGATATTCTTCATCTTACACCTTTATAAAGAATATCTCTCCTATCAATAAATTCCTCGAAGGTTTTAATAGTAATTACTGAAGGTAATATAAATATAGATCTTTTATCTCGCTCATTTCTTATAATTCTAAAATAACCTTTTTTTATTGCAGTATCGATATAAACATTTGAGGTTAAGTATGATTTCTCGATCACTTTAAGTAATTGATTTTTTGTAATTGATTTATTTTTGTAATAAGCAAGCATCACCATATGCAACATTATCCAATGTTGTGGAGTTAAAGAAAACCAATTCAATAACTCGTTAGCTAATCTTCCTTCAAAATCTCCAAGTGATATTTCTGCTAATTGAATTCGTTTTTGAGTAAGTTTTGGAATTTTTTTTTGTTCTTCGAAGTGCTTAGGATACTTGAACTGTCTTTTCATTTAAATAAATTTAAACTCATTGAGTTTTCTATTCAATACTATTTTTACTTAATAGTTCTTTATAAATGTTATTTACTCTATGTACTTCAATAGCAGTATTAAAATAACCTTCATATTCTATTTCTTCAGGTGTGACATCAAAATGATAATGTCCAGCGTCTTTATCATGTTCATAAGAGTGAAAGTGAGTATGTTCACCAGACTCTCTTAAATTTAATTCCCCTCCTGTAGGATCTCCAGTCCAAAGAACTGTATAACACTGTAACTTTGGACCAACAGGTTCATAAAATTGAAGAAAATCTTTTACACACTTCATTTGTTTTGGATCATAGTATTCATGTTTGATATCTTTATAATCTGGTTGAACATGAGATCTTACTTTTCCCTCTAGAATTCTAAATACACCTGCAAGAGCAATCTGTTCATTTGCTTTAAGATTTAAATTATTTGACAATGAAGACCTCATTGCTTGTGGCAATGAACCTTGATCTCCTGATCTTCCTTTGATTTTTATTTTAATTACTTTTCCTTGTTTACCATCAGTATAATAAATGTTTCCAAGTCCACCATGTTTCCTTGCGCTATATTTTTCAACAATACATTTTTTATCAGGACTTACTCTTGCAATTATAGATCTAGACTCATCAGTAATTAAATTTTCATTAATTACTAATTCACCACAGTGACCTTCCAAACACGACATTGCACCAGATCCTGCACCTAAAGCATAAGATTTTTCTGATCCGATCATTTTTGAAATTTCTTCATAATCAAATTCTGCACCAATAAAATTAGGATCATGCATGTATGGCTCTCCACCAACATCTATGATTTTTTGGTTACCACTTATTCCTTCAGATGGACAATCCCATTCACGAAGATTAGGACAATCAACAACTTCTACTTCAACATTTTTAAAATTTTCAGATAGTCCTTTTTTTAATGCACTCGCTATATCTTTCAGTGAATGATTTGTGAAAGTTCCTTTTTCTATTTTTAATTGCATAATGTTAATAAGCTATAATTTATTTTGCATATTGTCTATAGATAATATATATAATTTCTATACATAAATAATTTTAAAAAAGGTAACGATGATAAATAAAGATTTAAAAGTAGCTGTATTAGGTGCAGGTGCTATGGGATGTCTGTTTGGAGGATTGCTAGCTGAAAAAGGTTTAAATGTAACTTTAATTGATGTTTGGAAAGAGCATGTCGATGCGATTAATAAAGATGGGTTAAAAATGGATGGTCATGGAGGAGATCGTATAATTAAAGTAAATGCTACTTCAGATCCATCATCTTTAAATAAAATGGATGCAGTGATTGTTATGTGCAAAGCAACTGCATTAGAACCTGCTCTAAATAGTATTAAAAATATTATTGGTGAAAAAACAGTCTTCATGTCATTTCAAAATGGAATTGGTCATGAAGCAATAATTCAAAGTATTGTTGGAAATGAAAAAGTAATCGGCGGAACAACAACGCAAGCTTCAAATATTTTAGGACCAGGTCATATAATGAACCATGGCGCATTGCCTTCATGGATTGGTGAATATGAAGGAGGAATAACAGAGAGAATTACAGAAATAGCTGACACTTTTACTGCACACAATTTAGAAATGATTGCAGCTGAAGATGTAAAAAAAAGAAAATGGATGAAGCTTTTTGCTCTAACAGCAATTGGTCCACTTTCAGCTATATTTGATCTACATCACACCGATCTTTATGTAAATAATAAGGCTAATGATGTCTCAAGAGGACTTGGTAAAGAAATCATTTTAGAGACGAGAGAAGTAGCACTTGCTGATGGAGTTAATGTTTCTGAAGATGAATGTCTATTTATGTTCAATAAAATTGTAGATTCTATGCAAACTAACAAATCTTCAATGGCTTTTGATGTTCAGTACAAAAGAAAAACTGAAATTGATTTTATTAGTGGAGCAGTTTCTAAAATAGGAAAAAAACATGGAGTAAAAACACCTTTAAATGACCTGATGTATAAAATGATTAAGGTTAAAGAAGGTATGTATAGTTGATGCTTAAAATCAGTCGATTAAAAAAAATTAAAAGTAATTTTCCTGTATTGGTTGGAGATAAAGTTGTTGAGAAAAATACTTGTAATTTATTAATTGATGAGATTAGTAAATCTAAAGCCTTCGATGACATGATTATGGGTGGTCGAAGCAGAATTAACAAAGGCTCAAAAAATTTTAATAACTATATTAAATCTTCAAATAATTCAGCAAAACTATTTAAACTTTTTAATAGCAAAACATTTTATAAAAAAATTGAAACTCTTTTTTCTAAAAATTTTAAAGATGGATCTTGGACAAACACTCACAAACCAAAAATATTTAATCAAAAAAAATTTACTATTAAAAAGAAACTAAATTCAAGCGAATTAAAAAAATTGTTAGGAAATAATTACACTAGCCCAAAAGTTAATTTAGATATTGACTTTTCAGTTTCTAAAGGAGGATACAGATTACGTCCTCATAGAGATGACATCACAAGATTGTACAATTTCTTAATTTACCTGACAGATATTCCAAAAAAAAATGGAGGATCACTTACAATTTATAGAAAAAAATCAAAGAAAAATTTAAGAAAAAGTTTCAGAAGATTTCCAAAAATAAGTGAACTGGAAGTGGTCAAAGCTTTCACGCCAAAAAAAGGGACTGTGGTTTTTTTTCAATCTACACCAAATTCTTATCATGGGGTTAAGCGTTTTATAGAACACAACTGTCCAAAAAGATTTTTTATTTATGGAAGTTATGCTCTTAATAAGCCAGTTATTTGGAATTATAAAGGAACAGCTTACTATCCGCACATTATCAGTACCAAGAAAAGAATGTTAACTTCTTTTCATGACGCAAACTATTTAACAACTGCTCCTAAGAATTGATATTGTCACTAAATTCTACTAGTTTCTATTAATGGTAAATAATCTTAAAAACAAATTATTTGAAAAAGGGTATTTGAAAGTAAAAAACGTGCTTAACTTTCAAAGAGATTTAAAGCCAATCCTTAATGATATGGAATTTGTAATGGATTGTTTAATTCAAAAATTTGCAAAAAAAAAGGATGTAAAAAAAGTTCTTAATTTAGATTTTAAAAAAAAATATTCTTATATATCAAAATTAAAAATTGATGATTTAGATCAGTATTTTAATACTAGATTACCAAGAGATCACGTTAAGAAAGATAGTGATTATTTTGCTACTCAATCTTTATGGAATTTAATTACTAATAAAAACATTTTAGATGTTGTTGAAAAAATTTTGGGTAAAGAAATCATGTCTAATCCAGTACAAAATACTAGAATTAAACAGCCTGAAAAAAAATTACCAAAAGGTTCTGTTTTTGATGGTTTAAGTGGACGAACGCCCTGGCATCAGGATGCCGCTGTTCTCAACACTAAAGGACAAAAATTAACCGACATGGTTACTGTATGGATACCTTTTACAAAAACTACTAAAAAAAATGGTTGCATGATTACTGTTAAGAAAATTAATAAAATGGGATTATTAAATCATATTGCTGGATATAGAGGGCAAGTAGAAATTAAAGACAGCAAATTACTGGATAAAATGCAGCATATTTACTTAGAAGCAGATGTTGGGGATGTAATTCTTTTACACAAACATTCAATTCATTGTTCTCTACCTAACAGATCAAATGATTTTAGAATAAGTGCGGACCTTAGATATAATGTAGCTGGCCAACCTTCTGGAAGAGATCCGCTACCAAATTTCTATGTAAGAAGTAAAAATAAAAAAAATCTCAAAATTCAGAATTTTAAACAATGGTTAGCACTCTGGGAAAAAGCAAAAGAAAAGTGTATTCCACGTAAATATGCTTTTAAATATCCTCTTCCTACTTTTAAAACAAATAAAAGGAATTTGTCTAAACTAATTTAAAATATCAATTATTAATTATGAAAATTTTGATAACTGAATTTATTAATAAGAGTAGTTTAGACGACTTAAATAATAATTTTGAAATCAAATTTGATGAAAAGCTCTGGGAAAAAGAAGAGGAACTTTTAGAGATAATTAAAGATTATGACGGTTTAATTGTTAGAAACAAAACTCAGGTTAATAAAAATATTCTATCTAACGCAAAAAATTTAAAATTTGTTGGAAGATTGGGTGTTGGTTTGGATAATATTGATACTGAATTTTGTAAAAGCAAAAATATTCATGTCCAACCAGCAACTGGTATGAATGCAGATTCTGTGGCAGAGTATGTAATTTCATCCTCGATGTTTTTGATAAAAAAAATTCCTATGTTTCATAATGGAACGGTCAAAGGTAATTGGCCTAGAACTACAATTAAATCTGCTGAGATAAATGGAAAATGTATTGGAATAGTAGGTTTAGGGACCATTGGTAGAAAGGTTGCAGACTATAGTTTGAAAAATGGCCTAAATGTTTTGGCTTATGATCCTTACATTAAAAAATTAGATGATAATGAGAAAAATTATAAATTATCTTCATTAGAAAATGTATTTAAAGATGCAGATATTATTTCTTTACACTTACCATTAACCAAAGAGACAAAAAATCTAATAAACAAGTCTTCATTCTCTAAAATGCAAAAACAGCCAATAATAATTAATACTTCAAGAGGTAGTGTTGTAAATGAGAATGATCTTATAGATGCTTATGATCAAAATCTAATTTCAGGATTTGCATTAGATGTTTTTGAAAATGAACCTATTAAAAAAGATTTATACGAAAAAATATCATCTGAAATGAATTGTATTTTAACACCTCATATTTCAGGTGTCACAACAGAGTCAAATATAAGAGTTAGTAATTTTATAGTTAAAAAAGCGATAGATTTTTTTAAGTAATTATCTCGTTTAACTTAACTACTCTTCCAAGTTTAATTGATGTCTCGGCAGCTTCTCCAACTGCAACTGCAATTAACCCATCATTCAAAGATACCTCTGGCTTTAATTTATTTTTTACTGCATTTATAAAGGCTAAATGTTCATAATAAGTTGAACCATGATGATGTCCTGCTTCAAGTATTTTTGGATCCACACTAACACTTTCTTGTTTAGTTTTTCCGTCTCTCATACCAATTCTTACATCAGAAGTAGTTTTCCCAGACTCATTTGAAGGAACTGAAGTTTCAATTTTACCAATATTTCCTGTTGCAGTTAACTCTTCTTGCATTTCAGAATTTTCGGCAAACATACAAAGCTCAAGCATACTTCTTGAGCCATTCTCAAAATTAACAATTACATAAGCGTTATCAATAATATCTGGTTTTTTACCATCATAATCTTCATCTAAATGATTTACATCTTGTCCCCCACTCGCATAAACACTTACGGGATCACTCTTAATAATAAAACGCATCAAATCAAAAAAATGACAACACTTTTCAACTAAAGTTCCTCCAGTATTTTTTTCAAATCTGTTCCAATCATTTACTTTTTTTAAGAAAGGAAATCTATGTTCTCTTATTGTTAATGTTTTTAGGTCACCAATTGTTTTGTTGTGAATTTCTTTGATAAATTTTGAAACAGGAGGCATGTACCTATATTCCATTGCAGTCCAAAAAACTGAAGGGTAATTTTTAGTAAGTTTTTCTATTTCTAAACAATCTTTTGTCTTAGTGCACAAAGGTTTTTCAACCAATATATGTTTCTTGGTTTTAATTACATCTTTTAAAATTTGAATATGAGTAAAATTAGGAGATGAAATTATATAAACATCAACTAAATTTTCTTTGATCAGATCTTGATGATTTTTAAAGCAAACAGCTTCTGATTTGAGTAATTCTTGGCACTGTTTCAAAGACTCCTCATGAGGATCTGAAAGAGCAACTACTTGTGCTTCATCTATTAAAGATAAATTTAAAATATGTTCTCGAGCCATTGTGCCAGCTCCAATTATTCCATATTTAATTTTTTCCATATTTATTATTTATCAGTTTAATTAAATAAGTTTAATCAATTGTTAATCCACTTGGTACTTTTTCTGGTTTACCAAGGGGTCTTTGATTTCCACTTTTTCCAGTTAAAGATTGTAAAAAAGATACCAATTGATCAATTTCTTTTTCACTTAAATCTATTGGTTTAATGTCAATACTCGAAATAATTCTATCCTGTTCTCTTTTGTCAGAAAAAGTTACAAAGTCTATTTGCTCTAACCATGGAGCACTAGGTAAATTTGCATATTTAGGTTTCCAATTTTTATTCATAGCTACTGGATTTAAATGATGTTTAATTATGCCTTTAAGTGTTGGATAAGCACCATTATGACCGTAAGGTGCAGTTAAAGAAACATTTCTAAGTGCAGGTGTTTTAAATTTATACATGTCATCCAAATCATCTGTTTCAACCATCCTTCCAACATCACGTGCATAAGGATCAAAAGGCCTTGTCCTTCCAGGCCCAAATTGAGGAATTCCTATTGAATGAAATTTTTGATCAGACAATAAAGACCCGGAATGACATGAGCTACAATTAGCTTTGCCATAGAATAAATTCATACCTGCAATTTGATTTGAATTTAAAGCTGATTTATTTCCATTTAAATATTCATCAAATGGAGAGTCAAAAGAGGTCCATTCATGAATTTCAAAAGCTGCAATTGAATTTACTATATGTGTAATATTTATATCTAAAGCATTATCAACATCCTCAAATGCATGTTTAAACATTTTAACATACTCAGGAATTCCTCTTATTCTATGAGTAATTACGGGCCAAACTCTATCAATTCTCATACTGTCTTTACCAACTTTTGAAACAAGTCCTATAATTTCATTTTCACCTGGATTTCCAGCCATTTCAAATTGTCTTGTCATTGGAAATAAAGCTTGTACCGCAACTATATTATCAAGCCCTTTTGGTAGTAGTTCTTGCGCTGGGGTATTAAAACCATTGCCAAATATATCAGATTTAGTCACTCTACCGTCATGAAGCAATGTTGTAATATCTTTAAATCCTAAATTCCATAATGCTAAAGCATTCCTAGGAATACGTTTTTTAATTTTATCATCCCCTGTTCCAGCTGTTCTTTCTAATCCAATACCATGTCCTCCTTCACCAATCCCTAATGAAAGTCCATCTGAACCACCTAGATCATGACTATGGCAAGTTGCGCAAGCAATGTTTCGATTTGCCGATAAAATCTTATCATGAAATAGAAGTCTTCCAATTTTAACTTTTTCTATATCAACTTTATGAAAATCTTCGCTCTTTAATGGTTTTGGTAAATCAATTGCGTAAGATTTATTTACTGAAATTAAAAATGGAATTATAAATATAATTATTTTTAAATGATTAAATATCTTTTTATACTTTTGTTTCTTCCATCCATAGTTTTTGCAGAAATAGAAAATGCTCGAGATTTGATGGAAGAAGGAAAATTTAAAGAAGCTATGGAAGAACTTATGCCAGCAGCTAGATCTGGTAATGCCGATGCTGAAGAGCTTATTGGAATTATGTACGCTATGGGTCTTGGTGTTGAAAGAGATGATGTTAGAGCTTTCGAATGGTATCTCAGATCTTCTATGAAAGGTCATCCTGGCGCTCAATCTGGTGTTGGATGGTATTACGAAATTGGTAGAGGGCTTCCTGCTCCCGATCTTGTTAGAGCTTATATGTGGTATGGTTTGTCTGCTATTGGTGGAGACCCTGATGCTGCAATTTCTCAGGAAGAAGTTATTAAAAAAATGACTCCTGAACAAATTGAAAAAGCTCATATTCTCATAAAAGATTATAAATCTTGGATATATCCTTTTAGATAATGAGGCGAACTAAAATCCGCCCCATTATATTAATTTGAAATTACAAATCTTTTTTGTATGCGCTCGATGCTTTTTTCTCTGCTTTAGCTACTGCTTTAGTTAAAGCATTGAAAATTTCTTTTCCACCTTTAACATTAGCTTTAAACCAATCATACACTGGACTAGCTTCTTTTTTAAAACTAGCTTTTTGATCAGGCGTTGGTACGTATAAATCTCCACCACCTGCTACAAAGTCCTCATAAGCTTTGATTGATTTTCTTTTAGGAGAAGCAAAAGTTGCTTGCTGCAAAGCATAGAAACCATCAGTCACTACTTTTTTAAGATCTGGTGACATAGATTCATATTTTGCATTGTTCATCCACCATAATGCTCCCATGTATGCATGACCGTCTAAAGTAACATATTTTAGACCTGCATCAGGAAACTTCATATTCATAATGTCAGTAATTCCATTTTTAGAACCTTCAACTACACCAGTTTGAAATGATGTAAATAATTCAGGCCATGGAATAGGAGTTGGAGATGCACCTAATGCTCTTACAAGTTCCTGAGGTAAATCAGCTACAACTGTTCTGATTTTTAAACCTTTCATGTCAGACGGATTTGCAATTCTTCTTTTTGTATTAGCAAAATTTCTCCATCCTCCAGTGTTTCCAATTGTCATCAATCTAATTGAATCATTAGAATCTTTTAGAGCCATTTTTCTCATTGTTCTTACAAAATCACCTTGCATTACATCTTCAGCAATTCTGTCATCAGCCATTAGATAAGGTAAATCTAAAACTTGAACATATGGAAATACACCTGCAGCACCTCCAGAAGTAGAAATGTAAATATCTATACTTCCATCAGATACACCTTGTAAACACTCAGCACCTTTTGAACAAAGCTGCGTTCCTACAAATAGTTCTACAGCTATTTTTCCATTTGAAGCTGCTTCTACGTAGTTTTTAAATACTACAGCACCATCATAATCTTCATCTTGATCATTAGAGTTCATTGTCATTCTCAAGTTGTAATCTGCAGCTGAAACAGATGCAGTAAAACTGATTAAGAATAATAATGAAAAAAATGATTTTATTAATTTACTCATAATTATTTCCCTCTCTTTAAATATTTATGTATACAAACTATACTTAAATTGATTTAGAGAGTCTATCGAGTAGTAAAAAAAAATATATTTATTTTGCAAAACCAGTAAGCAAAGGAATAGTCATCGAGATTGATGGAAAATAGGTTATTAAGAATATAACTATAGCTTCTACTGCTAAAAATGGCAATATAGCTTTTGCTATTGTTTCAACTCTTTCCCCAGATACAGAAGATGCAACAAATAAAACAAGGCCCATTGGTGGAGTTGCTAAACCAACAGTTAAATTAACAGACATTATAATTGCAAAGTGCACAGGATGAACACCTAGCTCAACAAATACTGGTCCAAGAATTGGTCCCAAGATAATTATCGCTGGACCTGCATCTAAAAACATTCCAACAACAAATAATAAAATATTTATAAGAAATAACAAAACATATGGATTATCAGTTAATCCCAAAACAAATGCAGCAAGATGCTCTGGAGCATGTGATAAACTTACAACTGTTTTAAAAGCCATCGCAGCACCAACTAAAAGAAGAACTACTGAAGATACCATTGCTGCTTTTGTCATAACCTTAGGAATATCTTTCCATTTTAATGATTTCAGAACAAATAGACCTATAAACATTGCATAAGCAGCCGCTACAGCTGATGCTTCAGTTGGTGTAAAAATTCCTCCAAGTATTCCACCTAAAATTATTACAGGTGTCATTAAAGGAAAAAAAGCTTTAAGAGATGCTTTGCCCCTTTGGCTCCAAGTAGTTTTTTTTGTTACAGCAGGAAAATTATATCTCTTAGCCATAAATTTTATTGTGATCATTAAGCTTACGCCAACTAAAATACCAGGAACTATTCCAGCTAAAAATAATGCAGCAACACTTTCACCCATTACATAGGCGTAAATAATCATAATGCCTGATGGAGGAATAATTGGTCCAATTACAGAACTAGCTGCAGTGATAGCTGCTGCAAATTTTTTTGTATATCCTTGTTTTTCCATTGCAGGAATAAGCATTGATCCAATTGCCGATGTATCAGCTACAGCTGAACCTGATAAACCAGCAAACAACATTGAGGTCAGAACATTGACATGAGCTAATCCACCTTTTAAGTGACCCATCATTGCTTGACTAAATTCAACTAATCTGTGAGTTATTCCTCCCCTGTTCATTAGTTCTCCTGCTAACATAAAAAATGGTATCGCCATCAAAGGAAAGCTATCTATTCCATTATAAATATTTCTATAAAGCATAGCTCCATCTCTAGCTTGATCATTTAACCAAAGCAAAATTCCTGGTGCTGCCAACAGTCCAAAAAATACAGGTAAACCAATTAACAAAAATAATAAAAACAAAGGAAGAAACCAAACTAACATTATTGTGTCTCCAGTTTTTGTTTATCGTAATCTTCAGGCAAATCTAACTTTGTAAAATTTGTAAGAATATTTCTTAGAATTAATTCTATGTTTACAGAAATTAAAAAAATAATTCCTATTGGTAATGACATGTACATCCAAGCTAATTTTATTGGTTCTGCTTTTCCACCAATTAAATGAAAAGGAATTTTTATCGAAGAAGAATTAAATATCCACCCTGCATTAATATGTTTAAAACCTAATTCTAAACCTATTACTAAAACGAAAAGAGATACTATTAATAAAAATAAAGCTAATAATGTTGATATAAGTTTTGGTAAAAATCTCTCTAATAAATCAATAGAAACAAATCCACCCCATCTATAGGCGGAAGGTGCGATTAATCCTGTCATCCATAACATTAAAAATCTAGCAACCTCATCAGGCCACGGCAGTGCATTATTTAATACATACCTAAAAAATACTTGTACTAAAATAACAATCACCATCAAAAGTATTGCTATCCATGCAAACTGTCTGCCAATTCTTAAAAAAAAAGTATTTATTTTCTCAAGGATATTAAAAACAAATAGGAGAATATTAATTGTCAAATTCACAGCTAAATTTATTTTAATTATTTAATAAATACAACTTTAATCAAAAAACTAATTTACTTTATAGAATAATTTTCGTATTAAAAATGCTCTCTAAAAAAGTTGATATATAATTATGACTAATAAAAAAAAGATATTAATTATTCAAAAAGTCCATGAAAAAGGTATGGAATTAATTAATAACCACCCTAACTTTGATGTTGAAGTAACTGATGACACTTCAGTAGAAAATTTAAAATCAAAATTAAAAGATTGCGATGGTGCATCAATAAGAATTGCAAAGCTTCCTGGTGAAACCTTTGAAGAAGCAAAAAATTTAAAAATTATTTCAAGACATGGTGTTGGTTACGACAATATTGATTTAAAAAAAGCTAAAGAAAAAGATATAAAAATAGCAATAACTGCTAACGCAAATGCTGTTACAGTTGCAGAACATGTAATGTTCGTTTTGTTAAATATTGCAAAACGAAAAGACTTATTTGACAAAACAGTAAGAGATGGAAACTTTAAAGACAGAAATAAATTACCAAAAACAATAGAAGTTTGGAAAAAAAATTTTTTAATAATGGGGTTTGGAAGAATAGGAAAAGCTTTAATCAAAAGATGTCTAGGTTTCGAAATGAATGTATTTGTCTACGATCCATTTGTAGACAAAGATAAAATTGAAGAATTAGGTGGAAAAAAAGTAGATGATCTAGCTGAAGCAGTAAAAACTATGGATGTTATTTCGCTCCATATGCCTTTAACGGATAAAACTGAAAATTTAATTAATTATGATTTATTAAAAACAATGAAAAAAACTTGCATTATCATTAATGCAGCAAGAGGTGGAATTATACATGAAGAAGATCTTGATAAAGCACTAAATGAAAATTTAATTTTTGGAGCTGGAATTGATGTTTTTAAAAAAGAACCGCCTGATGACAATAATCCACTTCTTAAAAATGAAAAAGTTTATTTAAGTCCACATACTGCAGCTTTTACCGATGAATGTATGACAAGAATGGGTAAAGAGACAATTCAAAATATTATTGATTTTTTTGAGGAAAAGTTAGAAAAATCTAAAATTGTAAAACTTTAATATGAAAATTAATTTCAAAAATTTTGGATTTTTAGAATTTTTAGTATCAGGGTCTGCAATCTTTGTAGTTGGTATGTTAATTTGGACAGCAAGTACAAGACCAGCTGTTGAAGCTAAAGCTAATTTAGTAAAAGAAAATCACAACAAAGTTGTTGATCTAATTAATGATGAAATTAATAAATGTGGAAATAACGATGAAGGTAAATTCACTGTTTGGGGTGATCCATGTAATGGTGAATGGATAGCTGATAAAGTTGTTAATTATATTAATGAAAATTTAAAAATAGAAAATCCATTTTCTGATGATTCAAAAGTGAAAACTGATCCTGATCCAAGAATAAAAGCTGAAGGTAAAGCTGGTCAAGCCGTTGAAATGGGAGTGATCTTTGTAATGTCTTCGAATTTTTTACCTGATCCAGGTTCGGAGTGGATTGTTGGTACTTGTTTTAAATCACCTTGTGTTGCAGCAGGAAACAACGAACTTACTTCTATTTATAGATAATCAATTTTTAAAAATCTCTATATTGCTGCTATATAAGGTTTCAGTTAAATATTTATAACCAATCTTTGCATATTCAAAAGGATTTGCTTTTGCTGGATCTTGCTCAGCTTCAACTACCAACCAACCTGAATAATTTTTTTCTTTTAATACATCAAATAGTGGCTTGTAATCAATACAGCCGTCTCCAGGTACTGTAAAAGCACCCTCTAAAAATGCTCCTCTAAAACTTAAATCTTCTTTCAAAGATTTTTCTAAAACATCTTTTCTAATATCTTTGCAGTGCATATGAATAAGTCTTTCACTGAAATCTTTTAATATTTTTAGAGAATTACCCTGAGCAAACAACATATGGCCAGTATCTAAAGTAAGTTTAACACTGTCATCAGTATTTTCTAACAATCTTATGGTATCTTCCTCAGTTTCTATCACTGTTCCCATGTGATGATGGTAAGCAAGAGGCATTCCTTCATCTTCTAAATATTTTCCCATTTCAGAAATTTTTGAATAGTACTCTTTAGCTTCATCAAGATCCATTTTTGGTCTTGTGGAAAGTCTTCTGTTTGGATCTCCTTGGATCGAACCTGAAACTTCGGCAAAAACCATACAAGGTGAATTGCAATCTTTAAATAATTTTAGCTGATCTTGAATTAAATTTTTTTCCTCTGTAATGCTATTTTTTCTTAAGTTTGCTCCATACCAACCTGAGCAAAGAGTTAAATTAAACTCTTTTAATTTAGGTATTAACTCCTCAGATGTTTTGGGAAATTTTCCTCCAGACTCAATTCCAATAAAACCTGCCTGACTTGCTTCTGACAAGCATTGTTCTAAAGAAGTATCACCTCCTAGTTCTGGCATGTCATCATTACTCCATGCAATCGGTGCTATTCCTAATTTTACTGACATAAATAAGTCTTATATATATAAGTTTTAAAAATGAAATCTAAAAAATTAAAACTAGGTATCATTGGAGGTGGGCCTAATTCTTGGATTGGTCACGTGCATAGAATTTCATCAAGGTTTGATGACAAATATGAAATTGTAGCAGGAGTTTTTTCAAGAAATTCAAAACAATCAACTTCGTTTGGAAAAAGCATCGGTGTTAGTGAAGATAGATGTTATTCAAATTATTTAACCATGGCCAACAAAGAAAGTCTTCAAAAAGATAAAATTGACGTTGTATCAATAATGACACCGCCAGGAAGTCATCAAATTATTGCTGAAAAGTTTATCGATAAAAACATTCATATAATTTCTGATAAACCTTTTGCAGCTGATCTGAAACAAGCCAAAAGTTTATTTAATAAAATAAAAAAAAATAAAAAAATTAAATACGCTCTAACACATAATTATTCAGCCTACCCCATGGTTCGAGAAGCTAAAGTATTAATTGAAAAAGGAAAAATTGGAAATGTAGAAGATATTAATTTTGAGTATGTTCAAGACTGGAGTGAAGGGAAAACAATAAATAAAAAAAACTCTAGAAAAATGTTTCGTTGGAAACTTGATAAAAAAATTGTAGGCGTCTCTACAGTTTTAAACGAGCTTGGGTCTCATGCTTGTCACCTTGCCGGTTATATGTCTGGATTAAAAACAAAAAAAGTTTTTGCTGATATCACTCAAGTATCAAAAACAGTTAAAATGGATAATAACGCTAAAGTATTAATTGAATTTGATAATGGTGCTAAAGGAATGTTTTGGACAAGCTGTACTGCAAGAGGTGGAGTTTATGGTTTAAGAATAAGAATTTTTGGATCTAAAGGAAGTTTAGAATGGGTACAAAATGATCCAACTTATTTAAAATATAATCCATCAAAAGGAGCTGTCAGAATATTAGAAAGAGGATTTCATGACGCAAGTTTTTCAAAAAAATTTTCTAGGATAAAATTTGGTCATCCTGAGGGTTATTTGGATGCTTTTTCTAATATTTATAGAGAGTTTGCTGAGTCATTAAAATCAAAAAAAAGAGTTTTTTATCCTAATGAAGATGATGGATATGAAACTGCTAAATTTATTGATGCATGTAAAAAATCTAGTAAATCAAAAAAATGGGTTAAACTATGATTAACGTTGCCTTAATTGGTCTTGGAAGAATTGGTCAAATGCATGCTGAGAACTTATTTTCTCATAAAAGTTTTAAATTAAAATATACTTTTGATATAGATACAAAACTTAATCAAAAATTATCGAAAAAATTTAACTCAACTTCTATTAACAATCCTCAAATCGCTTTCAAAGATAAAAATATAGATCTAATATTTATTGCCTCAAGTACACCAACGCATATCAAATTAATTGAGGAAGCAGCTAAATACAAAAAGGTAATTTTTTGTGAAAAACCTTTAGATTTAAATATTGATAAAGTTAACAAATGCCTAAGAAAAATAAAAAAACTAAATCCAAAAATACAGTTGGGATTTAATAGAAGGTATGACCCGGGTCATAGTTCGTTAAAAAAAGAGCTTCAAAAAGGAAAAATAGGACGGCTAGAAAAAATTATAATAACAAGCAGAGATCCTGCCCCTCCTCCTTTAAATTATTTAAAAGTTTCCGGAGGCATATTTAAAGACATGATGATACATGACTTTGATTTAGCTAGATTTTATTTGGAAAAAGATGAGATAGAGTCAATTTTTTCAACAGGAAGCAATATTTCTGACAAAAAATTTGATAAAATTAAAGATTATGAGCTTGCCTCATGCATTTTAAGATCAAAAAAAGGTGTGCAATGTATAATTGCTAATTCAAGACATTGTAGTTTTGGCTATGATCAAAGAGTAGAGTTGTTTGGATCTAAAGGAATGTTGATTTCTGGAAATAAAAAAGAAAACGAGACGGAAATATTTACCAAAAATAACACTTCTCAAAAAAAACCTCTTCTTAATTTTTTTATTGATAGATATGTTGATGCATACAAGCTTCAACTGGATGAACTGGCTAGATATACAATTAAGAAAAACAAACCCATATCTAGTTTTGAGGATGGAAGAAGAGCTCTTATCATCGCTAATGCTGCATCAAGTTCTTTGAAACAAAAAAAACAAATTAAAATAAAATTTTAATACAACTAATAATAGAAAATCTACAATAATTATAAACTGTGTATAAAACCTATACATTTTAAAGTTGTGATCTTTACAACCTAGTTTTTTTTATGTTAACGTTCGCGCATTAAAAGTTAACTTTTATTTAAACGAGAGGGAAAAATAATGAAAACATTATATAAATCATTATTAGCTTTTGTTGCTTGGGTTATGCTTTCAGTGTCTGCTTTAGCGGTAGATGTGATCGTTGTATCTCACGGACAAGCTAACGATCCGTTTTGGTCTGTTGCTAAGAATGGTGTAGATAAAGGATGTGCAGATATGGGAATATCTTGCAAATACACTGCACCTGCTACTTTCGACATGGTTGAAATGGCTAAATTAATTGACAACGCAGTTTCACAAAAACCAAAAGGTATTGTGATTACTCTTCCAGATGCTGCTGCTTTAGGAAAATCTGTTAAAGCTGCTATCGCTGCTGGTATTCCAGTAATTTCAATGAACTCTGGTTCAGATGACTTTGCTTCACTAGGTATCAGTGCTCACGTTGGACAAACTGAGTTTGAAGCTGGTGTAGGTGGCGGACAAAAAATGAAAGCTGCTGGTGGTAAAAAAGCACTATGTGTTAACCACGAAGTTGGAAACGTTGCGCTAGACAGAAGATGTGCTGGATTCAAAAAAGGTTTTGGTGGATCAGTTGACATCTTAGGAACTTCTAATGACCCAACAGAAATTCAAAAAGCTGTTGCTGCTAAATTAGGTGGTGGATATGACACTATCCTAACTTTAGGTGCTGGTCTTGCAGGTGAAGCTGCTCTTAAAGCTTTAGAAGCTGCAGGAAAAGTTGGTTCTGTTAAACTTGGTACATTCGATATGTCACCAGGAATGTTAAAAGCTGCTGCTGCAGGTAAAGTAGAGTTTTTAATTGACCAACAACAATACCTACAAGGTTACTTACCAATAGCAATTTTTGGTCAGTACATGAGATATGGAACTATGCCAGCTGGAGTAGTTATGACTGGTCCTGGTTTCGTAACTCCTGATAATGCTGCTAAAGTAATTAAGTGGGCAGCTCAAGGTTACAGATAAAAAATACTTTAAAAGGCCTAGCTAACTTTTAGTTAGGCCTTTTTTCTAAACAAAATTCAAAACAAAATGTCTGACAAAGCAAAAAGTATCGCATCAAAAAAAACTTCTGGTCAAGACGAAAGACTTAAAGAAGTATCAAAACTAAGATTGCTTTTAAATAGACCTGAATTAGGTGCTGTTGGTGGTGCAATTTTAGTATTCATATTTTTTGGAATAGTTGCAGGTGACACTGGAATGTTCAGTGCATATGGAACTCTTAACTTTTTAGATGTTTCTGCAAACTTAGGAATAATTGCAATTGCAGCAGCAATGCTAATGATTGGTGGTGAATTTGATTTATCAATTGGATCAATGATTGGTTTTGCAGGAATTTGTATAGCAATACCTGCTATTTATTGGGGTTGGCCTTTATGGATAAGTATTATTTTTGCTTTTGCTATGGCAGTACTTGTTGGTTATTTCAATGGTATCCTTGTTGTTAGAACAGGACTTCCATCTTTTATAGTAACTCTTGCAATGTTGTTTATTTTAAGAGGAGCAACATTAGCAATTACAAGATTAATTACAGGGAGAACTCAAGTTCCTGGCTTAAGAGTTTTAATTGAGAATGATCCAATCGCGTGGATGTTTGCAACTGATACTTTCAAATGGTTGTTTACTTGGTTAGGTTCAATGAATTTAATCGCATTAAGAACTGATGGAACTCCATTAGCTACTGGTATTCCTCCTTCAGTAATATGGTTTATTGCAGCTACACTTTTTGCAACATGGATATTGATGAAGACTAGATATGG
This sequence comes from uncultured Pelagibacteraceae bacterium, assembly GCA_902594405.1. Classification (GTDB taxonomy): domain Bacteria; phylum Pseudomonadota; class Alphaproteobacteria; order Pelagibacterales; family Pelagibacteraceae; genus Pelagibacter. The sequence goes on along the minus strand of CACJMB010000001.1, from coordinate 42,197 downwards.
TAACTGGATCTTTGCATCAGGAGGGGACAAGAATGGTGCAACAAATGTTGGTGTGCCTGTTGGAAGAGTTAAAATAAGTTTATTTATTGGGACAGCAGTTGCGGCAACTATTTTTGCAACTATTCAAGTTTTAGATGCTGGTTCTGCAGATACTATGAGAGGAAATTTAAAAGAATTAGAAGCAATTGCAGCAGCAGTTGTTGGTGGTTGTTTATTGACTGGAGGATATGGTTCTGCAATTGGTGCAGCTTTTGGTGCATTAATATTTGGAACTGTTTCAATGGGAATATTTTATACAGATGTTGATACTGATTGGTTTAAAGTGTTTTTAGGAGCAATGATGTTGATTGCTGTAGTGTTTAATAATTACATAAGAAAACGAGTAACTGAGAGTAAATAATGTCAGAAAATTTAATTGAATTTAATAACATTAGTAAATTTTTTGGAAAAGTAATTGCTCTTAAAGATGTCACTATGAAATTAAAAAAAGGTGAGATCATGTGTTTACTTGGTGATAATGGTGCAGGAAAATCTACATTAATTAAAACTTTAGCTGGTGTTCATAAACCCGATGAAGGTGAAATAGTAATTGAGGGGAAGAAAACTGTTTTTGACTCACCAAAGGATGCTTTGGATATGGGAATTGGAACTGTTTACCAAGACTTAGCTCTAGTTCCACTAATGAGTGTTACAAGAAACTTTTTTATGGGAAGAGAGCCTTTAAAAGGGCCTCCTTTTTTAAAAACTTTTGATATTGAAAAAGCAAATCAAATCGCTGCAGAAAGAATGGGTCAAATAGGAATTGACGTAAGAGATCCGTCTCAAGCGGTTGGAACAATGTCTGGAGGTGAAAGACAATGTTTAGCAATATCAAGAGCTATATATTTTGGTGCAAAAGTTTTAGTTTTAGATGAACCAACTTCTGCCCTTGGTGTTCATCAAGCATCAATGGTTTTAAAATATGTTGTTAAAGCTGCTTCACAGGGATTAGCGGTAATTTTAATTACTCATAATGTTCACCATGCATATCCTGTTGGAAATAGTTTTACAGTTTTAAACAGAGGTAAAAGTTTAGGAACATTTAATAAAAAAGATATTAGTAGAGAAGAACTTTTAGGGATGATGGCAGGTGGAGAAGAACTTGATAAGCTTGAGGTTGAACTAGAAGAAATGAACAGACTTAATAGTTAAATTTTTTCATAAAGGGTTGGAAACATTTTACCATCGACAGGATCTCCATTTTTATACCCTGCATCTTGCATTGCTTTTCGATAATTAAAACTAGTCCAATCACCATCATAACTTATTTTTGAGCCTTCTTTAGCTACTCTAAGAGTATAACGGCTTAAAGTTTTTTGAGGAATTGTCTCTCCTAAGCTTCCGTGAAGAGTTCTCATATCAAAAACAACTGCATCACCTAATTCACAATCCCACTGCAAAAATTCATAATTCTTTTTATTGCCTAAAATATCAGGAGGTAGCTCATATTTTTTTCCATTAACGAAACACTCATCACCTTCAATTTTATGTCCATCCTTAAATAAAACTCTTAAAAATAATTTATTCCATAAATGTGATCCTTTTACCCAAACAACTCCTTCATCTTTTCTTGTGGGTTGTAGAGGTAACCATAAAACACACATAGTGCCATCCATATCAAAATAACTTATGTCATGATGGAATGGGGTTGATGATTTAGATCCTGCTTCTCTAAGAAACCAATTGTCCATTACCAAATTGATTTTGCTAGCTGACATTAGCTCAGATGCTATTTGAGCATATGGAGAATTATAAACAAAATCTTTAAATTCAGGCACTAAATGCCATGTCCAATAATCCTCTATATATGCTGGAACACCTTTTTCTATAGTGTGAGATTTAAATCTTGGACTAGGATTCGTCATATCTCTTTCAATTCCTTTTTGCAGTTTATTAATCCACTGGATATCAAATTTATTTTTAAGAAAAACTGCACCTTCTTCTTTAAATTTTTTTATTTCATCATTTGAAAGAATTTTGTTCATATTATTAATATAAGAATATAATATAAATTTACCTTTATGAATATTCTTAAAGACACTTTTGGTAGAAAATTTCCATACATTAGATTATCAATTTCTGATGTTTGTAATTTTAAATGTGGATATTGTTTGCCTAATGGTTACCAGGTAGACAAAAACGATAATAGAAAGTTTCTTCATTTAGATGAGATAAGACGACTTGCAAATTGTTTTTCTGAACTGGGCGTTAATAAGATCAGAATTACAGGTGGAGAACCAACAGTAAGAAAAGATTTTTTTGATATTATAAAAGTATTAAAATTTGAGTCAGGAATTCAAAATGTATCTATTACTACTAATGGCTATAAATTAGAAAAAAAAGCAGAACAATTAGTTAACAGCGGGCTTACCGGTATCAACATCAGTATTGATAGTTTAGATAGAGAAGTATTTAAAAATATTACCGGTCATGACAGGTTACCAGAAATTTTGAATGGCATAGAAATTTTGCAAAGTACAGGTTTTGAAAATATTAAAATTAATGCTGTACTTTTAAATGGAATTAATTCATCGATAAAGGATTTTAATACTTGGGCTAATTACATAGAAAAAAATAGAGTTGATTTCAGATACATAGAATTAATGAGGACTGGTGATAATTTAGATTATTTTAAAAAATACCATGTTTCATCAAAAATTTTTAAAGAATATCTAGAGGAAAATAAATGGATATATCAAACGTTTGGTAAAGATGCGGGACCCTCTTTAAATTATATCAACCCTAAATATGAAGGTAAGTTTGGTATTATTGCTCCATATTCAAAAGATTTTTGTAAATCATGTAATAGACTGAGGATTACATCAAGGGGAGATTTGAGACTTTGTTTATTTGGAAATACTGGAATTAATTTAAGACATCTTTTGCAAAAAGATGATCAGTTAAATGAATTAAAAGATTTAATAATGAAACAAATGCAGTTCAAAAAAGAATCTCATCATTTAGAATTGGGTGATACTGGGTCAACAACAAATTTATCAAAAACTGGTGGATAGTATGAAAAATTTAAAAATTGTCAGTGATAATGATTTAAAAGATTGGGCAAAAGAAATTTTTAAAAAAAATTCTTTTAAAATGATTGATGTTTCGAAAAAAAAAGAAACATTTAGAAGAGCTTTAGCTTCTGGAAAAATTTACGTTGGTGATGAAGTTTTTGAGCTTATAAAAAATAAAGAAATGCCAAAAGGTGATCCGATAACCTTGGCGGAAGTCTCTGCAGTTTTGGGTGTAAAAAAAACAAGTGAATTAATTCCACTTTGCCATCCTTTAACAATAGACCATACTGGTACAAAAATTATCATGAATGAAGAAGATAAATCTCTAGAAGTTTTTTGTGTTGTTTCAACACATGCAAAAACTGGGGTTGAAATGGAGGCAATCATGGGTGTTAATGCTGCGCTAATCACAATTTATGATTTGAGTAAAATAATAAATCCACACCTCAAGATAGATAATGTAAAATTATTAATCAAAGAAGGTGGAAAAAATGGATTGTGGAAAAACCCTGATGGTCTCCCAAATTTTTTAATAGATTTATTTTAAAAATATAATGAAAGTTAAAATTGAGTTATTTGGTGCTGCAAGAGATTTTAATGAACAAAATTTGTTAGAATTAGATTTAGAGCAAAAATCAACAATAAAGGATATTCGAAAAAAAATAATTCAATATTTAGATGAAAAATTTAATGGCAATGAAAACTATAAAAAAATTGTCAATTCTTCAGCTTTTTGTTCGGAGAAAAATAATATCGTTAGCGACAATTATAAAATAACAAATAACGAAAAAATCGGTATCATACCCCCTATAGGAGGAGGTTGATGCTTCATGCAAAAATTGTAGATATTAAAGATAAAAAACTTTCAATAAACGATGCGGAAAGATTTATATCTTCTGTCGAATTTGGGGCATCAATAATTTTTACTGGTACAGTAAGAAATCTAAATAACAACAAAAGTGTAGTTGGTATCACGTACGACAGTCATGATGAGCTTGTCATAAAAAGTTTTGAGGAAATATATAAAGAGGCAGATGATAAACTTAATATTCAGGATAAAGCTGTTTTTATAGAACACGCTAAAGGTTATTTAAATCTTGGAGAAATGAGTATTATAATTGCTGTTGCATGCAAACATAGAGATCAAGCTTATGTCTTGTCTAGATATATTATCGAGGAAATTAAAAAAAGATCTCCTATATGGAAAAAAGAACATTATACAGACAATCAAAGTGATTGGTTAAAAGGTAACCCTATAGTTCATGAAAAAATTTAAATACTCAGAAATTACACCAGAAGAAATTTATAAAAATAGAAGATCGTTTATTAAATCTATTGGATTAGGAGCAAGTTCTCTTGCGATCTCAACTATACCATTTTCAAATAAATCTTTTGCAAATGATAGGGATAAATTAACAAGTTATAAAGATATTACTACATATAATAACTACTATGAGTTTGGTACATCAAAAAGTGATCCATATAGAAACTCTCAAATATTTAAAACCACGCCATGGGAAATTAGTATTGAAGGTGAAGTTGAAAAACCAATTAAACTATCAATGGAAGAAATTTCTGAAATGTTTGTATCAGAGGAAAGAATTTACAGATTAAGATGTGTCGAGGGATGGTCAATGGTAATTCCGTGGATGGGGTTTTCTTTAAGTAAATTGCTATCAAAAGTTAATCCAACAAACAAAGCAAAATTTGTTGAATTTGAAAGTGTATATGATCCTGCACAAATGAAAGGACAAAGATACCCTGTTTTAAACTGGCCATACAATGAAGGTTTGAGAATTGATGAAGCAATGCATCCTTTAACTACAGTAGTTACAGGTTTATACGGTAAAAAACTTCCAAATCAAAACGGAGCACCATTTAGAATTTTTATTCCTTGGAAGTATGGTTTTAAAAGTGCAAAAGCGATTGTTAAAATTAAATTTGTTGAAAATATGCCTACTTCTTCGTGGATGTGGGCTTCACCTAGAGAATATGGATTTTATTCGAATGTAAACCCAAATGTAGATCATCCTAGATGGTCACAAGCAACTGAAAGAATAATTGGCGAAGGGGTTTGGGCGCCAAGAGTAAAAACACTAATGTTCAATGGCTATGGAGATGAAGTTGCAAGCTTATACACTGGTATGGATCTTAAAAAATATTTTTAATGAAAAAATATTTAAAACCAGGTGTATTTATTTTAAGTTCAATTCCATTTTTAATAATTTTATACAAAATTTTTTTAAATAAACTTGGCCCTGAACCGGTAAAAGAAATTACTCATTTTACGGGTGAGTGGACTTTAATATTTATTTGCCTAACACTATCTATGAGTCCTCTCAAAAGATTTACAAAATTGACTGTATGGATAAGTTTCAGAAGAACATTGGGTCTTTTTGTTTTTTTTTACGCAACACTTCATTTATTAACTTATGTAGGTTTAGATTATAGATTTAGTTGGTCTCCCATATTAGACGATGTTTCGAAAAAAAAATATATATTCATAGGTTTTGCAGCATGGTTACTGTTACTCCCTTTGGCTATTACATCTTCTCAAAAAATGGTGTTATTACTAAAAAATAATTGGAAAAAATTACATAGATTAATTTATGTAATCGCCATTTTTGGATCTCTTCATTATATATGGTTATCAAAAACAATTTTTTTTAGACCTTTGGTTTATTTAATAATTATACTTGTTTTGTTAGCTTTAAGAATTAAGATTAAAAATAGGAATATAAATTATGGATGAAAATTTAAAAAAAGAAATTCAATCAGCTACTCTTGAAAGATTAATGAGTCATTTAGATGAAAGAAAAGATGTTCAAAATATCGATCTGATGAATTTAGCTGGTTTTTGCAGAAATTGTTTATCTAGATGGTATAGAGAAGAGGCAGAAAAAAAAGGATTAGAGATATCTGATCCTGATGCCAGAGAGCATATATATGGAATGCCTTATTCTGAATGGAAAGAAAAATATCAGAAATAATTATTTTTCTTTAAGTCTTGGAAATAATTCAACAAAGTTACAAGGTTTGTGATTAATATCTAATTGATGTTTTAAGATTCCATCCCATGCATCAGTTACTCCTCCAGAAGATCCTGGTAATGCAAAGATATATTTGCCATTTGATAAAACTGCACATGCTCTAGATTGTATGGAAGACGTGCCAACTGTTTTTAAACTAATTGTTCTAAAAACTTCGCCAAATCCAGGTATTTTTTTATCAGCAATTTCATCAATTGCCTCAGGCGTTATATCTCTACCAGTTAAACCTGTACCACCAGTTGTAATAATCACATCTATATCTTTATGATTAGTCCAATCTTTTAAAATTGAGACGATATCCTCTTTATTGTCTTTGCAAATTTTTCTCTCAATTAATTTATGATTAGCTTCAGCAATTTTATTTACAAGGATAGCACCTGATTTATCGTTATCAATTGTCCTGGTATCTGTTACAGTTAATAAAGCTATATTTACAATCATAATTAATTTTTAAAAATGATTATACTTACAATATTTTTTTTTATAACTGCAATATTATATTCTAGTATCGGTTTTGGGGGTGGATCTACTTACCTTGCTTTGATGTTAATTTGGGATGTCCCCTTCTATATTTTTCCAATTATAGCATTAATTTGTAACATTATTGTTGTAACTGGTAATTCAATAAATTTTTTAAGAACAAAAAATATCAATCTAAATTTACTCATACCTTACTTAATTGGATCTGTACCTTTTGCTTTTTTTGGAGCCTCTATTTCAATTGACAAAAGTTTATTTGAGGTTTTACTATTTTTTATTTTGTTGATAGCAGGAATTTTTTTATTAGTAGAAAGCAAATCTTTCAATAAAGATCAGTTTGCAATAAGACAGATTTCAAAAATTCTTTCTATTTTTATTGGTTCAATTATTGGGTTTATATCTGGATTAGTAGGAATAGGTGGAGGAATATTTTTAAGTCCAATTTTATTTCTTCTTAAAGCTGGTAATCCAAAACATATAACAAGCACAGCATCTCTATTTATATTAATCAATTCTATTTTTGGAGTAGCAGGACAACTAACAAAAGATATGGTTTTAAATGAATTTTTAAATTATTGGCCTCTGTTTATTGCTGTTTTAATCGGTGGACAAATTGGAAGTTTTCTTAATATAAAATTTTTATCAAATAAAGTGTTAGCTCTAATGACTTCTTTTTTGGTTATTTTTGTAGCAATAAGAATGGGGTTTAAATTAATATCCTAATATTGATTATAATTTTTTTTAATATATTTAAAGCATTATGAAAAATATAAAACCCTTTGGTCCATCTATAGGAAAAACAAAAATTTCAAAGAAATTTTTAGATATCTTAAATAAAGAGATTGATAATAAAGTTTTAACAAAAAATAATGATTATAGTTCTAAATTAGCAAGTCAGATTAAAAAAGAAATTAAAATTTCAAATAATTTTATAAAAAAAAATTTAGAAAGAGAAATAAAAAAAAATATCAAAAATTTTCTTAAAAATGAAAAGATCAAAAAAGTTAAAGACATAAAGATATTAAATTTATGGGTAGTTAGTCAATTTAAAGATGAATATAACCCTATCCATTATCATGATGGAGATTTATCTGGAGTTGGTTATTTAAAAGTACCAAAAGATATGACTAAAAATAAATTTTTAAAAAACAAAAAAGATAAGACTAACGGCACAATTGATTTTATTAACGGACAAAGAGGTTTTTTGAGCAGAAGTATTTATAATATTGTGCCAAAAGAAAGAGACTTAATAATTTTTCCAAACTATTTAATGCATACTGCTTATCCATTTAATATTAATGCTGAAAGAAGATCTTTTTCTTTTAATGCTAAAATTATTTTAAATAGATAGTTTACAAATATTTAATTATCATTTAAAAGGTTAATTGCCGATTTGATCCTATTGCGGGCATAAACTGCTAAAATGGAATTCCCAAAATAATCAAATAAGCAAGGTAGTTGAACTGTATTGTGCACTTAGCATAAAGCTAGAGCACTAAAAAAGTGAGGACAAGATGGACATTAATTTTTTTAAAGAAACAAGAATATTAGATGGTGGAATGGGCCAAGAGCTTTTGGCTCGTGGTATGAAGCCAAATGGAACTTTATGGAGTGCTAACGCAATATTAGACTCTGATTACCACGAGCTTTTAGAAGATACACATAAGGATTTTATAAAAGCAGGAGCTGAAGTAATCGTTACAACTACTTTCACAACTAGAAGAAAAAGACTAAGAGACAATAATGTTGAGGACAAATTTGAATACCTTAATAAAAAAGCTGGTGAAATTTCTGCAAATGTAAAAAAAGAATTTCCTAATATCAAGATTGCAGGTGGCTTGCCTCCTCAACATTTAACTTATGAAGAGGACAAAAGAAGTGAAAAAGAGATCATTAAAGATTTTAATGAACAAGCTAAATTATTAGATGAATACGTGGATTTTTATTACTTTGATGTTTGGAGTAGCATTAAGGAATTTAAATGTGGAATAGAAGCAATTAAAGAATTTAAGAAGCCTTATTTAGTTGGAATTCATATTTCTGAGGGAACAAGTTTACCTAGTGGTGAAAAAATCTCTGACATAAAAAAAATACTAGATAACAACCTTTTAGGGGTAATGTTGTCATGTGTTTCTCCAGAAAATTTTGAATTAAATTTACAGGAATTAAAAAAATTAGATATCCCTTTTGGATTTAAATTAAATGGATTTAAAACCACAAAGCCAAAAAATGGGTATACAGCTAATTATTTAAAAACAAAAGGAAACCCCAATGAGTTTTTAGGTCATCGTTTAGACTTAACGCCAGAAAAAATTCAGAAAATTGCAAAAAAGTTTAAAGAACATGGGGCAACAATTATTGGTGGTTGTTGTGAAACTAGACCATCACATATTGAAGCAATGGCAAAAATTAAATAGTTTGTTTGTTTCCACCTTTTTTAACAAAGTAAATACCAATGCAAACTGCAATTAAAGAAATTAAAACTTTTGTAGTAATTAATTCTTTTAAAAATATGTAACCTAAAATAGTTCCAAAAATTGGTATCAAATAAGAAACTTGAGATTGAAAAATTAATCCATTTGTTGTCAAAATTCTGAAACGTAACAACCAAGCAATACCAGTAGGAACAATTCCTAAATAAATAGCTGAAATTAGAGAGTCTGTTCTTGGCATAGTTTGAAATGGTTGTTCAATTAAAAATGTTAATGGTAACAAAATAATTATTGCCCAAATTAAAATAGACCCAGTTACATTTTCATTTTTTTTCTTACTTATTTTTAATGTTAGTACTCCCCCTACAACATAACAGGTTGATCCAAGTAATATCAGTAAAGCTGAAACAAAATTATTTTCATCTATCAAAAGATTATCAGAAAATAAAAAAACTATTCCAGAAAATCCAATCAAAATTCCAATAGTTTTTACTAAATTAAATTTTTCATTTTTTGTATAAAAATGAGCTAATACTGTGGAGCTTAACGGTGTAGTTGACATCAATATAGCTGCTAAATTGCTTTGAACAGATTTGACACCGTAAGCGATTAAGAAGAATGGTGCTACTAAATTAATAAAACCAATCATTGCAAACCAATGCCAATCTTTAGAAAAAGCTTCAACTTTAATATTTTTAAAATAACACAAAAGTAAAACTGGAATTGCCCCAAAAAATACTCTTAGGAAAGCAATTGTAACTGGGCCAAAAGAATAAGTTGCTATTTTTATATTAAAAAACGCAGAAGCCCATATAAGAGACAATATTGTTAATAAAAAATAATCAATTAATTTTGGCTGTCTCATTCTGCTATCTCTTTTATATCTCCAGAAGTTAATGAAATTAAATTTTCAAAATTAATTTCGAAAACTGCATTAGGATGGCCTGCAGCTGCAAAAATAGAAGAAAATCTATTTAAATTTTCATCAATAAAAATTTTTATTTTTGTTAAATGTCCTATTGGAGACACTCCGCCGATTGTATATCCAGTAATTTTTTTAACATCTTCTGGGTTTGCCATTGAAACATCTTTTTCATCTAAAATTTTTTTTAATTTATTTAATGAGCATCTTTTATCTCCAGAAACTAAACATAAAACATAACTACCCCCTGCTTTAAAAAGTAAGCTTTTGACAATTGCCCCTACTTTGCAACCTAAAGCTGCAGCTGCATCATTAGCTGTTCTTGCAGTTTGTTCTAAAACAATCACTTTAAGTTCTGGGTTAAATTGTTTTAGCGATTTTTCTGCTCTTAAAACCGGCTCTTTATTTAATATTGAATTCACAAGTTACATTTATTTATTATTTTAGTGACTAATTACACTACTTATGTGAAAATTGCATAGGTGTTATTTATTAAATAAGCAATATTTTTAAGTATTTTTTTGCTAATTAGGCCAAACAAAATTACATAGGAGACAAAATGAGTGCAGCAAACGTATTAAAATTTATTAAAGAAAAAGAAGCGGAGTTTGTAGATCTAAGATTCACTGATCCAAGAGGAAAACTTCAACACTTAACTATGGACGCTTCAATAGTTGATGAAGGTATGTTGAATGAAGGTGTATTTTTTGACGGTTCGTCTATTGCTGGATGGAAAGCGATTAATGAGTCTGACATGATTTTAAAACCTGATACAGCAAGAATGTTCATGGATCCTTTTACGTCTCATAATACTGTAGTTTTGTTTTGTGATATTCTAGATGCAATTAAAAAAGATCCTTATGAAAGAGATCCAAGAGGTGTTGCTAAAAAAGCTGAAGAATATTTAAAAGCTTCAGGTATAGGTGATAAAGCTTTTTTTGGACCTGAGCCAGAATTTTTTGTTTTTGACGATGTAAGAATCAAAAATGATATGAATGAATGTGGATTTAAATTAGATAGTAAAGAAGGTCCTTACAACTCTGGAAAAGAATATGAAAATGGTAACATGGGACACAGACCTCAAATTAAAGGAGGATATTTCCCAGTACCACCTGTTGATAGTGAACAAGACATGCGTGGTGAATATCTAAAAAATTTAAAAGAAGTTGGTATTAAAGTTGAGAAACATCACCATGAAGTAGCTCCTAGTCAGCACGAACTTGGAATGTATTTTGGAACTTTAGTTGATCAAGCAGATAATGTTCAGTTATACAAATATGTTGTGCAAATGGTTACACATTCATTTGGAAAAACTGCAACATTCATGCCAAAACCAGTTGCTGGTGATAATGGTTCAGGTATGCACATTCACCAATCTATTTGGAAAGGTGATACGCCAGTGTTTTCAGGAGACGCATACGCAGGCTTAAGTGAAACAGCACTACATTATATTGGTGGAATTTTAAAACATGCTAAAGCAATTAATGCCTTTGCTAACTCTACAACAAATAGTTACAAAAGATTAATACCAGGTTTTGAGGCACCAGTTCTTCTTGCATATTCAGCAAGAAACAGATCTGCTTCTTGTAGAATACCTATTACTTTAAGTAAAAAAGGTGCAAGATGTGAAATTAGATTCCCAGATGCTGCTGGAAACCCATATTTAACTTTTGCAGCTATGTTAATGGCTGGAATTGATGGAATTAAAAATAAAATTCATCCTGGTGAGTCTTTTGATAAAGATTTATATGAATTGCCACCTGAAGAAGTTAAAGCTATCCCAACAGTTTGTGGTTCTTTAAGAGAAGCAATGGAAAGTTTAGATAAAGACAGAGAGTTTCTAACTCAAGGCGGTGTCTTTACTGACGATCAGATTGATGCTTACATTGCTCTTAAGTTTGAAGAAATTCACAAATTTGAACATGCACCTCATCCTGTAGAGTTTGAGATGTATTACAGTAGCTAATAAATTTAATTACTGTCTGGTTGTTGCAATTGTATCTTTGTTAACACCTTTTTTAACTACGTAATCTTGTGTGCCGTTCGCACCGGTTTCAACTTCTTTACGTAGTTCTTTAAAGAATGTTTTTTCCTTTAAAGAGTCTTTCAAGTTTTTAACAAGATTTTTAAACTCAAATTTGTTCATAAAGAATCTATATCCTAGATATGCATATAATGCAATACAGATATGCAATTAATGGGATAATACAACTTATGATATTTTAAAGGACTCTCCACAGCCACAACGCTCAGTTTCATTGGGATTATTAAACACAAATGACGAGGACAATTCCTCCTTTTTATAATCCATTTCAGTGCCAAGCAGATACATAATAGCAGCTGAGTCAACGAATACTTTCACACCCTTATCTTCAATAACTTCATCGTTAGGATTTAACTCTTTTGTATACTCCATTACATAAGACATCCCTGCACAACCACCTGATTTAACTGATACTCTAACACCAATAGAATCTTTTTCAGCATTAGACATTATCTCTTTTATTCTTAAAGCTGCGTTATCACTTAATTTAATTATTGGGTTCATTACAAATTTAATTCCAATTTTGCTGCTTCTGACATCATATCTTTGTTCCACGGTGGATCCCAAACTAACTCAAGATCAACATCCTCTATACCTTTAACTTGCATTGCACCATCTTTCACCTCTTTAGGTAAACTTTCTGCTACTGGGCAATTTGGTGTAGTCAAAGTCATTTTTATTTTAACAAACTTATCGTTCTCAACCTTAATATCATAAATCAAACCCAATTCGTAGATATTTACAGGTAACTCAGGGTCATAAATTTTTCTTATTTCTTCAATTATTTGTTCTTTTTTTGACATAATTTAATTCTCTGTTTTTACCTCTTCATTATTTTCATCAAAAGCTGAAACCATTGTGTGCCAAGATAAAGTTGCACACTTAACTCTCATTGGATATTGCTTAACACCAGATAAACACATTAGTTTAGTTTTTTCATCTTCACTCAAATACTCAGATTTTAATTCAGGATTTTCTTTAATCATACTCAAAAAATCCTCTACTATCTCTTTAGCTTCATGCTCATTTTTTCCCTTTATTAAATCTGTCATTATAGAAGCTGAAGCCATTGAAATCGCACAGCCACTCCCTTCGAAGGATGCATCTTCTACAATTTTTTGTCCATTTAATTTTAAATAAACATGAACGTTATCACCACAAAGAGGGTTATTACCTTTGGCATCTTTATTAAAACCTTCTATCTTTCTAAGATTTCTTGGGTTTTTACCATGTTCCAATATTATTTCTTGATATAACTCTTTTAAATTCATTATAAGTTAAATATTTTTTTACAGTTGTTTATCGACTCGTTTAGCAGATCTAAATCTTCTTTTGTATTATAAACACCAACTGATGCTCTAGCACTTGCTGGGATATTTAATTTATCATGTAAAATTTGACAACAATGATGTCCTGCTCTTATTGCAACCCCATCTTCATCCAAGATAGTTGCAATATCATGAGGGTGAACTCCTTCTATAGTGAATGATAAAACTCCTCCTTTATTTTTTGGATTTCCAATAAGTTTAACTGAGTTATTTTTTTGTAATAGCTCTTGTCCGTATTCAACTAAGTCTGCTTCGTGTTTCATGATATTTTCAATACCAATGCTTTCTAGAAATTTTATTGATTGGTCGAAAGCAATTACTTGAGCTGTGGCCATAGTTCCCGCCTCGTATTTGTTTGGCAATTCGCCATAGGAAATACTATCTTTTTTAACTTCATTTATCATTCCTCCACCACCTTGGTATGGAGGTAATTCTTCTAACCATTTTTTCTTACCATAAAGAACTCCTAAACCTGTAGGTCCATACATTTTGTGACATGAAATTGCATAGAAATCACAATCTAAATCTTGCATATCTAATTTTAAATGTGGCGCTCCCTGACATCCATCGACTACAACAATTATTCCTTTTGAATGTGCAAGCTGGGTAATTTCTTTTACGGGTAAAATTGCACCTGTCACATTCGACAGATGAGTAATAGAAATTAATTTTGTTTTTGGAGTTATTTTCTTTTCTATTTCTTCAAGTGTAATTTCACCTTCTTCATTTATTTCAGCAAAATTAATTTTTATATTTTTTGATTTTCTTAAGAAATGCCATGGCACATAATTTGAATGATGCTCAAGTTCCGTAATTAATACTTCATCACCTTCCTTTAGGTAACTTTGGCCTAATGTATTAGCAACTAAATTTAATGCTTCTGTAGCACCTTTTGTAAAAACAATTTCATTTTTATCTTTAGCGTTGATATATTTTTGAACTGATGATCTTGTGTTTTCGTATAAATTTGTTGCTGCAACAGCAAGATAATGAACACTTCTTCCAACGTTAGAAAATTGTTTTGTATAAAATTCATTAATTCTATCCACAACTATTTTTGGTTTTTGTGATGAATTTGCACTATCTAAGTAAACTAGATCATTATTTTGAATTTTTTCGTCAAAAATTGGAAATTCTTTTTTTATCTGATCAATATTCATTCTTTAATTCCAAGCAAATTTTTTATTAAGTTTTTTATTTCCGAGTCAGTAATTTTTTCAACAACATCAAGCAGAAAACCATTAATTAATAGCTCCCTTGACTGCTGATAACTTAAACCTCTAGACATTAAATAAAATATAGAGTCTTCATTTAAACTGCCTGATGCTGAACCATGCGAACACTTAACGTCATCAGCATAAATTTCTAGTTCTGGCTTGGCATTAAACTCAGATTCTTTATTTAACAATATTGCTTTGCTCAATTGGTATCCATCAGTTTTCTGAGCATCTGAATTTACAAATATTTTGCCTTGATACACTGCTTTAGAGCTTTGTTCTAAAACACTTTTTATTAATTGATAACTTTTTGTATTTTCAGTTAAGTGATTTATTATTGATCTAATTTCGTGATGTTTATCATTATTCAATGAAAAAACACCATTAACAAAAGCTGATGCATAAACTCCGTTTAAATTACAGTTTATCTCATTTTTAGAAAAATTTGATCCAGAAGATAAAATAAATGTTTCAGAAATACTGTTCTTATCTTGATCAATATTATTAAAAGAATACTTAATATTTTTATTCTCAAATTTATCTACTTTATAGTTTTTTAAAACAGCATTTTCCTTTAATTCAAAGTTATAAAATATATTTAAAAAATTCTTTTCAGATGTATCATTAAACAAATCAATTAATCTTAACGAGCTATCTTTATCTAGTTCAAAATTAAGTCGTAGATTAATGTTTTTAGACCAAATTTTTGAATTTGTTGTATGATAGATAATTAGAGGTTTTAATAACTGATAACCTTTTTTTACCAATATTTTAAAACATTTATTAGTAAAGGCATTATTTAAGTCAGATAAAGAATTGCTATTTTCGAATTCATTTATAGTTTCTGATTGATCAATTATTTCTATTTGATCTTTTTTTTCATATTCAAAATCAATTTTTTCAATTCTACCATTTATAAAAACTATTTTATTGTGCTCTAATCCATCTACAAATACAGAGGTATCAACTTTATTAGTAGATGCTTGATCATTATAAAAACTAAGTTCTCCAATATTATTTTTTATTATTTGATTAAGATCTGAAAATTTCCAATCTTCTTCTTTTTTATTTGGAAAACCTTTGTCTATAAAATTATCTAAACAAAATTTTTTTATCTCAATATCTTTTTGAGATAAACTTAAATTTTTTATATTATTATAAAAATCTTTTTGTAATTGTTCTTTCATTTAATTAAAATTTTCGTATCCTTTTTTCTCTAATTCTAAAGCTAAATCTGGGCCACCAGATTTTACAATTTTTCCATTCATCAAAACATGAACAAAGTCAGGTTTTATATAATCAAGTAATCTTTGGTAGTGTGTAATAATTAAAAATGAATTATTTTTATCTCTTAATGTGTTAACTCCATCTGCAACAATCTTTAAAGCATCAATATCTAAACCAGAATCTGTTTCATCTAAAATTGAAAGTTTTGGAGCTAGCAACGACATCTGTAAAATTTCATTTTTCTTTTTTTCACCTCCAGAAAAACCAACATTTAATTGTCTGTTTAATTTTTCCTCATCAAATTTTAATTCTTTAGACTTTTCTTTTACCAATTTTAGAAACTCAATAGCATCAAGCTCTTTCTCACCCCTAGCTTTTCTAACAGCATTTAAAGAAGTTTTTAAAAATATATTTGTATTTACACCTGGAATTTCTAAAGGATATTGGAAAGCTAAAAATATACCCTTATGTGCTCTTTCCTCTGTTTCAAGTTCAAATAAATCTTTTTCTTCAAAAAGAACTTCCCCAGAAACTTCATAACCTTTTTTTCCAGATAGAATATTTGATAATGTGCTTTTTCCAGATCCATTAGGACCCATAATTGCATGAACCTCGCCGGGATTTATATTTAATGATAGCCCGTTTAAAATTGACTTATTATCTATTGTTGCATTTAAATTATTTATTTTAAGCATATTAACCCACACTTCCTTCCAGACTAATACCTACGAGTTTTTGGGCTTCTACAGCAAATTCCATAGGTAATTGCTGCAACACTTCCTTACAAAAACCGTTAACGATCAAGCCAACAGCTTCCTCTGGATTTAATCCTCTTTGTTGACAATAATGTAGCTGCTCTTCACTAATCTTGGATGTGGTTGCCTCATGAGCAATATTGGACTCAGAATTTTTATTTTTTATATAAGGAACAGTGTGAGCTCCACATTTGTTACCCATTAATAAAGAGTCGCACTGAGTATAATTAGTTGAATTTTTGGCTTTTGATGAAATATCAACTAAACCTCTATATGTCATATCTGAAGTACCTGCTGATATTCCTTTAGAAATTATTTTACTTTTAGTATTTTTACCTAGATGGATCATTTTGGTACCTGTATCTGCTTTTTGATGATTGTTAGTAATAGCTATTGAATAAAACTCACCAACAGAGTTATCTCCTTTAAGAATACAACTAGGATACTTCCAGGTAATTGCAGAACCTGTTTCAACTTGTGTCCATGAAATTTTTGAATTTTTTCCCTTGCATAAACCTCTTTTTGTTACAAAATTATAAATTCCACCTTTACCATCTTGATCACCTGGATACCAATTTTGAACAGTTGAATATTTTATTTCCGCATCATCAAGTGCAATTAGTTCTACATTAGCAGCATGTAATTGATTTTCATCTCTCATTGGAGCTGTACATCCTTCTAAGTAGCTAACATAACTTCCTTTATCTGCAATAATTAAAGTTCTTTCAAATTGACCTGTATTAGATGCATTAATTCTAAAATAAGTTGATAGTTCCATTGGACACCTAACACCCTCTGGAATATACACAAAAGAACCATCTGTAAAAACTGCTGAATTTAATGTTGCAAAAAAATGATCACTTGTTGGTATTACAGAGCCTAAATATTTTTTGACTAATTCAGGGTAATTTTGAATTGCCTCTGATATAGGACAAAATATAATTCCTTGTTTTGTTAACTCATCTTTAAAAGTAGTAGCTACAGAAACTGAATCAAATACAGCATCAACGGCTATTCCATTTAATCTCGCTTGCTCTTGCAAAGGAATTCCAAGTTTCTTATAAGTTTCTAAAAGTTTAGGATCCAGTTCATCTAAGCTCTTTGGTTTATCTTTCATGCTTTTAGGTGCAGAGTAATAATATAAATCTTGATAATCTATTTTTGGAAATTTAGGTTTCTGCCAATCTGGTTCTTTTAATACTTTAAATCTTTCAAAAGCTTTTAGTCTAAACTCAAGCATCCATGCAGGTTCTTTTTTAATATTAGATATAAATTTAATGACCTCTTCATTCAAACCTTTTGGAGCTTGAATATTTTCTATGTCTGTCGAAAAACCATATTTATAGTCTTTTAAATTATTTATCTCTTTTTGTCTGTTATCCATTCTAAACTCTTGTTTCTTTATTATTATTTAATAAATCTTTTAAGCTTTTATTTTCAAAGAATGTGTTTATGTGAATCTCTAATTCATCCCAAAGATTGTGAGTTATACATTTTGTGGCTTTACCGTTACATCCTTTTTTAGATTCTTTTTTACATTGAACAGTTTTTACTTTCTCATCTACAGCATGGAAAATATTTGTTAATTTTATATCGTTTGGATTTTTGTTAAGAACATATCCTCCCTGAGTTCCTCTAATACTTTTAACAATTTCATTTTTTTTTAATTTAGAAAAAATCTGTTCTAGGTAATCTAAAGATATACCTTGTCTTAATGATATGTCTCTTAGTGATACTGGATTGATGTTATCAAACCTAGCTAAATCAACTAATGCCATTACAGCATATCTACCTTTTGATGTAAGTTTCATTTTTACCCTTAAATTCTGGGCTTTTATACATACCTGACTAAAATGGTCAAGTTTAGAGTATAAAAAAAAACTAACATATTGTCGCTGACTTATGATAAACGTACATTTTTTTTGAGAATAATAATCAATATCGCTTATGGATAACAAAATTTTAGAAATATTTATACCTGGTCCTGCAGGAAGACTTGAGGCTAAATATTATAAAAGTAAAAAAAATACATCCCCAATTGCTTTAGTATTACAACCCCATCCTCAATATGGAGGAACTATGAATAATAAAGTAGTAGTAGATACTTTTCATACATTTATGGATAATGATTTTTCAGTTTGCAGAGTAAATTTCAGAGGTGTTGGTAAAAGCGACGGAGAATTTGATAATGGTCAAGGTGAACTTGCTGATGCAGCAGCAGCTTTAGATTGGTTAGAAAGAGAAAATTTTGACAATTCACAATGTTGGGTTTCAGGATTTTCATTTGGATCTTTGATTGCAATGCAATTATTAATGAGAAGACCTGAAATAAATAGATTTATAGCTATTTCACCCCAACCAAATGTTTATGATTTTTCTTTTTTATCTCCATGCCCAACTTCAGGCTTAATTGCTTATGGTAAAAAAGATGAATTGGTACCAGTAGAATATATTACTGAACTTGACAAAAGATTGAGTGCACAAAAAGGTATTAAAGTTGAATTTAATGCAATATCAGAAGCTAATCATTTTTTTTCTAAAACAAGTGATGCTTTAGTTAAACATCTTGATAAATATATAAAAAAAGAAACTGCACTATATTAAAAATTTTCTACAAGTTTTCCACCCACTGTAAAGTCTTTACATCCAGTTGTGGTGCTAAAAGAAATTGGTAAATTTAAAAAAGACCTAATAGCTAAAAATGCAAATGCTTGGGATTCAATATAATCGCCATTTAAATTATAATTATCTATAATTTCCAAAGTAATATTATTTTCATTTGATATGTAATTTTTTATACGATTAATTAAATTACTATTTTTTCTACCACCACCACAAAGTAAAAATGTAATACTTTTTTTTTGACTAACATGTTTTAATCCTTCTGTAATCAAATATGCTGTAAAATCTGTTATAGTAGCACAACCATCTTCTAGCGATAAACCTCTTGCAAAAGATACATCGAAATTTTTAATATCCAATGATTGACAGTAAGAATTTATTTTAAAATTATCTATTGCCTGATTTAGAATTAATTGATCAACTTTCCCTGCATTAGCTAGCTCACCATTTTTATCAAATTTTTTATTAGAATTATTTCTTATCCATTCATCAATTAAACAATTACCAGGGCCTATATCAAAAGCATAAAGGTTATTTTGGAAATTATCTGAGTCATTAATAACTTTTGTAACATTTGCGATACCACCAATATTTAAGAAACCTACTGGAAATTTAACATTAAAATTTTTATTAATTTTTTTTGATAAAATATAATGGAAAATTGGTGTTAAAGGTGCACCTTGGCCATTATTTTGAATATCCGCTTGTCTAAAATCATAAATGACTTTTTTTTTGACCATTTGAGATAACAATTTCCCATCTCCTAATTGATTGGTAATTTTCTCATTTGGGTTATGAAAAATTGTTTGTCCATGAAAACCTATCAAATCAATGGGATCTCTATATTTTTTTAATGATTTATTAACTGCATCGGCATGAAAAAGAGTTAAATTACGCTCTAATTCTCTTAATTTTTCTGAATTTTGTAAAAGGTCTTTCTTTGTTAAAACTAAATCTCTTAATCGAACTAACTGATCCTGAAGATTTTTATCATACTCATAATAATCATCTAAAATATTTGAAAATTCATCGTATCCATCTGAACTAATTATAGATAAATCAATACCATCCATAGATGTTCCACTCATTAGTCCAATTGCAGTATATAATTTTTTTTTCATTGATATGTTTTTTAAAAAAAATTTGTATATTGTAACTATAAACTTATGAATAAATTTTTAAAAGAATTTAAAGATAGAGGTTTTTTCTATCAATGCACAAGTGAAGATGACCTATCTAAACAATTAGATGAAGAAAAGATAAAAGGTTATATAGGTTTTGATTGTACAGCTGAAAGCTTACATGTGGGTAGCTTACTTCAAATAATGTGTTTACGACTACTTCAAAAAAATGGACACCGACCAATAGTTTTACTTGGTGGAGGAACTACAAGAATTGGTGATCCATCTGGTAAAGATAAAACCAGAAAAATATTAAGTGAGGATGAGATTGAAAAAAATATTAAAAATATCAAAAATATTTTAAAAAAATTTTTAGATAATGATGATCCGAATACAAAGCCAATATTTGTAAACAATTATACTTGGCTTAAAGATTTAAATTATATTTCGTTTTTGAGAGATATCGGAAAACATTTCACTATAAATAGAATGCTAACATTTGATAGTGTAAAACTCAGATTAGATAGAGAACAATCTCTAAGCTATATGGAGTTTAATTATATGATTTTACAAGCATATGATTTTCTTGAATTAAATAAGAAAGAAAATTGTGTCTTACAAATCGGAGGTTCAGATCAATGGGGAAACATTGTCAATGGTGTTGAGCTAATTAAAAGATATTCTAATAACCAAACTTTTGGTTTAACAACTCCATTAATTACACTAGCAACTGGTGCTAAAATGGGAAAAACTGAAAGTGGGGCTATTTGGTTAGATGAAAAATACTTATCAGCTTATGATTATTGGCAATTTTGGAGAAACATAGATGATAGAGATGTAATTAAATTTTTAAAAATGTTTACTGAAATTGAAATTCAGGAAATAGAAACAATTAAAGATAAAGATATAAATGAATTAAAAATACTACTTGCTAATAAAACCACAGAAATGTTACATGGAAAAGAAGCAGCTAAAAATTCTGAGCAAGCAGCAAAAGAAGCTTTCTCTGGAAATACTCTGGGTTCGAACTTACCTAAAATTAATATTCAATCAAATAAAATAGAGGAAAAAATAAATATAGTAGACCTTGTTTTATTATCTAAACTAGAAAACTCGAAAAGCGAAATCAGAAGGCTTATAAAAGGAAATGCAGTAAAAATTAATGACGATGTTATTTCAGATGAAAAATTCGAAATTAATAAAAATTTATTTAAAGATAATTATCTTAAACTTTCCCTTGGAAAAAAAAGACATATTAAAATAGAATTAAATTAATTTTTTTTAATTTTCTCCAAAGTTCTAGTAATAAACCTGGGTGTTAGAGTTTTTATAGGATTTACAGTAGTTTCTAAATCCTTAGGAGGACCTTTAATTTTAAAGCTGACTCCAAAAACACCATCGCCTACTTTCTTTCCAATCAATAAATCTCCAAGCAAAGGTATTGAAGCGATAGATCTATTAATTGTTGTCGCTGGAACCAAGGTTCCTCTTAAACTAATTAATTTATCCTCCTCAATGTATCCTTCCAATAAAATAGATATTGCTGGACCAATTGCATATAATTCTTCAATTTTCATTAGTTTATCTTGATTAGAAAAATTCATTTCAAAATCTGTAAACCTAATCCCTTCTCCTGTAAGTAAGTCCGCTATTCCTTGAAGAGATGCAAGAGCCAACAACTTAGCTAGCGCTGGAATTTCTTTAACTTTAAAATTATCAATTACTAATTTAGAAGTTGATACTCCATCTTTTTTCAAAGAGTAAAAGTCTAAATATCCCTCTCTATCATCTTTAAATCCTTTAATGAATTTATATCTATCTACTAGGGGTTTTGCCTTAGATGAGAAAAGGGTGGTAATTTTTTCATCTTGATTATTTGTTTTAATTGTAAATTTTATATTTTGTGAATTGTTATAAAAGGCTAAAATATCTGCTTCTTCTACTTTGTTATTAATAATATTTATCTTTCCTTTTAAATCCTTAACAAAATTTATTTTATCTAAGTAAACTTCATCAAAATTAAGGTCCATACTTATATTATTTTCAAAAAGATTATTTTCTTTTTTATCATCAGCATCTAGCAAATTCGAAATTAAAGAATTTGCATTAAATAAAGTGCCATCAATTAAATATTTTTGGCCTTCTACTTTTTTTATATTGTAATTATTTTTTTTATTTTCTGTATCTACATAATTAAAATTTGCCTGATCAATTTTTATTATTTGATTAGAATCGTTAAGAGATAAATTCTTAATTTTAATGTTATTATTTTCTTCATTAATAATAAAGTTATTTATATTAAGATTTTTATTATTTTTAATTTCTCCATTAATTTGAAGATACATTTGGCTATCATCTTTTTTTTCATAATTAATATTATCAATTATGAGTTTTGTATTTTTTACATTTAAATTAGTGTTAAAACTTATTTTGTTTTTTTCTTTCTCAATTAAATAATCAATATATTCAAAATCTTTATCAATTTTGAATTTTCCAGACCCTGAAAAAGTAAGTTTATTATTTTTAAAATTAATTTTTAATTTTTGATTATTAAAATCAATTTTTTTATTATCTTGTGGGAAGAAAATTTTTAAAAAATCTTGCTGCTCTAAAACTATATTTTTTAAAAATAATTCTGAATCTATACTTAAATCCTTATCTTTTTTATTTATAAAATATTTAATTTCATCTACTTCTCCAGTATTTAGCTGAATTTGACCCTCACCGTTAATTGATAAATTTTTGTCCTTATAATTTAAATTTAATTTATGATTATCGAGTAAAATTAAATCATCAACATCTGGAAAATATTTATTAATTATATTTAAATTTTTATATTTTAGCTGAGTAATATTTATATCAGAATTTAAAATAATATTTTTAACTTTGAATTTTTCATCAATTTCCAAAGAAAATTCATTATTTGTTTTAAATATAGCATCATCAACAATTATATTTTCAAAACTTAAATTTAATAATTTTAATATATTTGAATTTAAACTTGATTCATCGTTTTCAACAATAGCATCAATTAAAAAGCTATTTTTTTTCCTTTTTACATTAAGTTTTTTTGAAATAAAATTTACTTCTTCTGTCTTAAAATTTAATTCATCAAAATGATAATTGTCTTTTTGAAAATTGAAATTAAAATTTATATTTTTAAAATTAGCTCTATCTAAAAAATTAATACTTCCATCTTTTATCAAACCTTTAATAATATAATCATTTTTAAGTTTACCATTTTCATCGATGTTCAAACTTAGATCTATAATTACATGACCTTTTTTTACAATTTTTTCTAATATAAATAATTCAGGTTTGTTGGTTGTTGTACGAATAAATTTAATTAAATCATTTAATAATATAGACTTAGTTTTTATCTCTATATTTGATGATGAAATCTTATTTTTAATTAAAGAACTGAGCGAAACTTGCGTTTTAATGCTTTCTAATGCTAAAGGTCTTTTTGCAAAAAATACTGTGGTACCAATTGTTTTTGCATAGATTTTTAGTTTTAAAGGATTTAGAGTTAATTTAATTTTTTTTAAATCTATATCTATCTTTTTATTTATTAGTAAAATTCTTTTTTTGATTTGATCATTAAATTTATCTGTCTCTATACCTACGGTGCTAAGGTAAATTGTCAAAATAACAAACACTGACAGAAGCAGAATAAAATATTTTAAAATATTATTTTTCATTTAATTTATAAAGCGATTGTTCCAAAAATTCGTCAATATCACCATCTAATACTTTATCAGGACTAGTGCTTTCAAAACTAGTTCTGTTATCTTTTACAAGTCTGTAAGGTTGAAGAACATAAGATCTAATTTGATGCCCCCACCCTATTTCAGATTTAGAACTTTCAACATTTTGATTTTCTTCCTCTCTTTTTTTAATTTCATAATCATATAATCTTGCTTTCAACATATTCATGCATGTTTCTTTATTTTTATGTTGAGATCTTTCATTTTGACATTGAACAACAATTTTTGAAGGAATATGTGTTATTCTAACTGCGCTATCGGTAGTATTAACATGCTGGCCACCTGCTCCACTGGAACGATAGGTGTCTATTCTTAAATCTTTTTCTAAAATTTCTATATTTATATTTTCATCTACAACTGGATAAATCCAAACACTTGCAAAACTTGTGTGCCTTCTTGCTCCTGAGTCAAATGGAGAAATCCTAACTAATCTATGTATTCCTGACTCTTTTTTTAACCATCCAAAAACATAATCACCATCTATTTTAATTGTTGCAGACTTTATTCCAGCCTCGTCACCTCTATGTTCGCTAATCAAACTTGATTTAAAATTTTTTTTATCAGACCATTTTAAATACATTCTTCTTAACATATCAGCCCAATCTTGACTTTCTGTACCTCCAGCACCAGCATGTATTTCTATATAACAATTTAAAGGGTCTGCCTCATTAGATAAAAAACATTTAATTTCATTTTTTTTAACTTCACTTCTTAAGTCTTTAATATTTTGGAGAACTTCTTTTTGAACTTGTAAATTCTCTTCTTCATGCGCTAGTTGACTCAAATCATCTAAATCTTTGAGTTTTTCAACATTATTATTTAAAGAATTAGTTAAATCTTCATATAATTTCTTTTCTTTGATTACTCTTTGAGAATTACTTTTATCTTGCCAAAAATCGGCACTCAGCATTTGTGAGTTTAAAGATTGCAGCTTTGAATGGATATTATTTTTTTCAAAGATACTCCTGTATTTTTTGATTTATCTTTTCAATCTCTTCTTTTAAATTTTCATAATTATTATCCATTAGTAAAACTTTAATATATTATTTGAATCTAATCTATCTGAATTTGTATAAAGTACTTTTCCATCAACCACATTTTCTTTTTTAAAAACCTCAATAATAGTATTCTTTGAGTTAAATTTTGCTTTTTGACCTGTTAAAGGGTCAACAACCATCATCACTGTACCTTTAGCAGCCTTAAATGGTCTTGCATCATTTTTGTTAATAGAATCACTTATAAAACTTTTGAATATTGGCAAAGCCGTTTTGGATCCTGTTTCATATTTTCCTAATGGAGTTGGATTATCTGATCCAACATAAACTCCAACTAGTACATTTGAGGTAAAACCTATAAACCAAGTATCTGTATTTTTATTTGTTGTTCCAGTTTTACCTGCAATATTTAAATTTAAGTCTTTTAGTTTTTTAGCTGTACCTCTTTGAACAACTCCTTCTAAAATTGATGTCATTTGAAAAGCTGTTTCTGGAGAAAAAATTTGCGTATAATTATTACTAATCTCTGGATAATCGTTTGTTAAATAAGAAATTTGATCACAATTAATACATTTTCTTTTATCATTATTAAAAATAGTATTTCCCTCACTATCCTGAATTCTATCTATCAGTATTGGTTCAACAAGTTTTCCTCCATTAACAAAAACTGAATAAGCAGATGTAAGTTTTAATAAAGTTGTTTCAGCAGATCCCAAAGATATGGATAAAAGTTCTTCTGGATTATCATAAATTTTTAATGCTTTTGAAAAATCAACTATTTTCTCTACACCAAGATTTTGGGCTATTCTTACTGTCATTAAATTTCTAGATTTCTCCAAACCAACTCTTAAAGTCGAAGGCCCATAAAATTTTTTTCCATAATTTTCTGGTTTCCACATTTTTAAATCATCTCCTTGGTCTAAAACCAATGGTGCGTCTAGAACTAATGATGTTGGTGTAAAATTGTTCTCTAAGGCTAATGCGTAAACAAATGGTTTAAAAGCTGATCCGGGTTGTCTTTTAGCTTGAGTTGCTCTGTTAAATTCACTTTGTTTAAAACTAAAACCACCACTTAGTGCTAAAACTCTGCCAGTAAATGGATCCATCACAGCAATTCCACCATTTACCTTTGGTAATTGTTGTAAATTAAAAATATTTTCTTTAAGATTTTTAACATAAATAATATCACCAGGTTTTAATAATTTATTAAATTCTTTTTTTGTCCAAGAAATACTCTGATATTCAATAACACCTTCGATATTATCTTCTGTTTCTATTTCTGCTGAAAATTTATTTATCTTTTTGACTATTGCTAATTTCCAATTAATTGAATTTTCTAATTTATACTTTTCTAAATCTTTTTTCCATTCTGAATTATAAATCTTGTTAGTAAGTGGTCCTCTCCATCCCTTTCTTTTATCATATGCAATTAATCCATCTCTAAGTGATTTTGTTGCAATTGTTTGTAAATTTAAATCTATTGGAGTATTGATATTAAAACCTTGTTTGTAAACTTTATCATAGCTTAAAGTTTCAATTACACTCTTTCTCACATCTTCAATAAAATATTGGGCATCTTCTAAATAAATTTTTTTATTTTTTTTTAAGATTATTTCCTCTTTCGTAAGTTTTTCATACCATTCTGAGGTTAAATAATTATTATCTAACAAATTTTTTAAAACTAAATTTCTTCTAAATTTTGCTATATCTGGATCTCTATAAGGATTATATCTGCTAGGCGCTTTTGGTAAAGCTGCTAATAGAGCGGCTTCAGAGTAATTTAAATCTTTAATAGATTTATCAAAATATTCTAAGCTTGCTGCGGCTACTCCATATGCTCCACTTCCAAGATAAATTTGGTTTAGATAAAGTTCTAGAATTCTTTCTTTAGATAAAGCTCTCTCTATTCTAAAAGCTAGAATTGCTTCTTTAATTTTCCTATTTAAACTTACTTCATTTGTTAGTAAAAAGTTTTTTGCTACCTGTTGAGTAATTGTGGATGCTCCCTCTAACCTTTTAGATGATAAAAAATTTGAAATATTATTTATTACAGCTCTAATAACACCTTTAGCATCAACGCCTGGATGTTTAAAAAAATTTTTATCTTCAGCAGACAAAAATGCATTAATTACATTTTTTGGAATTGAATTAAATGGAACAAATACTCTTTTTTCCTTTGAAAAATCTGCCACCAAATCACCATTACCAGAGTAAACTTTACTGGAAACAGGAGGTTTGTAACTTTTAAGAAATTTATAATCTGGTAAATCATTAGAATAAGTCCATAAAACACTTATTATCGAAATTGCTGATAATAGAATAAAAGAAATAATTAAAATAAAGATATTTTTAAAAAATTTATTCATTTTAATTTCATTATATCTTGGAATTTGTTAAAGATATGGCAAGAAAATTAAACAAAATTTTAAAAATTAAATTACTAATGAAATTAACATTCACAAAATTATGGAAAAAAATTTATATATCGATGCTTCGCATCCTAACGAAACTAGAGTTGTTCTTAAATCAGGTGAAAATATTGAAGATTACGAGTACGAAGGTTTAAAAAATAACTTAATTAAAAATAATATTTATTTAGGCAAAGTAAGTAGAATTGAACCCTCTTTACAAGCAGCCTTTGTTGATTTTGGAAGAGAGAGGCATGGGTTTTTATCTTTTAATGATATTCAATCAGATTATTATCAGATACCAAAAGCAGATTTAGAAAGAATTAAAGAGGAGGAAGAAAAAGCTAGAGAAGAACTTTCAAGAGAAGTTCAGGCTAAAGAAGAGGAAAATATTGCTGAAGGAAAACTAGAAATTGATGATCCTATAGAAAAGATATCAGAAGAACAAACAGAAGAAGATTCAAACAATAAAGAAAATATTACTGAAAAGGAAAATTCAGATGATTTAAAAGAAAAAAAAAAGGAGCATAAATTTAAATTTAAAAGATATAAAATTCAGGAAGTAATTAAACCCAACCAGGTAATTCTTGTACAAGTTTTAAAAGATGAAAGAGGTCAAAAAGGTGCTGCACTAAGCACATTTATTTCTATTGCTGGTAAATATATAGTACTGATGCCAAACACTCCTAAAGGTGGAGGTATATCAAGAAAAATATTTAATCCAGCTGATAGAAAAAAAATAAGATCTATTTTGAATGAAATTGAAATACCGAGAGAGATGGGATTAATTGTTAGAACAGCTGGAAGTAATAAAACAAAAAATGAAATAAATAATGATTTAACAACTTTGATTAATACTTGGAGTCAAATAAAAGAAAATGCAATCAACTCTATTGCTCCTTCTTTAATACATCAAGAAAGTGAAATAATTAAAAGAACTTTAAGAGATATGTTTGACGAAAATACTCAAAATATAATTGTGGAAGGAAACGAGGGTTACAAAAAAGCTCAATCATTTATGAAAACAATGATGCCTTCAAATGTCAAAAAAGTAAAAAAATATAGAGGAAAAATTCCACTATTTATTCAAGAAAATATCGAACAAAAGTTAAATCAAATTTTTGACTCTGAAATTAAACTAAAGTCAGGAGGATATTTGGTTATTAACCCGACAGAGGCTTTAGTTTCTATCGATATAAATTCTGGAAGTTCAATAAAAGGAAAAAATGTTGAAAGCACTGCTCTAGATACGAATATTGAAGCTGCAGAAGAAATTGCAAGACAAATAAAGATAAGAGATTTGTCTGGTTTAATCATTATAGATTTTATTGATATGCTAAGTTATGGAAATAGGAGGTTAGTAGAAAGAAAACTTAAAGAAAAATGCAGGTCAGATAGAGCTAGAATTCAAATTGGAAGAATAAGTAATTTTGGTCTTCTGGAGATGTCAAGACAAAGACTGAGGGAAAGCGCAATAAAATGGAAAGTTACATTAACAGACGAGTCTTTTGCTCAAAAACTTTTAAAAATTGTTGAGTTAAAAGCTGTAATTAACAAAGCTAAATTTGTTGAATTAAAAGTTTGTAAAAAAATTTCAGATTTCCTTAAAGAAAATTTTGTTAATGACTTAACTTATTTTGAGAAAAAAAATAAAATGAAAATAGATATTATTAGTGATAATTCATTAATTATACCTGAGTACATTATAGACATAAAAAATAAATCCAAAAAGACGATAGAGCTAATAGAATATTATGAAAAATTAAAAAATTTAGAAACACAAAATAAAGAAGATAAATTTTTAGAAAAAAAAGAAAATAAAAAGATTAATAAAAAAAAATATAATAAAAAAAGGTATTATAAAAAGACTAAATAATTCCTTTTGATGGTGAGGATGGATTACCCATTAAAATTTTATCTATTCTTCCAGATTTATAAGATTGTCTTCCTGCAATAACAGCATTTTTAAAAGCTAAAGCCATTTCAAATGGTTTTTTTGCTTTTGCAATAGCAGTGTTAACAAGTACTCCGTCACATCCTAATTCCATTGCAATTGTAGCGTCTGAAGCTTGACCCAAACCAGCATCAATAATTAATGGAAGTTTGGTTTGTTTCCTAATTATTTGAATATTGATTTTGTTTTGTATGCCTAGTCCTGATCCAATTGGTGCAGCTAGGGGCATAATTGCGTCAGCACCTGAATTCTCTAAACGCTTAGCCATTAAAGGATCGTCATTACAATAAACCATAACCTTAAAACCTTCTTTAGCGAGAACTTCTGTAGATTTTAAAGTTTCAATCATGTCAGGAAATAAATTCTTTTTATCTCCTAAAACTTCTAATTTAACTAACTTCCAACCACCTATTTCTCTTGCTAATCTTAAAGTCCTCAAGGCTTCTTTTGAATTAAAGCATCCAGCAGTATTGGGTAAATATGTAATTTTTTTTGGATCAATATAATCCATAAGCAAAGGCTTATTTTTATCTGAAATATTAACCCTTCTTACGGCAACTGTTACAATTTCTGCTCCGGAAAGCTTAATTGCTTTTGCGCACTCTGACATGCTTTTATATTTTCCTGTTCCAACAATTAATCTGGAATTAAATTTTTTATTCGCAATAATTAGACTATCTTTTTTCAAGTTAACCGCCTCCAATAAAATGAACTATTTCGATTTTATCATTTTTATTTAATTTTATTTTATTAATTTTTTTTTTATCTATTATTTCCTCATTGAGCTCAATTGCTACTTTATTTAATGGTATTTTTAGATTTTTTAACACCATAGAGAGATTAGAATCTTCAATTATAGATTTGATTTTACCATTTATTTTGATTTTTATTTTTTTTATTTTTTTCATCGTATATAAGTGCTGAATGAATAATAAAATAATTATTATTAACGGTCCAAATCTTAATCTATTAGGAGAAAGAGAACAATCACAATATGGATCAACTACGTATGACCAACTTAAAGAAAATTGTTCTAAAAAAGCGAAAGAAATTGGTCTTGATGTTGAATTTGCTCAATCTAATGTTGAAGGGGAGCTTGTTAATATTATTCAAGATGCTAGGAAAAAATTTGATGGTATGATTATAAATGCAGCTGCATTTACTCATACTTCTGTGGCTATAAGAGATGCTCTAGATTTATTTAAAAAACCAATAATCGAGCTACATTTATCTAATATTTATAAAAGAGAAGAATTTAGACATAAATCACTTATAAGTGGTGTCGTAACCGGAGGAATTTTTGGATTAGGTGCTGAAGGATATATTTTGGCCATAATTTCATTACAAAAGACTTTGCATAATGAAAATAGATAAAAAAATAATTAAAGAATTAAGTGATTATTTAAAAGAATTCAATCTTACTGAAATAGAGATCACTGAAAAGGATACAAAAATTAAAGTATCAAAAAATAATGTTTCAATAAGTAATCAACCTCAAGTTATTTCGTCTTCATCACCTGCATCAAATTCAACACCTACTCAAACTCAAAATATTAAATCAGGAACTGAAATTGCTTCACCTATAATTGGAACTGCCTATCATGCTCCAGAACCAGGTGCTAAAAAATTTGTTGAGATTGGAAAAAAAGTTAAAAAAGGTGATACAATAATGATTGTTGAGGCAATGAAAACCATGAATCATGTTCCTTCAACAGCAGATGGTATAGTAAAAGAAATTTGTGTTGAAGATGGCCAACCTGTAGAGTTTGGTCAAACTATTATTATCCTAGAATAAATAATGTTTAAAAAAATTTTAATTGCAAACCGTGGGGAAATTGCAGTTAGAATTATTAGAGCATGTAAAGAATGGGGAATACCTACAGTCGCTGTTCATTCAGATGTGGATAGAGAAAGTATGCATGTAAGGATGGCAGATGAAAGTGTTTGTATAGGTTCTCATCAACCAGCAAATAGTTATTTAAATATTCCAGCATTAATGTCAGCAATAGAACTTACAAATGCTGATGCTGTTCATCCTGGATACGGTTTTCTTTCTGAAAATGCAAATTTTGCAAGAATTTTAGAAGAGAACAAAATTAACTTTATTGGAGCTTCATCAAAACATATAGAAATGATGGGTGATAAAATCCAAGCAAAAAAAATAGCTAAAGAAAATGGATTGCCTGTTATTGAAGGGTCAGAGGGAGGAGTAAAAGATGTATCTGAAGCAAAAGAACTTTGTAAAAAAATTGGTTTTCCTGTTCTAATAAAAGCTTCAGGTGGAGGTGGAGGTAAAGGTATGAAGATAGTTTACAAGGAAGAAGAATTTGAAACGCTGTTTTCAACCGCAAAATCAGAAGCACAAAAATACTTTGGTAATGATGAAGTATATATTGAAAAATTTTTTCAAAATCCAAGACATATTGAGGTTCAAATATTAGCTGGAAAAAATAGAGCAGTTCACCTACATGAGAGAGATTGTTCGGTTCAAAGAAGGCATCAAAAACTTATAGAAGAAACACCAAGTCCAGTTTTAAATGATGAAATAAGAAAAGATTTATTTGAAAGAACAGTAAAAATGGTAGCTAAAATAGGTTATATGGGAGCTGGTACTGTTGAATTTATATATGAAGATGGAAAATTTTATTTCCTTGAAATGAATACAAGAGTCCAAGTTGAGCATCCTGTAACTGAGATGGTTACTGGCATTGATATTATTAAAGAGCAAATTTGGATTGCTTTTTCAGGAGAAACAGCTTTGAAACAAAGCGATATAAATCCTAGAGGACATGCTATTGAATGTAGAATAAATGCTGAGGATGCTAGTAAAAACTTTCAGCCTTCGCCTGGAGTTATTACTATGTGTCATCAACCATCTGGTTTTAGAACAAGAGTAGATGGCGCAATATTTCAAGGATATAAGGTAACACCCTATTACGATAGTATGGTGTGTAAGTTAATTTGTCATGGAAGAAACAGAACAGAAGCAATTCAAAGAATGAATAGATCTTTAGATGAATTTGTCATTGAAGGAATAACCACAACAATACCTCTACATAAAAAATTACTAAACCATAAAAAATTTATTAATTCAGATTTTAACGTTAGTTGGCTAGATAAAGATTCAATAGTTTAATAACATTTTACAAGCCAAACATCGTAAACAGGATGATCAAAAGGTGCGATTGATGGACTTGATGAAAACATCCAACCATTAAAAACAAAAACTTCATCATTATTTTTATTAGTCAAATCTCGAACTTGCATATAAGCAGTTATTTCTGGATTATCATCAAATTCTGAATTTTTACATTTTAGACTTTTAATTGATAAATCTTTAAACTTTATTAATTCTCCATTTTTAAGTTTAAGTAAAGTGTTTTTAGAACTTATTTTATCTAAAATTTTTATATCAGTAAAAGTTCCCTCTAAATTACTTTTTGCATTTAAGTTTAAAACTAAGCAAAAATAAAATAAAAAAACTAAATAGATTAATTTAAAATTATTCTTTCCAGCTTGAGTATTTCTTTTTAATACCATCTTGATTTTTATTTGGATAATATGCTGCGTCAGTCCCAGTTAAATTTTCTTGATGAGGTTTTTGCCATTCATATTTTTCTAAAGTATGTTTTTTCTCAATTTTATTTGGTGTAAAATGTATCCAAGAATACCATTCAACAGGAATTTTTGATGCGTCAATTGTGTTTGAATAGATAACCCATCTTTTTCCGTTTTTACTCTCATAGTATTTATTACCTAGTTGATCAGTACCAACTAGTGTTCCAAAAAAAATAGTTTTTAGTCTTGTTTCAAATGTATCTTGATTCCACCATGTGAAAATTTTTCTTAAGAGTGTCAACATAATATTTTTTTATTTATTCAATTAAAAATTGTAAAATTTAAATTAGACTAAAATATGAATATGTATATAAATTAATTGATTCATTATTCAAATTAAAATTTAAATTGAGGTTAAATGGCAAAGTATTTAGTTGAAACTTATTATACCTGTACCTTTAAAGTAAATCATTATTTAGATGATATTAATGAGGCAGAGTTAAAAAATTTAGAAAAAAGAGATGATGGTAAATTTGAGGTTTTAGACGTCAAACTTGATAACAGAAAAACAAAAAGTCTAGACCCTAAAAATAATAAAATCCTTGAAAACAACAAGGTAGAAGTGATTAACGAAACAGATAAAAAAAGCCCGATAAATAAAGAAAGTGTAATCACAAGTATAAACACTGCTATCGAAAAGTCTGGTAAAAGATTTAGCATGCCTGACAGAAGAAAAGGATATATTCAAAAAGCTACTATTGGTGACCACAAAGTTTATCTACATACGGGAGAATATGAAGACGGAAAAATTGGAGAAATATTTATTGATACTAGTAAAGAAGGTGAACTTGTAAAAGCTTTAATGAATAATTTTGCAATTGCTGTTTCTCTAGGCCTTCAATATGGTGTTCCGTTAGATGAATTTATAAGTGCATTTGTTGGTACAAAATTTGAACCATCTGGCAAAGTCCACGGTAATGATAGAATTTTAAGTGCTACATCAATTTTAGATTATATTTTCAGAGAACTAGCTATTTCATATCAAAATAGAGAAGATCTTGCCCACACTCCAGCAATAGGAGGAAATGATACTATAAATACAGAAGATCAAAACTCAGATGATCAAAACCAATTATTAAAAATTGTAAAAGATATTACTAGCAAAGGTTTTGTAAGAAATAATTATAAAAAAAATCTAGTTGATCTTTCAGATGTAAAAATAAGTTTAAAAGGTAAAAAATAAGTTATTTTTTAGTTTTTAAAGCTATATTTAATTCTTTCAATTGGTCTAGATTTACCTCAGATGGTGCATTCATCATTAAATCTTGCGCGTTTTGGTTCATTGGAAACATTGTAACTTCCCTAATATTTTTTTCATTAGCAAGTAACATTACTATCCTATCAATACCAGGTGCTATTCCTCCATGTGGTGGTGCGCCATAACTTAATGCATTAATCATGCCGCTAAATTTTTCATCTACTTGATTTTTATCATATCCTGCGATCGAGAAAAGTTTATACATAAGTTCTGGTTTATGATTTCTAATTGCTCCTGAAGATAATTCTATACCATTACAAACTATGTCATATTGATATGCAAGTATGTCTAATGGGTTTTCAAAATCTTTTTCACTTAAATCACCTTGAGGCATTGAAAATGGATTGTGACTAAATTCAATCTTGTCTGTTGATTCATCTTTTTCAAACATTGGATAGTCTACAATCCAGCAAAATGCAAAAACATCTTCATCAATTAAATCTAGATCTTTTGCAATTTTATCTCTTGCTAGTGCAGTAATTTTTTCTAATTCATCTTGTTTTCCACAGGCCATGAAAACACTATCCCCTATTTCACAGTTTGTTTTTTTGATGATTTCAGCCAATGCATCTTGAGAAAAGAATTTTCCTATAGGGCCTTTTGCTGAAATATCTTTATCTTTTTCAAGGGTAAAATAAGCTAAACCAGAAGCACCTTCTTCTTTTGCCCATTTATCAATATTATCAAAAAAACTTCTTGGCTTATCTTTCGTATTTTTTGTAATAATACATCTTACTTTAGATCCAGATTTTACTAATTTTTTAAATATTTCAAATGAAACATCTTCTCTGTTAAAAATTTCAGTTATATCATTCACAATTAGCGGGTTTCTTAAATCTGGTTTGTCAGTACCATATTTAAGCATTGCTTCCTTGTATGAAATCTTTGGAAATTTATCAAACATAAGTTTTTTAGTAGAAAAATTTTTAAATGTATTAACCATTAACTTTTCAACAACATTAAATACATCCTCTTGTTCAACAAATGACATTTCTAAATCTAGTTGATAAAACTCCCCAGGACTTCTGTCCGCTCTTGCGTCTTCATCTCTGAAACAAGGTGCAATTTGAAAGTATCTATCAAAGCCCGAAACCATTATTAATTGTTTAAATTGCTGAGGAGCTTGAGGTAGTGCATAAAATTTTCCTGGATTTAAACGACTTGGTACTAAAAAATCTCTAGCACCCTCTGGACTAGATGAGGTTAAAATTGGTGTTTGAAATTCTAAAAAACCTAATTTAGTCATTTCATTTCGTATATATGAAATAACTTTAGATCTTAAAATAATATTTTCATGAATTTTTTTTCTTCTTAAATCTAAGAATCTGTATTTTAATCTTATTTCTTCTGCGTATTCTTGATCGCTAAAGACCGGCATGGGCAGCTCTTTACAAGTTCCCAAAATTTCATGTTTCTCAATAACAACCTCTATTTCACCTGTATCAATTTCAGAATTAATTGTTTCTTTTGATCTGTTAACAACTTTTCCCTCGACTTTAATTACTGTTTCTAATTGCATTTTTTCTAATTCAGAAAAATATTTATTATCTTTATCAACTATACATTGGGTAATTCCGTAATTGTCTCTCAAATCAATGAATAATAAATTCCCATGGTCTCTTTTTTTATTTACCCAACCTGCAAGAGAAATTTTTTTATCTACATGTTCTTTTCTTAATTCATTGCACTTATGTGTTCTATATTTATTCAATTAAACCTCTAATGCTTCTCTAATAATTTTAAAATCGATTGGTTTCTTTCTTTTTAAACTAATTTCGTCGATTTTATATATGAAATCAGAAATTTTGCCATAAGTTCTATCAATTCTCTTAATTATAAACTCAATAAGTTTTTGGTCTATTGATATTTGACGATCAGAAAGATTTTTTAGTATTAATGCATAAATTAAATCATCACCAGGTTTTTCAATTTGAGATAAAATAAAATTAGCAGATCTTGAACTTAGATCATTAAGTTTAAATTTAAAGTCAACTATTGGTATTGTTGAGGTTACTATTAAATACTTATTATCCTGATCTATTATATTGATAAGTGTAAATAATAAATTTTCATTTATTTTTTCAGTTAAATCCTCAACAACAATATTTTCATAAATTTTAATTTTTTGAAGAAAATCATTATTAATATCTTCTGCATTTATTTTAATTCCTCCATGCTTTTTTAAAAATATATTTATTAAATGGCTTTTTCCTGAAAACTTTTCACCTATCAAGTT
The DNA here is from genome assembly GCA_902594405.1 of uncultured Pelagibacteraceae bacterium. GTDB lineage: Bacteria > Pseudomonadota > Alphaproteobacteria > Pelagibacterales > Pelagibacteraceae > Pelagibacter. The sequence continues at coordinate 5,710 of CACJMB010000001.1, read as the reverse complement.
TATAAAATTTTTATCCCATTTTGGCCAATTATTTAAAAGACTAAAAGAATGTTCGTTGCTATTCGAAACATAAAAATCCTGATCTTTAAAGTTTTGCTCGTAATCAAATTTAAGTATTTGCTGATTAAGATTTGTCATTTAAAACCCAAATTTTATTTTTAATTTCAAAATAATAATTTTGATAACTCATAACTTCTAAAAATTTATCAGGTGTTCCATTAAAAATAACTTTATAATAATTGTTTTGATTATCAAATTTATAAATATATGAATTATATATCAAATCCATATTAGATAAAATTTTTTCAAATTTATTAATTTTTATATTATTAGAATTATCTATAGAAATATTTAAAGATAGTTTTACTGAGGTATTAATTTGATTTTGTGATTTCCAAAAATCTTCATAAACTAATTTTAAATTATCAATAAATTTAAATATCTGTTCTTCATCGTCAAAATTAACTTCTGTATAATTTAAATTTTTTAAATTATTTTTTTGATTGAAAAAAATTTTATTAAGTACTCTTATTTTATTATCATCTTTAAACACAATCATAATTATGTGATCATTCATATTGTATTTATTTATAATTTCTTTGAAGTCATAAGTTTCTAAATTATTAATATTTCTTTTTATTAAACTAAAATCATCAAGATCTTGAGTGGGTAAGATATAATTTAAAAGACTGTATTTTTTGTTATTTAAATTCCAGCTGGAAAATAATTTATTCTCAGAGAACATTGAAACTTGATTTTTATTCTGATCAACAAAAACTGGAATGAATAAAAAATCTTTCTTTACAGGTAAAGAAGGAAATATATTTTTTGTCTCTAATAATTCGAATATTTTTTTTTTATTAAATGAAACATTCAGGACAAGATAGTAAATTTCATTGATGAACTTTTCTTCCTTAATAGAGAAAGTTTCTATCATTCCTTTTATTTGATTAATTGGTGTTTTTTTTAATTTTATTTGATCTTTGCTTTGGACAATTGAAAAAATTAGTTCATTAAATGCCTCTACAAATCCTTTATCTATAATTTCATTTTTATTAAAATTTATTGCAAAAGGTGTTGAGATTTCAATATCATTTACAGAAAATGTTTTTGCATGACCTTTTCCTGTGGAAAAGAAAATATTTATTAAAGCAAGAAACAAAAAAAAAATATATAAAAGTCTTAAATTATAAAGTTGAGAAATAAATTTCATAAAACATATTAATGAATAAAAAAAATTTTACCTATAAAAAAAGTGGAGTTAATATCAAAGCTGCAGACAAGTTTGTTGATTTCATTTCTACAATTTCAGCAAAAAAAAGAGGCAAAAAAAAGTTTTCAAGCATAGGTGGCTTTGGATCAATAACAAATATACCAAGTAATATTAAACAACCTAAAATCGTAGCTTGCACTGATGGTGTGGGAACCAAAATTGAAATTGCTAATACGTTAAATAAATTTGATACCATTGGAATTGACTTGGTTGCTATGAGTGTAAATGATTTAATCGTTCAGGGAGCTAAGCCTTTGCTTTTTTTAGATTATATATCAATAAATAAAATTGATCTTAAAAAACTTAAAGCAATAATAAAAGGGATTAACAAAGGTTGTGATCAATCAGAATGTGAGCTCGTCGGCGGAGAAACAGCTGAAATGCCAGGTACGTATGAAAAAGGTAAATTTGATATCGCAGGGTTTGCTGTAGGAGTTGTAGGAAAGAATAGAATTTTAAATAAAAATAAAATAAAAAAAAATAATCTTATAGTTGCAATTCCATCAAGTGGTTTACATTCAAATGGGTATTCTCTTGTAAGATATTTATTAAAACAAAAAAAAATAAATATTAAAAAAAATAAATTTTTAAAATCTGAGCTTCTAAAACCAACTAAAATATATGTTAAAGAAATAATGAATTTGATAAACAGCAACTTAATAAATGGCTGTGCAAATATAACTGGGGGAGGTTTGTCTGATAATATTAAAAGAATTATACCAGATAAGCTCTCTGCACATGTAAGTTTAGATAAAATTAAAACTTCTAAAATATTTAATTGGCTTAAAAATAATGGAATTTCTGATAAAGAAATGCTGAAAACATTTAATTGTGGAGTTGGTTTTTGTCTTATTGTTGAAAGTAAAAATTTAAAAAAAATAAGTAAATTTTTTTCAAAAGAATACAGACCATATGTTATTGGAAAAATTTTAAATGGTAAAAACAAAGTTAAGTTAAATGGTTCTATCAACTGGTATCAATAGAATTAGAACAGCTGTATTTATTTCAGGGACAGGCAGTAACTTAAAATCTTTAATTAAATTTTCTAAAACTAAATTATCTCCTGTATCAATTAACTTTATTGTTTCAAATAACTCTAAAGCAAAGGGTTTAAATTATGCCAAAAAATTTAAAATTAAAAAAAAAGTTTTAAATTTTAAAAACAAAAAATTAAGTGAAAATAATCTACTTTCTATCTTAAAAAAAAATAATATTGAAATGATTTGTCTAGCTGGATTTATGAAAATTTTGTCAAAAAATTTTATAAAAAATTTTAAAGGAAAAATTTTAAATATTCATCCCTCTTTACTTCCTAAATATAAAGGATTAAATACTCACCAAAGAGTATTAAATAATAAGGAAAAATACTCAGGATGCACTGTTCATTTTGTAAATGCAAGATTGGACTCGGGTAAGATTATTCTACAAAAGAAAGTAAAAATTTCAAAAAAAGATACTGAGTCTTCTCTTGCTAAAAAAATTTTAGTTCAAGAGCACAAACTATACCCAAAAGCTATATTAAAAGTTTTTAATCTTTAAAGAAAAAATCTATTTCAATTTTAGCATTTTCAGCACTATCTGATCCGTGGACCGAGTTTTTGTCTATTGAAATACCGTATTTTTTTCTAATAGTACCTTCTTCTGCATCTTCTGGATTTGTAGCACCCATTAATTCTCTATTCCCTAAAACTGCATTATCTTTTTCAAGAACCATTACAACAATCGGACCTGATGATAAATATGCACATAAATCATTATAGAATGGTTTGGTTTCATGAACTTTATAAAATTTTTCAGCTTCTGATTTTTCAATTTGGATTTTTTTTTCTCTTAAAATTGTAAAACCATTAGATATAAACATTTCTTTAATTTCGTTCTCTATATTTCTCTCCACTGCATCTGGTTTTATAATTGATAATGTTTGTTCTAAATTACTCATAATGATCCTCTATTAGTTTGTTTAATAATCTCACTCCGTAACCTGTTGCACCACCAGAATTTAATGCTCCTCCATATTTAGAAAATGCCATTCCTGCTATATCTAAGTGTGCCCAAGGTGTTTTATTTAATATAAATCTTTGTAAGAATTGTGCCGCTGTTGTAGAGCCTGCTCCCCCAACATAATTAATATTTTGCATATCTGCATTTTTTGAATCAATTAACTTGTCAAAATTTTTATTAAGAGGCATTCTCCAAACTTTTTCTTCTACTTTCTCCCCAACATTAATTAATTGTTTCGATAAATTGTCATCATTTGAAAACAATCCTGCATACTCAGACCCCAACGAAACTATAATTGCTCCAGTTAAAGTCGCTAAATCAACTATAAATTTTGGTTTAAATTTTTTTTCAGTATAAGTTAATGCATCTGCTAATACTAACCGTCCCTCAGCATCAGTGTTCAAGACTTCAACAGTTTTTCCACTGTAAGATTTAACAATATCACCCGGTCTTTGCGCATTACCACCTGGCATATTTTCAACTAGACCAACAACGCCTACCGCATTTATTTTAGCTTTTCTCAAAGCTAAACTTTTCATTAAACCAACAACCACTGCAGACCCTGCCATATCATAAGTCATGTCCTCCATGAATTTAGCCGGTTTTAAAGATATACCACCTGTATCAAAACAAACTCCTTTACCGACAAAAGCTACAGGTTTAGTATTATTTTTTAATCCATTCCATTCTATTGTAACTAAATAAGAGCCTCTAATACTCCCTTGTCCGACACCTAGTAGAGTATTCATACCTAACTTTTTTAATTTCTTTTCATCATAAATTTTTACATTTAAACCATTTTTTTTAAGTGTTTTTAATCTTTTTGCATATTCGTCAGGGTGCAAAACATTCCCTGGTTCGGAAACTAAATCTCTTGTGTAAAAAGTGCCCTCCTCTATTGCTTTAAATTTTATTTGATCATTAAGAGATGGTTTATTTTTACCACTTACAATAATTGAAAAATTTATTTTATCTTTTTTAGATTTATATTTATCAAATTTATATGATTTTAGTTTTAAGCCGTGTAAAAAATAACCAACTATTTTGTCTGATAGATTAGAGGTTGTATCTGAGTTTAAATTATACTGATTATTTTTAAAATCTTTAAACTGTTCATAAAACTTTGCTCCTAAATTTTCTGCTTCTGAGCTTAAAATATTTTTTTTTATTGAAACTAAAATTATTTTTTTTTTTGAACTTATTTCAAAAGTAATTATTTTTTTTTTCAAACTTTTTGTCTTTATTAAATCAGTAATTAATGAAAATTCTGAGCTTAAAATGTATTTTTTTATCGTTGAAATATTGAATTTTTCGTCAATAAACAAAATCTGATTATAAAGAGTTTTTGCTGATATACTTTTTTTATAATTAATTGTTACTGACATAAATTTTAAATACACTCTTTACGAGTAGAGTGGTATATATATTTAAATTATCATTTTTCAATGAAAAAAATATTATTTAGAAAACTATTAATAGATTACTTGATATTCTTTGCTATAGCACTTTTTAGCTCGAGTGTAATTATTTGGGTTTTTCAAGCAGTTAATTTTCTCGATATAATGATTGAAGATGGTAGAGATTATTTAATTTATATTAATTATTCTATTCTTCATTTTCCAAAAACTCTAAGTAAGCTATACCCTTTTATTCTATTTTTTAGCCTGTTCTATGTCACAATTAAATATGAGACAAATAACGAGTTAATTATATTTTGGAACTTTGGTGTGCATAAAATTGAATTGATAAATCTTATATTTAAATTTTCAATTTTAATGACAATTATTCAAATTTTTTTAACATCAATAATTGTTCCTAACTCACAAGACATTGCAAGATCTTTTTTAAGAGAGTCAAAAGTAAATTTTTTCGGAAATTTTATAAAACCACAAAAGTTTAATGATACTATTAAAGGAGTGACTATATTCAGTGAAAAAAAGGATGCTAAAGGGAGTCTATATAATATTTATGTTAAAAAAGAAATGGGCAATAATGAATTTCAAATTACTTATGCAAAAAAAGGAATATTTAAAAATATAGGTAATACTCCTTATTTAATTTTAATTGATGGTGAAACAATAACTAGAAAAAATAATGATGTTACTAATTTGATCTTTTCTAAATCTCAATTTCCACTTAATGATTCTGAAACAAATTCTGCTACTTATAAAAAAACTCAAGAAGTATCAACTTTAAATTTATATTTTTGTATGCAAAAAATTTATAAAACAAAAAATATTAAAACTGATTTTGTATATGATAAAATAGAAAACTGCTCTGTAAGAAATTTAAGTTCGATACTTAAAGAATTTTATAAAAGAATAATTATACCATTTTACATCCCATTATTAATGTTAATTCCTTTCTTGCTGATCCTTTCATCAAAAGAAAGTACAAAATATAAAAAGCTTAAATATATTTCATTTATGATTGGAT